>NZ_JABSOD010000004.1 GCF_013283795.1 Rheinheimera lutimaris
TACTTTTGACGTCAGTTATTTTTAGGGGGTATTACCGAAGGGCCTGATAACAAGTTCGGTATACAAGTACCGCTTGAGCGATGAGGCACCTGTGCGCGAAAGTTATCAGGGCTGGAGCATGGCTAACACCATGAATCTCACGAGCCGAATAGACGTATGCAGTCATTCACCGCCAAGTTTGATCACTTTGTGCTTGCAATAGCGGGGGGAGTCCATAGATAACTTGTTAGGGCGGTATCGCTGTTACTTAATAAACTGCACAAACATAAACACAACAACCATGACTAACATAAACTGAGCCATAACCGAGAAAAAGCTAAAATTTGCTATACGTTTAAGAGTCAGTACAAACTTGTTTAGTGATTTACCTGCATCAGCACTTACCCAAGCATCACTTACATTTGATGTATATTCGTGCAACTCTCGACAACTATATGGGTGCTTAAAATATAGAGCCTCTGTATCAAGACCTTTGGCTTTACAGTGTTTAAGTAACTGAATTTCCATAAATATACTTATAAAGAAAGGTGCGCCAATACCTAGCAGTGACAACCCGATAATAAATAATGAAATTATAATTACCACAACCTCATAAACTGAGAGCTCACCGAAATCTGGTTGGTAGCCAATCGCAAGTCCCACTGAGACAATACCAAAGCCAAACATAGCGGCAAGGCCGCTCAAGAGAAATATTGCTGCGAAAAGCCCCGAAAAAATATAAGTTACAATCCTTGAATTCATATCGAGAGAGCCCTAACGCCCCGCGCATGCGCGCGAACGTGTGAGCGTCGCAGGGGCCGTAGGCCCCGAATGACGCGGATTGTTAAACGGTTTACGACACTGCATATAAACCAACAAACTTTGATGCTATTAAAAGTACGAAACCAATTACTAAGCTTACATTTCTTGCTCGGAACATTAGCTCACTTCTCTTGCCTATTATTGTCAGGCCTTTACCAGATTTTGAGACATATTCTGCGAGCATTTCTTGTTTATCAAGGGCATCAGTTTTTAATATTTCTTTTCGTGTATCGCCATCAATTACTGGCCCTGGCGCATTGATAATTTTATTAATAACGTCAAGGTGTTCACTAGCTTCTATCTTCCTCAAGTTTGTTGATAGTAATGATATATCTGATTCGAGCTTAAACACGCCAACAAGAATAGAAATACATAGACAAAATAGTGCTGCAAGCTCAAATGAGTTTTGAGAAAAACCAATAGGCTCCGGCTGATATTTCGACCCGAGAAAAGTAAACAGTGTCGTTGTGAGACCGACGACAAAATAGTCATATTTTTGTTGTGCTTCTTTCCAGCTTTTCCAAGCTTCCAAACTAAGCTTTGCCATGAGTCTCCTTACCGTTTAACGCCGCGCACACGGGCGACAAAGACGCGCCAGCGGGTTTGGCGTCCCAGCGACCGAAGGGAGCGAGTGCTGCGCATTGTTAGCGGCGACAACCAACTTACCCACGCGGCACTGCCGCCAAGCGATACCGAACAACGGCACCCATGTGCAAAATTAAAAACGAAACCAGCCAAGTGCGATACAACGAAATGGCTGGAACCTAAAAACTTAAAGGCCAGCGGAGCAAAAGTGCCAAAAGGAACAACGCTACCGCACCATCAGAGATTGCACCTTGCCAACAAACTGGCGAACTTTGCGTTTTGGCTTTGCCGCTAAAAAAACGGAACGTGAGCAAAGCCAAAATAGAAAACCTTAAAAGCCCAAACACCCCGACAGCCGGCTAACGCACGCCTAAACGGCGAGCAACTTGTTGCGAGTCCAGCGGCCGTAGGCCGCGATGTTTAAGGCGCTTGTTAGGCATTTATTTTATCTTTCAGGGCTTCGACAAGTTTAAAAGCATTTTCACCCAATAAGCTTTGATGAAGCTCAAAGATATTTTCAGCTAAATCATAAACTTCCGATGCTAATAGCTCTCGCTCGTGAACACCCTTTTTAGTTGAAATTATTTTTTCAGGTGCATTTGATGCGAAATATATCTGACCATGAACCAATTTATTTCTTTTCTCCAAAAGGTTCACAGTCTTATCAAGAGCTTTATCAAGGCTTTCGAGAGTATGATCATTCGCATCTTTAATCTTTTGTTTGCACCACTTAATTTTGTCGCTAACTCGAATTGTCTCATGGTGCTCAGGTCTGGGAAAGGCCAAACCCAACCAACGGCACAATTCTTCTATTTCTCTTTCTAAGTGAGAAGCCTGAATAACCATGTATCCAACACCTCTGATCAAATCTTCGTCTCGATCCATGCTCTACAGCCTAACGCACGCCTAAACGGCGAGCAACTTGTTGCGAGTCCAGCGGCCGCAGGCTGCGTTGTTTAAGGCGCTTGTTAGGTTTTTGCAATGTACGCATATACGGTTAACTCAACTAATAAATACCACAATACACATCCTAGCGAAATTCCGGCGGATATAATTGCTTCCTTTTTCCCATAATGTTCCCCTTCAAGTCGTCTGCTAAAAATAATGAAGCCAACAATGAAGAAGCAAATTAGATAAGGTGGAATGAAAATTTGGAAACCGTGTACGTTTGACGCAATAGCTGTTTGAGGTGCAGCAATGACAGCTCGAACAACAAACGCAATTATGGCCGTTAGATAAATAGCACGAAACGGATTATTGATTCTACATAATAGATAACGTTTCCCTAGCAACTTTAAGAAAATGGCAGGTATCAAAGTAATAACAAGAAACCCGACGCAGATTACAAGCCCGATAAGAAAGAATGGAGGAACAAAAGTCATAATTGCCTAACGCTCAAAGCAGCTGCGCGGTGCGCGTCGGCTGCCTTTGCTTGTTAGCAGCCCACACCAGACTTGAGCGGCTTGCCGCACTGGCAAACCTGAACAACGGCACGGCTGCTTTTTATTAAAAAATATACCAGTCAGCTGCGATACGGCGAGCCAACCGGAACCTTTAAAACTGATAAGCGAAGCCAGGAAGAACAACGCTACCGCCACAACCGTTTGCAGCAAACCGACAAACTGGCGAGCTAAAACTTTTGGCGCTGCCGCTAAGAAAACCAAACGCGAGCAAGGCCGGAAAAAAACTACTGACCAAAACCCTTAAAACCACGAATGCCTGCTAACGCTAAGCTCAGCCGCAGTTCGTAAGTTGATTTTTTGTGGAATACTTTTGCGTAGCAAAACCACAAAAAAGCGACTTACGAACTGTCGAGCGCACGAAGTGTGCGGTGCTGGAGCGCCTTGTTATACATTTTCTTAGATTGTTAAACTGCATTTACTTTATTAACGAGTTTATATGCCCGATCTTGTAAAACGTAGTAGTTGAATGAATGCTCAACCAAACCGTACTTTTCCATTTCAACACAAATTTCTCTTACCTGTAGCTCTGTAAAGCGTGACTGTATGTGCGCTCTTTCAAAGAGTTCTGTCTCATGAAGTTTATACGTGTCTGAAATTTTGAATACAATGAATATTTGTTGCCAATCGATTGGTATAACTTTAGGTGCTCTTCTCCATGAGAACTTTACTTTCGGCATCCATTTTTTATGGAACTTTATGCCCCAAAAAGATATTTCCTTTCGTGGCTCGGCCAAGTAGTAGACGACCAGAAACACTATAATTGTTACGGTGGCGACACTGACCAAGCCAAACTTTATAATTAACTCAATCATCGAGAATTGCACCTATGTATAACGCTAAGTTAAGGGGCGGGCTTTAGCCCGTCCCAGCGAGCGCAGCGAGCGGCTTGAATGCCTGGTTAGGCCAAAATGCCGTGGCTGGCGCAATTGACGAAACAACCCGTTGCCGGATATTGGGCTTTGAGCATACGCGTGCAAACCTTCCGGTAAAAGTGCATGGGAATGCAAGACACCAGCACACGCTAACTCCCCTACTACCTCGACGCGAATTTGAGTTTGTTGGCGCAAATGTTCCGGGGCGGATTTGGACAACCAACGTGACATGAAGGATGGCAAAGAAGTTTGAGTTTTATGGCGCAGATGTTCCGGCATAGGTTCGGATGAACGACGCAAAATTGAAGACTGGCAAAGAAAACTGTTATTTGAACGCATACTTCCTTGTTCCGTTTTTGATCTTCAGCCTAACGCTTATTCGGCGGAAAAATCCGTATTTAAACACGGACTTTTCCGTCTTTGTAAATTTTATACATGTGACATTACTGAGAATTAACTAAATTTACAACGATTTAGTGATTCAAATATTCGCTTCAGATAGAAAAGTACGGATTTTTCCGTCTAACAAGACCTGCTTGACATTTTAAAATTAACTGTATACTTAAACAGTGCTTATTTGGAGTGTAGCCATGCCTGAATCATCGCCTTTTATGCAGTTCATTGCGGAGGAAATGTATACCCGACGCTATGCAAAGCGGACTGTTGAAACTTATTTGCATTGGATAAAGTTTTTTATTTTATTTCACAAAAAACGTCACCCCAGTGATTTGCAAGATGAGCACGTAGAGCAATTTTTAACTCACCTGGCGGTTAGCCGAAATGTAGCTGTGCAAACACAGGCGCTTGCACTTAATGCTTTGAGCTTTATGTATAAAGAAATACTTAAAAGGCCATTGGCGTTGACCCTAAACTTTAATCAGGCCACTAAGCCGCGTAAATTGCCTGTAGTGCTAACCAAGCCCGAGGTTAAAACGCTCTTAGCCTGTATTGACCCACAGTATTTACTGCTGGCGCAGCTGTTGTACGGTAGCGGCCTGCGATTAATGGAAGCGGTTAGGCTTAGGGTGAATACTGTTGATTTTGACTATTTATCGCTGATGGTTTGGAATGGTAAAGGCGGCAAACATCGCAGGGTAACTTTGGCGCCAGAACTCATTGAGCCGCTACGCCGGCAAATTGATCTGGTAGACGCGTTTTACCAGCAGGATATGCAGACTGCAGAATTTGCCGGCGTGTGGTTGCCGTTTGCTTTGGCGCGCAAATACCCGGCAGCGCCAAAAGAGCTGGGTTGGCAGTATTTGTTTCCTTCTGCCCGCTTAAGTATCGACCCACAGTTTAATTTACTTAGACGGCATCATATTGATGAATCTGGTTTGCAAAAAGCAGTGCGCATTGCAGGGAAAAAAGCTGCGCTCGCTAAACAGGTAACGTGTCACACCTTACGCCATTCCTTTGCTACCCATTTACTTGAAGCGGGTATGGATATCCGCACGGTTCAGGAACAGCTTGGCCACTCCGATGTAAAAACCACCCAAATTTATACTCACGTGTTGAAACAAGGCGGCAATGCCGTTAAAAGCCCGCTATCCCAACTGCTGTAAAAAAAGGCGCCGCAGCGCCCTTTTCAACTTACACAGATTGTTTAAAAACAATCACCCGGCACGCGAACAAAACCTTCCATAAGCACCCGCGCACTGCGGCTCATTATGGCTTTGGTTACTGTCCATTCCCCTTTTACCTGTGTGGCGGCTGCGCCTACCCGTAACGTACCCGACGGGTGGCCAAAGCGCACGGCTTCGCGCGCTACACCACCGGCTGCCAGATTTACCAGGGTGCCGGGAATAGCAGCAGCGGTACCGATGGCCACGGCGGCGGTGCCCATCATGGCGTGGTGCAGTTTACCCATCGACAGCGCCCGTACCAAAAGATCGATATCGCCGGCATCTACCTGTTTGCCACTGGATGACACATAGCTTTGTGGCGGCGCAACAAAAGCAATTTTCGGCGTGTGTGCCCGAGCTGCAGCTTCGCTGATATCACTAATGAGTCCCATTTTTACCGCGCCGTAAGCGCGGATAGTTTCAAAGCGTGCTAGTGCGGCGTTATCGCTATTTATCATATCCTGCAGTTCAGTGCCGCTGTAACCGATGTCGGCGGCATTAACAAAAATAGTCGGGATGCCGGCGTTAATCAGTGTGGCTTTAAAAGTGCCGATACCGGGCACGGCTAAATCATCTACGATATTTCCGGTGGGAAACATCGCACCACCGCCCTCGCCTGCATCGGCGGCCGGGTCTAGAAACTCAATGGCGACTTCCGCTGCCGCGAAGGTTACACCATCCAGTTCAAAATCGCCGGTTTCCTGCACCTCACCATTAGTGACAGGTACATGGGCAATAATGGTTTTACTGATATTGGCCTGCCAGATGCGCACAGTGCAGATACCGTTTTGCGGGATGCGGTCTTGTGCCACTAAACCATTACTGATAGCAAAGGAGCCTACCGCTGCAGTTAAGTTGCCGCAGTTGCCGCTCCAGTCAATAAATGGCTTATCTATTGCCACCTGACCAAACAGGTAGTCGACATCATGCTCAGCTTTACTACTTTTGCTTAGAATCACCGTTTTGCTGGTGCTGGAGGTGGCGCCGCCCATACCGTCGGTGTGTTTACCGTATGGATCCGGGCTGCCGATCACCCGCAGCAGCAGCTTGTCACGGGCTGTGCCAGGCACTTGCGCGGCTTTGGGTAAATCGTCCAGTTTAAAAAACACGCCTTTGCTGGTACCGCCACGCATATAGGTGGCCGGGATTTTTATCTGAGGAACAGCCATTACACCGCCCCTTGCAAAAAGTCCTGCGCAAAACGCTGCAGTACACCGCCGGCTTCATAAATCGACAGCTCTTCTGCCGTGTCTAAACGACAGGTTACCGGCACGTTCAACGTTTCACCATTGTTGCGGTGAATAACCAGCGTTAACGTAGTACGTGGTTTGCGCTCGCCCACAACGTCATAGGTTTCAGTGCCGTCCAGGCCCAGTGTAATACGCGTTGTGCCAGGTTTAAACTCCAGCGGCAATACACCCATGCCAATTAAGTTAGTGCGGTGAATACGTTCAAAGCCCTCAGCCGCAATAGCTTCAACCCCGGCTAAACGCACGCCTTTGGCTGCCCAATCACGCGATGAACCCTGGCCATAATCGGCACCGGCGACAATAATCAGCGGCTGCTTGCGCCCCATGTAGGTTTCTATCGCCTCCCACATCCGCATAACTTTACCTTCCGGCTCAACTCTTGCCAGTGAACCGGGTTTCACCTTGCCGTCTACCACTACCATTTCATTAACCAGTTTCGGGTTAGCAAAAGTGGCGCGCTGCGCGGTTAAGTGATCGCCGCGGTGGGTGGCGTAGGAGTTAAAATCTTCTTCCGGCAGGCCCATTTTGTGTAAGTATTCACCGGCGGCACTGTCTAACATAATGGCGTTTGACGGTGATAAATGGTCGGTAGTAATGTTATCCGGCAACAGCGCCAGCGGGCGCATACCTGTTAATGTACGCTCGCCGGCTATGGCGCCTTCGCCCTCGGTTTGCCAGTATGGCGGCCTGCGTATGTAGGTGCTTTGTGGCCGCCAGTCGTACAGTGGCGTAACCTTATCACCGTAATCTACCTCTACGGCAAACATTGGCTCGTACACTTTACGGAACTGCTCCGGTTTCACGCTTTGTGCCACCACTGCATCAATTTCAGCATCGTTTGGCCAGATATCTTTTAAGGTGATCGCATTACCGTTTTTATCATAGCCCAGCACATCTTTTTCGATATCAAACCGGATGGTGCCGGCAATAGCATAAGCGACAACTAAGGCCGGAGATGCCAAAAACGCCTGCTTGGCATAAGGGTGAATACGGCCATCAAAGTTACGGTTGCCGGATAAGACTGCAGTGGCATATAAGTCACGCTCTACCACTTCTTTTTGGATAACCGGGTCCAGTGCGCCGCTCATACCGTTACAGGTGGTACAGGCAAAACCGACGATACCAAAGCCCAGTTGCTCTAACTCGCTGAGCAAGTGGCCTTCTTCCAAGTACAGCTGCACCGCTTTGGAGCCGGGCGCCAGTGAGGTTTTTACCCACGGCTTGCGGGTTAAACCCAGCTTATTGGCATTGCGTGCTAACAAACCGGCGGCAATAACGTTGCGCGGGTTAGAGGTATTGGTACAACTGGTAATAGCAGCAATAATAACGGCGCCGTCCGGCATTTCACCTTCTACCAGTGCATATTTACCGGCAATGCCTTTTGCAGTTAAGTCGCTGGTAGATAAACGCGCGTGCGGGTTTGACGGCCCGGCCATAGTGCGGCCCACAGACGACAGGTCAAATGTCAGCACCCGCTCGTACTCGGCCGTGGTTAAGCTGTCGCTCCACAAGCCCGCTGCTTTGGCGTAGGTTTCTACCAGTTTTACCTGTTGTGGCTCACGGCCGGTCAGGGTTAAATAATCCAGTGTTTGCTGGTCAATACTGAACATCGCCGCGGTGGCACCGTATTCCGGCGTCATATTGGATATGGTAGCCCGGTCACCCAAACTCAGGCTGGAGGCACCTTCGCCATAAAACTCCAAATAAGCCGATACCACTTTTTCTTTACGTAAAAATTCGGTCAGCGCCAGTACAATGTCGGTTGCCATTATGCCCGGCTGCGCTTTACCGGTAAGCTCTACGCCGATAATATCCGGCAGGCGCATCCAGCTGGCGCGGCCTAACATTACGCTTTCGGCTTCCAGACCACCCACGCCAATGGCGATTACGCCCAGCGCATCTACATGCGGTGTATGGCTGTCGGTACCTACTAAGGTGTCGGGGAACGCCACACCATCAAGCGCATGCACCACCGGTGACATCCGCTCTAAGTTGATCTGGTGCATAATGCCGTTACCGGGCGGTATTACATCGACGTTTTTAAAGGCCTTTTTCGTCCAGTTAATAAAATGGAAGCGATCGTCGTTACGACGGTCTTCAATGGCGCGGTTTTTATCAAAGGCGTCTTTTTCAAAGCCGGCATGCTCTACCGCCAATGAGTGATCCACTATAAGCTGGGTCGGTACCACAGGGTTAACTTTGGCCGGGTCGCCGCCTTGTTCGGCAATAGCATCACGCAGGCCGGCTAAGTCGACCAGCGCGGTTTGGCCTAAAATATCGTGGCACACTACCCGGGCCGGATACCACGGGAAGTCTAAATCGCGTTTGCGGTAAATCAGCTGCTTTAACGCATCGGTAAGCATGGCCGGGTCGCAGCGACGCACCAAGTTTTCGGCATGCACGCGCGAGGTATAAGGCAATTTGGCATAGGCGCCGGGTTCTATGGCATCGACAGCGGCTTGGGTGTCGAAGTAATCCAGCGCGGTGCCGGGCAGTTTTTTACGGTATTGGCTGTTCATTGTATTTACCTGTTTGTCTTGGTTATAACCAGACTATGGTGTAACGCACAAACCGGCTTGACCACACCAACACGCCGTAAACCCATCCCTGGGGGCTCGTCTCAGCCCGTCCGGGGCTTCAACGGTTGGTTTAGATCAAGCCGATTTGGCTTTATCACTTGTCGCTGATGCACGCTGCAATGTGAGGTTGGAACCCCGCTGGCGCAGCCACAGAGTGTCTGAGTCCTGCCGTAGGCATAAGGACGAGTTGCTGTGGCGAGCATGGCGGGTGTTGCAACCGATCAGTTGCCACATCCACTTATCAGTAGCACCTGCTTAACGCTCTGCTATCGGCTTTACACTGCGTGGCTCTACACCAACGTAGTCGGCACTTGGCCGGATAATACGGTTATCGGCGCGCTGCTCCATCACATGCGCGGCCCAACCGGTTAAGCGGCTGCAAACAAAAATCGGTGTAAACAGCTTAGTCGGTATCGCCATATAGTTGTAGGCCGAGGCATGGAAGAAATCGGCATTACAAAACAGCTTCTTCTCCCGCCACATTACCGCCTCACAGCGCACTGACACGTCATACAACCGCGTATCGCCATTGGCCTTCGCCAACTTCTCTGACCATTGCTTAATTACGGCATTGCGTGGATCTGACTCTGCATATACTGCATGGCCAAAGCCCATAATTTTTTCTTTGCGCTCCAGCATCCCCAGCAGTTTTTGCTCGGCATCATCCGGGTTAGCCATTTTTTCAATCAGCTCCATCGCCGCTTCGTTGGCACCACCGTGCAGCGGGCCGCGCAACGAACCTATAGCACCGGTAACGCAGGAATGCATATCGCTCAGTGTTGAAGCACATACCCGGGCGGTAAAGGTAGAGGCATTAAACTCATGCTCGGCGTATAAAATCAGCGAGGCTTGCATCACTTCAACATGCAACGCGCTTGGCTTTTTGCCATGTAAGGTCCACAAGAATTGCTCAGCGACAGAGTCGGCGTCGGTTTCAACCTCAACGCGCTTGCCATGGTGGCTGTAGTTGTACCAGTAGTTTACCAGGCCCGGGAAAATCGCCAACATCCGGTCACTGGCATCTTGCTGCTGTGTAAAGTCAGCTTCTGTTTCCAGATTACCCAGCATAGAGCAACCGGTACGCATCACATCCATTGGGTGGGCACTGGCCGGAATACGCTCTAATACATCTTTTAATGCCTGCGGTAAGCTGCGCAGACTTTTCAGTTTGGCTTTATAGGCCGCAAGCTCTGCCTCATTTGGCAACTCGCCTTTTAAAATCAGGTGTGCCACCTCTTCAAAGCTGCATGTCGCGGCCAAATCTTTTACGTCATAACCTCGGTAGGTTAAGCCTGAGCCGGTTTTACCTACTGTTGATAATGCTGTTTTACCTGCAACCTGGCCACGCAGGCCTGCTCCGGTGAGTTGTTTTGCATTTGCCATTGTCTTGTCCCCGTTTTCTTTGAATTTATTCCGGCTTATTTTTGTTTGCTGCTAAACAGCTGATCCAGCTTTTGCTCAAAGCTATGGTAGTTTAAAAAGTCATACAGCTCAGCGCGGGTTTGCATGCTGTCTACCACGGCTTTCTGATCGCCGTTGGCTAAAATAGACTGGTATACGTTTAATGCCGCTTTGTTCATCGCCCGAAACGCACTAAGCGGATACAGCACCATGGCCACACCCACATTGCCCAGCTCGGTTTTATTAAACAGCGGTGTTTGGCCAAACTCAGTAATGTTGGCCAGTACCGGCACCTTAAGAGCCTTGGTAAACGCCTGATATTGCTCCAGCGTGTATACCGCTTCGGCAAAAATAGCATCGGCCCCTGCTGCTTCACAGGCCAGGGCGCGTTCAATGGCGGCGTCTAAGCCTTGCTGCGCTAACGCATCGGTGCGTGCCATAATAAAAAAGCTTTCGTCAGTGCGGGCATCAACACTGGCTTTTACACGGTCAACCATTTCGTCCAGGCTGACAATTTCTTTGTTCGGCCGGTGGCCACAGCGTTTTTGCGCCACCTGATCTTCAATATGAAAACCGGCCGCGCCAGCGCGGGTCATTTCTTTTACCGTGCGGGCGATATTAAATGCCCCGCCCCAGCCGGTATCAGCATCGACTAACAACGGCAGGCTGGTAGCGGCGGTGATGCGGCGGATATCTTCGCACACGTCGTTTAACGACGTCATACCCAGGTCGGGCAAGCCGAAAGAGGCATTGGCCACACCGGCGCCGGACAAATACAACGCCTGGTGGCCGGTGCGCTCGGCCATCATTGCCGTATAAGCATTAATAGTACCGACGATTTGCAGCGGTGTGTTAGCGCTTATCGCGGCGCGGAATTTTTGCCCTGCTGTCTGTGTGCTCATGTTAAGTCCCCGTTTGTTCAAGTTGTTTTTCAATATTGCGCCTGGATGCGGCAATGTGGCGGCGCATCAGTAAATCGGCAAGTTCACCATCGCGGTTGGCAATGGCATTAAGAATAGCTTTATGTTCGTCAAATGCCCGTGATACCCGCGGCCCGTTCATACCCAATTGCACGCGGTACATCCGCACTAGGTAATACAGCTCGTCGCACAATATATTGATAAGATATTCATTTTTGCTGCCCAGAATGACACGGTAATGAAAATCCAGATCGCCGGCTTCCTGGTAGTAGCTTTCGCCTTCGCGCACCCGCTGCGTGTTCAGATGTTGGTCCAGCAAGGCGCGCAGCTCGGCAATCTCAGTATCAGCCATATGCTCGGCGGCTAAGCGGCATGCTAAGCCCTCTAAAGTTTCGCGCAACTGATACAACGACAGCAGCCCTTGTGTCGACAATTTCACTACCCGGGCACCGGCATTAGGAATACGTTCAATTAAGTGGCAACGCTCCAGGCGGGCTAATGCTTCACGCAGCGGCGCACGGCTTAAGTCAAACTGCTTGGCCAGCTCCGGCTCACTGATTTTGCTACCGGGCGCAATATCGCCTTCAACAATAGCACGCTGAATTTCCAGCAAAACCCGGTCTGCAGCAGTAATGGGCGAGCGTAAAGAAGGATGTAACGATGCCATATATTGTCGACATAAAATTCAGATTGGTTAGTTTTAAAGCCTTTTTGTGCCTAAGTCAAGCCAGCTACAGATAACATTGTCGACAATAAGACTAAAGTTTGTCTACTATTGTTTGCAGCGCAAGCCACACTAAATAGCATTAGCGCCCACAGTTATTCACACTTGGCCAGTGCTTTTTTCAGACTATTTGTTTATAAAAACAGCAATTTTAATTCTCGGAACGCCTAACAGCGGCAGATAATACCGTCGCCCCTAAAACAGGTTCAACGCAGTAACACTGCCTGCTTCACGGAATAAGCTGGGGATAACCTGAGGATAAGCCGGGTGTAAAATGGAAAATAGATATCAGCATCAAGGGCATCAGCAATTGAAGTAGCAGAGGAAAAAATCTGCTTTTTAACTACACTGAATCTTACCTTAACTGATTGATGTTGTAACGATAGCGCACGGCTCATTCCCTATGAGCCATTCCCCTAAGCCCGGAACAATGCGGATTGGTTCCGGGCTTCTTTTATGCGCAAATTGTGTGCTGATTGACGTTAAGCAGCCTTTAACCGTTAACTTCTTTCTTTACCCGGTTAAACAGCGTGTAAAAATTCTCAGTGGTGGCCTGTGCCAGTTGCTCAAGGCTGATACCTTTAACTTGTGCAATCGCCTCTGCCACCGCAGTAACATAGGCCGGCTGATTAGTTTTACCGCGAAACGGCACCGGCGCCAGGTAGGGTGAGTCAGTCTCTATCAGTAACCGCGACAGCGGGATCTGCTTTACCACATCACGCAGCTCATCGGCATTGCGAAAGGTCATAATGCCGGAAATAGAAATATAAAAGCCCAGGTCCAACGCGGCTTTAGCCATATCCAGGCTCTCGGTAAAGCAGTGCAGCACGCCTCCGGCTTTATCGGCCTGATGGCTGCGCATTAACGCTAAAGTATCTTCACGTGCATCCCGCGTATGAATAATCAGCGGTTTATTCAGTTGGTTTGCTACCTGAATGTGGCTGACAAACGCAGCCTGCTGGCTAAGCTTAGCCTCGGGGGCATAAAAATAGTCCAGCCCGGTTTCCCCTACCGCCACGACCTGCGGCAGGCTGCATTGCTGCAGTAACAGTTCGGCATCAACAACATCTTGCTGATGCAGCGGATGCTCACCACATGACACTGAAACCTGCGGATAGGCGGCAACTAACTGCGACATTTGCGCAAACTCTGCCAGGCTGACACAGACACATAGCATGTGCTCCACCTGTTTTGCCTGTGCTGCGGCAATGACATCTGGCAACGTCATGCCAAGTTTATCCAGCTCTAAGCGGTCGAGGTGGCAATGTGAATCTACAAACAAAATAATACTCTCTGTTTAAATGGTATAGGTTGGATCCGGCGCGTTAAGCATGCCACCGAGCAATTTTTCTATTTTTGCACCTAACTGCGATTTATCGTCAATAAAAGTGATGCCAATGCCGGCAGGGCTGGAGCTTTGTGAACCGTGTGGCGTGATCCAAGCCACTTTACCCGACACCGACAATGGCTCCAGCGCGTCAGGCAAGGTGACGCTTAATGCCAAAGATTGACCCATTTTGTATTGTCTGGGGGTGCGGACAAACAAACCGCCGTTTTTTAAAAACGGCATATAACTGCGGTACAGCTCTTTAATGTCATTAAATCCAATCGACAGTTCTTCCATAACTCCTCCGCTTAGCCTCGCAGCCGTGTTAATTCGGTTAATAAGGCACTTAATGCTAACGGCCTATTCTGCCCTAAAATTTGTGTTTCGTCACGGCACCAACGATTGTACAACTGATGTACAGCCAGCACCCGGTGCGGCTGCTGCGCACTGAGCGCCGGCAAAAAATAATGCCGCAAAAACCAGCCCAATAATTGCCGTAATTCGCTGATACTATCGAGCTGCTTAATACAGTCAGCCAATGACAGCTGTGCGGCAAAAAACTGCTGCAACGCCTGTATAACGCTCTGCAATTTGTCGGCCTCGCCAGATTCCAGCATTGCTAATGCTTTTAACGGCCCACCGGCGCAGTACGCCAGTAGAAAATCCGGCACCGGCCGGTTTGTCTGTTGCGTCAACCAATCCCGGGTAGTGTCAGTAAACTCTGCCGCCAATGGCCACTGTTGGCAACGGCTGAGCAAAGTAGCCGGTAGTGTTGCTGCAGCACTGGTTTGCAGAATTAAAAAACTGTTTTGCGGTGGCTCTTCCAACGTTTTAAGCAAGGCATTGGCGGCCGCTTCAGTAAGTTTTTCTGCCCGGGGCAGCAGCACCACTTTATTTACCTGCTGTTGTGCCCTGCCTTGCATAAACTGGCTGAGCTTACGCACAGCATCAACACCGATACTGGCGGCACTGCTGTCAACTGTCAGTAAATCTGAGTGGTTGCCGGCGGCACGCAATAAACAACTTTTACACTGCAGACACGGTTTTACCGCATCTTGCGCAGTGCATAATAAACTGGCCGCAAGCCAGTTTGCCAGGGTCGTCTTACCAATACCGTCAGCCCCGCTAAGCAACAAGCCGTGCGCCAGGCGCTGCTGTGCCAGTAACGGCATAAATTGCTGCTGATAAGGTACAAGCCATGGCAGCATAACTTAGCCTAATGCCTTATGCAGAGCCGCCGTAATGCTTTGTTGCACCTGCTCAAGCGTCTGGCCGGCATCTATCACCACGATATTGGGTTCAGTGGCTGCAATTTGCAGATACTTTTGCCGCGTGCGCTGAAAAAACGCCAACTGCTCTTGCTCTATCCGGTCAAGCTCGCCGCGTTGCCGCGCCCGCTCCAACCCGATAGCAGGATCAATATCCAGATACAGTGTTAGATCAGGTCGCAAATCACCCAGTACCGCTGTGCGTAACTGGTCAATAAACGCCTCGTCTAACTGGCGGCCACCGCCCTGGTAGGCGCGTGATGACATATCGTGTCTGTCGGCCAGTACCCACTTGCCTTGCGCTAAGGCCGGCTTAATGACATTACACAGCAATTGCATACGCGCTGCATACATCAGCAGTAGTTCAGTTTGCGGTGCCACCACTTCGCTGGTTTGCACTTGTTTTACCAAAGTACGCAGGCTTTCTGCCAATGGCGTACCGCCGGGTTCGCGGGTACACACCACCTGCCGGCCCGACTGCTGCAAATACTGCTTAATGAGCGCAATAGCACTGCTTTTACCGGCGCCTTCCAGGCCTTCTACTACAATAAATTTAGCCGCCGCCGTCATGGCTTAGCCTCCAAAATATACTTTCTTACCGCAGCATTGTGCTGCTCCAGCGTGGCGGAAAACTGATGAGTACCATCGCCTTTGCTGACAAAATAATACAACTCTGTTTCTGCCGGCTGTGCGGCTGCCAGCAATGAAGGTCGCCCCACCAGGCTGATGGGCCCGGGCGGCAAGCCACGATGCCGGTAAGTATTGTAAGGATGCGGATTGTTTAGATCAGCACGGGTAATATTGCCGTTAAAATCAGCGATACCATAAATAACCGAGGGATCGGTTTGCAAACGCATATTTTTGCGCAGCCGGTTAGCAAACACCGAGGCGACCAGGGTTTTCTCCGGCGGATAACTGCTTTCTTTTTCGATGATCGATGCCAGTATTAATAACTGATAGCGGTTCTGCAGTGGCACATCAATATCACGCTGCTGCCAGGCTGTATCCAATTCGCTGAGTAATGTCTGCTGCGCCCGCTTTACCAGCTCAGCAGCGCTGCTGTTGGCGGTGTAATAGTATGTATCCGGATATAACAGCGCTTCGCCATGCTGTGGTGCCGGCCCCCAGTCTTCAGGCCATTGCAACAGGTGCAATACCTGCTCTGCGTTGGTTATATCCTGCTGTAAGTACTCTGCCTGCTGCAATCTGGCTAAGCTTTGCTGCAAGGTTTCACCTTCAATTAACGTCAGCGCAAACTGGGCTTCTTTGCCGCTGCGAAACAGCGCCAATACCTGCAATAACGTTTGCTCGTTTGCGATACGATATACCCCTTGCTGCACTGCCGCATCTTCCGGATGTAACTTCAGGTACAACCGCAGCATCAGGCACTGGCTTTCACTTACCAGCGCTTGCTGTTGCCACTGCCGGCACAACCGGAGCGCCGAGCTGCCGGGTGCCACGGTGTGAATATCAGCGGATAAATTAAGCGGGATCTGCTGTACATAGCGCACAGACAAGTAATAACCAAGGCCCAACAATATGCCGGTTATCAGAATAATTTTCAGTGTTTTTAACATAGTACCTGCTTTGAAAACTGCTGCACCGTACTAACAGCTAAGGCTCTGCCTGCTATATTGCGTACCGGCACTATACCCATTAAGGCATTACAAATAAACATAGCGTCAACCGACGCCAGCTCAGTAACAGTCCAGTCAACCGGGCTGATCGCTGCCTGCTGCATAATATGCCGGCGCATCACTCCGGCCACCCCGGCGCGCTGCAGTTTTGGCGTATGCCAGACGCCATCGCGGTGTAAAAATACATTTGCCGCCGTAGCTTCAACAATAAAACCCTGCTGATCCAACACCAGTAAATCATCAAAATCAGTGCCGGCCAGCTCTTGCTTTAACAATACCTGTTCCAGGCGGTTGTTATGTTTAAGCCCGGCCAACAGCGGTTGTACTGCCAATTTAAGCGCGGCAATACCAAGACAAACCCCCTGCTGTCGGGCATGACGGTAATCCGGCATCGGGCTGGTTGATACATACACTAAGGGGGCGCCGACATCTGTTGGGGCATAGCCGCGACCACCTTCGCCGCGCGACAGCAGTAACTTTATCACTTGCTCCGGCGCCGTTATCGCAGCTTGCGCTTGTTGCTCAACACCTTGCCAATCTATAGCGCCAAAGCCTAGTTGCACCGCCGCACGTTGCAGACGTTGCAAATGCAGCGGCCACAACAGTATGTTGCCTTCACGCACCTGCATAGTGGTAAAAATACCGTCGCCATAGTTAAAACTACGATCTGTAGCCGGAATGACCGATTGCACACTTGATACCGGATGAATAAAAGCAGCAGTATGCCTTAAAACGCAGATAAAACAAAGGCTGCACCTGGCAGCCTTTGTTGGTTATAACGGTAAATTATGTGTGTTAAAACAGCAAATTAAACACGTTTAAACAAAATAGAACCGTTAGTACCGCCAAAACCGAATGAGTTACACAAGGCATACTCCATCGACACCTGGCGCGCCTGATGTGGCACATAGTCCAGATCACAACCTTCATCCGGGTTGTCCAGATTAATGGTAGGCGTAACAATTTGATCCTGCAGTGACAGCACAGTAATAATAGACTCCACCGAGCCGGCTGCCCCCAACAAATGACCAATCATCGACTTAGACGAGCTAACCATCAGCTTGTCTGCGTTAGCCGCAAATACTGATTTAATCGCCATGGTTTCGGCAATATCACCGGCCGGTGTAGAAGTACCGTGCGCGTTAATATATGCCACCTGCTGCGGATTAACCTGTGCATCATTCAGCGCATTTTTCATCGCCAATGCTGCACCGGCACCGTTTTGAGGAGGCGATGTCATATGGTAAGCATCACCGCTCATACCAAAACCCACCAGTTCGGCGTAAATTTTTGCGCCACGGGCTTTAGCATGTTCGTACTCTTCCAGCACCATTACACCGGCACCGTCGCCCAGTACAAAGCCGTCACGATCTTTGTCCCACGGCCGGCTGGCTTGCTGTGGTGCATCGTTACGGGTAGACAACGCCCGCGCGGCACCAAAACCGCCCATGCCCAAAGGCGTAGAGGCTTTTTCCGCTCCGCCGGCAACCATGACATCGGCATCACCGTAGCTAATCATCCTCGCGGCATGGCCAATATTATGTACGCCGGTAGTACAGGCAGTAACAATACTGATATTAGGCCCTTGCAAGCCAAGTAAAATAGACAGCTGACCGGCAATCATATTAATAATGGTCGATGGCACAAAAAACGGTGATAACCGCTTAGGACCACTGTTCATCAGCTTAGTATGGTTCTCTTCAATTAACCCCAAACCACCGATACCGGAGCCAATAGCGGCGCCTATACGCGGTGCATTTTGTTCAGTGATTTCGATACCGGAGTCACGAAATGCCTGAATACCGGCAGCCACACCATACTGAATAAACAGATCCATTTTTTTCGCCTCTTTGGCTGAAAAAAACGGCTCTACATCAAAGTTTTTTACCAAACCAGCAAACTTAGTGGTGTACGCACTGGTATCGAAATGCTCGATCAGTGATATACCACTTTTACCTTGCTGTAAGCCTTGCCAGCTTGAGGCAACATCATTACCCAGCGGCGTTAACATGCCTAAACCGGTAACTACAACACGACGTTTTGCCACAAAACCCTCCGCCATGGAAATTTTCATCGGACCTGAAACGAAAACGGGTAGCTTAGCTACCCGTTCTGCAAGCTGATAACTTACTCAGCGTGTGCTTTGATGTAATCAATAGCAGACTGAACAGTAGTGATTTTCTCAGCTTCTTCGTCCGGAATCTCAGTATCGAACTCTTCTTCCAGCGCCATTACCAGCTCAACTGTGTCCAGTGAATCGGCGCCCAGATCGTCAACGAAAGACGCTTCGTGTTTAACTTCGTCTTCTTTAACGCCCAGTTGTTCAATGATGATTTTCTTAACGCGTTCTTCGATGTTGCTCATCTTTTCTTCCTTTTTCTCATATAAATCGCAACAGTTCGTGCAATTTTGTGTGGCGCTAGTTTATGCGTAAGCCAGAATTGTTGCAAGCAAACAGAACAGCATTTTGCGCTGGTCAAACCTGCTTAGCAACATAAACCTACACCATATACATACCGCCGTTTACGTGAATTGTTTCACCGGTGATATAAGCCGCCTGGTTTGACGCTAAAAACGCCACTGTAGCAGCAATTTCTTCCGGCTGGCCCAAACGGTTGGCCGGTACCTGAGCAAAAATAGCTTGTTTTTGCTCTTCCGACAGTTCTTTAGTCATGTCGGTATCAATAAAACCGGGCGCAATAGCATTAACTGTAATACCACGTGACGCTACTTCTTTTGCCAACGACTTGGTAAAACCCAATACCCCGGCTTTAGCCGCAGCATAATTGGTTTGGCCGGCATTGCCCATAGAACCGACAACAGAGCCAATACTTATAATGCGACCAAAACGTTTTTTCATCATAGTGCGCATTACTGCTTTGCTTAAACGGTATACCGAGGTTAAGTTGGTCTGCATAATGTCAAACCACTCTTCATCTTTCATCCGCATCAGCAAATTATCGCGCGTAATGCCGGCATTATTAACCAGAATATCAATATCTCCAAACTGGTTTTTTATCTGCTCTAAACATTGTTCAATAGAAGCGGTGTCGCCAACGTTTAACACCAGGCCACAACCCTTATCCGCCAGGTAAGCGCTGATAGCTTCAGCACCTTTTTCAGAGGTGGCTGTACCGACAACTTTGGCGCCAAGGGCAGCTAATTGCTCAGCTATGGCACGACCAATACCGCGGCTGGCACCGGTTACCAGCGCCACTTTGCCTTCTAAAGAAATAAAATTTGTCATGGTTAATCCTTATTCTGCTGCTAATGCAGCTTGTAGCGAAGCAACGTCGCCCACCGAAGCAGCAGTTATATTTTTATCTATACGTTTAATCAAACCGCTTAACACCTTACCGGCACCCAGCTCCAGCACATGAGTTACGCCCTGAGCCGCTAACCATTCAATAGTTTGTGTCCATTGTACCGGGCTGTATAACTGGCGTACCAAAGCATCTTTTACCGCAGCGGCATCGGCTGCAATAGCAACATCGACATTATTTATCACCGGTATGACAGCACTATTAAAGTTAAGTGCCGCCAGGTCGGCGGCTAATTGCTCCGCTGCCGGGCGCATTAACGCACAATGTGATGGCACACTTACCGGCAACGGCAGTGCACGTTTGGCACCGGCAGCTTTACACAGCTCACCGGCGCGCTCTACTGCGGCTTTATGGCCGGCAATAACCACCTGGCCCGGTGAATTATAATTTACCGGTGACACCACTTCGCCCTGTGCTGCTTGCTCACAAGCTAAGGCAATAGCAGCATCGTCAAGACCGATAATAGCCGACATAGCGCCAACACCCGCCGGCACGGCCTGCTGCATATAGTTACCGCGTTTTTCTACCAGTTTTACCGCATCGGCCAGCGATAAGACACCGGTACAAACCAATGCCGAGTATTCACCCAGTGAGTGGCCGGCAAAATAAGCCGGTTGTGCCCCACCCTGTTGCTGCCATAAGCGCCACACTGCAACAGAGGCAGTTAATAACGCCGGCTGAGTACGATGCGTTTCATTTAAATCAGCTTCAGGGCCGTTGGCCACCAGCGCCCATAATTCATAACCCAAAGCCTTTGATGCTTCGGTGAAAGTGTCTTTTACCACATCAAACTGCTGATATAAATCAGCCAGCATGCCGACACTTTGAGAACCTTGTCCCGGGAATACGATTGCAAGTTTTGTTGTCATATTAAGTCCTGCGGAAAATTTTGATGCTAAAGCTTAATAGCGAACCAGCGCTGAAGCCCAGGCAAAACCGCCGCCAAAGGCTTCCAGTAATAAGGTTTGGCCACGTTGAATACGGCCATCGCGAATGGCTTCATCCAGCGCTGTCGGCACCGTTGCCGCTGAGGTATTGCCATAGCGGTCCAGGTTAATAACAACCTGGTCCATCGACATATCCAATTTACGTGCTACAGCAGAGATGATACGCAGGTTTGCCTGATGCGGTACCAACCAGTCAATTTGTGATTTATCCAGATTGTTGGCCGCCAGTGTTTGCTCTACCACTTCAGATAATTTCGTTACGGCAACTTTGAAAACATCGTTACCCTTCATTGAGCCCCAGGATTGATGCACAGACTGTTCATCACCACGAATTGGGTTATCGACATACAACAATTCCGAATATTTACCGTCGGCATGAATATGGGTAGATAAAATACCCGGTTTCTCAGACGCTTCCAGTATTACTGCGCCGGCGGCATCACCGAACAGGATCACCATGCTTCTGTCTTCCGGTGATATTAAGCGCGACAAACAGTCTGAGCCGATAACCAAAATACGTTTGGCGATACCGCTTTTAATATACTGATCTGCTACGCTCAGGCCATAACAGAAGCCGGCACAGGCGGCGGCAATGTCAAAGGCCGGAATGGCCGGGATCTCGAGCTCACGTTGAATTTCACAAGCCGCACTGGGTAATGCGCGGGAAGCGCTGGTGGTGGCACAGATAATCATATCTATGCTGTTTTTATCGATATCGGCCGCTTCAATGGCTTTTAATGCCGCTTGCGCACCCATAGTAGAGACGGTTTCGTTGTCACCGATAATACGGCGCTCTTTAATACCTGTACGTTCAATAATCCATTCGTCGGTGGTTTCAACCATCGATTCCAGATCAGCGTTACTGCGAACCTGCGACGGGAAATAACTCCCGGTACCTATAATGCGTGAATACATGAGGACCTACGCTTTATCAATTAATACGTGTTCCAACCGGTCTTTAATCTTGGCGGGCACCTGGCGTTCAACCTCGCGCACCGCCTGACGGATGGCACTGAGAAATGCTTCTTTAGTCGCATTTCCATGACTTTTCACTACAATTCCGCGCAATCCTATCAGACTTGCACCGTTATAGTGGTCGGGGTTCACGCCCTGATAAAGGTTTTTTATAAAAGGTTTGATTAACCAGCCGAATAATTGTGCAGTCACTTTATCTTTAATGCTCGATTCAAAGCGGCGCAGGATGAGTTTGGCCACACCTTCACAGGTTTTCAGCGCGACATTGCCAACAAAGCCGTCACAGACAATCACATCGGCTTTGCCGGTAAAAATGTCATTACCTTCGATATAGCCAATGTAATTAATGTCGTTACATTCAGACAACAACATTGATGCGCGTTTTATCTGATCCGAGCCTTTAATTTCCTCTTCGCCCATATTCAGTAAAGCCACTTTAGGCTGACTGATACCAATCACCTCTTCAGCCATTACCGCGCCCATCACGGCAAACTGGAATAAGGTATCAGCGTCGCAGTTTACGGTAGCGCCTAAATCCAGCATATACACCGGATTACCTTCCATCGCCGGCAACGCACTGATCAGCGCCGGGCGGTCTACGCCGTTGAGCATTTTCAGTACAAAGTGTGCCATGGCAATTAACGCCCCGGTATTACCGGCACTAACGCAGGCCTGCACTTCGCCTTTGTCGACTAAGTCCAGCGCAACCCGCATTGATGAGTCGCGTTTAGAGCGCAGGGCAACCGACGGTTTATCGGCCATGGTAACGATTTGTGTACTGTGACGCAGGCTTAATTGCGGATGCGGAAAAACACCGTGCAACTTCAGTTGCTCAGTTAAATTAGCTTCATCGCCACACAAAATAAGGTGTAACTGAGGGAATTCACAGATCGCTGCCAAAGCGGCAGGAATAGTAGAATGGGGGCCGTGATCGCCCCCCATCATGTCTAATGCAAGTGTCAGCTTAGTTGGCTGCACCAGCTGCATCCAGACTTATTTTACTTTACGGCCTTTGTAGTAACCATCGGCAGTGATGTGGTGGCGACGATGCGTTTCACCGGTAGTAGAATCAACTGACAGCGTTGGGCCAGTTAATGCATCGTGTGAGCGACGCATATCGCGACGTGCACGTGATTTTTTGTTTTGCTGAACAGCCATGGTATTTCTCCTAAACTCACTTTTTCTTTAATTCTGCCAGTACAGCGAAAGGATTGGGTTTTTCCGGTTCAGGCCCGATATCACCAAAGCTCATCAATGCCGCACTAACGGCGCAAACCGCTTCGTCGTGCATTGGGAACAGTGGTAAAGCCAGAATCAGCTCATCTTCCACTAACTGTCGTAAATTTATTTCGCCGTGTTCGTCTTTCTCGATCACGTCGTAACGCTCAGGAATTAACTCCAAAGCAGCGTCATCACCCGGCTTAACCGGAGTGTATGCAAAATTGCAGTCCAACGACACGGTCATGCTTTCGCTACAACGTTCGCAGGTTACACTCACTTCGCAAGAAGCGCTACCCTGTATTACAGTCAGGCCTTGCTGATCAGTACCGCATTCAACTCGTACCGTTACCTCGCCTTGCGGATTAAGCAGGCTTTGAGTTAACCGGGTTAAATTTACTAACGGCACAAAGCCTTCGTAATCAGAGCGCTTTTGCGCTGCTTTAACCGGATCTATAGTAACGGGTATTTTTACTTTTTGCATAAGGCGCGCATCATATAGAAGCGCCCCTGCGCTGTCAAAGGGATCAGACAGATATTTGTCGTTTTTCTCGCGCATTTTTATCATTCTGTTTATAGTGCGGCCTATTCTGCATAAAAAGACTATTTATCAATGACTGAGCCCGCTTTGCCAGCGCTGTATCTGGCCTCTACCTCAAAATACCGTCAACAGCTGTTAGCTAAGCTGACAACGCGGTTTCACACCGCAAGGCCAGAGGTTGACGAAACATCGCTGGCAAACGAGAGTGCGGAGCAATTGGTGCGGCGTTTGGCCATCGCCAAGGCTCAGGCCATTGCCGCGGGCTTAAACGCTGGGTTGGTAATTGGCTCAGACCAGGTGGCACTATTTAACAACGATATTATCGGCAAACCGCACAGTGCAGAAAACGCGCTGGCGCAATTACGCCGTTTTAGCGGTAATACGGTAACCTTTCTTACCGGGCTGGCGCTGGTTAATGCGCAAAGCGGCAATATACAGGTAATCGTTGAGCCGTTTAACGTGAGCTTTCGCAGTTTGACCGATGCCGAGATCATGGCCTACATCGATAAAGAGCAGCCACTGGACTGCGCCGGCAGCTTTAAAAGCGAAGGCCTGGGCATTAGCCTGTTTAGCAAACTCAATGGTGACGACCCCAACAGCCTGATTGGCCTGCCACTGATCCGGCTAAACCAGATGCTGTTAAATGAAGGCGTTAATGTGCTATTCTTGGATGAGCATAAAGGTGGATCCGGCTTGCTCTAAGTCAACCGTTGCAGGCCAGGATGGCCGAATCGAGCCCCCAGGGAAGGGTTAACGGCGTGTTGACGTGAGCAAACCGGAGACGCCAAAACTATCAGGATTAAATAACCTGCAATAATTCAGGTATCGAATCAATAATGGCTTTGGGTGCAAACCGGCTTAATACGTCGCGGCCATGCACACCATGGGTTACGCCTACACGCGGCATCGCAATGGCTTGCGCCATTTTCATATCATGGCTGGTATCGCCCACCATCACCGCCTGCTGTGCCGGCAAATCCAGCTCATGCAGAATTTGTTGCAGCATCTGCGGATGCGGTTTCGACTGCGCTTCATCAGCACAGCGGCTGGTGTCGAAGTACTTCTCCAGCCCGGTCTCAGCAAACATCCGCTTTAAACCGCGTCGCTGTTTGCCGGTAGCCACCGCCAGCTTAATGTTGTTATCTTTTAATTGCTGTAATACCTGTTCAACACCGGCAAACAGCGGTGTTGGTGTGGTGTCATATAAGGTGTAATGATCACGGTAATGTGAAAACAACTGCTGACGTTTGGCCTCTTCAACGCCCGGGAATAACATATCAAATGCCGGATCAAGGCTTAAGCCAATGATCTGCTTAACGGCAAACTCGCTGGGCACGATTAATTCAGCTTTCACTGCCGCCGCCCGCATAGACGATACAATGCGCCCGACAGAGTCCATTACGGTGCCGTCCCAATCAAAAATGACCAGCGACACCTTATCCATCACAGGCATATCTGCTACAAGCTTATCTACTACATTCTGCATCAGTTTACTTTCTCGTTAATTTTGTCAGCGCTTGCTCCAGCACCGGGTCCAGCGGTGCTTCGATCCGCATCGTCGTTTCTGTCATCGGATGGATAAAACTCAGAATTTTTGCATGCAAAAACAGTCGGTTTAAGCCAATTTGCTGCATCTGTGTGGTAAAAGCATTGTCGCCGTATTTATCATCACAAGCGATAGGATGTCCGGTACAGGCAGTATGCACCCGAATTTGATGGGTACGGCCGGTTACCGGAAATGCCTCGACCAGGGTACCTTCCCGGTAGCGTTGCAGAATACGAAAGCGGGTTTCTGACGGCTTGCCTTCCCGCTCATCTACCCGCACTACCCGCTCACCGGATTGCAGAGTATTCTTTTTCAGCGGCTCAGTAACTTTGCGCACCTTGTTGTCCCAGTCACCGGCGACCAGTGCCCAGTATTTTTTCTCAACGGTTTTATTACGCAATTGCTCATGTAAGTGAGTTAGCACTGAGCGTTTTTTGGCAATCAGCAAACAACCTGAGGTATCACGGTCCAGCCGGTGCACCAGCTCCAGGTGCTTCGCCAATGGCCGCAGGGCCCGCAATGCTTCTATCACGCCAAACTGCAAACCGCTGCCACCGTGCACCGCCATGCCGGAAGGTTTATTAAGTACAATCAAATCGTTATCTTCAAATAAAATATGTTGCTCGAGATTTTTCACCATCGATAACTTTACCGATACCGGTTCGCCTTCTGCCGCAACGGTTAACGGCGGAATGCGCACCACGTCGTCCTGCTGCAGTTTGTATTCAGGTTTGATGCGTTTTTTGTTCACTCGCACCTCACCTTTGCGCAAAACCCGATAAATAACACTTTTCGGCACGCCTTTGAGCCGTGCAAGTAAAAAATTATCTATACGCTGCCCAATAAAATCAGGTTCTATTTCAATTAATTGCACAGGTAACTTGATTTCATCGCTCATGGGTTTTGAATACTCTGCTAATATTAGATTTCAGTTGCTATCGGCTGCACATTAGTGGGATAATCACCCCGCTAATTATGCCAAAAACTGGCAATTAGGGCGCTCAAAGTGACGTAAGAGAATTTGTGCGGCAGCGCTTGGGGGACTGATCATACCGAAATCGTGGTGAAAACCAACGTTTTTTATACCCCCGGCGTAAACCAAACGCCATTTGCCTGAGATAATGTTGCGTAATCTGTTATCAACAGCGGCAAAACATGAGTTCCGGTCAACCAGAGCATAAAAGATATTGCTATAACGCAGCGCCGTAAGGCGGTGTGTTTCAGATCCAAAAACGAAAACAGCATAAACTGCTCTGCCATCATAAAGGCCTAAGCAGTGACAATTTGGTTTCTTCAGACATTCCAGTCGTGAGACTGCACCCATTAGTGTTTGATAACGTCTGAACACGCAGGTGCCCGCAGGGCTGCGTTGTGGCTGCAAAATGCGAGTCACTAACGATGAAAAGAATGTTAATTAACGCGACGCAGGAAGAAGAAATCCGCGTTGCACTGGTCGATGGCCAGAAACTGTACGATTTAGACATAGAAAGTCCCGGCCACGAACAAAAAAAGGCCAACATTTACAAAGGTAAAATAACCCGCGTTGAGCCAAGCTTAGAAGCGGCTTTTGTTGACTACGGTGCTGATCGCCATGGTTTTTTACCCCTGAAAGAAATCTCCCGCGAGTACTTCCCTGCCGGTTACAGTTTCGATGGTCGTCCGAACATCAAAGAAGTGGTAAAAGAAGGCCAGGAAGTTATTATCCAAATTGATAAAGAAGAACGCGGCCAAAAAGGCGCCGCTTTAACCACCTTTATCAGCCTTGCCGGTTCTTATCTGGTGCTGATGCCGAACAACCCGCGTGCCGGGGGTATTTCCCGCCGTATCGAAGGTGACGAGCGTCAGGAATTAAAAGATTCATTAGGCCAGTTAGAAATGCCGGATGGCATGGGTTTAATCGTGCGTACTGCCGGTGTCGGTAAATCTTATGAAGAACTGGATTACGATTTAAAAGCGCTGTTAAAGCACTGGTCGGCTATTACTGAAGAAGCACAAAAGCGCGCATCGCCGTTTTTAATCCATCAGGAAAGCAACGTGGTATTTCGCGCTATTCGTGATTACCTGCGCCGCGATGTTGGTGAAATCCTGATCGACAACCCGCGTATTTTTGAAGAAGCTAAAGTTTATATCCAACAATTCCGCCCGGATTTCGCTCACCGCGTTAAGCTGTACCAAGGCGAAGTGCCGCTGTTTATGCACTTTCAGATTGAAACCCAAATTGAATCTGCATTTCGCCGCGAAGTACGTCTGCCATCAGGCGGCTCTATCGTAATCGACAGCACTGAAGCTTTAACCGCTATTGATATCAACTCGTCTAAAGCCACCAAAGGCGGCGATATTGAAGAAACGGCGTTTAACACTAACCTGGAAGCGGCCGATGAAATTGCCCGCCAGTTACGCCTGCGTGACTTAGGTGGTTTGATCGTTATCGACTTTATTGATATGACGCCGGTACGCCACCAGCGCGAAGTAGAGAACCGCTTAAAAGATGCCGTTAAACACGACCGCGCCCGCGTGCAAATCGGCCGTATTTCGCGCTTTGGTTTATTGGAGATGTCACGTCAGCGCCTGCGCCCGTCACTGGGTGAATCCGCTACGCATGTGTGCCCGCGCTGCCATGGCCGCGGCACTATCCGCAGTACTGAGTCCTCTGCGCTGTCTATCCTGCGGTTAATTGAAGAAGAGTCAATTAAAGACAATACCAGTCAAATTCATGCTCAGGTACCGGTGTCTGTCGCCACTTACCTGATGAACGAAAAGCGTGAATCAGTGCGCCGCATTGAAACCCGCCATGGTATCCGCGTGTTTGTTATTCCGAACGAACATCTGGAAACACCAAACCATGAAGTGATCCGTATCCGTATCGACGAAGAAATTGATGATGTCAGCTACAACATGGTGAAAGCGCCTGAAGCGACCACCACCTTGTATCAACCGGCATCTGATGCAGTAAAAGAAAAACCGGCTATTTCTGCTATTAATATTGCCGACAGCAGCGCAGCACGCCCTGCCTCTAAAGCAACAGCTGAGGCAGCACCGGCGGCACAAGGCGGATTGTTTAAAGCAATAAGCAACTGGTTTGGTAAAGTATTTGGCCCGGCCGAAAGCCAACCGGAAGTTAAACCGGCAGCGAAAGCTACCGGGCGCACTAATCAGCGCAGTGGTAATCGTGATGGCAACCGTGACAATAGCCGTGATGCAAATCGTGACGGCAGTCGCGAAAATGGCCGTGATGCAAACCGTGATAATAACCGTCGCCGTAATAAACCGCGTCGTCGCAATGAAGGCGAAGACCGCGCCACAACTGCGGTAAAAGACGATACAGCGCAAAACAAACCGGAACGTCAACAACGTCCGCCACAAGAGGCGCGTGCACCAAGGCCGCAACAGGAAGCAAGAAAGCCGCAGGATAAACCTGCTGCAGCACCGGTAGTAAAAGAACACGACGATGAAGACAGCGCACCGCAACGTATTGCCGAGCGGCGCCAGCGGCGTAATGTTCGCAAGTCAGTGCGGATGGATAAGCCAGAAGCTGCAACTGTTACCACAGCGGTTACTGCACCGGTGGCAGAAACCGTGGCTACAGCGCAAACAGCGGTAGCGACAGAAGCTGTTACAACAAAAGAAATACCGGCCAATCCGGTTGTTGAAAGCACAGCTAATGACGCGGTAACTGCGGCACCGGCAGAAACTGTTGTGACAGTTGAGACCGTAGCTGACAGCAGCACGACCGAAGTTGTCAGCGCTAAAAATGATGCAACGACTGAAGAAGCGGCAGAGCCACGTAGCCGTAACCGTCGTTCACCGCGTCATTTACGCGCTGCTGGTCAGAAGCGTAAGAAAGATCAGGAGCAAACAGAAGCAGCTGAAGCAGTTGCCGATGTACAGGATCAAGCTGCTACCACAGAAACTGCAGATGCTACCGTGCAAAACACAGCTGAAGCGGTAGCTCCTGTAACAGCAAATGAAGCAACAGCTGAAACAGCTGACGCTGTGCCGGCAGATAAGCCAAAACCACGCAGCCGTCGCAAACCGGCCGCGAAAAAAGCAGATAAAGCCGAAGCAGATGTTGCAGTAAACACTGAAGCAAGCGCTGAACCAGCTACTGCCGTAAAAGCTGCACCGGTAGCTGAGGTTACTGCTGAAACAAAGGCAGAGACGAAAGTTGCAGCTATAGCTGAAGTAGCTGTTAAGCCGGAAGCTGTAACTGTTAAAGCAGCGGCACCTAAGTCGGCAGCGAAACCTGCAGGCGGCCGTTATGCACAAATGGTAGTAGCTACTATGACTAAACCGGAAGCCGTTGACAGCACTGCATCAGCAAGCGCCGAAGCTCCTGTAGCCACGCCGGCTGCAGCGCGGCCAAGCGTTGCCAGTTCAGAGCGTCCTGCCGGTTCAGCATTCGCCCGTCAGGCAGTCACAGCACCGATGACCAAACCTAAAGCAGATGAATAATCTGCTTTGCCAGGCGCATCAATGATGCGCTGAACACAAAAAAGCCAGACGATGTCTGGCTTTTTTATTGGCGTTAAATGCTAATCAGAAATCGTATTTAGCACTGAACTGAATACGGTTCATATCGCCGTCAGCTCCTGACTCCACTTCACGGTTAGCAAACTTGTACTCAACCCCTACCATCAGCTTTTTCGTGGCTTGGTACAGCAGGTTAGCACTGTAGCTCTGGGTGGTTTTAGTTGCGCCCACTCCGGTTAACGCCGTGTCGTTATCCGCCATCAAAGTAGAATACAGGAAGGTAGAACGCCATTGATCATTCCACAAATGGCGATAAGCTACAGAGAATGCGGTCACATCAATAGCTTCAAGATTGCCGTCAGCATCCAGCACCGCGCCGTTAACAGTATTTAAACCAACATAACGACCCAGACCTTTACCGGTATTTAATGTAATACGAATATCGTCTTTGTTAGCAAAATCAATTTTGGTGCTAACCGATAAACCGTAAGAGGTTACTTCATCATCAAAAGTGCCATCATCAATTGCAATTTGACGCAGTAAGCCGGCCACTTTAACCACACCCCAATCTGTTTTCAAATTGTAGCTGGCGGTAAAGTCCGGTGTGGCATTATCGTCTGTGGTAAAACGACCCGCACCGCCTACAGGAGAGACCGTACTTTCAGGGTTTTCTACCGCGAAGGCAAAGTTACCGTGGGTGTAGCGCACCTGTGCCTGGCGGATAAAGATAGCGGCATCCGGGTTACCAACAAAGTCTAATGTGTCCGGCAGTGACGCCAGATCCATAAAGTTCGACCAGGTTTGGCCCAGTGTCCAGTTTTTGTATTTAATAAAGGCATGCCGCAGCACCGGGCTATAGCCATTCGTCGTCCGTTCGTCGTTATTATTAAAACTGGTCATAAAATCGAACTCAAGATGACCGGTAATTTTATTGCCGTCTTCCAGCTCGGTGGCAGTAGAGAAGAAAAAGCGTGATTGGCGGGCATGCATATCAAACCGTGTTGCACTATCAGCTCCGGGATTGACCGGAGTCAATGAGGGAACATAAAAATCCCGGCCCAGAAAGTTACCAATTTCACCGTCTGATGTTTCAGTTACCATGGCATCCAGTTTTACATAGCCACCAAAGGTAACATTAGTGCCACCAATATCGAAACCCGCAGCTTGCACACTGCCGGCGCCAAGGGCTATGCAGGCAGCGAGGTAAGATACAGTTGTTATTTTTTTCATTTGCCGTCTCTCCGTGTTTTTTCTTGTAATGGTAATTTTCGTTTCAACTTTGGTTTACTACTGCAGTTACTGCAATTAGCCTTTAGTCGCAAATCAGCGCTAAAACCCACCATCAAACAACAATGTATTGATGCATGGCAGCCTGGCCTGACTTTAGCTAGACTAATGTCTAATTTCAAACAATACACGGCTCCGATAGAAAGAGTCTTAGAAAATTACAGCAGTCTCACAGGGGAAGTTATGTCACATCCATCAGTTTATCCGGTACCCGCCAGCGCAGCCAAGCGCTCTCTTCTGACGAATGAGCAATATATGCAGATGTATCAACAATCTGTCAGTGCTCCTGATACGTTTTGGGCAGAACACGGTAAGCGGTTACACTGGTTTACTCCCTTTACCAAGGTGAAAAATACCAGCTTTGACAGCGGCAAGTTAAACATTAACTGGTTTAGTGACGGTATTTTGAACGCCAGCTATAACTGTCTTGACCGTCATCTGCCACAGCGCGCCGACCAGGTAGCCTATTTTTGGGAAGGCGACTCACCGGACGCACAAAAAACGGTTACCTATGCCGAATTACACCAGCAAGTGTGTAAGTTAGCTAACGGTATGAAAGAACTAGGGGTTGGCAAAGGTGACCGGGTTACTATTTATCTGCCGATGATTCCTGAGGCCACAGTAGCTCTGCTGGCCTGTGCCCGTATTGGCGCCGTGCACTCAGTGGTGTTTGCCGGCTTTTCACCGGATGCGCTGGGTAGCCGCATTGTCGACTGCGACTCCAAATTAGTTATTACAGCCGATCAAGCCCTGCGCGGCAGCCGCGTCACTAACCTGAAAGATAATACTGATATGGCGCTGGGCCATTTGGGTGAAACCTCACCGGTACAAAACGTCATAGTAGTTAAGCATGTTGGCAAGAACGTCGATATGCAGGCCGGTAAAGACGGCCGTGATGTTTGGTATCATGATTTACTAAGCCGCCAGAGCGCCGACTGCCCCGCAGAGCCAATGAGTGCTGAGGATCCGCTGTTTATTCTGTATACCTCCGGTTCTACCGGTAAACCCAAAGGCGTACTGCACACCACCGGTGGTTATATGGTATGGGCGTCGATGACGCACCAATATGTATTTGATTACCATGACGGCGATGTGTATTGGTGTGCGGCGGACATCGGCTGGGTAACAGGGCACACTTATATTGTGTACGGACCTTTGGCGAATGGCGCCAGCAGCGTGTTATTTGAAGGTGTGCCGAATTACCCCAGCGTCAAACGCATGGCACAAATTGTCGACAAGTATAAAGTGAACATCCTTTATACCGCTCCTACCGCTATTCGCGCCCTGATGGCGCATGGCGATGCGCCGGTAGAAGGTGCAGCTCTGACATCACTGCGCACCCTTGGTAGTGTGGGCGAACCTATTAACCCTGAAGCCTGGAACTGGTACCACGAGAAGTTCGGCAAGGGTAACTGCCCTATTGTCGATACCTGGTGGCAAACAGAAACCGGCGGTATTTTAATTACACCACTGCCGGGTTGTACTGAACTTAAGCCAGGCTCCGCTACGCGACCATTTTTTGGTGTGCAACCGGCGATAGTCGATAATGACGGCAAAGAACTAAGCGGTGCGTGCGAAGGCAACCTGGTGATTAAAGACAGCTGGCCCGGCCAAATGCGCAGTATTTATGGCGACCATGACCGCTTTGAACAGACCTATTTCAGCACTTACCCTGGCTTGTACTTCACCGGCGACGGCGCCAAACGTGATGCCGATGGTTACTATTGGTTAACCGGCCGTGTCGACGATGTATTAAATATATCCGGCCACCGTTTGGGCACAGCAGAAATTGAGAGCTGCCTGGTAGCCCATGATGCCGTAGCAGAGGCTGCTGTAGTCGGTTACCCGCACGATATCAAGGGCCAGGGTATCTATGTATATGTGACGCCAAGGGTGGGTATTGAACCCGGTGCAGAACTGACCAAAGCGCTGCGTGATTGGGTACGGGAGGAAATCTCGCCTATTGCAACGCCGGATCTGATCCAATGGGCGCCAACCGGCCTGCCAAAAACCCGCTCCGGCAAGATTATGCGGCGTATTTTACGTAAAATTGCCGCCAATGAGCATGATCAGCTGGGTGATATCTCAACGTTAGCTGACCCGTCAGTGGTTGAAACTCTGGTAAACAACCGGCTAAACCGTAAATAAGCTATACCGCCAGTACGCGCTTGACACAACGGCGTACTCACCTCAGTATAAAGGCCGCAGATGCGGCCTTTTGTTTACAAACAACATAATAATTATAATTCCCTTCGCCGGAGGATAAGATGGCAAAACTGATCGTCGCAGACGACCACCCGCTGTTTCGCAACGCGCTGATAAATGCTATCAGCAGCACTTTTGCCACTAAAGCAACCATAGAAACCGACAGTTTTGACACTACCTGTATCGCGCTGGAGCAACACCCTGACACAGACTTATTGTTGTTGGATTTACATATGCCTGGTAATTGCGGCTTTTTAGGCTTAATTCAACTGCGTAAATCTTTTCCATCCCTACCCATAGTGGTTATTTCTGCCAGTGAGGAGCTGGACGTGATCCGTCGCGTTATGGCTTTCGGTGCTTCAGCCTATGTGCCCAAATCCGCTAATCCGGCCGATATCAGCGCGGCGTTAAATGCAGTGTTAGCCGGTGAACTTTGGGTGCCGGCGGCGATTAAAAAGCAGGTATTGGAGCATCACAGCGACGAAGCCGAAGAGGATTTAGATCTGGCGGCGAAAGTGGCACAGCTGACACAACAGCAATATAAAGTGCTGTACTATTTAACCGAAGGTTGGTTAAACAAACAAATTGCCTATGATTTACATATTTCTGAAGCCACGGTAAAAGCCCATATCACTGCTATTTTCCGCAAGCTGGGCGTAACCAACCGCACTCAGGTGGTGATCCAGGCGCAGCGTTTAACACTGGAACCCCCGGTAAACAAAGCGATGGCACAGCACTGAGCCGTGGCGCAGCCAGAGACTAATGCGCTGCGCGCTTTAACATTTTCAAGTGGTTTAAGCTGGCCCGCAATGCTGCCGGTTTAATCGGCTTGGCTAAAAACATTAAGCCATGTTGCTTTGCTTTCATTGCCAGCCCGGCCTCCGGCGAAGCCGATACCAAAATACCGTTTACATTGCCCCAAACCAGTTTTATTTTTTCATACAGTTGCAAACCATTCAGATGTTGCCCCAGCTGATAGTCAATTAACAATGCATCCGGTGCGCCATGTAAACGCGCATAGTCCAACAGACTTTCTTCATCATAAAAGCTTTTAACATCATCAATTTGCCATTGCTGCAGTAACACGGTTAATGCTGCCAAATTAGCGGCGTCGTCATCGACACACACTACAGACAAGCCCTGGACCGGCCGTTGTTGAATGTTACCTCGTAGCGGCAGCTCAGGCCGTAACACTGTCTGGCTCAGCGGCAGTACTAAACTGAACATACTGCCTTTGCCGGGTGTCGACACCACATTCAGCGGATGGCCGAGTAATTTTGCCATCCGGTTTACCACACCCAAGCCCAACCCTACGCCCTGCTCACCTTTGGCGGTGGCGTCGATACGGTAAAAGTCTTCAAAAATCCTCTGTAAATCGCCGTCGGTAATGCCGGGACCTGTGTCCCATACCTGAAGCAACAATTGCGGGCCCCGCTTGCGACACCCCAACACAATACGGCCTTTTTTTGTGTATTTAATCGCATTAGACAGCAAGTTTTGTAAGATTCGCCGTAAATATGTCGGATCGGTTTGCACCTGATAATCCGCTGCCCGCACGGTTAACTGCAAACCTTTTTGCTTTGCCAGCAAACTGAATTCGTCAGATAACTGCGCCAGTAACTCTTTTAATGCGACATTTTGCACATCTGGTGCTAATTTACCGTCGTCCAGCTTGGCAATTTCCAGCAAGGTGGAGATCAGCTCTTCCGACGCCTTTAATGAGTTATCCAACTGGCCAATAATATGTTGTTGCTGTTGCGTATCTTTAATACCGGCCAGCGCTGCAGTAAACAACCGCGCCGCATTCAGTGGCTGTAAAATGTCGTGACTGGCCAACGCCAGAAAGCGCGTTTTCGAGGCATTTGCGGCCTCGGCTTCAGCTTTAGCCTGTAACAATTGCTGCTCGGTTTCACGCCGTCGGCGCACCTCCCCCAGCAATTCATGGTTTATCTCAGAAATAGTCTGGGTGCGCTCCTGCACACGGTCTTCCAAATGCTGTTTCGCTTCGGCCAGCGCCTGCACCGCCTGCACATGGTCAGAAATATCGGTAAAACTGGTAACAAAACCGCCGCCCGGGATCGGGTTACCACGCATTTCAATGACACGGCCATCCGGCCTTACCCGTTGAAACACATGTGCCGTGCCTTTTTGCATATGCGAAATACGTTTTTCAACATGCTCATCCGCGCTGCCGGGGCCACACAGGCCCCGCTCAGCATTAAAGCGCACGATATCAGCCACCGGCCGGCCAACCCGCACCATGGCATCCGGATAAGAGAACATTTCCAGATAGGCTTTGTTCCAGGCCACCAGCTTTAACTCACGATCTACTACACTGACCCCCTGACTTAAATGTTCCAGGGTAGAAAATAATATTTTGCGTGAGAACTGAATCGCCTGAGTAGTATCGTCAAACAAGGTAACCACATCTTCGAAACCCAGCTGACGTCCATCCAGCACGGCATTAACCATGGCAGCCGCTGAGGATGCGCCAATAACCCCGGCCAATTCACGCTCTACATGTTCCACCAGGCCGACGCTGGGTAAATCATCCAGTTGCAGAGATTCCTGCTGACGCCTGGCATATTCTTGCAGACACTCCGCTGCACGGCCATTGCCGACAAAACGCTCCAGCAGAATTTTCAAATCGGTATTACGAATGCGAATGCGCCGTGCCGGTGTATCCTGATGATTAACCGGTAAATTCGGTTTAACAAAGGCCACCGCCTGCAACCGGTCTTGTAAATTCACCTGGGTTACCAACGAGGCCAGGATATAACACAGCAAGTTAAAACCCAGAGAAAACAATACGCCATGACTTAAACTATCCAGCTCAACACCGAATAAGGCAGTCGGTACCAGCCAGGACCAGCCAAATAAACCGGTTTGCATAATATTACTGTCAATAGCGCCGGTGCTGACCAACTGCGGTAACATCAGGGTATAAAACCACAATATAAAGCCGACTGTTAAGCCAAGATAAACACCGTTAGCATTGCCACGGCGCCAGTAAAGGCCGCCGATAACCGCAGGAGCCAGTTGAATAACTAATGCAAAAGCTAACAGGCCGGTTTCTGCCAATTCATAATTGCGGGCAAACATCCGGTAATATAAATACGACAGCAGCATCACTAATATCACCATGCTGCGCCGCACCAGCAGGATCAACAAACTGTAATCATGGCCCAAACCACGGCTTTTACTGTGTCGCAGCAGGCCCGGCATAATCACATCGTTACTGATCATGGTTGACAATGCCAGGGTAGCAATAATGATCATCGAGGTTGCGGCAGAGAAGCCACCGATAAATACCAGCACGCTTAAAGTATCCCAACCGGACTTAGCAGGGATAAGCAGTACAAAGCTGTCAGCCGAACTAAGCGCTTGCGGAAATAACTGCATACCGCCAATGGCAATAGGAATAACCACAATGGTGACTAAAAATAAATACAGTGAAAACCAGCGTCTGGCGTGGCGTAAATGGTGATGCGAGACATTTTCGACAAAGGCGACATGAAACTGGCGTGGCAGCAAAAACACTGCCGCCATTGCCAAAATAGTTTTGGTAATGAATTCCACCACACCATAATTACTGCTGCTTTGCTGCTGTGCCATGGCATGGTCGGCAAAACGCAGAAAAATACTGCGCTCATCAGCCAGCACAAACACATATACCGCCAGCGCCAAAGTTAACAGTGCAAACAACTTTACCAGTGACTCAAAAGCAATTGCCACCATCACGCCACGACTTTGCTCTGTCAGGTGCAGCTTGCGTGTGCCAAATAAAATAGCAAAAAATGCCATGGCTAACGCACTTAAAAAAGCACTGTCCTGCCACCAGTTGGCCGTGTCGTCATTAAAGTCGCCGCCGAGTAATACCTGATACGAGCTGGATACCGCTTTTAATTGCAGTGCAATATAGGGTACTACCACCACCAGACATACCAGTGCGGCAATCAAGGCAATATTTTTGCGCTTGCCATAGCGGGCAGAAATAAAATCGGCCACCGAGGTGACGTTTTGCTTTTTAGCAACATACAGCAATTTAAACAAAAATGGCTGGGCAAAAATAAACAGCAACACCGGACCAAGGTAAATAGGTATGTAGTCCCAACCACGGGTAACAGCTGTACCCACAGCACCGTAATAAGTCCAGGAGGTGCAATACACCGCCAACGCCAGGCTATAGATCAAGCCCCCATACTTTCGTATTAGTTTGTCATCGGCGTGGCGTTCACCCCAGTTGGCAATGAGAAACAAACCACCGACATACAGCAACGCCAATAAGGCAACGATCCAAGCGGCCACTGCACTCTCCTGTTATTTTTCTTGTTGTACTTTTGGCTCAGGCGGCGTTGCAAGTCAATACGCTGCGCCACAGCTTCGACTAAAGTCGGGCTTTCACTTGTGTTAACTACTGCTAGATTAACTTTGCGAGATAAAAATAACAAAGGAAAGGAGTGTAATTATTATGACAGAGCACGATCGCAACGCGGCGGCTTATTGGTCAGCGAACCTTCGCCTGATCATTGGCAGCCTCATCGTCTGGGCTCTGGTGTCTTACGGCTTCGGGATTTTATTACGTCCCATGCTGGCAGGCATCAGTGTAGGCGGTACCGACCTTGGCTTCTGGTTTGCACAACAGGGGTCTATTTTAACCTTTATCGGCTTAATCTTCTTCTATGCCTGGAGAATGAATAAGCTTGATAAAGAATTTGGCCTGCACGAGGAGTAAGCCCGTCATGAGTCAATTTGCAATTAATCTTATTTTTGTCGGTGGGTCTTTTGCGCTTTATATCGCTATCGCGATTTGGGCACGGGCCGGCTCAACAAAAGAGTTTTACGTTGCCGGTGGTGGTGTACACCCGGTAATGAACGGCATGGCCACCGCGGCCGACTGGATGTCTGCTGCATCCTTTATCTCCATGGCAGGCTTAATTGCCGCCGGTGGTTATGCTAATTCTACCTACCTGATGGGCTGGACTGGTGGTTATGTATTGCTGGCTATGCTGTTAGCCCCGTACCTGCGTAAGTTTGGTAAGTTTACTGTGCCGGAATTTATCGGTGACCGTTTTTACAGTAAAAATGCCCGCTTTGTGGCAGTGGCCTGTTTGATTATTGCGTCGGTAACTTACGTTATAGGCCAGATGACAGGTGCCGGTGTAGCGTTCTCACGTTTCCTGGAAGTAGAAAGTGATACCGGCCTGATGATAGCCGGCGTTATCGTGTTTCTGTATGCAGTAATGGGCGGCATGAAAGGTATTACTTATACCCAGGTAGCACAATACGTGGTGCTGATTATTGCCTATACCATCCCGGCCGTATTTATCTCATTGCAGCTGACCGGTAACTTTTTACCGCCGCTGGGTCTGTTCGCTGACCACGTTGAATCCGGCATTCCGTTGCTACAGAAACTGGATATGGTGGTGCGCGATCTGGGCTTTGTAGATTATACCGCCGATGTCACCAACAAACTGAATATGGTGTTGTTTACCCTGTCACTGATGATTGGTACTGCAGGCTTACCGCACGTTATTATTCGTTTTTTCACTGTACCTAAGGTATCTGATGCCCGTTGGTCTGCCGGCTGGGCGCTGGTGTTTATTGCCCTGCTGTATTTAACTGCACCAGCAGTTGCTTCAATGGCACGGTTAAACCTGTTAAATACAATTTACCCTGCCGGCCCGACAGCTGATGCTATTCAATATGCTGAGCGTCCGGACTGGATTAAAAACTGGGAACAAACGGGGTTAATTAAGTTTGACGATAAAAACGCAGATGGCCGTATTCAACTTTACAACGACACTGCTGCCTTTAAAGCAACAGCTGACGCACGGGGTTGGAATGGCAACGAGCTGACCGTAAATAACGATATTCTGGTATTGGCAAACCCTGAGATTGCTAACTTACCGGGCTGGGTTATCGGCTTAATTGCAGCCGGTGGTTTAGCTGCGGCGTTATCGACAGCAGCAGGCTTGCTATTGGCGATATCATCAGCGGTAAGCCATGACTTAATCAAGGGCTCTATCAATCCGCAAATCAGCGAAAAAGGCGAACTGTTAGCTGCGCGCATTTCAATGGCTGTTGCCATAGTAGTGGCAACCTGGCTGGGGATGAATCCGCCCGGTTTCGCTGCGCAGGTAGTTGCATTGGCATTTGGTATTGCCGCTGCGTCTATCTTCCCGGCGCTGATGATGGGTATTTTCTCTAAACGGGTAAATAACAAAGGCGCCATCGCCGGTATGCTGGCAGGGTTACTATCGACTGTCGTTTATATCTTCCTGTTTCTGGGTTGGTTCTTTATCCCGGGTACTGCAACCTTTGCTAACACACCGGATAACTGGTTGTTTGGTATCTCCCCGCTGTCGTTCGGCGCTGTGGGTGCAATGATTAACTTTATTGTTGCCTTTGCCGTATCGTCAGTCACGGAAGCGCCACCTGTACGCATCCAGCAATTGGTAGAAAGTGTACGTTACCCTAAAGGTGCCGGTGCAGCCACTGACCACTAAGCATCTGATTTTCCTTGCTTCAGTAGTTGAGGCAAGGTATCAATACCAATACGGGCTTTCATAGTGAAAGCCCGTCTTTTTCGGGAAAAACATTATGCTGTGGGAATTGATTGCAACGGTATTCGCCGGTTTAGGTGCGGCAGGCATTGCATTACTACTGCGCAAGCTGAGTAACAATATTGCTCCACGCTGGCTGATACCGGTATTTGCCGGTGCCGCTATGTTGGGCTTTCAAATTTACAGTGAATACACCTGGTTTTCGCATCAAACCAGCTTATTACCGCAAGGCGTGATAGTGGTTAAAACCGTTGAGCAGCAAGCTGTATGGCGGCCATGGAGCTATCTGTATCCACAAACGCTGCGCTTTATTGCAGCCGACATTGCCAATGCATCTGCCAATACCGTTAACCCGCAGCTTAAATTGGTCGACTTATATTTTTTCGAACGCAGGGCTCAGGCCAGGCGTGTACCTCAGGTTGTGCATTGTGCGCAGCACTCCCGTGCAGATTTCAGCGAACAATTAACTATTCCGCAAGGCAACGAAGCGCTAAGCCCGCAGTGGCAGCAACTCAGCCATACCGATCCTTTACTGTTGGCCCTGTGCCAAAGCTGACGATCCACTACCGGTAACCATACAACGGCACTGAGGCAATCATGGAAATAGCAGATGTCAGTAAATTTCTCTGTGACACCACACCTTTTGATCAGCTTAGCAGTGCAGTCGTTGCCGGCTTATCAGTGCATATCAAAGTGTGCTACTACAAAGCACAGGACACAGTAAATATTAATACCGACCGCTTATTAATTGTCCGCACCGGTATTTTCACACTGTACAGCGACCAGCAACAACTGCTGACCAAACTGCAAAGCGGCGATTTTTATGGTTACCAGCAACTGCTTACCGGACTGACAGACAATGATGCTTTGTTGTGTGAAGAAGACGGCCTGGTGTATTGGCTGGACGCCGATGCTTTTCATCAATGCCGTTATCAGTACAAAAATATCGATATTTTTTTTCAACGCTTGTTCAGTCGCCGGCTGCACCAGTACCGTGAGCAGCAGCAAGGTTCACGCTTTACTCTGAAAATAAGCGACGTGGTGCAACAGCGTAAAATAGCCATCCGGCCGGAGCAAAGCGTGCAAGACGCCGCCAGGCTAATGTCAGAGCAGCGTGTATCGTCACTATTAGTTGAAGAACATGAAAAACTGGTGGGTATTGTTACCGATCGCGATTTAAGAAGCCGGGTATTGGCGCAGGCATTGCCGGCCAGCACTCAGGTCAGCCAGATAATGACCCGGCAACCACACAGTATTGAGCGTCATGCCTATTTGTATGAAGCCGTTCAACAAATGAGCCAGCACAATATTCATCATTTACCGGTAGTAGACCAGGGCATTTGCTGTGGCATGCTAACCGCTACCGACGTGATCCGCAGCCAGCAAGACCATCCGGTGTATCTGATTGGCGAAATTCACCGCCAGGCATCTGTTGACGGTTTGGAGCGCTGCAGCCAGCAAGTGGCCAGCCTTGCCGTGACACTAAGCAAACAACAAGTGCCGGCTTATGAAGCCGGCCACATTATCACTACTATTACCGACGCCCTTACCCAGCGTCTTATTTATCTGGCGCAACAACAATTAGGCGAACCACCCTGCGTATTCAGCTGGTTGGCATTTGGCTCACAGGCACGGATGGACCAAAGCTTAAATGCCGACCAGGACAATGCTCTGCTACTGGAAAAAGAGCCTATCGGTGCCGTTGGTGACTATTTTGCACAGTTAGCCGAATTTGTCTGCCAGGGGTTGGCGCGCTGCGGCATTACGCTGTGTCCGGGAAACATTATGGCTACTAATGCTGAACTGCGTTTAAGCTTAAAAGGCTGGTCGGGCCGCTTTGCCCGTTGGATAGCCACCCCAACACCTGATGCATTACTCAAAGCCAGCATCTTCTTTGACCTGCGGGTAATAGACGGCAGCAGAGGCCTGTTTAACGCCCTGCAGGAAGATATTCTGCAGCGCACAGCTCAAGCGCCGCTGTTTTTATATCACCTGGCACAAGCGGCTTTACAGCGCACCGCGCCATTGGGCTTTTTTAAAAACTTTATTCTGGAGCAGGACGGCAAACATAAAAAAGGCCTGGATCTGAAAAAGCGCGGCATCAGTTTGATCACAGATTTAGTCCGCGTTTATGCTTTATCGGCCGGCATTTATGAAGTGAATACCAGGCGGCGCCTGCAACAACTGGCTGCTCAGGGCATTATGGACAGCAAAGACAGCCAAAACTTAAACGATGCCTTTGACGTGTTGGCACAATTGCGCTGGGAAAAGCATCAACATGATTTACAACAAGGCCATGACGTAACCAACTTACTTGATCCGTCAGAAATATCCGGTCTGGCACGGCATCAGATGAAAGACAGCTTTGCGGTGGTAAACAGCGCCCAGGCCAGTGTAAAGCACCGGTTTTGCCGGGATCTGTAATGTTCTTGCATTGGCTACGTCGAAAGAATCCGGTACTGAATGAAGTTGTAAACAACTTCAGCAAGGAGCCCTATCCGGCACCTGCCACACGGGTGGCAAACTGTAATTTCCTTGCACTGGATTTGGAGCTTACCGGGTTAAATGCCCGCAAAGATCACATTGTCAGTATCGGCTGGGTGCCAATACGTGATCGCGAAATTATACTGGCAGAAGCCAAACACTACCTGATCAACAGCCCTGTCAGTGTCGGCCAAAGCGCGGTATATCATGGCTTGCATGACCGGCACTTGGAAAATGCCCACGATATCGCAGAGGTGCTGACACAGCTGCTGAAGCAATATGCCGGCTATGTATTTGTTGCTCATCACAGCGCGCTGGATGAGCAGTTTTTACGCATGGCCTGCCAACGTTGCTTTGGTAAAACACCGCGCTTTCGCTTTGTCGATACTATGAAAATTGAATGGCAACGCCTGCTGCGACGGGGTAAAGTCGTCAAACATGACGCACTGAAACTGGCCGCTTGTCTTGAACGGCACGGCTTACCGGCAATGCCGGACCACCACGCCTTAGAAGATGCCTACAGCAGCGCGCTGCTGCTGTTAAGCGAATTAAAACCAGGCGGAGAAAACATGACTCTGGCCGATTTATATCTGTTATCGCGCTAAACCCGGTAAAACGTGATAACCGGCGTACTACAACCGCCCCACCTGTTTACGGTTTATCGCAGTTACTTTGCCGGCGGTCAGGGTTACCGACACCAAATAATCACCGCCCATATCAGCTTTTAAACGGTAAGACCAGGTTTCCACCGTTTCGCCGCTAACCGGCTCACCGGTATCAACACCTAAGGTTTCAATATCTTTAAATTCCGGTTGGCCGGCCAGTGCCAACACTTCAATGCGTGGCATACCGCACTTAAGCAACTTGCCATCAGCTAAGCGAAAGCCACAGGCCTGAGCCGGTGCAGTAAACGCTAATAGCACTAACACGATAATACTGATAGATAATTTCATAGTTTACTCTCTGCTAAATGTTGTATGCAGTATAGTGACAACTCTAGCCTGAACACCAGATTAAAACCTGAAATTTACAATAAAATTACACATCAAGCTCCGGCGGGTAATCTGCCGACGCTATCGATTTTAATACCCGGCAAGGATTACCACCGGCCAGCACGCTTGAGGGCACATCTTTGGTTACCACACTACCGGCGGCGATTACGCTGCCATCAGCTATGGTTACGCCGGGCAAGACCACCGCACCACCGCCAATCCACACATCATTGCCAATGGTTACCGGCAAAGCCTGCTCCAGTAAAGTGCGGCGTTTAGCGGCATCCAGCGGATGGTTCACAGTATAAATTTGTACCGCAGGGCCAAAAAATACGTTATTACCAATATTCACCGGCGCGACATCCAGTACTACACAGTTAAAGTTAAAAAACACCTTATTGCCCGCCCGGATGTTGTAGCCATAATCGCAGTAAAACGGCGGCTCTGCATAAAAGTGCTTACCGGTATTGGGCAGCCACTGTTTTAACAGTTGCCGGCACAGCGCCTCATCATCCGGCGCGCTGTGGTTAAATTGATGCTGTAACTTACGCGCCGCCAAACGCTCAGCGCTAAGCTCTTTATCCAGCGGGTTATACCAGTCTCCCGATAGCATTTTGTGTTTTTCTGATGACATACAACACCTGAGTAAAGCCAAATAAAGGCGCTAAGGGTAACAGACCACATAGGTTGACAGCTATATACCCCGATAACATCTAACTCCGGCAAATTTGCGTTAAGAGTAAAAAAGGTGTAATTTTTACTCATGATCAAGTTTGAGTTTGATGAAACCAAAAGCATAGGTAATCGGGAAAAGCACGGGATAGATTTTAATACCGCACAACAACTGTGGAATGATCCTGACTTGATCGAAATACCTGTGAAAACGAGCGATGAGGCGAGATACTTAGTCATTGGTTTACTTAATGGTAAACACTGGTCAGGCGTAATTACCTACCGCGACACTAATATCAGGATCATCTCCGTTCGACGTTCACGCAAAACAGAGGTAAATCTTTATGAAAGCGCATGAATTTGATGCCAAGTTTGAAAATGACGACGATATCGTCAGTGATTTAGATCTGCCTCAAGCGAAACGGCCCGGGCAGAAGCAAAAACGCGTCAATGTCGATTTTCCTGCCTGGATGTTAGAGTCACTGGACCGTGAAGCCAGCAGAATTGGTGTTACCCGACAATCGATTATTAAAATCTGGCTGGCAGAGCGCTTAGAAAGCGTATCTCATCACCCGACTGCCGGCTGAACAGTTAATTTCGACTTACCAAAGTCATACATACTCTTTGCCTTTTAGTTTCGGGCAATAAAAAAGGCGCCTGAGCGCCTTTTTTATATCAACCTGCCAGGATTACTTGGCGCGGCTGCGATATTCGTCGGTACGGGTGTCAATTTCAATCTTGTCACCTTCTTCCACGAACGCCGGTACCATCAGTTCAAAACCGGTTTCAATTTTGGCTGGTTTTAATACCTTGCCAGACGTATCACCGCGAGCTGCCGGCTCAGTGTAAGTTACTGTACGAACTACTACTGTTGGCAGGTCAACCGAAATTGGCCGCTCGTTGTAAAACACCACTGAACACTCCATACCGTCTACCAGGTACTTCAGTGCTTCGGTCATGTTTTCTGCTTCAACTTCAAACTGGTTGTATTCCTGATCCATAAATACGTACATAGGATCAGCGAAGTAAGAGTAAGTTACTTCTTTAGTTTCCAGCAGCACCTGTTCAAATTTGTCATCAGCACGGTATACGGTTTCCATGCCCTGACCATTTAACAGGTTTTTCATTTTCATTTTTACAACGGCAGCGTTACGGCCCGATTTGTTAAATTCGGCCTTTAAAATTACCATTGCTTCAGTGCCAACCATAATCACCTGGCCAGCACGCAGTTCTTGAGCTGTCTTCATCATGACTGAAATATCTTCTCGTTAGGAAAAATTGCGTCGCATTATAAATTTTTTTTCAACAAAGTGCACGAGGTTGCTGGCAAGATCTCCGTTTGCCGTTAACTCCGCGCGCCATTGCTGGTTATAGTCGGCGATTTGCAGCAACATTGCACTAAATTTCTGCCAACTATCGGCCAAATCATGTTCGGTGTTCCACGCCAGCCAAAACGCTGTTAAAGCCTGAGCCGCGTCGGTCGGCATCTGTGCGCAGTAACGCTGCATAAACGCCTGCAGTTTATCCAGATGCGCCTGCTCTGCCTGACGGTATATTTGCCAGATAAACGGCTTTGCCGCCCAATGTGCGCGAATAACCGAATCTTCGCCGCGGACAAAGTTAATATCACATGCCCACAATAATTTGTCGTAGTCTTCCTGCGCCACAAAGGGTACCAGTTTTAATGTCAGGTTGTGTAACGTCAGTTCAGCCTGCTGAGCCAGCTGCGGATATAAACCGGCAAGCTGATTTGCCAGCGCGCCCTGTGGTACCAGGCAAAGGGTATTAACCGGCCCCTGCTGCCAACACGCCAGCAAACTTTCAATTTGCGGATGATCATAGGCAAACAGGGAAATTTTTTGCTGATAGCGTTCATAATCCGGCACAGCCAACTTTTGCCAGAATGCTTGCTGCGCAGCGGCATCGGCCATAAACAGCGCCGCCTGCTGCTGTATAGCGCGCTCTTGCAATAAACCACCGGTAGCTGCAGTAAAGCCGGGGAAAAAGAAATGCTTATCCAGTGCCAGCTGCGGCTGAGGTGATGGCAAAACATGACAACCTTCCACCCACGCTTCTGCTGACAAATATTCCAGATTCAACCATAGCGGTTTTACCGGCTGCTGAGCCATTTTTTGCTGATAGGCTGCAGGGATAGTACAGGCCAACGCTTCTATTACCACATCAGCTACGGTGCACTGTTGCCAATTAGTCGTCTTGGCCCAGCGCTGAATTAGCACCCCGGCGTGCTGTTGCTCGTCAGCCGTTATATCTATTTGCGGGCAAATTTTATTGAAGCTGGCTAAATCATCTACCCACAGCTGCACCGCAATATTGTGCTCTGCCGCTAACTGCCGGCACAGCCGCCAACAAATACCAATATCGCCGAAGTTATCAATTACAGCGCAGAAAATATCCCAACGCACAGTGGTGTTCTGCATGCTTAGTACTCAGCTTAAAAATAAGGCGGCTATTATACCTTTAAGCGCACGCAGGCCAAGGTAACTTGTTGCCAGCAGCAGCAGTGTTACCAGCAGTGCCAGCGCGTAGTAACACAGCCGTATCAACCGGGTTTTAACTTTAGCTAAGAAGCTTTGCTCAGCCGTTATCAGCGGTAAGTCGCGCTGAAACAGCCCGGCCCATAACCACAACAGCAAGCTGCTTACCGTCAGCAATACCGTACTTAACTGCCAGCGCTGTGTCTGTTCAACGGTAGCAACAAACAATAACCAGCCAAAAGCTGCCACACCTGAAGCGCACAATAATATAAACAGCGGCCGAAGCGGATAAAGCCGCCTCGCCCAACGCTGATAAAAGCTCAACATCAGCCGTGCTCCAATGCAGTCAAGGCTGGTGGATACAGTGCAAGAATGCCGCTTTGCCCCTGCATATCGCCAATCAACCAGATTTGTTCAAACGGATGGCGTTTGGGCATATGCAACTGATGGTAGTGCTGTAAAATATCGCGCCGTGTCCACAGCGGATTAGCATTGCGGATAACTAACCAAACCCGTTCAGTATGATAGGTTTTTTCTGCTTTATTACTGACAAGCCGGTTCAGTGCTGTCAGCAAGCGGTGCTGTACCGGTGTACGCAACAGCGCCATCAGCTCTTTATGGGTATTAGTACCCAGCTCACGCCCAAGAATATGCATAGCCTCTGCTTCGCTGCCATACAGGTGCGCAATCTCCAAATCGAGCTTCTGATCATCGTAGTAGCAAGACACATCTGGCCTGGCCGGCTCATTGTGCCAGATATGCCGCATGGTAATACCAAAACGCTGCTCGTACAGCCGCATAAATAAACGTGCTGCTTCGTGTTCCAGTTTTATTTTTTCTTCATTGCCGTTCATCTGAAAAAAACCTGAACTGTCCAACCACTACTATATCGCTGGCATAAAATAATACTGCCAAATTTCGAGCACTACCGGCACTACCGATAACAGCAGAATAATTGCCATGCAGATATTGAAAATACGCTGAAACAACGCTTTTGTTAATATTGCCCGCAGTGCTGCCCCGAACACCAACCATAAACCCACACAGGGAAACGCTACCAGTAAGAAGGCTGTACTAATAATACTGACCTCAAGCCAATACACGCCGCCTACCGTGGTAAAGGCCGCAACAGCGCCACAGGCCATTACCCATGCTTTGCCGTTAACCCACTGAAATAATGCTGCCTGCATAAAACTGAACGGCTTACTTTTACCCTGCTCTATTGCTTTGGGCTCTGCGCTGGCAATCTGCCAGGCCAACCAAATAAGATAGGCCACGCCCAGCACTTTAATCAGCTGATGTAAATGCGGATAACGCTCAAATACTACGCCAAACCCCAGCCCCACCAGCAGCACCATTAGCGGAAAACCTAAACATATACCCAACCAATGCGGCACGCTGGCCTTTACACCGTAGTTTACGCCAGATGACATAATCATCACATTATTAGGGCCCGGTGTAATGGTGGTAGAAAAGGCAAAAAACAAAACGGCGAAAAACAACTCCATGTTAAACCTATGCTAAAACTGAATAGTTACTGAGGATAATACCAGAGTCGTGCGTCTTTAATAGGCGTTTGTGCCGGTAACAACGGGTTTTTCAGGCGGATAATCTGCCGTTGTTGCAGTTTAAGCTCAGCCAGGTGGCCGGCAAAAAATTGCTGAAACAATTGTTCGAAAGTACCGTCTGCAATGATTTTACGCAGCCCATCCTCAATATCTTTTGCCAGTTGTTCATTTGCGCTGTTAACAAAAAAATAGCTGGCCGTCGGGTAATGCAGTACCCAATGTTGTTCGGTGACAATATTACGTGGCGCCAACAGCAAAGCTTCATCGGCAATTTCCAGTGCATTGCGCGGCACTCCATCTACGCGGCCTTTTTCCAGCATAGAGAACAAGTTGTCATAACCGGCCGCACCTAATACCGAAAAACCGTTCAACTGCAGCACTTTAGCGTCAACCCAGTCGTGTCCCTGAGCATACACCAACCGCCGGATCGCAGTCTCTGGGGCATCAGCGGCAAATTTAGCCTGCTGATCAGCGCGGATCAACATTATGCGATAGCCACTCAGGCCTCTGAAAATCGGAATACGTATCGGGCGTAAGTCCAACTCGCGCTCTACAGAGGTCATAGTCCAGAGCACATCCAGTTCTGTCTGTTCTTTTAAAAACACCATACTGCGTGATTTCGACATCCGCTCAGCTGAGCTTTGCAACTGATATGGCCGCGGCGATTGCGCTAAAGCTAACTCCAGTAACGCCAGCGGGAAAACTGAACGCGGGTCTTCAGTATGCGCTATCGCAGGGTAACGCACTAATTCAGCAAATGTTGTATTTGCCAGCAACAAACAAAAACAGCACAAAATTGCACGCATCACTATTCTTCACCGGATAACTGTGCCATGTTATTTAGTGTAGTATTACCGGCTCTTGCTGCAAATAGTTAGCTAAATTTGATATTTGCGCTACAAAAACACTGAATTATCACTAATTTAAAAAATAACAAATGGAGATAACAATGAACAAAATTCTGGGTCTGGCAATTTTAGTCGCGGGCGTCATTCTGTTGTACTTTGGTTACACCGAATACAACTCAACCGCGTCTCAGGTAACTGAAGTAGTTACCGGCAACCCTACTGATAACGCTATCTGGTTTTTAGTCGGTGGCGCTGTGGCGGCGATTATTGGTTTGGGTGTGTTACTGAAAAAGTAACCCACAGAGAATAAATAAAGGCCGCTTTGCGGCCTTTATTAACTACAACAACATCAGCGCTACTCTTCTTCTTTACCCCAGCTGTCGCGTAAGCCAACAGTGCGGTTAAACACTAATTTTTCCGCAGTGGAATCGCGATTATCGGCGCAATAATACCCTTCGCGTTCAAACTGATACGCCTGCTCAACTTTGGCACTTTGCAATGACGGCTCAACCAAACCTTGTGTTATCACCAACGATTGCGGGTTAATAACGCTAAGGAAGTCTTCTTCTGCAGCAGGGTTTGCAACGCTGAACAAGCGGTCATACACGCGGAACTCTGCCGGCAATGCATTTGTAGCTTCAACCCAATGAATTACGCCACGTACTTTACGGCCATCAGCCGGGTTTTCGCCCAGTGTCTCCGGCAGGTATGAGCATTTCAGCTCAATAATGTTGCCATCGGCGTCTTTTATAACTTCATCAGCGTGAATAACGTAAGCATTACGTAAGCGCACATCACCGTTTAATACCAAACGTTTGTACTTTTTGTTGGCTTCTTCACGAAAATCAGCGCGGTCGATATACACCACCGGCCCAAACGGCAGTTTACGGCTACCCATAGTGTTATCTTTCGGGTGGTTCGACGCCTCTACCCATTCAATACCACCGGCCGGGTAGTTGGTAATAGTGACTTTAAGCGGATCCAATACGGCCATAGCACGTGGTGCTGCCGCGTCTAAATCCTCACGGATGCAGGCTTCCAATGCACTCATCTCAATCATATTATCTTGCTTGGTGACGCCTATGCGTTTGGCAAACTCGCGAATAGCAGCAGGGGTATAACCACGGCGACGCAGACCGGCAATCGTCGGCATACGCGGATCATCCCAACCGGACACTACCTTTTGCTCTACCAGGGTTTGCAGCTTACGCTTGCTCATTACCGCATATTCCAGATTTAAGCGGGAAAACTCAATCTGTTGTGGATGACAAGCAATAGTAATGTTGTCCAAAATCCAGTCATATAAACGACGGTTGTCCTGAAACTCCAGGGTACACAATGAATGAGTAATGCCTTCCAGTGCATCTGAAATACAGTGAGTAAAGTCGTACATCGGGTAGATGCACCAGCTGTCACCGGTTTGATGGTGATGGGCAAACTTAACGCGGTAAATAACCGGGTCGCGCATAACCATAAAGCTGGATGTCATATCAATTTTAGCGCGCAGCGAGCATTCGCCTTCTTTAAAACCACCGGCACGCATTTTTTCAAACAGCGCCAGGTTTTCTGCCGGGCTGGTGTCACGCGTTGGGCTGGCTTTACCCGGCTGGGTTAAATTGCCGCGATATTCGCGCATTTGCTCGGCATTTAAAAAGCACACATAGGCCAGGCCTTTGTTAATCAGTTCAACTGCATAGCCATACAGCGCATCAAAATAATCTGATGAGTAACGTACTTCGCCACTCCACTGAAACCCCAGCCAATTCACATCCTGCTGAATAGAGTTAACAAACTCGACGTTTTCTTTTTCCGGGTTAGTATCATCAAAGCGCAGGTTACATTGGCCCTGGTAATCTTGCGCGATACCGAAATTCAGACAGATTGATTTGGCATGGCCAATATGTAAATAACCGTTAGGCTCAGGCGGAAAACGGGTTTGCACCGCGTTATGCTTGCCTGAAGCTAAATCGGTATCAATAATTTGCCGGATAAAATTGGTTGGGCGATGTTCTGCGTCCGCCATAATGCGCTGTATCCTTAAGTGCTAACAATAAAATATCGCGGCATTATAGCAGCAGAAACACGGCTGACCACTGTCTGCTCCGGCAATTGACAGATTTTCATCACGCAGCACGGTTAAAACTCGTATTTCAGCGCAAAACGAAAGGTCCGGTCTATAGTGTCATTGTCAAGGGCAAACACCATGGCAGCCTCCCACTTTAACTGCCGTGTAGGGCTGAACTTGTACACGCCCATAAAGCCCGGACCGGCACCTTTGTAGTTTTCTCCGGAGTAAATTTCAACAGAGGGCTGTAAAGCCGGTAAATAGCGGTAACGGTACTGCAACCTGAACTCGCTTTCCCATTCAGCGGATATAGTATTGCCCCACTCGTATACCAGCAGCGCATTTACCGTAAGGCTGGTATATTCAAACTCCTTTTCAACCAGTAAACCGGTGGTGAACTCGTTACTGTCAGTTTGCTTTTGTCTTTCCAATTCAAACAACAAGCCCCAGTCCCAGCTGTACTGGCCCTGCTCGGTCAACATCCAGCGTAGCTCAGCCTCATAGCCGGCAATGCGATAATCTTCCGGCATAATACGTTCCGCCAGAATATTAACTGAAATCGCCATATTACCGGCAACAGAAAAGCCGTAACCGAACTGCTGCGCCATAGCGTTATTGTCCGGATGATTTGCCTGCCACTGATATAAGTAACGGTACTCAAACTCACGCTCCAGCGGCTGAACGTAAGGATGATAAACCTTATCCACCACCCGGCCATCTGCCATCGCATTGCAGCTTAGCATTAATAGTACCAGCGCACTAAGCTGTTGGTTAAAGCCCATTTTTTACTCTCCGTATATAGCAGCGGTAACCAAGAGCTGACAGCAGGATCAGGGTTAATAACCAGCCGGTCAGTTGTATCAGATCCGGCGTAGCTTCATAACCAAACCAGGCTTGTAAAAAAACACCCGCCTCAGATTGTTCACTGACAACTACACCGCTATCCCATAGCGCCTGGCCGCCCGGCAGCCAGCCGGTTTGTTGCAATAATGCCAGCGCTTCAATGGTTTGCCGGGCACACGCCGGCAGCAGCATTAACAGCAATAATGCCGGTGTCCTGCGTTTCAGTTCATCAAGTAAATGAAACCACAAAACCGCAATACTCAGGCCAATACCCAATGCCAGCAATGTTCCCAGCCAGTAGCTGTCACCTTTATCAACATTGCCGATACCGGTAAAGCTGTATAGCAGCAGATTAATACCGCATATCAGCCCCTGCGCCGTTATCACTACCAGGGCCGGCGAAAATGGCCCGGCTTTAGCGGTGAGCAGTATTATCAGCGCCAGCAACGATACGCCGTAACAAGCGACAAATAACAGTTCCAGGCCGTTGCCTTCTGCCAGTTGTGTCAACAGCGCTAACCAGGGTGCCAGCAACAACACCAACGCGGTGCTTAGCAGCACACTAAGCAGTAAAAACCGGCTTTTTTGCGCCGATTGTAATTGCAACATCAGCACCAGTAGCAGCAGCAGCGGCAGCAGTTCACGGGTAACCAGTAACACCGTATTAATTAACATGCTGCACCTGCTGCCATTGCGCTTCGGGTATGACAATTAACACACCTTTGGCGCTGTCCGGATGATAATCACCAAAGAACGGATATTCTCCGGCAGCCAAAGGCCCAAGGTATAAAATGGCTTCACTATTACCCAACACCACTTTTTCACGGTTTAACGGGAAACTCTCAAATTCTTCCGGTGCTGCATCCAGGTTAATCAGGCGGATTTTTATTTTCTGTCCGGCCGGCACGGCCAGCTGCGCCGGGTTGAACAAATGATCTTTTAACGTCAGCACGAACTCTTGCCGCGCCTCCACTGCTAACGGAATACAAAGTGCCAGCGCTGCCAATGCCTGCTGCAGTGTCATAACGGCAGCTCCACTGTCACTTTCAGCCCGCTGGCAAAACCGGCCGGCGCAAGATAAATGCTGCCGTTATGCAAACTGACAATATCTTTAACAATAGCCAGACCCAACCCGGCGCCCGGCACCGCAAACTGATGCCGGTCACCGCCGACACGATAAAAGCGGTTAAATACCTGCGGGTACTCCTGTGGCGGGATCCCGGGCCCGGAGTCTTCTATTGCCAGCACAGCCTTATCCCGGCTTGTATGCAATGTCAGCCGAATTTGCCCGCCGGCCGGCGTATATTTAATGGCATTGCCCAATAGGTTTGACACCAGTAATCGCAGGGCAAAATCATCGGCTTTTACCATCAGGTGCTCATCCCCTTCGATACTGATGCTGTGCTGCTTTTGCTCCAATTGGCTAAACCATTCAGATACTACCTGCCGGCATAACGCTACCCAGTCCAACAGTCTGGTTTTTGCCTGAAAATTATCCGGATGAGTGCGGTTTAACAGCATAATTTGCTCAATCAGCTGCCGCATCCGCTCTACCCCTTGCTGCAGCGCCAGCATGGTTTCATCATGATCGGACAAGCCCTGCTGCTGCCAGCGGGTTAACGCATTATGCAGGTTAATCTCCAGCACGCTTAAAGGAGTACGAAGTTCATGCGCTACATCTGAAGCAAAACGTTTCTCGCGGGCAAAGGTGGCAGACAAGCGCTCAAACAGCTGATTGGTAGACTGCAGCACTTGCTTAAGCTCTTCTGGCACCTGCTCCAGGGTCACGGGCGATAATTCATTGGCTTTGCGGCTGGCAAGCTGCGCAGATAACGAGCGCAATGGCGATAATGCGCGGCTGACAATCAGCCAGATCAGCAACGCCTGCACCGGCAGGCTAAGCACTACAGGATAGATTGAGGCAGTAATCAGCTCATCAGCCAGTTGCAACCGCTGTTGCAGCGGTTGTGCCACCATAATTTGCCAACCGTTATTACCGGACTGCACAAATACCCGCCAGCGTTTACCGGCAAAGTTTTGCTCCGAGTACCCCTGTGCCCAACTGTTCACGGCCTGCGGCGCCAATTCACTGCGGTATTTCAACTCGCCATGCCGGCTCAGTTGCACCGCAAGCCCTTGTGCGGGCTGCGGCATATTCACATCGTATTGCTGCCAGATAGCTCCGGCGATCAGTTGTAAATCTTGATCAAACAACTCGCGGGCCCGCTCAGCGCTGAGACGATAACTTTGTAAAGCAGCCAAAAAGCTGGTTAACACCAGCACAGCAATTAACACTGAAATAAGGTAACGGCGAACTGAGGTCATGGCCTGCTGATACTGTAGCCTACGCCACGGACAGTCCTGATAAGATCTGACGGCAACTTTTTACGCAAATTTGAAATGTGTACTTCCAAAGCATTACTGGCGACTTCCTCGCCCCAGCTATACAAACTGGCTTCGAGCTGTTCGCGGGTTTTAATGCGCCCTGCTGATTCCATAAGTTCTTTCAACAATACATATTCACGACGCGACAAAGAAATAATATCTCCGCCGACACTGGCATGCATCGCGCTGCTGTCAAGTTCAACCTCACCGCAACGGATTAAATGGCTTGATGCCGTACCTAACCTGCGCTCTATTACGCGCAACCTGGCAAACAACTCAGGGGCAGCAAAAGGCTTGACTAAATAATCATCAGCGCCGAAGTCCAGCCCCTTTATTCTGTCATCCAGGCCATCACGGGCCGTGAGAATAAGCACCGGCAGGCGCGGCCACTTTTGCCGTAATTGTTTCAGCACAGCTAAACCATCCATGTCCGGCAGACCCAAATCTAAAATAACGGTATCGCAATCCCCTGCGCGCACCACCGCAAGTGCTTGCTGGCCATTGCCAACGGCATTAACTGCAAACCCTTGCACCGTTAATGCCTGTTGCAAACCATTACGCAACGCTATGTCATCCTCTACCAGCAGCAAACGCATGCATGCCCTCTGTTATTTTTTCAATTTTTTAATCAGCTTACTCTCAAGCGCTGCGATCTCATGCTGACGACCACTGTCAGCCAACGGCCGGTCCGGCCGTGCTGGTGCATTTTTCGCTACTTCAAGATAGCGCATTGCCGCTTTGTAGTCGCGCTCTTCCAGCAAAAACTCTGCATAAAAATAATTTGGATCAATACCTTGTGGGTTTAATTCAAGCGCTTTGTTTAACATGGCTCTGGCTTTTTTATCACTGCCAAAACCTACCGGCCAACCGGGAACCTTGTAGTACAGTACGCCTAAGCTGGTATACGCCGAGCCCTGCAAAGCGGTGTCATTCAGTGTTATTGCTTGTTCCAGATCCGCCTTTGATTGCCCGGTTAACGATAAGGCACCCAAGCCGCCTTTTGCTCCGGCGTAGCTGGAAGCAATAATGCCGCGCCATATATAGGCTTCTGCTTTGTCTGTATTTGCTTTCACTACTTCATCGGCTTGCTTAAGCAACGCATCAAACGCGCTCTCACGCTGGTCGCCTTCCAACTGATAGTTTACTTCAGCCCAGCGCTGCTGCAGCGGCTCAATATCATCAAGCACATCAGCCAGTGCTGCATTAGTGGATACCAGCAAAGTAAATGCCAGCAATGTTTTCATTTTCATATTACACCTCCGCACTGTTTTTTACGCCAGTGCCAATAAAATGTTGTTTTATCTGTTTAAGCTTACCGCCCAGAGCATTGTCAACAACAGACGGAAACAGCGCATTTAACCTGACAAAGATATTTTCTGCAGTTCCTAAAAAGCGACGCTTTTTGCCACTGATCAGTTGTTCAATCAACGCGTTGGCAACCTGCTCCGGTGTGTCAACACCTTGTTTTAGTGCACGATTCAGCGCTTTTACCGCAGTATTGTTTATCGCGGTATCTGTGGCGCGGGGAGCCAGATATAGCACCCGCATGTCAGTATCCGCCAGCTCACGCTGCAGTGCTTCGGTATAGCCACGCAAGCCAAATTTAGCTGCGCAATAGCCGGTAAAGCCTGCATAACCAATGCTGCCAAAAGTAGAGCCGACATTTAAAATGGTGCCGTTGCGCTGCTTCAGCATCGGTAAAAACAGTTGTGTCAGTAACATCGGTGCCAACAAATTAGTATTGATCAATGCCGTCAACTGCTGCCCGGCTGCTGCCGAAAACTGGCTGATCCCCGCATTATTAATCAGCACATCAATGCCGCCCTGCTGCTGACAAAATGCCAATAACGCGTCAAGATTTGCTGTATCAGTCAGATCAGCTGCAAAGGTTTGTATTTGCTCAGGCGCATCAGCGGCCAGCATTTTCAACCGCGGCTGATCCCGGCCGGTAATTACCACCTCAGCCCCTGAGGCTGACAGCTGTTTAAGCACCGCCCGACCAATACCGCCACTGGCACCGGTAAGCAATACCCGCTTGCCTTGTAGCCGGTTCATGCTGCCTGCTCCTGACGCTGAAGGCCGTGAGGTGCTTCCAGCGAGCGGAAAATATCGCCATATAACCGATAAAAACGTTTAGCGGCATGAACGATAACGGCCTGGTCCTGTGCAGAGCTGATGTTATTCATCAGGTTCTCATAAAACTTAATATGTTCCTGGTCCAGCGCACCATGTGAATTAAGATAAGAAAAGGCTTTGCGCGGTAAACCTAATTTACCGGCGATATGCGATGCCGCTTGTTCCGCCAGGTTAATAGACGTGCCTTCCAGCACCAGTACCATGCCGAAAAAGGCTAACGGATTGGTGCGTCTTATCGCGTCATAGGCATAAGAAACCATCATTTCTGTTGCAAATAGCGGTGCGCTTTGCCTGGCTTGCTCTTTATCAAAACCACAGGCAGCAATGTCGTTTAACACCCACTCCTGGTGCCCCAACTCCTCTTCAATGTATTCCGCGACCGCTTCTCGTAACCATTCCTTTTCTTCCGGCAACTGCGCACCAACCGCCATCAACAACGGCACTGTATGCTTAACATGATGATAAGCCTGTAATAAAAACGCCACATAATGATCCAGCGTAAAATCACCTTCAAAGCAGCGTTTAATCATTGGCGCACTTAGCAGGTAATTACGTTCTTCGCTGGTTGCTTCAAGCAGGGATTGATAAAAGTTCATATTTGTCTCCTGTAAACAGTGCTGAAATTTGTGCTGCATAACATTGTTCAATATGTTTGCGCCTTAACCGGCCATTTTCGGTTAACATGCCACGCTCTGCAGTAAAGGGGTCTGTTAGCCGGTGGTAACTCACCACGGTGGCATAATCCGGTAATTGCTTATTCACCTTTTGCACTATCTCTGCCAGCTGTGTATCACTGACACCGGCTGATGCGAACAGTAGCGCCGAGCAATACGGTTTGGCATCGCCAAGCAGCATGGCCTGTTGCACCACGCCGCTGTCGGTCAGGGCTGTTTCTACCCATTCCGGTGAGATATTGCGGCCAAAGCTGTTAATGATCAGGTTTTTGCGCCGGCCCAAAATGCGCAGCTCACCTTGTGCAGTCCACTCAGCCAGATCACCGGTATATACTTGTGCTGTTGAAGAGTCTGCATCACCTAAATAGCCCAAAAAAGGCGTATTAACTACCAGCTCACCGTTGATAATGTGTACATCGCGACATGCCAGCGGCTGCCCTACCGTTTCAGTGGCTTTAGCCGGATCGGTATCAGACAGTGCTACCACAGAGCCGCATTCACTCAGGCCATAACCCTGATAAACCGGTAGCTTTAACGCAGCAGCTTTTCTCAATAAATCCGGCGACACATAAGCGCCGCCAACAGCAATAAACTCCAAACTGGCCGGCACAGCCCAACCGGAATTAGCAGCCTGAATCAGCATTTTTAATAGTTCCGGTACTAAAATCAGGCTTTTAGGCTGTTGTGTCGTGATCAGCTGCAATAACTTCAAAGGATCTGTTAAACGACTGCCGCTGAACCCCCTGAAGATATCCCGGGCGACAATTACTTCGCCGCCGGCAAGTAAGGGTGTATAAACACCGGCTATGTTTTCCAGCAATGTCGACAGTGGCAGTAAACATAAATGTCGCGGACAACCACTGCTGATATGTTCGACCAGTGCTTTTAATGCCAAAGCTACATCCAACTGACTGCGGGCAGATAAACACACCCCTTTTGGATTGCCGGTGGAGCCTGACGTGAAGGTAATTTTTTGTGTGCCGCGAGCTACCGCAATGCTGCCGTTCACTTGGCGGCGATACAGTAGTAAACCATCGAACTCTTCCAGCAAAGTGCAGGCCGTATCGGTAATATCGTGATCACTCAACCATAAATCTGGCTGCAAGCTATTCAGTACTGCACCACGCTGAGTCTCGCTTAAATAAGTCGGTAACGGTGTAAGTAAAATACCAGCGGTTAAACATGCCAGGTCTGCCAGTATCCAGCTGATGCTGCTATCAGCAGTAAGCACCACCCTATTAGCATCATAGCCCTGCAATAATGTTTGCCACTGGTTTATCCGGCGCTGTATCGCCGGACTATCCAATGTATAACCACTTTGAGCATCAGTCAGTCGCGCGGAATCTGCCAGCGAGAATTGCATCAGATGGTCTCCTGCAACGTATCAACCAGAGCGTGAAGCTGCGGCCAATGTTTAAAAATCAACTGCACCAGGCGTTGGTCAGATTGAATTCGCTCTGCTGCCTGTGTGACAGCCAGCGCATATACTTTAGGTTTACTTTGGTAGTAACTGCCCCAGCCCCGGGCTTTGTCGCCCAGGCATTTTGCCGACGCATCAGCGACTTCTGTAAGTACAATACCGTGACGGGTTAACAAGCGCTTAAGATCAGCCGTTGCAGCAAATAGCAGCTGTTGCACCTTTAACTGCTGCAGCGCTTGCACCATCAGAACAAACAATTGCATTAAAGCCTGACGGTTGTGCGCATACAAATGGCCGATTTCGGCAATGGAAGCTCTGTCACAGCTAACATTATGTGTAAGCAGCACCTGCTCTGCACTGGCAGACAAATAGTGCTCTGTAAACAGCTTGCCAGCAGAGGCAAAACGGATGCCCAACGCAGCTTGCCATAAGCCTGAAGATGAAACGCCAAGCAGGTGTGGCATAAACTCTTGCACCCTAGCCTGATAGTGAGTAGCGAAGCCCTGTGCGATAAATTGCTGCAGCGATGCCCGACGCGGATGCCGCGGTTCAATCAGTTGCAAATCGCCTTGTATGGGTTGGTTGACATGCCGGATAACGCCGGCAAGATTTTCTGCGCTTACATTAACAATTCCGGCACTGGTGAAAGATCCGGTGCTACGCATCAAACTGGTCATAACGGACTCCTGTGTTACCGTTATAAGCAGTGTGCAATAGCAAACTTAAAGTAGTCTTAAGAACAAAAATAAAAAAACCCGCTGAGTAAGCGGGCTTTTTAGAGGTTAAATCAGTTGCTTATTACCAGCCAGTGATTTCTTTCAGTGCTTTACCGATATCGGCTAAGCTTTTTACCGTCTTAACGCCGGCATCTTCTAATGCAGCAAATTTCTCGTCTGCAGTACCTTTACCACCAGAGATGATAGCGCCGGCGTGGCCCATACGCTTACCTGCAGGTGCAGTTACACCAGCAATGTAAGATACCACAGGCTTAGTTACGTGCTGCTTGATATAAGCTGCCGCTTCTTCTTCTGCAGAACCACCAATTTCACCGATCATTACGATGGCTTCAGTTTGTGGGTCTTCCTGGAACAACTTCAGGATATCAATGAAGTTAGAACCCGGGATTGGGTCGCCACCGATACCAACACAGGTAGACTGGCCGAAACCGTAATCGGTAGTTTGTTTAACCGCTTCATACGTCAGTGTGCCTGAACGTGACACGATACCAACTTTACCCGGCTTGTGAATGTGGCCAGGCATAATACCGATTTTACATTCGCCCGGAGTAATAACGCCAGGGCAGTTAGGGCCGATTAACACGACACCTAATTCATCACATTTTACTTTAGCGTCCAGCATATCCAACGTTGGAATGCCTTCAGTGATACAAACAATCAGCTTAATGCCACCGTTTGCCGCTTCTAAAATAGAATCTTTACAGAAAGGTGCCGGTACATAGATAACAGACGCCGTTGCGCCGGTAGCATCTACCGCTTCTTGTACTGTGTTAAACACCGGTAAACCCAGGTGCGTTTGACCGCCTTTACCCGGCGTTACACCGCCAACCATTTTAGTGCCGTAAGCTATGGCTTGCTCAGAGTGGAAAGTACCCTGTGCACCGGTAAAACCCTGACAAATTACTTTGGTATCTTTATTAATTAAAACGCTCATTGCTTACCCCTTATGCCTTAGCCGCTGCTGCAACAACTTGCTTGGCAGCGCCAGTCAGGTCTGTGTCAGCGATAATGTTCAGGCCACTTTCTTGCAGCACTTTAGCACCCAGCTCTGCATTGTTACCTTGCAGACGTACAACCACCGGCACTTTAACGCCAACTTCTTTTACTGCACCGATAACACCTTCAGCAATCATATCGCAACGTACGATACCGCCGAAAATATTGATGAAAACGGCTTTAACCGCAGTATCAGACAGGATAATTTTGAACGCTTCTACTACGCGCTCTTTAGTTGCACCACCGCCAACATCCAGGAAGTTAGCCGGTTGGCCACCGTGTAGTTTAACGATGTCCATCGTGCCCATTGCCAGGCCTGCACCGTTAACCATACAGCCGATGTCACCACCTAAGGCAACATAGTTCAGCTCCCATGATGCCGCGTGGGCTTCACGTGGATCTTCCTGTGAAGGGTCCTGCATTTCTTTTAATTCAGGGTGACGGTACAACGCATTGCCGTCGATAACCAGCTTGGCATCTAAACAGTGCAAGTCACCAGCCGGGGTAATAACCAGCGGGTTTACTTCTAACAATGCCAGGTCTTTTTCCTGGAACAGTTTGGCCAGGCCCATGAAAATTTTCACGAACTGGTTAATTTGCTTGCCTTCCAGGCCCAGTTTGAAGGCCAGGTCGCGGCCCTGGTATGGCTGAGCGCCAACCAACGGGTCGATAGCAGCTTTCAGAATCTTTTCCGGTGTTTCGTGCGCTACGGTTTCAATTTCCACGCCACCTTCAGTAGACGCCATAAACACGATACGACGTGAAGAGCGATCTACCACTGCACCTAAGTACAGTTCTTTTGCGATATCAGTACAAGGTTCAACCAGGATACGGCTTACCGGCTGACCTTTTTCGTCAGTTTGGTAAGTTACCAGGTTCTTGCCAAGCCATTTTTCTGCGAAAGCTTTGATGTCTTCTTTGCTCTTAACCAGCTTCACACCGCCCGCTTTACCGCGACCACCAGCGTGAACCTGCGCTTTGACAACAAACATATCGCCGCCGATTTTATCTGCAGCTGCTACCGCTTCTTCAACTGTAGCTGCGGCGATGCCTTTAGATACAGGCAAACCATATTGGGCAAACAGTTGCTTACCCTGATACTCGTGCAAATTCATGGCTATTTTCCGTTCATTTGAATATGGAGGTTGGCCACTATGGTCCAACCTGACTTTGATCGGCGCGTATTATAATGCCAATCGGTTTGATAAAAAATGCTGTTGTCACAAAACAACAGCATTTTTAGTTATTTTTTCTGAATAATTAAATATCCAGCAAAATACGGGTTGGATCTTCCAGCAACTCTTTAATGGTTACCAGGAAACCCACAGACTCTTTACCGTCGATAATACGGTGATCATAAGACAGTGCCAGATACATCATTGGCAGAATTTCCATCTTACCGTCCACTACCATAACGCGGTCCTGGATCTTGTGCATACCCAAAATAGCAGACTGTGGCGGGTTGATAATTGGCGTAGACATTAACGAACCAAACACACCACCGTTGGTGATAGTGAAGTTACCGCCGGTTAAATCATCCATCGCCAACTTGCCGTCACGGCCTTTCAGCGCCAGTTCTTTAATGGCTTTTTCGATTTCGGCCAGGTTCATTTTGTCACAATCACGCAGTACCGGGGTAACCAGGCCACGTGGTGTTGATACCGCAATGCTGACATCGAAGTAGTTGTGGTAAACGATGTCATCGCCATCGATTGCCGCGTTAACTTCAGGGAAGCGTTTCAGCGCTTCTGTTACCGCTTTAACATAGAACGACATAAAGCCTAAACGGATACCGTGACGTTTTTCAAACACGTCCTGATACTGCTTACGCAGGTCCATAATCGGCTTCATGTTCACCTCGTTAAAGGTGGTTAACATGGCGGTAGAGTTTTTCGCTTCCAGCAGACGGTTAGCGATAGTTTTACGTAAACGTGTCATAGGCACACGTTTTTGGCTGCGATCACCGGCTACTGCAGCTGGTGCAGATGTTGTAGCAGCGGCTTTAGCAGGCGCACCGGCAACAAATTTTTCTACGTCTTCTTTAGTTACACGGCCATTTTTGCCGGTACCTTTGATTTTAGCGGCGTCGAGGCCTTTCTCAGCAATCATACGGCGCACTGACGGGCTTAACGCATCGTCGTTGCTATCATCTGATTTAGCATCTGATTTGGCTTCTGAGGCTTTGGCATCGTCTTTCTTAGCCGGCGCATCGTCTTTTTTCGCTGCCGGTGCACCACCGGCTTCCATTTTACCAATCACTTCTTCAGCGGTTACCGTCGCACCGGTGTCATGAATGATTTCACCCATTACGCCATCTGCCTGGGCCACAACTTCAAGTACGACCTTGTCGGTCTCAATATCAACTAATACCTGATCGCGTGTTACAGCTTCGCCTGCTTTAACGTGCCAGGTGGCGATGGTTGCATCTGCAACGGATTCTGGCAGTACGGGTACTTTAATTTCCACTTTTTCACCTTTTACCGGTTGGTCTTATTTCGTTCAACCGGCCCGCTGTGCGGGCCGGACAAGTCATTATTTAATGCTCAGTGCGTCGTTAATCAAAGCTTGTTGCTGCTTATTATGCACCGACAAATAACCTACTGCCGGCGATGACGAAGCGTCACGACCTGAGTAAGTCAGATAGCCGGCCTTAGGAATAGCGGCACGGAAATGATGCTGGCTGCAATACCAGGCGCCCTGGTTTTGCGGCTCTTCCTGACACCAGACAAAATCAGTAACATGCTGGTACTGGCTTAACACGTCAGCCATTTCTTCGTGCGGGAACGGATATAATTGCTCAACACGCACTATAGCAACATCTTTTTGCTCGCGCTTACGCCGCTCTTCCAGCAGTTCGTAATACACCTTACCGCTACAGAACACCACGCGCTTCACATCATTTGGCTTAATGTCATCAATCTCGCCAATCACGTTATGGAACTTGCCGGACGCCAGCTCTTCCAACGTGGACGTTGCCAGCGGATGGCGCAGTAATGATTTGGGCGACATCACAATTAACGGCCGACGCATTGGCCGCACCATTTGCCGACGCAACATATTAAACACCTGCGCCGGTGTGGTTGGGATACACACTTGCATATTGTGATCTGCACATAACTGCAGGAAACGCTCCAGACGGGCTGACGAATGCTCCGGGCCCTGGCCTTCATAACCATGCGGCAACAGCAAGGTTAAGCCACACAAGCGGCCCCACTTTTGCTCGCCTGAGCTTAAGAACTGGTCAATAACAACCTGAGCGCCGTTGGCAAAATCACCAAACTGACCTTCCCAAATTACCATGGCACGCGGCTCTGCTGTAGCATAGCCGTATTCGAATGCCAGTACCGCTTCTTCTGACAAAGCAGAATCGTACACCTGGAACGGGCCCTGTTCGTCACTGATATGCTCAAGTGGCGTATGAGTGCTGCCATCGGTCTGATTGTGCAATACCGCATGACGATGGAAGAAGGTTCCACGGCCGGAGTCCTGGCCAACAATACGAATGCGGCTGCCTTCTGCTACCGTTGAGGCATAAGCCAGAATTTCAGCAAAGCCCCAATCAATTTTCTTCTCGCCGGCCAGCATTAGCGCACGGTCTTCATACACGCGGCCAACCTGACGCTGTAAGGCGTGAGACTGCGGAATACTGGTGGCTTTTTTGCCCAGCTCAACCAGTTTTTCTACCGATACGCTGGCGTCATAGGTAGCGTCCCAGTCGTGGCCTAAAAACGGTGTCCAATCAACTGAGGTTTCAGTCATTGGTCGCCACTCGTCTACCACACAATCGCCTTTATCCAGCGCATCACGGTATTGCTCAATCATTTCACTGATTTTTTCAGTGCTGAACAACCCTTCTGCTACCAGCTTTTTGGCGTAAATTTCACGTGGTATCGGGTGCTTTTTAATTTTCTGGTACATCAGCGGCTGCGTTGCATTTGGCTCATCCGCTTCGTTATGGCCGTTACGGCGATAACATACCAGGTCAATCACCACGTCACGCTTAAAGGTATTGCGGTAATCTACTGCCAATTGCGCGACAAACACCACGGCTTCAGGATCATCACCGTTAACATGGAAAATTGGCGCCTGCACCATCTTAGCGATATCAGTACAGTACTCAGTAGAGCGGGTATCTTCTTGCTTGGAGGTGGTAAAGCCAACCTGGTTGTTAATCACCACGCGAATAGAGCCACCCACTTTAAAGGCACGGGTTTGCGAGATGTTAAAGGTTTCGGCTACTACGCCCTGACCGGCAAAAGCAGAGTCACCATGAATAGTTATCGGTAACGCCAGAGAGCCATCGCTGCAACCGCGGCGGTCTAAACGCGCCCGCACTGAGCCCATAACTACCGGGTTAACAATCTCAAGATGTGACGGGTTAAACGCCAGCGCCAAATGCACATTACCGCCGGCAGTTTCAAAATCAGACGAGAAACCCATATGGTATTTCACGTCACCGGCGCCGACCACTTCATATTTACCGGCAAACTCATCAAATAATTTTGACGGGTTCTTGCCCAGTACGTTAATTAACGTATTTAACCGGCCTCGGTGCGCCATACCGATAACACAATCTTTAGCGCCCTGCTCGCCGGCACGGTGGATCATGGCTTTAAGCATTGGCACCATGGCATCGCCGCCTTCCAGGCCAAAGCGCTTGGCGCCCGGGAATTTGGATGACAGGTATTTTTCCAAACCATCAGCCGCGACTAAACCATTCAGAATACGGGCTTTAGCAGCTTTGTCATAAGAAGGCGTTGACTGCACAGATTCTAAACGCTGCTGGATCCAACGTTTTTCGTCGGTTGAAACAATGTGCATGTACTCAGCACCGATAGAACCACAGTAGGTTTTCTCCAGTGCTTTGTGCAAATCACCCAGTTTCATTGTTTCTTTGCCAATGGCAAATGATCCAACATTGAACTCTGTATCGTAATCACTCTCGGACAGGTCGTGATAAGACAACTCTAAATCACGCACACGTGATTGTTTCCACAGGCCGAGCGGGTCTAAATTAGCCTGCTGATGACCGCGGAAGCGATAGGAGTTAATCAGCTGCAACACTTTAACCTGGCGACTATCAGAGGCGGTACCGGAGTTGACCACCACCACTTCGCGGTGTTTATTGCGGGCCAAGTCGGCAAATTGCTGTCTGACGTCTGAGTGACGGGTTTCAAGATCGACACCGTCAAGTTTTGGCAGTTTGGCGAAAAACTCACGCCATTCGTCACCAACGCTGGTAGGTTCAGCTAAGTAGGATTCATAGAGCTCATCGACGTAGGCCATGTTGCCGCCGCCAAGATGAGAAGACTCTAACCACGCCTTCATTACACCTTCGTGCATTTAGTTTCCCTTAATTTCCGCGCACCTGGAAAAAGTAGCAAAAAAATGGCCTGGTTGCATGCAACCAGGCTGTTTTTCATGCACATACCAAAAAAGGGCGCATTACAGCGCCCGGTTTAACAACATAGATTTAATTTCACCAATCGCTTTGGTTGGGTTTAAACCCTTAGGACATACGTTAACGCAGTTCATGATACCGTGGCAGCGGAATACGCTGAAAGCATCATCTAAGTCGTTTAAACGCTGCTCTGTTGCCGTATCACGGCTATCTGCCAGGAAACGGTAAGCATGCAGTAAACCGGCCGGGCCGATAAACTTATCCGGGTTCCACCAGAACGATGGGCAAGAGGTTGAGCAACAAGCACATAAAATACACTCGTATAAACCATCCAGCTTGGCCCGCTCTTCAGGTGACTGCAAGTACTCACCGGCCGGTGGTAATTTGCTGTCATTGATTAAATAAGGCTTCACTTTTTCATACTGGGTGTAAAACTGGCTCATGTCGACAACCAAGTCACGTACTACCGGTAAACCCGGTAGCGGACGTACCACAATTTTACCGCCTTTTAAGCCGGCAGCAGATAACGGCGTAATACAAGCCAGACCGTTTTTACCGTTGATGTTTAAACCATCTGAGCCACAAACGCCTTCGCGGCAGCTGCGACGAAACGATAAGCCCGCGTCCTGCTCTTTTAACTTAATCAGCGCATCCAGCACCATCATGTCCCGGCCTTCCGGGTTATCCAGCGTGTAATCCTGCATGCGCGGCGCTTTGTCGACATCAGGGTTGTAACGATAGATTGAGAATACCAACTTCTTCATCGCTGTGCCCTCTTAGTACGTACGTGCTTTAGGCGCAAAAGCTTCACGGAACTTAGGTTCCAGGTTCACTTTACGCTTAAACATTGATTCAGATTCCGGTGTGTACACGCTGTGGCATAACCAGTTTTCGTCATCACGATCCGGGAAGTCAAAACGGGCATGCGCACCACGGCTTTCGGTGCGGAAGTTAGCCGCTACCGCCGTTGAAAACGCCGTTTCCATCAGGTTATCCAGCTCTAAACACTCAATACGCGCGGTATTGAAATCTGAGCTCTTATCGTCCAGACGGGCAAACTTTAACCGTTCGCGAATTTCTTTTAACTCAGCCAGACCTTCCGCCATAGCTGCGCCTTCGCGGAATACCGAGAAGTTAAGCTGCATACATTTTTGCAGGTCTTTCTTAATCTGCACCGGGTCTTCACCCTGGCCGGGTTTCGACTCTTCCCAGCGCTGTGTGCGCGCTAAAGCTGCATCAAGATCAGACTGAGACGCTGCACGGGCTTCAGACGTTGCCGCCAGGGCTTCGCCCAAATGCAGGCCGGTTGCACGGCCAAATACTACTAAGTCCAGCAAGGAGTTACCGCCTAAGCGGTTAGCGCCGTGTACGGACACGCAGGCAATTTCGCCACAAGCAAATAAGCCGGCTACGATTGATTCACCACCGTCAGCGGTCGGTTTGATAACCTGGCCATGTACGTTGGTCGGAATACCACCCATCATATAATGACAAGTTGGAATTACCGGAATAGGCTCTTTTACCGGGTCAACGTGCGCAAAGGTTTTAGACAACTCACAGACACCAGGTAAGCGGCTTTCTAATACTTCGGCGCCTAAATGGTCTAACTTCAGTTTAATGTGTACGCCCCACGGGCCGTCACAACCGCGACCTTCGCGAATTTCCGTCATCATAGAGCGGGCAACCACGTCGCGGCCGGCTAAGTCTTTGGCGTTAGGAGCATAACGCTCCATAAAGCGTTCGCCGTCTTTATTCAGCAGGTAACCGCCTTCACCACGACAACCTTCCGTTACCAGAGTACCGGCACCGGCAATACCGGTTGGGTGGAATTGCCACATTTCCATATCCTGCAGCGGTACACCGGCACGCAGCGCCATACCAACACCGTCGCCGGTGTTAATGTGGGCATTCGTAGTAGAAGCATAAATACGGCCGGCACCACCGGTAGCCAGTACCGTTGCTTTAGCTTTGAAATAGACGATTTCGCCTGTTTCAATATCAATAGCAGTACAACCTACGACAGCACCGTCCTGGTTTTTTACCAGATCAAGCGCGTACCACTCAGAAAATACCTGAGTTTTGTTCTTTACGTTTTGCTGGTACAACAGGTGCAATAAGGCATGACCGGTACGGTCAGCTGCAGCGGCAGTACGGGCAGCTTGCTCGCCGCCGAAATTCTTGGACTGACCACCAAACGGGCGCTGATAAACGCGGCCGTTCTCAAAGCGTGAGAAAGGTAAACCCATGTTTTCCAGCTCGGTAATCGCTTCCGGGCCGGTTTTACACATATATTCGATAGCGTCCTGGTCACCGATGTAATCAGAACCTTTAACGGTATCAAACATGTGCCATTCCCAGTTATCCGGATGGCTGTTACCCAAGGCTACAGTAATACCACCCTGGGCAGACACTGTATGCGAACGGGTCGGAAACACCTTAGATAATAAAGCACAGCTTAAACCAGACTGGGTAATTTGCAGTGCAGCGCGCATACCGGCACCACCTGCGCCAATTACGATGGCGTCAAACTCTCTTACAGGAATATTCACTTAAGCACCCCACAGAACAAACAGGCCAACCGCAACATAAGCGAAAGCCAGCGCATAAAGGAAGAATTGTAATACTGCGCGCAGAGCGGCTGATTTAATGTAATCAGTCAGCACCTGCCACAAACCAATGCGGGTGTGCACGGCAATAGATACTAACGCTAACAAGGTAAACACTTTTACCAGAGTATTGGCAAACAGTGCTTGCCACACCTCAAAGGTAACTTCCGGCGTAATAAGGAAGAAACCCAAAATAAATACGCTGTACAGCGCCAGCACTATGGCTGTTGCGCGCAGCGACACATAATCCTGCACGCCATCGCGTTTCAGGCTTGCCTGGTTTAAAACCATAACCATACTCCTGCTAAAACTGCTAATACTGCCCACAGCGCTATTGTTACTTTGGCGCTTAGATTACCGGATTTCAGCTCTTCCCAGTGTCCCATGTCCATAATCAGATGACGAATACCGCCAACCAAATGGTAGATAAGAACAGTGATAGTGCCCCAGGCAATGAATTTGGCCAGGTGAGACGTCATCAGCGCTTTAACATAGTCAAAGCTCTGCTGGTCCTGCAGCGAATAAGCCCAGGCCCAGATAACGAATACCAAGGCGAAAAACAATGCCACGCCGGTAACCCGGTGTAAAATTGACGCTATGGCAGGTGCCGGAAACGATATGGTAGAGAGGTCTAAATTTACTGGTCTTTGTTTTTTCACAGTGCTTGCCCATCGATGCCCATTATCGAGCTCTTGTTGTCATTGTCGTTGTCATTGCTGTATAAACAGTCAACACCCAAAACCAATACACCTTATTGCTCAAGCTGGATCAGTCCTGCCGGATTCAGCAAAAAGTGCTTGCCGAGTGAACTGTTTAAAAACCGCAATAGTATATATTTCGTGACTCGCTATTACAATTTTTGTTTGGTTTTACCCGAAAAAATCCGTATTTGGAACATTACACATTTTAGTCGTAAGGGCAATAATACCAGAGTCGAATACTTATTAAGCAGAAACGCATTAAAATTGACTTTATAGGGTCGTTTGCAGTTAGAATAGCGGCCAATTTGCTAAATTCCTTTAACCCGATACTACAACAACAGGAGAAATCCAATGGCAGATAAAAAGGCCGTCGTGCAGATCGATGGGAAATCGTTCGAGTTGCCAATCTACTCTGGCAGCGCCGGCACAGACGTAATTGATGTTCGCGCCTTGGGTCAGCAAGGGTACTTCACTTTTGATCCGGGCTTTATGTCGACCGGTTCATGTGAATCTAAAATTACCTATATCGATGGCGACAACGGTGTGCTGTTACACCGCGGCTACCCTATCGAGCAGCTGGCAGACCATTCAGACTACCTGGAGCTGTGCTACCTGTTATTAGAAGGTGAATTACCGCAAGCGGAACAGTACAATCAGTTTAAAAACACTATAACCCGCCATACCATGGTGCATGAAAAAATCGCCGCGTTTTTTCAGGGTTTCCGGGTTGACGCGCACCCAATGGCAATGCTGTGTGGTGTGGTGGGCGCGATGTCGTCTTTCTATCACTCAGACCTGGACATTAACGACCCTATGCAGCGCAAGCGCAGCGCGCATCGCTTAATCGCCAAACTGCCAACGCTGTCTGCGATGGCTTACAAGTACACCGTGGGACAGCCATTTGTGTATCCGCGTAACGATTTAAGCTACTCAGAAAACTTCCTGCACATGATGTTCTCCGTGCCGGCAGAGGATTACAAGGTTAGCCCTATTCTGGCTAAAGCCATGGACCGCATTTTTATGCTACACGCAGACCATGAGCAAAATGCTTCTACCTCTACTGTACGTTTGGCCGGTTCTTCAGGTGCTAACCCTTATGCCTGTATCGCCGCCGGCGTAGCATCATTGTGGGGCCCGGCGCATGGCGGTGCTAACGAAGCCTGCCTGAAGATGTTGCAACAAATTGGTTCGGTTGACCGTATTCCTGAATTTGTTGCCCGCGCCAAAGATAAAAACGACAGCTTCCGCTTAATGGGCTTTGGCCACCGTGTATACAAGAACTTTGACCCACGGGCCAAAGTTATGCGTGATACCTGCCATGAAGTGTTAAAAGAGCTGAATGTTAAAGACCCGCTGTTAGATGTGGCAATGGAATTAGAACGTATTGCACTGTCTGATCCATACTTTATCGAGAAGAAACTCTACCCGAACGTAGATTTCTACAGTGGTATTATCTTAAAAGCTATCGGTATTCCAACCAGCATGTTTACGGTGATTTTTGCAATGTCACGCACCGTTGGCTGGATCTCACATTGGGACGAAATGCTGGGCGAAAAAGGCCATAAAATCGGCCGTCCGCGTCAGCTGTATACCGGCTACACTGCCCGTGATTTTAAACCGCTGAACAAGCGTTAATTTCGACGGTACTTATTGATAGTGTTTAAAAGCGGCTGCGGCCGCTTTTTTCTTGCCCGGAATACCGCATCACATTTGCGCCACTGCGTAAAAACAGGCAAAATCGCGCCATCTCATCCAGCGGAACCCTCATCCCTTATGCCTGCTTTTGATGTTCAGCAATTTCGCCAACAATTTGCTTTTTTTCAGCAGCAGCCGGATTGGGTGTATCTGGACAATGCCGCCACCATGCATAAGCCTCAGGCCGTTATCGATGCGGTTACGCAGTTTTATCAGCGGCATAACAGCAATGTACATCGTGGTGCCCACCAGCTAAGCCAGCAGGCTACTATGCTGTTTGAACAAGCGCGAACTAGCGTAGCCGCCTATGTTAACGCAGCACATTCGGATGAAATTATTTTTACCAGCGGTGCGACTGCGGCGTTAAATCAAATTGCCTTTGGTTTAATGCATACGGTGCTCAAACCCGGCGACCGTATTTTATTAACCCAACTGGAACATCACGCCAATATTGTGCCCTGGCAACTGCATTGCCAACGCCATGGCGTGATAATTGATGTGGTGCCGTTAACACCACAGCACACGGTAGACCTTGTGGCGTATCAAAAGCTGTTGGCCCTCAAGCCAAAAGTGGTCAGCTTCAGCCATATTTCTAATGTGCTGGGACATATTCAACCGGTAGCACAGATGGTAGCGCAGGCCAAAGCCGCCGGAGCCATTACCATGATTGACGGTGCTCAGGGCGCAGTGTACCAACAACCGGATGTGCAACAGCTTGATTGTGATTTCTATGTATTTTCCGGCCATAAGCTATACGGCCCCACCGGTATCGGTGTGCTGTATGGCAAAACGCAGTGGTTGGAACAATTAACACCGGTTTTTGCCGGCGGCGAAATGATTGACACTGTCAGCTTTGTTAACACTACATTCAACAAACTGCCGTTCCGCTTAGAAGCCGGCACGCCAAATATCGCGGGGGCTATAGGCTTATCTGCGGCAATTTCATGGCTACAAAAATATAACACTGAGCAAATTCAACAGCATAAATCGCTGTTATTAAAAGAGTTCTACAGTGGCCTGCAGGCAATAAAAGCCATAGATATTTTGTCCATGCCTGTGCATAATGCCGGCATAGTGGCATTAAATGTTGCCGGTGAACATCCGGCCGATGTGGCTGAATTATTAAATCAGCAACAGGTCGCAGTGCGTTCCGGCCAACATTGCGCCATGCCGTTATTTAGCTATTTAGCGCAGCAAGGCGCGGTTCGCTGCTCCTTTGCTGCATATAACACGCTGGACGATGTAAACCGGTGTCTGCTCGCTTTGGAGCAGGCCGTGGAGATTTTAACTGCATGACATTAGAACAATTATTAGCAGAAACACAACCTGCCCTGCTACAGATCAAACAACAGGATCTGGCCGACATCAGCGCGGCGAAAGATTGGCAAAGCAAATACCGCGTGCTGATGCAGCTGGGTAAAAAGTTGCCGCCGGTACCGGAAAAAATGAAACAACCGCATTTGCTGGTAAAAGGCTGTGAAAGCCGCGCCTGGCTGATGCATTATCACGATAAAGCGCAAGACAAACACTTTTTTGTACTGGACAGCGAGGCCCGTATTGTTAAAGGCTTAATGGCTATTATGCTGTGCCTGGTTAACGGTATGACAAGCGCAGAGCTGGCGAAGTTTGATTTGTGCCATAAGTTTGATCAGCTGAATTTAAAGCCGTATTTAAGCCAGTCACGTGGTAATGGATTAACCGCTATGGCTGAAAGGATAAAAGCCTGCTGCCCTGCTAAGTAGCCAGTTTTTTCAATACTCTGGATACAGCCGCAAAACCAAAACTGGCAGTGACTACGGTAACAGCGCCAAAACCGCCGCTGCAATCCAACCGCATACTGCTTACTTCGCCCTCTGCCGTAACTTGTGCAGTTTTTTGCTGACACACACTGCCATCCGGTTGCGGATACACCAATTGCTCGGTTGAATACACACAATCAATACCAAAGCGGCGTTTCGGGTTACGGCTGTAGTTATAATCACGCCGCAAACTGTTGCGCACCTTAGCCAGTAACGGGTCATTAATGGTTTGGGTTAAATCCGCTATCTGTATTTGTGTCGGATCCGTTTGGCCGCCGGCACCGCCGGTGCTAATCAGTTTAATTTTATTGCGCTTACAATGCGCCAACAGGGCTACCTTGGCTTTAATTGAATCGATAGCATCAACCACGTAATCCATATCGCTTGTTATCAACTGGCGCAGGTTATCTGTGGTGACAAAATCTTCTATCTGATGCACAACACAGTCGGGGTTAATCGCTTGAATACGCTGAGCCATCACCGCCACTTTATCCTGGCCTACCGTTGCCGTAGTGGCGTGTAGCTGACGATTGATATTGCTGATGCAGACATCATCTAAATCAATCAGGGTAATTTCGCCGATACCGGAGCGGGCCAGCGCTTCCGCCGCCCAACTGCCAACCCCGCCGATACCAATCACACAGACATGGGCTTTAGCAAAAGTTTCCAGTGCAGCTACGCCATATAATCTGGCTATGCCGGCAAAACGTAATTGATAATCGGACATCGTTATTCGCTAACCTGCTTGGGTAAAGTGTAGTGTGGCCAGTTTAGCTGCCGCGGCTGCGACCAGCCCTGCAGCGCGTCGCTTTGCAGCAGTTGCTGATACAAGACGCCTTCTGTCGGCGGCTGTACATAATAGTATTCGGTGTTATATAAACAAAAGCGCAGTGCATAAGCGTGCAAATACACCCTGTCTGCAGCGCCGCCCTGATACAAAACATCACCGGCAATAGCGGCGCCGGCACTTTTCAGTGCAACCCGGATTTGATGCGTTTTACCGCTGTAGGGTTTAACCAAAAACGCCCGGAACGGCAGGTGCTCAAAGCCCTGACTGATAAAGTATGTCACCGCAGGGTTTAGCTGTGTGCTGAGTAATTTCCAGGCGCCGCGTCGCGACGGAGCCATATCGCCTTTCACCCAGCCCTGCTTTTTTGCCGGTTTGCTTAAACTCAGCGCCAGGTAGTATTTCTCAATCTGGTGAGTGGCAAACAACTGCGTTAGCTCTGCCGCAGTTTCACTACTGCGGGCCAGCAAAATCAAACCGGAAGTGACTTTATCCAGCCGGTGTACCGGGTACAGTTTATAGCCCAGTTGTTGTTCAGCCAGTACCACTAAACCCGGGCCATCTTCAGAGTGAAAACTGATGCCGGCAGCTTTATTCAGCAACACAAACTCTGCTGTTTCCGCCACCAGGCTAAATGCCGGTTGCATCAATTCAGGCTGGCCGCATAATGCCTGGCATGCTCTAAATCGGCCGGCGTATCCACACCCACTGCCGGCGTTTCCAATGCCGTATCAACATGAATGGCCTCGCCGTGCCACAGCACCCGCAGTTGCTCCAGGTTTTCGATTTGTTCCAGCGTCGATGCCGGCCAATCTACATAGTGCTGAATAAAAGCCGCGCGATAGGCATAAATACCGATATGACGCCGGTAATGGCTGGCTAATTCGGCCTGAAATTTCGCATCGCGGTCAAACGGGATCACGCTACGGCTGAAATACAACGCATAGCCGTCTTTATCACTTACTACTTTAACAATATTCGGATTGGCAATTTCAGCCGCGTCTGTCAATGGCACGGCCAGGGTGGCCATCTGGGCTTTTTGCTGTGATGCCAGATTTTGTGCCACCTGGCGGATAATCAGCGGTGGAATAAACGGCTCGTCGCCCTGAACATTTACCACCACGGTATCGCCGGCAAGCCCCAGTTTCGCTACCACTTCGGCCAATCGCTCAGTACCGGAGTTATGCTCCGGCCGGGTCATGCACACTTCGCCGCCAAACTGATCTACCGCGTCTGCAACCCGTCTGTCATCAGTCGCAACCACCACACGGGCTGCGCCGCTTTGCAGTGCTTGTTGGTACACCCGCTCAATCATGCTTTTACCGGCAATATCGGCCAGCGGTTTACCAGGCAAGCGACTGCTGGCGAAACGCGCCGGAATAACGACTATGAACGCCATTGTTCTGTCTCTTCCAGTGTCAGCTCGCGCGCTTCATCGGCCAGTAATACCGGGATATTGTCGCGCACCGGATAGGCCAGGCGGTCAAAGGTACAAATCAACTGTTGTCCGGCCTGATCATATTTTAGTTTGCCCTTACACAGCGGACAGGCCAAAATTTCGGTTAATGCTGGTTTAAGTGCCATAACTGCTCCGCAAATTAGTCAGTATTGTGGTTATTTTAGTTGTAAGTTGTTCATCTAATTGTGCATCGACGCCCAGGCTGAACCATTCTTTGCCGGCAAAAGCACGGCATTTCACCGCATCTTTTTCTGTCATTAATACCGGGCCGCTGATGTCGTTAAAATCTGTTACGCTAAACTTGTGATGATCGGCAAAGTAATGCCGTTGGCTGATAGTGAACCCCGCCGCCAACACTGTGCGTTCAAACCGCGCAGGGTTGCCGATACCGGCCACCAGGCTAACGGCACAGGGCGGCAACAATGCGTCACCAATCAGCTGTTTTGCCGCTGACGGCTGCAGAGTCATCATGCCATCGGCAGCTGAAAATGGCTGGCTGTTGGCTATCACCAGATCAACCTGCGCCAGGCGCCAGGCGCCTTCACGCAGCGGCCCTGCCGGCAGCAAATGGCCATTACCCAGGCCGCGGCTTCCGTCAACCAGCACAATCTCAATATCCCGTGCCAGCCGGTAATGCTGTAAACCATCATCACTAACAATAATATCAGCCTTGGTATTGGCCAACAGGTATTTTGCCGCCGCCACTCTGTCCGGACACACCACTACAGGGCAACCACTGCGCTGAGCCAATAACAGCGGTTCATCCCCCACATCTGCAGCCGTTGCATCCGGCTTTACCAACAACGGCGCTGTAATGCTGGCACCATAACCACGGCTGACAATGCCCGGCGTCCACCCCAGAGCTTGTAACCTTTGGCACAGCAACAGCGTAAAAGGCGTTTTGCCGGTGCCGCCAATGCTGATATTGCCCACCACTATTACCGGTACCGGCAGTTTATATTGCGGTTTTAGCTTCAGACGGTAAAGTAGACGGCGCAGCACAGTAATAACGCCGTATAGCCAGGCCAGCGGCAACAGCAACCAGTAAGCCTTATGGCCCTGATACCATAAACGTTCCGTAAAACTCACTGCTGCTCGCCAAATTGCAGCTTGTACAGCTGAGCATAAGCACCGTCTTGAGCCAGTAACGTAGCATGGTCGCCTTGCTCTACAATTCGCCCCTGGTCCATCACAATAATGCTGTCAGCGTTCTCAATGGTCGATAAACGGTGCGCAATAACAATGCTGGTACGGCCTTTTAACAGCTCATTTAATGCCGCCTGAATTTTGCGTTCCGACTCGGTATCAAGTGCCGACGTGGCTTCGTCCAGTACCAGGATCGGCGCTTCGCGCAGCAAAGCCCTCGCAATAGCAATACGCTGGCGTTGGCCACCGGATAAACTGACGCCGTTTTCACCAATCACGGTGTCCAGGCCATCTTTGAGGTTTTCGGCAAACTCCAGCACATGAGCTTTTTCCGCCACCTGCAATAAATGCTCACGTGACACCGGCTCTGTGCAGCCATAGGTAATATTGTTGGCAATGCTGTCATTAAATAAAGTGACATGTTGAGACACCACCGCTAACTGGCGGCGTAATGATGCCAGGGTGCAGTCCCTGATATTATGGCCATCAATTAAAATGTCGCCGTCAGTTACTTCATAAAAGCGCGGCAACAAGCTGGAGATGGTGGTTTTGCCGCTACCGGAACGGCCAACCAACGCAATGGTTTTGCCGGCCGCGGCGTTAAAACTGATATCAAACAACACTTGTTTATCGTGACCCGGATAGCTGAAATTGACGTTATTAAACTGAATATTGCCACTTACGTTATCTAATACTGTAGTACCGGTATCTTGCTCTACCGGCTGATCCAGCACCTCAAATACGCTGTTCGCCGCAGTAAGGCCACGCTGAAATTCGCTGTTTACCGTAGTCAGTTGCTTTAACGGCCGTAGCAACATCATCATAGAGCCGACAATAGTGGTAAATTTACCGGCGGTCAGGCTATCGAGCATTTCCGGAAAACTGGCCATATAAATAACAAAAGCCAAAGCAAAAGACGCAATAATCTGGATAGACGACACGCTGATCGCACGGGTGGCCTCCATTTTTACATCCTGACGCCGCGTCAGATTGTTCACGGTAGCAAAGCGCTGCTCTTCAATTTGTTGGCCACCAAATGACAAAATCACCTTATGGCCGTTTAACATTTGCTCTGAACAGGTGGTTACTTCCCCCATCGCGCCCTGAATATTCCGGCTGAGCAAGCGAAAGCGCTTCGATACCAGCCGCACAACAATGGCAATAACCGGGGCTATCAGCAAAAAAATCGACGATAACTGCCAGCTGATCCAAAACATCATCACCAGCAACCCGATGACAAAAACCCCTTCGCGCAGCAATACCGCCAGGGCTTTGGAAGTAGCTTGCTTAATTTGTTCAGTATTGTAAGTCACCTTAGAGATTAACTCGCCGGTAGAATGTTGATCATGGAAGCTTACCGGCAAGCGCATATAGTGACGAAACAGCTGTTGCCGCATTTCCTGTACCGCATGGGTACCGACCCAGTTCAGGCAGTAACTGGCAATAAAATTAAATACGCCGCGCAAAATAAAAATGCCGATAATAAACAACGGCGCATAACGCAGGTAGTCGGTATTTTTCTGATTGATACCAATATCAATAAAGTCTTCTAACTGGGAAATAAAAAACACATCAACCAGGGCATAACCCAACATGCCAAAAGCGGCCGCCGCAAAACCCAACCGGTACGGCTTAACATAGCCAAGCAAACGACGAAAAGTAGCAGGTGAAGTAAACTGAGACGCAGCCAAAGAATAATTCTCTAAGAAAAATTTCGCTTATTCTAGCGTGTTGTTAGCAAGGTTTCAGCATTTCCCACCGGCTTTTGCAGCCAAAAGGGAATTCTTTGCGCCCGGTATTGCTGTACCGCAACGGAATGCTGGTTAATATCCAGCCGGATAGCGCCGCTTTGCGCAGTGTTAAGCAACGCTATACCTAAGGTATCCAGCCGCTGTTGTACCGCAACTGCAGGATGCTGATGCCGGTTATACAAGCCGGCGCTGTTTAATGCCAGCACCGGCGCTAACTGATGTAAAAAGTCGAAATGGCTGGAACTGTTACTGCCATGATGCGATAACAATAAAATGTCCGCTGTTAGCCCGGGGTAACGCTGCAACAGTTGCAATTCAACCTGGCGGCTGATATCGCCCGGCAACAAAATCTGCCAACCGGCCACCGTCAACAGCAACACACAAGAACGATCGTTCTTTGCCTGCAGCGTACTGCTGTCAGAATGCAGCAGCTGTAACGATGCGCCCGAATACTCTGAAGGTAACGCTGCGCAGGGTTTGGCTGCGTCGATATGCGCAATATCAGCATAAATAAGGCTTGCCGGGTAATGCTGCTGCAGCAAAGCCCAATCACCGGTGTGGTCGCTGTCATCGTGGCTCAGTATCACCATATCCAATTGACGAATACCGGCCTGGCGCAAATAAGGTAACACTTGTGCAGCCGTAGCACTGTGCTCACCGTAACGAGGCCCTGCATCATACAACATGCCGCGACTGCCATGCTGCAACAATACCGCCAGGCCCTGACCAACATCAATAACGTGTAATTGCCACTGCGCCGGGCGCAGAACAACAAACAGCAAGGGCACTAACAGCAGCAGCGGATAGAACAACAGCCGCCGGGCTGACAACCAATACAACGCCATAACCAACGCCAGCGCGGCCAGCACAAACCAGGGTACCCCCGGCAGCGCCCACCAGCTGTTTTGACCGGCGCACCAATTTAACCACCACAGCAACGGCCGGAATGTCAGATCGCATAGTTGCCACAGCCAATCGGCCCCCGGCAAATTCAGCAGCTCTGCTACAACACAGATAAACAGCAGCGGAATAGCAATAATGCTGCACCAGGGCACAAACAACAGATTTGATAACAATGCCAACCAGGAGCTGCCGCCAAACATCAGCACACTGAGTAACGCCATAAATAAGCTTAAGCTCAGTTGAAAGCGTAAAAACAGCAGCAGCTTATTGCGCCAGCCGCTTAAGTCACTCCGGTTTTGCCACAATAAAAAGAAAATAACCGCCACCGCCAACACCGATAACCAGAAACTCTTGCTCAAGACAAAAAACGGCTCAAACAACAACAGCAACGCTGTGAGTAATAACCAGTAATGGCTGTAACTCAACGATTTATGCTGTAACAGCGACAACACCAGCAATAACAATGCAAAGGCAGCCCTTACCGTTGGCACCGCAAAACCCGCCAGCCAGGCATAAACCAGAGCTAACAATAAAGCACCGGTAAGTGCCAGCGGCTGCTGCAGTGCGGACAAAGCTACCGGCAATGGCAGTAAGCGCAGTAGCCATCGCCCCCAGCCGAAAATAAGGCCGATATGTAAACCGGAAATCGCCATTAAATGCGCCAACGATGATTGCAACAACCCCTGCCATAACTGCGTGGAAAACTGCCGCTCACCCACACTAAGGGCTAACAGCAAAGGTGCTGAAGGCAACGCTGCTGTTGTCTGTGCAATATGCGTGACGATGCTTTGCCGCAGGCTATATCGCTGCGTAATAAGCTGTGCTGTACCGTCGGTCTTAACGCTGCCTTGTGCCAACAATCGTTGCAGCAGCGCATTGGCCTCTCTGTTTATGCCGCCAGGGTTTGCCACTCCTGCCACCGGACGCAAACGTACATTAAATTGCCATTGTTGCCCGGTCTGCGGCAGTTGCGCCGGCAACGCCCAGTTTAATTGCACCAGATAGCCTTTTGCTGCACCGCTATCAAGCTGTAACCGGAATTGACTATACTCTGCGTAATGTTCAGGTAAACTTACCACTGTACCGGTTATCGTTTCGCCCCCGGCAAACAGCGCCAGCTGCGCTTGTTGATAGGCATTAAACTGCCAAATCCAGCAGATTAAAAATACAGTAACGCCGGCCGCAAAGTGGTAGCCGGATTTAAGCAACCACAACGCCGGCAGCAGTAACAAAAATACTGTGAAAAAAGCTGGCACTATCGGCAAAAATAACGACAATAGGCTGCCTGCGAGCACACCGATACAAAAAGATTTCATGTTTGTTTTTTGTGAATAGGTTGTAATGCCAAAGAACTTTATTAAGAAATATCTACCATCGCCGGAAAAAATCAAGCAACAAAGGCTGTTAAAGCTGTTTGGGTCTTTATTACACGATGGTAATTTGTGGCACCTGAACCGTCGCTCGGCCCGCGGCGCTTTTGCGGTTGGCTTATTTTTCGCCTGGATGCCGATACCATTTCAAATGGTAGCCTCTGCTGCGGTAGCAATTCCGATGCGGGTAAATCTGCCACTGTCAGTGGCGTTGGTGTGGATTACGAACCCACTCACCATGCCTGTGCTGTTTTATATCAGTTATCTGATAGGTTCGGTTGTGCTCAGAACGCCGCTGGAGCCCTTTGCCTTTGAAGCCAGCTGGGCCTGGCTGCAGCACAGTATCAGCAGTATTGGTAAACCGTTTTTAACCGGCTGTTTGTTGATGGGCATTTGCTCTGCCGTAGCAGGCTATTTTGTTATTGATTGGCTATGGCGTTTATCGGTGAAAAAAGAGCAACTGCTGCGTAAGCTAAAGCGGCGTCGCCAATCGCATTAATGCTGCCCCAGTACCCTTGCCGGAGCAACTTTAGCTGCCCGCCAGGCGGGGTATAAGGTTGCCAGTAAGCTCATGATTAACGCCACGCTTAAGGTTAATGTCACGTCCTGCCATTGCAGCAAAGACGGAATAAAATTTATAAAGTAGATACTGGGGTCCAGCAGCGAATGGCCCAGTACTGCGGTAATAAATGCAAATACCGGTTCGATATAGCTGGCGAGCAACACGCCGGCAACGCCGCCCATAACCGTTCCTACCAGGCCATTTAACCAGCCCAGCCACATAAAGGCCAAAACCACAGTAACAGGTGACACGCCCATCGTCAGCAAGATAGCAATATCGCCTTCTTTTTCCCGCACTGCCATCACCAGGGTGGCAACGATATTAAAACACGCCACGGCAATCACCAGCGCCAGCACCAGATACAAAATGGTTCTCACCATCTGAATATCCTGATATACGTGGCCCTGGGTGCGAAACCAATCCAGCATATAGACATAATCTTCCGACACCCTGCCCAGTTGCCGGGCAATCTGCGGCGCCTGAAAAATTTCATCAATACGAAAGGCAAAGCCCTGTATAGCATCCGGCTCAAACGCCAGCAATTCAGCAAGGTTTGCCATATTCAGCCAAATTTGGCTGTAATCCAGTTGGCCACCTACCGCAACAATAGCGCTGACAGTTAACACTGCAGTGCTATGGCTGGCCAGCCGGCCGTCATCGGTCAGCTTGGGTAGTAATAACTGCACCTGCTCACCGACAGCCACCTGCAAAGCATCAGCAATGCCCTGCCCCAGCACCACTTCGCCATCATTTAACGAGTCCAGTTGGCCACTGCTGATGTAGGCGGCAAAATCACTGATGCGACGCTCTGCCGCTATATCAATGCCGCGCACTTCTGCGGCCTTTACCGCACTGCCCACCCGCAACATGCCGTTACTTTTAATATAAGGTGCCACGCCGGCCACACCTTGCACCGTGGCAAACTGCTGTTGCTTACGCTGCCAGTCAGTGATGCGTTGCTGCACTGCTTCCAGCTCTACATGCGGGATCACCGACAGCAGCCGCTGTTCCAGTGCTTGCTCAAAGCCGTTCATCACCGACAAGGCTAAAATTAATATAGCAACACCAAGCGCAATGCCGGACGTGGAACTGGCAGAGATAAAACGGATAAAGCCGCTGCTGTGCCGCGTTGAGCGGTAACGCCGCGCCAATTGCCAGGCTAAACTAGCCATGCGCCGTCTCCAGGTGGCCGGCGCGCATCAGGACGTGACGATCCAGTTTTGATGCCAGTTCCACATCATGAGTTACCACAATAAAACTGGTACCCAACTCGCGATTTAGCGTGCGCAGCAACTGATACACCGACTCCGCCGTTTGTTGATCTAAATTACCGGTAGGTTCATCAGCCAGCACCAATGCCGGCTCGCCTACCAGGGCCCGTGCAATAGCAACCCGTTGCCGCTCACCGCCGCTGAGTTCAGCGGGGCGATGATGACCACGATGCGACAAGCCGACTTTCTCCAGCATCACGGCAGCACGTTGTTGCGCCGCAGCGCTCGATAAACCGCGGATCAGTAGCGGCATTGCCACATTTTCCAGCGCGGAAAAATCCATCAGTAGATGATGGAACTGATAAATAAAGCCCAGTTTTTCGTTACGCAATGTGGCTTTTTGCTGCGCTGATAACTGTTTAATATCGTTGCCTAAAATACTCAGGCTGCCACTGTCGGCTTGATCCAGGGTGCCGAGAATATGCAGCAAAGTGCTTTTACCCGAGCCGGAGCTGCCGACAATGGCCAGCATATCGCCACGATTAATACACAAGTCTACCCCGTGCAATACATCAGTAACCTGCTGACCATCACGGTAGCTTTTGCAGATCTTCTCTGCTGTTAATACATTACTCATCACGCAAAATGTCCGCCGGATTAATGCTCACAGCCCGCCTGGCCGGATACCATACCGCCAATACGGTTAGTGCAATGGCACTGAGCAAAATAAACAAAAGTTGATCAAACTGAATATCTATCGGTAGCACGATACCGGGCGCCAGCTGTAAGCCCAGCAAAGCTAACAACGGGTTTAACTGCCAACACAGTAATACGCCGGCCAAAACACCACCGGCAGCGCCGGCCACCCCATTACTTAAGCCCTGCACTGCAAACACGTTAAACAGCTGGTTGTCGCTCATCCCCAGCGTTTTTAAGATGGCAATTTCAGCCTGCTTGTCGGTCACCATCATTACCAGAGCTGACACAATATTAAATGCCGCTACCGCGACTATCAGCAATAACATCAGCCACATCATGGCCTTTTCCATCGCCACTGCAGCAAATAACTTGCCATGGCTTTGACGCCAATCCTGTACCTGCAAACTGCTGTCGACAGCTAATTGTTGAGCAAACTGCGGCGCAGCAAAAGGCTCCGCCAGAGTTATCCGCCATTGCTGTTGCTGTGACCCGGTACTGAGTAGGCGGTTTAAATCATCCAGCGCTGTTACCGCTATTAATTTATCGACATCAGAGCCGCTGTCTAAGATACCGCTGACGGTAAACAAGCGCTGCCGCGGTACCCAGCCCATCGGCGTGTAGCTGCCGGCTTGCGGCAACATAAAGCGCAACTTGTCGCCAACTGACACTTCCAGTTGCTCGGCCAGGCCACGGCCCAGCACCACTGCATAGCGCTGCGAGGCAAACTGCTGCCAGCTACCGACAATTAACGCCTGCTGCATAAAGGCCGGCAACGCATCCATGGTAACCCCTTGCAGCAACACGCCGGTTAACTGTCTGGGGGATTGCACCAACGCTTCCGTTTGCAAAAACGGGCTGACTTGCAACACACCAGGCTGCTGCAACACGCTGTGCTGCCAAGCATCCGCATGCTCAGCTGAGGTGGTGACAAGCAAATGCGGGATCACACCCAAAATCCGCTTTTTCAGTTCGCCTTCAAAGCCATTCATTACTGAGCTGACAATAGTCAATGCCATTACGCCGAGAAAAATCCCGGCCACAGAAAACAGCGTAATAAAGGAAATAAAGGCATTACCCTTGCGGCTTTGACTATAGCGTAAGCCGATAAATAAGCTGACTGGTAACTGCATCCTAATCTTCAGGACAAGACCTGCTTTAGATGGTAAAGTGGCGACGATGATAGAGATTATTGTTTGTCGTGACAAGCAGCTTGCAAAGGTAACACCATGAGTGAGTTAACAGTACAGCAGTTGGCAGATGCCTATCAGGATTATTTCAGCGTTGAACATGGTATCAGTATTAACGTTAAGCCGGTTGCCGGGCCTTTGCCGGACCAGACCAGCCTGGCTGCAGCCATACCACCGGCATTTTTACTGGCGTCTGACGCCGGTAGCCTGAATACATCAGTGCTGCGTTCATTACACCGGCTGGGTGATATGGCAGAAGAATTAGCCAACTACCTGCAACAACAAGCACGAAAAATCGATTTACTGCTGCACTACGTACTACGCCAGCAAGATGATGCCACGCAGCGTTTTGTCAGCCAAAGTTACGGCGGCAGCGGTTGCTGCTATCTGGCCGATGCACCGTTAGATACATTACAAATAGTTGAATTAAAACTATTTTTAGATAATAACGATGGTGCGGTTTTTTGTTACGGCCAGGTATTACACTGTGAGCCACAGGCAGAAAAATGGCAGATAAAGGTTGTATTTGCCTGCATCAGAGACGAAGATCGCGAGTTGATTGTGCGCGCCAGCCTGCATCAGCAATCCAGATTGTTGAAACAAAAAGCAGAGCAAAAAGCCGGGCAGCGGCAAAATAATATGCCGTCGTAAACCGGCTGGCGGTATTCAAGCGTTATTAAGGGTTTGTCGTTTTACATGGATCTGATTTCCTCATTACCACAGCTTAAACAACCTGCCGACCAGTTGCATTGGGGCAATTTGCAGGGTGCAGCCCTGCCCTTAGCCATTGCGCAGTTATTGCAGCAACAAGCCGCGCTGTATCTTTTACTTGTACCCGATACGCCGACAGCTCTGCGTTTAGAGCAAGAGTTAAGCGTGTTTTATCAAAGCGACGATTGCCCGCTGCTTACCTTGCCGGATTGGGAAACCTTACCGTATGATGTGTTTTCACCGCACCAGGATATTATTTCCCAACGCTTAAAAACGCTGTATCAGCTACCACGGCTGAAACAGGGCCTGGTCATTGTGCCGGTCAGCACGCTGTTGCTGCGGATCTGTCACCGTGATTATCTGGAGCAAAATAGTTTTCTGATCAAAAAAGGCCAACAGGTCGATTTAGCGGCATTAAAACGTCAGTTAACCGCCGTAGGTTACCGCAGCGTTGACCAGGTAATGGAGCACGGCGAGTTTTCTGCCCGCGGTTCCATTTTAGATCTGTACCCTATGGGGGCGACCACGCCTTACCGTATCGACTTTTTTGATAATGACGTCGACGGTATCCGTACCTTTGACCCCGACAACCAACGCAGTTTGGCACAAGTCAGTTATATCGAACTGCTGCCGGCACACGAATTTCCCACCGACAAAGCAGCTATTGAGCGTTTTCGCATGGCCTACCGCGAACGCTTTGCCGCCCGTAACGAGAAAGAATCGCTGTACCAGCAAGTTAGTCAGGGCGTATTGCCGGCCGGCATCGAATACTATCTGCCGCTGTTTACCGAAAAAACCGCCACCTTATTTGATTACTTACCGGCGGACAGTCGCTGCCTGTTGCTGGGCGATATTGAACACAGCGCAGATAAATTCTGGCTGGAATTAAAACGTCGCTTTGACGACAGAGCCATTGATCTGCTAAGGCCCATTTTACCGCCGGCAGAGCTGTATTTGCCGGTTGACCAGCTGTTTGCACGGTTAAAGCACTATGGCCGTATTCGCTTAAGCCAGGCACAGTTGCCGGCAAAGGCCGGCAACTGCAATGCTGACTTAGCCACATTGCCGGATTTAAGCGTAAATCATCAGCTGAAAAATCCGCTGCAAGCGCTGCAACAATTTATTTTGCAGTTAAAGCAACAACAGGGCCGCGCGCTGTTCTTTGTGGAAAGCGAAGGCCGGCGCGAAAGTCTGCTGCAGTTGCTGCACAAAGCCGGTATACACATTTCCCAGTTTGATGATCTGCACGCTTTTAATCAAAGCGCAGACGACCTGGGTATAGTGGTAGGTGCATTAGAGCAAGGCGCCTTTATTCAGCAACCGGCTAAGCTGGCGCTGATCAGCGAAAATGAACTGTTCGGCCAGAAAATAAGCCAGCGCCGGCGGCGTAAACGCAGCCAGCAGGTGTCATCAGAAACCGTGATCCGCAACCTGGCCGAGCTGAATATCGGCCAGCCGGTGGTACATTTACAACACGGTATCGGCCGTTACCAGGGGTTGCAGTTGCTGGATGCCGGCGGTATCAGCGCCGAGTTTGTGACCATTGAATACGCCGGTGGCAGCAAATTGTATGTGCCGGTTACTTCACTGCATCTGCTTAGCCGCTACAGTGGTAATGATGCAGAGCATGCACCGCTGCATAAGTTGGGTAACGACAGCTGGGAGAAGTCGCGCCGTAAAGCCGCTGAAAGAGTGCGTGATGTTGCCGCAGAACTGCTGGATGTCTATGCTCAGCGCGCTGCACATAAAGGCTATGCCTTTGCTCTGGATGAAAGCCAGTATCTGGCCTTTGCCGACAGCTTTCCGTTTGAAGAAACCGCCGATCAGCAAGACGCTATCGACGCAGTATTGCGCGATATGCAAAGCCCGCAACCAATGGACCGGCTGGTTTGCGGCGATGTTGGCTTTGGTAAAACCGAAGTTGCTATGCGCGCGGCCTTTGTTGCGGTAAACGACGGCAAACAAGTGGCAATACTGGTACCCACCACCCTGTTGGCGCAGCAGCATTTTGAAAACTTTAAAGACCGTTTCGCCAACTGGCCGGTGCGGGTCGAGGTGCTGTCGCGCTTTATCAGCCCGAAACAACAAAAAGCTATTTTGGTGGACGTGCAAAACGGCAAGGTCGATATTCTCATCGGCACACATAAGTTACTGCAGGACGATATCAAACTGCAGGATTTGGGCCTGCTGATTGTCGATGAAGAACATCGCTTTGGCGTGCGGCAAAAAGAAAAGATTAAAGCCCTGCGTGCCAATATCGATATTTTAACCCTTACTGCCACCCCGATACCGCGTACGCTGAATATGTCGATGTCCGGTATGCGCGATTTATCTATTATTGCGACACCACCGGCGCGGCGCTTAGCGGTAAAAACCTTCGTCCGCGAATACGAAAACGGCCTGATCCGTGAAGCCGTAATGCGCGAGATATTGCGCGGCGGCCAGGTATATTTCCTGCACAACGATGTCGCAACGATTGAAAAAGCCGCGGCCGATTTAGCCGAATTGTTACCCGAAGCACTGATTGCTATAGCACACGGCCAGATGCGCGAGCGTGAGCTTGAGCAAATTATGTCCGACTTTTACCATCAGCGTTTTAATTTGCTGTTGTGTTCTACCATTATTGAAACCGGTATCGACGTACCGACCGCTAACACCATCGTTATTAACCGTGCCGATAACTTCGGCCTGGCGCAATTACACCAACTGCGAGGTCGCGTCGGACGATCGCACCACCAGGCTTATGCTTACCTGTTAACACCACCACCAAAGCGGCTGACCAAAGATGCGCAAAAGCGGCTGGAAGCAATTGCCAGTTTGGAAGATTTAGGTGCTGGTTTCGCTTTAGCCACGCACGATTTAGAGATCCGTGGTGCCGGCGAGTTATTGGGTGACGAGCAAAGCGGTCAGATTGAATCGGTTGGCTTTAGCTTATATATGGATATGCTGGAACAGGCAGTACAGGCGCTAAAAAACGGCCGCGAGCCCAGCCTGGATGCTATGCTGAGCCAGCAAACAGAAATGGAGCTACGCATCCCGGCATTACTGCCCGACAGCTATATTCCGGATGTTAATTTGCGCTTATCCTGTTATAAAAAGCTGGCTTCTGCTCAAAGCAGCGACGAGTTGGATGAAGTACAGGTAGAATTGATCGACCGCTTTGGTTTACTGCCTGATGCGGCAAAAAATCTGGTGGCACTGTCTGAGTTTAAACTACAAGCCCAGGCGCTTGGTATTCGCCGCATTGAAGCCAACAGTAAAGGCGGTGTGGTAGAGTTCAGTGAAAAAACCGCGGTTTCGCCAGGCTACATTATTGAACTGATCCAGAAACAATCACGGGTATTTAAACTCGAAGGTGGGCAAAAGCTGCGTTTCAGTATCGTGTCAAACGACGGTGCCGAACGCCTGAGCCTTATCGCCAACATGTTAGCTGACTTTGCCCGACATAAGGTAGAAAGATGAGTAAGACCATTAAATTCTGTTGCCTGGCGGCCCTGTTAAGCGCCCCATTACAAGCGCAGGAGCAGCGCTGGTTTGAAGTAGAAATGATTATCTTCAGCCAGACTCCGGGCAATGCATTGCAGGAACAATTTGATACCGGCGTCACACCGGTAAAACCGGGCCGCGCTTATGATTTGCTGACACCGCGCTATCAGCCGCAACTGAAAAACTTGCTGGCGGAGTTACCGCTCTGCCCGCCAGCGCAGCGCTTTGCGGCAGAGTTACCACAACCGCAATTAGCAGAAAATTTGCGCTGTATTTTTGAACCTCAACCTTACGCCTGGCAACTATATAACCTGTTTGAACCGCGACTGACCATCAGTACGGTGCCGTATCCACAGCAAACTGAAGTGGAGGTAACCGGCAATACAACTCATCAAAATGTGCCCTATCTGGCGGAGGCAGAAGCGCTGCAGCTGCGCGATATCGCGGCCAAAATTCAACGCCGGTCCGGCAGCACACTGCTGTTACACACCAGTTGGCGTCAGGCGCCGGTAACTGAGCGGCGCGCTATTGCCAGCCGCTGGTTTGCCGGACAGAACTTTAGCCGCCAATTCGATTATTGGGGCCAACCACGCTTGCCGGCCGCAACGGACCAAGACATTCCGGCAACAGAAGCTGTTGACATGATGGCCATCAGCAAAGACAACCAACCCGGCAATGAACTGCTGAGTAATATAGAGCAATTGTTGCAACAATTAACAGCTAATGCTCAGTTGCCGGAACATGCGGCAGCACCGATAACCGCCGTATCAGAACAAAATACCGCGTTAGCCAGTTTACCGGATCAGGTTTGGCAGCTGGACGGCCTATTTAAACTGCATTTAGACCATTACTTATTTGTTAATACCGAGTTTAATTTGCGGCTACCACAACAGGATAAGCTGCAGACTGTTTATGTACGGCAAAGCCGGCGGGTGATCAGTGGCGAAATTCATTATTTAGATCATCCTTATCTGGGCATAGTGTTACAAATCCGTCGCTTTGAACCACCGCAAGAGGAAGATATTGAACAAGACCCTGCAGCTAACTTGCTAACAAATTGATAATTTTTCGGAAAAAGTATTGCTAATGCTGTATTAAGTGCCTAAGATCCTGCGGTCTTTACATTTTTATACAAAACTGTACGGGTAACCAACATGTTATTTTCTTATATTACCTATACCGTAGCAGAGCATCACTGACGATTATGAATGAGCTGAATCCAATGCCGGAATTTACGCCGAAACAGTACCTGCTGTTGTTGGTGTTATTAATACTGGCCACCAGTTGCAGCCCGTTGCTGAATTGGTTGTTTCCTGCGCTGGCAGGCTCAGCATTGCTGACATTTTTACCGCCATTACTCGGTTTATATCAGTTGCTGTTGTTGTTTCGTAGCTTAGGCATTATTCATTTGCCAAGCGTAGCCTGCTATTCGGCTATCCTTGCGCCCCTATCCGTTTTGAGTTTTTATCAGTTTATCCTGCAATAACCCACTCTCTTGCCGTTTTTACGTTATTATATCGCCAACAACGCCCTGATAGCCCGTCCACTGTAATACAGCTGCACCGGCTGTTACTGTCATTTTATTATCGTTAAGGTTTAGCAACGGATGTCGATTAACTGGTTTCCGGGCCATATGCACAAAGCCCGCAAAGAAATTGCAGAAGTAATGCCGCAGGTTGATATTATTATCGAAATGCTGGATGCCCGTATTCCGTTTTCCAGCGAAAACCCGCTGGTGCCGCAGCTGCGGGGCAATACGCCCTGCATTAAAGTATTAAACAAAGCCGACCTGGCCGACCCGGTATTAACACAACGCTGGGTTGAGCATTTTGATGCCCAGTCCGGGGTAAAAGCTATGCCAATCAGCCAACAAAATCCCGAGCAAATTCGTGCCTTGCTGCAGCTTTGCAACGATATGTTGCCTGAGCGTAATCTGGAGATCCGCGGCGCCCGCGCCATGATTATGGGTATCCCTAATGTCGGCAAATCCACACTGATTAATACCCTGGCCGGCAGAACTATCGCAAAAACCGGCAATGAAGCCGGTGTGACCAAGATGCAGCAGCGCATTAAATTGGATAACAACGTGATCCTGACCGATACCCCGGGCTTTCTCTGGCCGAAACTCAGCCCGCCTACCTGTGGCTATCGGCTGGCGGTTACCGGCGCGATTAAAGATACAGTGTTTGACTATGCTGATATCGCCATGTTTGCCGCAGATTATCTGCTGCAGCGTTATCCGCAAGCGGTAATGCAACGCTTTGGCTTAACTGAGCAACCAGAGAACGACCTGGCGTTAATGGATGCTATAGGCATCAAGCGCGGCGCTATGCGCAAAGGTGGTATCGTCGATCTGGAAAAAGCAGGCAGTATTTTGATCACCGAGCTGCGCGCCGGCAACCTGGGCCCTATTACCCTGGAAACCCCGGAAATGGTAAGCCAGGAGCAAATAGACGCCAAAGCCGAAGAAGGCGCTAAAGCGAAAGAAAAAGCCGAACGTGAAGCCGAACGCAAACGTAAAGCACAGCGTAAATACCGCTAACCGGAGTTCTTATGACACAAACGGCATTGATGCAACTGGCTTATATCAGCGACTGCCACAGCGGGACCACCCATGCCACAGTTGCCGGTATTCATCAGCAGGCAAAGCGCAACAATGCCGTAAATAAGGTGACAGGGGTTTTGCTAACCACCGACAAACACTTTATGCAATTACTGGAAGGCGAACCACAACAGGTCGAACAGACCTATCAGCGGATCCGGCAAGATGCGCGCCATAGCAACGTACGGCTTATTTTCAGTCGCAGTATAGCGCAACGCCAATTTCCGAACTGGCATATGGGCCTGAAGCGGGTGTTGGATGAGGCAGAACACAGTGATTTGCAGGCTATTATCAGTATGTACGGCCAGCGTGAGCAGTTTTCTGCACAACAGGCCGACGCCATCAGCTTGTTATTTACCTCACTTTAAACGGCTAACATCGCGTATTGCGGATATTGTTACAGCACCGTCTGTAACTGCTGTTGGTATTCAGCAAATTTCTCTTTTTGCTCATCGTCCAACACGGCGTGCTGCAGCTGTTGCTGCAGATTTTTCGCCAGCGCGATATGGCCCTCGTCCAGCGGCTCCTGACCACGCAACGCCACCAAAACTTTTAAAATATTCAGCGCCACACTCATATTATTAGGTGTTAATGAGAACGCCTGTTCTAATGAATTCAGTGCCGCATGAAATTTATTACGCTTAAAAAACTCCACCGCCATCCGGTTTAATTGCTGCGGGGTAAAATGCACCGCAGTGCGCTCTGCAGCTTCCTGTTCAATGTACTTACCTACCACCTGATTAGTCAGGCCGGTGCCGGTAATTTGCCGTTTAATCGCGTCCAGCAACGACACCGCATCCTCACGCCGTCCCAGTTCATGTAAGGCCTTTACTTTATCCAGGTTATCTTCTACAGAGGTGCCCGGGCGCAAGCTAACATGGTTATCTACTATGCCCTCCGCTTTGCTGCGCTCCTCCCGTGCGGTATGTAAGCGCGCCCGCACTACCAACAGCTGATCTTTAAGCTGCGCCGCCAGGGGTAATTGCTTTTCCAGTTCGCTTAACAGTAAGTCAGACTGCCCCAACACTTTTACCGCATCGGCTTTTTCCAGCGTGGTAGCGTAATCTATACCGGCCCGCACCACATTCAACCGCAGCAATGGCGAATCATGAATGGAGTTTTTTGCATGTTTAGCCATCGCGATAGTGGCTTGATATTGGCCGATATGATCATGGTTTAAGCGTGCTAAATCCAACAGGCGTTTATTACGCTCGATATTGCGCGGTGCCAATCGCGTAGCCTTTTTAATTTCTTCATAGGCTTGTTCATAATCTTGCTTACCTATGTAGTAATGCGCCAGCATATCGTAAGTGGCAAAGCGGGTATCGGTTTTATCGGTAAGTTGCTGTAGCAGCTCCTGAATTTCTGCCAGCTTATCTTGCTGTAATAACGCTTTGATATAGCCCAAATATGCCCAGGACAGCTTATGGCTCTTCAGTAAGGTATCGTAATATCCTGCAGCTTCCGCAAATTCACGTAAGTTCAGCAGGCATTCGCCTTTTAGCCGCTTCATTTGCAAGTGGTATTTACTCAGTGCGGGGTTTAACAAATGCCGTTCGGCAAAATAAATGGCTTTGCTGTAGTCCTGGCGGTCAATAGCCTGATACACATTAAACAAGGTACGTTTTATTTCTAACGTTAAAGGCAGTCGCGTTTGCACATGTTTACTGTTTAACGGTTTAACCCAGAAATCATCCGGTTGCAGCTCAACAATACTGTTGACCAAATCTTCGCTGGTTTCTGCGCTGAGAAAAATCAGTACCGTGCATTTAGTGACATAACGCTTAAACTTCAGTTCTTCCAGCAGGTGAAAGCCGTCTTTATCGCTTTTAACGTTAAAAGCACAAATAACCACATGAAACGAAGTTTGCTCACACAGCCGCAACGCATAATAGGAATTCTCGGCATATTTAATATTTACCACGCCAAGTTCAAGTAATGCCGACTTGATGACGTTTTGCACCAATACCTGATCATCAATAATCAGTACATTTAATTTATCATAAGCGGTGAGTTCTTCTTGTTCCATCTGTCTACTTCACATCCCTGCGATAACGGCTATAAACGCGCTAAGGTTCATATCAGTTATATTAGCAAGCGGCCATAAAAGCAATATAACGAAAATATAATCCGCCGCCCCCATTGTCAGCCGCGGCAATCACCCCAAACTCAGCAACCAGATGTTTTATCAACCGAGCCAGAGGGCCAAACTATGTTTTATCAACTCAGCATCGAACAAATGAGCAAAATGCTACAAAACTTACAGCATATTCTGGATAAAGGCGCCGCCTTTGCCGACAGCAAAAAAGTAGAGATGGCGGTACTGTTAAACGCCAGGCTGGCACCGGATCAATTTAACCTTATCCGTCAGGTACAAATTGCCTGTGACACCGCCAAGCTTGGCGCCGCACGCTTAACCAATAACGTGGACAGCGCACCGAAACATGCCGATGACGAAACCACGCTGGCGGAGTTAAAGCAACGCATCAGCGACACTCAAGCTTATTTGGCCACATTCAGTGCCGCCGATTTTGCTGATGCCGCCACACAAAAAATCAGCCAGCCGCGTTGGGAAGGTAAATACCTGACCGGGCAAGAGTTTTTAATACAGCATGTGCTGCCGAATATCTATTTCCACATCACCACCGCTTATGCCATTTTGCGCCATAACGGTGTCGATGTGGGTAAAAAAGATTACCTTGGCGCTATGCCATATAAAGTGTAACGCACAAGCAAAACGCCGGGCTGAAAAACCGGCGTTTTGCTTTGATACTCAGCGCTGTAACACTATGCGATAACGGGCGTTACCGCTTTTTAAATGATCCAGTGCTTCGTTTATTTGCTCAAATTTAAACATTTCCACTACCGGTTTAATATTGTGTTGCACGGCAAACTCAAGCATCTTGGTAATCGTCGCCGGGCTGCCAACCGGTGAGCCGGACACACTGCGCTGCGCCATAATCAGGCCAAACACGCCGATATTTAACGGCTCTAATGTAGCGCCGACAAAGTGTAAGCGGCCCTTCGGCTTTAACGTCGATAAATATAAATTCCAGTCCAACGTGACATTCACCGTCGAGATAATTAAATCAAAGCGCCCTGCTGCCTGCTCTATCTCAGCACTGTTACGTGAGTTAATACACTGATGCGCCCCCAACGCTTTGGCCTCCTGAGTTTTACTGTCACTGGAGGTAAAAGCCGTAACATTACAGCCCCAGGCCCGCAAAAACTGCAAGGCGATATGACCCAGGCCACCAATACCAATAACCGCGACTTTATCGGTGGGCTTGATATCAAACTGCACCAGCGGGTTAAATACAGTAATACCGCCGCAAAATAGCGGGCCGGCGGTTTTTGCATCCATACCTTTTGGTAGTGCAACGACGCTGGCAGCATTAGCACGGACTTTGTCAGCAAAACCACCATGGCGGCTAACAATAGTGCCCTGGGCTTTGCTACACAGGTTATGGTCGCCACTGCCACAGCTGGCGCACACTTTGCAGTAATCTGAATGCCACCCCAAACCTACCACCTGGCCGGTTTTAAAATGGCTCACCGCCTCTCCCACCGCACTGATGCGGCCTACCACTTCATGGCCGGCGACCAACGGGTAAGCAGACATACCCCATTCATTATTCAGCATCGACACATCTGAGTGGCAGATCCCGCAGTAATCCACCTCAATCTCTACCTCGTCGCGGCCCAATGTGCCGGGTTTATATTGCCAGGGCACCAGTTTTCCGCCGGCTTCAAGTGCAGCATAAGCGTTGATCATATCCTCTCCTGCGTAGTTAATTTATCCATTAATGTTAGCTATACAGCTAACAGTATTAACCAGATCTGCAACTGTGCTGAGAAATAATCAACCCTGCTTGTTTTTTATACAGCCACACCTGTTTCTTCTGTCGCTTTCAGGTATAATCCGCCGACTTTTTTCAGGCTAAGCCGACTTTAAGAGACACTATGACAGTACAGACCTTTGACCCGACACAAACCACCACTTTGGATACCGCAGCCAAAAGCCTGAATCAACAGGCTACAACCGGCAGCAGCAAAGGCAATACCATTGGTTTTGTCAGCTTAGGCTGTCCGAAAAATCTGGTGGATTCAGAGCGTATACTGACTCAGCTAAAAGCTGAGGGTTACAACATAGTGCCAACATACGATGATGCCGAACTGGTGATTGTAAACACCTGTGGTTTTATCGACAGCGCTGTGCAGGAGTCGTTGGAAACCATCGGTGAAGCTCTGGCTGAAAACGGCAAGGTTATTGTTACCGGCTGTTTGGGCGCCCGCGAAGATGAAATACGCCAGGTACACCCCAATGTACTGGGCATTACCGGCCCGCACAGTTATGAAAACGTATTAAAGCAGGTGCATGAATATGTGCCTAAGCCCAAATACGACCCGTTCACCATGCTGGTGCCGGACCATGGCGTAAAATTAACACCGAAGCATTATGCTTACTTAAAAATTTCAGAGGGCTGTAACCACCGCTGTACCTTCTGCATTATTCCGTCAATGCGCGGCGATTTAGTCAGCCGCCCGGTAGGTGAAGTATTGGATGAAGCACAGCGCCTGAAAAATGCCGGTGTAAAAGAGCTGCTGATTATTTCCCAGGACACCAGTGCTTATGGCGTTGATGTAAAACACCGCACCGGCTTTTGGAACGGTTCGCCGGTAAAAACCTCGATGCAGTCGCTGTGTGAAGCTTTGGGCGAAATGGGTATTTGGGTGCGCCTGCACTATGTTTACCCCTACCCGCACGTAGACGACATTATCCCGTTGATGGCACAGGGTAAGGTACTACCGTATTTAGATATCCCGTTTCAGCATGCCAGCCCGCGTATTTTAAAGCTGATGAAACGACCGGGCCAAGCCGATCGCGTATTAGAGCGGATTAAAAAATGGCGCGAGATTTGCCCTGAGCTAACCATTCGCTCCACCTTTATAGTCGGCTTCCCGGGGGAAACCGAGGAAGACTTCCAAATGCTGCTCGACTGGTTGCAAGAAGCCCAACTGGACCGTGTCGGCTGTTTTAAATACAGCCCGGTAGAAGGCGCCAAAGCTAACGAGTTAGCCGACCCGGTACCGGAAGACGTAATGGAACAGCGCTACCACCGCTTTATGCAAACCCAACAAGCTATCAGTACCGCGCGGCTACAGGCAAAAATTGGCAAAACCATTAAAGTGCTGATAGACGAAGTAGACGACGAAGGTGCTATTGGCCGAAGCTTCGCCGATGCCCCGGAAATTGACGGTGCCGTGTACTTAAACGGCTTAACCGGTGTTAAACCAGGCGATATTATCGATGCCGTAGTCGATGAAGCCGATGAATACGACTTATGGGCCTCGCTGGCGGAATAACGGCTATAGTGCAGCCAGAGTGCTGCTATAGTGAGGTTGTAGTTAAATGAAAAAGGCAGCGTCAGCTGCCTTTTTCCTGTCTGTGCCGGCCACTATTCCAATGCCAGCAAGCGTTGCTGCACATCAGACAACTGCTGGTTATACAGCGCGATATACGGCAGCTCTGTGTCACTGGCGGCCAGTTTTAACGCATAGCCCCGTTCTATGCTGCGCACTATCGCCAGAGCGCCGGCCATCCGGCCGCGATTAGCGCTGATCGCCGCTTTAATGTCTTTATGCAGATTGACATGACGGACAAACTCTTCAGGCGGTATATCAAACAACAGATCTGAACCTGAGATAAGTGCAGCCAAGAAATACTGCTGGCACTGGTTCGCACTTAGCTGCCACTGCTGCGCGATATGTTGAGCGCTGTAGGCGCGGGTTAATACAGTAATGGCTGCCGCCGGTGAAGTGCCAGTGAGTACTGCACACATCAACAGCCATTTACGTGTTAATTCCAGGCCAAGCCGGGTCACCGTTTCTTTAACAGAACTGACGGCGCGCGTTTTACGATATAACGGGCTGTTGGCAATTTTCAGCAAGCCCATCACTATATTCGGTTCGTTTTTCAGCAGCAGCGATAACTGCGTAATATCCGGCTCGGCGGCAAACAAGCAGCTGATGATCTCTGCTACTTTAAGAGCGCCTGGCTCAATTTTCTTACCGGCCACCAACAGTGCTTTGGTTAAAAAATAGCCCTGAAATAAATCACAGCCCAACGCTTTAAAAAGAGCAAACTGCTGCTCTGTTTCCACCGGTCCGGCCAACCATAACAAGCCGGCACGGCCAAATTGTGTTTTATAGCGCTCAGTATCGGCCAGGCTGCTGTTTACCACATCCAGCCGGATAATATCCGCCAGCGGCAACAACGCCAGTATGGCATCTGTCAGCGCCACATCGTGCAGTGCCAGCCTGAAGCCCCGATGCTTCAACGCCTTTAGCGAGGCAATATAGCTTGCATCCGGTTGCGGCGGAATAACCGGCTCCAGTACCACAGTGTCCGGCAAAAGCTGCAAGGCACGGCCGGATAAAACAAAGTCGGCGGTAACGGTGATAAACAATGGCGCCTTGTACAACGCACTTTGCACACGAATATCGTCGCAATATTGTTTAAGCTGAGCATCGCTAAGTCCGGCATCACTAAGTTGCAGTGCACTGACTCCGGCGCCACTGCGGTTAAGCAACACCACGCCAAAGCGCTTTTGCTTGCGGTCAAAAATGGGTTGGGCGGCATACAGTTGCTGTATGTTAGTGGTTTTGTCGATTTCCATGGTTTGGCGGGTCAAATCCGTTCCTTACAACAATACAATTTCGCTAAACGCGGCCAATATAAAGCCGGCAAGGCTTGCTGTCCAGTAGCGGGCAACCGGCAAAGCCGTCGCTGCGCCTGCTCTGGCAACAGACAAAACAGCACACAGCCGTTTTTTTGTTATAAAACAATATCAACACAAAAGTCTGAACTATGTTTATACTGCTCAGATAAAGTACGCCAGCAATGTTAACCCTATATACCCGAGTGTAACAATGAAGCAACTAATTGAAAAAGCAACAAACTTACCCAGTATACCCAAAGTAGTACAAGAGTTGATTGCCAGCTTTAACACCCCGGATATCACCGGTGGCCATATTGCCGCTATCTTAAGTAATGATCAGGCGCTAACCGCTAAAGTTCTCCGTATGGCGAACTCTGTGCGCTACGGTGGTCATCGTAAAGTGGGCTCTGTTAAAGACGCCGTACTTGTACTGGGCTTTAACTCTTTACGCACTCTGGTGCTGTCAATCGGCTTTACGTCTGCTTTAAACGGTCCGGCCGCTTTCGATATTCAGGCATTCTGGATAAAGTCATTTAAAATGGCCAACCGCTGTAAATGGTTAGCTAAGTCGTTAAAAATAGATGCCGAACTGGCTTATACCTGTGGCTTGTTATACGCGATTGGTGAATACCTTATCCATTTAATCAGGCCGGAAGACGCGATTACAATCGACAAAAGAGTCGAAATCGGTGAAAGCCGCTCTCGTGTAGAGCAGCAATTACTGGGCTTCGACTACACCCAAGCTGGCGCTGCTCTGGCTGATCATTGGTTTTTTCCACAAGAGATAGTTCGGGCCATTCAGTACCAGGAAAGCCCTCTGGCAGCACCCGGGTTATCACCCTATGCCGCTTGTGTTCATCTGGGGCACCACATGCTGGACAACGAAAATAAAATTGCCGAAGGCAATTTTGATGACTTCCCAGCTAAACTGCTGCATGCCATGCATCTGACATTGTCAGATATGTTTACCAAACTGGAAAACGTGCCGGATTTAGATGAAGGTATTGAAGAATTCTTAAATTAGCCTAAGCAGAAATAGTGTTATAACAGCGCTTTAATAGCATGATTTAAGCCGTCCAACGTCAGGGCATACATACGCTTTTGCATGATTTGCCCGATCATGCCAATGGAATAATAGTGCCCCCACCACGGCTGTGGCTGGGGGTTTAACCACACTGCTTTAGGATATTGCGTGAGCAAACGCTGCAGCCAGACTTTGCCCGGCTGCTCGTTAAAATGCTCCACACTACCACCGGGGTACTCAATCTCATACGGCCCCATAGTGGCATCACCGACAAAGATCAGCTTATAGTCGCTACCGTAGGTATGAATAATATCGTCGGTTTTAATCTGCTCAGTGTAACGGCGTTTATTATCGCGCCACACACCTTCATACACGCAGTTATGAAAGTAGAAAAACTCCAGGTGTTTAAATTCGGTTTTTACCGCTGCGAATAGCTTTTGGCACTGCTCAATATGGTCATCCATTGAGCCGCCCACATCAAAAAAAACCAGCAACTTAATGGCGTTGTGCCGCTCGCGCATAAAGCGTAGATCCAGCCACCCGGCTTGCTCTGAAGTGGCCTGAATGGTGCCATGTAAATCCAGCTCGGTCTCGGCGCCGCTGCGGGCAAATTTACGCAGCTGTTTCAGTGCCAGTTTAATACTGCGGTTGTTAAGTTCGCTGTCGGTGTCCAGGTCTTTAAACTCGCGTTTATCCCACACCTTTACCGCACGGCGCGCGCCACTGCCCTGCTGGCCAATACGCACACCCTCTGGGTTATAACCATAAGCGCCAAAAGGTGAAGTGCCGCCGGTGCCAATCCATTTATTACCGCCGCTGTGCTTTTTTTGCTGCTCAGCCAAGCGTTCACGCAATGTTTGCAGCAGTTTATCCAGCCCGCCTAATGCCTGCAGCTTGGCCTTGTCTTCCTCGCTGAGTTTACGCAGCACGTCCGGCACCAGCCATTCCGGCGGTATGCTGGCGGCGATATCCACCTGCGCGACACCCTCAAAGTAATCAGCAAAGGCGCGGTCGAATTTATCGTATTGGGTTTCATCTTTTACCAGACATAGCCTGGACAGCTGATAAAAGGCTTCGGTGTCGGCGAAAATCACCTGTTGTTTTAACGCATTAAGTAAATCCAGCAGTTCGGTAATGCTGGTTTTTAAGCCGTATTTGCGCAGCGTAAAAAAGAAGTCAATTAGCATGTGCCGGCTCCGCAGTATTGTTCCCGCTGCGGCTCACAACACTTGCCCCGGCTCGTCACAGCAACTCGTTCGGGCTGGCGCCCTCGCTCAGACACTCTGTGCCGACCGAAACAAGGTTCTGATCCTTCGCTGGCATGATTGCCAGAGCCGACCCCGGCGAATAAAACTCCTGACGCAAACATCCTCTATCGCCCCTGCCTTTTCGCCAAAAACGCCAGTTTTTCTACTAAGGCTACATCTTGCTCGTTTTTAAGCAAGGCACCAAACATCGGCATTAAGCCGCCTTTTTGCTGTTTGTCGGTTAATACTTCTGCCGGAATATCTTCGGCCAGCAACAACTTTAACCAGTCGAGCAGCTCTGAGGTGGATGGCTTTTTCTTTAACCCCGGCAACTCACGCAGTTCAAAGAACACCTCTAACGCCGTGCTCAACAACTGCTGCTGAATATGTGGGTAATGTACCGCGACAATAGCGCGCAAGGTACCGGCATCCGGAAAGCGGATATAGTGAAAAAAGCAGCGGCGCAAAAACGCATCCGGCAGCTCTTTTTCATTGTTTGAGGTAATGATCACTATCGGCCGCTCAGCCGCGCTTATCTGCTCGCCGGTTTCGTGCACGTAAAATGCCATCCGATCCAGCTCGTGCAGTAAATCGTTAGGAAATTCAATATCGGCTTTGTCTATTTCGTCTATCAGCAGTACCGGGCGTTTAACAGCGGTGAACGCCTGCCACAATTTCCCCGGCCGGATATAGTTATTGATATCGTGCACCTTGTCGCTGCCCAGCTGGCTGTCGCGCAGGCGCGATACCGCATCGTACTCGTACAGGCCATGCTGCGCCTTGGTGGTCGATTTTATATGCCACTGAATAAGCTCTGTACCGAGGCTTACCGCAAGCTCTTCGGCCAGCCGTGTTTTACCGGTGCCCGGCTCGCCTTTTATCAGCAGCGGCTTTTCCAGCGTTACCGCGGCATTTACCGCTAATGCCAGTTCATCAGACACGATATAGTTATCGGTGCTTACAAAGGCCATAAGTCCCCTCTATGTTTAGTATTCAAACCCAACGCTGTTGTGGTGAAACGTAATATCTTATAGCCAAAAGCTACTGTAATTTTTGCCACGCTGGCGTATTCTTATAACCAATTTATCGTAAACGGAGTTTTTTTATGGCAAACGTCTATGCAGACAACTCATTGTCTATCGGCCGCACCCCGCTGGTCAAATTAAACCGCACCATTGAAGGCGGCGCTAATGTTTACGCCAAGATTGAAGCGCGTAACCCCAGCTTCAGCGTAAAGTGCCGTTTGGGCGCCGCGCTGATTTGGGATGCCGAGAAAAAAGGTACCTTAACGGCAGAGAAAGAAATTGTCGAGCCAACCTCGGGCAATACCGGTATCGCCCTGGCGTTTGTTGCTGCCAGCCGTGGTTATAAACTCACATTAACTATGCCGGCCACCATGAGCTTAGAGCGGCGCAAGCTGTTAAAAGCCTTAGGTGCCAATTTAGTGCTGACCGAAGGCCCTAAGGGTATGAAAGGTGCTATTGAGAAAGCCAAAGAAATTCAGGCATCTAACCCGGATAAATATTTAATTTTGGGCCAGTTTGAAAACCCGGCTAACCCGCAAATTCACTTTGATACCACCGGGCCGGAAATTTTTAATGATTTAGACGGTAAAGTGGATATCTTTATCGCCGGGGTCGGCACCGGCGGTACCATCACCGGTGTTAGCCGTTATCTGAAAAACGAGAAGAAGCTGCCGCTGTTAAGCGTGGCAGTAGAGCCGGCAGAATCCCCGGTGATCACTCAGGCCAAAGCCGGTGAAGAATTAAAACCCGGCCCGCATAAAATTCAGGGCATTGGTGCCGGTTTTATTCCGGGTAACCTGGATTTAGCCGTGGTGGATGCCGTTGAACGCGTCAGCAGCGAAGAAGCCATTGCCGGCGCCCTGCGTTTAATGCGCGAAGAAGGTATTCTGGCTGGTATTTCGTCCGGTGCCGCCCTGGTTGCAGCTCAACGCCTGGCAGCCAAACCGGAAAACGCCGGCAAAAATATCGTGGTTATTCTGGCCAGCGCCGCCGAGCGCTATTTAACCAGCCCGTTATTTGCTGAGGTGTTTACCGAGCAGGAATTACAACCTTAATCAACCGCTTATATACAATAAAGGGCTGCATATGCAGCCCTTTTACTTTACAGTAAGGCGAAAAGGTTCCACACTGAGTGGCGTATTTAGCAACCGGGTTGTACTGATGAAACTCTATTTTTGGCTACCGTTATTTTTATTGTTGGCTGCCTGCAGCGATGACAGCCCTAAAGTTAATGCTCAATGGGGCACGCCGGAGTATATAGCCACAGAGTTTTTTCATGCGCTGTACAACGAAAAGGACTTAAACAAAGCCAAACAGCTGTGTACCAAAGACTATGCCGATTTAATGGAGTCGTACGGCACAGTGCGTCAGGTTGGCCGTACCTTAATGAATATGTCATTTGATCAGGTGGATATTCGCGTAAACCGCAGCGGCGGTAATTTACGCGAACAATATGATAACCGCGCCGATATTACGTTGCTGCTTACCGGCCAGCATGACGGCAAACAAGTCGACGAGCTGCGGGTAGTCGAGATGGTTAAAGACGGCAGCCGCTGGGTAGTACAGGCCGTTAAAGTAGACAAGTTTGCCAGCAGTGCCCGTTAACGCTGAAAGAACGCCGCGATACGCTGCTGACACTCTGCGCCGTTTAGTAAGCGCTGAAACTGCACTAACTCATTAGCAATGGTTTGCAAGGTCATGCTCTGTTGCGGCTTTAACAGCGCCTTACTGCTTTGCACCGCATCTGCCGGCAATGCGGCCAGCGCGGTGGCTTTTTCCAGCGCTAAGCTCAATACGTCATGCTGGCCAACTACCTGATTCACCAGCCCCATTTGCTCTGCTTGTGCTGCGTCAAAAGCTTCACCGAGCAATAAATACTGCGCCGCGCGCTGGTAACCGGCTAAATTAGGCAGCAGTACACTGGAGCCGGCCTCCGGACATAAGCCCAGCTTTGTAAACGGCAACTGAAACCGGCTGTTGTCTGCAGCATACACCAGGTCACAATGCAGTAAAGCCGTGGTACCGATACCAATTGCCAGCCCGGCTACCGCCGCCACTATGGGCTTGGGGAATTGCGCCAGCTGATACAAAAACTGCACCGTCGGGTGCTGTGCATTTAATTCACCGGCGCCGAGAAAATCCTGTAAATCGTTACCGGCACTAAAGCAATTATCACTGCCCTGCAGCAACACCACATTAATACTGTTATCTGTTGCCGCCTGCGCCAAAGCTGCTGTTAACTCACGATACATCTGCTGGCTTAACGCGTTTTTCTTCGCCGGCCGGTTCAGGCCGATTTGCAGCACCTTGTCGTGGCGCTGCAGTACAATATCACTCATGCTTATTCCCTGATTAATCCCTGATCACTGGCCCGCTACACTGCCTTCACGGCGCGGATCGGCGGCACCTTGCAAGCCTGTCTCCGTCACCATAATGGCATGCAGGCCGCTGTTTAAATCCTGTAATTGTACTTTGTAGCCCATATCTTCCAGCACCGCTTGTTGCTGCGCCAGCGCAGTGCCCTTTTCCAGCGCCAGATAATCATTGCGATGGGTGATACGCGGCAAATTCAATGCTTGCTGTACATTCAACTGCCAGTCCAGCACCGCAACAATACTTTGCGCAACATAGTTAATAATACGACTGCCACCGGGTGAACCTATTACCAACTTCAGTTGATTATTGGCATCGAACACCATCATAGGTGCCATCGACGAGCGTGGCCTTTTACCGCCCTCTACCCGGTTTGCCACCAGATAGCCGTCAATTTCCGGGCTTAAGCTAAAATCGGTCAGCTGATTATTCAGTAAAAAACCGCCTACCATTAACCCGGAGCCAAATACATTTTCAATACTGGTTGTCATGCTTACCGCATTGCCGTCGCTATCTACAATAGAAAAATGGCTGGTGTTGGGTAGCTCCGGCGATACGGCCGGCAGCAACGCCGGTGCGCCTGTTGGCGTGCCAGCTTGTGCTACTGTGCCGGCTTTGCTTAAATCAATTAATTTCGCCCGCTGCGCCAGGTAGTCCGGCGCCAGCATTCCCTCTACCGGCACCGGCACAAAAGCCGGGTCGGCCAGGTAACGCTCCCTGTCGGCAAAGGCCAGTTTTGCAGCCTGTGCCAACACATGAGTAGCCTGCACACTGTCCGGTGCCACCCGGCTTAAATTATACTGCTGCAGTATACCCAGCATTTGCAGCACCGCTATACCACCGGAGCTGGGTGGCGCCATACCACACACTCTGTAGACACGATAGGGTATGCACACCGCATCCCGCTGCAATACCTTATAGTTGGCTAAATCTTCAACGCTCAATGTGCCGGGGTTCACCGGCGCTGTTTGTACCCGCTCGCTGATGGCTTTGGCCAGTTCACCGCGGTAAAACGCTTCCGGCCCCTGCGCGGCAATCGCTTTAAGTGTGGTGGCATAGGCAGAATTTTTCAGCAAGCTGCCCTCAACCAATGGTTGACCGTTGGGCATAAAATACTGTTTACTATCATAAAATTGCGCTATACCTTTGTTCCAGCCTTTTGCCAGTTGGTTTGCGGTACGCGAAGATACCGCAAAGCCATGCTCTGCAGTCTTGATGGTATCCGTAAACAACTCAGCCCAGGGCAACTTGCCGTATTGCCGGTGCGCTTCAGCCAGTAAAGCCACAACACCCGGCACGCCAACCGACTTACCGCCAACATAGGCTTCGCGCCAGTTCATTGGCTTGCCTTGTTCTGTAAATAACAGCGGCGTGGCATTAGCCGGAGCGGTTTCACGGCCATCAAAGGTCGTAAGCTGTTGCTGTTTGGCCTGCCAGTGCAACATAAAAGCACCACCGCCAATACCGGAGCTTTGTGGCTCCACCAGCCCCAGCATCAGTTGAGTGGCTATAGCTGCATCTACCGCACTGCCGCCTTTGGCTAATACCGCGCGGCCGGCTTCTGTTGCCAGCGGATGAGCCGCTGCCACCATGTACTCTTTCGCATTGACTAACTGTTGCTGATAAATACCGGTAGCCGCTTCCGGCTCACGGGTTTCCTGCTGGGCAGCTACAGTAAAAAAGGTAAAACCGCCCAGCACAACGACAGCGCGATACAGTAACGAGGCAACATGCATAGTAAATATATCTGATAATAGCTAAGTGATTACACCCTACCCGGTTAGCCGCTTAAGATCAATATACCAGGGCGCCACTGGTCTGCCCGGCTCGCCCGTCTGCCGTTTAAACCGGCAGAGCCGTGCAGCAGTACAGATTTCACTTGACCAAAAGCGGCGGATCGTTTTGCATAGGCCCCTGAATACTTACCGGATGACACTGACTTTGCCTGCTCCGTTTACTTTGCCACCCCGTTATTGGCCATATCTGCTGCTCAGCGCGGTTATAGCATTGTTGGCACTGTTGCCGCACAGCTGGCAGCAACTGCTGCAGTACCATCGCGATGCTATTGCCTTGGGTGAGTACTGGCGCTTGTTCAGCGGCCATTTGTTACATTCAAATTACTGGCATTTGCTGATGAACCAGGGCGGTTTATTACTGGCCATGCTGCTGCATGGTGTCTACAGCGATTATCGCCAACGCGTGCTCAGCTGGCTGCTAAGTGCGCTGGCTATCAGTTTGGCGTTGTATTATTTTAGCCCGCAACTACATATCTATGTTGGTCTGTCCGGCTTACTGCATGCCATGCTGACACTGGGCGCATTGCAGGATATTCAGCGTAAACTTACTACCGGCTGGTTGCTGCTGGCGGGGCTGATTGGCAAAGTGCTGTGGGAGCAATGGCACGGGCCGGATGCCGGATTGGCAGCACTTATTAATGCCGACGTTGCCATTGATGCCCATTTATATGGCTTGCTCAGCGGCCTTGTTATTGGCATGACCGCTATTGCGCTGGCACGGTTAAAGAAAAAATAACCAGGCTATCAGGCTGGCGCTCAGGCAGTAGTACAGCATCGGCGCCAGGGTATAACGGATAATTTCACCTTCACGGCCATTCAAACCAACCACACTGGCCGCTGCCACTACATTAACCACACAAATCATATTACCGGCATTAGCGCCCAGCATTTGCAGCGCCAGCACTAAGTGCCCGTCCAGACCGGCATCGGTTGCCATGGCTTGCTGAAAGCTGGCAAACATTAAATTGGAGAAGGTTGCCGAGCCGGCAATAAAAGAGCCCAGCGCGCCGACTAACGGTGCCATCAGCAACCAAACATCAGTTAGCTGTAACGCTGCCAACTGCGCTAATGCCAGCGGCATAGCCGTTAAACCTGCGTTGTTAATGTCTGAATGCAAAAAGATCCTTACCATCGGCACCGCCGCAGCCAGGGCAATAAAAGACGGCCACAGCATAGTACTGCTTTGTTGAACGGCGGTTTTCAGTTGCTGCGCGCTGCCGCGCAGCAACAATATCGCTATAAGCGCAGTAAAAACAAATAAGCTGCCCGGCAAATATAACGGCGTTACGCTAACGGAAATAGCTGAGCCGAAAATGTCCGACCAACTTACACTGACGCTTTGTAATGCCGCTTTAAAGGGTAACTGCGGTATCCGGCTCAGCACCAGCAACAGCGCCACGATAATATAAGGCAACCAGGCCCACAGCAGGCCGGGCTCTGCGCGGCTTAACGTAACAGCAGGTACTGTTGCCGGTTCAGATGGCGGCGGTAATAAGATGTTTCGTTTGGCCATAGTACACACTACCGCCAAACCAATTAACGCACCCAGCACAGAGGGAAACTCAGGCCCCAACAACAGCGCCACCATATAGGCTGGCAGCGTAAACGCCAGACCGCTTAACAGCGCAAAGGGAGCCATAGCAAAACCGGCGCGCCAGCTTTGCACCGCGCTGAAAAAGCGGCAATACAATACACACATAATCAGCGGCAGCACGGAGGCCACCATAATATCGATACTGATGGCCAACACTGCCACCTGTTGCAACTCTGCCGGCGTAATACCCGGTGTGCCCTGCGCCAACCCTACCAGTACCGGGGTGCCCACCGCACCAAAAGACACCGCACTGGAGTCAGCAATTAATGCCAATACCACCGCCGCCAATGGGCTAAAGCCCAGCGCCACCAATAACGGTGCCGCTATTGCCGCCGGAGTACCGAAGCCGGCTGCCCCCTCCAAAAAGCTGCCAAACAACCAGGCAATAATGATCAACTGCACCCGCTTATCGCTGCTGATGCGGCTGAAACCTTGTTTAATACGGTCAATGGCACCGGTTTGTTGCAACACCTTAAGCAGCAAAATGGCCCCAAACACAATCCAGAGGATAGTCAGCGCTATTATCAGCCCCTCTGCTATCGCTGCACTTAGCTGCAACAGTGGCATTTGCCACACAAAGTATGCCAACACGGCTGTGCAAACCAGGCTAAGCGGCATGGCCTTGCGTGCCGGTAAACGACATAACACTAACAAGGTAAACACGCTGAGCAGCGGCATCAAAGCGGTGATTAACTGAAGTGTGCTCATCCTTGCTCCTGCTACCGGCTGATCGCTGTAACTATGGCTTCTGACAATGAAAGTGCAACTACCGCGACAACAACTCCCGGCAGGTGTTCCGGCTTAAAACGGTGCTGCTACAGTAAACTCCAGTACTGCACGACTTAGCGGATGCACAAAACGGATATATTCTGCATGCAACATTAAGCGCGGGCTCTTTGCCGCGACATCTGCCGGCGCGTACAAAGTATCACCCAGCATGGCGTGGCCCAGCGCCAACATATGCACCCGCAGCTGGTGCGAGCGGCCGGTCACCGGTTCCAACTGCACACGGCTTTGATTGGCAGCACTGTTATAACTGAGCAACTGATAGCGGGTTTGCGACGGCTTCCCCTGTTGCTGACATACTTTATACAATGGCCGCTGCTGCTCGTCAGCGGCCAGCGGTAAGTCGATAACACCTTTGGCTTTAGCCAACTTACCCTCAACCAGCGCCACATAATGTTTAGTGACACTGCGGGCCTGAAACTGCTTGCTGATATCCGACAACACCCGTTTGGTCAGCGGTAATACCAACAGCCCCGAGGTATCATAATCCAGCCGGTGTACTACCTCAGCAAAAGGAAATTCGCGCTGCACGCGACGGATCAGGCAATCCTGATTTTGCGGATGGCGGCCGGGTACCGTTAACAGTTTTGCCGGTTTATTTACCACCAGCAGTACATCGTCTTCATACACTATTTGGTATGGCTCACTGCTGGCCGGTAGTACCGCCAGGTCTTCAACACTGTTACTCATAACACTCTCCGCAATATAAACGCCGGTTATTATGCCGTAAAAGCCCTTCGTCTGCCGGGTAAATTCAGCTAAGCTACTCACTTTATTGCTAAGTTTACCAAGCCATGACCGACGCCTTTATTTATCGCCCACCCACCGGTATCCCGCTGGATATTTTGTATCAGGACAAAGATCTGATTGTGCTGAACAAACCTGCCGGGCTGTTAACTAACCCCGGCCGCGGTGCACATTTAGCCGACTGCTTACTCAGCCGTGTGCAGCAGCAGTATCCGCAAGCGTTACTGGTGCACCGGCTGGATTTAGCCACCTCAGGTATAGTGGTAATGGCACTGCGGCGCAAAGCCGAAGCCGCACTAAAACAGCAATTTGCCGAGCGTATTGTGAGTAAACGCTACCTGGCACTGGTATGGGGCACGCTGATGCCAACCGAAGGTGTTGTTGATGTGCCGCTGCTTGCCGACAGCAGTAATCCGCCCAAACAAAAAGTGTGCTACCAGGGCGGTAAAACCGCAGTTACCCATTTTAAACTGCTGCAACAGCTGACCGACCGTGCTTTGGTAGAACTAAAACCCATAACCGGCCGCTCACATCAACTGCGCATGCATATGCTGCATTTAGGTCACCCTATTTTGGGGGATTCATTTTACGCCACACCACAAGCCTTAGCCGCAGCGCCAAGACTGATGTTGCATGCCGCCGGCCTTGAGCTTAACCAACCCTACAACGGTACGCGGTTACACTTTAGCGCCGATGCCGATTTTGTCAGCGCCACGGGGCAACTTCATCTCTAAGCTAAAACCCTGACGTTACAGCAAAAAATTGCTCTGCCTGGTGATGGTAAATTGTATTTTGCCGTCTATAGTGTTTTAAGCTGCTGACTGGCGCAATATCAGCAAACCGGCAGTGCATAACGATAATAAAACAGGAGCTTTGTGATGAGTATGCTGCAAGAGTTTAAAGCCTTTGCCATGCGTGGCAATGTGGTGGATATGGCGGTGGGGATTATTATTGGTGCCGCCTTTGGCAAAATTGTATCGTCTTTTGTTAATGACGTTATTATGCCGCCGATTGGCGTGTTACTGGGCGGCGTTAACTTTCGCGATTTGGCAGTGGTAATTCAGCAAGCAAGTGAAACCCATGCCGAAGTTGTTATTAAGTACGGCATGTTTGTACAAACCATTATTGATTTTATCATTATTGCTTTTGCCGTATTTGTCGGCGTTAAAGCGATGAACTCGATGAAGAAAAAAGAAGAAACCAAGCCGGCAGCGGTAGCTGAAATACCGGAGGATGTAAAATTACTGACGGAAATTCGTGATTTGCTGAAAAAGCCGTAACGTTGCTTAAGTGATATTGGTTACATAAAAAACGTCTCTTGCTGAGACGTTTTTATTGTTCGATGCGCCCGGAAAGGAGGTCGGAAACCCGATCTGGTCGGCGCAGAGTGTCTGAGCCCTGCCGCAGGCATTAGGGCGACAAATTCGTCAGGAACGAATTTGAACAGCTTTAGCTGGCCGCAGGTGCTGGGCAGGAGCCCAGCATAGTTGCTGCGGCGAGCCAGAGCGGGTATTGCGACCGTATCGTTACACCGTTACAAATTCTGCTCAAATAACTTATAAATACGACGGTATTCATCCAGCCAGCTGCTGGGCTGGCGAAAACCATGCGGCTCTACCGGGTAAATCGCCGTTTCAAAGTTAATATTTTCCTGCTCAATTAAACGCTGCACCAGCCGCACCACATCTTGGAAGAATACATTATCATCCACCATAGGGGCATTTATCAGCAGTGGCTTTTTCAGGCCTTGGGTAAAATATATCGGCGAGCTGCGCTCATAAGCAATAGGGTCAATCGCCGGAGTATTGAGAATATTTGAGGTATAGGCATGGTTATAATAGGCCCAATCGCTTACCGGACGCAGCGCCGCGCCGGCCTGGAATAACTCAGGCTCTTTAAACAGCGCCATAAACGTCATAAAGCCACCGTAAGAGCCGCCGTAAGTACCGATACGGTTGCGATCAACATTAGCATTAGCGACCAGCCAGTTTACGCCATCAACCAAATCTTCAATTTCCGGCGTGCCCATGCGCCGGTATATCGCCGTACGCCAATCGCGGCCATAACCTTTAGATGCCCGGTAATCCATATCCATCACCACATATCCCTGCTGTGCTAACAAATTATGGAACAGGAATTCACGGAAATAACCGGACCAACCTAAATCGCTGTTTTGCAGATAACCGGCGCCATGGTTAAAAATAACGGCGCGGCGCTGTTCGCCCTGCTGGTAGTCAGCCGGATAATACACCTTAGCAAATACCGGTTGTTTACCATGGCTTGATGGCACAGCAACCACTTTCGGCGCTTGCAACGGTAGCTGTTTAAACTGCGCGGAGACGGTGTCAGTAAGACGTGTAACCTCAGCCCCGGGCCTCGCGTCGGCCAGATACAACTCATTTGGTAATAAGTTGGTTGAGAAATTCAACAGTAACTTTTGCTCATCCGGCGACAGGGTAAAATCGGTGTTGCCGCCCAATTGTGTCAGCTGTTCGGTTTTGCCGTCGGCCAGCACCGCGCGGTAAACTTCGTAGTTGCCCGGGTGCGCTACATTGGCTTTGAAATAAATAAACTGATCATCGCTGCTCAGCACCGGATCGCTTACTTCAAAGGTACCGCTGGTCAGCTTTTTGGCTTTACCTTTTAACGGTTTAACATATAAATGCGAGTAACCACTTTCTTCTGATAAGTAGTACAGGCTGTCGCTGTTATTTAACCAGCCGTAGTCATTAAAGGCATAGTTAACCCAAGCAGTGTCGTGCAGCCGGTGCTGCGGTACCAGGGTTTTGTTTTGCAAATCTACCGTGGCTATCCAGCGGTCTTTATTGTCCAGCGCCTTTAACATTAACGCCACATGCTCGCCGGAACTGTGCCAACGCATAGCACTTTGGCTCCAGTACCAATCGGTCATCAGGCCGATATCGCGGATCACTTTCGCAGATTTGTATTTCTCACCACGGGCTTTGGCATTCTCAGCTTTTACCTCAGCCAATACATCATCGTTGTAGCCCGGCAAGCTGGTGTAGCTCAGCTCAGTGCTGCTGCCATCCTGCAGATTTAACAATAAAATACGTTGTGGTTGCGGCGTTACATCATTTACCCGCGCCCGCACCGGCTCGGCAGCAATATCACCGTTGGCGGTAATATAGTTTGGCATAATGTCTTTGTCGTTGCGTTTGGTTGCCTTACGCACCGCCACCATTAAGTAATTGGCTTTAGGTGACAAGCTGGCAGACACCACTTGCATATCTTTACCCAAATAAAACGCTGCCGGCGCCAGGCTGGCGTTTTGCTGCTGTAATTGCTGTCTGGCCTGATAACGTTGTTCAGCGTTATTTTGCTGCAGCGCAACAAACTCAATCAGCTTGTGTTGTTCTTGTGCTAAATAGCCACCGGGTACTGCCGGGGCTTTGGGTTTCTCTGCCAGTTTCAGGCTGGCCAACTCAGTGCGCGCGCCGGTAGTTAAATCCTGCGCATAGAAAGTCCAGCCTTCGCGATAGGCCAAACGGCCATCCAGCAAAAATTCCGGCGCACTTTGCACGGCATTATCACGGGTAAGTTGCTTAACTGCAGCAGTGCCCGAATCGTTATTCATGGCACGCACAAATACATCGCCTTCAAACACCCATGCCTGCAGGCTGCGGTCAAGGTTATATACCGCTTGGGCACTGCCGGTTTCATGCAGATTGGCCAGGGCTACCGCAGTACCGTTACTGTCGCTGTCAGCCGTGGTTAAAGGCCTGACATACCAGTCACGCAGTTCACTGCCCTCGCGTTTACGCTGGTAATACACTTGTGTACTGTCTGCACTCCAGTGCGCGCTTTGTGGCTGGCGGCCTAACCAATCCGGGTCCGCCATAATTTGTTCCAGCGTGAGCGTAATGCTGCTATCTGCCTGATACACAGCAGGGACACTGATACTGTTGGTTGTGTAAGTTTGCGGTTCGGCTTTTTTTGCCTGCAACGGGCCGGCCAGCACCAGGCTGCACACGGCAACTGCCAATGCAGAATGACGGGTCATGTTCATAGCAAGATTCTTATAGTGATAAAAGATGCCCTGTTATACAAAGCCCGGCGCGTTAACGCAACAGAGCTGCGCCATAATGCGGCTGACGGCAGAGCAGATAAGATTAAGTGGCATAAAAAAACCGGCCCAAACCGGGCCGGCGAAAAACAGCGTGAATAACGAGTATTCGAACAGCTGTGGAGAAGTTAAGCCGCTATTTTAGCGCTTAGCTGCGCTAAGCGGGCGCTGGCTGCGGCAAGTGCCGCCTGCTGTGCGTCAGTTCCCATATTTAGTCCTTCTGCGTAGACAAAATGCAGATCTTTTAAGCCGACAAAGTTAAAGAAGCTTTGTAAAAACGGCGTCTGGCTATCCATAGTGGTGCCCTGATATACACCGCCACGGGTAGCAAAAATAACTACCGGCTTATCGTCCAGCAAGCCAACCGGGCCCTGCTCTGTGTATTTAAATGTAATACCGGCACGGGCTACACGGTCCAACAGGGCCTTTAACTGTGACGGTACGCCAAAGTTGTACATCGGCACGCCAACCAAAATCACATCTGCTGCTTTAATGCGGGCAATAATATCGTCTGAAACAGCCGCCAATTGCTGTTGTTCACTACTGCGCTGCTCTGCCGGTGTCATCCAGGCGGCAATTTCGCTCATGTCCAGATGCGGCACCGGCGTGGCGTTTAAATCCAGCGTATCCAGTTTAAAACCACCCTGTGGCAACTGCGCGATAAATTGTTGTACCAACTGAGCTGAATGGCCTTTATCACCGTTAATAGAACTGTTAATAACTAAAATCTGTTTCATGATCATCTCCTGCTAAGTAGTTAGCAGCATAATACAGTAGTTTTTTAGGATAAAAATCACAATAAAACGCAGATATCTTTCTATTTTTTAATTTTTAAAATAACCAATCCAGCGCTGAGAACGCGACGTAAAAGATTGCACAAACCGTCGCTGAAGGCGGTGAATGACCTAACCGGGAACATGAAACATGTTGAAGTCAGCCAGCATACCAAGGCATGATAAGGTCCTTAAAACTATTACGGACACATCTGCCGTTATGACAGAGCAACAAAGCAGCAATACGCAATGGGAAGACGCACTTACCTTCGTTGCTTTACAACGTGACAAAAGCGCTTACGCCGAGCTGTTCAGTTATTTTGCTCCAAGGTTAAAAGCTTTCGGGATGAAAATGTTCGGTAACGAGCAGCAAGCACTGGAGATGGTGCAGGACACTATGCTAAACGTGTGGAAAAAGGCTGCCTTATTTGACGCATCACGCGGCTGTGCTTCTACCTGGATTTTTACTATCGCGCGTAATGTTCGCTTTGACATGCTGCGCAAAAAACAAAGCCGTAAAGACGATATCAGCGCCGATGATTTATGGCTCAACGGCGAATACCCCGAGCCTGAAGCCGACAGCGATGCCGGCCAATGGGACAACCAATTACTGACTGAAAAGCTGGCACCACACTTTGACCGCTTGCCGCCGGCTCAACGCGAAGTAATGGAAAAAGTTTATTTGCAGGAAAAAACACATCAGGAAGTATCTGACGAGCTGGCCATACCACTGGGTACCGTTAAGTCACGCATCCGCCTGGCGCTGGACAGATTAAGAGAGGCATTAGATGGCACACGCAATTAAGTTTCACCCCGGCATGGCCTTGCTGGAACAATATGTTGAAGGCACGTTAACTGCAGATGTGGCACTGGCCATTGCTGCCCATGTCGATTTGTGTCCGCATTGCCAGCGCCTTAGCCACGATATTAGTGTCGACATGGCGGCACAACTGGAAAAACAGCCGGTAAAAACAGATAACGATGATTGGGGCAGCATGTTGGCAGCCATTACTGCAGAGCCGCAGGAAAGCAAACCACGCAAAGCAGCGCCGGTTACGCTACAAAACGTTGTGGTAAACGGGCGTGAATTCACCGTACCACGTGCATTACAACGGCTTGCCGGCAACCATGGCAAGTGGTTGCATTTAGGCGGTATTGCCACGGCCAAGTTACCGGCCGGTGCTGAGCATCATGTGTCTTTGCTGTATATAGGTAAAGGTACCGAAGTGCCGCTGCACACTCACTTAGGTCTGGAAATGACGTTGGTGTTGTCCGGCAAGATTGTCGACGAAAACGGCGAATACTGTGCCGGTGATTTACTGATTAACTCGCCCGACGATACGCATACTCCGCGCACGTTAGCGAACGAGGACTGTTTATGTTTGTCGGTGCTTAGCGCGCCACTGCAGTTTAAAAAGGGTCTGACACGGTTGTTAAACCCACTGCAACAGTTCTTTTACTGAGCAACACCTCTCCATTTAGCAGTATGTAGCAGGAAGTACTTAGCGCCGGCATTTGCCGGCGCTTTTTTTACCGGGTCATTTTAGCAGCGCGGTACCGCCTTTAAGATTAAACACCGCGCTAAAGCCAAGCCGGCCCAACACTTTACATGCCACCAAACTACGGTTACCGGAGCGGCACACCAGCAATAACGCCTGCCCGCGTTGCAACTGTTGATTAATCAGCGCATCAGCCAGTTTAGACAGCGGAATCTCCAATACCGGATAAGGCTGACTTAAATATTGCGACAAAGCACCGGCACTTTGCTCATGCGGCTCACGCACATCCACAATCTGCAGCTGCGGCCACTGCTGCATAAATGCAGTTAACTGCTGCGGTGCGATCACATCAGTGGCATCAGATAAACTTACTTCCACCAAACCGCACAAATGCTGATGTTGCTGCTGCAACGTTACTGCTTGTTGCTGCAATTGCTGTTGCCAGCCGCTGTCGGCGCTGTCTTGCAATAAAGCCTGCAATAAGGGTTGCTCTTGTTGTGCCAGAGCTAAGTGAGTAAAAAAACGCTGGGCATAATCATGGCTGGACAAAATTAATGTATCGGCAGCAATATTGGCCGCCAACAAACGAATACTGCCGGCCAGTGCCGCCATATCGCCACCGGGTAAATCGGTGCGGCCAACGCCGCCAGGCAGCAGTACATCACCGGCAAACACTGCCACTGTGTGCTGCTGCCGATGCAATAAAATACTGACGGCTTCGGGGGTATGGCCGGGGGTGGCCAGTTTAGTCAGCCGGTATTGGCCGCAGCTGATGGCATCACAGTGTTGTGGCCAGCCCAATACATCGCAAGATGTTTCAGCGCAAGGATTACCCAACAGCACTAACAACTCTTGCCGCGCCGAAACATGGTCACGATGCAGATGCGTATCCAGCACCGCTTTAAGTTCCAGGCCCTGACCCTGAATGATATTGGCGATACGGCCGGCCAGCGGTAACACCGGATCTATTACCACCGCTTCGCGGCTGTCAGGGCAAATTAAGACATAACTGCACAGCGCTTCGTGCTTTAGCTGCAATAAACCGCGGGCATGAATTTCCAACGTTGGTGTAGCGTCGGTTAACACCAAACAATGTTTTGACACCACTGGCGCCAGTGCACGAATGGCCTCGCAGGCCTGCTGGCATTCTGCCGCTGTCATAGCCGGGCCAAACGACAACCGGATGGCGCCCTGCGAGCGCCAGCTTTCCAGCCCCATGGCATCCAGTACAAAACTGCTGGGTACTTTAGAGCTGCAAGCCGAGCCGGAACTGACACGAATACCGGCGGCGTCAAACAAGTCCATAATATCTTTGCTGTAAAAGCCGGGCACCGAAAAATTAAGGGTGGTGGGTACCACATGCGGCACGTCGCTGTTCAGCACCAGGCCCGGGAATACTTGTGTTAACGCGGCCAGTAAAGCATGCCGGTATTGCCACAGGGTCTCTTCGCGCTGAAACACCGTGCCCGCAGGCTTGGCCAATTCCGTGAATACGGCTTGCAAGGCAGCAATACCCGGCAGGTTTTCCGTGCCGGAGCGCTGCCCGCCCTCCTGGCCACCACCGGCAATAAACGGCTGATAAGGCGCGTTTTTACGCACATACAAAAAGCCGATCCCTTTGGGCGCATACAGCTTGTGGCCGCTAAACGGCGCGTAATCAATGCTGGTGTTGGCGATATTCAATGCCATTTTGCCCAGTGCCTGCACACAATCTACCATCCAGTACACTTGCGGGTTAACACTGCGGATCAGCTGCTCCAGCGCCCATAGATCCTGTTTTACGCCGGTTTCATTGTTGGCTGCCATGGTACAAATCATGGCAGCACGTGGCAGCGCCGTTTTGATAAAGTTGTAGTCAAGCTGACCATATTGATTAACCGGAATAGCGGTTACGCTGGCGTTCAGTTGCAATACCTTGTTCCAGTGTTTCAAACTCTCGGGTACCGCTTTGTGCTCTGTAGCACCATATAACAGTAACGTGCCCTCACCGCCCAGGCCCCGCTCGCGCGCAGCCAGCAAGGCTGAAACAATAGAGGCTTGAATACCTTCCGTAGCACCGGAGGTAAACACGATATCACCGGTAGCCGCGCCGATAAGCTGCCGTGCTAAGGCGCGGGTGCGCTCTAGTTCTGCCTTGGCTTTTATACCGGTAGCATGGCTGCTGCTGGGATTACCAAAACCGCGCTGCATCGCGTGCATAGCTGCCTCTGCTGCCACCGGCAACACCGGCGTGGTGGCATTGTTGTCGAGGTAAATTTCACGATGCGACTGGCTGGACATTACCGGCTCCCGTTATAACTCAAAAGAATATGTTATTCCGCGCAATAATAACCGGCAATACCGCTAAGCTCAAGAGCGCAGCTAAACTGATGCGCCTTGCTTAAACAGCAGAAACAACCAACCGCCCGAAGGCGGTTTGTGTGCGGTAGTTTACTCGACCAGATCTTTAGGAATTTGCGGCCGCAATTCCGACCAGACCGAACCACTTTCCTTACCGTACTTGCGCACTGCAAGCACCACTTCATCAAATTTGCCGTTTTCAGCATACAATTTAATCTGGTGGTAATACTTACGGGCCAGTTCGCGCGCTGTCGGATGTGAGAAGTAAAACCGGGCAATTTTGTTATACAAGCCACGAAAGCCGTTTAAAATCAGCACATAAATGCGATTTTCTGAATAACGCGCCAGTTCATGGTTCAGGTTGTAATCAAACTCGGCAAAGGCTTCCGGTGTATCTTCCAATGCTTCAGCACCGGCAAACAGTTCAATAACCTGCTGCGCATGATTTTTTATCGCACCGCGGATATAAATGGCGCTGATATTAGTCCGGGCCGACAATAAATCATCCACCAGTTTCGGCATCTGGTCTTCATCCAAGCGTGCCAGGGTTTCCAGAATATTTAAGCCTGAGGTTTCCCAAAAGTTGTTCACTTTGGTTGGTTTACCGTGTTGAATAGTCAGCCAGCCGTCACGGGCCAAACGCTGTAATACTTCACGCAAAGTAGTACGGGTAACACCGATTAACTCAGACAGCTCGCGCTCTGCAGGCAAAATAGACCCGGGTGCAAATTTACCGTTCCAGATAGAGTCTACTATATACTCTTCAGCAAACCCGGCCGGGCTTTGCGCTTTAATCAGATTAGTCATGCGGATCTGTCCGTCTTCTTGGTCAAAAAAATTTGGACTGATTGTACCAGAGCGCTGCCAGTTAACAAGTCACCCCCTTAAAATAGCCGACCCGCTCAGCCAGATTGTACATTACCAACAAATGCCGTAGATTAACGCTGGCAGATAAAAAACTCCCGTCAGAAGGATATAAAATGCTTCAAAAAATCAAACGTTTATCTATGCAGCCCTGGGGTTGGGGCCTGGTAGTACTGTCTTGCCTTGGCTTACTTGGTACGGCGTTGTATTTTCAGTATGGTTTGAATATGCAACCCTGCATTAAGTGTATTTATATACGCGCTGCCTTTGCCGGTGTTTTACTGGCCGGCATTATTGGCTTGTTGGCGCCTAAAGCAACTCTGCTGCGCATTATCGCACTGGCGGGCATGCTGGCTGCGGCGGTGTTTGGCATACTGCAGGCATACGAACTGCTTGAAATTGAACAATTACTGGCTGAAGGCGGTTTTTTCAGTTGTGCACTGTTTGCCGAGTTCCCGACATGGCTGCCGCTGGATAAATGGCTACCGGCAATATTTGAACCCACCGGCAGTTGCGGTGATACCAGTTGGCAGTTTTTAGGCGAAAGTATGGCGTTTTGGAGTGCGTTTGCACTATGGGGCTATGCTGCTGTTGCCGCAGTATTGCTGCTGTCGCAGTTTGCCCGCATCAGCAATAACCCGTACCGCGGCTGATAAATACCAACCGGCTTGCCCACGCAACATAAAACAACACCGGCCACAGCCGGTGTTGTTTATTACTCAATCTTTACTGCGCCAGCACCGGGTAATCGGTATAGCCCTCTGCACCGCTGGCATAAAACAGCTCTGGTTTGGGCGTATTTAATGGCGCATCTTTAGCAAAGCGCTGCACTAAATCCGGATTAGCAATAAAAGGCACACCAAAAGCCACTGCATCAGCGCTACCGGCTGCCAACGCCGCATTGGCTGAGGCCAGCGTAAACTTCTCGTTGGCAATATACACCCCGCCAAACTGCTGTTTCAGTTGTGTTCCCAGGCTATCGTCGCCTTGTGCTTCACGGGCACAAATAAAGGCAATGCCGCGCTTACCCAGTTGCTGCGCCACATAGCCAAAGGTATCAGCACGGTGTGAGTCGCCCATAGTGTGTGCATCGGCACGCGGTGCTAAATGCATACCCACGCGGCCGGCGCCCCAAACTGATATTACCGCATCGGTAACTTCCAGCATTAAGCGGGCACGGTTTTCAATGCTACCGCCATAGTTGTCGCTGCGTTTATTAGTGCTGTCCTGCAAAAACTGGTCAAGCAGGTAACCGTTGGCACCGTGAATTTCCACGCCGTCAAAACCGGCCTTTTTCGCGTTCTCTGCGCCCAGCCGATACGCTTCGACAATACCGGCAATTTCGTCGGTTTCCAGTGCGCGTGGCGTAACATAAGCTTTTTTCGGCCGCATTAAGCTGACATGACCATCAGCAGCAATAGCACTCGGCGCTACCGGCAACTGGCCATCTAAATAATGCGGATCCGAGATACGGCCGACATGCCAAAGCTGCAGCATAATACGGCCACCGGCCTGATGTACCGCAGCTGTTATCTTGCGCCAGCCGGCCACTTGTTCATCTGACCAAATACCCGGTGTGTCGGGGTAACCCACGCCCATAGGGGTAACCGAGGTCGCCTCGGTTAAAATAAGCCCGGCACTGGCGCGCTGCACATAATATTCTGCCATCAGTTCATTTGGCACGCGGCCCTCACTGGCACGGCAGCGGGTTAACGGCGCCATAATAATGCGGTTGGGTAACTGTAAATCGCCTACTTTTATCGGGTCGAATAGTGTTGACATATTTTCATCCTGTTTTATTAAACCATGGTTTAATCGTTACGTTTTATTCAGAGTTGGCTGCTGATTTGCGCCAGAAATTGCTGGATCAAAACCTCATCCCGTTTAAAAAAATGCCACTGCCCCACTTTTTGGCTGCTTATCACCCCAGCCCGCTGCAAGGTGGCCAAATGCGCTGATACGGTACTTTGCGACAAGCCGGTTTTACGCTCTACCTTGCCGGCACAAACACCGAGGCTAAGCGGATGTTCCTGATCAGCAAAATACTGCTCCGGCGTTTTTAACCAGTGCAAAATATCGCGGCGCACCGGATGCGCCAGCGCCTTAATAATGTCATCCAGTTGTTTCGGGGTAAGTGCTGTCATATGCTCTAACTTACATTTATATATCGCGATGAAACGATATATTTGGTTGGAGCAATGCTATTTCAAGGGCCGGGTTTAAGTTAAATTGATGGAACACAAACCATAAGACTGTATTTTAAACAATCTACCTTTCGTTGACTGAGCTGCACAACAGCGAAAACAAGTAAGTAAAATGCCGTTCTGCAGCTCACTATCACCTAGCGATACCGCTCTCATGCCCAGCTAACTGCGCGAGAAAATATATAAACGCCATCACGCCGTCAGTGTCTGGTTCACCTGCAGAATCGAGCAAACGAGTTATATGTGGGAGCCCCTCATCGTATCGCAACCAATCAGAAGTACATTGAAGGTCAAAAAGACCTGAGCCGTGAGTCACAACGACTCCAAACACGCGTTTATTTGGGACAAGCAGTTGACGCGCTTTAAGTTGTTTACGAAAAGCTGCCATATCTGTGACTGACCTCTTAATCTCGATCACAGCGTGTGCAGCAAAAAACGGTACCAGTGCAAAATCTCCTGTTTGAAATATCCCAGGTAATTCTGAAGGGTCCCAGATGATTAAATCACACTGCGGGATTTTCGATACATCACGCGTGCCATCGCAAGCTCGAATAATTGCGCCTGTAGAAATCCGGAAACGATGACCCAGCATTTGTTGGCAAAGTTCTTTAACCCATGCTTCTGCATATGCACCAGTCACATTGGGGTTCGAGATGAACTGCCCAAATAAGTCGTTGGATTTGAGCGGATGTACGAAAGCAGTGGCATACGCCCGCCAAAAAGAGTGCGCCACCTCTGCTGTTTTGTTCATTTCGCCTCCAGCGTCAGGGATCAGACCTTTCCAAGTTTTGCTCTTTCTTCTTCAAACTTTTTCATTTTTTCAATAAATTTATTATCCATCTCTGATGGGATGGGCACTCTTACAGTGTATTCATAATTTGGTTCGCCTCCAGCCGTAGTCATTTCTACAGTGCCCTCTGGATGATTACGTAAAACGCGGAAACCATTTTTCTCGTACCAGCCTACCGAGGAAGGCGTTGCATAAGTATGAAAATCTTTATCTTCTTTTATTGCCTGCAGTAACTTCGTAGAAATTCCTTTACCCCGGAACTTTTCTATCACGAATAGCGCATCAATACGCCGTATTGTTTTATCATCTGTTGTTGTATACAAAATCATTCCCAGAGGCATGCCGTGTAAATCATTCGCTAAGACCATTACGGACTCTCCCGACCAAACCATCATCCGTGCTTTGGACAGTTCGAGAAGCCTCTGCTCCACAGACCATTTCAGAGCGGATGACATTTCAATGCCATAAAAATCTGCAAGCATCATGATGGCTCCGATATCACCGGCCAGACCGCTGCTATTTACCTTTCTCAGCTTTATTGAAGTGATCATGTCAATATTCCTAATTTGAGCGGGGACCTAGCGCTTGTTCGACAGGTATTCCCATATTCAACGAGAGCTAACCTATCTTTGTAAATTATGTGCGTGCAACACTACGCCGTAATACGAGTCCTTACAATACTTTATAGAGATACATCACATTGCGCCCGACTAAACTCAAGCATGAAGCTTGATGTTTATACCTGCCGTTTTTCCATTAGAAAGTTCGCAGGCATTAGCTGCCACGCGAGCCGAAAACCCGCCCTGTCACCCGCATGGTAAACCTGTATAAGCAAAAATTATTCTGGCCGATATTTGATATGCCTATAAGCAAAAAGCCGACGTGATGTCGGCTTTTTAGCAGGAATTCGGCTTGTTAACTCACTGTGTTCAATATTACGGCTGCTCGCCGGGTTGCAAATATTTGAGTAACCGTTGCTCGTCAATTGGCCCGGTAATCTTCTCTTTCAATGGTTGGCCGGGATCCCAAAAGTCACTAAAAGTCAGGTAGATGTTCGTAGCCCCATAGTCCGCTTTTTTCCACAGCTCAAAATATTGCTGTTTTATCTCCGGCTCGATGTAATCCATAAAGGCTTCACGAATGCCGTCCATGTCACGGCTTAACCCCCTGAAGTTACCGGCGTCTGCTCTGACATACGAGAAATCTCCCTGCTTTGCCTCTGCCAAAGCTTCAATCATTCCTTGCCTCATACCTAAAAAGTTTGGTTTAACTTTTAAGTGCCATAAATCCGCGTCTTTTTTAATTTCGGCGTAATTTGAAGCATTTGTTGGCTTTACTGGCAGAGCATCGTAATGTTCGAGTGCTAAAAGACCAGTGTCGATAAACTGAACGAAGTCGTTGACGAATTGCTCTGTATATTCAAATGATGAAAACAAACGGAGCAGTAATTTTTCTTTTAAATCAGGAGTCATGTTATGCATCCGCCCAGTTTGTTAATTTAGGTTTCAAATTAGGTACTTCGTTATAGCCAACATACAACTGTGTTTCACCACCTTCAAGGTAAAATGTTTTACCCTTGTGTTTCCGGTACCCCTGTCCAGCTGTCTTACCTTGCCATACCTTTAAGCCTTCGTCTCCGACAGTGTGCTCAACATAGTAGCCGTTATCATTCCATGAGTCTTTTACTGCATAGTCTCCGCGCCATGCAGCTTTCCCTTTCGGTAATTCAGTTGCCCAGTAGCAGCCTGATTCACCTTTGGCCTCACTACACCCTTCATCCACTAAGCGATAAATCTTACTACCCGGCGGTAGAACTTTAGGTTCAATATCGGAAAAGTTTCTGAAGTCATTGCGACTGACCACATCCGGAAAGCCTTCCTTCAGCAATGGAATGTATTCTTCCGGGAACTCTTCCAAGCCAGCAGCATGCTTTGGCATTTGGCCTTCTTTAGCTCCTTGCGGCAGGCCATCAGCCATTAAAGTGTATGGATCACTTGGTGAACCGTCCAAATGCGCCTTTTTGAATACTTTATCACCTTCATAAGGCTTTAATGCAGGCTTCGCTTCATGCGCTGCAGCTTTGGCTGTTGTGGTTTCCTCTGCGGCTACACCACCGCCTGGTTTGGCTGTTCTGGCTGCCGGTGCCGAGCTGGTGTTGCTGTTTGTAGCGGGGGCTAAACCGCCCTCGCCTATGCCGTTGTCTTCCGGTGGCTGGCCCCAGCCTTCGGTAAGCTGCCAGATGCGCATTTCGTCGGCGGCGAACATTTTGATTAAATCATCACGCAATTGGAAAGTAGTCAGTTTGGATAAATCAAATTGCCACGGCTTGGCGTGTTGGTACATCTTTGCCCAAATGTCGCGTTGGTTCCAATGGGGTTCCAGCGCTTGTAAGAAGTAGCGGCCAAACTGCAGATCTTTTACTTCGCTGACGCAGTCTTCGCCTAAATCAGCGTAAGCGAATAAGCAATTACTACACAAATAGGTTTTACCCCACTTGTCTTCCAGTATTACGCCATCGTAGTGTCTGTCCAGCATACTGCCACCTTGTTTATAAAAATGCTATTTTACTAAACAATAAATTTACAATGAGCGCATTTTTACAACCCGGCAGGGTATTGTCAAACGGAATATGGTATTGCGGCGAATAACGGCTATTGGCAAGGCTTAGCCCTGACGTTTTTCCATTAAAAAATTCGTTAACACCACGCCGCGCACTTCCTTTTGCTGTTGCCTTACCACCTCAAAACCGTAGTGTTGAAAAAACGGCTTCGCAGTAATACTGACATTGGCGTAAAAGCGTTTCAGGCCGTAACGGCGGCCGGCTTTCAGTAAATGCTTCATCAGCGCTTTACCTACGCCCTTGCCCTGATAGGCGTGGTGGCAAAAGAAAAAGTCGATATAGCCATCTGTTTGCACATCGGCAAAACCAACGATAGTGTCGTTATCCAGTGCGACAAAGGGCTCGCACTCAAGCATGCGCATCACCCAGGCGTTTTCATCATACTTTACCGGCGCCCAGGCTTCGCGCTGCTCCGGCGTGTAATCGCGCTGATTAACATGGTGCACAGTGTTATAAAACAGCTCGCGCAGCAGCGGCTCTTCGCTGGGTTGATAAGAACGGATTTGGTACATAACTCACCTGTTATTGCGTGCCGGGCTGCCGGTTTACTGCGCTAAGTGCCACGACACAGTATGTGTTTGCAGCACTATAAAACAATAAAGCCCTGCGGTGCAGGGCTTTGGTTAACTTAGCAGCCGCTATTACAGAATAGCTAACAGTTCTACGTCAAATACCAGCGCACTGAATGGGGCGATGGCATTGCCGGCACCGCGCTCGCCGTAGGCCAGATTGTGCGGGATGTATAAACGCAGTTTGCTGCCCGGTGACATCAGTTGCAGCGCTTCGGTCCAGCCGGCGATAACGCCTGATACCGGGAATTCTGCCGGCTCGCCACGCTGATAAGAGCTGTCGAACACAGTGCCGTCGATTAAGGTACCGTGGTAGTGCGTGCGCACGGTTGAGTCACGTGATGGTTTTTCACCTTCAGCGGCAACCAGTACTTCGTACTGCAGGCCTGATGCGGTTACGGTAACTTCAGCACGCTTGGCGTTTTCTGCCAGGAAGGCTTCGCCGGCACCGGCTAATAATTCGGCTTTTTCCGCTTGCTCGGCTTGCATACGCTCGCTGATCACGCCAAAGGCTGCACGGATTTGCTCGTCGGTTACCGCAGGTTCCTGCTCAGTGTAGGCGGCGATAACACCGGCTGCTACCGCGTCGATATCCAGGCCGTCAAACGGGTTATCGGCCAGTTGCTGGCCCATTTGTAAACCAATACCGTAGCTGGCGTGCTGTTCAAGCGTTGTGTATTTATCTGACATGAGTTCCACTTATGCTGATGAAGCCAATGCTTTGGGTTGCCAATGGCTTCAGGTTAAAAGTGCGCTTATGCTATCGCAAAAACGCGCGAATGTCTTGCCAACTCAGGCAGCCAATTGCTGTACCTGCAACCAGATAGCATTAACGTGTTGCTGGTCTTGCTCGCCCAGTTCACCATTTTCAATAGCTTGCGTCAGGGTGTCGCTTACCTGCGCCACCACATCGGCGGCGGTAAAGGGTTCGGCGGCAACTTCCAGCGTGCCTACGGCCAAATCGAAATGGCCGCGTAAATAACCTGAGGCAAACAGTTCATCATCTGTGGCTACCGGCACTAAGGCATCAAACAAGCCGGCGACGGCATCAATAAACGCCAGCGGTGCTGTGACTGCAGTCATATTAAATTTCATCCTCGTAACCTAAGCGGTACATTACATAGTCGTTATAACCGGTAACGATATTAATTAGTCCGGTAAGTTGCTTATCCAGCGTCGCATCACCGGTGTCGGCCAGCAGCGGCCGGCCCTGCAATTGCTGCAATTTGGCTTTGCCGGCCAGCAATATAATGTTGTCGCGGCCGATGGCGCGGATCACCGCCGGTGACAATTGCTGATTACCGCGGCCAAACACATGGCCCTGGCCGCCAATTAAGGTGATCACCAATTTGCTGGGGTAACCCTGCACCAATTCAAGCAATTGCGCAGCGGTCACATCTTTGGCAATCAACTCACCGTTTTCCACCACATCAACACCCAACAGGGTGTTATCCAGGCCCAGCTCGGCCATTACCGCCGCTACAGTTGAGCCGGAGCCCATAACATAGCGCACGTTCTCTTCCATTTGTGTGGCAACATAAGCGGCTAAATCGGCCAGCACCAGCTCTTCTGATTCACGCCCGGCCATTTTTACGCTTTGTACATAACGCAATTGCGCGGGTATACGCATTTCACCAAAGCGGCGGGCTTTTACTACACCGTCGCGAAACGCTTGCTCATCAATGTCCATTACCGCGGCTTCTGCCAGCGACACCAATTCGCCGGCAATTAACATGGCCACCAGCTTACCGGCCGCCTGCGGCGATATGGCATAAACACCGGAGTGAATTTTAACCCCGGCCGGAATACCCAATACCGTGGTTTGGTCGCCGACTGCGGCGCAAATATTACGTGCAGTGCCATCACCACCGGCAAACAGCAATAAATCAACGCCATGCTCAGCCAGCAGTTTGGCGGCGGTTTCGGTGTCTGTCGCAGTTGATGGCATGGCCGCAGCGCTATACAACACCTGGTGCTGCAACCCCAGCCCGGCGCAAACACTTTCGCCCATATCACCCGCTACGGTAAACACTTCAAACTGCCCGCGCTGCGCCAGCAATTCTGTCAGCGCCGTTTTGGCGCGATTCATCGCCTGGGGCGTGGCACCCAATGCCAGAGCTTGTTCAGCCTGGCCGTCCGAGCCCTTTAACCCCACACTGCCGCCCAAGCCGGCCAGCGGGTTAATGATCAGCCCAAGCCGGAACAAATTCGCCATACTGCCATTCCATCACCTGAAAAAATGGCCGCCATTGTAAAGCCTTCGCCCGCGCTTTCCCAGCCCTGTCAGGGCAAAACCTGTGCGGGTTTAAAGCTACGCCGGCCGTTTAATGCCCGGCAAAGTGAGTGCCAGCAGGGTTGCGGCCAGTGCCAGCAGCGCGGCGATACTGAAGGTTAACGCCGCGCCGTTGCCGTTTTGCCATAATACACCGGAGAAATAGGCACCAATGGCGCCGCCTCCACCGAAGATCACGCCGGCATACATGGCCTGGCCACGGCTGCGCAGTTTTTTCGGAAAAAACTGCTGGATAAACTGCATGGCACAACTGTGAGCAATAGCGAAACTACCGGCATGCAGCAACATGCTAAAGCACAGCCACCAGACATTGTCTGCCATGCCTGCCAGCAAAGACCAGCGCAGCACGGTTAAGCCGTAGCACACACTTAACAACAAGCGGTAGCTGCGGTTACGCATTAAACTGCCGGCAAAATAGAACGCCAGGATTTCAGCGGCTACGGCCAGGCCGATAAACAGCCCGGTTTGCGTACCGCTATAGCCCAGATCACGGCTGTACAGGGTGAAAAAGCCATAAAACGGTGCAAAGCTCATTTGCAATAATAAAGCCGCCAGCATAAAGCGCAGCAATACGCTGTTTTTAATCAACTTGCTAAACGGCACCGTTGCAGTACTCAGTTCAGCGCTGACACTGACTTTCGGCAATAAAAATAAGCTGGCCAGTAACAACAACAAAAACAACAGTGCCGATAAGGGCAAAAACTCGCTGCCATAGCGCTCAAACAGCCAACCGCCGAGCATAACCAATACGATATAACCCACGCTGCCGGCGGTACGTATGCGGCCATAGGCACGGGTGTCGTCATTTAAAAATGCAAATGCCGACACTTCTAACTGCGGCAAAATAGCGGTCCAGAAAAAGCTGAACAAGGCAAAACCACAAAGCAGCGGCCAAAAGCCGTAATCGGCAAAACTGCTGAGCCAGCCGATGGCCGCCAGCAGCGCGCCAACACGCATCACGGTAAGCGGCTTACCGCTGCGCTCTGCTACCAAGGCCCACACCGAAGGCCCGACAATCCGGCTGGCAGTAACAATGGCCAGCAGCAGGCCGATATCGGCCGAGTTTAAGCCGCGGCCATCGAGAAACAGGCCGAAATACGGCACAAAGATGCCCAGCACACCAAAATAAGTAAAATAAGCCAGCACTAAGGCTGGCCGGGCGGAGATACTGAACATACGGCGGGTTAATCTCTGCTGTTACGGGCAATGTCAGGCGTGGTGACCTGCACATGCATATTTTGCGCGCGGTGGCGCAAATAATGATCCATCAATACGATTGCCAGCATGGCTTCAGCAATGGGCACAGCGCGAATACCAACACAGGGGTCGTGCCGGCCTTTGGTGACAATATCTATCACTTCGCCGCGGGTATTAATGCTTTTGCCGGGAATACTGATACTGGAGGTGGGCTTAAGTGCCATACTGACCAGCAGATCCTGACCGGAAGAAATCCCCCCCAGGGTGCCGCCGGCATGGTTAGCGCTAAAGCCCTGCGGCGTTAATTCATCACGGTGGGTTGAACCGCGCTGCTCTACCACAGCAAAGCCATCACCAATCTCTACCGCTTTTACCGCGTTAATACTCATCATGGCGTGGGCAATATCGGCATCCAGCCGGTCAAACACCGGCTCGCCCCAACCTACCGGCATATTGGTTGCCACCACATTGACGCGGGCACCGACTGAGTCACCGTCTTTTTTCAGCTGACGCATATACTCGTCCAGCGCTTCCAGCTTAGACGGATCCGGGCAGAAGAACGGGTTGTTATGAACTTCATCCCAGCTAACTAAGTCCGCTTTCACCGGGCCCAACTGGGCCAAATAGCCGCGAATTTCGATGCCACATTGCTCAAACAGGTATTTTTTAGCAATAGCGCCGGCCGCTACCCGCACCGCAGTTTCCCGTGCCGACGAGCGACCACCGCCACGGTAATCACGGATACCGAATTTATGCCAATAGGTGTAATCGGCATGGCCCGGGCGAAACTGCTCTTTAATATTGGAATAATCTTGCGAGCGCTGATCGGTATTTTCTATCAGCAAACCAATGCTGGCGCCGGTAGTTGTGTCTTCAAATACGCCGGACAGAATTTTTACCGCATCTTCTTCGCGCCGTGCTGTGGTGTAGCGCGACGTACCGGGTTTACGCCGGTCTAAGTCCAGCTGTAAATCTTCTGCTGTTAAGGCCATGCCGGGCGGGCAACCATCAACAATACCACCAATGGCCGGGCCATGGCTTTCGCCAAACGTGGTGACTTTAAACAATTGCCCTATGCTGTTACCGGCCATAGCTACTCCTTAATCTTGTTAGGCTTTAAATAAATGCTGACAACGTTGCAGTTCGGCTTTAGTAATGGCAAATACGCCGATGCCACCATGCGAAAACTCCAGCCAGTCAAACGCCACGTCGGGATAATCCTGCTGCAGTTGCACCATGCTGTTGCCTACTTCACAGACCAGCACGCCGCCATCGGTTAAATGCGCGGCCGCTTCGCGCAAAATATGCCGCGTCAGTGCCAAACCATCTTCGCCGGATGCCAGCCCCAGCTCAGGTTCGTGGCGGTACTCGTCGGGTAAATCGGCCATATCGTCAGCATCGACATACGGCGGGTTAGTGACAATTAAGTCGTACTGCGCGCCGGTCAAAGCACTGTAGCCATCTGATAAGATCGGAAACACCCGGTGTTCCAGGCCATGGCTTTCAATATTTAACTGCGCGACTTCTAAAGCATCTTCACTGATATCAACAGCGTCAATTTCTGCATCTGTAAACGCATAAGCACAGGCAATAGCGATACAGCCGGAGCCGGTGCATAAATCCAGAATATGTGCCGGTGTTTTACCCTGCAGCTGGCGATTAAACTTGGCGCTGATAAGTTCAGCAATAGGTGAACGTGGCACTAATACCCGCTCATCCACATAAAACGGTAAACCGGCAAAATAGGCCTGATGGGTTAAATAGGCTGCCGGCAGGCGCTGCTCAATGCGCTGTTGTAACAGGTGAACAAAATCTTGCCGCTCGCTGTGGGTTAACCTTACCGTAAACAGTTTTTCATCGGTTAGCGGTGGCAAATGCAACACATGGCAAAGCAGCGCTGCCGCTTCATCCCAGGGGTTATCAGTGCCATGGCCAAGGTACACTTGCGCCTGATTTAACTTGCTGACCGCGAACCGCAGCCAGTCGTGCACAGTAAAGAGTTCAGCGAGGGCCTCGCTGATCAGCTCAGAGGTAAACAGATTTTCGCCAGTGTCGGACATGATGGATTTAAGCTCTTTTTGTAATAACCGGTCAGTTTAAGTAGACTTGCGCCATGCAAAAGAAAGTTAGTGTAGCATCAACCGGCATCAGTGCCGAAGACAGCCAGCTGTTTCGCCAGTCGATAACGGGCGCACAGCCTATTGCGCAGGACAAGATACCGCCAGTTGCGCCCCCCCGCAAGAAAAAAAGACGTACAGACGTCTCAAGCAAACAGCTTGATGAAAATTTGTTCTGGTTCTCGGATGAATTCGAGGGTTATGTCGCCGACGGTGCCAACCTGAGCTGGGTACAAAGCGGTGATGATCCACATTTGGCAGGGCGCTTGCGCCGCGGCGAAGTGCAGCCGGCAGTGGTACTGGACTTGCACGGCATGACCACCCGCGAGGCCAAAATTGAATTGGCCGGCTTACTGGCCTACTGCGAAAAACAACAATTTAATTGTGCCTGCGTGGTGCATGGCAAAGGCCTGGGCATTTTAGCGAAAAAAGTGCCGAACTGGCTTATTCAGCACCCAAATGTGCGGGCATTCCATACCGCACCGAAAAGCTGGGGTAAGCACGGTGCTTTGCTGTTGCTATTAAAAACCGCCGCTTAAGCTTAAAAACTTAACAGCGCCAGCTCTTGCGGTGACAAACGCTCTAACAAACGCCCCCCCTGCCCCGGCCGGTAATCAATGCAAGCCAGCTGTGCGGTAGTAAACACCGGCGCCTGGCCTTGCAACGTAAAAGCTTCTGTTAAAAAACTCACCAGCGGCATGTGTGACACCAGCAACACTTTAGCATCCGGCTTTTCACTGATACGGGCATCGAAATAAGATTTAAATAACGCGGCATCGCCTTCAGGCACCAGCTCCGGAATAATCTCCAACTGGCTAAACGGCGCTTGCCTGGCTAACATAAGCTCAGCCGTTTGCCGGGTACGTAAATAGGGGCTAACCCATATCAGGTCAAAGGCTGCATAGTGTTGCTGCAACCACAGTGCCATCTGGTTTACTTCATGCCGGCCTCTGGCGGTAAGCTGCCGTTGACTGTCGTGTGCTGACATCGGCTCTGCTTCACCGTGACGCATGATAACGAGATTTACCATTAAATAGACACCATACTGCTCAAGCTTCCCTGTTAACTGATGTGGGCAGATAAGATTACGCCGAGTAAAAATTGTGCGCTATGATAATGAAAGTTGCCGCTAAGAGTAACTGCCAATAACGCATAACACATAAGCTGTTTATTACTTATCGCTATGACACTGCTGTTGTCTGCCCGCTTAACCATAGCCTAAAAAGGTAATCAGATTGGAAAATAGTCAAATTTTGCAAAGCCCTAACGATCATCGGCACTATCAGTATCTGACATTGACGAACGGGCTGGCAGTGCTATTAGTCCACCAGGCAGACGTAGAAAAAAGTGCAGCAGCATTGACGGTAAACGTCGGCCACTTCGATGATCCGCTGCCGCGTGAAGGCTTGGCGCACTTTTTAGAGCATATGTTGTTTTTGGGTTCAAAAAATTACCCGCAAGCCGGCGATTACCAGCAGTTTATCAATCATCACGGCGGCAGCCACAACGCCTGGACCGGTACTGAGCACAGCAGCTTTTTCTTTGATATCGATACGGCATTTTTTACCGAAGCCTTAGCCCGGTTTGCTGACATGTTCAGCCAACCGCTTTTTAGCAGTGACTATGTCGAAAAAGAACGCCACGCCATTGAAGCCGAATTTTCACTGAAATTAAAAGACGACGGCCGGCGCATTTATCAGGCACATAAAGAAAGCATTAACCCGGCACATCCGTTTGCCAAATTTTCTGTCGGCAACCTCAGTACCCTGGCCGATACTGCAGAAGGCACCCTGCAGCAGGCACTGCAAGACTTTTTTCAGCAACAATACAGCGCCAGCCGCATGACACTGTGTCTGGTATCACCGTTAAGCCTGGCAGAGCAACAGCAACTGGTGGCTGCACAGTTTTCTGCCCTGCCGGCACATTTACCGGCCAAAACGCCGTTAACCGTACCGCTGTATCTGCCTGAGCACCAAGCCATTCAGCTGAATATTCAGCCACACCGCCATACACAAAAATTAGTGGTGAGTTTTGCTATGCCGGATATTCAGCGCTGGTACCGGCATAAATTAATCAGCTTTATCGCGCATTTATTGGGTGACGAAGGCCACGGCTCATTACTGAGTTATCTTAAACAACAAGGCCTGGTTAATCAGCTTAGTGCCGGCGGTGGTATAGACGGCAGCAATTATAAAGACTTTACCGTGGCCTTTGAATTAACCGACAGTGGCCTGCAACAGCGTGATGCCATTTTACAGGCGCTGTTCAGCGCTATAGCCGGTTTAAAACAGCAACCCTTGCCGCAGCCTCTGTTTGCTGAGCGGCAGAAATTATTGCACTGGGCTTATTTGTATCAGGAGCCGTCGACGGCATTACAAACCGCCAACCATTTGTCGGTAAGTATGCAGCACTACCCGATACAGGATGTTATTTTCGGTGACTACCGGATGGAATTGCCGGATGAAGCCCTGTATCAGCAAATACTGGGCTATTTCAACAGCCATAATATGCGCCTGATGCTGATAGCGCCGCAAGTGGCCACCGACCGTGAAGCGCGCTGGTATCATACGCCTTACAGCATCTCGCCGCTGCCAGCGGCGTTACTGCAACAACTGAACAACACCAAAGCGGCAGAGCCAATTCAGCTGCCACAGCCAAACCCTTATCTCGACGGTGATATACGCTTGTTGTCGCCTGCAGAGCATATGCAGGCGCCGCAGCGGGTGCATTACGATGCGGGCCTGAGTGTTTGGTACAAAGCCGACACCGATTTTGCCAGCCCCAAAGGTCATATATTTGTGCAACTGAGCCTGCCAAACAGTATCGGCGATTGCCGGCAACTGGCGGCCACCAGGCTGTGGGTAGAGTTGTTTCAGGATAATATTAACCAGCAGTTTTATGCCGCCACCACCATTGGCCTGATGTACAACCTGCATGTGCAGCGTCAGGGGATCAGTCTGCATACCAGCGGCCTGGCAACCAACCAGCTGTTATTACTACAGGAATTATTACAACAATTGTTGCAACAGCAATTTACTGAGCCGCGTTTTGCCGAGCTGAAACGCCAGCTTAGCCGGCACTGGCACAACAGCAGCAAAAACAAGCCGGTGGCGCGCTTGTTCAGCCAACTGTCTGCCCTGCTACAGCCGCTTAATCCGGAAATTGACCAATTGGCCGACGCACTGGAGCAACTGAGCTTTGCGCAATTTATGCAGTTTCAGCAAAATTTGCTGCAGCAGGTGCATATTGAGAGCCTGCTGCTGGGCAACTGGTCAGTCGCGCATGCCGGGCAACTCACCGGCATACTGCAGGATTGGCAAGCGCAACTGCACAGCAGCGGACCACAACTGACAAACCCCGCCTTTAAACTGCAGGGACAAGGCCCGGTTTGGCTGCAACTGGATGTCGAACACAGCGACCATGCACTGGTCATTTATCTGCCGGCGCAGCAAGCCAAAGCACATGATATGGCGCTGTTTATGCTGGCTAATCATGTATTGTCACCGGAATACTTCCACCAACTGCGCACAGAGCAACAGCTGGGTTATTTGGTCGGCACCGGCTATGTGCCGATTAATACCTTGCCCGGCATGGCGTTTTACGTGCAGTCACCCAACGCCGGTTGTGAACAGTTATATGAAGCCACAGTCATGTTTTTCCGCAGTTTTCTGGCTGATACAGAAATGCTGAGTGCCGCTGAATTTACCGAAATAAAACAAGGTTTACTGGCACAGCTGCATGAGCGCGACAACAGTTTAGGCGCCCGCGCCAAGCGCTACTGGTTAGCGCTGGGCCAACAAGACTACAGCTTTGCTTTAAATGAGCAGATAGCAGAAGCCTTACGCCAATTGACATTACAACACTTTATCGCCTTCCTGCAGCAGCTGTTACTGCCAAACTATGATGCAATTTTCCTCGCCACCGACGGCAAGCCACAGCACAGCCATTTGCAATTCAGCAACGCTGCCGGTTTAAAGCAACGGCTGCGGCAAACTAAAATTGCTTTTGACAGTACCGATAAAGTTATATAACGTGGAGTCTCTTATTGCTTAGTAGCTGTTATAAGTGACACTAAAACAAAAAATAATAATAATAATCAGTGCTGTACTGTTGGGCATTTTGCCTTTTGGCCTTTACGCTGATGGCTGGGACACTTTGCAACCCTACGTCTTAACGACAGTGTTGCTGTGTTCTTTTGCGGCATTAATGTTGGCCCATGTAAGTATTGTTAAAATGCGCCGCTATCAAACCCGGCTGGAGCACAGTGAAGAGCGCTTACGCTTGTCGCTATGGGGCAGTGGTGATGAACTGTGGGACTGGAAAATCAGCAGCGGTGAGCTGTATCGCTCCAGTTCATGGCAAAATCCGTTGGCGCCGGTGCCGCAATCGTCTGACTTTCCACCCAACCAACAACATATTCACCCACAGGATTTAGCCAGGGTGGCGCAGTTGCTGCAAGACCATCTCGACGGCAAAACCGCACACTTTGAAGCCACTTACCGCTTAAAAACCACCGACAGCAACTGGACCTGGGTACTGGACCGTGGTAAGGCCGTGGCGTTTGCCGCAGACGGCAAACCCAGCCGGATGACCGGAACCCTGAAAAATATCCATCAACTGAAGCAGACTGAAGAGCAACTGCAGTTGTTTGCCCGTTGCTTGCAAAATATTTCCGATGCGGTTGTCATTTGTGACACCGACTTCAACATTATTGAAGTAAACCCTGCCTTTAGCACCCTAACCGGCAAGCAGCGCCAGCAGGTGCTGCAACAACGCTTTGAACTGACACTGTACCCTATCGCGTTTATGCATGATATTCGCCGCAGTTTGCAGCAAAACGGTAGTTGGAGCGGCGAGATCCGCGAGCAACGTCACAATGGTGATATTTATCAGGCCGGGCTGACGTTTGACCAGATCAAAGATGAACAGGGCAATATCAGCCAGTATGTTGCGGTGTTTTCCGACATTACCGAACGTAAACAACGTGAAGCAGAACTCAGCCGGTTGGCCAGCAGTGACACCTTAACCGGTTTACCCAACCGCGCGGTGTTTATGCAACAACTGGCCAGGCTGGTGCAAACTAACACCGAGCATGCGCTGCTGGTGTTTGATTTAGACAACTTTAAAAAGATTAATGACTCATTAGGCCATGAGCTGGGTGACAGTTTACTGCTGGCATTATCACAGCGGCTGAGCAGCTATAGCCGCTACCGCGATAAACTGTATCGCCTGGGCGGCGATGAATTTGCGGTGTTGCTGGATCAAACCAACGATCTGCACTTTATTACTACCCTGGCCAAAGAACTGTTAGGCCTGATTAACCAGCCGATGCAGGTAAACCAGCACGAGCTGGCCATCACCAGCAGCATCGGTATAGTGCTATTTCCGGATGACGGCGCCGATCCCCAGGCACTGCTGCGTAACGCCGACACCGCTATGTATCATGCCAAAAGCCAGGGTGCCAACCGCTATCTGTTTTTTAATGACTCAATGAACAAGCAAGCGGTAAAGCGGCTGCAAATTGAAAACCTGATCCGCCACGGTTTAAAAGAAGATTATTTTGCCGTGTACTATCAGCCGAAAATGGATATTGTCAGCGGCCAGTTAGTCGGTATGGAAGCGCTGGTGCGCTTTATTACCCCCAAAGGCGGCGTAATAAGCCCGGCTATTTTTATTCCGGTAGCAGAAGAAACCGGCCAGATCATCGAAATTGGTGAGGTGGTACTGCGCAAAGCCTGCCGCGATGTAAAACAATGGATAGATCAGGGCTTATTCCACGGCCGGGTGGCGGTAAATTTGTCTTCACACCAATTCAGTCTGCCGTTTTTATGTGAGCAGATAGACGACACCTTACAGCAAACCGAATTACCGTCGTACCATCTGGAATTAGAAATTACCGAAGGCACCGTTATGCAATCGCCGCCGCAGGCTATTGAAACCATGAAAAAACTGCGCGCACGCGGCATTCATCTGGCGATGGATGATTTTGGTACCGGCTACTCCTCACTGGCTTATTTAAAGCAATTTCCGCTTAACACGTTAAAAATCGACAAGGCCTTTATTGACGACATGAATACTGCCCGTGGCCGCAATATGGTGGATACCATAGTGACTATTGCGCACAACTTAAGCCTGAACGTAGTAGCTGAAGGGGTAGAACAGCAGGAGCAACTGGACATGTTACGCAAGTTACGCTGTGACGTAATGCAGGGGTACTTCTATAGCAAGCCGCTGTCTGGGGCGCAATTTTATCAATTCCTGCAACAACAAAAGCAGCAGCGCACTAAACTGGCAGCCGTACCGGCAATACTGTAACGCCACAGCTTAGCGGCGATACAGCAGCGACAAAAAAGCCCCTGTACAGGGGCTTTTGGTTAGTCGGAATCGGTTTCGACGTAAGAGAAATCGTCACTGCCATCAGCAATGCGTTTCTTGCCAAATACCGTATGAAACTTACGTTTCTCAGCTAACCGTTGTTTATACTTCAGCCAGGTTTTTTCATAGGCTGTGGTAGCAGGCTCTTCACCTTTACACACCAGTAAAAAGCGTTTTTCTTCATCATTCACCGGGGCACGACTACCCTGCTCCAGATCCTGCATTGCCACCCCATGTTTCTCCAGCATATTACCTTCTGCCAGAGTAAAGCGCCCGGACCGCGTAAATCCTTTGGGGAAATTACGGTCATCGAAAAAGCGACGGTTAGCGACAAAACTTTGCTGCATCACTTTTTTCCTCTAATCTCGTTGAATATCAAGCCAGCCTGTTTAAACTGTGCGGAGTATGGTTAACAAAATTCCTGTCGTAAAACAAATATTTTTTATCGACACCATAAATATACTCAAGGATTCGATTTGGATACCGAACTGCTCAAAACCTTTATAGAAGTTCAGCGTACAAGGCATTTTGGTAAAGCAGCCGAAAATCTCTACCTGACACAGTCTGCTGTCAGCTTTCGTATTCGTCAGCTGGAGCAGCAACTTGGCGTTAACCTGTTTAGCCGCTATCGCAATAATATTCAGTTAACGGCCGCCGGCGAGCGCCTGCTACCGCATGCAGAAGCCATGCTAACGGCCTTGCAACGCGCCAAACAAGATGTTGCGGTTAGTGCCGACCAGGCCGTGCAATTGGCTGTTGCTGCCACAGCTAACGTATGGGATGCGTTTTTATTACAGGGCTTTATCAACATTCAACAAGCCTTGCCGGGCTTATCATGGCGGGCAGAATCTATGGGTAAAGATCAAATAGCCCGCCAGGTACTGGAGCGGCATCTGGACCTGGCTATTCTGTTTGATGCACCCAAAGTAGATGAAATGCAAATTGATAAACTGGGTGATATAAAACTGTTACCGGTAACCACTTTCAGCGACAGCAGCGCCGCAGAAGCCATGCGCCGGCAATATATCCTCGTTGACTGGGGTACCGCTTTTGATATTCAACATGCGCGCTGCTTTCCTGATTTAGCCCCGCCCTATTTACGCACCGGCAGCGCCCGGATTGCATTAGAACTGATGCAGCAAAGCGGTGGCTCAGCCTACTTGCCCGAAACCATGGTAAGCAGTTTGCTGGCCGATAACGGTTTACGCTTAATTAAAGATGCACCGGTAATGACGCGTGAGCTGTTTGCCGTGTCTTTGCCTAAGGCGGCGCAGCGCAACCGGATCAGCGATATTGTTACGCGGTTACGCAGCTTGCTGCACAGCAGTGCTAAATAAGCGCACCGGTTAACAGCACTGAGCCATCAGGGCCGGAATAATACCGCATTACGGCCACGCACCCGGCTTAGCAGTAAGCGCTTGTGGCTGTTGAATAACGGCAACAGTAAGGGGCCGGTGAATAACGCTGCCAGCGCCCATTTCAGCGCTTTCATGCCACAACGCAGCGCGGCGATATAAATACCTGCGGCCGTCAGCAGCCACACTACAGGTAACACAAACACGGGATGTCCTCTTAAATAACAACAAAGGCCGGTAATTATACCGGCCTGTGACAAGGATTACTGTTAACCGTTAGTTGAATTTAACCCCTGCAAGCGGGCAAACGCCGTTACGGATAAAACTTTTGTTGCTGCTCTGCCATGCTGACCAACAAGGCTGCCGGCTCAAAGCGCTCGCCAAAGCGGCTTTGCAGATTGCGCAGCTGCGCAACTAATTCAGCCGCACCCAATTGATCGATATAACGGAACGGCCCGCCAAGGAACGGCGGGAAACCGATACCAAAGATGGCACCGATATCACCGTCGCGTGCTGAGGCAATAATGCCCTCCTCCAGGCAGCGTGCGGCTTCGTTCAGCATTTGCACCATACAGCGGCTGCTGATCTCATCACGGTTCAGCCGTGGTGCAGGTGTTACGCCCAGTACGGCATACACACTGTCATCCACCACTTTTTGGCCTTTTTTCACGTTTTTGCCATAACGGTAGAAGCCTTTCTCTGTCTTCTTACCTTTGCGGCCATCAGCTAACAGCTTGTCAAACGCCGCCGGCGCGACAAAACGCTCACCCAGTTCGTTAGCCAAAATGGGCGAAATTTTTGCGCCCACATCTATGCCAACCTCATCAAGCAATGTCACCGGCCCGACAGGGAAACCAAACTTCACCAGCGCCTTGTCGATTTTTTCTACCGGCTCGCCTTCCAGCAGAATATTGGCCGCTTCATTCATATACAGCGCCAAAATGCGGTTAACGTAAAAACCGGCGCCGTCTTTTACCACTATCGGTGTTTTACCCTGTTTACGGGCAAATGCTACCGTGGTGGCGATGGTTTGCGCCGAAGTGGTCTCGTGCGCAATAACTTCTACCAATGGCATTTTATCCACCGGTGAAAAGTAGTGCAGGCCAATGACATTTTGTGGCCGCGCCGCTTTAGCGGCAATTTGGCCGATTGGCAAAGAGCTGGTATTACTGGCAAATACGGTATTTTCATTACAGTGCTGCTCAATATCCGCCACCATTTGTTGTTTTAAGGCTAAATCTTCAAATACCGCTTCCACCACGATATCGGCGTCATGAAAACCGCTGTAATCGGTGGTGCCGGTGATTAACAGCAATTGTTTTTGCATGTCTGCTTTGCTGATAAAACGGCGCTTAAACTTTTTTTCCAGCAGCGAGTAGCTGTATTTCAGCGCATTGCTGATGCCCTGTGCATTTATATCCTTTATCCGCACCGGTATGCCGGCTTTAGTTGCCGTAACATTGGCAATACCGCCGCCCATCAAACCACCGCCCAGCACCGCGGCCTTGCGTACTTTATTTGGCTTGGTATCACCGGCACCGGTTTCTTTTTTCATCTGGGTGGTGGCGAAGAATAAGCTGCGCAGCGCCGCAGATTCTTTTGTCATACACAGCTCACCAAAAGCTTTGGCTTCAGCCTCCAGACCGGCACGAATGCCATTATCAACACCGGCTTTAATCACATCGAGAATTTTCAGCGGTGCCGGATAGTTACCCTGCGTTTTTTTCAGCGTTTGCTTGCGCGCCTGGCTAAACAGTACATTACGGCCAAAACCGGTACGCTCCAGCACTTTACCCACCATATTCAGCTTGGCTGCTTCACGCTGTGGCTTGCCTTTTAACGCCCGCTTTACCGCGGCTTCTAATAAAATACTTTGCGGTACGACTTCATCGACCAGCCCGGCTTTTTTCGCCTGCGCCGCACGCAATTGCTTGCCGGTCAATATCATATCCAGCGCTTTTTGCAAGCCCACCAAACGCGGCAAACGCTGGGTGCCGCCGCTACCCGGCAGTAAACCCAGCTGCACTTCCGGCAAACCTAATACGGTTTTGTTGTCTGAGCTGGCTACACGGGCATGACATGCCATCGCCAGCTCTAAGCCACCGCCCAGGCACGGGCCATGAATAGCCGCCACCAAAGGAATAGCCAGCTGCTCTAAGCGGTCGAACATTTGCTGGCCCATGCGGCCGATAGCTGCGGCTTCGTCAGCAGTTTTACAGCCGTCGAGCATAGAAATGTCGGCACCGGCGATAAACGAGTCCGGCTTACCACTGATAAACACCAGCCCTTTAAGCGCCGTATTGGCATTAATTTCGGCTAACAGTGCGGCAATCTCGTCAGCAAAAGCGGCTTTTAATACGTTCATCGACTCGCCGGCAATATCCATAGTGATAACGCCGACCTGATCATCCCGTACCTGTAAATTAAACGTTTTGCTGCTCATTATTCTGTCTCCACTATCATAGCTGCACCTAAACCACCGGCGGCGCAAGCGGTGGTTAAACCAATACCGCCACCACGGCGTTTTAATTCATTTAAGGTTTGCACGATTAACCGCGTGCCGGTAGCAGCAAACGGATGGCCGTAAGCTAAAGAACCGCCCTGCACGTTAAATTTGGCCATATCAATATCGCCGATAGCACTACTGCGGCCTAACTTTTCTGCAGCAAACTTTTTGCTGGCAAACATTTTTACGTTAGCCAGGGTTTGCGCAGCAAAGGCTTCGTGCATTTCAATCAGGGTGAGATCATTTAGAGACATACCGGCACGATCCAGTGCGATCGGCGTGGCATAAGACGGCCCCATTAACATATCGTCATACACGTCTATAGCGGCAAAAGCATAGCTGCGGATATAGCCCAGTGGCGTATAACCCAGCGCCTTGGCGCGGCTTTCTGTCATCATTAACACTGCCGAGGCGCCATCGGTTAACGGCGTGGCATTGGCGGCGGTAACACTGCCGTGCACACGGTCAAACACCGGTTTGAGTTTGGCGTAAGACTCTAATTTCGAGTCCTGACGGATGTTATTGTCGATATCTAAAAAGCGTGAGTAAGGCTCAACATGTGCGGTCATAACTTCAGCCGCCATTACGCCGCTTTGCCATGCCTGAGTGGCTAAGGTGTGCGAACGGTGCGCCAGCGCATCCTGGTCGGCACGGCTGATACCATGCGTTTTCGCCATTTGCTCTGCAGTGTCGCCCATAGACAAGCCGGTGCTGTACTCCGCCACCGCCGGTGGTACCGGCAGTAAATCTTTTAATCCCAGCCGGCGGAAAATCGCCAGCTTCTGGCCGAAAGTGCGGGCTTTGTTTAAATCGACCAGGGCCCGCGCCAGCTTTTTACTGACACCGATAGGCAACACAGAGCTGGAATCCGCACCACCGGCAACACCAATCTGAGTAATACCGGCCATCATCGATTCTGCCACACTTACCACCGACTGGAAGCTGGTAGCACAAGCGCGGGTAACGCTGTAGGCATCGGTGTGTACATTCATGCCGGTACCCAACACGATTTCGCGGGCAATGTTCGGCGCTTCCGGCATTTGTACCACCTGGCCAAACACCAGTTGTTCAATTAATTTGGCGTCCAGCTCGCTTCTTATCAGCAATTCGTTTACCACCAGCTTGCCTAAATCCAGCGCTGATACACCATGAAATTCAGTAGCTTGTTTAGCAAAGGGTGTACGCAAACCGGAGACAATGGCGATACGATCGCCCTGGCGGGTGCTTAGGTTAATTGGCGAGCTCATAGTGTTCCTCTTGTTATCAAAATTACAGGTCAGACCTGTATTATTGTGGCCGATTGTAACGACAGTCGTTGAAAATTAAAACACTTGTTTTAATGCAAACGGAACCTTATATAGGTTATAACGTCTTAGCCTGGACCGTTTTTACGGTATATGGCGATAAAACAACCAATAAATCCAACTAATTAAGACTGATAATATTATGGTGAACGCGTTCAGTGGCTTAAAAGCCTATCTCGACAGTCAGGTACTGGGACAATCCGAACTTACTGAAGGTATACTACTGGCATTGCTGGCAAACGGCCACTTATTGGTTGAGGGCCCGCCGGGTTTAGCGAAAACCCGTGCAGTCAATGCTTTAGCTCATGGCGTTGAGGGCAGGTTTCACCGTATTCAGTTTACGCCGGATCTGTTACCGGCCGATTTAACCGGTACCGACATCTACCGTCCGGAAACCGGCCAGTTTGAATTTCAAAGCGGTCCGCTGTTTCACCATATTATTCTGGCGGATGAAATTAACCGCGCCCCTGCTAAAGTGCAATCAGCATTGCTGGAAGCCATGGCAGAAAAACAAGTTACCGTAGGACGCAATACTTACCCGCTGCCGGAATTATTCTTAGTGATGGCAACACAAAACCCGCTGGAGCAAGAAGGCACCTACCCGCTGCCCGAAGCACAGCTGGACCGGTTTTTACTGCATTTAAAAGTCGATTACCCCGATGCCGCCACCGAGTTGGCAATATTACAGCTTACCCGTGGTGAAGCTTTGGCAGGTACACAAGCGGCTGTATCACCGATTAGCCAGGCAGATATTTTTGCTGCCCGTAAAGCCATATTACAACTGCATATGGCTGACAGCCTCGAGCAATACATTGTACAGCTGATTATGGCGACGCGGAATGCCGCGGCCTACAGCAGCAAACTGGCCTCCTGGATTGGTTATGGCGCCAGCCCGCGTGCCACTATCGCGGTAGAGCGCTGTGCACGGGCCAAAGCCTGGTTGGCCGGTCGCGACTTTGTCACACCGGATGATATTCAGGCGGTGTTTCATAATGCGCTGCGCCACCGTTTAATCCTTACCTATGCAGCTGAAGCTGAAGGTATCAGCACTGATGATGTGCTGAGCGAAATTCTGCGCCTGGTGCCGTCTGCCTGATATGGACAACATGCGGTTTGAACCTGGCTGGCTTGAACAAAGCGGGGCTGACGGCGTTAGCTTAGGCCTGAGTGAGTTGTTGTGGTATCAGCGCTATACTAAGGTACTGGATTTAACCCCGCGCATGCCCATTCACAGCAAGCTGGCCGGCACTTATCTGGCGAAAAGCAAAGGCCGCGGCATGGAGTTTGATGAAGTACGGCATTACCAAACCGGTGATGATGTGCGCACCATCGACTGGCGGGTAACTGCCCGCACCGGTAAAGTGCATACCAAGCTGTTTCGCGAAGAGAAAGAGCGGCCGGTATTTATTCTTACCGATCTTGGCAGCAGTATGCAGTTTGGCTCGGCCTTGCTGTTTAAGTCAGTGCAGGCGGCGCATTTAGCCGCGTTAATTGCCTGGCATGTAAAACAACGCGGCGACAAACTCGGTGGTTTGGTGTTCAGCCAACAGCAACATTTTGAGCTAAAGCCGCAAAGTCGCAGCCACGGTGTATTACGCTATTTTCATGCCCTGACTGAGGTGCAGCACACCATACAAGGAAGCCGTGGCCTTAGCCTGAATGACGCGTTAAGCCAGTTACGCCGTTTGGTGCGCCCCGGCAGCCTGGTGTACATTTTATCCGATTTTGCCGGCTTTACTGACGATGGCCTGCGCCATATCCGCGCGATACGCCAACATAACGAAGTTACCTGCTGTCCCGTAACCGATCCGTTAGATTTAATGCTGCCGGCATTCAGCAGTGGCGTAGCTGCCGTAAGCGACGGCCGGCACACCGGTTATATTGAACTGGACAGCACTGCCCTGCGCCAGCGTTATGCCAGTCAACAGCAAACGCAGCAGCAACAACTGAAACAACATATCAGCCAGCTTGGTTGCAAATGGTTGCCCGTTAGCGCGGCCGAGCCGGTACTTAGCCAATTAGAGAGAAAGTGGTATGGCTGATACAGCGTTAGCGCAACTGGCCGACATCAGTGAACCGGCCTTACAGCTGAACTTCGCGTTAGCACCAATATGGTGGTTGCTGGCAGGCGTGCTTTTAGCAGCATTGGTTTACCTGCTGGTGCGGCTTTATTCACGTTGGCGATATTTTGCCGCCAAGCGCCAGGCGCAGCAGATGCTGGGGCAGCTATGGGCCAGGCCAGGCGCAGCCATAAGCATTAATCAGTTAATCAAGCGTGTACTGCAGCATTATCAACCGGCGCACCCGGCGCTCAGCCTGCCAACACAGCAATGGCAAACATGGCTGGCGACACAACACAGTGCGCCGCTACCGGATTTAACCAGCTTGTTGTACCGCGCGGATAACGACAGTGACGCCACTGAGCAATTTTACCAGTTTGCCAAAGCCTGGCTGGCACAATATCGCGCTAACGCCCCTGCCTTAGCAGATAATACGGAGGCGGCCCATGCTTGATTTTGGTTATCCGTGGCTGGCCCTGCTGGCACTGGTGCCGTTGTTGTTACGGCTGAAACGACAAGCCGCCTCAGAGACCGCTCTTACCCTGCCGGCACTGGCAAAACTGGCCTCATCTGAGCAACAAACTCAGCACAGCCGGTTTAGCCTGCGCGCTGTGCCGGCCGCCCTGATCTGGTTAATGCTGGTACTGGCCGCTATGCAGCCGCGCTGGATGGGCGAGCCGGTAACCCTGCCGCAGCAGGGCCGTGATCTGATGCTGGCGCTGGATTTATCCGGCTCGATGGAAATAGCCGATATGCAGTACCAAAACCAGAGCATAAACCGGCTGGATGCAGTAAAGCTGGTAATAAGCGACTTTATTACCCGCCGCCAGGGCGACCGTATCGGGCTGATTTTATTTGCCGATGCAGCTTATCAGCAAACACCACTGACGTTTGATTTGGTCACCGTGCAAAAAATGCTTGATGACAGCGTACTGCGCTTAGTCGGCACCCGCACCGCCATCGGCGAAGCTATAGGTTTGGCGGTAAAACGACTGAACACCTATGAAAGCTCGAATAAAGTTTTGATTTTACTCAGTGACGGCGCCAATACCGCCGGTAATATTCAGCCACTGGAAGCGCTGCAACTGGCTAAAGCTGCCGGAGTTAAAATTCATACCGTGGGTGTCGGTGCTGAACAAATGATCCAACAAAGCATCCTGGGCCGGCGCACCATTAACCCGTCACAAGACCTGGACGAACGCTTACTGACCCAATTGGCAGAAGACACCGGCGGCCGGTATTTCCGCGCCCGCGACTTAAACGAACTAAATCAGATTTATCAGTTAATCGACCAGCTGGAACCGATTGAACGCGACAGCGTAACTTACCGGCCACAAAGCAGCTTGCTGCACTGGCCGTTAGGGTTAGCCCTGCTACTGTCTTTTGTTATGGCTGCACAACAAGTGCATTGGCGCAAAGTGGTGAAACATGCTGGCTGATTTTCATTTTTTACGACCATGGTGGTTACTGGCATTAGTACCGGTGCTGGTGCTCAGCGCCCTGCTGTACTACTACCGCCGCGACCAGAGCCCGTGGCATACCCTTATTGCGCCGCATCTGCAGGGCGTGTTACTGGGTGGGCAGATGCTGCTGAAAAAACAACCCTTTGCCTTACCCTTGTTACTGCTGTGTTGGTTGCTGGCCACACTGGCCCTGGCCGGTCCCGCTTGGCAAAAGTTGCCGCAACCGGCTTTTGCATTAAAAAAAGCCACGGTGCTGGTACTGGATATGTCATTGTCGATGCGGGCAACCGATATGGCACCAGACCGGCTGACACAGTTGCGCTTTGCTGCACTGGACTTTACTGAGCAGTTAAAAGAAGGCGAATTGGCTTTGCTGAGCTTTGCCGGCGATGCCTTTGTTATTTCACCGCTCACACCGGATCACAACAATATCCGCTTGCTGATCCCCGATTTAAAGCCGGAGATTATGCCGGCCCAAGGCTCAGACTTAGCCTCTGCACTGCAACAGGCCGACAAATTATTACGCCAGGCCGGTTATCCGCAAGGCGACGTGGTGGTATTTACCGATGGCTTTGATAACAACAGCCTCAGGCAGATTAGGGATGTGCTGAACAATTGGCCGCACCGCTTATCCATAATGGGTTTTGGCAGCGACGATGGAGCGCCTGTTACACTGGAAAGCGGTGAGCTGTTAAAGAATGCGCAAGGCGCCGTGGTGATCCCCAAAGTACCGCACCAACAACTGGCAGGCCTGACCAAAGGTGGTGGCATTTACCGCAAAGCCGGTATCGGCGGTGATGCACTGGCCGATATTCTGCAACTGCCGCCACTGTCCGCGTTGAACAGCAAAGATGAAACAAAGCAAATTCAGGGCGATCAATGGCAGGATAACGCTGTGTATCTGGTGTGGTTGCTGCTACCGCTGTTGCTGCTGCAACGCAAATACAGCAGCTTACTCAGTGTCGGCGTGTTATTGCTGCTGCCTCTATCGGCCGATGCTGTTGAATGGCGCGACCTGTGGCAAACCAGGCAACAACAGGCGAAACAAGATTATGCCGCCGGTGATTACAGTGCCGCACAGCAAAAATTTGCCGATCCGTTATGGCAAGGCAATGCTGCTTATCGCAGCGGTGACTATGTCGGTGCCGAACAAGCCTTTCGCCGTGCTGCAGAGCAAACCCCGGGCGCGGATGCGCTGCACAACCTCGGTAATGCCCTGGCACAACAACAACGCTATGAAGAGGCCTTAGCCGCTTATCAGCAAGCCTTACAGCACGATAAAGACTTTAGCAACGCCGAACAAAATGCCAATCTGATGCAGCAGTTGTTGCAACAGCAGAAGCAAGAACAGCAACAAAACAGCGGGCAAAAAGATAATCAGCAACATCAAAACGCTGACGGCGAATCACAAAGCGACGAGCCGGGCGACAATGATAGCCAGAGCGAAAGCGAAAGTGACAGTAACAGTAACAGTAACAGTGAAAACCAAAGCGACGCCCAACAGCAAAGCGGGGAGCAACCCGCTGAACCAACAGAGACTGAGCAACAGGCACCACAACCGGTAACAGAGACTGAGCAGGAAGACGGCGCGACTGAAGAGCAACAACTGCAAGCCATCAAAGAAGCCTGGCCCAACGCCACACCGGAAGAGCAGCAGCAGCTGGATAATTTGCTGCGCAAAGTGCAGGATGACCCGGCATTATTGCTGCGCAATAAAATGTATCTCGAGTATTTAAAACGCCAACAACAACGTTTACCTAAGGGAGTTGAGCAACAATGGTAACCCGTATTTTGCTGCTTGCCGCATTGCTGCTGTGTTTACCGCTGCAGGCCCTGACTCAGTTAACGGCTACGGTAGACAAAAACCCGGCGCTGCGCGGTGAGTCCATCACATTGGAAGTGCAGGCCGATACCCGGGCAGCTGCAGACGCCTTTAACTTTCGCGTATTAGAGCAGGACTTTACCGTGATGGTGCCGTCTGTCAGCCAAAGCACCAGAATTATTAACGGCAATGCCAGCCAAAGCACCAGCTGGAAAGTGGTACTGCTACCCAAGCGCAGCGGCGACTTTACCATTCCGGCGTTTTCATTGCAGGGGCTAAGCACCAAACCTATCCAACTACAGGTGCTGGATGCCACTCAAGCTGCCGCAGGTGCCGGCGCCTCAAGCAAAAGCCGCGAACTGTTTTTACAAAGCCGCATCGACCAACCACAACTGTATGTGCAACAACTGAGTTATTATCAGGTAACCATCTACTTTGACGGTGAGTTGCAACGTGGCTCGCTGTCAGAGCCGCAATTGGACGGCGCTGATATTCAGCAGGTTGGCCAGGACAGCGAAGGCACTGAATTGGTCAACGGTATACGCTACCGCACTATTACGCGTCGCTATGCCATTACCCCGCAGCGCAGTGGCAACTTTACTATTGCCCCGCCAACCTTCAGCGGTGAAATGATTGACCGCGATAATGCACGTTATAACTATTTCGCCCGCACCAAAACAGTGGTGCAACAAGCTGAAGCCATTGATATCACCGTCAGCCCTGTACCGGAAGATTTCCCCGGTAATTGGTTGGTGGCAGGCTTAGTCACCTTAAATGAAGAATGGAGCCCGGACATCACCACACTTAAACAAGGTGAGCCGGTCACCCGCACCATTACCCTGTCGGCAGTAGACGTAGCAGAGAACCAATTGCCGGAATTAACACAGGGCTTCCCTGAAGGCCTGCGGCTGTATCAGGAACAGCCACAGGCGAAAAGCGCTGAACGCAACGGCCGGCTGGTAGCGCAAAAGATTTTCACTACCGCCGTTATTGCCAATAAAAGCGGTGAACTGGAACTACCTGAAGTACAGCTGCCGTGGTGGAACAGCCAGACCAATCAGCTGGCCATGGCAACCCTACCGGCCCGCACGCTAACCGTAGAAGCGGCGGCAAACCAACCTGTCAATGAGATTACAGTGCAGCCGTTGCCCGATGTTAACCTGACACCGGCAGAGCCTGATAACAGTAATTGGCGTTGGAACCATATCAGCAGTATATTGCTGGCACTATGGTTAGTAACATTGTTAAGCGCCTGGTGGCTGTGGCAACGGCGTCCGGCTTCGCAACCGGCCGTAACAACTGCCAGCCGGGTTACATTTAACAGTACAAAGCTGAAGCAAGTTTGCCAGCGCAACGATGCGGCACAGGCCAAAGCGGAACTGCTGCGTTTTGCTCATCAACAGTTGGACCAACGCTGCAGTTCGTTAAGCGAAATTGCGGCCCTACCGGGCTTTGCAGGGCTGAAACCGGAGCTTGAGCAGCTCAATGCTGCGCTATATGCCAACAGTGATAGCAGTTGGCAAGGCGCGGATTTCTGGCAAAAATGGTTACAACACCAACCCAGCGCCGCCAACAGTAAACAAGCGTCAACCTTGTCGCCACTCTACCCCACTTAAACGGCTGCATTATTGCGCCGGCAAACGCTGTTGAGGACGTTGTCGGCGCAAACCCGGCGTGAAGCGCTGGTAACCATCTGCGCAACTTGTTAGCATGACTCTGATATTTATGTACCTGACCTGTGTCGGGTATTTTTTTATACCGGTTTTTGGTTAGGGTGCGCCTAACCAAAGCCCGGCAGCTTTTACAAGGAGAAACTGTTTTGGAAACAGGCACTATTATTTCACTCGCGCTTTATTTTATGGTTATGTTAGGTATAGGCTTCTACGGTTACAGAACCTCTACCAGCGATGTATCAGGCTATATGTTGGGCGGCCGCAAACTTGGCCCGGGCGTAACCGCGTTGTCTGCCGGCGCCTCAGATATGAGCGGCTGGATGTTAATGGGAGTACCCGGTGCCATGTACTTATCCGGCATCAGCAGCGGCTGGATTTCGATAGGCTTATTGGCAGGCGCCCTGCTGAACTACATTATCGTGGCGCCAAGGCTCAGGGTGTACACCGAAGTCGCGAACGACTCTATTACTATTCCGGACTATTTCGAAAACCGCTTCGCCGACAAAACCCGCGTGCTGCGTGTAGTTTCCTCGGTAGTTATCGTTATTTTCTTTACGCTGTATACCTCATCCGGCGTGGTCGGCGGCGGTAAACTGTTTGAAAGCTCTTTTGGCCTCAGTTACGAGCTTGGGCTTTATGTCACAGCCGGTGTGGTAGTAGCCTATACACTGTTTGGCGGCTTTCTTGCCGTTAGCATTACCGACTTTGTCCAGGGCTGTATTATGTTTGTTTCACTGGTGTTGGTTCCGGTGGTGGCGCTGGACCACTTAGGCGGTATCAGTGCAGTAATGACTCAGGTTAACAATATCGATCCGATGTATTTAGACCCATTTACTGATGCAAAAGACGCGTCGGCGCTGACAGTGCTTGGTATTATTTCTCTATTGTCGTGGGGCTTTGGTTATTTTGGTCAACCGCATATTATCGTGCGTTTTATGGCAATTCGTAGTGTAAAAGATATCAAAACAGCGCGCCGTATCGGCATCAGCTGGATGTTTATTACGCTGTTAGGCGCTGTTACCACAGGCCTGGTAGGTATTGCTTATGTCGCCAATACCAAAATGACCTTAAGTGACCCGGAAACGATTTTTATCGTGTTTTCACAATTTTTATTCCATCCGCTGATATCCGGATTTTTGTTAGCCGCTATTTTGGCCGCTATTATGAGTACCATCTCTTCACAATTACTGGTGACATCAAGCTCGTTAACTGAGGATTTTTATAAAACCTTCGTTAAACGTGATGCCAGCCAAAGTGAGCTGGTATTTGTCGGACGTTTATCTGTGTTACTGGTTGCATTGGTTGCCATTGCTCTGGCGTATGACAGAGATAGCTCGATCCTGACACTGGTTAGCAATGCCTGGGCGGGTTTTGGCGCAGCTTTCGGGCCATTAGTTGTGCTGAGCCTGTATTGGCGACGCATGACCTTTGCCGGCGCACTCAGTGGTATTGTTAGTGGTGCTGCTACAGTATTATTCTGGATTTACGCTCCGGTACTGGAAAATGGTGCTAAGTTAAGCAGTGTAGTGTATGAAATTGTACCCGGCGTTATTATCAGCACCCTTGCTATAGTGTTGGTAAGCAAAATGGGACGCGCACCGGCAACAGAGGTGCAGCAGATGTTTGAACAGATGCTGCACAAGTTAAAGCAAGCGTAGTTCCGGCCGGTTAGGCGTAAACAAGCTGAAATAAAAAGAAAAAGTTGTGCCCCATATTTCAGCTTGTTTGCTAAATTAGTATTTCAGTGTTCATTTTGGATAGAACATCTATGTATTTTTATGCCGCTCGCCAACCGATCCTTGACCGCAACAAACAGCTGTATGCTTATGAGTTACTGTTTCGTGATGGCTTGCAAAATGCATTTCCGGAAATAGACGGCAACGAAGCAACGTCGCGCATGATAGAGGGCAGCCAGTTTAATTTTGGTCTGGACGATTTTCTTGGCGACAAACCCGGCTTTATTAATTTTACTCTCGACACCCTGTTGAAAAAATACCCCGGCATGCTACCCAAAGAGCAGGTGGTTATAGAGATTTTAGAAACCGTCCAGCCCGGTAAGCGCCTGTTAGCTGAATGCCAGCACCTGAAAGAACTGGGATATACTCTGGCGCTGGACGACTATATCCACCAGCCGGTGTGGCGCCACTTTTACCCTTTTATTGATATTATCAAAGTAGATTTCCGCTCTACCTCTATCGACACCATCAATGAAATAAAAGCAGCGGTAGCGCCGTTCACGCACATTAAACTGCTGGCTGAAAAGGTGGAAACCAACGAAGAGTTTCAAACGGCGATGGAGCTGGGGTTCAGCTATTTCCAGGGTTACTTTTTTTCCAAGCCGGAAATGATGCAAAGTAAATCATTGTCACCGGCACAAATGACACTGGCCGAGTTATTGTATGAAACATCTAAAGCCGACATGGACCTTGCTAAAATAACCAAGGTATTTGAACGTGACGTGCATTTATCATATAAGTTACTGCGCTACAGCAACTCAACCGTGTTTAAGCGCCGTGCTGAAATTGAAACTATTAAACAAGCGCTGGTTGTGCTTGGGCAAAGTGAACTGAAACGGTTTTTATCCTTGCTGTTTACCGCCCAAATCAGCAGCGACAAGCCGGCAGAATTAATGCGGATGTCTATGACCCGCGCCCGCTTTGCCGAGGGTATTGCCGGTTTACATGGTAAAGTTGATACCGCTAAAGCATTTCTTACCGGACTAATGTCATTGATGGATGCCATTTTAGATGAGCCCATCGATGTTGTAATGGACAAGCTGCCACTGGCAAAAGAGATTAAAGAAGCTTTAGTTGAAAAGAAAGGTTTGCTGGCCGACTACATTACGTTGATCCAGTTTTATGAAGCTGCCCGCTGGCAGGAATCCAGCCAGGCGATAAATGACTTAAAACTGCCAACCGACAAAGTACCGGATGCCTATCATACTGCAGTGCAGTGGGCTAATGAACAAATGAAAGCCCTGGGAGATTAATCCGGGGGCTTCATTAAGCAAATTATCACTGGCATTTGAAACGCAAATGGCGGATTAGTTAAAACTTAAATACGGGCTGATTTTAGCCGCCAGTTTTTCGCCAATGCCTTTAACCTTTGTTAATTGCGCCTGATCTTTAATAGGGCCGTTTTCTGCAATGTAATCCAGTACTGCCTGGGCTTTTTTCTGCCCCAGTCCCGGAATTGCATCCAACTGCTCCAATGTCGCACTGTTCAACGACACTTTTTGCATGCTGTTTGCCGCAGCCGCTGTTTTACTGATTTCCATTGCTGGTTTGGTATCGGCTAAACATTGGTTTGCCATTAATGTCAGTGCTGTCATGCCCAGTGCAAAACATATATTTTTCATTTTATCATCCTTAAAGTGTTGCCTCCGGTTGCTGATGACTGCCTTGACTACTGCCTGACTGTATCGGGTTGGCGCTGCACCAAATAGCAAACCACACAATCAGCAGCGGAGAGTTTTGATCGCCAACTTATTTAAATTAGCCAATATATTTACATATGCAAATTTTATTTAACTTTTTATTTATCTTTATTGTTGGCTATTCAGCGCTAATTAAGTCTGAGCGCACTACCCTCTGGCAATACAATAAAAAGCGTTACTCTGAATTACACTGACGTTAGTTTGAAAAGTGTCATGACGAATGATTGCTGCTGAATTAATAGTTCGGTAAAGTACCGCTGATATCATATGGAGAGAACAATGCCAGCTACAAGGGTACTACTGTTAGCAACAGCACTCCTGTTCAGTGCGGTGTCGGATGCAAAAGACGTTACCGACAAAGCACAGATCAGCAGAGAACAAGCGGCCGCGTTGGCGCAACAGCGTTACCCCGGCAAGATTGTTAAAGTACAAACTGAACAACAGCGTTACCGCATCAGAGTGCTGCAGGCAGATGGCCGCGTAGTTACAGTGTTAGTTGATGGCCAGTCAGGCCGTGTGCAAAGGGATGGAAATTAATGCGTTTACTTGTTGTTGAAGATGAAAATTTACTGGCCCAGCAAATTAAAGAACAGTTACAGCAGCAGAACTTTAGTGTCGATGTTGCTGTTGACGGCGATGACGGTTGGTTTAAGCTGTCAGAATACCCGTACGATTTAGCCATTATCGATATAGGTCTGCCCAAAATGGATGGCTTAACCTTAATTCGTAACGCCAGACAAAAAGCGCTGAAAACGCCGATTATAGTGCTGACAGCCCGTGGCAGCTGGCAGGAGAAAGTAGAAGGCCTGGACGCCGGAGCCGATGATTACCTGACCAAACCATTCCATACAGAAGAGCTGCTGGCACGTTGTAATGCGTTAATTCGTCGTGCCGCCGGCCAACCGGAGCCAACGCTCTCTGCCGGCCCTATTGCCCTTAACAGCCGCACGCAGCAGGTATGGCAAGGTGACAACGAGGTAAGTTTAACGGCCTATGAATATAAAGTACTGGAGTACTTTATGTTGAACCCTAATAAAGTAATCTCCAAAACCGAGCTGACCGAGCACATTTACGACCAGGATTTTGATCTGGACAGTAATGTAATAGAAGTCTTTGTACTGCGTTTACGTAAAAAGCTGGACCCGGACGGCGATATCAAACCGATTGAAACGCTCAGAGGCCGGGGTTACCGCTTTACGCTGACAGTCGCCTGATATGTCGCTATCGCTAAAGCTGCGGCAACTGCTAATTAGTGTTTTTTTAATGCTGTTGCTGCTGCCCAGCTCTTTTGTTGCTATCGACAGAGCTTTCTACACCCAGTTGCTGACAAGCGCAGAGCAGAAACTGGAAGTACATATGTATGCTATTTTGTCTGAGTTAAATGTATCTGCTGACAAAGTAGAGTTACTTAACAACGCACTGGCGCCCGATTTCTACCGACCCGATTCAGGCCTCAGTGCTTATATTACGCATCAGCAGGATCTGGTGTGGCAATCAGATTCTTCTTTGAATCAAAAATTTACTCCACCTGTCACCGCATTACCACAGGGCGAGCATCTGTTTCGGGCACTACACCAGCCCGGAGGCGATTTTTGGGTATTATCTATTGCATTGTTATTTGACGCTGAAGACTACACGCGGCCACTTACTGTGCATGTAGTGCAGACCAATGAGCGCTTACAGGCGCCGCAACTGGCTTTTCGGGCCACGTTACTGCAATGGTTTATCGGTATTGGCCTGATGCTGTTGCTGCTGATGCTGCTGGCTTATTATTGGACAACCAAGCCATTGTCAAAACTCGACCATGAGATCCGCCGTGTCGAAAATGGCAGCCAGGAACAATTAAGCGGCCGTTATCCGGCAGAATTAGCCATTATCAAAGAAGACTTAAACTTGCTGCTGGCTAACCAGAACCGGCAAAAGCAGCGTTATCGCCACCACTTAAGCGATCTGGCCCATGCGCTGAAAACACCGGTTGCTGTATTGCAAACCTCGGCACTAAGCCAACAGCCGGAGCTTAAAGAGCAGTTAGACCGTATAACATCAATGATCGAGCATCAGTTAAAACGCGCGGCGAGTTCCGGCCAGGATGTGTGGAAAAAACAAATCAATATCAAGCCATTGCTTGATAAACTGGTATCTGCACTGAGCAAAATCTATCGCGACAAAAATGTTGCTATCAACATAGAGTGCAGCGAAAACTGCGTATTTCGCGGCGATGAAACCGATTTAATGGAAATTCTCGGTAATCTGCTGGATAACGCCTGCAAAGCTTGCCGGCATAATGTAAAAGTAACCGTAATTAAGCACAGCGAACTGATGTTGTGTATAGAAGACGACGGTCCCGGCGTGCCACAGGGGCAACGCTTAAAGTTGTTTGAACGTGGTGCACGGCTTGATACTTACCACGAAGGCCATGGCGTTGGCTTAGCCATAGTGGCTGAGCTGGTGCAATCGTACTCCGGCCAACTTAAACTCGACGACAGTGACCTGGGCGGTGCACGCTTTACCTTGCTGTTCTGATCACCGCCACGTCATAGTAGCAGCCATAATGATTGATCGGACTGCTACATACTGACGTAACCTTTGCTCTGAATGTTAACTTTTGCGGAATTGTCTTAATGGAATTAAAAAACCCGGCAGTAATAAAAATTAAAAATCTGCGTTTACGTACTTTTATCGGCATTAAAGACGATGAAATTAACAACAAACAAGATGTCATTATCAACGCTATAATTCACTACAGTGCCGCGGATGCCGCTAACACTGACAACATGGATAACGCGCTGAACTATCGCACTATTACCAAAAAAATTATTGCCCTGGTCGAGCATCAGCGCTTTTCGCTGTTGGAGAAAATGACCTCTGATGTGTTAGCTATTGCCTCAGAACATGCATCAGTGCGCTATGCCGAAGTAGAAATAGATAAACCACATGCGTTGCGTTTTGCTGACTCAGTATCAATGACGCTGTCGGTAAACAAATAGCCTCTATACTCATATGTCTGTGCGTTGTGTATTTAGCTAACGGTAATTCATTATGAAGATTTTACTGACCGGTGGTACCGGCCTGATTGGTTCGGCATTGGTAAATCAATGGCATGATCGGCATGAACTTATCGTATTGTCGCGTTCAGCAGCGAAGGTACAAAGCCAGTTTTCTGAGCGCGCGCAAGCTGTTACCTCGTTGTCTGAGGTAGATTTTAATACGCTTGATGCGGTGGTAAATCTGGCTGGCGAACCGATAGTTGGTAAACGCTGGTCTGACGCACAAAAACAAGTACTGTGCGATAGCCGCTGGCATATTACACAGCAATTGGTTGAGGCAATAAAAGCGGCACAAACACCGCCTAAGGTGCTGCTCAGCGGCTCTGCTATCGGTATTTACGGCCGGCAGCAAAGCCAGCTGATAAATGAAGATTTCAGCCATTTCCATGCTGAATTCTCACAGCATTTATGCCAGCACTGGGAAGAACTGGCATTAGCAGCTGCCGGCCCCTCTACGCGGGTTTGCCTGTTACGCACCGGTATCGTATTGGCCAATAACGGTGGTGCGCTGCAAAAAATGTTGCCACCTTTTAAAGCCGGATTAGGCGGCAGAATAGGCTCCGGTCAGCAGTTTATGTCGTGGATCCATATTAACGATATGCTGCGCCTGACCGATTTTTTACTGCAACACCCTACCCTGCATGGCGCTTTTAATGCCACCGCACCGCAGCCGGTGACTAATGCGCAGTTTAGTCAAACTCTGGCCAAAGTGCTGCACCGCCCGGCATTGTTGCCAATGCCGGCATTTGTGCTGCGTTTGATGTTCGGTGAAATGGCCGATTTACTGCTAACCGGCCAACGTGTTATTCCGGCTAATTTAATCAAAGCCGGTTTCGAGTTTCAATTTTCTGAACTGGAACCGGCACTCAGAGCGCTGCAGGCACACTAGCCCTGCAGCACTTTACGCATCAGTTGTGCACCAGGGATCTGTAATAAACGGCGTAGTTGCCACCAACCTAAAGCCGTAACCAATACCATCCCCATTACCGGCCCCATCCACCACAGGTTGTAGTGCAATTGAAACGGCAGCTCAAATACCCGCTGCTGTACGATCAACAGCATGGCTTCGGCCAAAATGGTTGCAAACAGGCCGGCCATAGCCCCCAGCAAGGTAAACTCCAGCAGCAAGGCATTGCGCAAAAACGGATACTGCGCGCCCAACGTACGTAATATTGCCAGCTCCTGCTCACGTTGCTCCAGAGTTGCCTGTACCTGGGCTACCAACACCAGGCCTGCTGCAAGACAAATGATCAGCAAAATAAAACTCAGCGCTATGGTAACCTGGGCAATAATATCGTTTACCTGATTAATAATATTATCTACGCTGATCACGCTTACCGTTGGCATCAGACGTGCCAACTGATTTAACAGCATAGTGCGCTCTGGCTCAAGGTAAAACGCTGTAATATAAGTAGCAGGAAACTCTGCCAACAGATCCGGGCTTAAAATCATATAAAAATTAGGCTGCAGGCTGTTCCAGTCTACTTTGCGAATGCTGCTGACTGTGGCACTGAGCTGCTGGCCACCAATTGAAAATGCAAGGGTATCGCCTAACTTTACATCCAGCCGCTGAGCAATTTCTTCTTCAACCGACACCTGAGCCTTATCAGTGTTAAGCCAATTTCCGGCCGTTACCTGGTTATTGTCCGGTAGCTCTGACAACCAGGTTAAATTTAACTCACGGCCGACGCCTACACGTTGCTCTGTGCGGTCTTCCTTCGTCGCCTCCTGTAACAGCTGCTCATCATTAATGGCAGTTAATCTGCCGCGCACCACCGGATAGTAGCGGCCCAACTGCAGATTATTCGCGGCTGCAAAGTCCTGCAACACCGTACGCTGTTGTTCTGTGATATTAACCAGGAACTGGTTAGGTGAGCCAGGCGGAATTTGTCGTTGCCACTGACCGATAAGCTCTGCCCGTAAAAAATACAGCAACAAGGCCAGAAAAATAGCGAGGCTGAAAGTGATAAGTTGAAAACTGTTCGCCCACAGCCGGCGGCGTAAATTTGCCAGCGCAAGGCGCCTGGCGCTGCTTTGTCCGGCCGCTACCGGTTTGGCAAACCGCACCAGCAAAGCTGCCCCGGCTAACAATATACCTGCAAATGCAGCGCAGAGTAAAAACAGGCCGATACTCAGTACCAGTTCACCACTGAACAACCACATCAGGCCCCAAATCGCCAGACTGCCAAACAGCAGCTGCAGCTTATCCAGTGGCAGATTAACCGCCGGCTGTTTTAATACTTCGATGGCAGCCGTATTTGCCAACCGCCACATTGGCCTGGCGGCAAATAATAATGCACAAACAAAACAGGTTAAACAGCCAAGCCATAACGGCCGCCAGCTGAAATCTGCGCGGTAATCGGCAAAATAAAAACCAATGCCCCAATGCACCGCCTCGATAGCTAATTGTCCGGCAAGCGCACCACACAATAAGCTGAACAGCACCACCAGCAATAAGTGACTGCCGTAAATTAACCGGATTTGCGCCCTGGTGGCGCCCAGTGCTTTGATAATGGCCACAGCCTGAGTGTGTCGCTGGCTATAACGTCCGGCCGCTACAGCAGCCGCACAAGCTGCCAACACTATGCCAAGCAAGCCGGCTAACAGTAAAAAGCGCTCAGCGCGCTCTAAAGCACCACCGATAGCCGACTCTCTGTCCATATCCTGCCAACGCTGATGCACTGTAAGCTGGGAGTTCATTTGCTGTTCAAAGCTATCCAGCGCAGCATTATTGCCGGCGAACAAATACCGGTAGCCAATACGGCTGCCCGGCTGCACAATTTGTGTGGCGGCAACATCAGCCAAATGCATGATTACCCTAGGCGCGCCGCCAAACACACTTAAGGGTGCATCCGGCTCATTGACAATGACCCCGGCCACGATAAAACGTGCGACACCAAGCTCAACGGTATCACCCACGCCGATATTAAGCAGATCAAATAACCGCGCCTCAAAATACAACTGGCCGGGTTCCGGTTGTACATCGTCACCTGTTGCCGGATTAGCGGAGCGCTTTAACTGCAAACTGCCACGCAACGGATAGCTGTCGCTAACTGCTTTTATCGTCGCCAGTTGCATAACGTCGCCGGCAAACAACATAGAATCGAACTGCATTTGTTGTGCGGTATTCAGGCCACTTTGCTGTGCAAGCTCAATCACTGCAGGGTCAAACGGCTGACTGGAGCGCAATACTTTATCGGCGGCATTAAATTGGGCGCTGCGCTGCATTAGTGCGCTTTTTACGCCTTCTGTAATGCCGCTTAAGCTGACCACTGAGCCGACTGCCAAAAACAGAGCAAAAGCGATAACCCACAGCTCACCGCGGCTTAACTCGCGCCAGAACAAGCGCCATGCAATACTAGCCCACATCAGCCATATCCTTTACGTCGTCGCTGACAAAACGTCCTGCTTGCATGCGTAGCTGACGCTGACACCGTGCTGCCAGATCGTTATTGTGCGTAACCAGAATAAGCGTTGTGCCCTGATCGCTGTTTAATTTAAATAATAAATCTTCTATTTTTTGACCGGTGGCCGCATCCAGGTTGGCGGAAGGCTCATCCGCAAACAACACTGCAGGGCTGGTAATAAAGGCTCTGGCAATGGCAACGCGTTGCTGTTCACCACCGGACAACTGTGCCGGATAAAAATCAGCCCGCTCTGCCAGGCCAACTTGCTGCAGCAACGCCAGACCGCGCTGTTTAGCCTGCTTATCTGCAGCCAATTCTGCCGGCAGGGTTACGTTTTCTAACGCCGTTAAACCGGGTAACAGCAAAAAAGACTGAAATACAAAACCAACATCACTGGCTCTGATCGCCGCACGCTGATCTTCCGTTAAATTGTGTAGTGCTTTGCCGGCCAGATAGACTTCACCGGACGTTGGTATATCTAACCCGGCCAGCAGGCTGAGCAATGTAGACTTACCAGAGCCTGACGCCCCCACTATCGCAACGGACTCACCACGATTGATCGTCAGGCTGATATCATGCAGGATAGTTAAGGAACCATCAGTGACTTTGACACTCTTAGCCAGCTTAGTCGCTTTTATATGAACTTCAGGTGCTTTTATCATGCGTATTATCTTACTTCTGTTAATTGGATTGTTCAGTCAGGCTGCTGTTGCTCAAAAGCTGCTTATTCTCGGCGACAGCTTAAGCGCAGCCTACGGCATGCAACAACATCAGGGTTGGCCACATTTATTACAACAGCAGCAGCAACAATGGCAACTTGTCAACGCCAGTATCAGTGGTGAAACCACAGCCGGCGGTTTAGCCAGGCTACCGGAATTACTGCGCCAACACAAGCCGGATGCGGTATTGATAGAACTGGGCGGCAACGACGGACTCAGAGGCTTCACGGTTAAATCTGTACAAGCCAACCTGAGCGAAATCATTACCTTAGTTAAGCAATATAATGCCACACCGGTACTGATGCAAATACGTATCCCACCGAACTATGGACCACGTTATGGCCAACAATTCAGTGATATCTATCCGCAACTGGCAGAACAGCACCAAATAACCCTGTGGCCATTTTTTATGGACGATATCGCAGTGAACAGCGAACTGATGCTGGCGGACGGCATACATCCGAATAGCGAAGCACAGCCGCTAATCAGCGAGTTTGTCGGAAAACTGTTAGAAGATTTTGCAACGCAACAGCAAAACACTCAAGGATGAGTGTGTTAACAAATGTGTAGTTGTAGTAGATAAAGTAAAGCGAAGTGGCGTCCCCTAGGGGATTCGAACCCCTGTTACCGCCGAGAAAGGGCGGTGACCTGGGCCTCTAGACGAAGGGGACACAGAAACAGAAGCAGCATAAATGATGAAGTGGCGTCCCCTAGGGGATTCGAACCCCTGTTACCGCCGTGAAAGGGCGGTGTCCTGGGCCTCTAGACGAAGGGGACACAGAAACAGATGCAGCATAAATGATGAAGTGGCGTCCCCTAGGGGATTCGAACCCCTGTTACCGCCGTGACAGGGCGGTGTCCTAGGCCTCTAGACGAAGGGGACGCACAGACATTCATTTTAAAAAGTACAGATTTATTGGCGTCCCCTAGGGGATTCGAACCCCTGTTACCGCCGTGACAGGGCGGTGTCCTAGGCCTCTAGACGAAGGGGACGCACAGACATTCATTTTAAAAAGTACAGATTTATTGGCGTCCCCTAGGGGATTCGAACCCCTGTTACCGCCGTGACAGGGCGGTGTCCTAGGCCTCTAGACGAAGGGGACGCAAAGACATTCATTTTAAAAAGTACAGATTTATTGGCGTCCCCTAGGGGATTCGAACCCCTGTTACCGCCGTGACAGGGCGGTGTCCTAGGCCTCTAGACGAAGGGGACGCACAGACATTCATTTTAAAAAGTACAGATATATTGGCGTCCCCTAGGGGATTCGAACCCCTGGTACCGCCGTGAAAGGGCGGTGTCCTAGGCCTCTAGACGAAGGGGACGCACTAAAAATCTTGGTGGAGCTAAGCGGGATCGAACCGCTGACCTCTTGCATGCCATGCAAGCGCTCTCCCAGCTGAGCTATAGCCCCACACTTTTGTGCTTTTCACTAACTTGCGTTAGCGCTGAACACGGGGCGCATTCTAGGGTGCCACCGAAAATGTGTCAACAGTTTTTTCTGCCAGCCGATCTGTTCGGCCATTTTTTAGGCGTGATGCTGAATTTATCAGCAAAAAATGCTGAAAAAGACTGGTTATATAACGGCTTAGCGGAAAAAAAACCTACTGCTGTAACCCCTGACCGGTAGCAAAATTAAAAAAACTATTCTTTGCGTTGCCAGCCGGCATCGTGTTCCGGGTTGTTTTTGTATAAACTGGTTACAACCTCAGGGTTAGAGCAAGTGTCAAACCGGTATCACAACAGGATGAGATATTATGTACGAAAAGTACTACGGGTTCAGGGAACGACCTTTTCAGCTTACACCAAACCATCAATGGTTCTATGCCAGTAAGCTACATAAACGTGCCCTCGCCTATCTGCAGTATGGCCTGTCTCAGGGCGAAGGTTTTATTGTTATTACCGGTGATGTCGGTACCGGTAAAACCACTATCGCCAATCAGTTACTGAGCCAGCTAAACCAGGATGAGATCATTGCCAAGCAAATCGTCACCTCTAAACTGGAGCCGGATGATCTGATCCGAATGATTGCTTCCTGCTTTAATCTGGTAGTAACAGACCATAGCAAAGCCAGTTACCTCGATGCGATATACAGCTATCTGAAACGTTTGCACGCCCAACACCGCAGAGCCCTGTTACTGGTCGATGAAGCGCAAAACCTGCCACTGGCGTCAATAGAAGAGCTGCGTATGCTGTCTAACTTTCAGTTAAACGGCAAACCGTTGCTGCAAAGTTTCTTGCTTGGACAAAACGAACTCAATGCCATCATACAAGCGCCGGATATGGAACAATTCCGCCAACGCATTATTGCCTCATCTAATTTATCCGCGTTTCAGTTAGACGATACCAAATCTTATATCCGCTATCGCCTGCATCAGGCCGGCGGTGATCTGCAGCTGCTGCAAGACGGCTGCTACGAGCTGATCCAACAGCAAAGTCGCGGTATTCCGCGTAAAATAAATACCATTATGGACCGGATCCTGTTGTTTGGTTATCTTGAAGAGTGTGCCGTAATAAGCGCCGACAACGTCAACACTGTACTGGAAGAAATATCGCAGGAAATTGCCAATCAGACTGCCGGCGCCGCTGCCACTTCCGCCCCGGCTTTGCCAGTACAAACAACGCAGAATCTGCGTGCCGAGCTGTCGCAAATGCTGGACAGCGAACTGGAGCAAAAAATAAAGATGGCAAAAGAGTTGGATGCATTACTGAAAAGACAACAGCAGCTACTGAGTAACCGTGATGGTAAAGATAATTAACAGTGCCCGAAGCCGGGTAAACTCAAAACTTGTGGCTGTAAGTTAACCAAACACGGTTTTCTTCAACATCAAAGCTATCTACTGTCGATTCACGTGTAAGTCGCCGCACACTGGCACTGACATTTGCATTGCCGTTCAGCTCACGGTTGACACCAAGCTCCAGTGAACTGTTGGAATCTCTGCGCTGTTCAGCACTGTAATCAACCTCATAATAACGGCCGTTCAACAATAACCGCATATGGGACGAAAGCTGCCAGGATGCCTGCATCGACAAGGTATCGCGTTCGTTAAGCCTGGCCGACTCTACGTATTCATCCTCGCTCCTGCTGGCCAGCGCACTTAAAGTCAGTCGATTTTTACTGTAACCTACTGTCAGCGCAGCAGAGCGGCGTTGAATAATCTGTTCGCTAAGCTCAAGTTCGACATCAAACAATTGGCGAAAAGACTCACCGGTACCCAGCTGATAATTATTTGTAGGTGGCCGGAAACACTCACTAATTTGTGTACTACCGTCAGGACAGACAAAAATACCCAAATCTTCAAATACCTCATCTAATGACGATAAGGTTTGTACCGAGTCTGTCAATGCCAGCCTGACCGATACAAAGCGCATATTGTAGCTTGCCTGCAAATTCGCTGTACGGCCAAAATAACGCCGGTCTAAATTGTACGACAAGGTAGTACGCCGGCTGGGAGCCAGAAAAATCTCGGTGCCAACATAAGTACCACTGGTATCGGCTTGAGAGGCATCGTTATTACCAGTGGTATAGCGGTTTTGCGTCACGTTAATGCGTGATGCTCTGCCAAACTGATATTCTAACCCTGCACCATAAGAGCGAAACTCATTGTTAAAATTACTGGTATTGTCATTCTGCTCATAACTACCACGACCAATCAATGATAAGCCCGGCGCCAAAGGCACACCACCACTGCCATTGGCATTTTTACTGACAAAGTCTCCTCTGGCATCGCGCTCAGTTTTACGATAACTGCCGTTAAACTGCCAGAACAAGGTAGATTGACGTTTTGCGCTACCCAACGCCAATGTCGTTGTGTAAGAGTCATTGTCAAAATCGCCTGAGCCATCATCAACCTCGGGAGCCTCAGAGCGCAACGTCCGGTACGACAAGTCTAACTGTGCATTGACATCTGCCGTTCTTAAAGTCGTAAAACCGAGATTTGCACCATAACTGGTTGTTTTTGATAAATTTTCAGAGCCGGTAATAATGTCTGAAAACACACCGTTTTGCGAGTTGCGCACCCGGTGATTGCCGGCGGCATTTAAACCGAAGCTAAGTCGCTTGTCATACGCCGTCGCCAGATTGCGCCAGCTGTATTCCGTCAGGCTTTTGTGTGAACGTTGTTCATCTTTATACCATACCGCTTCATTTTGCAGATAAAACGATGAGGACAGGTTATTACCGGTCACGCCGACATTCAGCGAAGGCGTAACCAATGCCGCCAGGCCTTTGTCCAGTCCGGCTGATTGCTCGTTATCCCGCAACCAATAGGCATAAGAACCGAATTCCAGTTCAGGTGTTATCTTTACGTCTGCCGCCATAGCCGATGCAGCAATCATCGGCACAGCAATAATGCCTGCAAGCATAGCGCTGGTGACAAAACGTTGTTTCACCACCCTAACCCGCACCGTAATAGTAGCCATAACCATAACCTTTACCCTGGTTGCGGTGTGCTTTATTAATCAGAAAACCGGTAGCGATATCTTTGGGCAGTAATGTTACCGCCTGTTCAATTTCAGCGATTTTAGTCCGGTTCTCTTCCAGTACCACAACTGCCTGGCCGCACATAGACGCCATAACTGCGGTTTCATTTACACCGAGTAACGGCGGTGCGTCGAAGATAACGATGCGGTCCGGGTAACGCGAGGCAAATTCGTTAGCCAACATCAGCATGCGCTCACTGGCCAGTAGCTCCGTAGACAAATGGTGTGGCCGGCCGGCGGTAATAATTTTCAACCGCTCAACATTAGTGCTGAGCATAATATCAGAGACCAGGATCTCATCTGACAGCAAATAATCGGTTAAACCAATATCGTATTTTATGTTCAGGCTTTTCGATACGCTTGGCCGCAATACATCACTGTCAACCAACAACACAGTTTTGTCTTGCTCCAGCGCTATACTCAATGCCAGATTAATAGCCGAAAAAGTTTTACCTTCACCGGGCCTGGAGCTGGTGACCAGAATAAGATTAGGATGTTTTAATGTGCTGCTTAATGCGCCAAAAGCGTTGTTGATCAGTTTGCGTTTAATAACGCGGTATTCTTCGTTAATTAAACGACGTTCACTGGACAATGACACAAAGTTCTTTTTCTCAAGCTCGGACAAATTCAGCTCAATAGAGGCTTTATACTGCGCCGGCTCAGCCGTTTCAGTTGCAGATGCGGCTGCAAGTGGTTCAGCGGCTTCAACAGCGATGTCCGGCTGTGGCCGTTGCTGGGCGCGTTCAACAGTGCTTAACGGTTTACTGTCCGACTGCTGTACTTGTTTGTTAATGGCTTTTTCAATAATACTCACCGGATAACCCTCAATAACAACTCAGCCGAACGACCAAACAACACTTCGTTACTTAACAAAGCAATATAACAGAGCAACAAGCCACCACTGAGCATGGCAAAATAAACAAAATGCATTCTGACCTGTTTTAAGATGGTGTATTTATCCGTGTGTGATACCACACCAAACACCGGAAAATCGGTGATGCTTTGCAACTGCGAGGCCCGGGTTAACACCGGCGATATTAAACTACGTAAAAATGCTAAACATATCCCCAGCGCAATACCAACAAACAGCACCAGCGTATAAAACAAGCCGCGGTTAGGCCCTGACGGCGTAAGCGGCACTCTGGGCGGTTCAATTACATTAAACTGCACATCCTGCTCAGAGGCGTCGGCTCTGCGGGATAACTCTGCAGACTCTCGTCGGGACAGCAAAGCTTCATATTTGGATTTAGTAATATCGTAGTCGCGATTCAACCCGGTAAATTCGGCTTCTATCTCCGGAATTAAGTTGAGCTTACTTTCTAATTCAACGACATTATCTTCATATGCCTTGACCCGCACCTTGGTTGACGCTACTTCCGTTTCCAGCCTGGAGACACTGATCCGCAGTTCCTGATACACCGCATTCTGATTAAGATTGACATTCTGTCCCGGGTTCTCAGAAGAGATCTGCGCCAGAGTTTCCAGTTCTGCATCACGGTCAGTTTCCAGTTGTGCCAACAGACGTTTGGTCTCCAGTACATCCGGATGAAACTCGGTATAACGGATTAACAAGTTGTCCAGTTGTGACTGCAGATTTTTAATACGCTCGTCAAACTGAGTTGCGGGGCGGTTAGCGCTGCCGGTAAAAGGCATAACACCAAACACCGGCTCTTCGCCGGCTAACTGACTTTTGGCTGAGCTTAATCTTGTTTCCAACTCGCGCAATGCCAGTCTGGCTTCCTCCAGCCGGCTTTTTTCACTGCTGATTTGACTGTAATAATCACTTTGATTGCCGGGCAGCATGTTCATGCGTTGCTTTTTAAAGTCCGATAAACGAATTTCGGCCTCCATCAGGCGCCGTTCATAATCAGCAATCTGGTTGTTAAGAAAGCGCTCCGCCGTTTGTGAGTCAGCGCGGCTTGAACCAAGCTGGCCCTCAACAAAGTTATTTAACGTTTCCTGCACCACCTTTAGCGCCATTTGCGGCTGCGGATTACTGTAGGAAATAACGTAAATATTTTCGCGACCGGATGCCGATATCTTAATTTGGCTTTGTAAGCCGTCAATTAAAGCCTCAAAGGCTTTGTCGTCTTTTGCCTGAATATCCAAATCAGTGGCACGGGCGATTTTTTCCAAATTCGGCCGGCTTAGTAAGGTTCTGGCCATCAGCTTTATTTCGTCATCGCTGTTAGTACGCAGCGCCAGCCCTTGCAACAAGGGTTGCAACACGGTGCTGGTTTCGACGTACAGCTTGGCGTTTGCCTCAAAGGTGGGCGGCATATTGTAGACATAAAACCAACCGGCCGGACAAATTAACCAAGCGGTAATCACTACATATCGCCGGCGCAACCACACACCCTGTACATAGGTGTATACCTGCTCAATGGCCTGTTGTAACTCTCTCATGTATCACTCCCTGAACCTACGCAGTGAACCCTTACTGCTGATTGTTGCTATTTAAAACCATGCTTCCGGTATGATGATAATATCGCCCGGTAAGATATCAACATTGGCGCTGATTTCCCCTTCCCGAATAAGATTATCAAGCTGTAAATCAAATGTCCTTTGCTGACCGTCTTTTACCCTAACCAATTTAGCTGCGTTGCCGTCAGCAAACTCGGTTAAGCCGCCTACCGCAATCATCAAGTCCAGCAACGTCATATACTCACGATAACTTATTGCCTGAGGATTAGACGCCGCACCTATAACGCGGACCTGCTCGCTGTATGGGCCTACAAAGCCGGTCATCGACACCGTGACCACAGGATCACGAATGTACTTACTTAATATGGCTTCCATGTCCCGCGCCAGCTGCGTTGGCGTTTTACCACTGACAGGGACATCCTCAACCAGCGAAGTGGTAATTTTGCCATCCGGCCTGACAATGAAGCCCCCTGACAATTCCGGGTTGCGCCAAACGAAAATAGAAACAGAATCACCCGGACCTATCAGGTACTGGTAATTGTCGACAGAGGTAGTGAGGGAGTTTTGCACTGTTGCCGGCGGTAACGGATTAACCGAGCAACCGGCTAAAAACAGACTTAAAATCAATGCTAAACCGCAATATCCTTTCGCAGATGACGCCATCATAGTACTGGTCCTTTTACTGATGCCCTGACAATATAACTTAAAAATTTACGCTTGTGCGGCAAAAAAAGAAAATATAATTTCTGTTTTGCCGTAGAAATAGTATAATTACTGAGCTAAATTTTGCAGATGGATATGCAATACAGGTCTGCAACAGCCTAAACGCAATGGATGCACAAGGATGTCGTTATGAGTATAGCAAGTCGTTATGGACGAAATACGATTGCAGATAAGCTCTTTCTCTTGGGTGAGTTAGTACTGTTAGCTCTCTCCAGTATGTTGGCCAGTTATATCTACAGTTTTTATTCTTCCCCTGTTCCTCTCGATCACCGCCTGATAAACGCTTTGTTGTTTACAGCCTCTGTTATGCTGTGTGCGCTTTCAGTTGGCTTATATGACCAAAAGCTGCGTGAAAGCCAGAAAGGCATAATCAAGCGTGTTGTTATTACCTTAGCCTTTAACGCCATTCTGCTCGAATTTATCGTGTTTCAGCTGTTTTCAGCTTTGCATATCGGCACGGTATATCTGGCTATGGCCTCTGCAATTGCCGCCTTTTTGCTGTCCTGTTTCAGGGCGTTTTTTCATTACCATGACATTACCCGTATCAGCAGACGACGGATCTTAATCTTAGGTGCCGGTGAGCGGGCGTCTATTATCGAGCGTCGCATGCGGCGTAATGTCGACAAACGTAATTTTGAAATTGTCGGTTTTACGCCGATAGAAGGTGACAAAAACGCCGCTATTCCGGAGCATCGTTTAATCCGGTTTGATTATCAAAATGATCTGTTCCAATTTGTCACTGAAAATAACATCGATCAGTTAGTGATTGCCTGTGATGAACGCCGCAATATGCTGCCGGTAGAGCACTTGTTTAAGTGTAAAACCCGCGGCATTGATGTAATCGAGATACTTGATTTTATTGAGCGGGAAACCGGCCAGATTGCAGTTAACCTGATTTACCCCAGTTGGGTGATCTACGCCAACGGCCTCGATTTAAATCAACGTTTTAAAACCAATCTTGATTATAAACTTAACCTGGTCCTTGCCGTGCTGTTGTTAACGGTAACCTGGCCTATTATGTTGATTACCGCGTTAATGATTTATCTGGAAGATGGCCGCAAAACCGGCGCACCAATTTTTTACCGCCAATTACGGGTAGGTTTTGATGGTAAGCCTTTTTATATCCTCAAATTCCGCAGTATGCGACATGACGCAGAAAAAAACGGTGCACGCTGGGCGACTACCAATGACGACAGAGTGACCCGAGTTGGTCGTATTATCCGCAAGTACCGTATAGATGAATTGCCACAATTGATGAATGTGCTGGCCGGTGAAATGGGTTTTGTGGGCCCGCGTCCGGAGCGTCCCGAGTTTGTCCACCAATTGGTTAAAGATATCCCCTATTACAACCAACGCCACAATGTGAAGCCCGGGTTAACCGGTTGGGCTCAACTTAAATATCCCTATGGTTCAAGTGCAGAAGACGCACAGGAAAAACTTAAATTTGACCTGTACTATATCAAGCACCGCAGCCTGTTCCTCGATTTAATGATCTTAATCAGAACGGTGGAAATAGTGCTGTTTGGTAAAGGGCGTTAATGCAGATGACATTACCCGCAGTAAGAAGTAATGCCCTGACAGTCGACGTAGAAGATTATTTTCATGTAGCGGCATTTGATACCACTGTCTCTTCAGACAATTGGGCTAAATTGCCGCAACGGGTGGAACGCAATACCGAAAGGCTATTGGAGCAATTTGACCACAGTCAGGCTAAAGCGACATTTTTTATTCTGGGCTGGGTTGCCGAGCGTTATCCGCAACTGGTGCAGAAAATACATGCCGCTGGCCATGAAGTAGCCAGCCACGGCTACAATCATGCTAAAGCCTCAGTGCAAACTGCAGCAGAATTTGCCACAGATATAAGCCGGGCTAAGGCCTTACTGGAAGACATTACCGGTAGTGCCGTTACCGGCTACCGGGCACCCAGCTTTTCCATCGGTAAAAGTAACGAATGGGCCTTCGATGCGCTGGCTGAGGCAGGTTATCTGTACAGTTCAAGCACCTACCCGGTAGTACACGATTTATACGGCACCCCGGACTGGCCACAGCAACCTTACAAAAGGCCGGAAGGCATTTGGGAGTGCCCGATGCCGGTATTAAATAAAGCCGGTAAGCAATGGCCGGTAGCCGGTGGCGGTTACTTCCGGCTTATGCCTTATTGGCTGAGTAAAAAATGTATCGACAGCTACTTACAGCAAAGCACGGCTCCTTATATGTTTTATTTTCATCCGTGGGAAATTGACCCGCAGCAACCGCGGTTTAACGCTGCGCCATTAAAATCACGCTTACGCCACTATACTAACTTGCACCGGATGAGTGCGAAGCTGGACCGGCTGCTGCATGATTATCAGTGGCGCACGGTACGGGAAGTTTATCAGGCGTATTTTGTTTAACTAAAGGGAAGCTAATGTATCAATTGAATACATTGTCGCTCATGGACGAGCAAGCGGTGGCATGGGATAAGTTTGTCAACGCCTGTGACGACGCGACTTTTTTTCATTTATCCGGCTGGCAGCAGGTTATTACCGCTACCGGTCATCGCTGTTATTACCTTTATGCCACACAACACAACCGGATAGTTGGTGTGCTGCCGCTGGCCAGAGTAAAAAGTTTATTATTCGGCGATGCACTGGTCTCTACCCCATTCTGTGTCTATGGCGGTGCTTTAGGCGAGCCGGATGTGAGGCGCTTTTTAGAACAAGCTGCTGTGGAATTGGCCACTTCCCTTAATGTGCACCATTTGGAGTTGCGTTATAAAACCGCGCAGCAGAATAACTTTACCACCCGCAGCCAACATGCCTGCTTTGCGTCAGCTCTGGCCGACACACCGGAGCAAATATTGGCCAATATTAAAAAGAAACAGCGGGCTGTCATCCGCCAGGCGTTGAATGAGCCGCTGAATTTCACTCTGGACAGCAATAGCGACGACTTTTATCAAACCTATTCCGAAAGTGTCCGAAACCTGGGCACTCCGGTATTCAGCAAAGCTTTTTTCCGCAAAATCAGTGAGGTATTTCCTCAGCACACCGAAATCCTCACAGTAAGACGACAACACAAAGCGGTGTCATCAGTATTAAGTTTTTACTTTAAAAATGAAGTCTTGCCTTACTACGGCGGCGGCACCGCCGATGCCAAGCTATTAAAAAGCAATGACTACATGTATTACCAATTAATGTGTCACGCGCGGATGGACAAAGCCTGCAACAGCTATGATTTCGGCCGCAGTAAACTTGACTCCGGCGCTTACCATTACAAGCGACACTGGGGTATGCAGCCGGTAGAGTTGCCCTATCAGTACCACCTGGTTAAAGCTGCGGCTTTGCCGGACATCAGCCCGAATAACCCTAAGTATCAGCTGTTTATTAAGCTGTGGCAACACCTGCCGCTGGCTGCCAGCCAATGGCTGGGGCCTAAACTTTCACGCTATCTGGGATAACGGTATGCCTGTAACGCCGCAAGATAATGCGCCAACCAAAGCATACGTTAACCATCATTACGCCGGTTTATCAGCGCTGTTGCTGCTATGGTTAATCTGCTTTTGGTCTACGTTAAGCTCAATGGTAGAAATCTGGCAACGCTCCGACACCTTTGCCCATGGCTTTCTGATTTTTCCTATCAGCGCTTATCTGATTTGGCAAAAGCGCCGGCATATTGCCGCCACGGCACTGAGCAGCTCGTTAGTTGCAGCCCTGCCGCTGTCCATGTTATTGCTGGCGTGGTTTTTTGCCGATGCCGTCAACGTCAATGTGGTAAAGCAATTGGCTGTAGTACTGATGCTGCCGATACTGGTTTGGTTATGCTGCGGTCGTCAATTGCTCAGCCTGTTAATCTTTCCTCTGGCTTACCTGATTTTTGCCGTGCCAATGGGTGATGCTCTGGTGGCACCAATGCAATTAATCACCGCCGATATCACTGTGGCGGCGCTGCGTTTGGCAAATATTCCTGTGTACCGCGAAGGTTTGTATTTAAGCACGCCAACCGGCTTATTTCTGGTAGCAGAGGCCTGCTCAGGGGTACGTTATCTGATAGCGTCTTTCGCTCTGGGGACATTGTATGCCTACCTTAATTACCGTAGCTGGTACAAACAGCTGGCTTTTTGTCTGGCGTCGATATTGGTGCCAATCCTTGCCAACGGCATCAGAGCTTTCGGTATCGTGTTAATTGCTCACCTGACAGACATGAAACATGCTGTCGGTGTTGACCATCTGATCTACGGCTGGCTGTTTTTCGGCGTAATTATTTTTCTGATGTTTTATATCGGCAGTTTTTGGGCTGATCGGGCTCCCGCCACGCCGGAAACAGTCAGCACTGTGCGCACCGGCTCGCCCTTGCTGCATGCCACTTTGGCAGCTTTGTTACTGTCACTGCCTTTTACTGCCGGCTATTTGCGGCCGGCGCTGACCGCAGCCCCGGTATACAACCTGCAAGTACTGCAAAATGGTCTGACTGCGGTACCGGCCGATATAAACCAACCACAGTTTATCGACAGCTCAGCATCGCTGTCCGGCAAATGGCGGCATAATCAGCAAGACATCTGGTTTTACAGCGCTTTTTATCAACATGTTGATAATGCTAAGTTAGTAAGCTGGCACAACCAGCCTTACCAGCGCGCACACTGGACACCGGCCGGCCAGCAACGACAATGGCTCGACTTAGCGGATCAGCAACTACAGGTGCAGGAGTTTGACTTACGCGCTAATGACGGCAGCCGCAAACTATTGTGGTATTGGTATGGCAGTGGTGACTATTTTTCTGCTAACCCTTATCTTATTACTGTGGCTCAAGCGCTGGGAAAGGTATTCCATATCAGTCAGCATGGCAGCTTTTATGCGCTTAGTATCAATTATGTCAGCGACGTGGCCGATGCCAGACAACAATTGCAATTGCAGTTACAGCAGCAATTGCCGCTGATAAAACAAGCTAATAACATCAACGCACAGCATACCGTACTCACGGCTCTGGATAGCCGGCCATGACAGCTGAGGTCAAAGTTGCCGGCATGGCCGTTAGCAATACCACACAGCGGCTGCATATCTGCCATATTGTCTGGAGTTTTCGCACCGGCGGGCTGGAAAATGGTGTGGTTAACCTGATTAACCAATTAGACAGGCAGTTATTCCGGCACAGCATTATTTGCCTGACCGACTACGACGCCGGCTTTTTTCAGCGCATCAGCCATGACGATGTCGCCATTTATACGCTGAATAAGAACCCGGGCCATGATATCGGTTCATTCCTGCGCTGTTACCGGTTATTACGCCGCTTAAAGCCCGATATCTGCCACAGCCGCAATATTGCCGCGCTGGAGTACCAATTCAGCGCAATGCTGGCCGCAGTACCTTACCGGGTCCATGGCGAACATGGCTGGGATATCAAGGATTTAGCCGGAGTTAACCGTAAATATATCTGGCTTAAGCGCCTGTTTAAACCGCTGATCCACCAGTATGTCAGCCTGTCGCAGGAGAATCTGCGCTACCTGCAACAACGCATTAAGGTTGCTCCGGCCAAACTGAATTTAATTTGCAACGGTGTCGACACAAACAAGTTTACCCCGGCCGCGGCCGACAGCGCCCTGCCTGACTTTTTACACACCGGCCAACGGCTTATTTTTGTCAGTGTCGGACGCATGGTGCCGGTAAAAAACCATCCGTTGTTGGTTAACGCCTATACAGAGCTTTGCCTTGAAAATAAGCAATTCTCAACCGCTACCGCGCTGGTGATTATTGGCGAGGGTGAATATCGCCAAACACTGTGGCAGCAGCTGCAGCAAGCCGGATTAGCGCAGCAATGCTGGTTACCGGGTAACCGCGATGATGTGGCTGCCATTTTGCCAGGCTGCTCAGTGTTTGTTTTACCCTCATTGGCTGAAGGCATTTCCAATACCGTGCTTGAGGCCATGGCCAGCGGCCTGCCGGTAATCGCCACCGCCGTTGGCGGCAATCCGGATTTAATCCGTCATGGCGATAATGGCTGGTTGGTGCCGTCGGACGATCTACCGGCGCTAAAACAGCAGATGCTGCATTGTTATCAACAACCGGCACAATTGACTGCAGCAGCATCCGCCGCACGCAGAGCAGCAGAACAACAGTTTAGTATTACGTCTATGGTTAGCCGTTATCAGGCGCTGTACCAGAAAGCTTTAACACCAGAGGAAGGTTAACACTATGTGCGGTATCGCCGGCATTTTACACCTGCAGGATAATGAGCAGGTTGACAGCAACATCCTGACCAGGATGAATACCATACAGTCTCACCGCGGACCGGATGCGGATGGCTTCCATTATGAAGCCGGACTGGGGTTGGCCCATCGCCGCCTGTCTATTATTGACATCGCCGGCAGCCATCAACCCTTGTTTAACGAAACCGGCGATGTCGCCGTGGTGTTTAATGGTGAAATATATAACTTTGCCGAACTCACCACCGAACTGACCGCCAAAGGCCATGTTTTTGCCACGCACGGTGACACCGAGACCATAGTGCATGCCTGGGAAGAATGGGGCGTAGACTGCGTTCAGCATTTTCGCGGCATGTTTGCGTTCGCCATTTGGGATCGCAATAAACAACAATTGTTTCTTGCCCGCGACCGTTTAGGTATTAAACCGCTGTTTTACGCATTATTACCGGGCAATAAGTTACTGTTCGGCTCAGAATTAAAAGTGATCACCGCTCACCCGCAATTTAATAAGGCGCTGTATTACCCGGGTATCGAGCAGTATTTCACTTTTGGCTATATCGCCGAACCGAATACTATTTATGCTAATGCCTTTAAGCTCAACCCAGGCCACTATTTATTGCTGGATAAACGACAACCACAGACAATACAGCAACAACAGTACTGGGATGTCGACTTTTCAGCACCGGCGCTTTCCGCCACAGAGGTGCAGGAGCAACTGCTCCCCCGGCTGAAAGAAGCAGTAGATATCCGCTTAATTGCCGAGGTACCACTGGGTGCCTTTTTATCCGGCGGCGTAGACTCCAGTGCCATCGTGGCGCTGATGGCACAATTACAGCAGGACAAAGCGGTTAATACCTGCTCTATCGGTTTTGATGATAAGCGCTTTGATGAAAGCGATTATGCCAATAAGGTAGCAAGCCAATACCATACTAATCACCGCACCGGGTTGGTTGACGGCAATGATTTCTCGCTGGTGGACAAACTGGCCGGGCTTTACGATGAACCCTATGCCGACAGCTCTGCCATTCCAACTTACAGAGTATGCCAACTTGCCAGGCAGCACGTTACCGTAGCCTTATCCGGTGATGGCGGCGATGAATTGTTTGCCGGTTATCGCCGTTACCGTTTTCAGTTACATGAAGAAAAAATGCGCGCCATGCTGCCGGCAACGTTACGGCGTAACCTGTTTGGCCCGCTGGGGCGTATTTATCCGAAACTGGACTGGGCACCGCGCTTTGTCAGAGCAAAAACCACCTTTCAGTCGCTGGCAAACTCAGCGTTGGCCGGTTATTGCGATACGGTGTCGATAATGCGGCCGCAAGCGCGGGCACAGTTATTCTCACCGCTGCTAAAACAACAGCTGGCCGGTTATCAGGCTACCGAAGTATTTCAACGTCATGCCGCCAGGGCTAACACCGATGATGCACTGAAACTGGTGCAATATCTGGATATGAAAACCTACCTGCCGGGCGACATTCTGACCAAAGTCGACCGTGCCAGCATGGCGCATTCATTGGAAGTCCGCGTGCCTATTCTCGATCATCGCTACGTTGAATGGGCCAGCAGGATCCCGTCAGCCATGAATATTCAACAGCAGCAAGGCAAAGCGGCTTTTAAACAAGCGCTGGAGCCTCATCTGCCGCACGACATTTTGTATCGCAAAAAAATGGGCTTTGCCGTGCCGGTAGCCGCCTGGTTCAGGGGGCCACTGCGCGAGGCTCTGCAACAAGCGCTGTGCAGCGAAGCTCTGGCTGATTCCGGTTTGTTTAATCAGGCATATATTCAGCAGCTGTATCAGCAGCATCAAAGCGGTCAGCACGATCACAGCTCCGCACTCTGGAGCTTGCTGATGTTCTCGCATTTTTACCGGCAACAGATGGGGTAAGCTATGTGTGGTATTCATGGCGTGGTAGCCCTTAAACGACCGCAACAATTTCCGCAGCAGTGGCTAACCATGATGGGCGATATCACCGCACACCGCGGACCTGACGATAGCGGTATCTATGTCGCAGAGAATATTGCCCTGGGTATGCGCCGGCTGTCGGTGATCGATTTAGCCGGCGGCCATCAACCTATCAGCAGCGACGACGGCCAGTTGGTTCTGGTATGCAACGGTGAAATTTATAATTACCGTGAGCTGCGCGCCGGTTTAAGCGATTGTCATTTTAAAACCAACTCAGATGTGGAAGTGATCCTGCATCTGTACCGGCAATATGGTGTCGACTGCTTGCAGCACCTTAACGGTATGTTTGCCTTTGCGCTATGGGATAACCGCAAACAACAGCTAATGCTGGCGCGTGACCGTTTGGGCATCAAGCCATTGTATTACGGCGAAAGAAACGGCTACCTGGCGTTTTCAACAGAAAGTAAAGCCTTGCTGACGCTGCCGGACTTTCAGGCAGAAGTGTGTCCTGAAGGCTTAGCGCAATATCTTAACCTGGGCTATGTACCGGCGCCCTACTCTATGTTCAAAGGCATCCGGAAACTGGAAGTGGCCAGCTATCTGTTGATTGATAGTCAGGGTATACAACAACAGCAATATTGGCAGCCGGATTTTACCGCGACACCACAGCACAGCGAGCAAAATTGGGTGCAACAGATCCGGCAGCAGTTGGAACGCTCAGTTGAAATGCAAATGGTCAGCGATGTGCCACTGGGCGCATTTTTATCCGGTGGTGTCGACTCCAGTGCCATAGTAGCGTTGATGTCGCGCCACAGCTCCAGACCGGTAAAAACCTACGCCATCGGCTTTGACACCGGCAGTGCCGGGCGGTTTTATAACGAACTGCCCTACGCCCGCGCGGTTGCACAGCAGTATGGCACTGAGCATCGCGAAATCGTGGTGAAGCCGGACGTAGTCAGTTTATTGCCAAAGCTGCTGTGGCATCTGGACGAACCGGTAGCCGACAGCGCGTTTATCACCACCTGGTTGGTGTCGCAGTTTGCCCGGCAAGATGTCACCGTTATTTTGTCCGGTGTTGGCGGCGACGAGTTGTTTGGTGGTTACCGCCGTTATCAGGGCGAGCATTACCTGCAGCAGTACCGTAAAGTACCGGCCTGGTTAAGACACAATGTGATCAGTCCGCTGGCCGGCAAGTTACCCGGCGACCGGCATTCAAAATGGTTAAATACCCTGCGCTTAGCCAAGGCATTTGTGCAAAGTGCTGAGCTTAGTGACGATGAGCGTTATTTGCGCTATATGCAGGTATTCAGCCCAAGTCAGTGTCAGCAGTTATTGGCCGGCGATAACAACACCAGCAACCTGCTACAACAGCACTATCGCAACAGCAATGCCTCAGACGGTTTATGGCGGATGTTTGATACCGACCGGCAAACCCAATTGCCGGACGATTTATTGCTGTTAACCGATAAAATGACCATGGCGACCTCGTTAGAATGCCGGGTACCTTTTCTGGACCACAACATCGTGCAACTGGCCGTAACCATACCGCCGCAGCTGGTGATGAAAAACGGCCGGTTGAAGCACTTGTTAAAAGAAGCGTTAAGCGATCTGCTGCCGCCGGAAATTCTGGACCGGCCCAAACGCGGTTTTGGTGCACCGCTGGGTGCCTGGCTTAAACAAGAGCTGGCCGGTTTATTACAGCTGTTTATCAACCGTGAATGTGTTGAACGTCGCGGCTTACTTAGCTGGCCGCTGATAGAGCAAACCCTGGCACAGCATATTGCAGGGCGCGAAGATCACACTGATCATTTGCTGGCCTTGCTAAATCTGGAGATTTGGTGTCAGCTGTATATTGATGGACACAGCGCTGAGCATATCAGCGAGACAATCAGGATGTCGGCATGAAAATTTTGTACCTTTGTCATCGTTTTCCTTTTCCTCCCAAGCGTGGCGGTAAAATACGGCCGTTTAATATGATCCGTCATTTTCACCAACAGGGCCATCAGGTATATGTTGCCTCACTGGCAAGATCGGCCGCAGAAGCCGCAGAAGGAGAAGGCATCAAAGCATACTGCAGCCATTATTTTGCCGCAGTGGTAAACGAAAAAGTACAATTCGCCCGCATGATAATGCGCTTGCCGCTGCTTACCCCTTCTTCTATGGGTTATTTTTACAGCCGCGAACTGGCAGCCCATATCCGGCAATTGCTGGCACAGCAGCAATTCGATCTGATTTTTGTCCACTGCTCATCGGTAGCGCAATATGTTGCCGATGTAACCCATATTCCGAAAATTCTTGATTTTGGCGACATGGACTCACAAAAGTGGCTGGCGTATCGCGAATTTAAACCCTTTCCGCTTAACCTCGGCTACTTGCTTGAAGGGCAAAAAATGCTGCGCGCAGAAAAACACCTGGCTGCGAAATTCGACATCAGTACCTGTACCACCAAAGCCGAGTTAGAGACTTTACAAAGTTATCAAGCAGCGCCCGCCACTGCCTGGTTTCCCAATGGCGTCGACACAGACTACTTTTGCCCTGATGCCGGCAAGCAGGACTATGAAGCGCACAGTATTTCGTTTATCGGCCGCATGGACTACTACCCGAACCAACAAGCTATGTTGCAGTTTTGTGCAGCAGCATGGCCGCTGATATTGGCACAGCTGCCGGATGCCAAACTGTATATTGTCGGCGCCGAACCCAGTGCTGAAATTCGCGCACTGGCTAAACTGCAAGGCGTCACCGTAACCGGCAGCGTAGCTGATGTAAGGCCTTTTATCCGCAACACGGCGGCTATGGTTGCACCGCTGAAAATCGCCAGAGGCACACAGAATAAAATTCTTGAAGCCATGGCGATGGCAGTGCCGGTGATCAGCAGCAGCGAAGCCGCCGGCGGCATAGACGCAGTGGTTAACCAACATTTTCTTATCGCCGATACTGCAACAGAGTTGGCACAACAAGCGCTTAGGCTGATGACAGAACCACAGCTGCGCCAACACTACGCAACGGCCGGCCGGGCCCGGATGCTCAGCAACCATCAATGGCATTTGTCGATGCAACAATTAGACAGCATCGTTACGCGCTGTCTAAACTTATTTCAGGACAACCGGAACATTCAAAGGGAAGTGCAATTATGAATATCAGTATTTTTGGTTTGGGCTATGTCGGCGCAGTATCACTGGCCTGCCTGGCGCGAGACGGCAATCAGGTTATCGGTGTCGATATCGATGCCGTTAAGTTACAGCTGATCAAAGACGGAAAATCGCCGGTTATTGAAGAAGGTATGCCACAACTGATGGCTGCAATGGCTGCCAGTGGCCGCGTGCGGGTAACACAAGATGTGCAGGATGCGGTAAACCAATCCGAGGTATCTTTTATTTGTGTCGGCACGCCATCACAAAGTAACGGCAGTCAGGATCAAACTGCGGTGTTGCGGCTGGCTGAACAGTTAGGCCGGGCTCTGGCAGCCAAACAAAGCCATCATACCATTGTGTTTCGCTCTACACTGCTGCCGGGAACCGTGGAAGGCAGCCTTAAAGCGTTACTGGAACAACACTCCGATAAAAAAGACGGCGTCGATTTTGATATCTGCTTTCAGCCGGAGTTTTTGCGTGAAGGCAGCTCGATTAAAGACTACGACAACCCGCCGTTTACTATAGTGGGCGCCAATACTGACCGTGCGCATCAGCAAATGCAGCGCCTGTTTGGCCACTTACCCGGCGTTTACCATAAAACTGATGTTAAAACGGCTGAAACGGTAAAGTACTTCTGCAATATTTTCCATGCGCTGAAAATTACCTTCGCCAACGAAGTTGCCAGGCTGTGTGAAGGCTTGGCGGTAGATCCGTTTAAAGTAATGGATCTGGTGTGTGCCGATAAACAGCTGAATATTTCGCCGGCTTACCTCAAACCCGGCTTTGCCTTTGGCGGCTCCTGCCTGCCCAAAGATCTGCGGGCTATGCAATATGTAGCCAAGCAGGCCGACATTGAAATTCCTATGCTGTCTCATGTATTGGCATCTAATGCCGTACACCTGCAACAAGCAACAAAGAAAATTCTGGCGCTGGGCTGTCGCGACGTCGGCATGATCGGGCTGAGCTTTAAATCCGGTACCGATGATTTACGTGAAAGCCCGCTGGTTGACCTGGCTGAATACCTGATCGGCAAAGGCATGCATTTAAGCATCTATGATCCCGAGGTAAATTTATCGCGCTTACTCGGTGCCAACAAAAAATTTATTGAAGAGTCCATTCCGCATATCGGTGAACTGATGACGCAAGATGTCAGTGCGGTATTGGCAAATAATAAAATTATCGTGCTGGGTTTGAACGACAAAGCCCTGGTAGAGCAAGTGCTGGCCGGCCTGACAGCAGAGCATATTCTGGTTGATCTGATACACCTGAAACAACCGCACGCAGTTAAAGCCCGCTATATAGGCTTGTGCTGGTAATGCTGTTTCGCCGTTGGCGCAGCTGCTTGCTGCTGGTGTTGCTTATGCTCAGCCCACCACTGCTGTTACTGACACAATTTAACAGCGCCACAGAGCTGGTTAAGCTTCGAAACGCGATGGTGTTTAACGTGATCAGTGAACAGGAAGCAAGCTGGACGCCGGACAACATGCCGGCAGATTTTCGTGCAGAGCAAGCACCTGTACCCGCATGGTTACAAGGCATCGATGTCAACGGCGAAAAAGATCTGGCATTTATGCTGGCGCAAACAGCAGTGCTGCAACCACAGCACCGGCGTAAAGGTAATGCGATTCAAGCCGGCGTTGAGCACACTATCAATACTATTGCCCAACAGCATAGCGGCTATTGTGCCGATTACACTAAAGTTATCAATGTATTGGCCTATGCTGCCGGCGTACCGGTACGGGAGTGGGCTATCTCGTTCGACGGCTTTGGCGGCCATGGCCATGCGTTTAACGAAGTATGGGACCAAACATTGCAGCAATGGATTATGCTGGACGTATTTAACGGTTTTTATGCGATTGACCGCACTACAGCACAGCCGTTGTCGGTATTGGCATTTCGTCACTATCTGCAACATCAGCCACAACAAATAGAGCTGGTACAGCTTGCCGGCTCTGCTTTTGGCTTTAAACACGAGCAGGCAGCCATTGATTATTACCGGCGCGGCGCTAACCAATTTGCCCTGTGGTGGGCCAATAACGAACTGAGTTACGAGCAACACCCTGCTCTGCGCGCTACGGCACATATTTCAACCCATCTGGAACAAGTGTTGGCAATTATGCTGGGGGAATTTCCGCAACTAAAAGCCATTAGCCAGCCGGACAATCAACAGCTTATTGCACAAATGCTAAACTTAAAACGCACATTGCAGCTGCTGATTTTTACTGAATTGCTGCTGTTTCTTCTACTGTTAATCTGTTGCTATCGTGCGTTGAGAACACGTACAGGGAGTTGAGTAATTGTCACAGGGAATGTTAAACGTATTACATGTATTTGACCATTCAGCACCATTGCACAGTGGTTACAGCTTTCGCAGTCTGGCCATATTACGCGAACAGCAAAGCCTGAATATCAGTACCCGCCAGCTCACCGGCAGTAAGCATTATCCGGCCGGGCCGGCAGAAGAGTATGCAGAAGGTCAGCTGTTCTACCGCACCCAACCCGGACGGCTGGCAAAGCTGCCGCTGTTAAATCAGTGGGACGTGATTAAACAGTTACAACGCCGCCTTACAGAGCTGGTACAACAACAGCGACCGGACATTATCCATGCCCACTCGCCGTCGTTAAACGCTATCGCCGCCGCGCGGGTAGCAAAACGTTTTAACATTCCGCTGGTCTATGAAATGCGCGCTTCATGGGAAGATGCGGCAGTAAGTCACGGCACCTGCAAGGAAGGTGATCTGCGCTACCGCTTAGGTCAATGGCTGGAAAAAAAGGCCCTTAAAAGCGCTGATCATGTGGTGACTATCTGTCAGGGCCTGGCCGATCAGATTGCTGACTGGGGCATCAGCCGCGAACGTATTTCTATCGTTGCCAACGCAGTTGACCTGACAGCATTCAGCCCGCAACGCCACAGAGATCTTGAGCTGAATAACAGCCTGGCTCTGCAGGACACTACCGTACTGGGGTTTCTCGGCTCATTTTACCGCTACGAAGGCCTGCATATTTTACTGCAAGCTCTGGCATTGTTATTGCCCACCCAGCCACAATTACGCTTGCTGCTGGTTGGCGGCGGTTTACAGGAAGCCGCTTTAAAAGCGCAGGCTGCAGCATTGAATATCAGTGATGCGGTTATTTTTACCGGCCGTGTACCCCATAACAGTGTCAGCCGTTATTACAGTTTGGTGGATATATTTGTCTACCCGCGCGAAGCCATTCGTTTAACCGAACTGGTAACACCGCTAAAACCGCTGGAAGCCATGGCTCAGCAAGGTTTGGTGGTTGCTTCAGATATCGGCGGCCATCGTGAGTTGATCCGCCACAACGATACCGGCATTTTATTCGAAGCGGATAACCCGGCTAAACTGGCCGCCGTATTACAACAGTTGCTGCAGCAGCGTACCGATTGGTCGCGGTTAAAAAGCAATGCCAGGCGTTTTGTTGAGCAAGAACGCAGTTGGCAACATACGGTGGCGACAATTTTACCGGTGTATCAGCAATTAGCCGGAGCAAAGTCGCAATGAACGTATTGCTGGTAGGCCCTGTGCCACCACCCAATGGCGGAATGGCAATGCAAACTGCGCAGTTGCTGCAACTGCTGCGTGCTGAGCACGGGCTGTCGGTACAATTGCTGGCCGTCAATGCGCCATACAAACCCGCGTGGCTCGGCCGCATACCGTTGGTACGGGCGTTTGTCAGACTTTTGCCTTACCTGTGGCAGCTACACCGTGCAATAAAACAAGCCGATATTGTCCATCTGATGGCGAACTCCGGTTGGGCCTGGCATCTGTTTGCCAGCCCTGCTCTGCTTATTGCCCGCTGGCACGGTACTGCAGTTATCGTTAATTACCGCGGTGGTTCAGCACAACAGTTTTTACAGCGCCAACGCCGGTTTGTGTTGCCGCTGTTGCGACAAGCCGCAGCCATTATTACCCCCAGCCGCTATTTGCAACGGGTGTTTGCCGGCTACCGCCTCGAAACACAGGTTATTGCCAATATCATTAATACTGCCATGTTCAGCCCGGCCAACCACAACGATAGCAGCGACGATACCTTACATCTGGTGGTGACGCGCAATCTGGAGCCGCTGTACGATATTGCTACAGCTATCCGCTGCTTTGCCTTACTGCAACAGGATTACCCAAACAGCAGGTTATCTATTGCCGGCTCGGGTCCTGCGCTGCAGGATTTACAGCAACTGGTCACAGAGTTACAACTGCAACACAGAGTCTGTTTTGTTGGCCGGCTGGACCGTCAGCAGATGGTCGCGTTATACCGCCATGCAGATATCATGCTTAACCCCAGCACTGTAGACAATATGCCCAATTCAATACTGGAAGCACTGGCCTGCGGTGTCGCCGTTGTCAGTACCGACGTCGGCGGCATACCGGATATGATAGACCACGGCGTACATGGTTTGCTGGTGCCGCCCCGCAAGCCGGATCTTATGGCCACTGCATGTAAACAGCTGCTGCAACAACCGGCCCTGGCAGCCACTCTGCGGCAAAACGGCCTGGCTTTGGTGCATACCCTGCAGCCCGATACTGTGCTGCCACAGTGGTTACAATTGTACCGGCAGCTGAGTAAAGCCCATGCGTGATATCATACTGCTTTTAATTATTATGGGGTCTCTGCCGTTTATCCTGAAACGGCCGTTTATCGGCGTGCTGATGTGGTGCTGGATTGCCTATATGGTGCCGCACCGTCTGGCATGGGGCTTTATGCAGTATTTCCCCGTGGCTTCAATTGTCGGCGGCACGTTTTTACTGGCGTACTTGTTTAGTAAAGAGCCGAAAAAGCTGCCGTTTGCCATGCCTGTCGTGTTTATGGTGTTGCTGAATGTCTGGATGATTATTACTTTCAGTGCCAACGTGCAAGATAGCCACACCATAATGATGCTGGATAAAGTCTTAAAAATTCAGCTGTTTACCTTAGTAATACTGGCAATGTTTACCACAAAGCAACGCATTGAAGCCGCACTTTGGGTGGTCGGATTAAGTATCGCATTTTATGGCCTGAAAGGCGGCATCTATACCATCCAAACCGGTGGCAGCGGCCGGGTGTGGGGCCCTACCGGCGGTTTCTTTTATGGCAACAACGAGTTGGCACTAACCCTGCTGGTCAATTTACCCATATTGTATTATCTGCGTACCAGAGTACCGCCTAAATACCCCTGGTTAAAATGGCTGATATTAGCCGCTATGGCGTTATCTGTATTGGCGGCACTTGGCACGCAGTCCCGCGGAGGCCTGGTGGCTTGTGTCTGTGTCGCAGCGTTCCTCTGGCTGAAAAGCCCGCATAAAATCGCTTTATTGTTGGTTTTTTGCCTGTCGGTGCCGGTGATATATCAGTTTATGCCGGATACCTGGCATCAGCGGATGGCAACCATTATTGAACCGGACCGTGACAGCTACGATGGCTCAGTCCAGGGGCGCTTTAATGCGTGGGAAATGAGTTATAACATGGCAAAAGAAAACGTCTTCGGCGGCGGATTTAACGGCTTTAAACCGGCCAACTTTTTGCTGTATGCCCCCAACCCCAACCGGGTTGACGGAGCGCACAGTATCTATTTTCAAATGATAGGTCACCATGGTTTTATTGGTCTGGCGTTGTTTCTCGGTATTTTTATCTTTACCTGGTTTAGCGCCAATAACATTATAAAAATGGCCGGCAAGGATCCGAACTGGCAATGGGCTTCACTGCTGGCCAGGATGTTGCAGTGCAGTTTAATTGCCTTCGGCAGCGGCGGCGCTTTTCTTGGTTTAGCCTATTTTGACCTGCCCTACCATCTGGCAATTACTATTATTGCTGTCGAACAACTATTGAAAAAACATCATGCTGCAATAGCGGCAGAAAAAAAGGCCGCCCGCAACAGTGCAAATGTAGTGCAAGGAGCTTTTACTAAATGACATCCTGGTATACGCGGTTTGTAAGTCAGTTGCTGTTTCCGCTGCATGAACGTTTGAAACGACACTCGACTTATCGTTTACTGCCCGCTCTGGAAAAAAGCCAGTGGCTAAGCCCGCAACAACTGGAACAGCTGCAGCAAGACAAACTGCAGAGTTTTATCCGTCAGGTAGTGGCCGATGTGCCGTACTATCAACAGCTGTTCAAACAACTCGGTCTCAGCGCTGCTGATATACAAAGTGTTGCAGATTTAGCCAAACTGCCGTTATTGGATAAAACCCTGATCCGCAGCCACAGCAAGCAACTGTTCAGTAACCGGCCCTACCGCTTCAGCCGCGGCAGCACCGGTGGCTCCAGCGGCCAACCACTAACTTTTTATATGGACCAACATCGCGTCAGCCATGATGTTGCCGCCAAGCTCAGGGCAACCCGTTGGTGGGGAGTAGATATCGGCGATCCGGAAGCAGTAATTTGGGGCGCACCGATTGAATTGGGCAAACAAAGCCGGCTGAAATCCTGGCGTGACAAGCTGTTTCGTTCAGTATTAATGCCGGCGCTCACGCTCACGCCGGAATTAATTGCCGGCCAACTGCAGCAGTTGCAACAGCAAAAGCCGGCCATGGTGTTTGGTTATCCGTCGGTTATTTATCAGCTCTGCCTGGCAGCAAAGCGCCAACAAATTAAGCTGGAAAGTCTTGGCGTTAAGGTGGTGTTTGTTACCTCCGAAATGCTGTACCCGCATGAGCGCAATATTATCAGTCAGAGTTTTCAATGCCCGATTGCCAACGGCTATGGTGCAAGAGATGCCGGTTTTATTGCCCACGAGTGCCCTGCCGGCAGCATGCACATCAGCGCTGAAGATATTATTGTCGAATTACTCGACGACGATGGTCAGCCGGTAGCCGCCGGGCAAAGCGGCGAAATTGTGGTTACCCACCTGGCAACGCCGGGCTTTCCGTTTATCCGTTACCGCACCGGCGATATGGCCCAGCTGGCGTTACAGCCCTGCAGCTGCGGTCGCGGCTTGCCGGTACTGGCCAATGTGCAGGGCCGGCGGCGGGACTTTTTAGTGACTACAGCCGGCGATCAACTGCACTCCTGGGGCGTGGTGTATTTACTGCGCGATGTCAGCGCCATTGAAAAATTTAAAGTGATTCAGCATCAGGCGACAGCAATAGAGCTGTTAGTCGTGTCAGAGCAGCCACTGAGCCCTGACACACAAACAGATATCCGCCGGCAATTTCAACGTTTACTCGGCGCTGATATGGCAATCAGCATAACCCGGGTCACGGATATTCCGGCCGCAGCCAATGGTAAATATTGTTATGTGGAAAATAAGCTGGTTAGTTAGCAGCCTGCTGTTTAGCAATGCTGCTTTTGCCGCACCACAACCGGTGATCTGGCATGAGGGCACTAAAGATATTCGCGGCGCAACACAACGTTACAGTTATCACGAAGCCTTTATTGAATGGCAAACCCCCATGGGTGACTGGTACGACAAAGCCGGCAACTATCGCGGAGATCTGCCTTTCAGCATGCTGAACACAGACCAGGCCAGTGATGACTGGCTGCGCTGGGATTTAACCGCCATGTTGCAACAATTACCGCCACAGCAAGAATTAGCCTTGCTGCTACGCTCACAACCGGACAGCGACGGTTATGTCCTTTTTGCCAGCAAAGAAAAAAACTTCCGGCTGGCCCCCTCGCTGGTGCTGGAATATCAGAACGGCGACCGCAGCCGGCTCAGCGCAACGATGGACAGCTACCTGGATACTTCTACCCATCGCTCATTAGGTCAGCGTAAAACCCTTAAAATTTCAGAGCAAAACCCGGTATTATTACGCTTTGACCTGAGTAATACCGCATCCCGGCCGCTGAAATCGGCCATTTTAGAACTGCACAGAGAACGACAATCCGGTAGTCCGCATATCGGGGTTTACCAACTGCAACAACCTGCGCTTATCAGCCCGGCCTATCCGGCGCAATTGGCAACACAAGCAGTGTTTACCGAAGACTTCAGCCAACCCCGCTGGGCCGCACAATGGCAGGATATTTCGCCGGGTAGTCAAATGACACGCGTAGCAGCGCCGGCACGCGAGCCGGGCTTGTATGCATTAAAAGTGTCATTCACTACGCAACGAAATGTGGCGTTAAACATCAGCCTTTACACCAAACAGCTGCTGGGGGCAGAGCCGGACAGCCTGTTCTTTGAATACGACTTGTACCTCGACAGAAACTGGCTAAAAGGTGAAGGTGGCGGTAAATTTCCGGGCTTTGCCGGCACTTATGGCCGTGCCGGTTGGGGCGGACGCAAAGCTGACGGCACTAACGGCTGGTCAGCCCGCGGCCAGTTTCTCAGTGCCATTGAAAGTGATGACGATTTAAAAGGCCTGACGCCGCTTGGCAGTTATCTGTATTTGGCCGGCTCGACACAAAGCCATGGTGAAGTGCATCCGTGGCGACAGCGAATCAGCAAACTGCAACGCGAGCGCTGGTATAAAATCAGCCAACAGCTGACATTAAATACACCGGGCAAAACCGATGGTGAGCTGATAGTTTGGATTGACGGGCAATTAGTCATGCACAGAACCGATTTAAATTTCAGAAGCATTGCCGCGCTGAAAATTGAACGCTTATGGTTTAACTTTTATCACGGCGGTGCCGACAAACCACGCCACGATATGGATTTATATATCAGCAATGTCCGCGTAGCGCGGCCTTAACCAGTGAGTTGTTATGTTACTGCGACGAATTAATCAGCAATATGGCAGCTACCGTGGCCTGGTCCGGCTGCTACTGGCAAATATGCGCTGGCGCGCCACTAACGGTCAGGCCCTGCGTCATCCCGACTGGCAGCAGGTAAAACGGCTGGTTTTTGTCTGCCAGGGCAATATTTGCCGCTCGCCTTATGCGCACTACCTGGCACTGCAACACACCAAAGATGTTGCCTCGTTAGGCTACGCCACAGCCACCGGCCAGCCGGCGTATCCGCTGGCCATTAAAGTGGCCAAAAGCAGAGGCATCGATCTCAGCGCCCACCGCACCACCGACATCAGTGACTTTAACTTTGCCAAAGGCGATTTATTGTTGGTGATGGAAGACAGGCATCTGGCCAAAGTACAACAAAAAGCGCTGCAACATCAGGCGCAGGTCGCGCTGTTGGGCCTGTGGGCCAGCCCGGCAGCCGCGTTGCTATACGATCCGCACAGCTTGTCAGAGCCATATTTTCACAGCTGCTACCAACGTATAGAAAGTGCTGTATCAGCCCTTGTGTCGGAGTTTTTGCAAGCGCAACGCGGTTGACAGGCTGCGGACGCTTTTTTGCAGCGCCTGCGTAATATCCGCAAAAAAAGGCGCCGGATCGTCGGCAGAAAACACATAATAGCGACAACGCGGATGAAAAAAGTAAGCAAAAAAAGCCACTGTTTCAGCTGGTTTATTAAAACGGCATTGTGGATCTTTTATTAAACCGGGCTGAAACAGAATACGCCACAACCGCTTCAGCTCGGGGATCATATAGCGACAATAACGTAGTTTAATGTGTGGCTGTGTTACCGGTTGCGCCAAGGCAAATGCTTGCAGTAAATGGCTGGCAAAGTTCGCCCCGGCGCAAAGTGATAACGGTGTACTGCCCCAAAAACGGCCGTTAATTTCCATCAGTACATACTGCTCTGTTGCCGGGTTGTAGCGGTATTCCACCATCGCTACACCTTGCCAATTCAGTTGTTTCAGCAATGCTGCCGAGCGCTGTGCACAATCCTGATGCTTGTCGTTAGCTACGGTTTTACATAAGCTGGCCGAGCCGCCCTCCGGTGGCCACTCGTGCAGCCTTTCGTGCTGAAAGCGGATCAACGCCTCACCGTCACGGCAAAGGAAAAACTGGCCCAAACCATGGCCGGCATAATAACGCTGGATCAGCGGGAAATGACCAATTGCCTGAAAGGGTGTCAAACAAGCGGTGAGTTCTGCCATATCACGACAATACCGGATCTTGTGCAACTTAAGTCCGGCCTGCTGCAGTAAGCCCGACACCTGGTGCGGGTTGGCCCATTTCAGGATCAATGGAAACTGCAATTGCCCGGCGATATCATCCAGTTCAGATAAACTGTGCAACTGCCAACTGGCCGCAGTAGCAATACCGACAGCCTGCGCATACTGTTGTGTGACACTCTTGTCCAGTACCAGCGCCATATGCGCCTCATCAGCAAACAGCAGGCTGTAACGCTCTGCCAGAGCGCTGCGCCAACGGTTAAGCATCGCAATGTCGGTTTCGCTCACTGCCAACAACGCAGCCGGTTGACCGGCCGCAGTCAGTTGCAGCAACTGCGTAATTAACGGCTCTCCGTCTGCCGCACGCTTTAGCGGCGTTTGGCAATAGCGGGACACCAGGCCTAAGGCTGACATCTTGCGCCCCAGAGCCGTTACGGCATGACCACTGCGGCCCAGGTCTCTGACTAACGCCAGGCCAATCGGAGAATCTGCGCCTAAAACCACTACCTGCATCATGCTGTCCTTTGCTTATCTCAGGTGATCATTTAACACATTTTGCACAGTTCGCTGCAACATATGCCGGTAACTGCCGCGTAATTCAACCGATGCCGCAGCGCCATATTCGGGCTGCTGTTGCGGCAACCCGCCAAAGGTGCAGGCACTGAAACGCGCCGGCTGTGTGGCAATAAAACGGCACAAGGCAGTAAAGCGCGACTGATTTAGCTGATTCACGCTGCACTGTTCAAAGCTGCCGTTACGGCGCTTAATAAACTCAAACGGATGCGTCAAAATGCATACTGCACTCAGGCCCTGCTGCCAGGCTTGCTGCAAGGCACCGGTAATTTCCGTTACCGAACAGGCGGTAATCGCCATAATACGCTGACAACGGCTACCGTTAAGCCGGTATGAGTTAAAACTGGTTAACGGCAGCTCTGTCACGCCGTCTAACTGACAAAAGCCGTAGTAACGCTGCAACGCTGCATCTGCATTGGCCGGCAGCAATGCGGCAGCGATATTAGAAGAATAGTGCAGTCCGGCGGCGGCACAGGCAGCAAAGGTGTCACGTCCGGTAGAAAAATTGCCGGTGCGTACCGCAACCGGGGAACCAAACCCCCAGTCGGTAAAGCGTTGGCGCGCTTCCTGGAAAATTGCGATAAGTTCATTAAGTGGCCGCCCGGTAGAGGCGTCATTGGGCTGCGGATGTATCAGCTTGCCGTCAGCAAAATTAAGCCAGCACGGATGCAGATGCAGTTGTAAATCCTGGCCGGCAGCCAAAATCTGCTCAGCCCGACGTTGCATAGGCGCAACACCAAAATAGCGGTTTTGCAGGCTTTCCGTAAAAAAAGTAGCGCTTAAGCCATAGGCTTGCAGCGTACGCAGTAAAAAGCCCAGGGCTTCACTTTTGCCGTTTACCATGCCATCGACAGGGCCGTCCAGTAACGGTCGGTAGCGCTGCGGATCAGCAAAAGCGCCGGCAACAGACGCTTCGGTATCAACGGTAATATAGACTTGTAACGCGGCTCTGTTGGTCGGTGCTGTATCCATAGCAAGCCTGTCGGCATCCCTGTTTTGCCCATGGCCCAGACTATAACGTGCTTACTTCAACGCTGGCAAGTATTGCGCCGGCGCAGCACAATAATTGATTGGCTATTCGGCATAAAACTTGTTATAACAAGCACCTGACTACAGTAGTTTGAAATGGAATTTCGCCTGTATGAACCCGCAGACCCCGCTTGTCTCCGTTATTATTCCTGTGTTTAACAGTGCTGCCTATATTGCCGACAGCATTAACAGCATTTTACGCCAGGATTATACTCAGCTTGAAATTATCGTCGTGGATGACGGCAGTACCGACGGCACAGCAGAAATTGTGCAGGGGCTGGCAGATCCGCGGGTACGCTATGTGTGCCAAAGCAACAGCGGCTCGGCGGTAGCACGTAATTATGGTATCAGCCTGGCCAAAGGCGAACTGATTGCCTTTAACGACAGCGATGATCTTTGGGCACCGCAGCGCTTAACACAACAAGTCAATTACTTAAACGACCACCCGGAATATCAGGCGGTGTGCGGCCGCTTTATGCATGTTAATGCTGATTTCAGCCTGACGGCAGCAGATGCCACAGCGGCAGAGCAATATTGCGCCGAAGCGGTGTTTGACCCGACAAAGTCCGGTTGGATGTATTTAACCCTGCTGCAGGTGTCCTGTTTTCATATTATTACCTTATTGGTTAAAAAGCAGGCACTGGCGCAGGTGCATTTTAACCCCGACTACCGCCGCGGCCAGGATTACGATTTCTGGTTACAGTTGGCCAATCAAACCCGGGTGGCGCAACTGGATAATTTGTATGCTTTTTACCGGAAAAATTTACTCAGCATTTCGCATAAACCGCACAGCCGTAATTACCGTGCAGAAATTTTGCAGGCCGCAATAAGCCAATACGGCACTACAGATCAGCTTGGCCGTACGATGGACAGCCGGCAACTGAACACAATTTTTGCTCAGGTCTGGTTTGAACACGGCTACGAGCTGTTTCAGGCAAAATGGTATAAGGCCTCAGCACAGAGCTATCGTCGCGGGCTACGCTACCGCAAGAATAAAGCCGGCGCGTATAAATTTCTGTTGCTCAGCTATTTGTTACGGCTACAAGACAGGACACCGGCTTATGCTGTCACGCGCTGAACTGGGCAAAATTGCCCGTAATCAGCAGCAACTGTTGCAGCGCTTGCGCTTGCAGGCCCCGCCCTGGCGTGAGCCGCACCATAAGCAGCATGATAATACCCCACCCGCTGCACTGTCCGCTCACAGCAATGACGCCGTAACGTACTGCCAACGGTTGATAGATTATTTCTGGCCGGCATTTTTACATTACCGCACCGCCGATGGCTGCCGGGCGTACTATCCGGGTTATGCCAGCATTTACGGGGCCACCAACGACGGCATCGAAGGCGTCAGCCGTACCTTGCCATTATGGGCCGCTTACAGCAGCAGCCCGCTGGCAGAGCCACAGCTGGCGCAGGCAATGCTAACAACACTACGGGAAACGCTGCTAAACGGCACCAACCCGGCGCACCGCTATTACTGGGGCACAATCAGCGATAAAAGCACCCTGATTTGTGAGGCCGCTGATATTGCCTTAGCCTTATGGCTGGCCCGCACATCGCTGTGGCCACAGTTTAATACCGCGCAACAACAGCAGATCCTTAACTGGCTAAAGCAAGTGCCTGGCAAAGCCACTGCCGACAATAATTGGCATTTGTTTGTTGCCCAGGTTGATGCCGTAGTGTCAGCGTTGGACCCGCAGCATCAGTTTAGCAGCGTGGCACGGCTGCAACGGCTTAATACTTTTTACCTTGGCGATGGCTGCTACCGCGATGGGGCTGACGGAGCGGTCGACTTATACAATGCCTGGGGCTTTCATTATCATTTTTTCTGGCTCAGCCAAATACTGCCGCAGCATGATTTCAGTACGCAACAGCAGCACTTGCTGCAGTATTGCGACTGGTTTCAGCATTTATTTACTGAACAAGGCACGGTACTGTATGGCCGCAGCTTATGTTACCGCTTTGCGATGCCGGCGCCGCTACTGATCCGTGCCTGCTGTAAGCCGACAGCAGAGCATCAGGCTATAGCCGTCAGCACCTTACTGCGCACGTGGCAGTTTTTCGTTAAAAATAATGGCTTAACCAAGGGTCGCCCCAGCCAGGGGGTGTTTGACGACGACGAATACTGGTTGGATCCCTACTCCGGCCCGGCCAGCGGTTTCTGGGGCTGTCGCAGCCTGGTGCTGTTTTATGCATTAAGCCCGCAGCTGTCATGGCAACACACAGCGTTATTACCTTTACCGCTGCAGACTGCAGCATTGCAGCTGACGACACAGGCCGGTGTGATCACTAAAGCCGCCAACAGCCAGTTAGTCACGCTGCAACTACCGGCGCAAAAACAGCCGTTGTCTGCCTCGGCGCCGGCAAGCGGCAATAAGGTTAAAACCCGGCTGAAAAGCCTGCTGTACGCTTGCAGCTGCCGTCCGGCCCATAATCTGCAGAAAATGGGCCAGACCGAATTCAGCTCTGATTTGCGTCAATACCAGCCTTACCGGAGAAATACATAACCGCTATGAACTCCATCAGCTCCCGCGTTGCAAAAGGTGCGTTTTGGATGATCGGTCTGCGGTTGTTGCAACGCAGCCTGGGGTTAATCAGCACCCTGGTGCTTGCCAGATTGCTAATGCCGGAAGACTTTGGTGTCATAGCAATGGCCTTAGCCATTACCGCCCTGGTCGAGCTGTTAACCATGCTCGGACTGGATATGGCACTGATCCAGAAAAAAGGCGCCGGCAATAGCCACTTTGATACCGCCTGGACGTTAGGCCTGATATTTAAAGCAGCCTCGGCATTATTATTAGTACTGTCGGCCGGATTGATTGCAGAATTTTATTCCGACGCCAGATTAACAGACATAATTTATATCTATGCCGCCGTAGCCTTTTTAAGCGGATTTGAAAACATCGGCCTGGTCGCCTACAGAAAAGAGCTGGAGTTTCGCAAAGAGTTTAACTTTCAGATCATTAAAAAAGTATTGGCGGTTGTGGTTACCGTCGGGCTTGCCTTGTATTTCAGAAACTATTGGGCGCTGGCGCTGGGAACGCTTTTCGCACAGTTTACCGGCGTGGCACTAAGCTATGTTATTCACCCTTACCGCCCGAAATTAACGCTGCATTACTGGAGAGAAATGCTGAATTTCTCCTCCTGGATTGTGTTCAATAATTTTGCTATCTATGCCAGAGACAGAGGCGCTGATTTTGTTATTGGTAAGGTTCAGGGTGCCGAAATGGTCGGTAATTTCAGAATAGCCAGCGAAATATCCTCGTTACCCACCACCGCAATTTACTTACCCATCACCCGAGCGGTGTTTCCGGGTTTCTCTAAAATTTCTGATGAACCGCTGCGGCTGAAAAATGCCTATCTGTCTGCACAGGCGGCGGTGTCCATTGTTTCTTTGCCTGCGGTAATCATGCTAATGCTGCTGGCCGACCCTTTGGTAACGCTGCTGCTGGGGCAAAACTGGCTGCATATTATTCCGGTTATACAGATACTGTGCTTGTGTGGTGCCACTAAAGTCGCTCATGGCAACCGGCATGCCTTGTTTATGTCGGTGGGTAAACCCTCCTGGATAGGCTTTGTAACGGTGATCGAACTGCTGATAATGTATCCGGCCATCATTTATGCCCTTATGCATAACCATGACCTGGAAGTCATTGCCTGGATTAAATTTATCTCATCTTTAGCCACTATCCCACTTGGCTTACACCTTATCTCTAAGGTGATCGACATCAAACGTACAGACTGGTTAGCAATATCATGGCGCCCGATAGCGGCCACAGTTTTGATGAGTGTGGTTGTTACAACTATGCATACTTATCTGCCGGGTGATGGCTCGGCTTACACTGCCGCATTGCAAATGCTGCTGCTAACTCCGCTATGTGTTATCAGCTATACGCTGTTTATCTGGTTACTGTGGCAACTGGCGGGCAAACCCACGGGCATAGAAAGCAAAATAATCGGCTCGGAACAATTCACTAAAGTAATAAAAAAAATCACAGGAATGATCAGGTGAAGCCATGCTGAAAACCATTTACTGGCGGCTCGCAAAAATAAAACGCTACATCAACAAGGCGGCAGCACTTAAAAATTACAACGGCAAGTATGGCGAACAAAACAGAAAGCCGGCCTACCGGCGCTTTGCCGAACTGCTTTACATATTATTACGCTATGACGAAAGCTCAACGGCCTATTTTGCCCAAGGTATAGATTACCGCAGAAAATCGGTGCTGAAAGACTATTATCCGACAGCCGTTTTTAACAAGGCACTACGCAAACGTCAGCGCACAAAAAACTACCCGGAGCCGGATTACAGCGTAATATTTGAAGACAAATTGGTGTTTGAAAAGTACTTCAGCGCCAATAATATAGCCTGTGCACGTTCTGAATTTATCTTAATGCCGGATCTGAAGCTTTTCGATACAACCGGCAACTGCTGCGGTTATCTGAGTGACAACACCAGCATTAGCGACTCTTTTTGCAAACCGCTTGCCGGCCGCTATGGCTCCGGTGCCTTTCGGTTACACAGAAAAGACGAGACCTTGCTGGTAAATGACCAACCGCTGTCCACAGTAACCTTAGCGCTGAAGTCACCAATGATTATTCAAAAAAGAATAATTCAGCACGCCGCTTTAGCGAAATTTCATCCGCAATCACTTAACACCATTCGTGTTGTCAGCATAATAAACGACCAACAGGACGTGTCTGTTATTGCCGCGTTTTTCCGCATGGGGAATAACGGCTCTGTGGTAGATAACGCCTCGGCAAGTGGTGTGGTTTGCGGCGTCGATATCAACAACGGCATGCTCGATGACACCGGCTATATGAACAGCGGAAAAAACGTTGAGCAGCTCTCAGCGCACCCCGGCAGCAATATCAGCTTTAAAGGCAGTAAGATCCCCTGCTTTGAGCACATTATTCAGCTGGTAACTCAGGCCCACAAAGCCAGCCCGTGGCTGTTTAGCATAGGTTGGGATGTTGCGCTGACAGAAGACGGCCCGGTAATTATTGAAGGCAATGAGAAGTGGGGGCCGGTGTCTCTGATGTGGTGTCAGCCAAACTTTATTGCCATGATAAAAACTCACTTAAATAGCGGAGCCTGAAGCATGACGCAGATGAACAATGACATCACGCAGGAAACAGCTGTGCCGCCTGAGCTGTTCTATCGTAACTTTGGTATGCCACCACTGTTTACTTTAGAAGGCACTGAGCACGCCGCGCATGATTTTTTTGCTTTGCCGATACAGCAGCATGCGTTGGACTTTGATGATGACGCTATGGCGGTGTTTCTGCGGCTGGGCTTTTTTCTCAGTGCAGACACACCGTTTAAGCAAATCCGCGTACAACATCCCGCTGCTCAAGAGGCCTTTTTGCAGCAACAGGTTCAGCCGTATCAGGGTAGCTTTGACGATGCTGCCAGAGAATATGGCGAGGTATTTAAACGCGCGATAGCGAATTACCTCAGCACGATGACGCAAGACAAAATTGTTATGCCATTATCAGGCGGCCGCGACTCACGCCATATGCTGTTTGCTATTTTGGCCAGTGGCAAACAAATAGATCATTGCGTTACCTGCGTCAGGCCGCCCCCTTATGATGAACAAGACATAAACGTCGCCAGAGAGTTGTGCAAGGAGCTGAACATTCGCCATCATGCGTTAGCATTGGAGCCGGACTATTTAGCCCAGCAGTTGGAAAATTTCAGAATGTCCGGTTACTGCGCAGAGGAAAATGCCTGGATAAGTGTAGTGGCAAATTATTTCAATACACTGGACAGCAGCTACGTCGCGTTTGATGGCCTGGCCGGCGGTATTTTATCTGACGGCGCCTTTACCAGCGCAAAGAAAATTCAACTGTACCGCGAAGAAAAGTGGCAGGAATTGGCCGACATTATTCTGTCAGCAGAGGGCTATTTGCCGGCCATGTTATCGAAACAAGATTACTTACGCTGGAGCAGAGAAAAAGCCGTCAGCCGGGTAATAGCTGAATTAAAGCGCTATAAGCACTGCCCTAATCCGATCGGCCAGTTTTACCTGTGGAACCGCACACGGCGGGAAATCTGCTATATCCCGTTCGGCTATATGAATAAAGTGGTTAATGTTGCCACGCCTTATATGTTTCGCGATGTGTATAATTTTCTGCTGCAGCTGCCGGGAAAATTCTTTGCCAGTGAGTCTTTTCATACCAGGGCCATAGAGCTGACGTATCCGCAATATGCCCATATCCGCTGGGCTGAGCGCACGCCGCCAAAACCGGTTGGCTTGGCGCAGCGGATAAAAACCTTAACTGATATCGGCGGTTTTTTGCTGAAAAATCCGCATCCGGTATCAAAGCGGTTTATTTATCCGCGTTTGGCCGCAGGCATGTTGTCCGGCGACTATGCCAGCAGGGTTACCGATATAATGGCAACGCCGGTGTATTTGGCCGAGTTACAGCGTTTTATCCGCAGTGGCCGCAGAAGCTGAGCTACTGCGGGGTAATGTTACCGCCGGTATTACGCTGCAGCCAAAACTCCAGCATGATCATTACCCAAATTAGCTCGCCATAGTAGGCTGCATGCCCCTGGCGTTGTTGCATCACAGTCTGGCTGATAAAATCCGGCCGGAAAATATGCCGTTGCGCTAAACTGTCCAGCTGCGTGCTGGCCAGTTGCTGTAACGGCGGATGCTCTGCCAGCCATTTACCAAACGGCAAACCAAAGCCATGTTTCTTTTTCGCTATGGTTGCCGGCGGCAAAATCGGGCTTAACGCAAACTTATAAAAATCGCGTAAATTGTGTTTGGTCAGTTTAACCTCCGGCGGCAGTTGCAACGATAAATCAACTACCCGCTGGTCCAGCATCGGATAAACCACCTCCACCCCTGCCAACTCGGTCATGCCGTTTACTTTAACTAAATCATTGTCGGCCAGCGTAAATTTCCAGTCGTTAAATAACATTGCATCGACCGGGCTTACCGCCCCCGCCGCCGCAAAGCGCTGCTGGATCTGGCGTAACGGCGCTGCCGTATCAACAGCCGCGAGAAATTCTGCAGTAAACACCTGCTCTGCCGCGTGCTGATGCAAAAAATTATAGCGCTGCAAGCGGCTGGCTAAATCCAGTTCGCTTTGCTCAATAAAGCTGCGGGCTTTTTGCGTTAAACGATGTGGTATCAGCTGAGCGCCTAACTTAACACCGGCCGCTAACATACGGCGTAAAAATAATGGTGACTGACAAAAGCGTTCGAAAATCATTTGTTTAGCGTAACGCTCATTACCGGAAAACAACTCATCACCGCCGTCACCGGCCAGCATTACATCAACGCCCTGCTGCTTCGCCAACCTGGCACAAAAATAGGTTGGTAACGCAGACGAGTTACCAAACGGCTGCTGATAATATGCAGCGATTTGCGGCAACTGCTGCGCTATGTCATCCGGGGTGACGTAATAGACATAGTGCTCGGTATTAAAAGCGTCAGCGACCACTTTCGCGTAAGCCGTTTCATCGTAGCCCGGCTCCGAAAAACCAATGGTAAAGGTTTTTACCGGCAGCTTACTTTGCTTTGCCAAACAAGCCACGACTGACGAGCTGTCCAGCCCACCACTGAGAAAACAACCGGCGGCCGGTTGGTCGCGATATGCTGCTGTAGCCTGCATTAATGCGCGGCGCAACTGCTCTGCCAGCGCAACTTTAGTGCTGTTAAGTTTGCCGGCAAATTGCGGTTGCCAATACACGTTAGTCAGTGCCGGTTGCTCAGGCGATAAGCTAAGCTGACTTGCCGGTTCCAGCTTATAAATATCTTGCCTTACGGTTGCCGGCCCGGGAATGGTATGAAAGTAGAAATAATCAAATAAGCTCTGCGCGGCATAAGGTTGCTGTGAACTCACGGTATTTAACATGGTTCCGAGGCGATATTCGCTGTCGTTGGACTGATAAAACAACGCCAGAGCGGCAAATTTATCAGTATAAGCCTGCAAACAACCGCCAGGACGATGAAAGACTACCAGGGCAAACCGGCCTGACAGACCGCATAGCTGCTGTTGCAGCAAAGTGGCATCACGGTAGTGTAATTGTGCCGCGTTAAGCCGCTCACCCTCGCGGTTTTGGCAGCGGCCTGACAGCAACACCAGATAATCATCATTCAGCAGTACGTCAGTTCCTGCTCGCGACCAACTGCTGAAATCAGTCTGTGAGTTAATTAATTGCGCTGTATCGGTGCCGGGCATGAGAATGCTTAACTGCTGATCTGCTTTGTTAAACACCAGAGTATAGTTATCCATCAACGTCAAAAATCCCTTTATTCGTTAACTATCTTTGCCTGATTACTATACCAGCATAACAAAACCTTGCCAGTCCCATCTGTTGTTGTAGAATTAACAGGCAATGGAATTGGATAGTCAGACTTATTGGAGCGATACGGATGTCAGCTGATGTGTCTCATATTATTATTACGCCTGTGCTCAGGCTGCTTTTTTATACCGGCCTTTTATTACAGGCAACCTTTTTCACCAATGCTCTGCAAGCTTCAGAATTTTGTGATCCTAACCTGGCCAGCCGTGTTGGCCCACGTGACTACTTCGATGATAAGCACCATAAAGCCGGCCGCATAGGCATTGTTGAGCGCATCCACCTGACGCCCGAGATGCTCAGGTTGGAAAAAGGTAACACCGCCTCTATCAGTGACGATTTAAACTATACCCTGACGGTGATCCCGAATCATCCGGCCGGGCTCGACTTAGCGTCCCGGCTTGATCGTGCGATTAAAGACTTTCCGGAGCGTTACCGGCGTGAAAAACTGACCCGAACGGTAGACTGTTATTTTCAGCGTGCTTTTTGGTATACCCCGTCACAGCCTTATCTGCATTATATCTTTGCTATTCACCTGCACCGTAATCAGGCTTATCAGCAAGCCGCTGAAGCATACAGCCAGGCACAACGCTTGGGCCTGAACAATGCTGAACTGGCCTACAATTATGGCTTAACCTTATTTGAATTAAAGCGCTATGATGAAGCACGTAAAATGGCTGATAACGCCAAAGCGCTGAATTACCCTTTTGATGGCCTGCAGCAAAAGCTGGCAAAAAAAGGCTTTTAACAGCTTTATCACCGGCCACACTGGGCACGGGTTAAGGCAATCAACAGGCAGGGAGCCGTGATCACTGATGTTACATTGGATGTTAAAACAACTTACTGCGGCTAACCGCCTGAATATTCTTATTTATCACCAGGTGTTGCCGCAGCCGGATCCGCTGTTTCCGTCCCAAATGCATGCCGCGCGCTTTGCGCAGCATATGGCATTGCTAAAGCGTTATTTCAGCCCCCTGCCGCTATCAGAAGCGGTACAGCGCTTACAACAACAACGCTTACCCCGCGGCGCGGTGGCGGTAACCTTTGATGACGGTTACAGCAATAACCTCGATACCGCCCTACCCATTTTGCAACAGTATGGCATTAACGCGACCTGTTTTATCGCTACCGGTTTTTCTGACGGCCACAGTATGTGGAACGACATTATCAGCGAAACCGTGCGGCATACCGCGCCGGAGCAATTGAATTTAGCCGCCTTTGGTAATTATCTGCCGGCCACGTTACCGCTGAACGATAAGGCACGGTTAATTCCGGCATTGTTAATGGCCATCAAGTATCTGCCACCGGCACAAAGGCTGGCGATAGTGCAAACATTTGCCGCAGACAATGCCTTTACCCCGCCGGCACTGATGATGCAACCGGAGCAGTTGCTGCGCTGGCACAATGCCGGTATGGAAATTGGCGCCCATACGGTTAATCATCCGATTTTGGCCACACTTGATGACAGCGCCGCTGCCGCCGAAATTACGCAGAGCAAACAGCAGCTGAGTGCACTGGGCATACCGGTAAAAGGCTTCGCTTATCCGAATGGCCGTTATGGCAAAGACTTTGGTAACCGTGATATTGCTCTGGTACAACAAGCCGGTTTTGATTTTGCAGTTTCCACCAACAGCGGCACCAACGATGCCAACCACAATATCTTTCGCTTAAACCGTTTTACGCCCTGGGATAGTGCTATGTTGAAATTTCATGCCCGCCTGATGCTGCAAAGCCGCCGGAGTGCTGCCTGATGACAGCCTTCATGCAACATACTGCCGCACTGGTTGTTGGCTTATGCAGCCATGGTCTGGCGGTTAGCCGTGCCTTACAACGCAGTGGCATCAACGTATATGCCGCCGAGCAAAATCCGCAGTTGCCGGGCGCCGCCACCAATTCTATCCGGCAACTATTTCTGGTCGACAGCTTTGCCGATGAACAATTAATTCCGGCGCTGTTAGATATTCGCCGGCAACTGGCGCAGTATCAACAGGTGGTGCTGTTTGCGACCAACGATAACCATGTACGTTGTTTTGGTGTGCATCTGCAGCAACTAAGCACAGCTTTTTGCATCAGTTGGGCCGACAGCTGCCAGGCGGTATTGCGGCTGCAGAAAAAAAGTGAGTTAGAGCAGATTGCACAGCAAAACCGGTTAAATTACCCCAAATCTGCTGTTTTAAGCACGACAGATACTCTGGCACAACAACTGGATGGCTTTCGCTACCCGGTCATTATAAAGCCGGTGCAACCGCTGTCATCCTTTAAAACCCAACTGGCGGCTAACCTTAACGAGTTAAGCGCGCAGCTTACACAATATCAGGCCGATTTACCTATCCTGGCGCAGGAGTATATTGCCGGAGGAGACGAGAGTCTGTATTTCGGCGCCCTGACAATGGACCACGGCAAAACCGTGCAGGCGATGGTTGGACGAAAACTATCTTCCTACCCGGTGGCACGCGGCCAAACTACAGTCGCCGAAGTCGTACAGGAGCCGGAGGTGATTGCACTGACTGAACAATTTTTTGCCGGTTTTAATTTATCCGGCCCGGTGTCACTGGAGCTGAAAAAAGCGCCGGACGGCAGTTTTTGGGTAATTGAACCCACGGTAGGCCGCACCGATTTTTGGGCAGAGCTGTGTATCGCAGCCGGCTTTAATCAGCCACTGCAGGAATTTCAACTGGCGTTATCACAACCGGTAACTGTTACAGCGCTGAATATGAATATCAGCTGGTTTGACGCTGAGCGGGCACCATTGAGTTACTGGCAAGCCGTGTGGCAACATAAAAGCTTGCGCCCCTATGGTAAGCGCGCCGCATTCACATTTTGGCAGCGTTCAGATACGGCGCCCTTTTTCCGTGCCTGTCGCAACTTGCTAAAACGTCTGAGCAGAAAACATTTATGACAACAACTAAATTGTTATCTGCGACGCTGCAAATCCGGCAATTCCCGCTGGGTTCACCTTTACCGTCATCTGTCAGCCAATGGCTGGTGCAACATCAGCCGCATCCGCTGTTTGCCACACCAAGCTGGTTCAGCAACCTGGCCGGTTTTATCCAACAACGCCCCGAGCATCACAAAGACAGCGCATTTTACTGGCTGCTGGTGTCGGTAGACGACAATATTGTGCTGGCGGCACCACTGCAGCAACACACCAGCCTGGGCCACACCCGGTTGCGTTTGCTGAGTAATTTCTACAGCCCGATGCTGGAGCTGTTTTATGACCAACAACAATTAAGCGCTGGATCAGCCTGGCAGACACTGCTGCGGGCTCTGACATTGCTTTGCCCGGGTTGGCTGTCATTACGGCTTACGCCATTAACCTCTGTTCAGGTACAGCATATCTGTGAAAGTGCCACACAACAGCAGTGCAGTGCTTTTTCCTATCAGTTTTCCGCCAACTACAGTGCCGACTGCACTGATATAACGCAGTACTGGCAGCAGCGTCCGTCAAAACTGCGTAATACCCTGCAACGTAAAGCGCGCCAGCTGCAAAAGCATAACCACCGCTTTGAGCTGACCGCCAACCCCACTCAGACGCAAATCAGCCATTATTGGCAAATTTATCAACACAGCTGGAAGCATCCTGAACCATCGAAAGATTTTATCAACTGGCTGTTTCAATGGGCTACCGCAGAAGGAAAACTGCGGCTGGGCCTGTTATATATTGACGACCAGGTTGTAGCGTGCCAGCTATGGCTGCTGCATAACAGCACCGCCTGCATCTTTAAGCTGGCGCAGGATATTAACGCAAACCACTTTTCTCCCGGCAGCTTGTTAAGCGAATATATGATTAACCGGCTAACACAGCAGGATCACATTCACACTCTGGATTTTTTACTCGGTGATGATGATTTCAAAGCGTTGTGGATGGATCAGAAACAACAAATATTCGGTATGGAACTGCTAAACCAGCAATGTCTCAGCGGGCGTTTACTCGGCCAGTTACAACAGCTGAAGCAACGGATAAAGCACACCTTCAGCGTTGGGGTCCCGCGTGATTAAGCCTTACTATCTTGACGGTTGCCGCGGCGCAAACTTTGTTCTAAGCCATCAGGCCGGTACCGGACACGCCTTAGTGCTGCTAACGCCATTTGGCGATGAAATGAATAAAAGCCGGCATCTGCTAAACAGTATGATGCAAAACGCCGCCACTGCCGGCATCAGCAGTTACCTGATGGACCCTTACGGCACCGGCGACAGCATGGGCGACCTTGACCAGGTTACCGTGTTGGATTGGCGCGCTGACTTTTTACAGTTATTGCAGCACATAGCTACGCAAGGTTATACCAAAGTCAGTTTTATCGCCGTACGTTTTGGCAGTCTCATGTTGCTGGACTTGCTGCAACAGCCGTTGCCGCTGCCGGTGTCGCACATTATTCTGTGGCAGCCACAGCTTGATGCCGGCAGGTTTATGCAGCAGCTGTTCCGCCTGAAAATAGCCGAACACATGAGTAACGGCAGTAAAACCAACCAGGCAGAGCTTGAGCAACAACTGGCGGACGGTAAAACGCTGGAGATAGCCGGTTATCCGCTAAGCCGCGCTTTTTGCCACAGCATCAGCCAATTGTCCGGCATGCCGGCACCACGAACCGAAAAACCCGCGCTGCACTGGTTTGAAGTATCGGCCTTTGCCAACCCCGGTGTAGCAGTACAAAAACAAGCTGAAGCACTGTCGCAAAGCTTCGCCGTGCAGCTGCAGCTGATCAACAGTGATCCGTTTTGGAGTACCCAGGAGCTGGTTGGCGCGCCTGAGCTTATCCGTCGTTCGTTGGCAGTGTTGGAGCAAGCGCATGCAGATTGAACGCCCACTGATCATACAGGCTGACACAGAGCACACAGCGATTTTGCACGAGGGTAACAGCGACACCGGCGTGCTGGTATTGGTCGGCGGCCCGCAGTACCGCGTTGGCAGTCATCGCCAGTTTGTTAAACTCAGCCGGGCATTGGCGGCACAACAGCTGCCGTCACTGCGCTTTGACTTTGCCGGCATGGGCGACAGCGCTGGCCGTGTCGCCGACTTTTATCAACGCGATGCGGAGATTACTGTTGCCATTAACGCTTTCTTTAGTGCCCAGTCACAGTTAAAACGCATTGTACTTTGGGGGTTGTGTGATGCTGCCAGCGCCGCCATGCTGTATTGTTACCGGCATCAAGACCCGCGGATTAGCGGCCTGGTGCTGTTAAACCCCTGGGTTCGCAGTAATGAAAGCCTGGCACAGGTAAAACTTAAACATTACTACTTGCAGCGTCTGACCGATAAAGCCTTCTGGCAAAAACTGTTCAGCGGCGGCTTAAACTTAAGTAGCAGCCTGCGTGATTTCGGCCAAACCTGGCGGCAAAGCCGGCAAAAAAGTAAACCACTCACGCAGCAGCGTGGCGACAATATTAACGCACAGAATTATACCGGTTATATGCTCAAAGGCTGGCAGCAATTTACCGGTAACAGCTTACTGATCAGCAGTGGTAATGACTTAACAGCACAGGAATTTTTAGCCTTGTGCCGGGGAAATCCGCCTTGGCAGCAGCAACTGAGCAAAGCCGAGCATCAACACCTTGATGCGGCCAACCATACTTTTTCAACCGCACAGTGGCGCCAAACGGTAGAGCAACTTACGCTGGACTTCGTGCAACGACTGGCCGGCGCAGACCCGGGGCTACAGCAGGATAGTTAAATGCTGTTTAACTCTATTGAATTTCTGTTGTTCTTTTTGCCGCTGACCCTGGTTTTATTCCACTTTTTCAGCCGCAAAGTATCAACACAAAGCGCTGTTTTCTTACTGATTGTGGCGTCACTGTTTTTTTACGCCTGGTGGCAGCCGGTTTATCTATTGCTGCTTGGCGCCTCAGTGTTGTTTAATTTTCACATGGCCCGCGCTATTTATCGTTATGCTAAACCCTGGCTGACCGTGGCCGGCGTAGCGGTCAATTTAGCCATTATCGGTTACTTCAAATACAGTGTGTTTTTTATTAATAACCTCGCCTTAGCCAGCGGATTTGAATGGCAGGCGGAGCAAATACTGCTGCCGTTGGCTATCTCGTTTTTTACGTTTCAACAAATAGCTTATCTTATTGATGTTAAACGGCATTATGTTATAGAAAACAGCTTCAGCAATTATGTGCTGTTTGTATGCTTTTTTCCGCAGTTAATTGCCGGCCCGATAGTACACCACAGCAATATGATGCCACAGTTTCGCCAACCGGGCCGGTTGCAGCTGAGCGCCGCCAACTTTGCTGTCGGCTTCAGCATTTTTACTATCGGTTTGTTTAAAAAAACGGTGCTGGCTGATGGCGTAGCGGTTTATGCTAATCCGGTTTTCAACGCCGCCGACAGTGGCAGTGTGCCGGACTTTTTTACTGCCTGGGGTGGTGCTCTGGCTTACACTTTCCAGCTGTATTTCGACTTTTCCGGCTACTCTGATATGGCCATTGGCCTGGCACTGATTTTTGGTATTGCGTTACCGCTTAACTTTAATTCGCCTTACAAAGCACTGAATATTGTCGATTTTTGGCGCCGCTGGCACATTACCCTATCGCGATTTTTGCGCGATTATTTGTATATCAGCCTCGGTGGTAACCGCGCCGGTTTTTTAAGGCGCTACAGTAATCTGTTAATCACCATGATCCTGGGTGGCTTATGGCATGGTGCCGGCTGGAACTTCCTGATTTGGGGCGCGTTGCACGGTGGCTACTTAGTCATTAACCATGGTTTCAGTCATTTGCGCCAAACCAGTTTGCGCTTTATCCGCGATATTTGGTTTAGCCCGCTGGCCTGGCTTATCACTTTTGTGGCAGTGGTCGCCGGTTGGGTGTTTTTCCGCGCCCAAAGTTTAACCGGCGCCCTGGCTATGTTGCAGGCCATGGCCGGGCTCAACGGCATAACGCTGCCCGCCGGCATTATGGCGAAGCTACCCGGTTTGCAGCCGGTGTTCGACCTGTTTGCCGTAAGCGCCGCGCCAGGTGGCGGCCTGGTGTTTGTCAAAACCTGGCTGTGGATTGGCGCTTTGCTGTTAATTGCGTTAAAAGCCCCTAATGTGTATCAGCTGTTTTATGCCCGGCTGGCGCCCGAAACCACAGCCGACACGCCATGTAAAGTGCACAGCCGCATGCAATGGCAACCCGGCGTCTGCTGGGCATTGCTGATCAGCATTATGCTGGTGCTATCGTTATCCACTTTGGGCCAGGTCAGTGAATTTCTTTACTTTAACTTTTAACCGGCGTCAGATATGAAAAAGTATCTCCTGTTGTTGCTGCTGTTTACTCTGGCCGTCAGCACCGTTGCGGCAGCATTCAGCTACCTGACAGACCCCTATGGCATTTATCGCCACAGCACAAAAACGTCGTGGTTTGTCCGCAAAGTTGCCGCGCCCGATAAAGGCCGCACCATTAAGCCTTACCAGGCGATGCAAGCAAGCCCGGCAACGTTGTTAATTGGTAACTCCAGAGTCGAGGTTGGCATGCCGGTACAACATGCCTTTTATCAGCAGGCTGACGTTTATAACCTTGGTTTACCGGGCGCCGGCATCGCCATGCAGTACGACTACGCCTGGCATGTGATCCGCTCCCGCGGCTCTGTGCGTCAGGTGGTTATTGCGCTGGATTTTCTTGATTTTACCTCAAGCGAAAACAATATCAGCACCGAAGCCGACCGCAGCCGCTGGCAACAACGATTACAGTATCATCTGGCTAATCCTGACACCGCGCAACACCATTACGGCTTTATACTGCAAGAGCGCCTTAGCCTGTTGCTGTCAACCACAGCGCTCACTGATGCCATCTACACAGTATTTGCGCAAACACAAAAAACCAATGCCCTTAACGCGCAAGGGTTTAACGATGGCGGAGTTTATTATCAACAAGTTGCCAGCGAGGGCTTTAGCGCACTTTATCAGCAAAAGGCCGCAGAGCTGACGCAACGGCTAGCGGCCGAAACATTATTTGTCACAGGGAAAAGCCATCACTTCAACACGTTGCACAGCTTTATCTCGTTACTCAAAGCAGAACAAATTGACATTTTTTTGCTGATTAATCCGTACCAGCAACCTTATTTGGCCAACCTTGAGCAACATCAGTTAACAGCTGAACTGCAGCACTGGAAACAACAGCTGGTGCAACTGGCAAAGCAACATCAACTGACGCTGTATGATTTTGCTATTGCCTCGCCGCCCGTTATCAACGTGGTTAATTTAAGCAGCAAAAATGCCGCTGACAGCGTCTATTTTTGGGAGCCGTCGCATTACCGGCCGGCCCTGGGCAGCTTAATGCTCGATGTGCTGCACAGCGGACAGTGCCAACAGCTGTACCTGCTGTGCGACAAATACTCAGAGCAATAATTCGCTTACCGGCGCATGACCAAGGAAATCCTGCGGGCTGGCGGTGGGACCATAAGCACCGGATTGATATACCACCACCCAGTCGCCCACATCCGCTTTTGGCAGCATCACTTTGTCCGCTAATATATCCAGCGGAGTACACAGCGGGCCGACTATCGTGACCTGCTCCTGCTGCCCGCTGTTTAAGCGGTTGCCGATAGCCACCGGATAGTTTTTACGGATCACCTGACCAAAATTGCCGGAATTAGCCAAATGATGATGCAAGCCGCCGTTACACACCAAATAAGTCGTACCACGCGACACCTTTTTGTCGACCACCTGACATGCATAGATGCCGGCTTCGGCGACCAAAAATCGGCCTAACTCGATCACCAGTTCAATGCCGTTGAAATCGTCGTGATACTGCTGCAACAGCGCAGCTAATGACTGCCCTACCGGGGCCGGATCCAGTCGTTTTTCACCGGCAAAGTAAGGAATACCAAAGCCGCCACCCAAATTAATCAGATCCGGCCGGTACGGGCAAGCCGCCACCAATTTTGCCGCCAAAGCAAAAGTATGCTGATGCGCTTCTGTCAGAGCATCAGCTTTTAAATTTTGTGAGCCACAGAAAATATGAAAACCACGCAGTCGCAGCGGCATAGCAGCTATATCGGCTAACACGGTGAACACCTGCTCTTCATCGATGCCAAAGGGTTTGGCACCGCCGGCCATTTTCATGCCGGAGGCTTTAAGTTCAAACGCCGGGTTTACCCGCAGGGCAACCTGAGGCGTAACATCACACTCCTGCCCTAACCGGCAAATACGCGCCAGTTCCGACAATGATTCCACATTCAGCGTTACGCCAAGCGCAATAGCTGCACTAAGTTCAGTATCGGTTTTACCTGGCCCGGCAAAGCTGATGTGCTGCACCGGCATACCGCTTTGCACCGCCAGCAGCATTTCCTTTTGCGAGGCCACATCAAAGCCATCGACCAGCAGTTTTAAATGCTGCACCACCGGCCAGTAAGGGTTGGCCTTTACCGCATAGTGCAGCTTAATACGCGCCGGTACTGCATGGCGAAAGCGTTGCACCTGCTGCGTAATGATATTACGGTCATAAGCGTAAAATACTGCTTTACCTAACATCCGGCTGATAGCACTCAGGCTGAAACCACCGACTAACAGTTGGCCATTATGTTGCGCAAACTGTGACATAACTTCATGCTGCGGCAGCTGCAGCGTTGCACCAGATACAGAGGCGCTCATAATGTTTCCCCGTTAAAGTAGTCGCGGTACTGCTCTGACAGCATTTTGCGGTCAATCTTACCGTTAGCGTTTTTGGGCAACATGGATAATGGTATTAATGCTGCAGGTAACATGTAGCCGGGCAAAGCGCGTTTAAGTTGCAACAGCCAATCTGTGGTATCCGCTTGCTGCCCCGCCTTAAGGGCATACAACACCAAAATAGCCTGGCCCAGTTCAGCATGATTTACACCTATAGCGGCAACATCAACCAGCGCCGGGCTTAAGCGGTAAACGGCCTCTTCTACCTCAGTCGGGCTGACCCGGTAGCCGGAGGTTTTTATCATCTCATCGCGCCGGCCGATAAAATATAAAAAGCCCTCTTCGTCAAACCGCACCGTATCGCCGGACCAGACTGCCGGCTGCTGCAGTTGTATGCCTTTGGGCGCAACCGGGTCAAACTTAAACCGCTCAGCGGTTTTTTCCGGCGCATTCCAATAGCCTAAGCTAACCAGCGGCCCGCGATGCACTAATTCGCCGGGTTCATTTGGTCCGCACAGACTGCCGTCTTCCCGCACCACCACAATCTCAGCATTCGGAATAGCCTTGCCCATAGAGCCCGGCCGCTTACTCAGTTCAGCCGGAGGCAAATAGGTAGAGCGGAAAGCTTCTGTCAGACCATACATTAAATACGGCTCTGCCCTGTTAAAAGTCTGCTGTAGTTGCGCCAACAGCGGTTGCGGCATAGCACCACCGCTGTTGGTAAGATAACGCACGCTGTCTGCGCTGCCCTCCGGCCAGTTTGCCTTTGCCAGCTGCGCCCATAATGGCGGCACTGCCGCTATACCGGTTATGCCATGCTGTTGCACGGCGCGCACCACGTCCTGCACAAAGAAAAAATCCAGCAGCACTACCGCTGCACCGCAGAGAAACGCCGTAGTTAACTGGCTTAAACCGTAATCAAAGCTCAGAGGTAGCAGCGCCAGCAATACATCATCCGGCGTATTGTTTAAGTAGCCGGCGACACTCTGTGCCCCAACCAACATATTGCGGTGCGACAGCACCACCCCTTTGGGCTTACCGGTACTGCCTGAGGTGTACAAAATGGCAGCCATATCAGCATCGGTGCTGTGGGCATAACATTGCAGCTCTGCCCCGTCGTGCGGTGCAGCAAAAGCTTTAACCTGAATATGTGCCAGGGGTTGAAAATCAGCAGTGCTGCCATCGGTAAGCAGTACCGTATGTAAATCACTGCATAAATGCAGCTCATCCGCCAGTGCGGCCAGCCGGTCTTTACTGGTGATCAAGAGGCGAACATTACAATCTTGCAGAATATGGCCAACCTGGGCGGCTTTCAGCCCGGCATTTACCGGCACAAAAACCGCGCCGGCCATACTGCAACCAAACAAGCTGCTGACAGTTTCAAATTGTTTTGGTAAGTACACCGCTACGCGGTCAAAGCGTTTTATATCAGCTTGTTGCAAGCATACAGCCGCACTTAACACCTGAGTTTGCAGTTCAGCATATGTTAATACGGCCTGTTTAAAGTACAACGCAGGTCGCGCAGGAAAACGCGCAGCGGATTGGATAATAATATCGTGGATATTTTTGGTCATAGCGTCCTTCAGACCTTTCACTTTTAATCCCTTTGTGTGCAATAATAAAACAGTTTTGCACAAAATCCGACTGTAATTTAGCCACTAAGTAAATTTAGTTATCGCAGCATGGATATGCAAATCAGGGAACCGTATCAGTTACTTAAGGAAAAGCAACATGTCTCATCAGCAGTTACTGGCAGAAATTCTGCGCACCGTATTACAAATTGACAAACAGTTTGACCATGACACCCCGTTGCTCGGTGCTATTGCCGAGTTTGATTCTATGGCCGTCATCGCGGTAATCACTGAATTAGAGCAGCAATTAGGCATTCAAATCGACGATGATGAAATCTCTGCCGAGGTGTTTGCTACCTTCGGCCAATTAAGTCAGTTTGTCGCAGAAAAACAAGCTGCCTGACACCTGCTAAACCGCTAAATGTCAGGCCGGCAATTACATAATAAGGAAACAGTATGCATGGTTTTTCACGTGTCTCAGTTATCGGTTTAGGTTATATCGGCTTGCCCACAGCCGCAGTTATCGCTTCACGTGGTGTAGAGGTATTGGGTGTTGATGTATCAGAGCACGCAGTAAACACGATTAATCAGGGTAAAATTCACATTGTTGAGCCTGATTTAGACATGCTGGTACAAGCCGCTGTGACTACCGGCAAATTAAAAGCATCACTGACTCCGGAACCGGCTGAAGCATTTATGATAGCCGTACCCACACCGTTTAAAGATAATAAAAGCCCCGACCTTAGCTACATTAAAGCCGCGCTGGAAAACATTGCTCCGGTTATCGCCAAAGGCAATCTGATCGTGCTGGAATCCACCTCCCCTGTTGGCACCACAGATAAAATTTCAGAGTGGCTGGCCGAACTGCGGCCCGATTTAATTATGCCGCATCAGGATCCGGACAAAGCCGACGTATTTATTGCCCACTGCCCGGAGCGGGTGCTGCCAGGCCGCGTATTGCAAGAGCTGGTCAGTAATGACCGCATTATCGGCGGCATAACCGACCGTTGTGCACAAAAAGCCGTGTCGCTGTACAACTTATTTGTTCGTGGTGAGTGTTTGCTAACCAATGCCCGCACCGCAGAAATGGCCAAGCTGACAGAGAACTCGTTTCGCGACGTCAATATTGCCTTTGCCAATGAACTGTCGATGATTTGTGACCATCTGAAAATTAATGTCTGGGAGCTGATAAAGCTGGCTAACCGCCATCCGCGGGTAAATATCCTCTCGCCAGGCCCGGGCGTAGGTGGCCACTGTATTGCCGTTGACCCCTGGTTTATCGTCGACTCCGCACCGGAACAAGCGCAAATTATCCGCAAAGCTCGCGAAATCAACGATAGTAAACCACACTATGTGGCAGACAAAATAAGACAGGCAGCCGACCAGTTTAAAAAACCGGTTATCGCCTGCTTAGGCTTAGCCTTTAAAGCCGACATCGACGATTTACGTGAAAGCCCGGCGCTGGATATTGCCATGTCATTGTTAACAGACAATATTGGTGAAGTATTATTGGTCGAGCCGAACATTAAGCAGTTGCCGGCAAAATATGCCGGCTACGCTGACCGGCTTACCCCGTTGCCTCAGGCGTTGGAGCGCGCCAACATTTTAGTGGTGTTGGTCGATCATAAACAGTTTAAAGCGCTGCATCCGGTGGATGTAGCAACCAAGGTGGTCATTGATACCAGAGGTATCTTCGGCTAACGGACACATTGCAGCTACAGGGAGTGTACGATGAAAAAGACAACCATATTAGCCAGTGCTGTAGCACTGGCTTTACTCAGCGGTTGTGGCAGTAAGGATGCAACAGAGCACTATAGCGACGCACTGAATTATATCGATGCTAAGCAATACAATGCTGCAGTAATTGAATTAAAATCTGCTATTCAACAAATGCCGGACAATGCCGACTACCGTTTTGCCCTGGGCAAACTTTATCTGCAAACCGGCGATGCAATATCGGCTGAAAAAGAGTTGCTGCTGGCCAAAGCCGGTGGCATTGATACTGACGCCGTTACGCTGCCGTTACTGCGGGCCAGCTATTTAGCCGGCAATTATTCAGCAATATTATCACGCCACCCTGACGATGAAACCTTACCGGCATCGTTGCAAGATTACGTGCAGCTTTATAAAGCGTTATCAGAGCTCGAGTTAGGCTCTGCTGAGAACTCTCTGCGTATATTTTCCGACCTTGCAGACAGTGATAAAGCCGGTGTTGCCGCTTTTTCCCAAGCTAATTTATTGATCCCTGAGGCTAAATATCAGGATGCTTATGACTTGTTGGCGGCCATATCCACAGACCAGCCGCATTTTGAAGAAACATTGTATCTGAAAGCAAACCTGCTGCTGGCACTGGAAAAAAATACCGAAGCATCCGCCGCTTTGCTGGAGTACTTAAAACTACAACCGCGGCAATTAAAAGCCAGGCTGCAAGCTGCGCAGATCTTGGTTAAGCTTGAGCAATACCCGGCTGCGCAAGCACAGTTAGATGTCATTTTGAAAACTGCGCCGGAGCAGCCTTTTGCTAATTATCTGGCAGCCGTAACAGCGTTAGAAGCAGAAAACTATACTGCAGCAAAAGAGTTTGCTGACAAAGCCATCGCTAAGGGCTACCGCACTCCGCAGGCGCGGATCCTTGCCGCAGTTGCCTCAATACGGCTCGGGCTGGAAAGCCAGGCGTTACATCATCTGGCAGCAGCAGAGCAGCATCTGGGCGCTTATCCGCAACTGGAGCGGCTTTATATCGCCCTGCAGTTAAAAGAAAGCAAAACCGCTGACGCGCAAAAACAACTGCTTGATATGAATATGACTGACAGTGATATTCAACTTGTAGCCGGCACAGCATTAAACCTGGTTAAACAAGGTAACACTGCAGCAGCACGCGAGTTGGTATCAAAATACGAAAGTAGTATGTCAGGTGAAGCACAAAGCCTCAGCTCGCTGGGTCAGCTAAAAATGTCTATCCCGGGCGAAGAACTGGCCGCTATCGAAGATTTAGAGCGTGCCCTGTCACTGGATCCCGGCATGCACAGCACCCGACTGGTGTTAGCGGCAAACTATCTGAAAAACAAGCAATTTAGCAAGGTTGATGAGTTAGCCCAAGAATGGTTAGACGACCCGGATACCGCTAATTTGGGTTATAACCTCAAAGCTTACAGCGCTTTATTACAAAAAGACGTTGAAACCGCCAAGACACTGTTAGCCAGCGCTGCCGAAACCGCAGCGGATAATCCGTTGACCTTACTGCTGCAGGCTACAGTGGCACAGTTTGAAAAAGACTACACCTTAGCTGCGCAGTTAAACAGTAAATTGTTGCAGGCCAAACCAAGCTATTTACCGGCTTTACGCCAAGCCTATGCCTTAGCACGACAAAACAATAATACTACTGCAATATTGGCTACCGCCCGTGATACACAAAAAAATGAGCCGGATAATTACTTACTGCGTTTAACCGTTGCGCGGTTGTTTCAATTAGATGGCAAGGCAAACGATGTAATCGCTTTACTGGATAAGGTGCCGGCAGATAGCAGCCAGCGCCTGCCGGCACATTGGACCATGTTAATTGAAGCTAATGTTAATCTGAATAAAGTTGCTGATGCACTGCGTCTGAGTAAAAGCTGGCACGAGCAAGACCCCACCGCATTTCAGGCGGCCACCATATATGCCAATTTATTGCTAAGACAAGATAACCCGCAAGAAGCGCTAAGGGTAATACAGTTGCAGCAAAGCCGCTATCCGGACAATGTTCAGCTCAGAATGGCGCAGGTATCTGCCCTGGAGGCTTTGCAACAGTACGGCGCAGCTATCGATGCCATAGCCAAACTACCGGAAAAAATACGTGATAACGCCTATAATCTGGCGCTGAAAGGACGCCTGCTGTTGTTGCAAAATAAACCAACACCGGCACTGGAAGCCTTGCTGCAAAGCTACGATATGCAACCGGCTAACTCTACCGCTACTGTAATTGCTGATTTATATGCCAAAGAATATTCATTTCGCCGCAGCATTGAATTTATTGAAAAGCATATGCAAAACCATGAACCATCACAGATGATGCAGTCTTACTACGCGAATCTGTTAATGCAGTCTGATCCGCAAAAAGCACAGCAAATCTACGCCTCTTTGGCAGAATCGCAGGCAGAAAATTTTATCTTCCTGAATAACTATGCCTGGTTGTTACTAAACGACAATAAGCCGGCAGAAGCAGAGCAGTTCGCGAAAAAGGCATTAGCACTGGCCCCGGAAAACCCCGATGTTATTGACACCTATGGCTCAACCCTAATGCGTCTTAACAAGGCTGATGCCGCTATAACGCAATTTGAAAAGTCGTTAAAACTAAGGCCAGGTAGCAGCGAAGTTCAGCTTAACTATGCAGAGGCTCTGCTAATGGCCGGCAAAACGGCAGAAGCAAGCAATGTCTTACAGCAGGTAAAATCAGACGACCGAAAAATTAGCCAACGCCTTACTGAATTACAAGCCAAAGTCGCTCAGTAAGCTTAAACAGTAATCACGGCAGCACCCCGCTGTCGTGATTTTTTACAGTCGAAAACAAACAGACATAAAAAAGCCGGTTATTAAAACCGGCTTTTTAGTAAGTAGATAATTTATGCTTGTTAAGCGGCTTTACGTCTGCGGGCAGTAGCACCTAAGCCTAATAAACCCAAACCTAAGATAGCAATAGACGCCGGCTCTGGTACTGCGAAGATACCGGTTGCGTTGATATCGGTCTCACGGCTTAAGGTCTCACAATCTGCATCATCACAGGTTGGCACAAAGTTAAAGTCAACGTTAAAGTCCATGCGGAAATTAATCACCGGTGGTGGCGCTAACTGACTTAACTGGTAAAACGACATACCTGAATCGCCATCAGTAAAAAAGTTATCAACAAAGGCGTTACCACCGGCATACCAATCATAATTTACTTCCATAAAGAAGATTACGTTTGGTGAAAAAGGTTGTAACTCAGTACCGACCAGCCGCAGTTCTAACACTTTTTGACCATCGTTAGGACTGGCGTCGTTTATATCGTTATAGAAAATTTCTAAAATGCCGGTAGTAAAGTTAGGTACTATCGCATCGCCGAAATCAACTAAACCGTCATTATTAGCATCTAAGGTGCCGTCTGGCGCAAATGGGAACACACCATCAACCAGCGTCGCAGTGCCACCAAAGTTATAGTTAAAACCCAATTGCCAGTTATTATTGTAACCCAATGAGTTACCGCCAAAAATAGGCACTAATTCACCAAACCAACCACCTCCGACATCATTAAAGCTAAGCGGCGCGCCAATAAGGTCATCTGCACCACCCACTGCTCCGGGCCCTAAACCATGGCTGTAAGTTGAGGTTACCGGAATATTGCTGGCACCCAGCGCTTCGAATAAACCTGTAGTACCGTAATCGTTAGTAATGCTGATATCCCCTGCCTGAGCTGCGCCGGCAGCGCCGAGTAAGGCGGCAGCTAAAAGAATCTTTTTCATAGTAACTCCTTGTTAAACTCTGTAGTCATATACACCAGCTTTAACAAAGCAATCAACATGCCATAATAATTTAACTTTACATTTCAACATTTTAAAAAAAAATACTCGCAACAAAAGCCGAAACTGATAAAAAAGCTGACAGAAATGTCTATAAAAAACAGTAAAAAAAATGGCTAATTGACATATCAAGAGCCTGAGATAACCAACCTGCCAGCCGGCACAGTTTTAATAAACCATGCCAGCTGTCAGTTTGTTGTTTTTTGCAGTTCTGGTTATCCGGATTAAAACGCTAACTAATTTCGTTTCGGCCATTCCTCCGGCGAGAACTAAACCCCAGCCCCAACAACCCAAAACCCAACATAGCCAGAGAAGCCGGCTCCGGTACAGCAAAAATGCCGGTCGCATTGATATCTGTGGTACGACTGATTGTTTCACAGACAGCATCACCACAAGTTGGTACACGATTAAAGTCTACATTAAAGTCAAGGCGGAAACTGATAACCGGTGGGGGGCTGAGCTGGCTTAATTGATAAAATGACAGTCCTGAGTCACCGTCAGTGAAGAAGTTGTCAACAAACGCATTACCACCAGCATACCAGTCGTAATTGACTTCCAGAAAAAAAATCACATTGGGCGAGAATGGCTGCAGCTCAGTTCCAACTAATTGCAATTCTAATACTTTAACACCTTGGTTTGGGTTGCCCGGCGTCGCTAAGTCGTTATAAAAGAACTCCAGCACCCCCGTAGTATAGTTAGGAACTAAAGCGTCACCGAAATCAATTAAACCGTCGTTATTAGCATCCAAAGTCCCATCAGGTGCAAACGGGAATACACCGTCGTCATAGGTGGCAGTGCCACCAAAGTTATAGTTGAATCCCAACTGCCAATCGTTATTGTAATTCAACGAATTGCCGCCAAAAATAGGCACCAACTCACCGAACCAGCCACTGCCCACATCATTGAAAGCTAATGGTACGCCAATCACATCATCTGCACTACTTACCACACCATTTCCCAAGCCATGGCTGTAAGTTGATGTTACCGGGATATTGCTGGCACCCAGCGCTTCAAATAACCCTGTAGTGCCATAATTATTGGTAATACTGATATCTCCTGCCTGAGCGGTTCCACCAACGCCGAATAAAGCGACAGCTAAAAAAAGTCTTTTCATAGTAACTCCCTGTAAACTCTGTGGCCCGATGCCACAGCGCCCACAAAGCAATCACCATGCCAAAATAAATTACCATTTAATTTCAAAAACATAACAACAACCGGCAAACCATAGAGTAAATAAATGATTAGAAAACTGACACTAATTACTAACAATTTTCTTTGCGATTCTAAACATCAACCTGGGTATCAAGCCGGCATTGCCAAAGGGGCGCCAGGTTTTTACCAACTTGTTGCGATAGGCATCAAAATGCAGGCCGTATGGCGCGCACAACACATCGCCTCTGCCCAGCAATATTTTCAGCACATAAGTACCGGCAATACCGGCGCACAATTGCACCGCCATCGGTGTAGAGGGGCCACGTTGCTGCTTAAAGCTTACGCGGCTTTGATCGACCAGGTAACTGCGCTGCAACATCGCCGGAGACAGCCCGATAAGAAACTGGATCAATTGATCTTCTTTACTATGGCCGGCAAAACGAAAGTACTGCTCATAGCTCATAGCGCCCGGCATAAAGCATAAAAAAGCGCAGCCCATACCTAAGGGCGCAGCAGTAACCACCGGAATACGTTTTTCGTGGCATTTCTGAAACACCAACTGGCGGGCTTCTAAGGCAAAAAAGTCGAGGCTGTCGACATAGATATCCACATCCTGTAAAAAAGCATCGACATTGTCTGCATTAATACCTTGCTCAAAACAGCTGATTTCAGCTTCAGGATTAATATCCCTTACCATGCGCTGCATTACCGTCACTTTGTCCTGTTGCACAGTAGACATAAAAGCGCCTACCTGACGGTTAAAATTATGCACTTCAAACTGATCAAAGTCAGATAAACGAAATTTACCGATACCAAGCCTGGCAAGGGTTAACGCATGCGCACCGCCTACGCCGCCGGCCCCCGCTATTGCTACCGTAAAATTACGCAACTTTTGCTGTTCGGCCAGCGTTACCCAGCCTATATTGCGCGAAAACGCAGCGTTGTAGTCAAACATGGCCATAATCCCTATGTATGTTTCAGCGTTAGCGCTAATGAGCGGCAATAAGTTTAGGTGAGAATATTGCTCCGGACGAGGGTGTACCAGGTTTTTTTAATTCAAACAAGTCTCGCTCTATTGCTTGCAGCAACTTCAGATAACCGCTACTGAGGGTTTTTTTCAGTTCTCTGGAGTCGATATAGTATGCCGCCCTTTTACCATGAAACTCTATCGGTTGGCCCAGTTGACGAAACATAATGCCAACAAAACTCAAACTGCGCGCCAAACGTGGCTCCATCATAACAAACACATGATAACGCTTGGTTTTATACGACATAGCCGCAGCAGATAAATACAAACAAACAGCAATGTAAGGAAAACAGCGCAGCTCAGTTTGCGAGAATACCTGCTCGTTAATTGCGCCGGTTGCTGCGCCGGCGTGCTTGTCTATTTCACGCTTTCTGAATGCTGCCGGCACCGCCAGCCTGGAGATCTCACACACTTCATGTCGGGCATATTTCATCGGTGAAATATCGGCATCAGTTAAGGCATGAGAGCAAAACTGCTCTATCGGCAACAGCTCGTTATCCTGCGCTGAGGTAATTAAGCGCACTGTGCCGGCGAGGTTATTGGAGCTGATATGGCGGACAAAACAGTGAATCGCCCTCAGATCAAATTCATCATGCTCTTCATAGGTTTCTTTTACGTCTTCAAAATGCAGTTCTTCGCAATATACATTGTGACGCAGCTTATACACTTCGTGCCGTAACGCATCGGTGTCGGCAATTTGAGGTTTCAGGTACTGCGAAAAGTGCTCTGAAATCGCTTTGGCGTCGTTACTTGCCAGCGACGCCATGGCTTTTTTCACTACACCACCAATAATAGGCTTGTCTGCCAGCGCTTTTAAACGTTTCATAGCACACCCCGTAAACCTGCAGGCTATACAGTAAGAGAGAATTAACTCTACATAGCTTAGTCTGAGTTAGGTGAGTTGCCACAACGAATAACGCTTTTTTAACGGCTGGCGCACAAGCGGCTATTTAGTCGCGATATTGCTGCGCCAATTGTAATAATTGTTCTCCGGTAACGCGGTTAATCCGCCAGTCGTGCAGCATAGTCGCGCCCTGCGCCTGATAAAAGTCGATCGCAGGTTGGTTCCAATCCAGCACCGACCATTCCAACCGGCCGCAGTCGCGCTGCACTGCCAGCTTAGCCAGATAGCTGAGCAGCAGTTTACCCAAGCCAAGGCCGCGGTGAGCCGGCAGCACAAATAAGTCTTCCAGATAGATGCCGGGTTTGGCCAGAAAGGTAGAGTAATTGTGGAAAAACAGCGCAAAGCCGGCGGCCTGTTGCTGATATTCAGCTATCACCACTTCAGCATAAGGCTTGGCGCCAAATAACGTAGCGCGTAATTTTTCTTCAGTTGCCACCACCTGATCGGCCAGTTCTTCATACTCAGCCAGGCCCTGAATAAACGCCAGAATGGCGGGAATATCCTGCTCTGTGGCTAAACGTAACGTGATATCTGCAGACATTGTCACTCCTTAATAACATAAAAAAACGCCGGCAGAGCATAGCCCGGCCGGCGTTTGAGTGTAGCAAGTTGTTTAAGCGGCGTCAGCAGAGGCTATTGCCATCGCATCCAATGCACCTGCTTTAAAACTGTCAACACTGATAGCGCTAAAGCGCAGTGTATTCATCTTCGTCAGTTGCTCTGCTTCTGCTGCGGTAATCACCTCAGCATCCAATGCTTGCGCTATGGTTTGCACTAATGGCTGTTTACGCGCCAGCTTACCTTCGCGCTGGGCCTGATAAATTTTCTTCATCAGTGGCTGCGCCGCATGCATCGCCACAAAAGCACTTTCCATTAAACCGGTAGCGTCGTTCTCATCCTTGCCGATATAACACAGGTGAGTTAACCGATCACGCACTACACCGGGTTTTGACAGCGCTTCACAAATTTGAATCGCAGTGTCGTCATTGGGCATTTTGTAGCCGATACCAAACGGGAAAATCAGTGTTTTCAACAAACGTGCGACGACTCTGCTCGGGAAGTTGGCAAAGAAGCCATCAAAAGCACGACCAATTTCAAACAATGCCCGCTGTAAGCTGTAATGCACAAACGGTAAGTCACATTGCTGACGGCCATTGTCTTCATAGAACTTCAGTACTGCAGAAGCGATATACAGCTGGCTTAATACATCGCCTAAACGGGCCGACAGCATTTCGCGGCGTTTTAACTCACCGCCTAAAATCAGCATCGAAAAATCGGCACTTAACGCTAAACCACGGCTCATCCGGCTTAGTTGTTTATAGTAACGGCTGGTTTCGCCCGATACCGGGGTTGAATTAAACGCACCAGCCGTTAAACCTTGCCACAAGGCACCAAAGGTATTACCAATAGCAAAGCCAACATGTTTAAGTAGTAAGTTATCGAACTGTTTTAAACCCTGCTCTGCATCAGGATTGGCAGCGGCTTCCAACTCAGCCAGCACATAAGGGTGGCAACGTGTCGCGCCCTGGCCAAAAATCATCAGGTTACGGGTGAGGATGTTCGCACCTTCCACCGTGATAGAAATAGGAATACCCATATAACCGTGCGCCAGATAATTCTTCGGCCCAACCTGAATAGCGCGGCCGGCATGAATATCAAACGCATCATTCATTAAGGTACGCGACATTTCTGTCATATGGTATTTGGCGATAGCGGTTACCACGCTTGGGCTTAGCTTCATGTCGATAGCACCGGCCGTCATCACTCGCATGGCTTCCAGGCTGTAATTTAAACCACCAATACGTGCCAATGATTCCTGCACGCCTTCAAACTTGCCAATCGACATACCAAACTGCTGGCGTACATAACCATAAGCACCGGTCATCCGCGCCGCTAAGTGGCCGGTAGCCGTTGCCAGCGCCGGTAAGCTGATGCCACGACCGGCAGATAAACACTCAACCAGCATGCGCCAACCGCGACCGGCATAATCCGGCCCGCCGATAATCCACTCCAACGGAATAAAGACATCTTTACCGTAAGTGGTACCGTTCATAAAAGCCATATTCATCGGGAAGTGGCGGTCGCCAATTTCTACGCCTTTATGGCTGGTAGGAATAAGCGCACAGGTAATACCCAACTCTTCTTTATCGCCCAATAATTGCTCAGGATCAGACAATTTAAATGCCAGACCCAATACTGTCGCTACCGGTGCCAGCGTAATGTAGCGCTTATCCCAGTTTAAACGAATGCCGATGACTTTTTTACCTTCAAACTCACCTTTACACACTACGCCGGTATCCGGAATACCACCGGCATCAGAGCCGGCTTCAGGCCCGGTCAGCGCAAAGCAAGGTACATCGGTGCCGTTAGCTAAGGTTGGCAACCAAAAATCTTTCTGTTGTTGCGTACCGTAGTGCATTAACAGCTCGCCCGGGCCCAATGAATTAGGCACCATAACGGTTACCGCCGCAGTTAAACTACGGGTAGCGATACGCGATACGATAGTGGAATTGGCAATAGCGGAAAATTCACGGCCACCGTAAGATTTAGGAATAATCATCGCGAAGAAACCTTCACGCTTTAAGAAGTCCCACACTTCTTTGGGTAAATCGCGTTGCTCCTGCACGATTTTATAATCGTCCAGCATTTGCAACAGGGTTTCTACCTGGTTATCCATAAATGCCTGCTCATCGGCATTTAGTTCTGCCTTGGGGAAGCTGTGCAGCTTATGCCAGTCCGGTTTACCTTTAAATAACTCACCGTCCCACCATACATCACCGGCTTCCATCGCTTCACGCTCGGTGTCCGACAGCGGCGGCAATATCTTTTTAAACATGGTAAAAACCGGCTTAGTAATTAAACTACGGCGGATATCACCAACACCCAGCACAATTGTTAAAGCAACAACCAATATTAACAGCACTAACATATTACCTTCCTTCACCCGCCAACAGCGGCGCGTTATGACTAATTGGAGTAACGGTGGACACCGGCGCAGCTATCGCCGCCGACAAATAAGGCAGTAGGCGTAAAATTACGCCTTCAATATCAACTTTTTCATTAAAATCGGCTTCGGCAATCTCAGCCAGGGCTTCGTTGGATGCCATAGTAAACACCACGGTGCCAAGCGAAAAATGTAACCGCCAGAACAACTCTCCGGCCGGTAAATCAGGACAAGCTTGCTGAACCAGTAACACCAGTTTATCCAACACGCGGCCATAATTATGATTAAAAAACCAGCGCAAATGTCCCTGCACGTCGGTATAACCACGGCCAAGCAGTTGCAAAAAAATCCGCGTACCGTTTTGATGCACTTTGTTTAGTTCCAGCAACGGCTTAACAAATACAGACAACACCTGGCTCAGATTATTCGCCTGCTGTGCAGCCAATAACCGTGTAAATTCCTGGTCCAGCCTTGGCATTAATACCACTAAGTAGCGCTGTAATACCGCCTGGATCAGCTCTTTCTTCGAGCCAAAATGATAATTAACCGACGCCAGATTCACCTCAGCCTGACTGGTGATCTGCCGTAATGAGGTGTCGTTAAAGCCGGTTTCTGCAAACAAGCTTTGCGCCGCATCAAGAATTTTATGTTGGGTACTGAGTTTATTTGTCATTACCAAACCAATATTTAAACAGGTGTTTGAAATGTACGTTTGAATCACAAAACTGTCAAGTGACAAATCACCAACTGGTCATACCTGAATGTTGAAAAAATAGGCGATTTGGGGACATTTCAGCCAATTGTTAAAAACCGCTTGACAGAAATATACGGATCCGCGAGTTTAAGCGTTAAGTAATTTATCAAATCTTCAGCATAAGGAGGCGTAACGATGCAAAAATGTGCAGTTAATCATCGCGGCTATTACGTCTCTCCTCACTACTTGTCCGAGTGGTTCAATAATTAGTTCTCCCTCTGCGTCTGGCAGAGGGTTTCGCTAAACTTATATCTCTGATCTGGTCTAACCGTCGCACGTTGCGATTGGATATATATTTCGATTCCTGCTGCTTAGACGCATTTTTACTGCTTTTTAATCAGATCGCCTTTTAAGGCGGCGTTTACTATCCAGAGGAATGTGTATGTTCGTTAAAGCAAAAATGAAGCTATCCACCCTGAGTATGGCCATGTTGTTAGCTACAACCGGTTATAGTGTGCAGGCGGCCGAAGAAGCCACCGCCGAACAGGAAAAAATTGAGAAAATTCAGGTTACCGGTTCACGCTTAAAAGGCGTGGATATGGAAGGTGCAAATCCGGTGCAGATTTTCAGCCGCGATGATCTTGCCAACCGTGGTTATGATACGGTCAGCAGTTTTTTGCGCGACTTGCCGCAAGCATCCAGTGCAGGCACCTTTACCGAAAATGGTGGTGTCGGCGGTGCTGACGGTGCCCCTGCCGGTTCATCCGGTGTCAGTTTACGTGGACTTGGCAGCAGCTCTACGCTGGTCTTAGTCAACGGCCGCCGCGTAGCGGTTGATTCCTTTACCAATGGCTTCGACTCCTTCGTCAACGTCAACTCCATTCCGATGTCTGCGTTGGAGCGGGTTGAAATACTCACCGACGGTGCTTCATCAGTGTATGGTTCAGACGCTATTGCCGGTGTAATCAACTTTATTTTACGTAAAGACGTAGAAGGTCATGAGATTTCAGCATCTTACGGCGATGACACTGCCAGCAGCGATTTTGGCCGCACTAACCTGACCTATGTCGGCGGCTTTAACACCACCAACAGCAATACCACCCTGGTCGTCGACTACTTTGACCGTGAAGCACTGTTTAACAGTGACCGGCCAATCGAAGTAACCTTGACATCAAGCACCCGTACTACCATAGACGGCGTAGATTATGCCGAGCCCTGGTGTGGAGACAATACCAGCAGTGGCGGCACCCGCTGCTCCTACGATTACGTGATCCAACGGGCTATTCAACCTGATACCACAGCTATCGGTGCCACGCTGCACCATAATTATCGCCTTGCCGCAGGCAAGGAATTTTTTGCAGAAGCCATGTATCAACAAAACAGTGGCTCAGCCTATGACTCCGCTGCCGCTTTTGATATCGGTATGGACGGCGATCTGTCAGTGGTACCGGCGTGGGTCCGCGACATTGATGCGCTGGATGGCGAAGTAAACCCAATTCGTGTGCGCTCACGCTTTCCTGAAACCCGTATTCAGGACTATGACACTACCAGTTACCGTTTATTAGCCGGTTTGCGTGGCGAGTTAGCTAACTGGTCTTGGGAAACCGCAGCTACTTACGGCAAAACCGAGAATGAAATTACCCACGTACAAGGCTACATGGGTGTGGATAAGGTGCTTGATGGTATTGCCGCAGGCACTTTTGCCCCGTTTAACCTGGGCCGGGATAACAATGCAGCCGCGCGTGCCGCAGTGCGGGAGTTGGCACCGAGAGTGGGCGAGTCAGAAGTGTTTTCTGTTGACTTTAATATCGCCGGCGATCTGCCCATTGAGCTTGCTGCAGGCAACATTAGCGCAGTATTTGGTGGCGAGTTCAGAAGCGAAGATATCTTTGACCGGCCATCACAAATAGCCAAAGATGGCGGTGTATTTGCACTGGGTGCCAGTGATGCTGAGGCAGATCGCAGCCAGTACGCTGCCTATGCCGAATTTAACGTACCTATTACAGATAGCCTGGATGTGATAGCCGCACTGCGCTATGACCACTACAGCGATTTTGGTGGTGACGTTAACCCGAAATTATCGCTGCGCTACCGTGCCACCGATGATTTAATTTTGCGCGCCTCCTGGAGCACCGGTTTCAGAGCGCCGTCGCTGTCGCAACTGGGCGCCGGTGAGTCTCTGGGTACTGCGTACATTAACTGTGGTGAAGGCCAACCGTTCGATGCGCTGTGTGGTGATTTTGGTGCCTCTTTCGGTGAGTTAGAGCTGGACCAGGAAACCTTGGGTAACCGCGATCTGGATGCCGAAAACTCCGAAGCCGTTAACCTGGGGTTATCGTGGAACCTGACCGAAAAGCTACAAATTACCGCAGATTACTGGCGTTATGAGCACACCGACATTGTAGATGTTGATGCTAATACCACGCTAAAAGCCTGTATTGCCGGCACTGCGCCGGTGACCAGCAGCATTGCCGACTTAAACAGTGAGTTTGGTTGTGTACTGGATGCCGGGGATGACCTGGTGTTCTTGAGAACCGGCTTCTTCAACGTCGGTAGTCAGGAAACCGACGGTATCGACGTTAAAATTGACTACCGCATTGATACCGACAACTTCGGTACTTTTAAGTTGTATGCCGCCGGTACCAAAACCTTTAATTACGAGCGTCAGGTAACGCCGGACAGCGCAAAAGAAGATCTGCTGGGTAAACTCAGCGGCGCAAATGAAATTGCGCGGCCGGATTTTGTTGCAGACTTTGGTACTGATTGGAGCCGGAACAACTGGTCAGCCAGCTTATCAGCGCATTACATCAGCGAGTTGGGCGATGGTGACTTTAAATTTGGCGGCAACGAAACAGTAGATGCCTGGCTGGTATTCAGTGGCAGTGTTGGCTACGACATTACAGATAGCCAATCGCTGTTATTGTCGGTACGTAACCTGACAGATAAAGCACCACCCTATGCATCATCGCCCACCAATGGTTATGCCAGTTCAGTGCATGACTGGATTGGACGGTTGTGGACAGTTCGCTATACTATTCGCTTCTGATAAACTGCTGTTAACACCAGGGCCGGAATTATCCGGCCTTTTTTTGTTCTGTGTCATTGGTATTGTAGCCGTTGCTGCATAAACTAATGGTTACTGCTTTTACGCTACGCCGGAGTTGTACTTGTCTGTCCTGAAAATAAAACCTGCTGCATTAAAACTGGGTTATGCCATTAAACTGCCGGGCGGTTGGCTGAAACACCCGTTTCTGTCCGGCGACATGATTATTGAAAATATGCAGCAATTGCAGATCATTCGCTCGCTGGAGCTGGAGTATGTATTTTTCTATCCGGATAAAAGCAAAAAAATCGACATGCCGGATGAGCTGAATGACGATGATGCTGCCAGTTTTAATATGGCCGCCAGCGAAGCTCAGGTAAAAATGCAACAGGACAAAATGCAGCGTATTGAACAAGCCAAAGCGCACCGGCGAGAGTTACAGCGCACCGAAAAAGCCTTTTCTCAATCTCTGCTTCAGGTAAAAAGCCTGATGAGTAAAATTAACAGCCGGCCATTAAATGCCATAGACGAAGCCGGCAGCTTAATAAGTGCCATGGCCGATATACTGCTGGGTGCTGATTCATTGGTGTTGCATTTAATTTCCGGCGCCGCTAAAGAGCAGGAAGGCTTGTATTACCACTCTTTAAACGTCGCTACCCTATCAATGATGCTGGCAAAAAACCTTAACCTGACAGCTGCACAAATTAAAACCGTCGGCATAGGCGCTTTATTTCATGATATTGGCAAAATTAAAATTCCCAGCCAAATTTTACGCAAAACTACTGCCCTAACCGCGCCTGAGCAAAATCTGCTGAAATTGCATACCAAATATGGTGTTGAGCTAGTGGGCTTGACCGATAACTTTCCGCTGGAAGCGTGGCCAATTGTTGAGCAACACCACGAATATATAGACGGCAGCGGCTACCCCAAAGGCTTAAAAGAGCCGCAAATAGACGCCTTGGCAAAAATTGTAGCCGTGGTAAATGCCTTCGACAATTTGTGCCATCCGTTAGATATCAACAATTCCCGCTCACCGCACCACGCGCTGTCGTATATGTACCGCACAATGAAAGGCAAACTGCCCGAGCGGGAAATGAAAGTAATGATTAAAATGATGGGCGTATATCCGCCGGGTACCATTGTATTATTGTCAGACCAGAGGCTGGGTATTGTTATGTCGGTAAACAGCGATAGCCTGCTGTGCCCGAATGTTTTGATCTATGACGCTGATATACCCAGACTGGAAGCGCCGATTATCACGTTGGAGCCGGACAAACTCAGCATCAGCAAAGTGATTAAAATACAGTCTTTACCACAACAGGTAGCAGAGTATCTGAACCCCAGAGCCCAGGTAAGCTACCATATTCAGGGCAAGCCCTAATTTGACTCTGAACAGTAGCCGATTTGCTCACGCCAACACGCCGTAAACCCTTCCATGGGGGCTCGACTCAGGCATCCATGCCTTCAACGGTTGACTTAGAGCAAGCCGACTCCTGCACAGTTTGGAAAACACAATTCCCGGCTATTTAAGATGCCGGTCAAAAAACTGCGTAATACTTTTATGCAGATGGGTTTGCACCGGCTGGCCAAACATCGAGTGTTTGCTGCCCGGGTAATTCATCATATCGAACAGTAGCCCCTTATCCTGCAATTGCTTGTATAACTTCGTGCTGTGAGTAAACAGCACGTTGTCATCGGCCATACCATGGTAAATCAGCAGGTTACCTTTTAAGCCATCGGCATAGGGGAACACAGCACTGTCTGTATAACCTTGTGCGTTTTCTGCCGGGTGGCCCAAATAACGCTCGGTGTAATGGGTGTCGTACAAGGCCCAATCGGTTACCGGCGCACCGGACACACCGGCGGCGAAGTAATCGCCGGCTTTAAACATCGCCATTATTGCCATATAACCGCCGTAGCTATGGCCATAAATTGCAATTTTATCAGCCGCCACATAGGGTAAGTTGCGCAGGTATTCAACGCCGCGGATTTGGTCGTCCAGCTCAACTTCACCCAACTTTTTGTATATCGGATCTTCAAACGCTTTACCACGATTATACGAGCCGCGGTTGTCCAGCTGAAATACCAGGTAGCCCTGCTGCACCAGATAATGCAGATAAAGGTCGCGTGGGCTCCAGCTATTGGTTACGCGCTGCGCATGCGGCCCACCGTATACACTGACAATAACCGGATATTGCTTGCCGGCCGTCAGCGTTTTCGGTTCAAACATACGGTAATGCATAAGCTGGCCATCTTCAGCCTTAAGGGTACCAAAGCGGGGGGCATTAAGCTCGCCATGATAAGCAGTCAGCGGGTGGCTGTTATCAAGCGTGTTTTGCTCCAGCCAGGTCAGCACTTTGCCGTCAATGGCACGCAGTACCACTTTATTTGGCGTACTGACATTGGAAAAGCTGTCGATAAAGCTGCTACCGTCTTTAGCAACGACCAGCGCATGATCAAAGCCCGGCTCAGTTAATCGCGTAATGGCGCCGTCTTTTAAACTCACACTATACAGATGGCGCTCCAGCGCGCTGTCTTTGCGGCCGGTAAAATACACCATGCCGTGTTTTTCGTTTACCGCATCCAGCTCATCCACCACCCAATCGCCACTGGTAAGCTGACGTTGCAGTTTGCCGTTAAAGTCAAAGTAATACAGGTGTTTGTAGCCGTCGCGTTCAGAAGCCCAGATAAAGCCTTGTTCATTGTCAAGAAAATGCAAATCATCATGCAGGTTCAACCAGGTTTTACTGCTTTCGCTAAGCAGTACTTTTTGCTGGTTGTTGTTTAAATCGACCAGACGCAATTCCAGCTGCTGCTGGTTACGGCTTTGCCACTGGTAACTTAAGTAACGGGCACTTTTTGTCCATTCAACCCGCGGTAAATAGATATCTTCGTCATCACCATGTGAAATCCAGTTTACGCTACTGTCTTTGAGCGTTACTACGCCCAGCTGAATTTTGGCATTGGCGGTGCCGGTATAAGGATAACGTTGATTAAACAGCTTTATTTCGTCGGCATAAATCTCGTTGCGTACTACCTCTGCCACACCGCTTTCGTCGGTGCGGGTAAAGGCAATTTTGCTGTCATCCGGTGCCCACCAATAGCCGGTCATGCGGCCCATTTCTTCCTGAGCAACAAATTCCGCCATGCCGTTTTTTATATCACCGCCGCCATCAGTGGTCAGCTGGGTTTCTTTGCCGCTGGCAATATCCAGCACAAACAGGTTTTGGTTACGGATAAAGGCAACATAGCGCCCGGTGGGCGATATAGTTGCATCGGTTTCAAACTCGCTGGTATCGGTCAGCTTTTTTGCGGTTTTGCTGCTTAGTTGGTAGTAGTACAAATCACCATTTAGCGGAAATAGCAGTGCATCACTGTTTTTCGACCAACTGTAACTGATAATGCCGGAGGCAAATAAGCGCATGCGTTCGCGCCTGGCCTTTTCTTCATCAGATAAGGTTTCAGCGCCACTGATTAAACTGTCGGCATCGACCAACAGGCTGTGTTTGCCGTCTTTAATATGGTATTGCCATAAATCCAGTCGGTTAGCATCTTCTGCTTTGCCTTTAAGGTACGTAACCCGACTACCATCCGGCGCCATACTCAACGAGCGCGGTGTGGCGCCGCTTAATGCCGGATCAGCAAATAAGCGTTCTAACTCCAGCTGCTTCGCATCTGCCATATTGCTGCCTCCGAATAGTAAACACAGTGTCAGTACAAAACGTGGTAATTTAACGTGCATTATTGTCCCTGCGACTTTGATTTAATTTTGCTTGCCGTTTGTATAATGCTTCAGGCTAAACTGCAAGAAAAAGCCGCTTGCGTTATGCTTAGCTGCGATAAACAGAGGATTTCACAGATGAAACTAACCGAAGTTAGCCACCCGCTGGTAAAACATAAAATTGGCTTGCTGCGCGCAGCAGATATCAGTACCAAACAGTTTCGCCAACTGGCAGCTGAACTGGGTAGCCTGCTGACCTATGAAGCTACCAAAGATTTGGCCACCGAAACGGTTAGTATCGATAGCTGGAGTGGTCCGGTTGAGATTGAGCAAATTCAGGGTAAAAAAGTTACCATAGTGCCAATATTACGGGCTGGCCTGGGTATGCTTGATGGTGTGCTGGAGCTGTTACCCAGTGCCCGTATCAGCGTGGTGGGTATTTACCGCGATGAGCAAACCCTGCAACCGGTGCCGTATTTTCAAAAACTGGCGTCGGATCTCGGGCAACGCCTGGCGATAGTAGTCGACCCCATGCTCGCCACCGGCGGCTCGCTGATTGCCACTATCGATTTGCTGAAACAACATGGTGCCAGGCACATCAAAGCGCTGGTATTGGTTGCCGCACCAGAGGGTATCGCCGCACTGCGAAAAGCTCATCCGGATATCGAGCTTTACACTGCAGCGGTTGACCACTGCCTGAACGAGCACGGCTATATACTGCCGGGCTTAGGTGATGCCGGTGATAAACTGTTTGGCACCAAATAGCAGATGGCGCTTGTCTGAACCGGCAAAGCGTGGCACTTTAACGCCGTTTTGCCTTTGAAGGAGAGTGCATTGCAGTTAGTTCCATGGTCTTATCACACCCGGCAAGGCTTTACCCTGCGTGGCTATCGCAGTGAGGCCCGCGGCAAGCCGGTACTGCATATGTTGCATGGTAATGGCTTTTGCAGCCGGATGTATCAGCCTATGCTGCAACTGTTAGCGCCGGATTATGACTTATTTCTATCGGACGCTCAGGGCCACGGTGACAGTGATCACGGCGGTGCTTTTGTCGGTTGGAATAAAAGTGCCGAACTGGCGGCAGAGGCGTGGCTGGCACACAAAGATTTATATCCCGCAGTGCCGGTATATGGCGTTGGCCACAGCTTCGGCGGCATTTTAACAGCACTGATCCACACCTCTGGCTCCAGCCCCTTTACCGCGGCCATCTTACTTGACCCTGTACTGTTTACGCCTGGCATGCTAACAGTAATGAGCACGCTACAAGGAGTGCGCCTGTATCATAAAAACCCGATGGCCAAAGCCGCACTGCGCCGGCGTCAGCACTGGCCGGACAGAGATACAGCGCTGAATTACCTGAATAACCGTGGTATGTTCGCCAACTGGCATCCCGATGCATTAGCCGCCTATATCGATCATGCCCTGAAGCCGTCAGAGCAAGGCTTGAGTTTAAAATGTCAGCCGCAGCGCGAAGCCGACATCTTTTCATCCTACCCGGAAAAACTATGGCAACAGCTGGCACAACCATGCCCGCCGGTACATGTTATTTACGGCGACAAAAGCTACGACTTTATCGGCAAAGCGTTGCAGAAATGGCAAAAGCGCAATAGCGCCGTCAGCATTGAACAGGTGCAGGGTGGTCATTGTTTTATGCAAGAACAACCACAGATGGCCAAACAACGTATGCAGCATGCGATTAGCGCCCTGAATTTGCCGCTAAAATAGCTGTTAATGCCGGGCACAATTTCCGTTATAATGACGCAAATTTAACTGCGGATCCCTCAAATGAAAAAGCGCTTACTTGTTACCGCACTGCTGTTATCTGCCTGTAGCCAGTTGCCTTCAGAGCGCAATGCTGCCCCCGCAGAAGCCATTATTGCACCAACACAAATTGTACCGCAGCAAGCGGAAGAAGATGTTGTGGCCAATTCAACTACGGCCGAAGCCGTGGCGACTGACTTTGAGCATATCTTCGTCGATGCCGATATGACCTTCAGCGGCACCCTGCCCTGTGCTGATTGCCCGGGCATTGCCTATCATATCAACCTGTTCCGCGATGGCCGCTTTGAAGCACGGCAGGAATACCTCGAGCGCAATCAGGTTAGTATTGTCAAAGGTATCTGGCTGTTGGAAAAACGCAGCCTGCATTTGGTAAATCAGCAGCAAACTCTGCCGGCATTCCATTTTGTGTCGAACAATCAGTTGGCCATGCTGGATTTAGGTGGCAAGCCTATCAGCGCCAACCCGCAATATCAGCTGCAACGCGAAGCCGAATTTAAAAAACTCGATACCCGCCAGGCCATGCTGGGTTTATATATGCTAAGCAATAACCAGGCAACCTTTACCAGTTGCCGCAGTGGTGACACCTTAAGTGTGGCTAATACGCAGCATCATTTACCGGTTATGCGCCAATATCAGCAAGACGAGCGCTTTAGCGGCAATGCTGTTATTGCAACCTTGGTTGGCCGCAGAGGCCAGGATGAACAAGCCGGGACGCTGTTCATCGATAAGTTTGAACAGTTTTGGCCGGGCGCTATTTGCCCGGATCATGTTCAGCCCGGCAAAATGCAGGGTATCGTCTGGCGTGCCGAGAAACTTACCGACCGTTATGTGCCGCAACAACTGAATGTACGGGTGATTTTTGACCAAAACGAGCGGCTATATGGCTTTGCCGGTTGCAATAACTTCAATGGTAATTACAAACAACGCTCGAATCAGTTGACGGTGCAACCACTGGTCAGTACGCGTAAGTTTTGCGCCGACAGCAGTGATTTGGAGCAGCAATTTACTAAATCACTGCAGTCTGCTGACAGAGCAGAAGTAAACGGCGACAAACTGCAGCTGTTTAAAAACAATCAGCTGATTCTGCAATTTAAGCCCGCGGTTAACTAATCGCGGCAATTAATCACACTGCTTATTCACTGAATATCAGACATAAAAAAAGCCACCGCGAGGTGGCTTTTTTATTGCTGCGTAAATTACGCTGCTAAGGCTTGTTTCGCTTTGCTCACTAAAGCAGTAAAGGCTGCTTTATCGAATACTGCGATGTCAGCTAAAATCTTACGGTCGATTTCTACTGAGGCTTTTTTCAGGCCATCAATGAAACGGCTGTAAGATAAACCATTCATACGTGACGCAGCGTTGATACGCGCGATCCACAGTTGACGGAACTGACGCTTACGTTGACGACGGTCACGGTAAGCATATTGGCCGGCTTTAATAACGGCTTGGAAAGCAACACGATAAACACGACTGCGGGCACCGTAGTAACCTTTAGCCTGGTTTAACACCTTCTTATGACGCGCGCGCGCCGTTACACCACGTTTTACTCTTGGCATGTCAGACTCCTAATTAATTATGCGTACGGCATGCAACGGACTAAGCCGGCGATGTCTACTTTAGCGACTAAGGTTTTTGGACCTAACTGACGCTTACGCTTAGAGGTCTTCTTCGTCAAAATGTGGCGAAGGTGTGATTGCTTACGTTTAAAGCTACCAGAAGCGGTTTTTTTGAAACGCTTCGCAGCACCTTTATTGGTTTTCATCTTTGGCATAGTTAAAAACTCGCATTGTTAAGTTACAACGAATAATAAGGCGTCAACCCCACCCTTTGCAGTGCGGGGTTACACTTGAAAGCACTTATTACTTCTTATTTGGGGCCAGCATCATGATCATCTGACGACCTTCCACCCGTGAAGGGAAAGATTCGCAGATTGCAATGTCTGATAAATCTTCTTTAATCCGATTTAACATCTCAATGCCGATCTCTGTGTGCGCCATTTCACGACCACGATAGCGCAGCGTTACTTTAGCTTTGTCACCCTCTTCAATGAAGCGACGCAGGTTGCGTAGTTTTACCTGGTAATCGCCTTCATCAGTTCCAGGCCGGAATTTTATTTCCTTAATCTGGATCTGTTTTTGCTTCTTCTTCTGCTCTTTAAGAGCTTTACTCTTTTCGAACAGGAACTTACCGTAGTCCATCAACTTACATACTGGCGGTTCGGCTGTCGGGCTAATCTCTACTAAATCGGCGCCGCCTTCCTCAGCCAAACGAATGGCTTCAGCAATACTTACTACACCCAGTTGCTCACCTTCAATACCAATTAACCGTACCTCTGGCAGGTTAATTTCTTCATTGATCCTGTTAGGACGGTTTGCAGGTAATGTCTTCTTTCCTACTTTAATAGTATGTTCCTCCGAAAATTATTCTTATCGCTTAACCAGGTTCACACCCGGGCTTTAATTTCTGTTGTCAGCTTCTCTACAAAAGCTGCAACCGACATTTTACCCAAGTCTTCACCCTTGCGCGTTCTCAGTGCAATATCACCGGCTTCCATTTCTTTATCACCAACGACAACAAGGTAAGGAATGCGCTTAAGCGTGTGCTCGCGAATTTTAAAGCCTATCTTCTCATTTCTCAAGTCACTTATGACTCTAATACCGTGAGATTTGAAAGTTTTTACTAAATTTTGCACATATTCGGCCTGATTATCGGTAATGTTCATCACCACCACCTGGGTTGGTGCTAACCAGGCAGGAAATAAACCGGCATATTCTTCAATCAAAATACCGATAAAACGCTCAATTGAACCCAAAATGGCACGGTGGATCATCACCGGCGTTTGCTTTTCGCCGCTTTCAGCGACAAAAGTAGCGCCTAAACGGCCTGGTAAGGCAAAATCTAACTGCACAGTACCGCACTGCCAGGCACGGCCTAAACAGTCGTGCAGGGTAAATTCAATTTTAGGCCCGTAAAAAGCGCCCTCACCCGGCTGTAAATCATAGGCGATATCATTGGCTTTTAACGCTTCGGTTAAGCCCTGCTCAGCGCGGTCCCACATCTCATCGGTACCGATACGCTGTGCCGGCCGGGTAGACAGTTTAACCGCGACGTTTTTAAAGCCGAAAGTGCTGTAGGTATCAAATACCATCTGAATACATTTAGTCACTTCAGCCTGCACCTGATCTTCAGTACAGAAGATATGTGCATCGTCCTGGGTAAAGCCGCGCACGCGCATTAAACCGTGTAAGCCACCTGATGGCTCGTTACGGTGGCAACAACCAAACTCAGCCATCCGTAGCGGTAAATCGCGGTATGATTTTAAGCCCTGGTTGAAAATCTGCACATGGCCCGGGCAGTTCATCGGCTTAATGGCATATTCGCGGTGCTCTGACTGGGTAGTAAACATATTGTCAGCGTACTTTTCCCAGTGGCCGGACTTTTCCCACAGCACGCGGTCCATCATTAACGGACCTTTTACTTCGTCGTAGTCATATTCGCCCAGCTTTTCGCGCACAAAGCTTTCCAGCTCGCGGAAGATGGTCCAGCCATCGTTGTGCCAGAACACCATACCCGGTGCTTCTTCCTGCCAGTGAAATAAGCCCAGCGCCTTACCAATTTTGCGGTGATCGCGCTTTTCGGCTTCTTCTAACTGCAGCAAATAAGCCGCCAGTTGCTTTTTATCGGCCCAGGCGGTGCCATACACGCGCTGTAGCATTTTGTTTTTCGAGTCGCCGCGCCAATAGGCACCGGCCACTTTCATAATTTTAAAGTGCTGGCAAAAACGCATATTCGGCACATGCGGGCCACGGCACATATCAACGTATTCTTCGTGATGATACAAACCGGGCTGGTCATCACGGCTAACGTTTTGTTCGAGGATTTCCAGCTTGTAGCTTTCGCCACGGGCTTTAAAGGTATCTACCGCTTCTTGCCAGCTAACTTTTTTCTTAATCACGTCGTATTCGGTTTTCGCCAGCTCCAGCATGCGCTGCTCAAGCTTAGCTAAATCGTCGCTGCTAATCGGCTGGTCTAAATCAACGTCGTAGTAAAAGCCGTTATCTATTACCGGACCGATGGCCATTTTCACATTGGGCCACAGTTGCTTAATGGCATGGCCTAATAAGTGCGCGCAGGAGTGGCGGATAATTTCCAGCCCGTCCTGATCTTTGCTGGTAATAATGCTTAAGGTTGAGTCTGTTGTGATAGGGTCACAGGCATCAACCAACTGGCCATTCACCTTACCGGCGATGGTGGCTTTGGCTAAGCCCGGGCCGATGTCTTTGGCAACATCCATAACGGAAACAGCATGATCAAAAGCGCGCTGGCTGCCATCTGGCAGAGTAATAACTGGCATGATAAATCCTTATACAGTGGTGGCCCAAACCAAGGGTCACTTGTTTAGTTTTGTTAGAGGAAGTTTTACCACCCGAGACAACCAGTTAATGACTTACACGAAAAGTCATAAGGTTGTACCAATGGCGGCAAACAATAAAACAGGCGCTATAGTAGCAGTTGTCATGATTAGCGCAAAGCCATTAGCCGGAACTAACTGGCAAATGTCATCGGCTAAAACCGGAAAATTTCTCTTGTACATAATGCTGTTGCTGATTATAAACAGCAAAATAGTCTGCTTTGACATCACCTGCATTACGTTTCATTGCATAAGCGTTTTCAATAGTTTTAATAATATCAACAGCTTTGGCTGCATCTCCGCTGTGCATGCAAATAGCATTTTTGATATCTTCAGCCACATTTAACTGCGCAACAAACTCTGCAGGCGCAATACCAAACAAAATATCGACTCCGGACAGTAAACCGGTCAGAAAAAATTGGCTTTGCTTGACACTGTCAACATGCCACAGCACAGCCAACTGCTGTGCTGTGTAAGCACGGCTTAATACAAGGCCGGCAGCTGCAGGACCGCAACGGTTAAGCACAGAAAACATCAGGATCCATTTTCTGGCTAAATCTAATCCCAGCCGCATAATCAGTTCTTTTACCGAGTTCACCTCACGGGTTTTACGGTACAAAGGGCTGTTGGCAATGCGCAGCATACTCATAACCAGGGCAGGCTCATCATTCAATTGCAGCGACAGCTTATTTATATCAGGCTCGTCACGAAACAAATTATTGATCAAATCTGCCATTTTAAGCGCTGCCGGCGGTACTGTTTTGCCGGTTACCAGCTCGGGACGTGCCAGAAAATATCCTTGAAACAAGGTGAATCCCAATGCTTTGCACTGCTCAAATTGCTCCGGCGTTTCTACCCGTTCAGCTAACCATTCAAGCGGATAACTGCGTAAGCGGTGCATATGTGATTTAATCTCAGCATAGTTGTGCTGCAAGATGTCTACTTTTATAAAATCGGCCAGCGCAATCAGCGGCTCCCAGTCCGCGGTAAATTCAAAATCATCCAACGCAAAACGAAAGCCCCGGCGTTTAAAAGCAGCCACATGAGCTATAAAATCGGGGTCGGGCGTAATTCGCTCGACCAATTCAATAACAACATTGTCAGCATCCAGAGGTAAAAAACTGTCTGACAGCAGAAAGTCGGCACACACATTAATAAAAACCGGTGCATTGTACTGAGCAATTTGGCTGGAAATACCGCTGCACAAGTTATATAACAGTTCAGTGGTTGCCCGGTTGTCTCCGAGCTCAAGCGCCGTAATGCCGTTATCACTTCGATATAGCAGCTCAACCGCCACCCTATTATTGTTGCGGTCAAATATAGGTTGGGCAGCAAATAAGCTTTGTATACGCTGCTCTCTGCTATTGCTGATTTTGTGTTGCTGCACCTTCTACTTCTCCACTTCAGGATGTAATACAACTACAAGCTCTGGCGTCACCATTCAACCAGCGCCACAGCAACATTGCCGCCTGCTAAAGTATAGGCACTATAAGACTATCGTCCACTGTATTTAGCGCAGTGGTGGTTCACATCCGGTACCACGCAGCCGATTACCGGGAATTAAGTCACCTGATGAGCAATACGTAGTTCAGGCAGAAAGTCGATCAGTGATTTTTCCGCTTTATCAGCCATACTCACATCACAGCGCAAAGGGAGGATCAAATATGTGGCAGGCTATTACAGATCATATTAACAGTGAGTTGGGCGGGCAGTTTCATATTACGCAGAAAAACCAACTTAGTGGCGGTGAAATTAATCTGGCCTGGCATATCAGCAACACTAAACAAGATTTCTTTGTCAAAATTAATCAACGCGAGCAATTTGAGCAATTTGAAACCGAAGCGCTGAGTTTACAGGCATTGCGTCAACACCACTGTATTCGAGTGCCGGAGGTGATCTGCGCCGGCCAAACTATCGATAAAGCTTTCCTGGTTTTGGAATACTTGCCGCTGATTAACGATAACGGCGCGTCCTGGCGGCAACTGGCGCAACAATTAGCCTTACTACATAAACAGCATGACCAGGCCATGTATGGTTTTGACTGGGACAATATGCTCGGCAACACGGTGCAACCGAATAAGTGGCAAAGTAACTGGAGCAGCTTTTTCTCTGAGCAGCGCATCGGCTGGTTGTTGCAGTTGCTGCTGGAGCAAGGCTTCGGCTTTGGCAAAATTGATCATCTGGTAGAGCAATGCCGCCAGCGCCTGCAACATTACCAACCGCCCCCCAGCCTGCTGCATGGTGATTTATGGCGCGGCAATGTTGGCTTTATGACCACCGGCCCGGCAGTGTTTGACCCGGCCTGCTATTACGGCGACAGAGAAACCGACATCGCTTACAGCAGCCTGTTTGGTCGCTTTGACGACAGCTTTTATCAGGCATACCACGAATTCTATCCATTAGACGCCGATTTTGAGCAGCGCAAAACGCTGTATAATCTGTATCATGTATTAAACCATGCCTATTTGTTTCGCGGTGCTTATCTGGTGCAGGCGCAGGAAATGATAAAACAGCTGTTTTACTAAACTGCACCGGCAATAACAGCACCGCCCGTTGTTCAGGAAAAATACCCGATGTCAGCGTCGTCTTCTCAACCTGTTGTACTAATCACCGGCAGCGCCAAACGGCTGGGCCGGCAAATGATCGAAACCCTGCATCAGCAGCATTATCGCGTTATTATTCATTGCAACCGTTCACGCCAGGATGCCGACAGCCTGGCAGACAGCCTGAACCGGCTTCGCCCGCAAAGCGCCGCCGTACTGCAAGCCGATTTACTCAATATTGACGCCCTGCCGCAGCTGGCACAGCAAGCCATTGCCTGTTTTGACCGGCTGGATGCGCTGGTAAACAACGCTTCTGCGTTCTACCCCACCCACGTTGGCAGTGCCACCGCATCGCAGTGGCAGGAGCTGTTTGGCAGCAATGTGCAGGCGCCGTATTTTTTAAGCCAGGCCTTAGCACCACAGCTGGCAAAACAGCATGGCGTTATTATTAACATGGTGGATATCCATGCAGAGCGGCCGCTGCTGGGCCACAGCATTTATTGCATGGCCAAAGCAGCACTATTAATGATGACAAAGTCGCTGGCGCGCGAATTAGCGCCTACAATCAGAGTCAATGGTATCGCGCCGGGTGCCATTTTGTGGCCCGATACCACAACAACCCCCCTGGCCGAACAGGACAAGGCGGCGATTTTGGCGCAAATACCGTTGCAACGGCTGGGCGCAACCAGCGACATCGCGCAAACCCTGCTGTTTTTGTTACAGGCGCCTTATATTACCGGGCAAATAATTGCTGTGGATGGCGGCCGCAGTTTAGGCGGCAGTAATAAGGCCTGATATCAGCTGACACCACACAGCGGCGGAGGGAATATGGACATACTGAGCAAAACTATACAGTGCCCGTTTTGCGGCCATCCTATGCATTTAAGCGTAGAGGTCACCGACGAAGACCAGGAGTATATTGAGGATTGCAGCAACTGCTGCAACCCTATCCATGTGCGGGTGCATAAAGACGAGTTGCACCACAGTGTGCAGCTGTTTATTGATGCCGACGACGAACAGTACTACTGAGCCGCCGGACCCGACGAAAATCGCTGCGCCATAATGCGTTCTACCGTTTGCACTATGGTTTGTGTTTGCTGATCCAGCTCGATATTAATCATATCGCCTACCTGCTTTTGGCCCAGCGTGGTAATGGCCAGGGTTTCCGGGATCAGGTATAAACTAAAACCATCGGCATAGGTTTCCCCCACGGTTAAACTGCAACCTTCTACCGCAATAAAGCCTTTGCTTAAAATATAACGCATATACTCCGGTGCTAATGTCAGGCGCATCGCGCAGTTATTTGCCGTCTTTTCCAGCGCCGTTAACGTCGCTGTTGTTTGAATATGGCCTGAGACAATATGGCCGCCCAGTTCGCTGCCAAAACTAAGCGAGCGTTCAAAGTTAACGGCATCGCCCGGGCTTAAAGCGCCCAGGTTAGTTTTACTTAAAGTTTCCGCTATCACATCAAAACACACCCAACCGGCCTCGCTGTCAAAATCGGTTACGGTTAAACATACGCCGTTAATGGCTATGCTGGCGCCACGGGCTAAATTCTGCAGATATTGCGCGCCCGGTTTCAGGGTTAACTGGCGAAAACCCGCTTCGTCGCGAATTGCTGTTAACTGCGCTTTGGTTTGAACTATTCCGGTAAACATAAGCCCCCATTTGTGCTACATTGCGCGCCATTACACGCTGCTGATACAACAGACTGCATATGTTACCTTTTTCCCGCTTCGAAGCCAGAACCATCCTGAAACTTTCCGGTCCCATCGTGCTGGCCCAGCTGACACAAACCTTAATGTACTTTGTCGATACCGTTATGGCCGGCCGTTACAGTGCAGTAGATATGGCAGCAATAGCGGTAGCATCCGGCTTATGGTTTCCGGTGGTAATGACCATGCAGGGCTTATTGCTGGCATTAACGCCCATAGTGGCGCAGTACTACGGCAGTAAACAAACCAAACCGGTTACCCACTTCACCATGCAGGCCATGTACCTGGCCATGGCATTAGCCGCGGCCCTGTTTATCGTGATGCTGTATGTGCATGTGCCGATAGACTTGTTGAATATGGATGAAACCCTGCGGCAAAAATCTTTGGACTACCTGTATTACGTCAGCTTTGGTTTGTTTCCGGCAGCAGGCTATATGGTGCTGCGCAGTATGTTTGAAGGTATCGGCAACACCAAGGCCAGCATGTGGATCAGTTTTGTTGGTATCCTGGTTAATATCCCGGCGAACTACGTGTTTATTTACGGTAAGCTAGGCATGCCGGCACTGGGCGGCGCCGGCTGTGGTATTGCCACCGCACTGGTGTTTTTAGCCATGTTTATTGCCATTTTAATCTACGGCTGGTTTAGCCGCACCACCAGACGTTACCGTACCCACCCCGACAGCTATCGCGTTAACTTCAAAGATATCTGGCAAATTATTTGTATCGGTACCCCTATTGCCTTTTCTATCTTCTTTGAAGTAACCCTGTTCGCCTGTATTCCGCTGGCAATAGTGCACCTTGGCCCAATTATGGTGGCCGGCCATCAAATAGCGCAAAACTACAGTGGCATAATGTTTATGCTACCGTTGTCGTTAGGTATGGCCACCACCATCCGCGTTGGCCATCTGGTAGGCCAGCAAAGCCTGCTGGAGCTGAAAAAAGCCGTTTCAACTGCAATCATCCTGGCAGTATTAATGTCATTGGTTATTGCCAGCCTGACCTTTGTGTTAAGGAACAGTATTGCAGCGCTGTACTCGCCAGATGCTACTGTTATTGCACTGGCGGCTTCGCTGTTAATTCTGGCCTGTTTTTATCAGGTGTCCGACGCTATTCAAGTCGTGTCGGCTTGCGCATTGCGCGGTATGAAAGTGACCAAACCGGTGTTTTTTATTACCTTTATTGCTTACTGGCCAATCGGTTTTGGCCTGGGTGCCGTACTGGGACTAACCAATTGGTTGGTACCGGCAATGGGCGCACACGGTTTCTGGATTGGCATTATTGCCGGGTTAAGTGTCGCTGCCGTATTGTTAGCCATTATCTTAAAACGCAACTTACACAGGTTGGAATATGAAGGTATGCCTGCTACCACTGCTGCTGATAAGCCTTAGCGCCTGTAGCAACTATAACGGCGATAAAGCCCTGCAAAATTACCAACAGCGCCTTGCGCGGGTATTGGATACACCGCCGGCCGACACCGCTATGCCGGATGCTGCAGCACTGGCAAAGCAACGCGATTTAAAGCAACCACTGCCGGATGTCAGGTTAGATTTAACCGACGCCTACGCTACCCGACACTGCAGTCTGGACAGCTTAATTGGCGAGCGTAACTCCAGCCTGGGTAAGGTCTACAGTGCTAGCAAACAGCTGAGCTACGAACTGCGCTTTTTAAGCCAGCTGCAACAATGCCTGGCACAAAGCTGGGACAACACTTTGCTGCTAAGCCAGTTGCAACAGGTGTACCAGCAAAAACAACTTAGTATCGATATCGCGTTTAATAATATGCTGCTAACCGATGACACGCTGCGCAAAGAACTGCTTGGCGTACGCCAGGCATTGCCGCTGAACGCGGCGGCCGGTATCAGTGAAACCTGGCAAGCATTAACTGAACTTAACCGCTTACAAAAGTTTATTGCAGAGCAAAACTGGCAGGCTGCCAGCCAAATTGATATCGAACAACAACTACAATTGCTGTATCAATATAATGTGCTTGCCAGGTTGCAATACAGCTTGCGCGATGCCGGCCATCGGTTGGCACAGCTTAACCTGTTGACAACAAACATCGCGCCGGCAAGCTTGTGCCCGCAACGGCGGGACAGCGAAAAACTGCGCATTCTGAGCAATGTATTCAGCAAGTACTTTGTCAGCGAAGTGCAGTTGTATACCAGCGAATTAAATCGCTACCAGCAACAATTGTGGCCACTGCTGCTGCAACTTTATCAACATACCGCGCTTAACAACGCACTAACGCAGCGTTTTGAGCAAACTCATCTGACTATGCGCACTGAGCTAAGCCGTCACGTAACCTGGTGGCAAACGCTGAACAGCCAATGCCCGCTTGAACTGACTGCCCGGCAGTAAGCACCAATGCGGTGAAAAATACACCAAACACACAGTGTTAGCAGAAAAACACTTGCCATTGCTCCAACGGCGCAATAACATAGCCGCCGTTGTCTGCCGCGTACAGTTGTCGCATGCAACCAAAGTGTGCGTCCTTAGCTCAGCTGGTTAGAGCACTACCTTGACATGGTAGGGGTCGGTGGTTCGAGTCCACTAGGACGCACCAAAAATTTCAATAAAAACGCCACCTTACGGGTGGCGTTTTTGTTTTAGCTCAAACCAAAGTAATACAATCTAATGGGCATACCGCAATGCAGGTAGGTTTATCGTAGTAGCCAATGCATTCAGTACACAGTAGCGGATCAACTTCATAGTGCCTGGTGCCCATGCTAATAGCCTCGTTCGGACACTCTGGCACACACATATCGCAATTAATGCAGCTGACTTCAATAACCGCAGGCATGTTATTGCCCCGCCGCAGCCGCAGCATTAATGGCTAAATCAGCGCCAGCCGGCACGGTTGTCGGCAGCTGTTTAAGCAACATGGCAAAGCGCACATCAGTTTGCTGTGGTAACTTTACTTTAAGCTGATAACACGCGCCCGGTGCCAGCAAAATAGCGTTGTCCTGCTTATCGCGCAGCGCCTGCAAAGTAAAACACTGGTTGCCAGCTGGCGACATTAATATCAGGCTATCGCCAACGCTAAACTGGTTTTTTACCTCCAGTAGCGCGAAACCTTCGCTGTCTTGCTCAGCAATAAACTCGCCGACTAACAGCTGCTCGCCAACACTGTGGCTGGTGTCGTAGTTTTGTGTGTCCTGCGGTTTATGCCGGCGTAAAAAGCCTTCGGTAAAGCCGCGGTTGGCCATGCCGTCGAGCTCGCCGGGTAAATTGTGATTAAAGGCCTTACCGGCCACGGCATCGTCGATAGCCTGGCGATACACCTGAGCGGTGCGCGCAACATAATACGGCGATTTGGTGCGGCCTTCGATTTTCAGCGAATGCACGCCCATCGCCGTTAGTGCCGGCACATGCTCGATAGCGCGTAAGTCTTTTGAATTAAGGATATAAGTGCCGTGCAAGTCTTCATCTATTGCCATCAGCTCACCGGGGCGGCCCTGCTCTTCTAACAACGCCGGCGTGCTTATCGGGGTAAACTGGCCGACGTCGTCCTCGCGCGCGGCATGCACCTGATACGGCCAGCGGCAGCTGTTGGTGCAGGCGCCCTGATTCGGATCGCGCTTATTAATATAGCCCGACAGCAAACAGCGGCCGGAGTACGCCATACACAACGCTCCATGCACAAAAACCTCCAGTTGCATATCAGGCACTTCGCGGCGGATTTCGGCGATTTCATCAACCGCCAGCTCGCGCGATAAAATAACCCGCTCTACCCCCTGCGCCTGCCAAAACTTTACTGCCGCCCAGTTCACAGTATTGGCCTGCACAGATAAGTGCAGCGGCATCTGTGGAAAATGCTGTTTAAGCAAATACACCACACCGGGATCGGACACGATTAGCGCGTCGGGCTTAAGCGCCACCACCGGTGCCATATCGGCAATAAAGCTTTTTAGCTTGCTGTTATGCGGCGCAATATTAACTACCACATACAGCTTTTTACCCAGCGCATGGGCTTCGTTAATGCCGGTTTCAAGCGCGGCCAAATCAAACTCGTTATTGCGCACGCGCAAACTGTAACGCGGCTGACCGGCGTACACGGCATCGGCACCATAGGCAAACGCCAGGCGCAGTGCTTTTAAACTGCCGGCTGGGGAGAGTAATTCAGGTTTAAACATAACAGGGCCTCTGGCACGACATCACAACTATACAAAGGCGGCTAGTCTAACGCCGGCAGGAAAACCGGCTTTGATCTGCCGCAAACCGCCGGTGGTTAACAGTTGGCCTGCGCCGGCTTATACCGGCGCAAAGGTGGTAGATAAAACAAGGTAGCGCGTTAACGCAGCAAATTAGAAAACGGCAGTATCGATACTGTTTCACCAGCCGGCAGGCTGGCGCTGTCACGCGCCAACACGATATAACAGTTGGCGTTGGCAATGGAGCTGAGCATACCCGAGCTCTGGCTACCTAAGGTTTTCACTTTTAAACCATGCTCACCCTGCCAGTACCAGCCCCGTTGGAAATCCATCCGGCTGGGTTGTTTTTTCAACGGCACTTCGCATTCGGCACTTAACAGCTTAACTTCGCCAACCACATTTTCGCCGCTAAGTTTGCGCAGCACCGGCTGCACCAGTTGCTCCAGCGTTACTACCGCAGCCACCGGGTTACCCGGTAAGCCAAAAAACCAACAGTTATTAAGCTTACCAAAGGCAAAGGGTTTGCCGGGCTTTATCGCCACCTGCCAGAAGTTAATCTGGCCAAGTTTATGTAAAATTTGCCGGGTGTAATCGGCATCGCCCACTGAGACACCGGCACTGGTAATAAGCACATCGGCCTGTGTCATCGCTTGCAAAAACGCCTGTTCTATCGCCAGAGGATCGTCCGGCAGTAAGCCCAGATCAATCACCTCTGCGCCCAGCCGCGAAAGCATAGCTGCCATTACATAGCGGTTGCTGTCGTAAATATGCCCATCCGGCAGTGGCTGGCCGGGTGGAATTAACTCATCACCACTGGAGAATATCGCCACTTTAAGCTGGCGCAGCACTTTAACGTTGGCAATACCAATGGATGCCAGTAAACCGATATCGGCTGGCCGCAGTTTATGCCCGGCGGCAAACACTTCAGCACCGTTAGCGATATCTTCACCGGCGCGGCGCACATGCTCGCCACTGACGGGCACCAGCTGACATAAGATCTGCTGCTGTAAATCGCTTTGCGTAAGCGTAACCTGCTCCTGCATCACAACGGTATCTAAGCCTGATGGCATTACAGCGCCGGTGGTAATACGTACACAGCAGCATGGCGGCACCCTGTCAGTAAATGCATGGCCGGCCAGCGCCAGACCCGCTACCGTCAGTGGCTGGCCGGGTTTAACATCGCCGGCCCGCAGCGCATAGCCATCCATCGCCGCGTTGTCGTAGCCCGGCACATTAAGGTTAGACAGCACAGGCTGCGCCAGTACTCTGTCCAGAGCGTCGCTTAGCGGCACACTAACACTTTGCGTCAGTGGCGCGACCTCGCCCAGCATCTGCAATATAGCCTGCTCAGCGCTTAGCATCTGTTTCGGCACGCGGGCGTCTGGCATCAGGCTTTTGCTCCTTGTTGATTCACCATCCATACCGCAGCTTCAACGCGTGAACGCAAACCCAGTTTTTTCAGCAGGTGCTTCACATGCACTTTTACCGTACCGTCAGAGATATTCAGCTCGCGGGCAATCAGTTTGTTACTTAAACCCTTAGCAATAAAACTTAAAATTTCGTGTTCACGGTTAGTCAGGCTGTTAAGCTCAGCAGAAGTTTTCACTGCAGGGCGACGCAGTGCTGTGGCCAGTACCTGAGTAATGGCCTCACTGAGCACCATTTTACCGCTCAATGCCCGCTTTATCTGCTCAAGTAACACTTCCGGATCGGCATCTTTTAGCAGGTAACCATCAGCACCATTGCTGATCGCATTAACTACGTCTTCATCCGCATCCGATACCGTCAGCATTACGATGCGTGAGGTAACGCCTTCATCACGTAAACACTTTAACGTGGCAATGCCGTCCATGCCCTGCATATTTAAATCCAGAATTATCAAATCCGGGTCCAACTCTACTGCCAGCGGTATTGCCTCCGTGCCACTACCTGCTTCAGCAATCACTTCCAGCTCATCTTCCAGCGCCAGTAATTGCCTTAAGCCTTTACGCAGTAACGGATGATCGTCCACCAGCATAATGCTGGATTTTTGCTCTGACATGTCTTGCTCCAAATCTAACGTATTTCTGTATGAGTATTAGCTTATAACAAGGCGGAGCTAACTTTGATATAAATCAGTTAAATGGCAGTTAAGCCTATCGTGCCCTGCCGCTAACAACGGCCAGCCACAACCGAAACAATACAGCTAATAAATTGATTTAATTCAACATTAAAAAATCACAACTTAGAGCCTACCACTTAATAGGTACTCCTAACTATCCCCCAGCCGCCAGCGGCTAACTCCGAAGATACATTGTGACAACGCCATACGCCCTGCATAGTTTGCACAGTTTGAATTGCAGTTCCTAACAGGAGTGAACTATGTCAGATCTTAAACAATGGCAACCGGAAGACGACAACTTCTGGCACAGCACAGGCAAAGCCATTGCCAACCGTAACCTGTGGATCTCGATCCCCGCCTTGCTGTGCGGCTTTGGCGTCTGGATGCTATGGAGCATTGTCACCGTGCAAATGCTTAACGTCGGCTATCCGTTTAGCACCGCTGAGCTATTTACTCTTACCGCCATTGCCGGCTTAACCGGCGCTACACTGCGGATCCCGTCAAGCTTTTTTGTCCGCTTGTGTGGCGGCCGCTACACGCTGTTTTTAACCACCAGCTTGCTGCTGATACCTGCTGTCGGTACCGGCCTTGCGCTGCAAAGTATCGACACGCCATTATGGGTGTTTCAGTTGATGGCGCTGTTATCGGGTATTGGTGGCGGCAATTTTGCATCGTCAATGTCCAACATCAGTTTTTTCTTCCCGAAAAAACAACAGGGTTTAGCGCTGGGGCTAAATGCTGGCCTGGGTAATTTTGGTGTCACAACAGTGCAAATTCTGGTGCCTATTTTTATGTCATATGGTGTTTTTACCCTGCTGGGCGGTGGCGAGCCGATGATACTGGCCAAAGCCAGCGGCACTGTTACCGGCACTATACCTGCCGGCACCGAAACCTGGATCCAGAATGCCGGTTTTGCCTGGTTAATTACCTTGGTGCCGCTGGCATTTCTACTCTGGTTTGGCACCAACAATATCCACACTGAAGAAGTAACCCCCAAGCTGCCATCTGCCATAAAGTCTTTCAGCATTATTCTGGCCATGCTCGGCATAGGTTTTGTGACCTCTATTGCTGGTTTATGGCTGATTTTACCCGAGTCAGCTAACGGCTCCGGCTTTGGAATTCCAAAAGAAATTGTGCTGATAGCTGTGCTGTTTGCCACGGTGTTTTTATTAAAATTGCTGCCAGGAGCCATTCGCACCAGCCTTGACAGGCAGTACAAGATTTTTAATAACAAACACACTTGGGTAATGAGCGTGCTGTACGTGATGACCTTTGGTTCTTTTATCGGCTTCTCGGCAGCCTTTCCGCTGTCTATTCAGGTGATCTTTGGCTACAGCCATATTATGGTTGATGGCGTTATGACGCACAGCACGCCTAACCCAAACGGCCCCAGTGCCTTAACCTATGCTTGGATAGCGCCTTTTGTCGGCGCACTTATCCGCCCGGTTGGTGGCTGGATAGCCGACAAACTCGGCGGCGCCTTTGTTACTCAACTCTGCTCAGTGGTGATGATTATTTGTGCCTTAGGGGCGGCTTACTATATGCAACTGGCGTATCAAAGTGCCACGCCAGAGCAATATTTTGTGCCGTTCTTCCTGATATTTTTAGGCCTATTTGCCGCCAGCGGCATTGGTAATGGCTCAACCTTCCGCACCATCGCCGTGGTATTCCCAAAAGAGCAAGCCGGACCGGTACTGGGCTGGACATCTGCGGTAGCCGCCTATGGCGCCTTTTATATTCCACAGGTGTTGGGTGAGCAAATAAAAGCAGCTACACCGGAGTATGCCATGGTGGGTTTTGCCATTTTCTATGGCTTATGTCTGCTGATTAACTGGTTCTTTTATCTTAGAAAAAACGGCGAATTTTATAATCCTTAATCCGAAACAAAACAAAGGCGCAGTAACTGCGCCTTTGTTGTTCATTTCTGCACTAAATTAGTTACGTTCTTACATCTTTGCTCCAGCTCAGTTAAACATATTTGTAATCGTTTAATATTCTGTGCAAGCTGCTGCTGTATAAAGAGCTGCTTTGCTTCGGCAGACGTTAATAGCTTTAAACGTTGCTCAGTAACAAACTGGTACTGCAACAGAGAGCGGCGGTTAGCATCATTGCTCTGCCGCTCAATAAGCTGCTGCCGCAACAGCTCCGCTTTTTCAGGGTACTGCTTACACAGCTGTATCAATTGATTAAAATCGGTAAAATTATACTCTTGTAACTCAAACATCACAGTTTCCCCCAAGCTGTTAATAGCCCTAGCTTGTGGCAACAACACTGTTGAAGCTATACCCATTAAGTAATATCAGGCCCGCTGCTTGTGCTGCAGATATTCAGGAGCAAAGTTAAAATACACTCCGGTACCGCCCTGGCTACGCCGCCTTATTTCTATTGTTCCGCCCAGATGTTTACTGCGCTCCTGCATAATCGCCAGGCCGTAATGGTTCAGTTTCTCGGCTGACTGCGGGATGCCGACACCGTTATCTTCCACCGCCAGACTAATACCATCTTTACTGTGTTGCAGGCTGACTTTAAGCTCACTGCCCTGGCTGTGGTGCACTGCATTCTGGCTGGCTTCGCGAATAATCTGCAGCAGGTGAATTTCCTCATGCGGCGCCAAAGGCACATTGGTTAACTGGTAATCCAGCAGGATCTGCAAGTCAGACTGCCCGCTCAGTTGCTTTACCGTAGTTTGCAGCGCGCTTAACAAACCGGCGCCATCGACTTTTAAGCGGAAGGTGGTTAGCAGTTCACGCAGCTGCCGGTAAGCCGCGTCCAGGCCTTGTTTTAACTCGGCTGACACATCGGCAATAGTGGCTTTGTCATCTTTTTGCGTGGCTTTGTTTAGCCGGGTGACCTGAATTTTTAAATACGACAACGCCTGAGCTAAGGAGTCATGCAGCTCGCGGGCAATTACTGTGCGCTCCTGCATTAGCGCCAGCCGTCGCACCTGCTGCTCTTCTGATTTTAAGCTCAGCGCCAGTGCCAGCTGATCGGCCACCGATGCCATTAACTGCTGCTGCCAGCGCGCCAATTGTTGGCCTTCGGGTACCCGGGCTACCAGTACACCGTACTTCTTCCGTTCACGCTGCAGTAAATAATTATATTGGTGTGTGCTGCAGCCAATGTTCTCGCTTTGGCTGATGCAATCTCCACAATTTTGCTCAGCACAAGGGTCGGCGCCGCTATCACCCGGAACCAGTTGCATATAGGGTCTATCACCTTCTTCAGTGAACAGGCAAAGCTCTATATCATCCAGTTTTACTGCTGGCTTTAGTTCAGTGATGATCTGGTTAAAATCGACATATTCCGGCACATGCTCACTAATGCGCTGCGCCGTGTTGTACAAAAAGCGTAAGGTGGTATTGCTATGTTTTAGTGCCTCGGTTTGCTGCTCTACCCGCTGCTCTAAATTGCCATACATATAGGAAATGGAATCATTCATTTTATTAAAGCTGTGTGCCAGGGTACCCAGCTCATCGTTATTCTCGACGCTTAAGCGATGGGTAAAATCGCCCATCGCGACCCGTTTAGCGCCCTGAGTCAACGCTTCCAGCGGTTGCTGTACCATTACCTTTAACCAGTAAATCACTATTGCCGACAGCAGCACGGTAGCCAGCAGCGCAGCCAGTTGTAGGGTGCGAAAACTACGTACCTTTTGCTCTGCATCCTGCTGAATATAAGACACCAGTTGCTCCAGCAATTGGATTTGCTCTGCCAATGCCTGTTCTAACTGCTGTGGCTGTTGCGGCAACTGTGTTAGCTGTGGCTCAATTTGCTGCCAATGCCGTCTGGCGGCATCGAACTGCGACACTATAGTGTCGTTATGCATAAAACGGGTAAATACCGGATGCTGCCAGCTTTGGTTAAACTGCGCTTTAGCCGCTCGCAACTTTTGCTCGTCCTGCTGCTGCGTTAACCAAGCCATGCGATAGCTTTGCATCCGTAGCGAGCCGGCCACATTTACCGCATGAGCATCGTTATCGGTTTTATCCGACAGCCAATACGACGCCAGCATGGTGCCAATGGCCAGCGTAACAATACAGGCAAGCGCGATATTAATTCGGGTAACAATAGAAAACTGTCGCATAACCACTCCGCTGATTTACTGCTTAAGCATACCTGCTTATCTGTTGTCACGCCGCTTTATTATAAAAACCGCCGGCACAATTGAGCTACCCCCTTTTTCCCGCCAGGGTAGCTGGCGCGCACCACTTTATACCGCAAGAGGTAAACACCCGCCTATTGTCGGCGATTGCGGCGCTACCCACACTACCACTTTGTGGGTATTTTCGTTTTTTATCAGCTATTTAGCGCTCTGGTTAGCGTGATCTAAATCAAGCATCATCCGCCTGTTGTTTCTATAGTGTGCATACCAGAAAAGCAATATGTCTGTTCATGCAGGACAAGACCAGGAGTAAACCATGAGTCACCTACTCGACAAACTGCGGTTTTTTAAAACCCGCAAAGCCCCGTTCGCCGACGGCCACGGTGTTACCACTAATGAGGACAGAGCCTGGGAACAGGGTTACCGCCAGCGCTGGCAGCACGATAAAATTGTGCGATCTACCCATGGTGTTAACTGTACCGGCTCGTGCAGCTGGAAGATTTATGTTAAAGACGGTCTGGTGACCTGGGAAACCCAGCAAACCGACTACCCGCGTACCCGTCCGGATTTACCCAACCACGAGCCGCGCGGCTGCCCGCGTGGTGCCAGCTATTCTTGGTATATCTACAGTGCTAACCGCTTAAAGTACCCCAAAGTACGCCAGCAGCTGATGAAACTGTGGCGCGAAGCCAAGGCTGTGCACAAGGATCCGGTTAAAGCCTGGGAATCTATTGTCAGCGACCCGGAAAAAGCCAAAAGCTATAAAGAGCGCCGCGGTTTAGGCGGTTTTGTCCGCGCCAGCTGGGATGAAGTTAACGAACTGATTGCCGCTTCAAATGTGTACACCACTAAAACTTATGGCCCGGATCGGGTTACCGGCTTCTCGCCTATTCCGGCAATGTCGATGGTATCTTACGCCGCCGGTGCCCGTTATTTATCGTTAATTGGTGGTAACTGTTTAAGCTTCTACGACTGGTACTGCGACTTACCACCGGCTTCACCGCAGGTGTGGGGTGAGCAAACCGACGTGCCGGAGTCGGCCGACTGGTATAACTCAAATTACATTATTGTTTGGGGCTCTAACGTGCCGCAAACCCGCACGCCCGACGCGCACTTTTTAACCGAAGTACGCTATAAAGGCACGAAAACCTGCGTTATTACCTCAGATTACTCAGAAGCGTCTAAATTTGGTGACACCTGGTTAGCACCGCGCCAGGGTACCGATGCCGCATTGGCGATGGCCTTTGGCCATGTCATTTTAAAAGAATTCCACGTTGATAACCCAAGTGCGTATTTTACCGACTATGTAAAACGCACCACCGATATGCCAATGCTGGTGATGCTGGAGCAAGGTGACAAGCATCTGACGCAGGGCCGGTTTTTACGCGCTGCCGATTTAGTGAATAACCTGGGTGAAGACAACAATCCTGACTGGAAAACCATTGCCATTAACAGTGATGGCCGCTTAACCAGCCCCAATGGTGCCATTGGTTATCGCTGGGGCCAGGCCGGTAAATGGAACCTGGAGCAAAAAGATAAAGACGGCGAAATCGACTTACAGTTATCGCTAAAAGACAACCGCGATGAACTGGTTGAGGTGGCCTTCCCATACTTTGGCGGAGCGCCGCACGAGTATAAATACTTCCAGCACACCGCGCATGACGATGTGCAAATCCGTAAGATCCCGGCCAAACGCGTCGAACTAGCCGATGGCAGCACGGCGTTAGTCGCTACCGTGTTTGACTTAATGCTGGCGCACTATGGCGTAGATAACGGTATCGGTGATGACAGCCGGGCTAAATCCTACTTAGACAACGTGCCTTATACCCCGGGTTGGCAGCAGCCGATTACCGGTGTTAACCCGGAAGATGTGATTCGGGTAGCGCGTGAATTTGCCCGTAACGCCGATAAAACCCGCGGCCGTTCTATGGTAATTGTCGGTGCCGCATTAAACCACTGGTACCACATGGACATGAACTACCGCGGTTTAATTAACATGCTAATGATGTGCGGCTGTATCGGCCAAAGTGGCGGCGGTTGGGCGCATTATGTTGGCCAGGAAAAACTGCGGCCACAAACCGGCTGGACCCCGCTGGCGTTTGCACTGGACTGGCAGCGGCCACCGCGTCATATGAACGGTACTTCGTTCTTCTACAACCACTCCAGCCAGTGGCGCTATGAAAAGCTGGATATGACCGAAGTGGTATCTCCGCTGGCGAACAAAGAAAAGTGGAGCGGCAGTATCGTCGATTTTAACGCCCGCGCCGAACGGATGGGTTGGTTGCCATCAGCACCACAACTGGGCGTGAACCCGCTGGGGCTGGCCGCTAAAGCCAAAGCCGCCGGGGTTGAGCTAAAAGACTATGTGCTGCAGCAGCTAACAGATCGCAACATTAAGTTTGCCTGCGAGCAGCCCGACAGCCCGCAAAACTTCCCACGCAATATGTTTATCTGGCGCTCTAACCTGCTGGGCTCCAGCGGTAAAGGCCACGAATATATGCTGAAGCACTTTTTGGGCACCAAACATGGTTTGCTCGGTAAAGACTTAGGCGAATTCGGCGGTAAAAAGCCACAGGATATTGAATGGACTGACAAAGGCGCCGAAGGCAAGGTCGACTTATGGGTGACGCTGGATTTCCGTATGTCGACCACCTGCCTGTACTCCGACATCGTGCTGCCTACCGCTACCTGGTATGAAAAAGACGATATGAATACCTCGGACATGCATCCGTTTATTCACCCGTTAACCGCCGCTATTGACCCGGTATGGGAAGCGCGCAGCGACTGGGAAATATTCAAAGGCATTGCCAAGGCGTTTTCCAAAGCCGCCGTTGGCCACTTAGGCGTAGAAACTGACGTGGTTACCACGCCGATGCACCATGACACCCCGGCCGAACTGGCCCAGCCTTATGGTGTTAAAGCCTGGTGGAAAGGCGAATGTGATGCGATACCGGGTATCACCATGCCGCACATTAATATTGTCGAGCGTGATTACCCTAATACTTATGCCCGCTTTACCTCGATTGGCCCACTACTAGAGAAAATCGGCAACGGCGGCAAAGGTATCGGCTGGGACACTAAAGAGGAAGTCAGCTTCCTGAAAAAACTTAACCGGGTGCATACCGACGAAGGCATTAACAAAGGCATGGCGAAGATTGACAGCGCCATCGACGCCTGCGAGATGATTTTATCCTTAGCGCCGGAAACCAACGGCCATGTGGCAGTGAAAGCCTGGCAGGCGCTGGGTAAAATTACCGGTCGCGACCATACCCATTTAGCCCTGCCAAAGGCGGATGAGAAAATCCGCTTTAACGATATCGTCGCCCAGCCGCGCAAGATCATCAGCTCGCCGACCTGGTCAGGTCTTGAGGATGAGCATGTGTCGTACAACGCCGGCTACACCAACGTACACGAGCTGATCCCATGGCGCACCATTACCGGCCGTCAGCAGTTTTATCAGGATCACGAGTGGATGCGCGATTTTGGCGAGCAGCTGTGTAGCTACAAGCCGCCAATTAACTTAAAAACCGTGCAGCCGGTGCTGAACAAAAAGCCAAACGGCAATAAAGAGGTGGTACTGAACTGGATCACGCCGCACCAGAAATGGGGTATCCATAGTACGTATTCTGACAACCTGTTAATGCTGACGCTGTCGCGTGGCGGCCCTATCGTCTGGTTAAGTGAAACCGACGCTGCTGCGGCCGGCATTGAAGATAACGACTGGATTGAAATCTTTAACGTTAACGGCGCCATTGCCGCCCGTGCTGTGGTGTCACAACGGGTGCCGGAAGGCATGAGCATGATGTACCACGCTCAGGAGCGCATTGTAAACGTACCGGGCAGCGAGCTTACCGGCACCCGCGGTGGTATTCATAACTCGGTCACCCGGGCGGTAATGAAACCCACCCATATGATCGGTGGCTATGCCCAGCAATCCTACGGCTTTAACTACTACGGCACCGTTGGCTGTAACCGCGATGAATTTGTCGTGGTGCGCAAAATGCAGAACGTTGACTGGTTAGACACTAAATAAGGTTGGAGTAAGTAACATGAAAGTCAGAGCCCAAATAGGCATGGTGCTGAATTTAGACAAGTGCATAGGTTGCCACACTTGCTCCATCACTTGTAAAAATGTCTGGACCTCGCGTGAAGGCGTCGAGTACGCCTGGTTTAACAACGTTGAAACCAAACCCGGTATTGGTTTTCCGAAAGAGTGGGAAAACCAGCAAAAATGGAACGGCGGCTGGGTACGCAATAAAAGCGGCAAGCTGGAGCTGAAAATCGGCGGTAAACGCCGCATTCTGGCGAATATTTTCGCCAACCCGGACTTACCGGAAATTGACGACTACTACGAGCCGTTCGATTTTGATTACCAGCATTTACACAATGTTGGTGATACCAAGCACCAGCCGGTAGCACGGCCGCGCTCGTTGATCAGCGGCCAACGCATGGAAAAAATTGAATGGGGCCCAAACTGGGAAGAAATTCTCGGTACCGAGTTTGCTAAGCGCAAAATCGACCAGAATTTCAATGAAGTAGTGCAAAAGGACATCTACGGTCAGTTTGAAAAGACTTTTATGATGTACCTGCCACGTTTATGTGAGCACTGCTTAAACCCGGCCTGTGTCGCGGCCTGCCCTTCCGGCGCCATTTATAAGCGCGAAGAAGACGGCATCGTGCTGATTGATCAGGATAAATGCCGTGGCTGGCGCATGTGTGTCTCGGCCTGTCCGTACAAAAAAATCTATTACAACTGGAAAACCGGTAAATCCGAAAAATGTACCTTCTGCTTCCCGCGCATTGAAGCCGGCCAGCCGACAGTCTGCTCGGAAACCTGTGTTGGCCGCATCCGCTACTTAGGCGTGCTGCTGTATGACGCCGATAAAATTGAAGTGGCGGCTAATACGCCAAACGAGAAAGACTTATATCAGGCGCAGCTGGATATCTTCCTCGATCCCAACGATCCGGTCGTGATTGCCGCAGCCCGCGCCGAAGGCATCAGCGATAACTGGATTAAAGCGGCCCAGCGCTCACCGGTGTATATGATGGCGATGGAGTGGAAAGTAGCACTGCCACTGCACCCGGAATATCGCACCTTACCAATGGTGTGGTATGTACCGCCACTGTCACCTATTCAAAGTGCGGTGCAGGCCGGCCATGTTGGCATGAACGGTGAAATTCCGGATCTGAAATCGCTGCGTATTCCGCTGCGTTACCTGGCTAATATGCTGACCGCAGGCGATGAAGCGCCGGTAGTACGGGCACTGGAGCGGATGATAGCGATGCGCGCCTTTAAACGCGCACAACAGGTAGACGGTATTGAAGATGCTGAGGTGTTAAAGCAAGTGGGCTTAACGCCGGTGCAGGTAGAAGAAATGTACCGCTATATGGCGCTGGCAAACTATGAAGACAGGTTTGTTATACCCACCAGTCACCGCGCCTACGCCGAAAACGCCTACGACTTAAAATCAAGCTGTGGTTTTAGTTTTGGTAATGGCTGTGGCGATGGCAATAACGGCGTCAACCTGTTTGGCACTAAAGCCAAAGGTGTGCGTCAGGTTATCCCGGTTGAGATTAAGGACTAAATACGATGTCAACAACAAGCATGCCGATACTACAACTGTTGTCCTTACTGCTGGACTACCCGAAGCAGCCGTTAGTTGATGCCAAAGCTGAATTGCTGGCGATAGTGGCCGATGCCGCTATCGCGGCAGAGCTTAAGCAGCAGTTAAATGCTTTTATTACAGCGCGCTGCAGTGGTGAGCTAATGGACTGGCAATCAGAATACGATGGCCTGTTCGAGCGCGGTCGCTCACTGTCCTTGCTGATATTTGAGCATATTCATGGCGAGTCGCGCGATCGCGGCCAGGCCATGGTTAACCTGATGGCGCAATACCGCGAAGCCGGGCTGGATATCGGCGTAAAAGAGCTACCGGACTACCTGCCGCTTTACCTGGAGTTTTTATCCACCCAAGGCGAGCAAAACGCGCAAATTGGCCTGGAAGAAATAGCACCGGTGCTGGCGGTATTGTTGTGCCGCCTGCAGCAGCGCGAGTCAGACTACGCCGGCATTTTCGCTACTTTGGTGGCGCTATCTGCGGCAGAGGTCGATTTAGCCGATATTAAAGCGCAAATTGCCGGCGAGCAGCGCGACGACACACCCAAAGCGCTGGATAAAGTCTGGGAAGAGGAAATGGTTAGCTTTATCGGTAACGAGCAAGCTAATTCAGCCTGCGGCAGTGGCAATAAACCAACAGATGGCCAGCGCCGCGATCAGTTTATTCCGCTTAGCACAGAGCTGCTGGGCAGCGAAGAAGCCGGGCAACAACTTTATAAAGCAGCCGCAGCAAAGCGCGCGTAAAGGAGCATTAACATGGCACACTTAAATCTGTTTGCCTTTGGCATTTACCCCTACATTGCCATCGCCATTATGGTGATTGGCAGTTGGATCCGCTACGACAGAGAGCAATACAGCTGGAAAACCAGCTCCAGCCAGCTACTGGAAAGCAAACAGCTGCGTAAAGGCAGTATTGCTTTTCACATTGGCGTACTGGGTATCTTTTTAGGCCATTTCTTTGGTTTACTGATGCCAAAAGAAATTTGGTACCTGTTTGGTATTACCACCCAGATGAAGCAACTTATCGCCATTGGCGCCGGTGGCTTGTTTGGCTTGATCTGCTTTTACGGCCTAACCGTGCTGATTAAACGCCGTTTATTTAACCCGCGCATTCGCGCTACCAGTAACCCAATGGACATTGCCATTTTGTTTTTACTCTATGCGCAGTTAATTCTGGGGTTGCTGAGCATCACGGTATCGATGGGCCATTTAGACGGTGCTGAGATGCTAAAACTGATGGCCTGGGCGCAAAACACCGTCACCTTTAACAGCGTGGCAGCAGCAGAAGCCATTAGCGGCGTGCACTGGATTTTTAAAATGCACGTGTTTTTAGGCATGACGTTGTTTGTGGTGTTTCCGTTTAGCCGCTTAGTGCACATGCTAAGCGTGCCGGTGCAGTACATCAGCCGTCAACACCAGATAGTACGCCAGCGTTTTGTGCGCTAGACGACGTGAACAACGGACGGTTTAAGGCCCTGACGGTTGCAACACTCGCTGTGCTCGCCACAGCAACTCGCTGCGCTCAGACACTCTGTGGCTGCGCTATCGAGGTTCCAACCCGGGCCAGAATGGATCGATTGACCAGCCAGCCGTCAAACTTTCGGGCTCCGGGAGGCTTTAAGCCGGTGTTGCACACAAAGACGCCGTAAATCCCTCCCTGGAGGCTCCTCTTTGGCATCCATGCCAAAGACGCTTTGTTTAGCAACAACGGCTCGCCTCCTTCAGCAAACTGGAGGCAAGCTAACAAGCACCGATTACAGAGGTTTAATATGATACAAGTCAACCAAGCCAGTATCAGCGAAGCGGCAATAATGGCCGAAATGCAGTACCACCCGGCCAGCGATAAACGCGCGGCTATGCTAAAGGCGGCCGAATCACTGATTATTGGTGAGCTGCTGCGCCAGCGCGCCAAAGCACTGGGACTTAGCGTAAAAAGTGAAGCCAACACCGCCAGTGATGACAACTTTCTTGATGCACTGATAAACACCGAAGTAGCCATTCCGCAGGCAAGCCAGACAGAATGCGAGCAATACTACCGGCTAAACCCGCAGCGGTTTCAAAGCTCGCCACTTTTAGAGCTAAGCCATATTTTGCTGGCAGCGGCACCAGAAGATGACAAAGCCCGGGTAGAGGCCAAAACCCTGGCCGAGCAGTTAATTAGCCAGCTACAACAAGGTGAGCCTCTGGCCGCACTGGCAAAACACTACTCTGCCTGCCCGTCAAAACAAACCGGTGGCAGCTTAGGCCAAATCAGCCGCGGCCAAACTGTGCCTGAGTTTGAACGGCAAATATTCAGTGCCGAGCCTGGCATAATGCCACAGCCGGTAGAAAGCCGTTATGGTTATCATATCGTGCACATTGCCCGCAAAGTGCCCGGCCAGTTGCTGCCATTTAGTGCAGTAGAGCAAAAAATTGCTGAATATTTAAATGAAAAAGTCCGCCGCAAAGCGGTGGCCCAGTATATCCACACATTGATTGTCGATGCCGAGATAGACGGTTTTGACTTTAACCTGTCAACTTCGCCGTTAATGCAGTAGGGGCGTATTATTTCGCCCCCATCATCATTGCGCCCTGTTATATTTTGGCACTGCTTTATCCTAAGGCTATCCATGTAAATTATGGGGCGTACATATACGCCCCTACCTTATTTCTTGTTTTGTACATTTATGCCCGAGCATACTAAACCAGAATATAAGCTCTAATACCCTCATGTAGGTAACCCCTTAACCTAATTATAAAAAAACCAGTTTCAGACTAGGATCTACGCATCAACCGCAGTCTGGAGCTTTACCATGAAACCCGCTGTTTCTGCTTTACCTTTTGCCTTAAGCCTGGCGTTATCTGCGCTGGCACTACCAACAACCGTTAACGCCAGTGATACCTTGCGCACGGCTTTGGAACAAAGCAAGGTGTCGGCGAATTTTCGCTACCGCTTAGAATACGTTGAGCAAGACAATGCGCTGGACGATGCCATCGCCTCTACGCTGCGTAGCCGCTTAACGGTGAATACCGGCACAGTATCGGGCTTTAGTGCCTTAGTGCAGCTGGATAACGTTAGCCTGCTGGGTAACGATAATTACAACAGCACAGTAAATGGTAAAACCGCTTACAGTGTGGTGGCCGACCCTAAGGGCACCGATATTAACCAGGCGCTGCTGCGTTATAGCAACGACAGTGGCATCACGTTAAGCGCCGGCCGCCAGTTGGTTAATCAGCTAAACCAGCGCTTTTTAGGCGGTGTCGGCTGGCGCCAGAATGAACAAACGCTGGATGGCTACCGGCTGCAGCAGAAATTTTCTGACCATCTTAGTGTTGATTTGGGCCACTACTACAACGTAAACCGCGTATTTGGCCCTAAGGGCGCTGCGGCTGATCACGGCGGCAGCTTTAATACTGCCCTGCTGCAATGGCAGCTGGCACCGGCACATCGGCTGGCCGGTTTTGCTTATGATTTTGACTTTGATAACCGGGCGGTGCGCAGTAGCCGTACTTTTGGCATCGACTACCAGGGTAAGCTGAGCGCCGGCCCGAAGCTGAGCTGGCAGTTAGCACTGGCGAAGCAGGATGATGCGCATAATGCAGCGCTCAGTTTCAGCCATCACTATCACCGTTTAAGCTTAAGCTGGGCACTGGATAACCTCATGCTTGAAGCTGGTCAGGAGCGTTTAGCCGGTGACGGCCAAAGCGCCTTTCAAACGCCACTGGCGACTCTGCATGCCTTTTCCGGCTTTGCCGATATGTTTCTTAATACGCCCAATAACGGCCTGCGCGATAACTGGTTAGAAGCGAAAACCAAACTAAAAGATGTCGCAGTCACACTGGCTTATCACCGCTTTGATAGCGACGCTGGCAGCCAAACATACGGTGATGAGTGGAATGCCAGCGCCGGCTATAACCTAAACAAACAGCTATCAGCCCTATTAAAATTGGCGCACTACCAGGCTGATACGCTGGCAATTGACACCACTAAGGTCTGGCTGATGCTTAGCTACCAGTTGTAATAAACCCATTTTCTCTCTCATAGCTCCACCCTGGCCAATGTTGTTATTGGCTTCTCTGCACCGCCCCTGGTTTTCAGTGGGCGGTTTTTTTATTTTCGCCTTTCGTGTCTATGTCAGCTTAATGCGCTAAAGCAGCTTTACCTCCGATGGGGTAACAAGCTCAGGTTTTATGCCCTCTGGCGCGGCGACAGCCGTTTCAGCACCAGCAAAACTTGATCCAGATCAAACTTCAGCCCAGGCTTAACGCTAAGCTAAACCACAACATATTGTGCCAATAACAAAAAATAGGACTATATATAGATAGCTATGCTGCAATTTACCGATGAACAAATAGTGTTCCAAGAAGTGCCGGGCGAGGTGTCACTGGCCTTTACCGTCGCAGGTTGCCCGCTGGGCTGTAAAGGCTGCCATAGTAGCTATAGCTGGCGCAGCGATCAGGGCACGGCGCTAACGCCGCTTTACTTGCAGCATCGCTTAGACAGCTATAAAGGCTTAATCAGCTGTGTGTTGTTTTTAGGCGGTGAATGGCAGCCTGATGCACTGATAGCGCTGCTGGAGCTAAGCCGCAGTGCCAACCTTAATACCTGTTTATATACCGGCTTAGACGATGTCAGCCCGGCACTGAAACAACGACTAACTTACCTGAAAACCGGCCGTTGGCACTCAGAACGTGGCGGCCTGGACAGCCTGCACACTAACCAGATCTTTACCGATTTACGCACAGGCCAACGCCTGAACCATTTATTTATCCGTCAATAACCTGCTAAGGGATATGCCATGCAAGCGCTCAACTTTTCGCAACTACAACAAAAACTCAGCTTTATCGACAACTACCTGCATGCCAACAATGCCGCCGATGGCTCAAAGCTTGATGCCAACGCCAACGTGACGCAAAAAAACATCGCTACGTTGGAAGCCGAGCTGATGAAAGATCAGTTTATTCAGGTAAACCGCGCTTTAATCAGCAATAAAATCAGCGAGCTATTTGGTGCCGAATTGGCGGCGGAATACCTGCGGCAAATAACTGAGCATGAAATATATGTGCATGACGAGACCAGCTTAAAGCCTTACTGTGTATCGGTAACCATGTATCCGTTTTTACGTGATGGCTTAACCAAACTGGGTGGCGAGTCGCAAGCGCCGAAACATTTAGAGTCGTTTTGCGGCTGCTTCGTTAACTTCGTGTTTGCGGTGTCCAGCCAGTTTGCCGGCGCCGTGGCCACAGTGGAGTTTTTAACGTACTTTGATTACTTTGCCCGTAAAGACTATGGCGATAACTACCTGCAAACGCATCGCAAGCAAATAGAAAACCACCTGCAACATGTGGTGTATGCGTTAAACCAACCGGCCGCAGCGCGGGGCTACCAAAGCGTATTCTGGAATATCTCAGTATACGACCAGCACTACTTCGACAGCATGTTTGGCAACTTCGTGTTTCCGGATTTTGTTAAGCCAGAGTGGTCATCTGTTGCTGCCTTACAGCAGTTTTTCTTAAGCTGGTTTAATAAAGAGCGGGAAAAAACCGTACTGACTTTTCCGGTAGTCACCGTGGCGATGCTTACCGATAATGGAAAATGTAAAGACAATGCTTTTGCCAACGACATCGCCCGCGAGATGGCCGAGGGTAACTCGTTCTTTATTTACCAGTCGGAGAATGCCGACTCGTTAGCCAGCTGCTGCCGGCTACGCAGTGAAATCAGCGACAATACCTTTTCTTACTCACTGGGTGCAGGCGGCGTCGCCACCGGCTCTATTAATGTGATTACCATTAATATCAACCGCCTGGTGCAGGATGGTCGCGATCTGGCAACTGAAATAGACAAGATCCATAAATATCAGGTCGCCTATCGTAAGTTAATGGAACAATATAAAGCCGCCGGCCTGCTCACCGTATACGACGCCGGCTTTATCAGCCTGGATAAACAGTTTTTAACCATTGGCATTAACGGCATGGTCGAAGCTGCCGAATCACAAGGCTTAACTGCCGGCAATAACCCGGCCTATATCCACTTTGTGCAACAACAGCTACAAGTAATTTTTGACGCTAACAAAGCCGCTAAAGCCGAATACGGCTACATGTTTAACACCGAGTTTGTGCCGGCGGAAAACCTCGGCGTGAAAAACGCCAAATGGGACCGCGAAGATGGCTACTTTGTACCGCGCGATTGCTACAACTCGTATTTTTATGTGGTTGAGGATGAACACAGCAATACACTGGACAAATTTCAGCTACATGGTCGGCAGCTGCTGGATTACCTTGATGGTGGCTCGGCGCTGCATTTAAATCTGGAGGAAAAACTCGACCAGCCCGGTTACGTTAACCTGCTGAATATCGCCGCCCAAACCGGCTGTAACTACTTTTGCGTCAACGTGAAAATTACCATCTGCAACAGCTGCGAGGCTATCGACAAACGCACACTGTGCGCCTGCCCGACATGCGGCAGCTTTGACATAGACTACGGCACGCGGGTAATTGGCTACTTAAAACGGGTATCCGCCTTTAGCAGTGGCCGCCGCCTGGAGCATAGCCTGCGGCATTATCAGCGCGAGCAAACCGCGCAGCAACATCGCAGCGCTTAAAGCGGATTACATCCGCAGCGCAAAAACCGGGGCGCCTCTAACTATGAGAATGGGCGCCCCTACAAAACCGATGCAGACATCAAACAAACAACAGCGGCTTAAACCGTGCCAGGTAAAAAATACCGGCCAATTGTGCCAGCGCCAATGCGGCGCACAATGTGCGCATAGGCGCGGACAAGCGCTGTTTTAACGCGCCAATACCAAAGGCGATATAACCCAGCAACAGTAAAATTTTAAACCCCAGCCACTGGTGCACAAAGGGCTGCCAGGGGCCGATAGCCAGCAGCGTAAAGGCCAGCGTTAGCAGTAAGGTGTCATTAATATGCGGCAAATACCGCACCGGGCTTAAGCGCCAACCCGGTTTACCCGCCATATCCAATAATAAGCGGGCAATAAACAAACCGGCACTTAAATAAGCACAAAACATATGTAATTGTTTTACTGGTAAATAATATTCCATTGGCCTCACCTCTGGCGTGTTTATGCGCGTCACCTTAAAGCAACTTGGCCGCTGTGCCTATATCGCTAAATAGGTAGAAAGCACCAATGCCTACACCCTGCTGGGTATTTTTTACCCCGTGGGTCAATAACACCCGACCCTCTTTAGGTTAAAAGCACCCTACCGCTGACAGAAACAGAATTTAATCAATCAAAAACAACAACTTAAAATATGGCTTGGTTCTTGTAATAACGTTGCAGGCGGGCAAGGCCCGTGCAATAAAAAAACAGGAGTGATGTATGACACTTGGGCGCAACAACAATAATTTAAGGGGGCTGTATGGCCGGATATCGTAAACTCTGGTGGCTGTTAATTGCCATTTTAGCCATTACCTTTTCGGTGCTGGGCTATTTTGGCGCTGAGGTGTACCGCTCAGCGCCGCCAATCCCGGCCAAGGTAGTTGATCAGCAAGGGCAAGTACTGATGACTAACGAGACCATCTTAAACGGCCAGACTGCCTGGCAATCGGTCGGTGGTATGCAGCTGGGCTCTATCTGGGGCCACGGTGCTTATCAGGCACCGGACTGGACGGCAGACTGGCTGCACCGCGAGTTAATGGCCTGGCTGGAACTGGCAGCGCAAGATGAATTTGGTCAGGGCTACACTGAACTAAACGCAGCGCAACAAAATGCGCTGCAGTTTGCGTTAAAGCAGGCCTACCGCACTAACAGCTATGATAAAACCACTGACACCTTGCTGCTGAGCGACAGACGGGCTCAAGCGATAGCACAAACGGCTGAGCACTACATCGCCTTATTTGGTGATGATACTGAGTTGGCGCAAACCCGCGCCAACTACGCGATGAAAAACAATACCTTGCCGTCGTTAAGCCGCCGGCAGGAAATGACGCAGTTTTTCTTCTGGACCGCCTGGGCAGCCAGCACAGAGCGCACTCCGGATAGCGCCACTTACACCAATAACTGGCCACACGAGCCACTGATAGACAACCGACCTACCGCTGAGAACCTGATTTGGTCTTTGGTGAGTATTATTTTACTGATCGCCGGTGTCGGTGGCCTGATCTGGGGCTGGGCATTTTTACGCAAACACGATGAAGAAGAGCCCGCACCGCCTAAGTTGGATCCTATTGCCCGGCTTAAACTTACGCCGTCACAAAAATCATTAGGTAAATATATTCTGGTAGTGGTCGCCTTGTTTACCCTGCAGGTGATGCTGGGCGGTTTTACCGCGCATTACACGGTAGAAGGCGATGGTTTTTATGGTTTAAATACCACCGAATGGCTGCCATACAGCCTGGCACGTACCTGGCATATTCAGGCCGCGATGTTCTGGATCGCCACCGGCTTTTTAGCGGCAGGCTTATTCTTAGCGCCGATTATTAACGGCGGCAAAGATCCGAAGTTCCAAAAACTCGGCGTCGATATCCTGTTCTGGGCCTTAGTGGTGCTGGTGGCCGGTTCTTTTGCCGGTAATTACTTTGCCATTATGCAAATTATGCCAGAGCAATACAGCTTTTGGTTTGGCCATCAGGGTTACGAGTACATTGATATTGGCCGGTTCTGGCAAATTATTAAATACGTTGGCGTACTGTTTTGGTTACTGTTAATGCTGCGGGCCATAGTGCCGGCCTTTAAAGCCCCGGGTGATAAAAACCTGCTGGCGCTGTTTGCCGCCTCAGTAATCTGTGTTGGCTTATTCTACGGTGCCGGCCTGTTTTACGGTGAACGTACGCATTTATCGGTGATGGAGTACTGGCGCTGGTGGGTAGTCCACCTGTGGGTAGAGGGCTTCTTTGAAGTATTTGCTACCGTATCGCTGGCGTTTATCTTCCACAGCATGGGGCTGATATCACGCACTGTGGCAACCAGTGCCAGCTTAGCGTCAGCCTCACTGTTTATGCTCGGTGGTATACCGGGTACCTTCCACCACTTGTATTTCTCCGGCACCACCACGCCGGTGATGGCGGTTGGCGCCACTTTTAGTGCCCTGGAAGTGGTACCGCTGGTCGTGCTGGGCTATGAAGCCTGGGAAAACTGGCGCTTAAAAAACAAAGCACCGTGGATGGGTGATATTAAATGGCCATTGATGTTTTTCGTCGCGGTAGCATTTTGGAATATGCTTGGCGCCGGCGTGTTTGGCTTTATGATTAACCCACCCATTGCGCTGTATTACCTGCAAGGCTTAAACACCACGCCAACCCATGCTCATGCTGCGCTGTTTGGTGTCTATGGCTTCCTGGCGCTGGGCTTTTGTTTGCTCATTCTGCGCTATATCCGGCCACAGCTGGTGTTTGATGAAAAACTGATGAAAACCGCCTTTTGGTGGATGAACGGCGGCCTGGTATTAATGCTGTTTACCAGCTTACTGCCTATCGGTTTTATCCAGTTTTACGCCAGTGCTACTGAAGGCTTATGGTATGCCCGCAGTGAAGCCTTTATGCAAAGCGACATTTTACATACGCTACGCTGGGTACGCACAGTTGGCGATGTGATCTTTATCATCGGCGCTTTAGCAGTAAGCTGGCAGGTGGTAAAAGGCGTGTTTGACAGCAAAGCCGCCCGGCAGCCACTGCAGCAGCTAAGCTAATACTTCTGTTAATTAAAGACACCGTAGCACGGCTGCGGTGTCTTACTTGTTAATGCCTTGCTGACATACCCATTTTGTATCATCGTCACGTGGGGAACAAAGCCGTACAATTAGTCCGGTTGCCGTAACCAGAGGTTAGTATTATGTCAACTAAACCTGATCTGAAAACCGCAATGCAGCAACTGCTGGTTGAGGTTAAAGCCACCCTACCGCTTTATGAGCCGGCCACCTTTGTCTGTGGCATTACCAACACCGACTGTCAGGGTTGCCCAAAAAAACTGCTGGAGATGGTTGACGCTGAAGTATCGTTTTGGGAGCACGCAATAAAAAATGGCCGTATTCCCAAGTTTGATGAGCTAAGACGTTTCGGTAAATTGTGTTTAAGTGTTAAACGCAGCCTTATCCGCAATAAAATTTTAGCTGCCGACTAGTTGTCAACGTCATTCAGCCGCAGACATCCGGGTGTCTTTTTTTCTGCTAACTGCTTATACTTGCCCTCCTTTGGTGCAAATATCGGATTTAACCTTGCAACGCCAAGCAAAAAACCTGTTAAGTGCCGTGCTGGCACAACTGGGCCTTATTAAACACGACAGCCAGCGTTTGTCGGCCATACCACTGACCGAAAGGCTAAAGGTAGCAGTGGCTGCCTTTATCGCGCTATTTATTGTTACCTACACCAGCCTGCAGCTGGCTGATGCCGCCAGCACTATAGTGTTGCTGGCCTCAATGGGCGCCTCGTCAGTATTGTTATTTGGTTTACCCAACAGCCCACTGGCACGGCCCTGGTCATTTGCCGCCGGCCATCTTATCTCGGCTACCGTGGGCCTTATTTGCTCGCACTTGTTTACTGACTTAGCACTGATGGCCGCGGTAACTATTGGCTGCGTGCTGTTTGTAATGTACATCTTTGAGTGTATGCACCCGCCGGGTGGCGCCACCGCGCTGGTACCGGTGATTGCCTCCACCGACAGCGTATTGGGTTATGACTTTTTGCTCTACCCGGTAGCGCTTAATGTGTTTATCATGCTGCTGGTGGCCATAGTGCTGCAAAAGTTCTGGTTAAAACGCGGCCTGCAACCAACCGCACAGAAATTTGACCCGGTACATTTGCACAAAGACGCCTCACCGCTGAAGCGGCTGGGCCTGCAGCCAGACGATTTGCTCAGTGCACTCAACAGCTTTGATACCGTAGTCGATATTAGCGAGCAAGATTTAGAACGCTTATATCACCAGGCACAACTGCATGCTTATCAGCGCAAAAGCGGCGAAATTCGCTGTAGCGACATTATGTCACGTGACTTGATCACCATTGGTCCCAACAGCGCCGTGGCGGCGGCCTGGCAGCTACTGCGCAAACACAAAATAAGTATGCTGCCGGTAACAGATAGCCAGCAGCAACTGCTGGGCGTAGTGTCGACGGTCGATTTTCTGAAAAACCTGCAGGTACCGCACTACTGGGGCTTGCTACGCCATGTTAATCAGCTACTGCTGAAAAACCGCCACAATAAGCAGTACAAACGCAAAGTGGCCGAGATTATGGTCAGCAAACTTAGCGTTGCACATGAAGATGACCATATCGCCGCGCTGGTGCCGATGTTATCTGATCAGGGCCTGCACCATATACCTGTACTAAACGATCAGCAACAGCTGGTCGGAGTGATCACCCAATCGGATCTTATTGCCGCCTTATTCAATGCCAAACTGGCTTGAAATATCAGGCCAGAGTAAACCGCGCTACCAGTTGTTGTAATTGCTCTGCTAACCGCGACAGCTCACGGCTGGTGCTGGCGGTTTGTTCGGCGCCAGCACTGGTTTGTACCGCTACGTCACTAATATTAAGAATTTTCTGGTTTATCTCATCAGCGACTGCAGCTTGCTGCTCAGCAGCTGATGCGATCTGCATATTCTTATCATTAATGCCATTAATTCCCTGTAACACCTGCGCCAGAATATCACCGGTTTGTGCTACTTTATCGCGCCCCTCCTGCGCTTGGCTTAAGCTGGTGCGCATTGCGTCTGTCGCCTGATTGGCGCCTTGCTGCAGGCCTTCTATCATACGCTGAATATCCGTTGTAGACTTTGCGGTGCGCTGTGCCAGGGTGCGTACCTCATCGGCCACTACGGCAAAACCACGACCAGCATCACCGGCACGGGCAGCTTCTATCGCCGCATTTAACGCCAGTAAATTGGTTTGCTCGGCAATGCCACGAATAACATCCAGCACCGAGGTAATAGCGTCGCTATCATATTTTACTTTCTCGATAACTTTCGCCGTACTTTCCACCTGAGTAGATAATTGCTGAATAAGCGCTATGGTCTGCTCCAGCCTGTTTTGCCCTTGTGCGGCGCCCGACTGCACCGTTTCCGATAGCTCTGCCGCCTCTGCCGTACTGGCGGCAACATCGCGCACCGTCGCGCTCATTTCATGCATAGCAGTGGCCACCATCTCAGTATCCTGCTGTTGCTGCTGCACACCTTTGCTGGTTTGCAGCGTTACCGCCGAAGATTGCTCAGCTGCGGTAGCGACCTGCCCGGTAGCGCCGCCAATTTCCTGAATAACCTGCTGTAACTGCTGCGCCATACTGTTGGTACTGTCGGCTATACGACCAAATTCATCTTTACTTTTATAGTGGCAGCGCGCGGTAAGGTTGCGCTGTGCCAGTGCGGTTATGGTGCTCTCAATACTGCGTACCGCCGCCGAGATGCTGCGCATGGTAATACCCGCAACAAGAGCCAGCACGGCACTGATAACGACAATCGCCGCGGCTAATAGCCACAACTGACGAACAGACTGCTGCTGCAGCTGCTCAGCAGAGCCGATAATATCGGTTTTTAGTGCGGTTTCAAATTCTGCCATCTGTGCCAAACGACTGGTAGCAAGGTCAAACCACTGGCCATCATCGACATTGAGCGGCTCACCTAATGCGGTATTAAACGCCAATTGCTGCAAGCGGGAAACTTCAACAAAACTGTTATGCTGGCTGAGGGTGCGCCAGGTGCTTTGCTGCTGTGGGCTGACCATACGTAAAAAGTTTTCGGCAAACGCATTGTAAGCGCCTAAATTATTGCTAAAGCGGGCCAATAGTTCACTGTTAAAACTGCCTCGGCTAAACACTAAGCCTAAAATAGCGCGCTCACGTCCGGCACGCTCTTTCATTTCTATAAACTGGTTTAGTGTCGCCAGTTGCCGCGCCATATCCCGATGCGTTAGTGCCGCCTCCAGCTGATGGTTCTGCGCTATCATGGCGGTAATTAATGCCGTATAACGCTCTGCTGAGGCAGCATTGTTGACGCTTTGCTGGTCAACCTGCCGGCGTAAATCGTTTAGCTGGCCAAGCTGTTGTTGCAGTGCGCTAAGTTCAGGCATCTGCAGAGCATTAAAAGCCGTTAAGCGCTGATCGCTTTGCAAGCGTAACTGTAACATTCGTTCACTAAAGCGCTTACCTGAACTGGCCAGATATACACCAGAGGCACCGCGCTCAGCTTGTAAGGTTGCCACTAAGGCATTGGTTGTGGCTGACACCTCGATAGCCTGGCTAACATGCTCCGCTTCACTCACCTGCTGCCAGCTAGCGCCAAATCGATTTAGCGCCAACCAGAGTGCGGCTAACGCTGGCAATAACAGTAATAACATCAGTTTACGACTGATAGACAGGTTACGAATAAAGTATGTCATAAAACGGCCTCAGGGTGAAAATCACCACTATTTTAGGTAAAAACCACCCAAACACTAAGCAGGCAAAGGTGGCTACCTCATTTGGGGTAATTGCCACACCAATATAGCGTATATAACCGCCGGTGCCAGCTTGCTAAACTGGCTTAAATTCTTACCGGGCTATTGCTATGAATATTGAATCTTACTCCGACTTAATCCAGGCTGCGGCCATGCAGGACGAGCCGCAACGTTTGCTGTTTGTGTTTGCCAAAGCAGAGCTGCCAAACGGCTATACCGATACGCAGAAAAACAACTTTGAGCAAGGCCAGGGCGGTGCTTTAGCACCGGTATTGTGTGTTGATAAATTGCCGGACGAGGTCAGCGATTTTGCAAATCTGGTGAGTGAATCAAAAACCACCGGTGTTGACTGGGATATTGCCTTTGTTTCGGCACTGGGCGGTCGCGGTGGCTTCCCGCCGAACAGCGATGAAGCGACACAGCCGCTTAAGATGATGATGGAGAAAATTCAGGGCGGCATGATTGCCGATTTTCTTACCTTTGATAAAGCCGGCGAGTTAGTGGCCTTATATTAACGAATATTGGGGCGCCCATTTTCATTACTGAACGGGCGCCCCTACAGCATTACACCACCTTTGAATAACGCTGCTGGCCCTGAGTTAAATAGGCATCAAAACAGGCACAGATGCTGCGTACCCACAACCGGCCAGCGTTGGTGACTTTAATGCGCTCTGCGTATACCTCAACCAGGCCGTCTTCCATAAAGGGCTGTAAGCGCTCCAGCGCCCCGGCGAAGTATTGCCAAAAACCCTGAATACGCCATTGCCGGCTAAATGTCTCTGTATCCAGTTCGAAGTGACAGATAAGCTGGCTGATTAAGGCAGCGCGCAGTTTATCGTCGCTATTTAAACTAAAGCCGCGTTCAGTGGGGCGCTGAGCCTTATTTATCGCGGCATAATAGGCCGGCAGCTCTTTACTGTTTTGCCACAGCACGCCGCTTACCTGGCTGATGCTGGATACGCCAAGGCCAATTAACGCATCCTGGCCGGCAGTGGTATAGCCCTGAAAATTGCGCTGCAGCTTACCGGCTTGTTGTGCTTTGGCCAGGGCGTCATCCGGCCGGGCAAAGTGGTCCATACCAATAAACTGATAACCGGCCGCGACAAAACGATTAATTGCCAGTTGCATTAATTCCAGCTTTAGTGGCGCATCCGGCAGGCTGGCATCGCTTATTTTGCGCTGGGCGGCAAAACGCTCCGGAATATGGGCATAGCTAAATAACGAGATCCGATCGGGATTAAGGCGGATAATTTCATCGACGGTTTCGGCAAAACTGGCCGGCTGTTGAAAGGGTAAGCCGTAGAGAAGGTCGAGATTAATCGAGCTAAAGCCGAGCTCACGGCTTAACTGCACCTGATGGCGAATAAGGTCAGTATCTTGCACCCGGTTAATGGCAATTTGCACTTTTTCATCTAAATCCTGCACGCCATAACTAACACGGTTAAAACCCAGCGTGCGCAAATGCCTCAGCTTATCGTCGCTGCAGCTGCGCGGGTCTATTTCAATGCTGATTTCGGCATCAGCATTAATAGTAAAAAACTTATGCAATAGCGCCATTAAGCGGCTAAGTTGTACCTCCGTTAAAAAAGTTGGCGTACCGCCACCTAAATGCAGTTGGTTAATGCGCTTAGTGTCCAGCAAAGGCGCATATAACGCCATTTCATCAGCCAGCGCGTCGAGATAAGTATCGGCTTTATGCTGATGGCGGGTGAGCACCTTATTACAACCGCAGTAGTAACACAGCTTATGACAGAACGGGATATGCAGGTACAAACTAAGCTGGTCCGGGCTTTGGCTGATAGCACCGCGGATCAGCCCGTGGTCAAAGTCAGTACTCAGCGCCAGTGCAGTGGGGTAAGAGGTATAACGCGGGCCATTAATATTGTATTTACTGATTAATGCCGGGTCCCATTTAATCGTTTGCATCTTTACCTCTGTTATTGCGCTTTGCTGGCAGAGCGTCATTATAATGGCCCCTGTCTGCTTCACTTTGATCTATCGCAGGCTAGTGCGCTGCTGTTTCTGTCGCGGCCTGCTGCTGCGCCAGCCAGTTTAAACCGCGATGACAAAATAGCGGTAAACGCTCTGACCCTATGCTGTCCAGCAGGTTTTTGCAGTACAAGCCAAGCTCGGTATCACCGAGCATTTGCAGCCGGCGGCGAAAAAATAACGTATCCGGATCGGCCGTATTGCTGATCATAGCCACAAAGTCGGCCAGCTCTGCCTTTAGCAGTAAATCCTGCTCTGCGCTGGCTAACTGCACCCTTAGCTTGTCACCGTTCAGGCTGATGGCAAACTGCAGTGCAATATCGCTAACCTGCACCACCAGCGTCTTAGCCGTTAAAAAATTCAGCTCGCCGGTTTTAAGTTCAGGGCGGAAGAATTGGTTTAGCGCCAACTGTAACACGCCAGCCTGAGCCGCCTTGGGCGCATAGCGGGTAAGGCCACGCAGCATTGTAGGTAGTGACGCTACCAAATTAGAGTTAACTCTTTTAATATCAAACATATACAAGCCTTACAGTTAGTTATCACCCTATAATAAAACCACAGTACGCCGCCACCGGCTATTCCCTGTCGGAGGTAGTGATAAACGCTAAACTAACGCGGAAGACCATTATGGAGCTGCTCTGCCCTGCCGGCAGTATGCCGGCACTAAAGGCCGCTATTGAACATGGCGCCGATGCCGTTTATATCGGTTTAAAAGATGATACCAATGCCCGTCATTTTGCCGGCTTGAATTTTGACGAAGCTAAGTTAAAAGACGCGGCCCGTTATGTGCACCAACACGGTAAAAAACTGCATGTAGCCATCAATACCTTTGCCCACCCAAACAGCTACCAGCGCTGGCAACAAGCGGTGGATATGGCCGCCGATGCCGGCGCCGATGTGCTTATTCTGGCCGATATTGCCGTGCTGGATTATGCTGCGGCGCGCTACCCGAAACTGGAACGGCATTTGTCAGTGCAGGCGTCAGCGACCAATGCAGCAGCAATTGATTTTTACCGCCAGTTCAATATCAGCCGGGTGGTACTACCGCGGGTATTATCGATGCAGCAAGTGCGGGCGCTGGCTCACAGTTGCGATATCGACCTGGAAGTGTTCGCTTTTGGCAGCCTGTGCATTATGGCCGAAGGCCGCTGTTATTTAAGCTCTTATATGACCGGGCAGTCGCCCAATACCGCGGGTGCCTGCTCGCCGGCAGCGTTTGTCAACTGGCAGGACAATAACGGCACGCTGGAGTCGCGTTTAAACGGCATTTTAATTGACCGCTTTGCACCAAACGAAACCGCCGGCTACCCCACTCTATGCAAAGGCCGCTTTACTGTGGGCAGCGACACCTACCATGCACTGGAAGAGCCCACCAGCTTAAATACGCTGGATTTGCTGCCACAACTGTACGCCGAGGGCATTAAGTCATTAAAAATAGAAGGCCGCCAGCGCAGCCCGGCCTATGTCGCGCAAATTACCCAAGTCTGGCGTGCCGCCATCGATGCGGTTATGGCCACGCCAGAGCGTTTTAACGTGCAGCCACAGTGGCAACAGGTGTTGGCGACGTTGTCTGAGGGCAGCCAGACCACGCTGGGCGCCTATCATCGTAAATGGAAATAAGCTGATGAAATTTTCTCTGGGGCCGGTACTGTACTTTTGGCCCAAAGCACAGATGCTGACGTTTTACCGCGAAGCAGCCGACAGTGACATAGATATTGTTTACTTAGGCGAAACCGTGTGCAGTAAAAGGCGCGAGCTTAAATTTGACGACTATATTGCTGTTGCCCACATGTTGCGTGAGGCCGGTAAACAGGTGTGTTTATCATCGATGACCTTGTATGAAGCACCGGGTGAACTGCGCGAACTACGCAAATATGTTGATAACGGCGAGTTTTTAGTTGAAGCCAATGATGTTGGCGCCATTAGCATGCTGCAGCAACAGGGCCTGCCCTTTGTCGCCGGTGCTGCCATTAATTGCTACAACCAACATACGCTGCGCCGCTTAGTCAGCATGGGCTTAACGCGCTGGGTCATGCCGGTAGAGTTATCCGGCCAGTGGCTTAGCGAGGTGTTAAACCAGAGCATTATTGCTGATATCCGCGACTGCTTTAGCACTGAGGTATTTGGCTTTGGTCATTTGCCATTGGCCTGGAGCGGTCGCTGCTTTACTGCCCGTTCGGAAAACCGCAGTAAAGATCAGTGTGAGCTGTGCTGTATTAACTACCCACAGGGACGCGAGGTGAAGAGCCAGGACGGCAGTTCGGTGTTTGTGTTAAACGGTATTCAAACCCAGTCTGGCCAGCGCTATAACCTGGTTAACCAGCTAAACACTATGCAGGGCCAGGTGGATATAGTACGGTTAAGCCCACAGCTAAGCGGCACCTTTGACTGGTTAGCGAAATTTAAAGCCAATATTAACGGCACAGCGCCGCAGCCGCTGCCGGCTACCGACAGTAACGGCTACTGGCTGAATCTGGCCGGTATGGTGGCGGGTTGAGGGTTGAGTTTTGAGTGGCTAAGGATGTAACATTTGGAGCGTAGATGGCACAAACATTAACCAAAATCGGCATAGTTACCGTAAGCGACCGCGCCAGTGCCGGGGTATATGAAGATTTATCCGGCAAGGCGATCATCGATACGCTAAAAGACTACTTAACCAGTGACTGGCAGGCCGAATACCGGCTGATCCCGGACGAGCAGCCGTTAATTGAGCAAATACTACGTGAACTGGCCGACGCACAAGGCTGCTGTTTAATTGTTACCACCGGCGGCACCGGCCCGGCAAAACGCGACGTTACGCCCGAGGCCACCGAAGCGGTGTGCGACCGCATGATGCCCGGCTTTGGCGAGTTAATGCGCACTGAATCGCTGAAATATGTTCCCACGGCAATATTGTCGCGCCAGACCGCCGGCCTGCGTGGCAGCAGTTTAATTATTAACCTGCCGGGTAAACCCAAAGCCATTCGTCAGTGTTTAGATGCGGTATTTCCGGCGGTGCCTTACTGCATAGATCTAATGGACGGACCTTATCTGCAGTGCAATGAAGCGGTGATTAAAGCGTTCCGGCCTAAAAGCTGATATCCAGCTTTGGTGTCAGGCTTCAACCGGTTTGCTCACGACAACACGCCGTGAACCCATCCCTGGGGGCTCGATTCGGCCATCCTGGCCTGCAACGGTTGTCTTAGAGCAAGCCGGTCTTCGCTATCAGCCATGTTAGCGCCTAAGCAAAAACAACCACACCACCAGCAATAAGGTAATAAACCAAAAGCCGGACAACAGTTGCCAGAACAGCAGCGGGTTGGTTTTATGCTGCTGCTTGACTTCTTCGTGTAAAAACGCCGGATTGGGCTGCTGTAAGTCGGTTAGTAGCTGGTTGATGCTCTGATAGCGCTGCGATAAATCCAGGCTGACGCCCTGTTGCAGGGCGCGGTCAAACCAGGTTGGAATAACCGGGTTAAACTGGCTGGCGTTAAGATAACGCAGCTTGTCGTAATCGGCAGCGGTGCGGCATTCCTCTACTGCATTGCCGTAAGGTAAGTGGCCACCACTGAACAGCTCGTAGGCAATAGTGGCCAGCGCATAAATGTCGCCCTGCACGCCGGAATTATGCCCCAGCAAATAATGCGGATCAGAATAGGCTGCGGTGCCAAGCGCCGCATCATGCTGCAGCGGGCTGTAAATTTCAGCTAAACCGGCGACAAACACTGAGCCAAAATCGACAATTTTTAAGCTGCCGTCATCCAGGTAAATAATATTGCCCGGTTTTAAATCCTGATGAATAGCGCCCATGCGGTGAAAGGCTTTTAAACCTTCAGCTATTTGTTTGACCAACTTAATTGCCAGCGCCGGTTTTAACGGCTTGGGCTGGCGCTCAAACCATTGCTCTAAGCTCCGGCCCGGCAGGTATTCCATTACATAATACAAAAAGGTGCGCGGCCGGCTTTGCCGCACCACCTTAACCACGTAGTCTGATTCGATACGCAGGCCTATCCACTCTTCGCGGATAAAGCGGTCGATATAGAGCGCATCATCATCAAAATTCAGTGACGGGCACTTAAGCACCAGCTTAGCCCCGCTGTCTTCATCTTCCACCAGATACAAATGGCTGCGGCTGCTGGCAAACAGCTCCTGCAGCACCTTATAGCCATCCAGTTTCATGCCAGGGCTTAACGCCGGCGGAAACGGCAGCGCAGTTAAGTGCTGATTTAGATCATCCAGGCTTTGCTCTGGCAGTGCGGTTATTTCCAGCAAAATCAGGCTGAGATTATCATCACTACCCTGAGCTAACGCCTGTTTAGTTAACTGCGCAGCGGTTGCATCCAGATCGGTGGCGGCTGATAACTGACGCTGCAGTTCATCAACACTGATAAAGTCAGAGATACCATCTGAGCACAACAAAAAGCGGTCGCCGGTTTTGATACTGATACTGCCCTGCTGCAGCTCAACGTGCGCATCCATACCCAGTGCGCGGCCAAGAAACTGGCGCTGCCCGGATAACACCGTAGTGTGATCCTGACTAAGCTGCACCAACACGCCATCGCGCCAGTGGTAGAGCCGGCTGTCGCCGATATGAAAAAAGTGCGCTGTTTGTGATTTCAACACCAGCGCGATAAAGGTGGTGAGATAGCCTTTTTGTTCGTGCACAAACTGATGGCTTAGCTCGTACAGCTCATTATTAATGGTCGCCAGCAGCTGCTGGGCGCTGTAGGCTACCGACCAGCTATCCGGCGTCTGGCTGTATTCGCGGCAAAACCGGCTTACCGCCCGGCTACTGGCCTGCTGGCCGGCTTCGGCGGTACTTACGCCATCGGCCAGAGCAAAGCAGGCGCCTTTGTAGGTTAACAGGTGCGGATCTGAGGGGATATGCTGCGCAACCGCATCTTCGTTGGCCGGCTTGATGCCGGCTTCACAGATACTGCTGTAGCGTAGTTGCAGCCCGGGTGTGCTCACCTGTCACTCCTTTTTAGCCATTAACCAACATTAATCCGATGCACAGTGCCATCCTCGCCCACTTCAGTGATATGGCCTTTGGGGTCATCCAAAAACATCACCGCCACCAGCCCCACCAGCGCCGAAGCGGCAATGACATAAAAGAACATACTGTAGCTAACGTAACTTAATACCGTTAAGTACACCACAGCGCCGACATTACCGTAAGCCCCTGCCATGCCGGCAATTTGCCCGGTCATGCTGCGTTTAATCAGCGGCACTATGGCAAACACCGCGCCCTCGCCAGCCTGCACAAAGAAACTACAGGCCATGGTTGCCAGCACGGCCAGCGGGATCCACCAATGGCTGTCCATCAGACCCATTAAGAAGTAACCGGCTGCTAAACCACCAATTAAAATTAGCATGCTTTTGCGCCGGCCAAATTTATCGGAAAACCAGCCGCCCATTGGACGCGACACCAGGTTCATAAAAGCAAACCCCGACGCCAGTAAACCGGCTTTCACCGCACTAATGCCCTCAAAGGTCTCAAGAAAATACAGCGGCAACATCGATACCACCGCCAACTCAGAGCCAAAGGTAGCAAAGTAAGCAATATTTAAAATACCGACCTGTTTAAAGCTGTACTTATCATTCTCCGACACACCGGCCCGTAAATGCTCAACGTTAATACGCCAGGTTTGCTGGGTCTGCACAATAAACAGCAGCAATAACACGCCCCAAAGTGCATACATCATATCGGTAGTAAACAGGTTTACGCCGGCCGGCGATAAGCGCCAGGCCAACATGCCCAGTGCCAGATGCATAGGAATATTCATCAGAATAAGCCCCCATAGCGCCCCCCAGCTGGAGACCACCATGGCGCCGGTTTTTTTCGGTTTAAAATACACTGAGCCTTTGGGCGTATTGCGGGCAAACTTATAGAACACCAGCGAATAAACTGCACTAATCACGCCAACGGTACCAATGGCATAACGCCAGCCGTCAGCGCCGCCATAAGCCAGCGCCAATGCCGGTAGCGTCATGGCCGCAGCGGCTGAGCCAAAATTACCCCAGCCGCCGTAAATGCCTTCAGCGGTACCGACCTGATGGTGCGGAAACCACTCGCCGACCAGCCTGATCCCCACCACAAAGCCGGCACCGACAAAACCGAGTAAAAAGCGGAACAACGCCAGCGCGTCATAAGTTTGCGCGAAAGCAAACCCAATACATAGCAGCGCCGAGATAAACAGCAGCAACGAATACATAATGCGCGGACCATAACGGTCTACCAGCATGCCAACAACGATGCGCGCCGGTATGGTTATCGCTACGTTTAAAATCAGCAGCGCTTTAACCTGTGCATCAGTCAGTGCCAACGCCTGTTTAATATGAATAAGCAAGGGCGCATGGGCAAACCAGATCACAAAGGTTAAAAAGAAAGCAAACCAGGTCAGGTGCAGCATTTTTATTTTTTGTTCGGCAAAATTAAGCAGGTTTAACCCACTGCCGCTTTGTTGTGCTAAAGCAGGACCAGCCATAACATCCTCCACAGGATTAACAGATTAACTGCGCCCAGTGTAGAGAGGCTTAACGGCAAAATCATTGATATAAAACAAAGCCTGACAGGCGGTTTTGCCAATCAAAACAAAAAGATACCAACATAGTGGTATGTCAACTCAGGGCTGCAGGCATTGGCAATACCAGCACTGATACTCCCTTATAGGTAGGCGGCGACGTCATGCGCTGCTGACTGGCGCGTCAGAGGTACGCCTACGTTGCTGCCTGCAGCGATAGCTTTAGCGTTACACTAATGCCAACCCCTGATTAGCGGATGTTTTTGCTATGGCACAACCTGCCCCGACTACGCTGATACAAGCCACCTTACCCGATGCCAACCGGGCACTACTGCTGGCCACGCTGGCCTTTGCCGCCTGTTTTTCGGTATGGACACTGTACGCTGCGATGGGCATAGCGCTGCAGCAACAGCTTGCTCTTAGCGCCACCGGGTACGGCATTTTGCTGGCGGCACCGATATTAAGCGGGGCTATTTTGCGCTTGCCACTGGGTATACTGGCCGACCGCGTTAGTAGCCGGACACTATGGCTATATCAGATGCTGGCGGTGATCCCGGCACTATTACTGCTGCCATCGGTACAGAGCTACAGCGGCTATTTGTGGCTTGGGCTCTGGTTTGGCATTAGCGGTGTGTCTTTTACGTTGGGCGTGCGCTATGTCAGCCAGTGGTTTGCGTCCAGCCGCCAGGGCCGTGCTTTGGGCTTATTTGGTGTCGGCAATGCCGGGGTAGCCATTACCTTTGTGCTGGTGCCGCTGGCGGTACATTACGCTGGCTGGACATGGGTTGGGCCTTTTTATGCCGGCGGTATGCTGATCATCAGCCTGCTGTTTGCCTTACTGGCACCAAAAGAGCCACTACCGTTAGCGCAAACACAGCGCGCTCTTAGTCTGCGTCAGCTGTGCAGTGACGCCCGTATCTGGCGTTTTTCGCTGTACTACTACTTTGTGTTTGGCAGTTTTTTAGCGCTGCTATTATGGCTGCCGCAATACTATATGCAGGCCTATGCCATGGATGCGCAGCAGGCGATGGCGTTTACGCTGTTTTTTGTTGCTACCTCATCCATGGTGCGGGCGCTGGGCGGCTGGTTCGCCGATCGCTACGGTGGCCGCGCCGTAAACTGGAGCGTGTTCTGGGTCTGTATTGTTTGTCTGTTTTTTTTAAGCTACCCGCCTACCACCCTGATTATTCATGGCGTGGAAAAAGACGTACAGCTGGAAATTGGCCTTAATGTCTGGTGGTTTACCTTACTGATTTTTATTATCGGCGTGGCGCAGGGCTTTGGCCGCGCCAGTGTGTATAAGGTTATTCACGATTACTACCCACAGCATATGGGCAGTGCCGGTGGCTTTGTTGCTGCCATTGGCGCCTTAGGCGGCTGCACCCTGCCCATTTTATTTGGCGTGGCGCAGGATGTGCTGGGTATAGTCACCGGCTGTTTTATGATTTTATACGGCGTACTGGCGCTGTGTATGATCACCATGTTTTTTGCCAATCAGGCGGCCCAGTACCAGCAAAAGCTGGCGGCAGCGCGCGCAGATAACTTTCTACTTGATGACGATATGGCTATTGAAGCTGAGGATAAACCATGCAAATAACCGATCTGGCGACTGAACAAAAGCTGTTGCCGCTATTGCGCCAGGCGTTTCGGCCGATGTTTTTATTCGGCGCCGCCTTTAGTGCCATCGCGATGCTGTTATGGGGCCTGACGCTGGCCGGCCATATTCAGCTAAAACCCTTTGCTAATGTGCTGTTTTGGCACAGCCATGAAATGCTGCTTGGTTTTGTCAGCGCTATCGTTATCGGTTTTTTACTCACCGCAGTGCAAAACTGGACCGGGCTACGCGCGCCGCATGGCAAAAGTTTATTATTTATCAGCCTGCTGTGGCTGGCTGGCCGCTTGCTGTTATTGTTCGGTGACGGTTTATCGCTATATCTGGTGGCGGCCGTTGATTTAAGCTTTTTGCCGGTATGCGCTTATCTGCTTGCCGTACCGCTGATTAAAACCGGCCAACAGCGCAACCTGTTTTTTATTCCGGTGTTGCTGTTACTAACCGCCTGCAACGCGCTGATGTATATCGGCGTCGCCACCCAGCGTTACGACTTAACCCAGCTTGGCAGCCAGAACGCGGTGTGGGTAATTACCTTGTTGATGGCGATTGTCGGTGGCCGGGTGCTGCCGATGTTTACCGCCAACGGTACCCAAACGAAAAAGGTTGAAGCCATTGTCTGGCTGGATCGCGCGGCGCTGGCATCCTTGTGGCTGATCTTTGTACTGCACTTTTTTGCCCTGAGCAAATACCTGCCGCCACTGGCTATCAGCAGCTTATTTGCATTAAGTGCCCTGCTCACCGCCCTGCGCTGCCTGCGCTGGAAAATCTGGCTTACGGTTAAAGTGCCACTGCTGTGGTCGCTGCATCTGGCGTACTGGTGTATCCCGCTGGGGTTAGCGCTATACAGCGCACGTTATGCCGGGGTAAATATCAGCAATAGCATAGCACTGCATGCGTTAACCGCCGGTGCCATGGGCAGCATGATCTTAAGCATGATGGCACGGGTGTCGCTGGGCCACAGTGGCCGGCTGCTAAAACCTAAAGCTATAATGTCGCTGGCATTTTTACTGGTACTGGCCGCCGCAGTTAGCCGTACGCTGCTAATCTGGCTATGGCCGGCGCAAACCATGCAATGGCTCTGGCTCGGTGTCGGCGGCTGGGTGCTGGCTTACATACTTTACGTGCTGGTGTATTTTCCGGTGCTAACCACACCCAGGCCAGATGGCCGGCCGGGTTGAACAAGCGCCGAGTACTACTGTGAAGGTTAGAACCCTGAAGAGTTGTCACAGAGTGTCTGACTGAGCACGCCAGCAGCGAAGGAGTTGCTGTGACAAGCTCTGAAGGCGTTGTAACCGAAACACCGAGCAGAACAGGCCGTTTGCGCTGTTACCTCTGAAGGGGTAAGGCTGCGGCGGCTTTGATTTATATCAAACCGCTAACTGTCACGGCTTTTACACTGTGCGAACAGTCTGACAACGACGGAACGCAGCATGAACACCGATTACGATAACAAGCCACTGGTATACTCTTGCTCCGGCTGCTCTAACGTGGCGCAACTTGCCAACGATTTAGCTGTGGTGCTCGACCGCGAAGGCTCGGCACAAATGTCTTGTATTGCCGGTGTCGGCGGTAAGGTAAAGCAACTGGTAAAAGTGGCCCGGTCCGGCCGGCCAATACTGGCGGTAGACGGCTGCCCGCTTAATTGCGTTAAACAAACCCTGGCCACAGTAGACGTAGTGCCCACCTGGCATATAGAACTGACCACACTGGGCTATAAAAAACGCGACCATGAAAACTGCAGGTTAGGCGATGCCTATAAACTGCTGCAAATGGTGCATAGCGACATCCTGCCAACTAAGACAAGTTAAGTGGCATTAAACAGGCGGATCACGCTGCGCATACAGTAAAAATGCTCAGCAGCCTTATTCCACCTGTTTGCAGCGGAAACTCTGCCTGCTGATGCTGACACTGACCGGTGGGGTCAGCTTAACCTGATATAACAAGTCATAGTCTTGCTCTGTCAGCGCGGCCATGGCGATATCGCTTAACTGCGTCACTAACTCAGGCACCGTATTGCTGTGCCCTACCACTAATACCGGCGAGATTTGCGCCCTTAACTGCGATAGCAAAACCTCTGGCTGACGTGGATCGTACTGCGTTATATCAAGCTGCTGCTGTTTAGCCACTGCAGCGGCAGTTTGCTGTGTGCGCTGATAGGGCGTAGCGTAAACGGCGGCCAATTTAACGCCGGCCAGGCTGGTCGCCAATGCTTCTGCGCGTGCCTGACCACAGGCAGTGAGCGCAGGATCTTTGTCAACGGCGTGTTTTTCAGCATGGCGCACTACATACACAATGTCAGCCAAAGCCGGCGCTGCACAAAGGGCCAGAAAAATACCAGGCAGGCCAGCCAATTTGGCTATCGGTTTTATCAATCGTTGTAGTTTCATCTCAATCCATGTTTTGAGTTTGTCAGCGGCTATACAGCGTTATCTTGGCTCTGGTTGCCACATACACTACAGCCTGCATCTTTAGCCAGGTTAAACCGGCGCCATTGGCTGGTTAAACCATCAAACAGCTGTAACTTGCCATACAGCGGTGTGCCGACACCGGCGAGAATTTTTACTGCCTCCAGCGCCTGCATAGTACCGATGACACCCACTACCGGGCTTAAAATACCGGCTTCCATACAGCTTAACTGCTGCTCGCCAAACAGTTGGCTTAAACAGTGATAACAGGCGCCGTCGCCTTGCATACTAAAGCTGGCAACCTGGCCTTCAAAACGAATAGCGGCGCCGGAGACCAGCGCTACTTTGGCTTTAACACAGGCAGCGTTGATGGCATTGCGGGTGACGAGGTTGTCGCTGCAGTCCAGTACCAGTGAGAATTGCGGCACCAGCTGCGCTAAGTCATCAGCAGTTAAGCGCTGCTGTAAAGCATTTATCTCAATTTCAGAATTTAACTGACGCAAGCCTGCTGCCGCTTGCCCGGCTTTACTCTGGCCGATATCAGCCTCGCGATACAGGATCTGCCGCTGTAAGTTACTCCGGTCAATAGTGTCATCATCTGCCAGAGTAATACTGCCGATACCGCTGGCCACCAAATAAGGTGCGGCTGCACAGCCAAGCCCGCCCATACCAACCAGCAGCACCTTACCAGCCAGTAAGGCCTCCTGGCCACTGAAATCCAGTGCCGGCAACATAAGCTGGCGGCTGTAGCGCATCGCCTGCTGTTGCCCCAACGGCCGGGAGCTAAACGGTTTTGTCATGCGTGTTATCCTGCGTTATTTGTTCAGGCCTGCGCCATAACCAGCATGCTACCAATAACAGAAATAGCGGTAACATTAGCTTGAGTAACATCGGCACGGCTGAAAACTGAATGAGTATGGCGCTTAGTGTCATCATGATACAGGCCAAATACTTGGCACGCCGGGGCACTATGCCATGCGCGCGCCAGGCTGCTACCGGCGGCCCCAACCGCGAATGTGCCAGCAACCACTGCTCTAATGCCGGCCAACCTTTGCCGGCTGACCAGGCACTTAGCAGAATAAAGGGTACCGTTGGCAAACCCGGCAAAGGAATACCTATCAAACCCAGAATTAAACTAACCAAAGCTAATAGCCGCCAAAAAAACAGCTTAGTGATATGCCACATTATTTCAGCCCTAACCGCTGTGCCAGCTTATGCAGGTTGCTTGGGTCCAGCTCCAGCTGTCGTGCCGCCTGTGACCAACTGCCGGCATGCTGCGTTAACGCCTGTTGGATCATCTGCCGTTGCAGTTGGCTAACGGCTTGCTTAAGCGTAATGGCCGTATCTTGCAGCAGCGGGCTGTTAAGCACAATATGATTCTGCGCGGGTGCCACGCTGTCAATATCCAATAGCTCTGCGCCCAGCGTTACAATGTCGCTGCGTGCCGCCCCCTGGCTTAATGCCTTAATTGCTGCCCGGCTGATAACATGCTCCAGCTCGCGCACATTGCCGGGCCAGTCGTAGCTTAGCAGTGCCAACTCAGCATCCGGCGCTAAACGCAAAGCCCTTAACCCCAGCCGGCTGCGGTTAAGTTCTAAAAAATGACCGGCCAACAGCGGAATATCGTCACGCCGCTCGCGCAGTGGCGGTATAGGTAGCGGATAAACCGACAGGCGGTGATACAAGTCTGCGCGGAACTCACCGCTTTTTACCTGCTGTTTCAAGTCACGGTTAGTAGCGGCAACCAGGCGCACATTAACCTGCCGTGTTTTATCCGAGCCCAACCGTTGAATTTCACCATTTTGTAGTACCCGTAGCAGTTTAGCCTGCACCGATAACGGTAGCTCACCTACTTCGTCGAGAAATAAGGTACCACCATCAGCTGCTTCAAACCGTCCGGCCCGTTCACTGTGCGCCCCGGAGTAAGCGCCCTTGTTGTGGCCAAATAATTCGCTTTCCGCCAGGCTTTCCGGCAAGGCTGCACAATTGAGGTAAATCATCGGTTTTCCGGCCCTGACTGAACTACGATGCAAATGCCGGGCAAACAGCTCCTTACCTACCCCGGTTTCGCCCAAAAGTAATACCGGTAAGTCAGAATTTGCCACAACGGTAAGTTCCTGCAAAATTTGCTGCAGCACTTTGCTCTGACCAATCAGCTCATAGCGCAACTTGGCGGCCGGTTCAAACTGTTGCTCATCGGCCTGATGATTAAGCCGCAATGCCCTGTTAGCTTGTTCCAGCTCAGTGGTGCGCACTGCCGCTTCCACCAGCAAGCTATAACGCTGCAGCTCATACACGGCGGCAGATGAGAAACTGCCGGCTTCCAGCGCATCCAGTGTTAATACGCCCCAGCAACAGCCTTCAATATATAAGGCTATCCCCATACAATCGTGCACAGGTAACGCCTGTCCCGGCTGTTCTGCCAACAAACCATCGTAAGGGTCAGGCAAGCCACAGTCAGGCTCAAACCGTACCGGATTACGACTGGCCAAAATAGCAGCCAGCCGCGGATGCTGGCTCACCACAAAGCGACGCCCAAGCGCTTCGCGCACCAAACCGTGTAGGGCTACCGGCTTTAATACCTCGTGTTCAATTTTAAGCAACCCTACCGCGCCACAACCGAAATGATTACGTAAGGTACTGACCAAGCGCTGCAAACGCACGGCAGCCGGCAGATCTGTGACCAAATCTGCAATCAAACTTTCTTCCAACATGGTGGTTATTACCCTTGGGTTGTTTTGACCCTGTTTTGGCTGGGTTCAATTTACCATAGCCGCAAATAAAGCCATATAAATCAAAGGTGGTAGTTTTGGCCTGACTCTTGCCATTTATCAGCAGACGGGCGTCTTTACCCGGTATCTTAATTACGTAATCAGGAGTACCTATGTCATTACTGGATCAATCTTTAGGTCAAATCGCCACCTCAGTTGCCGGCGCCAGCGCCGTATTTCATCAATACAAACTGGATTTTTGTTGTGGTGGTCAACTTAGCCTGCGTGAAGCCCTGGCCAAACGGCAATTGCCGGCAGACGATATCGTCACTGCACTACAGACCTTACAGCAGCACCCTACTGAACATATCGATTGGCGCACAGTGCCGGTAAAGCAGCTGATAAACCATATTTTGACCCGCTTTCATCAGCGGCACCGCCAGCAGTTACCTGAACTGTGTCGGTTAGCCCGCAGAGTGGAGCATGTACATGCGTTGGACCCCAACTGCCCGACAGGCCTGGCCGATCATTTAGGTGACATGTACCAGGAGCTGGAGAGCCATATGATGAAAGAAGAGCAAATTCTGTTTCCGATGCTGGCCGGCGGTATTTATCCGGCCGGACCTATCAGTGTGATGGAGGAAGAGCACCTGCAGCATGGTGATGCACTGGACAAACTTGAGCAACTGACCAATAACATCACCTTGCCGGCGGATGCCTGCAACACCTGGACCGCTTTGTATATTGGCTTAAAAGAGTTGAAAGAAGATTTAATGCAGCATATTTTGCTGGAAAACCATATTTTGTTTGTACAACCCACCTCAGCAGCAAAGAATGACGACCGCCAGATATGCTGTGGCAGTTGCCAATAACAACACGGGTATTAACCAAAGCGCCATGCATGGAAGCACTGGCGCCATCAATATGGACACTTTTACATGCAGCTATTTGCCGGCCAAATAACGTTAACTACGTTACTTCACGCCGCTAAAAATCCAACCTGCTGCTTTAGCCGGGCCATCAGCGGAACGAGTTGACGCTGGCGCAATACCACCTCGCCAACCAGTATCAAGCATGGTGACTGCAGGGCCATATGCTGGGCCGCAGTAGCAGCTTCTGCCAGCGTGGTTAATAACTGACGCTGCGCTGGCCGGCTGCCGTTTTCCACCAACAGCAGCGGCCAGTCGGGGGCCAGGCCATGTGCTATCAGCTGTTGACTTATTTCACTCAGTGCACTTAGCCCCATATAAAATACCAGCGTTTGGCCGGGCCTGGCCAGGCTGGCCCAATCTTGCGCCGTATTGCAGTCTTTATCCACCGCGCTGATAAAACGCAGTTGTTGGGCAATACCACGTTCAGTCAATGGTATGCCGGTGGCTGCGGCACAGCCGGAGGCCGCGCTGATGCCGGGCACAATCTGCCAGCGAATGCCGGCGCTATCCAGCGCATCCAGCTCTTCAGCTAAACGGCCGAAAATCGCCGGGTCGCCGCCTTTTAACCGCACTACTTTTAAGCCCTGCTGCGCCAGTTGTACCAATAAGGCGCCGATCTCTGCCTGCGACACACTGTGGCGGCCGCGGCTTTTACCAACATCAAAGCACAGACAGCCGGGCGGAATAAGCGCCAACACCTCTTCGCTTACCAGCCGGTCATACACTACCGCGCCGGCTTGCTGTATCAGCTTCAGCGCGCGCAGGGTCAGTAAATCGGCGGCACCGGGCCCGGCGCCCACCAGCGCCACTGCGCCCGCTGCGCCAACAGAGTTAATTGCCGTCATGGTTAAGCTCCTTGCAATAGGTTGGTTTGACTAAGTTGACGCTTTAACAGCGCACTAAGCTCCGGTAAACAAGAACCGCAATTGGTGCCGCAGTTAAGCTGCTTGCCCAGTTTGGCGGTACTGTCAGCACCTGCGGTTATAGCCTGGAATATCGCCAAACTTCGCACATTAAAGCAGCTGCAAATCAGTGCGCTGTTATCCGCGGCCTTGCCCTGTCCGGCCCGGCCGCTCAGCAATTGCCGGCGGTTAGCCGCGCTTATCGGGCCGCTAAACTGCTGGTTCAGCCAGCTCTGATCGGCTTGCCGCAGCGCAGGGCCGGCCAGCAGCAGCCATTGCAGCTGATTATTGTCGATAGCCGCCGCGCGATAGCCTGTCAGCTGGCCTTGCCCGCTGTCGCTACAGCATACGCCGGGCGTTAATTGCAGTTGCTGCAACAGCTGCCGGGGGGCAAGCGCATCCGTTAAGCCCAGCCGGTAGCTCTGGCAGCTGCCCAGCGGCACCCGCGCCAGATAATGCTGATTAAACAGCGCCAGTTGTGACGTCGTTAACGGTTGCTTCGTGAATAGCAAGGCCTGCCACTTTGGCGTAAAACGGCGCAGTGCCACCTGGCTCAGCTTTAATGCCGGCTGGCCGGAGATGGGATCCGTGTCGGCAGCAAACAGCACATCAGCCCGCGCCTGGCTGGCAAACTGCGCGCTCCAGTGCATCGGCACAAACAGCTCGCCCGGCCGCTGATTGGCGCTGATATCGGCGCGCAGCACTAAGCGGCCACCGGCGTTACTCAGCTGCACCAGCTCGCCCTGCATCACGCCATATAAAGCGGCATCAGCCGGGTGCAAAGTAACAAAGGGCTCCGGGGTATGTTGCATTAAACCTGCCACGCTGCCGGTGCGGGTCATGCTATGCCACTGATCGCGCAGCCGGCCGCTGTTTAGCCACAACGGCGTTGCTACCGCTGCCGGGCTAAGCAAGCGCTGGCGCAGCGCGATAAACTGCGCCTTGCCATTAGCGGTAAAAAATTGGCCATCGGCAAACAGTCGCGCCGTGCCCTGTGGCCTGGTATCAGTTACCGGCCATTGCATCGGCGTAAGTTGTTGGTATTGCTCAGCGCTAAGCCTGGCCAGCGCCGAGATATTAAACGCGCGCTGACCACTGTTTTGATAACCTGACAGCGCGGCATGTTCAGCGAAAACCTCTGCCGCGCTGCTAAAACTAAAACCGTGCGTAAAGCCCATCGCCCGGGCGACTTCACAGATAATTTGCCAGTCGGCTTTAGCCTGACCAGGTGGTGGAGATAACGCCCGTTGACGCGAAATGCGCCGCTCAGAATTGGTTACCGTGCCGTCTTTCTCGCTCCAGCCCAGCGCCGGCAGTTTAATGTTGGCAATATCGAGCGTATCGGTATGCTGATAAATATCGCTGACAATCACTAACGGGCACTTAGCTAACGCCGCTTTTACCTTATCCGCCTGCGGCATGCTGACCAGCGGGTTAGTGGCCATTATCCACACGGCTTTAATCTCGCCGCGCTCAATGGCATCAAACAACTCTACGGCTTTATAACCCGGCTGACTTACCAGCTTTGGCGCCTGCCAGAATTCGCCAACCAGCGCCTGCTGCGCTTTATCAGTGTAATCAATATGCGCCGCCAGCTGATTGGCCAGGCCGCCAACTTCACGCCCGCCCATGGCATTGGGCTGACCGGTCAGCGAAAACGGGCCACAGCCCGGCTTGCCAATGCGGCCGGTAGCCAGATGGCAGTTAATAATGGCGTTCACCTTATCGGTGCCGTCAACCGCCTGATTTACGCCTTGCGAAAACAGCGTCAGGCTAAGTGGTTCATTGGCAAAGCAGCGGTAAAACTGCAGTATTTGATCTGCTGGTAAATCGCAACCACTGGCTACTTGCGCCACTGTCGCTGCCTGTTGCTGTGCACTGGCCAGGGCCTGTGCAAAACCCTCGGTATGCAAATTAATAAAGCACTGATCCAGCTTGCCCTGCTGTGCCAAAAAACTCAGCAAGCCATTAAACAGCAACACATCGCTGCCCGGCCGCAGTTTTAAATGCAGCTGTGCCGCTTCACAGCTGGCACTGCGCCGCGGGTCAATTACGACTAACTTAGCCTCTGGCTTGGCTTGCAGTACCGCCTGTATACGCTGAAATAATACCGGATGGTTCCACGCCATATTGGCGCCCACCAACACAAACAGCCGTGCCTGTTCAATATCGTCATAGCAGCCTGGCACCACATCAGCGCCAAAGGCGCGTTTATGCCCTGCTACGGTAGAGGCCATACACAAGCGCGAGTTGGTATCGACATGGGCACTGCCGATAAAGCCTTTCATCAGTTTATTCGCCACATAATAATCTTCGGTCAGCAACTGGCCGGATAAATACATCGCCACCGCGCCCGGGCCATGCCCGGCTATCGTCTGCTGTAAACCCTCAGCCACGGCACTAATCGCCGCTGGCCAGTCGCAATCATCGCCGTTAACCTGCGGGTGCAATAAACGCCCCTCAGCAGACAGCGTTTGCCCCAGCGCACTGCCTTTAACACAGAGCCGGCCGAAATTCGCCGGATGGGCGCTATCGCCTGTTATATCAGCGGCCTGGCTTGTCAGGTTAGCGCGGATCCCGCAGCCGACGCCGCAATACGGGCAAGTCGTTAGAATGTCACTCATGCGTTTGGGCCATCTCCGGTAAAAAGACGAAAAAAAACGCCCGCTACGTTAGCCGGAAGACCGGATAACATAGCGAGCGCCATTGCTCGATATACTTGTGCTTTATCCCCTTCATCTTTGAAGCTGCAGCAGCGTTAGCTTCGCTCCCGAACCCCAATCACATAGCCTATCTATGCTCATGGGGCTTCACTCGCTCGCTGCCTTGCTGCAACTTCAATTATTTTGGGTATTTTAATTCTTAGTGCAATTGATGTTTTGCAAGCACAATGCCAACCCATAACTTTATTTGTTATCAATACCTTAGAGATGCTCCACTACAGCACAAGTTAGCCGCTGCGCTTTAGCATAGTGCAAACTGCACCAAATAGGCGCATTTCGCCAGCACTGAGCCGCTGATTAAAGCAACACATAGCGCGCTCAGCCCAGCTATAGCGCTAAATGCATTAGGCTGGAACAGCTTTTGCTACAGCAAGCTTATCCGAAGCTAAAGGCAGACCGCAGTATCGTGGATAAAACGCCGTTATCAGTAATGCTGGTAGATGATGAAGCCGACCGCGCCCTGCTGGTAGAGCAGGCGCTGGCGCAGCATGGCTATCAGGTGGTGTGCCGGCTAACCAGCACCGCCGCGCTGCGCTATCACGTTGAGCGGCTGCAACCGGACATTATTATTATTGATATGGACTCACCCGATCGCGATACGCTGGAGCATATGACGGTAATAAGCCAGCATAACCCACGGCCTATCGTATTTTTTGCCGGCCACGATGACAACCCGGACAGCATTAAGCTGGCCATTCAGGCCGGTGTCAGCGCCTATATCGTCGATGGTTTAACGGCGAAACGGGTAAAACCGATTATTGATGTCGCCGTGGCACGCTTTAATGAGTTTCAGCAATTACGCCGGCAACTACACAGCAGCCAAAGCCAGTTAGCAGAGCAAAAGTTAATTGATAAAGCCAAGCGCCTGTTGATAAAAAAGCAGCAGATGGATGAAGCCAAAGCCTTTAGCACACTGCGTAAACTGGCGATGGACCGGCAACAAAAAATGGCTGATGTCGCCAAAGATGTTATCGCTATTCTGGAGGCACTATGACCAGCCGTTACTACCCTGAGCAACAACGCCTGACCCTGGGCTTTGTGCCGCTGCTGGATGCCGCGCCGCTTATCGTCGCCCAAGAGTTGGGATTGTTCGCCGCACAAGGGCTGAATGTGTCGCTGCAGCGCGAAGCGTCCTGGGCCAGTATCCGCGATAAAGTCGCCTTTGGCGTATTAGACGGCGCGCAGATGATAGCGCCCTTGCCGCTGGCCTCCAGTTTAGGTTTGGGCGCGGCAGCCGTGCCGATGACCACCGCTCTGGTACTAAGCAGCGGCGGTAATGCGATAACTTTATCTCAGCGCCTGCTGCAACAACTGGATCTGGACCCGGCACTGTTGCCCTGCCCGCTGGCCAGCGGTAAAGCGCTGCAGCAATACCTGTTACAACAACTGCTACGACAATCAGCGCAGCAACCGCTGCGTCTGGCTACCGTTTCGCCCTACTCCTGCCATCATTATCAACTGCATTACTGGTTAAGCACCGCCGGCATCAGCCCGCGCCAGGTAGAAGTGATAGGCGTGGCCCCAGCAGCGATGACCGCACAGCTAGCCAGCGGCGCTATCGACGGCTTTTGTGTCGGTGAGCCCTGGAGCAGCCTGGCACAATTAAGCGGCCACGGCACTATCGTTACCAGCTGTGATCAGCTGTGGCATAACTGGCAGGAAAAAGTGTTTGCGGTAAGCCAGCAGTTTGCCAACAGCAAGCCACAGTGTTATCTGGCGCTGCTTAGTGCACTGCTGCAGGCCTGCCACTGGCTGCAGGATATCCAAAGCAACAACGATAAAACGGCACAGCTGTGGCACTGGCTGGCGCAGCCGCAGTATCTGGCATTGGCAGAGCGCGGCCTTAGCGGCAGTAAGCTGTTTAATAAGGCGATAGCGCAGGCATTTTTTGGCCCGGCACTGAATATGCCGTGGCGCTCGCAGGGTGCTTTTATATTGCAGCAAATGCGCAACCTGCAGCAATGGCAGGGCCCGCTTAATCAGCCGCTGTTGCAACAGGTATACCGGCCGGATCTATACCGTCAGGTCGCCGCTAACCTGGGTTTTGATGCACCGGCAGAGGACTGGCGGCTGGAAGGCGAAATTGGCAGTAAAGGTGATGGCAGCCGCTTTATTGATGGTTTACTGTTTGGCGTTAATCCAGGCTGATGCATTAACGCCGGGTCGCGGATTTTAGCGTTAACCCTGCAAGGCTTCCTTGCCCCAATAACTGCGCTTATAACAATAAATGCGGTGCCATCGTCAGGTAAAGTGCGCCGCCAATAATGCTGCCGGCTACTACAAAGCGTAAGGCGCCAGCAACAAAACCGTCAGCGGTCTGAAATCTGTCCCATAGATCCAGGCGTTTTTGTAAGGCACGCTCTTCGCCCGGTGTCAGTGTGGGGTAGCTTTGCGGAACCTGTGAACGCGCCGCTGCAGGCGTGGCGGCTGCCCCCGCTTTAGCCCAGCCAGCCACCCGGGCTTCACTAACCAGCAATTGCTCCAACGCAGCCTGACGCAAAGCACCAAGCCAGCCGAGAGTAGCATTTAACCAGCTATCTACTGCGTTGAGCCAGTCGCTGATGTTCTGCTGATCAGGTGCAACGAAGGTGAAGTCACCGAGTGACGCGGCCCAGTTTTCTATTTCGAGCCGTTGTTGTATTTCGGTGTCTAACTGTACTTGTCCGGCATCACGGTAGACGATGGCAAGCGCACGGAAAACGTCGGTAGCCGCGGCCACCAAACGCTTTAGTTCGCGCGAGCTGACATTGCGATCGGCGGTGACAACAGCGTAAACGTTGTTGAGTAGCGCACGGCTGTCGGCAATGTTGGCTTGCATGTGGTCGGCATAGTGCAACAGTGCCAGCAATCCGGTCAGATAGTCATCCCAACCTTGTCCGAGTTGCGCGGCGGCGCATTTGTGCGCAGTGCGACAGCGTTTGTCGTGATTAAAAATCACTTCCTGCACGCGCGCGCATTCGCCGCTAACTTCCTCGATCACACCGGGTAATTCACGCTTTTTAATTTCATTGCCACGAAAGCGTATTACACCATCTGGTGGTGTGTAAAAGCCGTCGCGCAGTGCAATTAATAAATCGCGCTCACGCACCAGGGTGCGCATTTGCTCCAGTTTAGCGGACAAATCTTCCGGGTAGAGCTCGCTTAACGCGCTGATAGCCGGATCAATATTACTTTCATAGAGCACATCCGGTTTGGCGGCATGGCGTACAAATGAGCGCCCGAGGTAAGCGCCGCGATAGCGACTGTTCAAATATTCGCGATCGTAGACCTTGTCCAACAGGCTAAAAATTTCTTCGTCCGGCTGATATTCGACGTCAAAGCGACTGAGCAGCTTGGTAGTGAACTGCTCTTTTAACGCTTGCGCATCATCAAAAATAATCCAGCTGCTGCGATCATCCAGCACACCGGGTACATAGATTTTTTTGGCGTTTTGTTCACGCTCGTGGTTGTAAGGGTGTGTAGCCCACATCCGCGGAGGTTGCGCAATATCGGCGCTAAATACCCGGTGCTGTGCGGGGTTATCCACCGGAACTTGCGCCACACCACCGTAATTCGGATCGTTAAGAATACCGCTCATATGTTTGATAACACGCAGTTGTACCGCAAAAAAATCTTTGCTGGCCTTGCCTTCGCGCACTTGGTCATTCACAAAGCTTTGGGCGCGATCCCAGGCTTCATCTGCAGCTTGCAGTTTATGAAGTGCATGAATCAGCGCATCGCTACCGGTTACTGATACGGCGACTAAATCGGCCTGAAACTCCATTTCACGCGACAGGGCGCGCTGGGCCAACAACACCAGATTAAAAATGGTTTCCATGGTCGCGCGCAGCGACCACACAATTAAGCGTAAAATCCAGCCGATCCAGGCAATACGCAAATCAATGCGCGATAAAAAGCGCAAAAAATTATCCAGCGCATCGCGTTTGGCAATAATATGTGCGGCAATTTGCTGGGCAATATACACCCAATTACCAAGTGCCATACTGCGCTGGGCAAAGTGACCAAATTCATGCGCCAGTACTGCCTTTAGTTCGCTGATAGTCAGTGCATTGACCAGCGGCAAACCAATTTCCAGATTCTTTTTCGACGGAAAGAAGAAATTCAATAACGATAAATCGTAAAATACGCAGGCGTTGACCCGCGGTGACAAAAATACCCGATGCGGGCGCGGTGCGCCGGTTTCATCCGCCAACCTGAATAAAAACTTGAACAGCTGCGGTTCAGATTGCGCAGTAACTTCGTATTCCTGCTCAATGCTGCCTTTTTTAACGAACAACAATGCCTTAACCATAAACAGGGTTAAGAAGCCGGATGATAATGCCACTATCCACGTAAACAAATTACCTTGTCCGGTGGTGATGCTGCTGTGAATCAAGTTATAGGACGACCAGCCAAACCAGGTGGTTAATGCCAGGTAAATCACCACAAAGGTGATTAAGCCAAGCACCGCCAGCCAAACATGGCGCTTATGTGCCTTGCTGGGTTTGGTCAGGTTGGCCGGAATAGTAGTGGGGTTTGCAGGGTAAATACCGTCCATAACGCAATTCCTTTTTTAATTAAAAGCGATTTAAGAGAGAGTATGATGGGTATAGCAACGACCGGTTTACCCCCTGATGCAAACTATCCTACCCGAAATCATTTACTGTTGAAATCCTGATTGTCAGGCAAAAGACAGCTAACACCGATGTTGTTTTGCCCAATCTGATCAGACCTTCCTGACAGATAAAGCTATGTCAGTGCACGTAGAACCACACTGGTGCAAATTGCACCGTTATTGTGCCGTCGCAAGGCTCTTGCCGCTAACACAAAAACACTAAGCAATTGAAGATAAACATATTTCAAAACTGGCACACTAACTGCTTTGTATTGGCAACAAGTTGCAAAGAGGCAACTGAAAGACAAAACCAGCTAACAAGCTAATGGCAAAGGCGCCATCTGGCTGTATCCGCAACAGGGTGCAGCCAGATGGCGTTTTTTTTCGCCCTGCTTTTATAAAGCGTTTAATAACAAAGGACAGCATAGATGACACAGCCGAAACGTAACACACACCGCCTGCTGTTGGCGCTGGGCTTAAGCCTGAGCTGTAGCTTAAGTGTTAGCCTGCCAGCATCGGCCGCACCGGAAAAGCCGGATTTAAAGCTCGGCTTTATTAAGCTGACCGATATGGCCCCGCTGGCGGTGGCGCTGGAGCGCGGTTACTTTGAAGACGAAGGCCTGTATGTGCAGTTAGAAGCCCAGGCCAACTGGAAGGTACTGCTGGACCGCGTAATAGACGGCCAGCTCGATGGTGCCCATATGCTGGCCGGTCAGGCCTTAGCGGCCACTATCGGCATTGGCACCCGGGCGGCAATGCAAACCGCTTTTGTGATGGACTTAAACGGTAATGCCTGTACCGTCAGCAATGCGGTATGGCAGCAAATAGCGCCGCAAGTTGCGCGTAACAGCGAGGGCAAACCGCAATATCCGGTAACGGCCGATGCGCTAAAACCCGTGCTGGAAAATAGTGCCAAACAGGGTAAAAAGCTGCAGTTTGGTATGGTATTTCCGGTTTCCAGCCATAACTATGAGCTACGCTACTGGCTGGCTGCCGGTGGCGTGCACCCTGGCTTTTATGCGCCGGAACACGGCGATAACAGCGGCCGGTTAAAAGCTGATGTACTGCTTTCGGTTACCCCACCACCGCAAATGCCGGCGACGATGGAAGCCGGTACTATCGACGGCTACTGCGTCGGCGAGCCATGGAACCAGCAGGCGGTGCTGCGTGATTTAGGCGTACCGCTGGTCACCAATTACGATATTCACACTAACCTGGCAGAGAAAATCTTCGGCGTCAGCCAAGCCTGGGCAGAGCGTTACCCGCAAACGCATTTTCATCTGGTTAAAGCGCTGATCCGCGCCGGCCATTGGCTGGATGCCGATAACAACGCCAACCGCGCTGCAGCGGCCAAACTGATTTCACAGCCGTTTTATGTCGGCGCCGATGAAAAGGTGATTGCCAACAGCATGACCGGGGTGTTTGCCTATGCCCGCGACGATATCCGCGCTACGCCGGACTTTAATGTGTTTTTCCGCTATCACGCCACCTACCCCTATTACTCCGATGCTGTCTGGTATTTAAGCCAGATGCGCCGTTGGGGCCAGATAAGCAGCGCCAAGCCCGACAGCTGGTATCAGGATATTGCCAAACAGGTATTTCAGCCGGCGCTGTATCAACGCGCCGCCGCAGCACTGATTGCCGAAGGTAAGCTCACTGCCGCTGATTTTCCCGACTTTACCACTGAGACCGGCTACCGGCCGCCAGCGGCGACCCGCTTTATCGACGGCAAACAGTTTGATGCCACAGAGCCAAACGCCTACTTGCAGCAATTTGCCATTGGCTTAACAGACTAAAGGAGCAACACCATGAGCGCTATTCCAAGCCAATGGTCGCGGGTTAAAAACGTGTTACCTGGCCAACAACAACTGGCACAGTGGCTGAAACAAAGCCTGTTATCAGCAGCCGGTATTGCCGTGTTTGTGCTGCTGTGGCAGCTGCTGGCCAGTCAGATCACTACCTCGCTCGGCAGTTTTCCGGGGCCGCTGCAGGTGGCGCAGCAATGGTCCGGCCTGGTGGCCGAACATAAGGCAGAAAATGCCCGTGAAGCGGCGTTTTATCAGCGCCAGCTTGAGCGCAATGCCGCCAGTTTAGCGGCTAACCCCGATGCGGTAATAACAGTGCGACCTTACAACGGCCGGCCGACCTTTTTCAGCCAGATTTTTACCAGCCTGTACACCGTACTCACCGGCTTTGTGTTGGCATCATTAGTAGCAATACCCGCAGGTATCGTTATCGGGCTAAGCCCACGGCTGTACAGCGCCTTTAACCCACTTATTCAGCTGTTTAAACCGGTATCGCCGCTGGCCTGGTTGCCACTGGTGACTATTTTGGTCAGCGCCTTGTATCAAAGCGAGCAGCCGCTGTTCGCGCGCTCATTTTTAGTGTCGGTATTTACCGTGACGCTGTGCTCGTTATGGCCGACGTTGCTTAACACCATAGTCGGCGTCAGTAATATCTCGCCCGATTTACAAAACGTCAGCCGAGTACTGCAGCTTAACTGGCTAACCCATGTGCGGCGTATTGTGCTGCCCTCAGCGGTGCCGATGATTTTTACCGGCCTGCGTTTGTCGCTCGGCATTGCCTGGATGGTGCTGATTGCCGCCGAGATGCTGGCGCAAAACCCCGGCCTCGGCAAATTTGTCTGGGATGAATTTCAAAACGGCTCGTCCGACTCGCTCAGCCGCATCTGTGTCGCGGTGCTGGTAATTGGCTTAATCGGCTATGCGCTGGATCGGCTGATGCTGCAACTGCAGCAACGGGTGAACTGGGATAAAAGCGCGCAGCTGCGCTGAAGAACAAGGAGATACGTGATGCAAAAAGCCCATTTACAACTCAGCCAGCTGGGTATCAGCTTCCCCACCCCGAAGGGGCCCTTTGTCGCGCTGCAAAACGTTAATCTGGAGATTGGCAAAGGCGAATTTATTAGCCTGATTGGCCACTCCGGTTGCGGTAAATCAACGGTGCTGAATCTGGTGGCCGGCTTACTGCAGGCAAGCAGTGGCGGCGTGATTTTAAACCAGAAAGAAGTGAATGCGCCCGGGCCCGAGCGCGCAGTGGTATTTCAAAACCACTCGCTGCTGCCCTGGCTTAGCGTGTACCAGAATGTCGAGCTGGCAGTAAAGCAGGTATTTCGCGGTAAAAAAAGCAAAACGGAAATGCGCGACTGGATAGAGCATAACCTGGCACTGGTGCAAATGAGCCATGCCCGCGATAAGCGCCCGGCGGAAATTTCCGGCGGCATGAAGCAGCGCGTCGGTATAGCCCGCGCCTTAGCCATGCAGCCACAGGTACTGCTGATGGACGAACCCTTTGGTGCGCTGGATGCACTAACCCGCGCCCATTTGCAGGATTCCTTGATGGACATTCAGGCACAGCTGAATAACACCGTCATTATGATCACCCACGATGTCGATGAAGCGGTGCTGCTATCGGACCGTATCGTGATGATGACCAACGGCCCGGCCGCGACGATTGGCGAAATTCTGCAGATTGCGCTGCCACGGCCGCGTAACCGCATCGCGCTGGCCGACTGCGCCACTTACAACCATTACCGCCACCAGGTGCTCAGTTTCCTATATGAGAAGCAGCGCAAAGTAGAAGTACTGGCCAAAGCCGAACCGGTAAAGGTAACAGCAGACGCGCTGGCCGGCGCAGCAACACGGGAGAAACGGGCATGACAGAAGCAGAGCTGATTATTATCGGTAATGGTATGGCCTGTCAGCGCCTGTTGGCCGAATTGGTGCAACAACCGAACCGGCCCACACGGATAGTGGTGTTTGGTGCCGAAAGTAAACCGGCCTATAACCGCGTGCTGTTATCAAGCCTTTTAAGCAACGAGCTGCCCGACAGCGCTGCCGAACTGGCAAGCCCTGACTGGTATGCCGAACATGGCATAGAGCTGGTTTGCGATGATGCCGTAGTGCTGATTGATCGCGAGCGAAAACTGGTGGTAAGCCGTCATGGCCGTTACCGCCGTTATCAGCAACTGGTGCTGGCCTGTGGTGCCCTGCCGCTGACACCGACTTATGCAGAAGATGACAGCAAGCATCTACTGCCCGGCATTTGCCATTTTCGTAACTGGCAGGATTTAGCCACGCTGCGTCTGGCCGGCCAGCAACTGCAACATGCGGTGGTGGTCGGCGGTGGTTTTCTCGGCCTGGAAGCGGCCGAAGGCCTGCGCAAACTCGGCATGCAGGTTAGCCTGCTGCAGCGCGGTGCTTATCTGCTCAACCGCCAGCTGGATGCCACTGCCGCCACGTTATTGCAACAGCAACTAAGCGCGCGCGGTTTAAGTATTTTCACCAATAGCGAAATTGACCGGCTGAATTATAAACGAGGCCAATTGCAGTCGGTCAGGCTGACCAGCGGCCAGCAGTTAAAAGCCCATATCGTGGTACTGGCACTGGGCATTAAGCCTAATATCAGCCTGGCTCAACAGGCCGGCTTAACGGTTAACCACGGCATAGTGGTAAACGCCGACTTACAAAGCTCAGACAGCGCTATTTATGCGCTGGGCGAATGTATTGAGCTAAACGGCGAAACCTTTGGTTTGGTAGCGCCGGTTAACGCTCAGGCGACACAGCTGGCGCAAACACTGTGCGGCAAAACGGCGCCCTATTGCAGCGAACATGCAGCAACACAGCTGAAAATCAGCGGTATCGCGCTAAGTTCCTGCGGTGATATTGCCGCGCTCTGTGCCAATTCCAATGCCAATGCCGACAGCTTCGATGCCAGCACTGACTATCTGGATGCGGAGCTTTTTGAGTACCGCCGGCTGTGGTGGCGCGGGCCTTATTTAGTCGGCGCAGTGCTGTATGGCGATACCGGCCTGAGCCAGCAACTTAGCCAGCTGATTAACCAACAACAGCCTTATTACGGCTGTCGCAGCAGCTTATTGCTTGGCCAAATCGCGCTTGGCGAAATCGAGCCGGCCCCGACCGACAGCGCTGAAAAACCCGCCGCTGTCAGCCAACCACAACAACAAGACGCCGCCTGACGGACGCATAGGAGCAAGACGATGACAACAAGCATCACAAAACAGCTGCTGGTAATAGGCAATGGCATGGTCGGCCAGCATTTTATTGAGCAGTTTCTAAGCCGGGCTGATGCCGCGCAGTGGCAGCTAACAGTATTTGCCGGCGAGGACAGACCGGCCTACGACAGAGTGCATTTATCCGAATACTTCAGCGATGCTAATGCGGACAAACTGCAACTGGCCGCTGACAGCTTTTATCGCGATAACGACGTTAGCTTAAAGCTGAACGAGGCGGTACTGGCGATTGACCGCGAGGCAAAAACGGTAACCACCGCTAAGGCGCGTTACTTTTACGACAAGCTGGTGCTGGCCACCGGCTCTTACCCTTTTGTACCGCCGATTGCCGGTAACGATAAGCCGCACTGCCTGGTGTATCGCACCATTGCCGATCTGGAAGCCATCAGTGCCAGCAGCAAGGATGCCAAAGTTGGCGTGGTAATCGGCGGCGGCCTGCTGGGGCTGGAAGCGGCCAATGCGCTGAAACTGCTGGGCTTAGAAGCGCATGTAGTGGAATTTGCACCACAATTAATGCCGGTGCAGCTGGATAAAGACGGCGGCGAGCTGTTGCGCAGCAAAATTGCGCAGTTAGGTGTCAGCGTGCATACCGACAAAGCCACCAGCAGCATTAGTGAGGGCACAGAGCAGCGCTTACAGCTGAATTTCAGCGATGGCAGCGTGCTACAAACCGATGTTATTGTGTTCTCGGCCGGTATCCGGCCGCAGGATCAGCCAGGCAAAGACGCCGGTTTGGAGCTCGGCGCCCGCGGCGGCATAGTGATCAACAACCAGTGCCAAACCAGCGACAGCGATATCTATGCCATTGGCGAATGCGCGCTGTATCAGGGCCAGTTATTTGGCCTGGTGGCGCCCGGTTATCAGATGGCGCGCACGGCCGCCGCCGTGCTTTGCGGCGATAGTAGCCAAAGCTTCACCGGCGCCGATATGTCGACCAAGCTAAAACTGCTGGGGGTTGATGTCGGCTCTATCGGTGATGCGCATGGCCGCACACCGGGCAGCATCAGCCTGCGTTATCGCAATGATCTAGCTGGCGAGTACCGCAAATTAGTGCTAAGCGCCGACGGTAAACAGCTGCTGGGTGCGGTGCTGGTCGGTGATAACAGCTATTACGATACATTGTTGCAATATGCACTGAACGGCCTTGCGTTGCCTGCCGATCCACACAGCCTGATATTGCCGCAAAGCAACAGCAAGCCGCTGCTGGGCCCCGCGGCGCTGCCGGATAGCGCCACGCTGTGCTCTTGTCATAATGTCAGTAAGGGCGCCATTTGTGCTGCGCTCGATGGCGGCGTGCAGGACTTAGCCGGTATTAAAAGCTGCACTAAAGCCGCCACCGGCTGTGGTGGCTGCGCCGCGCTGCTAAAAAGCGTGGTCGAGCACGAACTCAGCGCCCGCGGTGTGGCGGTAAGCACCGATCTGTGCGAGCACTTTAGCTACAGCCGCCAGCAGCTGTATCATCTGGTTCGGGTCGATGGCATCAAAACCTTTAACGAGCTGATCAAAAGTCACGGTCGCGGCCATGGCTGTGAAATTTGCAAACCGGCGGTGGCGTCGATTCTGGCCAGTTGCTGGAACGAGCCGGTGCTGGCCAAACCGCATGTGGCGCTGCAGGACACCAACGATACTTTCCTTGCCAATATGCAGAAAAACGGCACCTACTCGGTGGTGCCGCGCATTCCGGGCGGCGAAATTACCCCGGCCATGCTTATAAGCATCGGCAAAGTCGCCGAGCAATACCAGCTGTACACCAAGATCACCGGCGGCCAGCGCATCGATTTATTCGGCGCTACGCTGGATCAACTGCCGCTGATCTGGCAGCAACTGATCGACGCCGGTTTTGAAACCGGCCATGCCTACGGCAAGTCGCTGCGCACAGTAAAGTCCTGTGTTGGCAGCACCTGGTGCCGTTATGGTGTGCAGGACAGTGTCAGCATGGCCATTTTGCTGGAAAACCGCTACAAGGGCGTGCGCGCACCGCACAAAATTAAAATGGCCGTATCCGGCTGCACCCGCGAATGCGCCGAAGCGCAAAGCAAAGATGTTGGCGTTATTGCCACTGAAAATGGCTGGAACCTGTATGTCTGTGGCAATGGTGGCATGAAACCGCGCCACGCTGACTTATTTGCCACCGACTTAACCGATGAACAACTGCTGAGCTATATCGACCGCTTGCTGATGTTTTATATCAAAACCGCTGACCGGCTGCAGCGCACCGCCAGTTGGATGAATAACCTCGAAGGCGGGTTGGACTATCTGCGCGATGTGATTATTCACGACAGCTTAGGCTTAGCTGCAGAGCTGGAAGCGCAGATGCAGCTGTTAATTGGCAACTACCAGTGCGAGTGGCAAACCGTGCTGAATGACCCTGCCCAGCGCGCCCGCTTTAACAGCTATGTCAATGCCGCAGCCCCAGCCCGCAGCGAGTTTGGTTTTGTGCCCGAGCGCGGCCAGCTTATCCCCACCCGCCAGCTTAATAATAAGGAGAACACGCTATGAGCCAGCTTGCTTATGCTTTAGAAAATCAACCGGAGATACAACAACAGCCGGTTTTACTATGCCAGCAGCAAGATTTAGTGCCGTATTCCGGCGTTGCGGCAAGGTTTGCAGAACATGCGATAGCGCTGTTTTACCTGCCTGGCAAGGAAGTAGAGTTGTATGGCGTTAGCCATATCGACCCGGCAAGCGGCGCGCCGGTAATGGCCCATGGTCTGCTGGGCGAAAGCAAAGGCGCGTTTTATATCGCCGCACCACTGCACAAGCAGCAATACCAGCTTAGCGATGGCCAGTGCTTAAGCGACAGCACGCTGAAACTGCAGGTATTTAACGTGCAGCTACAGCATGGCCAGGTGTGGCTGCTACCTCCAATGGAGTAGCCAGACGCCCCTTAATGGCAATAACAATACCGGCACAAAGCTTTTAAGCTTAACGACACAACACCGAGCAAGGCGTTCTAAAGCTGAAAAGCAATGAAGCCTTTGCCGTGGCACTAACGCCACCGGGTAAGGTTGGAAACGGCCTTACCTCCCCACTTGGAAAGGTGAATTATGTTAACTGACGCCTATGCGCGCCGCTTTAGCTATTTGCGGCTGTCTGTCACCGAAAGCTGCAATTTCCGCTGCAGCTACTGCCTGCCTGACGGCAATGACTGCAACAGCCGTAGCGGTGAGCTTAATCTGACAGAAATTCGCCGCTTAGTCACCGCTTTTGCCAAACTCGGCACCCGCAAGGTACGCATTACCGGCGGCGAGCCGTCGCTGCGCAAAGACTTAACCGAAATTATCGCCACCTGTAAAGCCGTGCCCGGCATTGAAAAAGTGGCGCTAACCACCAACGGCTACCGGCTAAAACGCGATGCGCTGGCCTGGCAGCAAGCCGGGCTGGATGCAGTAAACGTCAGCGTCGATAGCTTAGATGCGGATACTTTTCATCTGGTGACCGGTCAGGACAAACTGGCTGACATCTTAGACGGCATAGCGCACGCCAGGGCCATTGGCATTAAGCAGGTAAAAATTAATACCGTGCTGTTAAAGCAGCACAATGCGCTGGCGTTGCCGGATTTCCTTACATTTATTCAGCAGCAGGATATCGCGCTGCGTTTTATCGAGCTGATGCGCACCGGTGACAATACCGGCTTTTATCAGCGCCAGCATTTAAGTGGCGAACATATTCAGCAGCAGCTGCTGGCACAAGGTTGGCAGTTGAACAAAAAAGCCAAAACCGACGGCCCGGCGCTGGAATATTCGCATGCCGGTTATCAGGGCCGGATTGGCCTGATTATGCCGTACAGCAAAGACTTTTGCGCCGATTGTAACCGGCTTAGGGTATCAAGCCTGGGTCAGCTGTATTTATGCCTGTTTACTGACAGCCATCAGGACATGCGCAGCCTGCTGCAAAGCGATGACAGCGCGCCGCTAATGCGTTTTTTACAGCAAGCGGTGCAAGGCAAAGCCTTTAGCCACCAGTTGGCAGAGGATTACAGCGGCAGCACCCGGCATTTAGCCCAGATTGGTGGGTAACAGGCGGATAATATGAGCATAACAATGCCGTTTAGTGCGCTGATTTTAGCCGGTGGCCAGTCCAGCCGCATGGGCCGTGATAAAGCCCTGCTGCAACTTAATGGCCAAAGTTTACTGCAACATATGCAGCAACTGGCGCTGGACAGTGGCGCCGTTGAAGTGCTGGTAAGCCGCAATCTGCCGGGCTTTATTGTCGATAACACGCCGCAACAAGGGCCTTTAGCCGGTATTTTGGCAGCGCTGCAACACTGCAGTGGTTCGCAGTTACTGGTATTGCCGGTTGATACCCCGCTATTAACGGTAACCAGCCTGCAACGCCTGCTGCAACACGCCAATGGCGCGGCCGGTTACTTTGTAAATAGCCCACTGCCCTGTGTGCTGCCGGTAAGCCCAGCCCTTAGTACCATGATTAGTGCACAACTGCAAAGTGGTCAGCGCTCGGTAAAAGCTCTGCTAGGCAGGCTTAATGCCGCAGCCTTGCCAGCGCCAACATCAGAATTATTTAATACCAACACACCAGCCGACTGGCAGCAATGTCTTGCAGTAGTTAATCACGGGAGTCTGTATGTCAAAGCCTGATTTAAGCCGGTTTTATCCGCTGAATATCGCTGTACTAACCGTGTCGGATAGCCGGACCAGCGCTAATGACAGCAGTGGCGACTTGTTATGTCAGCTGTTGCAAAGCGCCGATCATCAGTTAGTTGCGCGCTCATTATTGCCCAATAACAAATACCAGTTGCGCGCGACGCTAAGCCAGTGGATCGCAAGCGATAACATTCAGGTAGTGCTGATTAACGGCGGCACCGGCTTTCATCACACTAACTGCACCGTTGAGGCACTAACGCCATTACTCGATACGCCGGTAGCGGGTTTTGGCGAACTGTTACGCCAACTGTCGTTTAACCAGCTGGGCTCAGCCGCCATGCAATCCGGCGCGATAGCTGGCCTGGCCAATGGCACCCTGCTGTTTGCCATGCCCGGCTCAGGCGGTGCCTGTACGCTTGCGATGCAGCAGCTGATTTTACCGCAATTAGATAGCAAAACCGGGCCCTGCAACTTTGTTGCACATGTTAAAAACAGTCCGCTGAAAAGCTGTGGAGCTTAAGATGACAGCAACCCTTACCCATTTAGAGCTAACGCATATAGATCAGAGCGGCGCGGCAGCGATGGTCGATGTCAGTGCCAAAGCAGCCACCACCCGGCTGGCCCGCGCCGGCGCCCTGGTGCAAACCACACCCGACGTTATCGACTTAATTGCCGGGGCGCTGCTAAAAAAAGGCGATGTACTGGCCACAGCGCGCATTGCCGGCATTATGGCGGCGAAAAAAACCAGCGAGCTGATCCCGCTGTGTCATCCATTAATGCTCAGCAAAGTATCAGTCGATTTTCAGCTACTGCCAGCGCAAGGTCAGATAAAAATCGAAAGCTGCTGCCTGCTTAGCGGCAGCACCGGCGTCGAGATGGAAGCGTTAACGGCTGCCAGTGTGGCCGCGCTGACCATTTACGATATGTGTAAAGCGGTAGATAAAGCGATGATCATCAGCGATATCCGCCTGCTGGAGAAAACCGGCGGTAAGTCCGGACATTACCTTGCGGAGGCTATATGATTAAAATTCTGTTTTTCGCCGCGCTGCGCGAGCGGCTTGATTGCGAACAATACCTGCTTAGCTGCGATGGCAAAATGTTGCAGGTGACCGATATCCTGCAGCAACTGCAAAGCCGTTGTCATAGCTGGCAGCAGGAACTTAGCCGCAGCGATTTGCTCTGCGCCGTAAACCAGCAACTGGTGCCGCTAAGCGCCAACGTACAGGACGGCGATGAGCTGGCATTCTTCCCGCCGGTAACCGGCGGCTAAAAGGTAATGACGGATATGAGCATCTTTGTTGCCGTACAAAGCGATGACTTTTGTGTCGCCAGTGAATATAACGAACTGCGCCGCCAGTCAGGTTGCGGCGCTATCGTCACCTTTAGCGGCCTGGTACGCGAGCTTAGCGACAACCAACTGCACAGCATGACGCTGGAGCACTACCCCGGCATGACCGAGCAAGCCCTCACGGCTATTGCTGAACAGGCACAACAGCGCTGGCAACTGGGCGCAGTGCACCTTATTCACCGCGTTGGCACCCTGAAACCGCATGAGCAAATTGTATTTGTCGGCATTGCCAGCCCGCACCGGGCGGCCGCCTTTGCTGCCTGCGAGTTTATAATGGATTACCTGAAAAACCGCGCGCCGCTGTGGAAAAAAGAACACACCAGCAACGGCGATTATTGGGTAGAAGCCAAAACCAGTGACCAACACGCGCTAACGCGCTGGGGCTAGCCAATGCGTCAGTTACTGTTAATACTGGGCTTTATCTGCAGCTTAACCGCCGACGCCAGCGACAAGCTCACCATAGCGGCGGCAGCTGATCTGCGCTATGCCATGGCTGACATCGTCAGCCTGTTTCAGCAGCAAACTCAGCTTGATGTCAGGGTAATTTATGGCGCCAGCGGTAAGCTCAGCACGCAAATCCGCCATGGCGCGCCCTATGATATGTTTTTCTCTGCCGATATCAGCTTTGCCCGGCAGCTATACCAGGATGGCCTGGCAGCCACTGCGCCACAGCCCTATGCACTCGGGCATTTAGTGCTGTGGAGCCCGCAGCAGAATATGGCCGGTATTAGCCTGAGCCAACTGGCAGAATTTGATTTTAACCGCCTGGCCATTGCCCAACCCGCCCATGCGCCTTATGGCCAGCGCGCCAAACAAGCCCTACAGGCCGCCGGCGTCTGGCAGGCGCTGGAGGCGAAAATTGTCTATGGCGAAAATATCGCCCAAGCCGCGCAACTGGCGCAAAGCGGTGGCGCTGATATCGCCATTATTGCGCTGTCACTGGCCCGCTTTCCGGAGCTTGCCAGTCAGGGCTACCAACCTATTCCCACTGAGTTACACCAACCGCTGCAGCAGGCCTATGTGATCACCCGCCATGGCGCCGATAACCTTGCCGCGCGGCAGTTCGCGGCGTTTATCGCCACGCCACCAGTGCTGGATATTATGCAGCGCTATGGTTTTGAACAAGGGCGTTTTGAACAGCCGAGCTTGGTACAGCAGGAAGCCCAATGATGCCAGAGCTGTTCGTCGCACTGAGCCCGCAAGACTGGCAAGCCATCCGGCTTACATTAAAGCTGTGCCTGTATACCACCGCCATTTTACTGCTGCTGGCTACGCCACTGGCTTGGTGGTTAGCGCTGCGGCAAAGCAAATTGCGCACCGCCATTCAAGCCATAGTCGCCCTGCCGCTGGTATTGCCGCCAACGGTATTGGGCTTTTATTTACTGCTGTTACTCGGCCCACACGGCGCCATTGGCAGCACGCTGGAACGCTTAGGCGTATCGCATCTGGCTTTTAGCTTTAGCGGCATTTTAATTGGCTCGGTGATTTACTCGCTGCCCTTTGCCGTGCAGCCACTGCTGGAAAGCTTTCGTCGCATGGGGGCCGGACCGCTGGAAGTGGCAGCAACCTTGGGTGCCGGCAAGCTGGACCAGCTGTTTAGCGTGGTACTGCCGCTGTGTCGCGGCGGCTTTATCGTTGCGGCTACCCTGACCTTTGCCCATACGCTGGGCGAGTTTGGCGTTATTTTAATGCTCGGCGGCAGTATCCCCGGCGAAACTCAGGTGCTGTCGGTGCTGATTTACGACCACACCGAAGCAATGAACTATGCCCAGGCACATCAACTGTCGCTCGGCTTGCTAATCAGCGCCTTTGTGGTGCTGTTTATTGTCTATGGTTTAAACCGGCGTTTTGAGCGCGAGGCCGTGCTATGACCCTGGCAATACAACTGACGGTTAAGCGCGGCGCTTTTACGCTTGAGCTTAATCACAGCTTGCCATTACACGGTGTTACCGCGCTATTTGGCCGCTCCGGCTGTGGCAAAACCACCCTGCTGCGCGCCATCGCCGGGCTGGATCGCCACGCGAAAGCACAGATCCGCTGCAATGATGTCGTCTGGCAGCAAGGTAATCACTTTATGCCGGTGCATCAGCGCCGTATCGGTATGGTATTTCAGCACAGCAGCTTATTGCCGCATTTAACGGTTCTGCAAAACCTGCTGTACGGCTTTAAGCGCCGGCTTAAACATAGTGCTGTGCAGCTTGAGCCGGCACAGGTCATTAGCTTGCTGGAGCTGGAAAGCTTATTGCAACTGCAACCAGAACAGCTGTCCGGCGGCCAGCGCCAGCGTATTGCGCTGGGCCGGGCCTTACTTAGCCAGCCAGAATTATTGTTATTAGATGAGCCGTTGGCGTCACTGGATCAGCAAAGCCGCAATGAGATTCTGTCGTTTTTACAGCGTGTCGCGAATCAAACCGGCATCCCTATGCTGTTGGTCAGCCATCAGTTAGATGATGTGGTCAAGCTGGCCGATCAGCTGGTATTGATGCAGCATGGCCGCATTATCAGCCAGGGCCCGTTGCCACAGCAGTTGCTGCAACCAGAACTTGCTGTTATAAGCGCTATGTCGCTGCTGTATGCGCAAAGCCACGGCTGTCATAACCATCTTTTACAGCTGAGTATTGGCAAGCAACAGCTGCAACTACCGGCACCACTTAGCAACACCGGCACACAAACAGCCTACCGCTTACGTATTCAGGCCCGCGACGTGGCGCTAAGCCTAACGCCACTAACCGACAGCTCGGTCAGTAATCAGCTGCAAGTCAGCATCAGCGGTTTTAACAACGCCCCCCATCCGGCCGAAACCCTGGTGCAGCTAAATCTGGAGGGCCAGCCACTGCAGGCATTGCTCACCAAACAATCGGTAGAACGCTTGGGCTTGCAGGTAGGCCAGCAGGTATATGCACAGATAAAGGCTGTAGCTCTCGACTAAAATAGGGAAGTCAGCTTCTGTGGCACGGTATAAAGCTACAGACCTAAACGGAATAATTGCTGTGAGCGAATCGCGGACATTATTCTGCGGATATTATTTCATCTGCATCATTCAACGCTTTGGTTAACGGGTGGTTATCAAAATCATGCTGATTTCGTGCTCGTCTAAGCAAACTACGTGCGGCATTGAACTGTTTTGCTCTTGCATCTGGTCTCAAAAAGGTTGAAACCCCTGCTGAGATAGCTACAGCAAGTGCAATGAGCTGCTCACAAGACGGCTCATTGATAGCTCCGCTAGCAAGAACAGCAGCCAGAGATGCCGATAAAACCCCTAATAAATAATGTAATAACAGCCAAAAGTATGCTCTTGATTTATAGCTTTTTTGTTTTGATTTCACTAGTTCGACTACTCTATCATTTGTCGACTTGACTTCCTGCCCCATAGTTAACCTCATTATTTAGCCACTCAAAATCACTACAAAAAACTCGGAATCACAACATTTTAAATACAAGCTCACTATAAACAACTCTCTTCAACCCAAAATTTCAGAAAAATTCAAAATTCAAAATTCAAAATTCAAAATTCCAAGCTTAAATCCTTTCCTGCAAATAAATTTAATCCCGACTTTATCAACTGAAACATCGAGTTTAGTAAACGCATCTTTAGGGTATACATCGCTGGCATTGATAACTTTGTAACTGTTGGTAGTAGATGTCTTAATATTTCCACTCAGTTTGAAATCTCTTCTATTTGGATGTGGATACGGCCAGAAAAAGGCAGATGACACTATAGAGGTTACTTTCACTCCGTTACCTAAATCGAGTTGAGAAGCCATGCAGGCATGAACATCACCGGACAAAAACACAACTTTTGATACGGAGTTTGTGCGAATGCATTCTAAAATCTCATCTCTTTGGCTGATAAACCCATGCCACTTATCAGAAGATTCTGACTCGTATAGCGGGACGCTTGTTACTATAATTTTTACCATACCACTACCATTGGTAAGCCATTGTAGAAGCTCATGCTTTTGCCTCGGACCTATCATTTCAAAGCTTTTTGGATTCAGGCACCTTTCTGTCCGGCAATCAGTTACAAAGAACTCACAACAGCCATCGGTATACTGATACCAAAGGTGGGTTGGCGTTCCGCTAATTCGACTACCATTAAGATCAAATAGTGGGCTATGGCTTGACTGGTAAGTAGCAAATGATTGAATCGCTGCGGGAAATTTTTTAACCCAATCGCGGGAATCTGCAGATTCAGGCCAATTATCTTCAATTTCGTGATCATCCAGCATCATGTACGTTGGAACTTGCGACATAAGTTTGCGAAGATTTGGTGTTGTTAGAATTTTTTGATATCTTTTGTTGTATTCATCTATACAATCGTCTGCCCCTAACACATTCAAATCATCTGCATATATTTGATCGCCACACATGATTAACTGATCAATAGTTTCGCCTGTTTTTGATTGCTCAAGGATTGACTTGAAAACTTTGTCGCCCCGATCATCCCACCATAGACCGCCAAACAGACGCAGTACATATCGACATGAGCCGAAGACAAGCGACCTTGGCTCTGTCAGGCTTGAAGAAGCAGTTTTAAATTCAGCAACCTCAATTTTTTTCCATTCAAGCACTTTGTCTACATTGATATCAACGGTATCAACATCGGAATAAAACCAGCCTAATTGATATTGATATTTAGAGTTCTCGTCCAGCCCGGATATAACAATTACACCTGTCATATCAAAATTTGGATTCATTTTGAAATACATGGGTTTAGCAAAATTCCGACTTCCCAATTTTCTATACCTCACAACACCATGAGCTTTTCTCGGCCTACCACCATCAATAGAAAACTCAGCACGACCAAAAATCCGAACGTAGTGTGGAGATGTATGGCCGACAATCGGCCCTACAGACAGGCATTGAACATCCATGTTATTTCCTCATCATTTAAGCCAATTTACTGGACAGTTAAATAGTTGGAGCAGTCGTTATGTATTAGCACGCATTTTTAAAAATTCAATAAATAAGACGTTATTTTTTATTCTAATCTGCAATCTATAAAATTTACTATCCGCTTTATTTATGATTTAAATAAATATTTTAGTTTTAGTAATAGAAAATAAATCAGTTAATGAAATCACTCTGACCAATCGCGATTTTCTCTTTGTGTAGTGATTCTCACTCTTCTGGAAGGTCAGTTGTGTAAATAGGCCATTAGCTGTACACACAGATAAAAACATTGGAGGTTGGATTAATTCAGGTTTACTATTTGTAAACCTTGCACAATTGCGGCGCAGTACCGAAACCAAAGCCGGAATTAAGGAGCCGATTATGTTAGATGTTCAGGCAATAAAGTCCTTATCGCAGCAGATCACCCGGGTTATGCCGTGGGTGCAGGGAATTACTTCTGATCAGCAATATGATGAACTGCTGGCGTTAATGGACGAGTTGGTTGAAGACTACAATGCTAACCAAGTGCTGATAGACTTGCTGTTTCCGGTGCTGCAACAGTACGAAGAAACCGCAGAACGTTTTAAGGCGTTTAATCAGCGGATAGAAGATTTAGACCCGGGCATAGCCATGCTGCGGCTGCTGATAGATCAGCACGGCCTTACGCAAAGTGATTTTCAGCAGGAGATCGGCGGTAAATCGCTGGTATCGCAAATACTCAGCGGCAAGCGCTCGCTAACGCTTGGTCATATCAGGGCATTATCCAAGCGGTTTGGTATACCGGCTGCAATGTTTGTTTAATGTCTTGGCGGTACATTTAAACGGAAGTTATCAGCGTCTCTGTGCTGCTTTTTTGAGTGGCAAAAAGCAAGACCTGCCCCTGAGGGATTGGTACTTATGGTTTACCGGATAACTGTTTAGCTCTACTTAAAGTCGTTAGTAGAAAATTCCCGCCCCACATCAACAACATAAAGTATACAAACCAAAGACTAACAGCCAAATAGACCATAACTTCTGATTCAACGTTTATTATCACCAAATACCAAATGGTGGATATTAGTGATAACAATCCAAGACTGAAACCCAAAATCTTGCCACGTTCAACCAAACGTTTCTTAAACGTCGAAACTCTCTCTGTTAAAGAGAACTCACCTTTATCAAGATCAATCTTGCAATAGCGACCTGATACTCGACCATAAGTCTCAAGTTTCAAAAATGCTCGTGGCTCATTAATAAACCACCGTATCTCATCGATGGTTAAGTCAGCTCTGGTAATGCCGCTCAAAATAATAAGTATTTCCGAATAATTTTCCTCCAGGTCGCATGCAAGCTTTTTAACCAGAGCAAATCGCCCATGGAGTTCTTTCGCTTTTTCACCTTTGAAACTCATAATCTTGTTGTAGGTTACAAGTAAGGCTGCGACATTCATTGCTACGCCAATCGTTACAACAACCGGTGTCAATACATCATCCACGAAAACAAAATCTCCCTTGATAGCTGACATCCACTACGAATAAATTTTACAGCGAAAATATTAAATAAGTAAAATCTAGACTTTCAAACCCAAGCTAATTATTAAAAAACATTCACAACCATACACTTACACAATAATCACATCAAAACCACTTTACTCAAATCAATTAGCAATCCAGCATTGTGAATTTCTTTAGCAAGAGATAACTTCCAACCTCCGTTCACATCCATACTTGTATAAACAACGCCCATGTAATCCGAAGGAATTTCAACATTTTCTTTCTTCAAAATAAAAACTCTGTCGCGTCCAAACAAACCTACAAAATACCCGAGCTCTAATACAACATTTTGCCTAGCTCTATGAGATAAGTTTTGTGAGTTCACCCCCCCAACATCGTCTGGTGTCATTAACACAACCGCAAAACCGGTTTTTTTTGAAAAATGTTCAAATTTCTCAATAATCGTTTTACCTTCATTTATTTGCTCATGCAATATAATAACTTCTAAGCCCAGCTTTTCTAAACTACGAGCAACCTGCTGAACTGCAGCTTCGTCGTGACCATGAACCAAAAACACTTTATCTAAAGTATTACTATTGATAAACGCCTGTTGCTTTCCTTGCCCCTCGGATTCAAGTATCAATTTATTTAAAATAATTACAACCTGACCGGACTGGATAGGCTGCCCCTCAATCACTTTAATATTGTCAATTACTGCATTTTCAGGAGCAACCACCTCTAGAATAACCTTATCTGTTTCAACATCAAACAAAACATCATCTCGTCTTACCTCCTCACCTTTCTTAACATAAACCTTAGATATAAAAACCTCGTCTGGATTCACCCCATCTGGCAACACAGGGACCTTGACTTCAATACTCATTATATTCCTTAAAAATTTAAAGCTCGACTTTGGAAGATTTTTTAGCAGAAAACAGCGCTGGAACGACTTATCTGCTAATCTCTGGCGGAGAAAATAAAAGATACTCACTACTCAACTAAATATGCCGGTCCCTATTTAAATATCATATAAGACCTTCTATTCTTTTAGCTGCAGCGTCATAAACCAGCCCGCGTTTCAGCGAACTGATTTTTTATCTCTTCCTTTGAATAATCCACCCCATTCAAGCTGTTAAACTGCTTATCAGACAAGCGGTTAAACTGGGCTCGCCAGTTGTAAATCTGATTGGGATGAATGCCCAATTCCTGAGCAACAGCCGTGGCTGTTTTATCGGGTAGATCAGACAGTCTTACAGCTTCACGGCGAAACTCTTCTGAGTACGCCTGGGTTTTATGTCTAGCCATCTTGCACCTCAGTGTCAGGTAAGATACCTAACTATAGAAGGTGTCTACTGATCATGGGTAACTCGGGACATTAACACCGTGCTCTATCACTAACAAAAGTGGTGGCGAGGCCAGATCTTTATCTCCCTAACTCTGCAGCCNCTACTGATCATGGGTAACTCGGGACATTAACACCGTGCTCTATCACTAACAAAAGTGGTGGCGAGGCCAGATCTTTATCTCCCTAACTCTGCAGCCGCTAGTTATACGATTTTTCGCGCTGTCCATTGAGTGTGCTCTCTTGAAAAGGCTGATTCACTATTGATAACAAATTCAGAAAGGTGGGACTCCTCTTGTACGGATACGGATTCACCTTTTATCAAAACAATCTCGTGAGCGGCAAGTGCGTAGGAAGAGTTCAGTTCGTTGTGTTTTTTAGCTTGCACCCACGTTAAAACAGCACTTGCAGCAGTAGCAACAACTTCTATTGGCAGTTCGCTTGTTGGCTCTTTAATTCTATAAAGAAGTAATAGAATTGCTAATGAGTGCAAAATTATTGAAAACACAAACCAGCGTTTAGCTAAGCGCTTATTAAGTTGAGACTTTTTGGAATACCAATGTGATTGATTATCTATTCTGTCTTTAACGTATATTTCTAGTCGTTTAGACCAAGGACTTCCTCGAGTAGTCACCATTTTTTCAGAGATTGCTTCACCAAGATCCGGAGTCCATTCTAGGAAATGAGATAACGACCTGTTTTGACTAAGAATAGCTTTCAGATCATTTAGAAACTCTCTTTTTGCTTGATCTTCTGAAACGTCTTTATTGTACGGTTCTGCTTTCATAACCCACCGCCAGGTACGAGTCTTGACGGACTCAGCGACAGCGCGTCCGTTATACCAAATGTCTTCTGGTTTTTGGACTTTCAGCCAAATCAAAATACCTAATGTAACCAGGAAAAGTGATACAGAGCCTATTGCAGCATAAACATTTGATGGATATGCAAAAGATACGAACGCTGCCAAAATTAACAGGAAAAGATAAAGTTTTAGAGCATTGAAATAATCGTTTTGCGCTTTCAAAGAAGCGCTATCCGCAGAGTTATATAGCGCTGGAAAATCCTGTTCGTCCATGCTCACGCTAATATCCTAAATTCTTGTAGATATGGTCTTTATAAGGTAATACCCCCTAAAAATAACTGACGTCAAAAGTAG
>NZ_JABSOD010000040.1 GCF_013283795.1 Rheinheimera lutimaris
CTCCATAGGAGGTGGTTTAAGGCCGACAATAAAAAAGGCTTCCGTAAGGAAGCCTTTTAACCTTTTTAACTAAAGCCCTAATCAGAACTGATAGTTAACACCTAAGGTGACACGCTGACCAATAACATCAAACGCTTCACCGTTGTTGTAAGCACTTGGCAAGCGCGGCGGGTTACGGTCAAACATGTTTAATACCCCACCACGTACCTGCAATGCATCTGTCAGGTTATACCGTGCCGTTAAATCAAACACAGTGTAAGACGGAATATCGTTATAATTGTTCGCCTTTGGTGACCAATCATTGCTGGTAACCGTAGCTGAGCGATGGTTCATACTCAGTACTGCAGAGAAATCATTATAGCTATATTCCGTGGTAAAACGATGCTTCCATTCAGGCCGTTTCATTTCACCCAGTTCATCAATCAAGTCATCAGCAAAACCTGTTGGATTAGTATTATATTTGCTGGTGTAAGTACTGATTAAACGCAGGTTAAAATCGCCTACTTCCGTACCGAAACGATAAGAAGCTTCCAAGTCCACACCTTCTACGTTACGCGATGCTGAGTTGAAAGGCTTCTCAAAGTAATTGGTTACCTCAAAAGTATCTGCATCACGCTCTAATAAAGGACAGAACTGGTTATCTAACGATGAAGATTGGTAACAATACTTCAACACATCTGGCCCGTCAAAGCTGTTGATCACATCTGTCAGCTCAAACTTCCAGTAGTCGACCGTTAAGCCAAAGCCATCCAGAAATGCCGGGGTGTAAACAAAACCAATGGTAATGTCTTTGGCCACTTCATTTGTCAGGTCAGGATTACCCACAATAAAGCCCGGACGGGTTGACCCCTTCCATTCTGTAGATGGTTCAAAATCTGCCGGTACACCTGCAGCCGCACAATTTGCCAGAATAGTCTCTTTATACTGTGAGTTTAAACCATCGCGCTGGCTAACCGCACATGGGTCAGTCATAGAGCGGAAAGTTTGACTTCTTGGGTTATACAATTCGCCAATATTAGGCGCGCGCACTGACTTCGCGGTGTTTAAGCGAACGCGTAGCTCGTCATTCACTTCCCAATTTAAACCCAGCTTCCAGGCGCTATCGTTGCCAGAAGTGGAGTAATCCATAAAGCGCACTGCCGTTTCAAAGGTCAACGTTTTAGCAAAAGCGACATCAGCAAGCAGCGGCACCGATAACTCTGCTGAGACTTCAGCCACATCAAAGCTACCTTTCAGCGGTTGTGATTGGTTATTAAACAATAGGCCGGCACGCATCGCCGGATCCGGCAGGCTGTCAGCTGCTTCTTTGCGATACTCGGCACTAAACGCTGCCGCGATAAAACCTGCAGGTAATTCGTACAAATCACCACTAAGGGTAGCCGAAACTACAGATTGGCTAATGGAAGCGCGGCGTATGGCGTCGGTAGACACCCAATCATAAGCATCCTGGTCATAGATACCACGGCCATATATATTTAAAGGCAAACAGCCGTTTGCACGGGCAATGTTATCACGGCAAACTATATCACCATTGGTATCAACAACAGCGTCAATAGCGTCGTAGAAACGTTGTTCGAACATCTCGCCGTACCATTCAGTGTCAGCCTGCACACGGCCTGTAGCGGCATAAATATCATAAGACCAGTTGTCCGTCAGATAGCCTTCAAAACCCAGAGAAATACGTGCCAGGGTTCTGTCCTGGCTGTACTGCCGGTTACCAAAGTCAGAGGCCAGATAGCCCATCACAGGGCCGACGCTAACGCCGCTTGTATTTACCGTTGTGGCAGCTTGCACCAATTGTTGTGCGGCCGGGGACAATAGCGCATTATCTGCTTTTACACGATATTGCATAAACGCCGGAGAGCTTTCACCGTAAGCTTGTGAACGCGATAGATTCAGCTCCATCGACATACTATGATTGTCACTAATCTCGTAATTCATATTGGTAACGAAGTTAATGCGCTCTAACGGCGTTCGCATAAAAGAGTTTTCAGCAAAGCTGTAGCCCTCTCCGCCTAAATAATCTACCCGACCACCCACCAACGGGGGCAATGCCTCGCCCAGCTGCATTGGCCGCACAGTGCCGTCATCAGCAAAAGAATAACGTGTTCCACCTGAGACAAAAGTACCGGTTTTACTGTATGCCGCCAAAACTTGCTCGCCATAACCCCACACAACACGCTGTGGGCTGTTCGGGTCATCTGCTACAAAATCAGGGTTTTCCACAGCAATAGGTGCATCACGTAAGTAATCGCGATCCATGAATGAGATCTGGCCTTGCTTAGAAAAGCTCAGGTTAGTTACAAAAGTGGCCTTACCCACATCAGAGCCAAATGTTAACGAAGCATACTCTTCCTCACCGCCACTTTGAGTTGGCCGCGTTGTTGACACATCAACAGAGACACCATCAAAGGTCTTTTTGGTAATAATGTTAACTACGCCAGCAACTGCGTCAGAGCCATAAACCGCAGAAGCTCCGCCGGTGGTAATTTCAATACGTTCGACCATCGCAGTAGGAATATTGTTTAAATCAACTGCACTGCTGCCCGGCGCGCCCGCGACAAAGCGACGGCCATTAACCAGTACCAAAGTACGACTGGCTCCCAAGCCACGTAAATCAGTGTTATTTAAACCGCTGGCAAACACACTGTTGTTTGTCGTTTCCGGCGACAAGCCCACTAAGGTGTTAGGCATTTTATGCAGTAAATCTGCAACGTTTACCACGCCGGCACTTACCAGATTATCACCGGTAATTACCGTAACCGGCGTTGGTGCCATTTCACCAATCCGTTTAATACGCGAACCGGTAACTTCAATACGCTCTACCCGTTGTACTTCTTCCTGCTCTGCCGCAGTCGCCGTACCGATAACACTATATAAAGCCAGTGGCGATGCCAAAAGTGCATAGCGCATAGCCGCAGTTAGTTTATTTTTTTTCATATTTTCCCTCTGGACACTGCAAAGCAGTTGTAACTTAATTAATTGTTATTTTTAGGGAACTTTTCAGCTCCCCGATTGACGCTAGTCTTAGCTAGTACCCAATTCAATAACAATTACACCAGTGGGTGGTATTTCGTGCTGGAAGGGATATTCCCGACTTCAAGTGAAATGCAGATGCAACCATGGCAAATTTTTTGCGACGAAATGCCGTTTGTACACCGTAGACAAGGTGCCGCCGGCAACTTTGTTTTGCTACACTGCGCGCCCTTTTAGCCCCGTACAGCGGGGAACTGATACTCTTCATCCCGGTCAGAGCTGCTGTGCGTTGCATTTTTCTTCGAGTCGGATATGAAACTAAGCTGTTTAATAGTGGACGACGAACCTTTAGCCAGGGCTGGCATACGACACCTGCTGAGCAAGCAGCAACAATTTGAAATTACTGCAGAAGCCGATAACGGCACTGAAGCATTACGCCTGGCTCAACTGCATCAGCCGGACATTATTTTTCTTGATATTCAGATGCCGGGCCTCGACGGCCTGAATGTGTTGCGCCAGTTGGCCAATAAACCGGCAGTGATTTTTTGCAGCGCCTATGCCGAACACGCTATTACGGCTTTTGAGCTCAGTGCGGTTGACTACCTGCTTAAACCCTTCAGCGCTGAGCGCTTTCAGCAAGCCTTGCTTAAAGCTTGCGGTAAAATTATTCATCGGCTCAGCAGTCCGGCTGCTGCAGCGGTGGAACCGGAGACAACCTACCTTGACCGGATAACCATCCGCGATCCGGGCCGCTTACGTATTGTCGATGTCAGTGATATCAGCTGGATTGAAAGCGCCGGTAACTATGTCGATATTCATGTTTATTCACAGCAAAAAAGCTATCTGCTGCGCGATACTATGGCCGCCATCGAAAGCAAGCTGGACCCGGCGCTGTTTGCCCGTATTCACCGCTCGTCTATCGTGCGTAAAAGTGACATTGTGGAATTACGGCCGGGCGACAAAGGTGACGCCGAAGTGATGTTAAAATGCGGCACCAGCTTAACCATGTCGCGCCGCCACCGCGCCGCTCTGGCCGGCTTATTCGGCCAACCGGGTTAAACCACACGATAGTCTACCGGCCGCGCGTGCTTAGTTGCTATACTGCGCGGCGTAGTTTGTTAACCGGGAAACACCATGACTGCGCCAGAGAAAAAGAAAAAATCAGGTTTTATAACTAACTTACTGCTTAACGTGGTGATCCCTGCCGTTATTCTCAGCCGCTTTAGCAGCGAAGACGCGCTGGGGCCGGTATGGGCTGTGGTAATAGCATTAGCGTTTCCACTGTTGTTCGGGGCGTGGGAGTTAAAGCAGTCGGGCAAGGTAAACTTTTTTTCTATCTTAGGTATTATCAGCGTACTGCTTACCGGTGGTATCAGCCTGCTGCAGCTGCCGCCCTCTTATATCGCTATTAAAGAAGCGCTGATCCCGGCGTTAATCGGCATTATTGTGTTGATAAGCCAGTACACACCTTACCCGCTGGTGAAAAAGCTACTGATTAACCCCGAGCTGTTGGATATGCCCAAGCTGGAACAGGCGCTGGCAGCACAAAACAACAGCGCGCTGTTTAACCAGCGCATGGGCCGAGCCGGCTATATAGTGGCCGCGTCGTTCTTTTTGTCGGCGGTACTCAATTACATTCTGGCCAAAGCCATTGTGGTTAGCCAGCCCGGCACTACCGCCTACGCTGAAGAGCTGGGCCGCATGACCTGGTTAAGCTACCCGGTTATTGTGCTACCCACCATGGTTATGCTGATGGGTGCGATCATCTATATGTTTATGCAAATTGGCCGCTTAACCGGCCAATCGTTAGAAGACTTTATTCTGCAGTAGGTTGTTTAAGTTCATGCCGCAGCTGCTGTAGCTCCTGTTGCAGCTGCTGCATCTGTAACAGTAATTGTTGCTGCGTCGCCTGCCCGGCATCGTGTTCTGCCTTATGTTCCTCATCATGCATGCTTTGTACCGCGTTTACTATTACGGCAATAAACAGGTTGAGCATGGTAAAAGTTGCAATCAGAATAAACGGCACAAAGAACAGCCAGGCATAGGGGAATTGCTCCATTACCGGCCGCGCGATGCCCATCGACCAGCTTTCCAGCGTCATTACCTGAAACAGCGTATATAAGGACGCGCCCAAACTGCCGAACCACTCCGGGAAGGCCTCACCAAACAGCTTGGTTACCATTACCGCCGCCACGTAATACACCAACCCCAGCACCATGGCGATAGACAGCATGCCGTTAAGCGACTGCATCAGCGCGCCGACAATTTTGCGCATCGACGGCACAAAGGTAAGCACCCGCAGTACCCGCAATACCCGCAGCGCACGTAACACAGAGAAGGGCCCGCTGGCCGGCAACAACGCGATAGATACCACCGCAAAATCAAATACGCTCCAGGCATCTTTAAAAAATGCCAGCCGGTGTGCATACAGCCGCAGCAGTATTTCCAGCACAAACACGGCCAAAATGGTTTTATCCAGCAAATGGATCGCCGGCCCGGCCACAGCCATCAGCGCCGGCATCGTTTCCATACCTAAGGTAACGGCATTAATTAAAATAAGCGCCAGCAAAATGCGCTGTACGCTACGGTGTTCAATAAACGCCGTTATCCGCTGCCGCACTGATGGCAGCCCTGCTACCGCTTCACTTGTCATGTTGCACCTCAAAACTTACTGCACCGGGAAATAGCCCGCCGCTATTGTATGTCAGCCATGCAGCGGATCAATCTGTTGCAGAGGCTGAACGCTAAAAAACCTGCTGATAAATTTATTACACGCCAAAAAGCCACATTTAATTTACAGAGTAAGATCAATACCTTGCGCTTAGCGCCGACGTAAAATTTTGATATCCGCCCACAGTTCCAGATATGGAATAGCCAGCGGCAACACCCTGTTGCAGGCTTAACCGGCCCTCGCTGTTACCGCAGGGCAATAACAAGAAATCAACAGAGGATAAGACAAATGCAATACAGCAAATCAATTCGCTTATCAGTGCTGGCTACTGCACTGGCATTTTGCGCAGCAGCGCAAGCCAATAACCTGGCCATTACCGGCCCGGGTGCCGGCGCTGACGGCTCCGGCAAAGCCAGCGGCACCAGCTACGGCGATGTAAAAGACGCCGACCTGCAAAGCTACTGGCAGGCCTCCGGCAACAACGGCCAGCGGGTCTCGGTAAAATGGAGCAGCGCTGTCAGCGCAAACCAGGTTGTACTGCGTGAGCAAGGCAATAGTGTTACCGGCTGGCGTTTGGTAAACAATGACAACGGCGCCGTACTGGCCAGCGGCAGCAGCATTGGCAGCAACAGAACGGTTAATTTCAGCACCGTCAGCACCAAAAAACTTAACCTGGAAATTCTCAGCGCCAACAGTGCCGCACGCATCGCCGAGTTTGAAGTGTATCTGAATACCGGCGGCAACCCGACGGATCCAACCGACCCTACTGACCCGACAGACCCTACCGATCCGGGTGAGCCCGGCCCAATCACCTCTTGTGCCGCCACGCCACAAGGTTATGCCTCGCTAAACGGCGGCACCAGCGGAGGCAGTGGCAGCAATGCAGTAACCGTAACAGTAAGCAGCGGCGCCCAAATAGTGTCAGCACTGCAAAATCGTGATTTAAACCGGCCACTTACCATTCGCGTTAACGGCACTATTACGCCAGGCAATTCCGGCGGGGTAAGTAAATTTGATATTAAAGATATGGATAATGTCAGCATTATCGGCGTTGGCAATAATGCGCTGTTCGACGGTATTGGTATTAAAATTTTCCGCGCTAATAACGTAATTATCCGTAACCTTAAACTGCGTTACGTCAATACCGGCGATAAAGACGCCATAACCATTGAAGGTCCGGCGCGTAATATCTGGATTGATCACAACGAAATCTACAACAGCCTGAATGTGGGTAAAGATTTTTACGACGAGCTGATCAGCGGTAAAAAAGACGTGGATAACGTAACTATTTCTTACAACTACCTGCACGACAGCTGGAAAACCTCACTCTGGGGCAGCAGTGACTCCGACAACTACAACCGCCGTATTACCTTTCACCATAACTACTGGCATAAGGTAAATTCGCGCTTGCCGTTGTTCCGTTTCGGCCAGGGCCATATTTATAATAACTATTACAACGACATTCAGGACACCGGCATTAACAGCCGTATGGGTGCAGTAATCCGCATTGAAAACAATGTGTTTGAAAACGCGAAAAACCCGATCGTGTCGTTTTACTCCAGCGGCTACGGCTACTGGGATACCCGCGGTAACAGCTTTAGCAATATTACCTGGCAGGAGTACCCTGGCGACGGCATTATCGCCGGGCCAAATGTACAACCCACCGCAGTGCTAAACCTGCCGTACAGCTTTAACCTGTTACCCACCAACCAGGTAAAAGCCCACGTATTGGCCAACGCCGGCGTTAATAAATGTAGTTTCTAAGCTAAGCAGCAGGCGGCAGCGCCGCCTGCTTAACTACCCCCTACCTCAATACCGTTCGACAAATAACACCGCCAATACACCGGCCATAAAACCTGATAAATATAACGGGTTAAAGCACCGGTAATTACACTTGAGTTTTTTATCAACAACTTGCAGGTGCCCCACTCGCAAGTTGCTGGCTCAAACCTGCTACAAGTTTAAAATGCTTGATTTACAAACAGCTACAAGCCTAGACTGGATGCAATTTTGCAACTTTGTAGTGGTCTAATAAAACCGGACACCA
>NZ_JABSOD010000041.1 GCF_013283795.1 Rheinheimera lutimaris
GCACGCTCTTTAACAATTAGCAATCAATCATCTGTGTGGGCACTTATGATGGATTTCACGAGAAATGAAATTTATCGGTTGAGTGGCTTATACAGAAATGTTTTAAGTCAGTAAGACTGAGCGTCACTTCGGTGACAGAAAGAACTTTAATTGAAGAGTTTGATCATGGCTCAGATTGAACGCTGGCGGCAGGCCTAACACATGCAAGTCGAGCGGGGTTTTCGGACCTAGCGGCGGACGGGTGAGTAATGTATAGGGAGCTGCCCGATAGAGGGGGATACCAGTTGGAAACGACTGTTAATACCGCATAATGTCTACGGACCAAAGTGTGGGACCTTCGGGCCACATGCTATCGGATGCACCTATATGGGATTAGCTGGTTGGTGGGGTAATGGCTCACCAAGGCGACGATCCCTAGCTGGTTTGAGAGGATGATCAGCCACACTGGAACTGAGACACGGTCCAGACTCCTACGGGAGGCAGCAGTGGGGAATATTGGACAATGGGCGCAAGCCTGATCCAGCCATGCCGCGTGTGTGAAGAAGGCCTTCGGGTTGTAAAGCACTTTCAGCGGGGAGGAAGGGNCGGGAGGCAGCAGTGGGGAATATTGGACAATGGGCGCAAGCCTGATCCAGCCATGCCGCGTGTGTGAAGAAGGCCTTCGGGTTGTAAAGCACTTTCAGCGGGGAGGAAGGGTGTTGTGTTAATAGCACAGCATTTTGACGTTACCCGCAGAAGAAGCACCGGCTAACTCCGTGCCAGCAGCCGCGGTAATACGGAGGGTGCAAGCGTTAATCGGAATTACTGGGCGTAAAGCGCACGTAGGCGGTATGTTAAGTTGGATGTGAAAGCCCCGGGCTCAACCTGGGAATTGCATTCAAAACTGGCATGCTAGAGTATGTGAGAGGGGGGTAGAATTCCAAGTGTAGCGGTGAAATGCGTAGAGATTTGGAGGAATACCAGTGGCGAAGGCGGCCCCCTGGCACAATACTGACGCTCAGGTGCGAAAGCGTGGGGAGCAAACAGGATTAGATACCCTGGTAGTCCACGCCGTAAACGATGTCTACTAGCTGTTCGTGGTCTTGTACTGTGAGTAGCGCAGCTAACGCACTAAGTAGACCGCCTGGGGAGTACGGTCGCAAGATTAAAACTCAAATGAATTGACGGGGGCCCGCACAAGCGGTGGAGCATGTGGTTTAATTCGACGCAACGCGAAGAACCTTACCTACTCTTGACATCTACGGAAGATTGCAGAGATGCGATTGTGCCTTCGGGAACCGTAAGACAGGTGCTGCATGGCTGTCGTCAGCTCGTGTTGTGAAATGTTGGGTTAAGTCCCGCAACGAGCGCAACCCTTATCCTTAGTTGCCAGCACGTAATGGTGGGAACTCTAGGGAGACTGCCGGTGATAAACCGGAGGAAGGTGGGGACGACGTCAAGTCATCATGGCCCTTACGAGTAGGGCTACACACGTGCTACAATGGTACGTACAGAGGGAGGCAAGCTGGCGACAGTGAGCGGATCTCATAAAGCGTATCGTAGTCCGGATTGGAGTCTGCAACTCGACTCCATGAAGTCGGAATCGCTAGTAATCGTGAATCAGAATGTCACGGTGAATACGTTCCCGGGCCTTGTACACACCGCCCGTCACACCATGGGAGTGGGTTGCAAAAGAAGTAGGTAGCTTAACCTTCGGGAGGGCGCTTACCACTTTGTGATTCATGACTGGGGTGAAGTCGTAACAAGGTAACCGTAGGGGAACCTGCGGTTGGATCACCTCCTTACCTAACGTGAATTGAAGTTATAAGTGTTCACACAGATGATTGATTGTAACGTAGAGCAAACAGTAAGAACCATTGCGGTTACGGCTGGTCTGTAGCTCAGGTGGTTAGAGCGCACCCCTGATAAGGGTGAGGTCGGTAGTTCGAGTCTACTCAGACCAACCAATTCGCCGCCAGGCGTTGTTGCAGCGACCCTCACATACTTTAAGTATGCTTCGGTTCACTGCGCCTGGCCTGACAACGAATGTACCATATTGTATGGGGTTATAGCTCAGCTGGGAGAGCGCCTGCCTTGCANGAAGTTATAAGTGTTCACACAGATGATTGATTGCATGAGATAGAGCAAACAGTTTTGCGCGGCGAATGTTGCGTTAAAATTGGTCTGTAGCTCAGGTGGTTAGAGCGCGCCCCTGATAAGGGCGAGGTCGGTAGTTCGAGTCTACTCAGACCAACCAGATTGGGGTTATAGCTCAGCTGGGAGAGCGCCTGCCTTGCACGCAGGAGGTCAGCGGTTCGATCCCGCTTAACTCCACCATTACTTTTAAGTAATTTACTGTTTGAAAACTCAAAGACAAGTTCTTNNNCTTCTGGTTTAAGAAACCTGCTCTGAAAATTCAAATATAAGCGCTTAGGCTTAAGTGTTTATATTTGAGTTTAATCTCAAACTGCTCTTTAACAATTTGGCAAGCTGATAGTAGTAAAAAACAAGGTAACAATATTTATTTGTGAACCTTAAACACACTGTATGATTCTGAAGACATTTTGGGGTTGTATGGTTAAGTGAATAAGCGTACACGGTGGATGCCTTGGCAGTCAGAGGCGATGAAGGACGTACTAACCTGCGAAAAGCTGTGGGAAGCCGGTAAGAGGCGTTAGACCCGCAGATATCCGAATGGGGAAACCCAGTGCATTTATGCACTATCCCAACATGAATACATAGTGTTGGGAGGCAAACCGGGAGAACTGAAACATCTAAGTACCCCGAGGAAAAGAAATCAACCGAGATTCCGTTAGTAGCGGCGAGCGAACGCGGAGTAGCCCTTAAGCTGTATTAGTGTTAGTGGAATGGTCTGGAAAGGCCAGCGATACAGGGTGATAGCCCCGTACACGACAATGCTTTTACAGTGAAAACGAGTAGGACGGGACACGTGGTATCCTGTTTGAACATGGGGGGACCATCCTCCAAGGCTAAATACTCCTGACTGACCGATAGTGAACCAGTACCGTGAGGGAAAGGCGAAAAGAACCCCTGTAAGGGGAGTGAAATAGAACCTGAAACCGTGTACGTACAAGCAGTGGGAGCACCTTCGTGGTGTGACTGCGTACCTTTTGTATAATGGGTCAGCGACTTACATTCTGTAGCGAGGTTAACCGAATAGGGGAGCCGTAGGGAAACCGAGTCTTAACTGGGCGAATAGTTGCAGGGTGTAGACCCGAAACCGGGCGATCTATCCATGAGCAGGTTGAAGGTTGGGTAACACTAACTGGAGGACCGAACCCACATCTGTTGAAAAAGATGGGGATGACTTGTGGATCGGAGTGAAAGGCTAATCAAGCCCGGAGATATCTGGTTCTCCTCGAAAGCTATTTAGGTAGCGCCTCGAGCGAATACCATTGGGGGTAGAGCACTGTTTGGGCTAGGGGGTCATCCCGACTTACCAACCCCATGCAAACTCCGAATACCAATGAGTACTACTCGGGAGACACACGGCGGGTGCTAACGTCCGTCGTGAAAAGGGAAACAACCCAGACCGCCAGCTAAGGTCCCAAAGTAATGATTAAGTGGAAAACGATGTGGGAAGGCATAGACAGCTAGGAGGTTGGCTTAGAAGCAGCCACCCTTTAAAGAAAGCGTAATAGCTCACTAGTCGAGTCGGCCTGCGCGGAAGATGTAACGGGGCTAAATCATTCACCGAAGCTGCGGACTTGTGCTTGCACAAGTGGTAGAGGAGCGTTCTGTAAGCCTGTGAAGGTTGTCCGGGAGGATGGCTGGAGGTATCAGAAGTGCGAATGCTGACATGAGTAACGATAAGGGGAGTGAAAAACTTCCCCGCCGAAAGACCAAGGGTTCCTATCCCATGCTAATCAGGGTAGGGTGAGTCGGCTCCTAAGGCGAGGCTGAAAGGCGTAGTCGATGGGAAACAGGTTAATATTCCTGTACCGGCCAATACTGCGATGGGGGGACGGAGAAAGCTAGGCAGGCGCGGCGTTGGTAGTCCGCGTGAAAGTATGTAGGTTGGACGTTTAGGAAAATCCGGATGTCTAAGACTGAGATACGAGACGAGTCACTACGGTGACGAAGCTGTTAACGCTATGCTTCCAGGAAAAGCCTCTAAGCTTCAGGTATTGGTGACCGTACCCTAAACCGACACAGGTGGTCAGGTAGAGCATACCAAGGCGCTTGAGAGAACTCGGCTGAAGGAACTAGGCAAAATAGTACCGTAACTTCGGGAGAAGGTACGCTCTTTGCTGTGAAGGACTTGCTCCGTAAGCAGCGAAGAGTCGCAGTGACCAGCTGGCTGCAACTGTTTATTAAAAACACAGCACTCTGCAAACTCGTAAGAGGACGTATAGGGTGTGACACCTGCCCGGTGCCGGAAGGTTAATTGATGGGGTTAGCGCAAGCGAAGCTCTTGATCGAAGCCCCGGTAAACGGCGGCCGTAACTATAACGGTCCTAAGGTAGCGAAATTCCTTGTCGGGTAAGTTCCGACCTGCACGAATGGTGTAATGATGGCCAGGCTGTCTCCAGCCGAGACTCAGTGAAATTGAAATTGCGGTGAAGATGCCGTATACCCGCGGCTAGACGGAAAGACCCCGTGAACCTTTACTATAGCTTGGCACTGAACATTGACCCTACATGTGTAGGATAGGTGGGAGGCTTTGAAGTTGGAACGCCAGTTCTGATGGAGCCGTCCTTGAAATACCACCCTTGTATGTTTGATGTTCTAACGTAGGTCCCTGAATCGGGATTGCGGACAGTGTCTGGTGGGTAGTTTGACTGGGGCGGTCTCCTCCTAAAGAGTAACGGAGGAGCACGAAGGTTGGCTAAGTACGGTCGGACATCGTACGGTTAGTGTAATGGTAGAAGCCAGCTTAACTGCGAGACAGACACGTCGAGCAGGTACGAAAGTAGGTCATAGTGATCCGGTGGTTCTGTATGGAAGGGCCATCGCTCAACGGATAAAAGGTACTCCGGGGATAACAGGCTGATACCGCCCAAGAGTTCATATCGACGGCGGTGTTTGGCACCTCGATGTCGGCTCATCACATCCTGGGGCTGAAGTCGGTCCCAAGGGTATGGCTGTTCGCCATTTAAAGTGGTACGCGAGCTGGGTTTAGAACGTCGTGAGACAGTTCGGTCCCTATCTGCCGTGGGCGTTGGATGATTGAGTGGAGTTGCTCCTAGTACGAGAGGACCGGAGTGAACGAACCGCTGGTGTTCGGGTTGTCATGCCAATGGCATTGCCCGGTAGCTACGTTCGGAACGGATAACCGCTGAAAGCATCTAAGCGGGAAGCCGGCCACAAGATGAGTCATCCCTCAGACTTTAAGTCTGCTAAAGGGTCGTTGGAGACCACAACGTTGATAGGTGAGGTGTGGAAGCGTGGTGACACGTTAAGCTAACTCATACTAATTGCCCGAGAGGCTTAACCATACAACGCCCAAGATGTTTTAGAGAAAGAATACAGTGTGTTTACTCATCAGATTGCCAAATATCGGAACGAGTTTTTATCAAATCCCTCC
>NZ_JABSOD010000042.1 GCF_013283795.1 Rheinheimera lutimaris
GCAATTTAAAAGCGTCTACTTTTTAGGGGGAAGTTTCCCCGGCCTGAGCATACAGCCCTTTGCAAGGCAGCCAGTTATCGCCGTTATCAAGGGTATAAAGGGTACGGTTGCGGATGCGGCCAACATAGTCCCAATTCAAACTTAATACTTGCCGAAACCAAGGCACCCGGAAGCCGGCATCGGTGACAATTATTGGTTTACACTGCTCTGGCAGCATGGCTTTAAGGTGCTGGAGAAATGCCAGATGTACCGCCGGTTTTTCTTTCCCGCATAGCGGATGGACTTGCTCATACAGCGTTATCGAGCGACCATCAAACGCTAATGACGCCCGTAATAAGAAGTGACGCCGACTGGCGTCTAAATCAGACCAATCAACCAGAATAACCGGCCGTGGCAGCGACGTAGAGACAAGTTTAACCAAAGCACCATAAATCAGCGGCAGTTCACGGTATAAATGTCCATTAGAGCAAAGCCTGTAAGCCCGTTTAATCTTATGTTTTTCATAAGCTTTACCGCGAATTCCACGGCCAAGCCGGGTAATGGTTAGCTTGTTCTGATGCACGGCACTTTTCACGCACGCTTCAAGCGCCTGGCGGCGCTGACTGTGCATATTGGGCGTGACGGTTTTGACAAAACGGGTTAGCATTTGCAGAACATTCATGGCGTATCCTTGGTAGGTTTGTTTGGCGATAGATCTGATCACCGAACGCCATGAATGTTCCTTCTGAGCTCATCTTTTTGTTTTAAATAGCAATTTTGTGGGGATGCCTCAGGCTCCGACCCATTATTCAGACATTAACGATTTGCTAATTGGATCCCGAATTGCAACAAAAGCATCCCAGCGGCCTCACTTTTCGTGCCGTAACTAAATAAAGACATTCATAGAATGCCCCAGTACATTGTTAACAATTAAATCTGATTTTTAGTTTTCAATTAAACTTTGCAATTAAAATTATTACCAACTATATATCAATATCTTAAGCTTGGTTAAAGCATTGGTTTAACGATGAACCTTACAAATTTAATACTGTAAATTGACTTTTAAAAAAAATTAACTAATTTAAATTGATTAGGTATTAACCAACAAGGACGTCACGCGTGAACAGAGCCAAGAATAGCCTATTTATCATAATTACTTTTGCCTTGTCAGGTTGCGCTAGTGTGACTGTAGAAAAAATTCCAAACACAATTGATTATGAAATTAAAGATAGATACGCGATACAAAAAGCGGCAGATGCTATTAAAGGAAATCGATATTACTTGCCTAGACCATTTATCGCTGTGGGTAAAGAGTTTCCTTATAAAAGCTCGTCAATATATGCTCATGGAAAAATGGCTCCAGATGGAAGTAGCGTAGAAATACTTGAGGAAATCTCTTTTAAGTTTCTGAATGATACAGATGAAACTAAGATTATTTATAATATTGGTGAAAACATTCCGATCAACCGAATTTTTCTGGGTAAAGAGGGTGCACGAAATATAAAACTAGAAGGTGAAACTGCAAATTTGTCAATAGGTAAAAATGCTATTGGTGAACCTGCAGGGGGAAATTCTATTGGGGTTCCTGCGAAGACTGGCTCATATGTTAAACCCCTTTCGATGGTAAAAAAGCTTGTTGATTGGAATGAGCAGACAACAAAATATATCAAAAGTACAAAAAACGTTGTTAGATTGAAATTTAAACTAAATCCAACTGAAACTATTACTAGTGTTAAAAGAGAAAATATTCGAGATATTTACCTGCTTAAGGTAAAGGATGGCAAACCAGACCAGTCAAAAAAAATTGTTCTCCCAAAAGCGTTATATAAAGACAATGGTGAGTTCGACTTTTTAGGTTTAATTGCTGATGCTTCTGAGGGGAAGTATGTTCTTGGAGTTGATTTTATTCAAAAAAATGGTAGCTCTTGTGATAGACATCCGATTGTTGAAGATCCTCAAACTCAAAGTTTTATAGAGTTTGGAGGTAATCAAAATGAGATTAACTTAGGTAGCTTAATTGACCCTTTGTCGACGAGAGGATTGGAAATTAAGAAAGGTGTGAAAATTGAAATTCCAATTAAGCTCACCGGTAGCAAAAGCTCATTAATTGATTTTCACATTGAAATTGCGGATATTAAGGCTACTGATGCTGGTGAAGTCGATGAAGTAAAATCTATTGCACTTCTTAGAAAATTAGATGACGGTAATTTCGACTTCGAAAATGCCAAATATTTACCTATTGAAGGTGGAAAGTTAACAGATAAAAATTATACATATCTAATAAAGGATGTATATCCTGAAATGCTAGTAGGTAAATATCATATCGTTTTACTTCTTGCCTCCGAAACTTCTTCAACTTATATCTACTCAAGTATGCCCACTCTTGAAGTTCAAAATTACCAGTCATCTAACTATCCAGAACCTACTTGTAAAGAAGTATTATTTGTCCCTCAGGTTAACACCCCGGCAGTTGGAGTCACTCCAGAAAATCCTACAGAGAAAAAAGATGAAAATAACAGCAATGAATCTGATGAAACAAGCAAACAGCCTATTGAAAAAGGCTCAACTAAAGTTGAAGAAACATTAAAAGCAGGAGGAGGTCTGCTCAGTATATTGGCAACCTCTAACCCTAATACTAAACCTGTTTTAGACGTTAACGATTATTTTAAAATTTTGTATTTGCCGGATTTTGAGGAACAGTATGCAATAAATGTAAAAGCAAATTTATCCAAATCAGAAATGGCAATTTCACTTGAAAATGGTTGGCTATTGGAAAACTTTGCATCACAAATAGATAATCGTGCCCTTGCAAACTTTTTCTTTCTCCAAATAGGTGAAACCCTTGATTTAGTGAGAGATGTTGTAAGGCTAGATAAGCAACTTATTGCCCCTATATTGACTGATGAAAAAAATGAGACAGAAGAGAACGATGTTGGCCCGATTTTAGAGTCGGAAAGTGTTGATCAGAATAGATTGCTGAAGTTAGAAATAGAAAAAATCCCTGTGCTGCTAAAAATACATAAAGTTTCATATGCAGTCCCAGGTGTTTACCCTATCTTAAAGCAAAAAGAATTACTAGGAGGGTATGGCGGTACGGGCTCAGTAGTCAGATTTGATACGAGAGCAGATATTATCATTGAACTTGTAAGGTTTAATAAAAATGAAAGCAAATGATAACTGGAACAATCTTGATGATAATTCAAAGATAAAGGTTATTGAGTCAGTAATAAAAAACAAGAACAAAAAACTCATGAGTTATCCGAATGTTATTGCCATTGGCGTTGGCCGAAAGGAAAAGAAAGAGACACTTTTAGATAACTTATGTTTGAAATTCTCTGTAAAACGCAAGTGGTCAACTAATAGAAGGAAAGTAGGCTTAATTCCCGATTTTTGCCTAACATCATTCGAATTTAATAGTCAAGGTAGACAATTTTATGCGGTTCCCACAGATGTTTCCGTTTTAAAAACCATCAAACTGCAAGGAGGGGTTGGTGGCACCACAACAGTAAGCAGGCGTCATGGCCATGCAGAAATAGGAACAGCATGCTGCTATGTCAAATTTCACGGGTACGATGAATTCTATTTGCTTGGTTGTGCTCACACATTTGCTCTAATTAAGAGGTTTAACATATCTCATGATCTGAGTGAGAATATTACGTTCAAATATGATTACAGCAGAAATGTAATAGCTCCACTGGGACATTTACAGCAAATCGCAGATTTGAATTGGGCCGATGCGGCAGTCGTCTATGTAACTGATTACCAAGATATACCTCGTGGATATGGCCCCGGAAATATTACATTTTCAGGAGCTCTGAATAACAGAATTCCTTTTCATTATGTTCTCCATGCTAAAAGCGGGAGTTTTAACTGTGAATGGGTTCAAACCATTAAAGAGTACGATTTTACTTACCACACAAGTGGCTCCCCTGCGGTTTATACAATGAAAAATTTAATTGTTTCTCGTATTTTAGGTGGTAGCACACGAGGAGGTGATAGTGGTTCACCACTTGTATCTCATGACGGATTTCTCATTTCTATGCATATTGCTGGCGGTAGTAACCACAGTTACTCACTACCAATAATGCAAGTTTTTAATGCATTCAATCCACCCATATATTTAATTAGATAGTTTTCTTTAATCGAACGCCAGCATTAATAATTTAGAGATGATTGTCACTTTACATACATCTTTACGTACCTGTTTAAATTAAATTGCCAATAAATTTAATGAACGTCTGCTTTTGGCACAATGCTGCCGTTCACTTTCGCGCAGCTTCAAAACCGGTATTGGTGCTAACGTAGCGATTAGACAGCTTCAGGTCAGAAACAGACTATAAGTTTGATTTTATTTGTCCAAAACTCCGGCTCTCAGAGTACTAATGTATTTATACGGTAATACCCCCTAAAAATAACTGACGTCAAAAG
>NZ_JABSOD010000043.1 GCF_013283795.1 Rheinheimera lutimaris
TACGTTCAAATTTAGCCTTAGCCATGTATAGACCCTTTTTGCAAAACGGCGGTTGTTTAAAATTAGTTTAGTGTTTGGATAGCAAGAGAGGTGTCAAGATGGTGCTGATACCCAGAATCGAACTGGGGACCTCATCCTTACCAAGGATGCGCTCTACCGCCTGAGCTATATCAGCAACGTTTTTGATTGGAGCGGGCAGCGGGAATCGAACCCGCATCTTCAGCTTGGAAGGCTGAGGTAATAGCCATTATACGATGCCCGCGGCCTACTCGTAGCTATTCTTCCTGACGAAAATGGTGGAGGGGGAAGGATTCGAACCTTCGAAGGCAGTGCCGGCAGATTTACAGTCTGATCCCTTTGGCCACTCGGGAACCCCTCCACTAATGGTGCCGCTTATCCGAGTCGAACGGATGACCTACTGATTACAAGTCAGTTGCTCTACCAACTGAGCTAAAGCGGCACTACGTCAGTGGGTGCGAATTCTAGTGGAATGGTTGGAGCCGTGCAACAGAAAAAACCAAAAAAGCACTAAATTCCTGCCTAAGCGTTCATAAAGTGCACAAATTACCGGTTACATATCAATATAGCGCGCCAATCCATGGAAAATCAGTAAAGGTTCAACCACCAAAGGCAAATCAGACAGATAAGGTTTAAGAAACTTGCTGTCGCCGCCGGTCAGTAACAGCTTGTCGCAGGCTGTTTGCTGCCAAGCCAGCCGTACTGCACCTGAAACCGCGGCTAAACAGCCATTTTGCAAGCCTGTTACCGTATCCTGCCCCGGTTCCAACCGGCCGTTAAACATTTCGGAGTTAAATACTTTGGCAGTATTTTTCACTACAGCTTGCTGCTGCATTTTAAGCCCGGGCATAATCCAGCCACCGCCGTGCTGTCCTCCGTTGTCTAACCAATCAACCGTCACTGCGGTGCCGGCATCAACAATCAACACGTTCTTTGCCGGAAACAACAACTGGGCACCTAACATCGCCAACCAACGGTCGACACCCAGCGTTTGCGGCTGTTGATAACTGCTACGCACACCATAAGCCTGTGCATCAGCATGCACCTGACGCCAGGGCAGATGATCCAAACCCAGCAACTGCTTAATTACAGCCACCTTTTCTTGTGATGCAACACTGGCGAAATAAACGGCCTTTATCGGCAACCTGGCCAGATTATCCGGCGCAAGCTGTGGTAAAGCGGTTACTTTGCCGTGTTTGACCAACGCGGCCTTCTCACGGGTATTACCAATATCCAGCAATAAATACATGCTACTCTCCCGCACGCAAACTAAGCTCGCCGCCAAAGTACGCCTGTACTCCCGTCGCAGTTTTTACCAACAAGGCTCCTTGCTTATCCACTCCGGTGCAAATACCTGTTATCTCTTCTTTACCGATAAGCTTTACTGCTTTGTTGCGATACTGGTTGTATTGGTCAAACTCATCAACAAAACCAGTAAAACCCTGGTGTGTAAACTCTGTCAGCAACGTTATAAGTTGTTGTTGTAACAAGGCTACCAACTGATTGCGATCAATCACTTTGTCACCGGCCCCCGTTAAGTCGATATACTGCTGATCTATACTGTGTAACGCTTGCGGCGGCAGACGAATATTCATACCAATACCAATGATAACATCGCAGCCGGCGTGAGCTTGACCTGCCAACTCTACAAGAATACCGCACAGCTTTTTACCATCGACATAAACATCATTAGGCCATTTAACCCTGGCATCAACCTGATACTGTTGTTTCAGCAACCTTGCTATGGCGATACCCACCACCAGGCTCAATCCCATAGCGGCTTGAATTCCCTGCTCCAGGCGCCAATACATCGAAAAGTACAAACTGGCGGCAAAAGGTGAATACCAATTGCGGCCACGCCGGCCACGGCCTGCTGTCTGCGCCTCTGCTACTATGGTGTAACCGGGCTCTGTTACCAAGCCATCCTGTACTTTCTGCATCAGCTGGCTGTTAGTTGAATCTGTTATATGTTGCACCAGAATATCCGCGCCGGAAGTTTTGCGTAACTGGCTTATTTTGGCAGCATCAAGTAGATCCAGTTGCTCTGCCAGGCAGTAACCCCGGCCTTTAACTTTGTAGATATCTAAACCCAATTGTTGTAACTGTTTAATATGATTCGCTACAGCCGTGCGGCTTACACCCAGCATTTCGGCCAGAACCTGGCCCGATTGAAAACTTCCTGAGCTTAGTGCACTCAGTAATTGCCGCTGCGTCACTAAGCTGCCTTTGCTCATCTTACAGGCTGTCCTGCGCCATTTAACATACGTACTTCAACCTCTAACTGAATATTGTAAGCAGAAAACACCTGCTGCTGCACCGCGGTTACAAGTTGTTCTAACTGCGCCGCTGTGCCTGCCCCCTCGTTAACGATGACCAGCGGTTGTAGTTTGTAGCATCCAACCTCACCATAATGCTTACCTTTGAAGCCTTGTTGTTCTATTAACCAGGCGGCAGGAATTTTTACTGTGTTGTCTGACTGGCTAAAACCCGGCATAGCAGCATATTTGCTTTTCAGCGCAGTATAGTGCTGCAAGGCGATGACCGGGTTCTTAAAAAAGCTGCCGCAATTAGCCAACACAGCAGGATCCGGTAACTTACTGCTACGCACGGCAATAACCTGCTCAAATATAGTATTGATAGCAGCGTCAGCAGGCAGATGGTCCAAGCCGTTATAGCCAAGCACAGGACCAGGCTGTCTGCTAAGACACAAACCCACAGCGACGATAACGCCTTTGCCTGCTAAAGCATGTTTAAACACGCTATCACGGTAGCCAAACCGGCAACGCCCTGCAGAAATACGCTGCACTTTGCGCTGTTGCCAATGGTAAAAATCAACATACAAGCAGCTATCGGCAAGTTCCACACCGTAAGCGCCGATATTTTGCACCGGTGCAGCCCCGACCGACCCCGGAATAAGCGCCAGATTTTCTATACCCCACAGCTGTTGTTCAACCGCCCAACTAACCAACTGATGCCAGTTATGGCCGGCTTCAACGTGCACTAAAACATGATCTGCACCCAGCTCAGTAAGCGTTTTGCTATCTGCGACAAACCGACAGACCGGTGCAGCAAGATCCTGCAAAAAAATAGTATTACTACCTTCCCCAAGCACTACAGGCACCGTTTCAGTATTAAAGCTGTGCAATTCACTGACAGAGTTAAACTCATGAACAGAGCTTAATGTTGCATCAAAACGAAAAGTAGAATAAGAAACTGCAGATATATTAGTTAAAGTGCGCATGATTAAGCCGGTTAATGCGAATGCCATCATTGTAATGATGTGCTTGGTGAAGCGCAAAGCAAAA
>NZ_JABSOD010000044.1 GCF_013283795.1 Rheinheimera lutimaris
CGAAAGCAGGTTTAATTTTGATCTGACCCTAATTATTCTACTTTCAAACACAGGCGACAATCACAGTCACTTTACCTGCTGCAACCACGATCGGTAATACAGTGGAAACAATAATTCAGGGAAGCCCAGCATTTGTACCTTTGCAAAATGTATCGCCGAAATCTGATACGGAAATAGGTAAAGAATAATGAATGAGAATAGATTTACATGGAACGCCTTTTGGATAAGACAAATAAAAGTGTATGTTCAGTTGGTACCTATTGTTTACCTTTTTTGGTATGGCGTAGATGTTAGTAACATGATGGGTAATCTTTTCAATTGGTCTACTGAAGGTTATGGCCTGCCCAAGCAGCGTTGGTTTAGAGTTATTGCCTGCGGCTTTTTTGCTGGGGGGGGGATCATTACACTTATGGATTTGATTAGCACTTGGCACTATGTAAAAAATCCAGATGAAATCCCTAAAGATGGCAACAAATAAGAGAAAAGGAAAAAGGGGTCGGAGACTGAGGGATCCCCACTAATAATTGGGGTCAGATCAAAATTAAATAACGAATAATTGGGGTCAGATCCTGAGGTATCCCCACAAAATTATCAGCTAAAACAAAAAGATGAGCTCAGAAGGAACATTCATGGCGTTCGGTGATCAGATCAATCGCCAAACATCACCGAGACCAAACAGCCATGAATGTTCGCGCTATCTTGACCAATATCGTTTCATTTGTCACACCCAAAATGCATGCAACCAGACAAAAAGCAGTGATTGATTGCGTGCATAGCCTGGCAAGCGGCAGTGCAGCTACCGTGACTAGCATTGGTAGGGGCATCAATTCAAATGCCTATGAAAAACATAATATTAAGCGGGCTGACAGGCTGCTATCTAATAGGCATTTACTGCGTGAGCAACCCCTGATTTACGGAGCCGTCTGTAGGTTATTTTGCACGGCCAAACATCCAACGATAAGTATTGACTGGTCTGATTTAGATGAGTGTAAAAGGCATTTTCTGCTTCGCGCTGCCCTGAGTTTTGACGGTCGTGCTATCACGCTATATGAGGAAGTACATCCGCTGAGCACCAAAGAGAAGCCTGCTACACACAAGTTATTTTTACGCCGGTTATCACTGCTTCTGCCTGCAAGTTGTAAACCGGTGATTGTTACCGATGCAGGATTTAAAACGCCTTGGTTCAGGCAAATTGAAGCGCTGGGTTGGTATTTTGTCGGCAGGGTTCGTAAGCCCAACTTTTACACTATCGACAATGGAGCACACTGGCAGTGTATTAGCTGGTTGTATGCCAAAGCCTCACTTCAGCCGAAGCAATATCAAGCACAGATTGCCCGGAATACGCCGTTTCCTTGCATGCTGACGCTGTACAAGAAAAAATCTCAGGGACGTCACTCGCTCAATGCTGACGGCAGCATCAAGCGCTCTAAAACATCTAAATCAAATGCGCGGGCGAATTCAGATCCTTGGTTGCTCGCATCCAACTTGCCGCTTAAACATAGTCACAGTAAGCAGGTTGTAGCAATTTACCGGCAGCGCATGCAGATAGAAGAAAGCTTCAGAGATATGAAAAGTACGCAGTTTGGCTTGGGCTTCGAGCAAAGCGGTAGCCTCAAACTACACCGCATAAGCCTGTTATTACTGTTGAGCAATTTGGCCTCATTAGTATTGATATTGCTCGGTGTAGGGCTGACCATAACTAATCAGCAACGCCGGTTCCAGGCAAACAGCTATCGGGATAAACGTGTCTTGTCGCTTCAAACGCTAGGGTTAAGAGCGATGGCTAAGGGATAAATGGGGTCAGATCAAAATTAAATAGACTAA
>NZ_JABSOD010000045.1 GCF_013283795.1 Rheinheimera lutimaris
TTTTATGCGTATTAGCCAAGCCCTCGAAACCGTTTTAGTAAACAGCCGTACCGTTAACTTTGAAAGTTTGGCAGATGTGCTTGACCCGGCATTGATTGAAACAGGGTTGGGTATCGCTGGCATATCCACCATCAGAACCCGAAGATTGCCTATGGAGCAGATGGTATGGGCCGTGCTGGGCATGGCGCTGTTCCGTAATATGTCCATCAAACAACTGGTTACCCAACTGGATATTTTACTGCCAGGCAAAGCACCATACGTAGCCCCCAGTGCCATCACTCAGGCAAGACAACGGCTTGGCTATGAAGCGGTAGAGCATATTTTTAATCTCACCGCCGGGCACTGGAATGAACAAGCTGCGCATCCTCATTGGTGTGGTTTAACGCTGTTAGGAGTTGATGGTGTGGTATTTCGTACAGAAGATACACCTCAGAACAGTGCAGCATTCGCCAGAACCAAATCTCACACTGGCGAAGCCTGTTATCCACAAATCCGGATGGTATGCCAGATGGAGCTCACCAGTCATCTGCTGACAGCAAGCCGGTTTGACAGTGTGGACGTTAATGAGATGGTGCTGGCTGAGGAGTTGATACCCCACACCCCAGACCATTCACTGACCTTGTTCGACAAGGGATTCTACTCACTGGGTTTGCTGCATAAATGGCAATCTACCGGCGAACAACGTCACTGGCTGTTACCGCTAAAGAAACAGACGCAATATGAGGTTATCCGCAGTTTGGGTAAGCATGACCAGTTGATCCGGCTGACAACAACACCGCAATCACGTAAGAAGTTTGATGGCTTACCTCAGACGATAGAAGCGCGATTACTCAGCAAAACCATCAAGGGTAAAGAGGTCAAAATACTCTGCTCATTGACGGACCCGATGCGCTTCCCTGCGGCGGATATCGTTGATTTATACTCAACCCGATGGGAGATAGAGCTGGGCTTTAGAGAAATTAAGCAGTCAATGCTGCACAATGCTTACACACTTCGCTCGAAATTGCCTGATATGATCAAACAGGAATTATGGGGTGTCCTGCTGGCCTACAATCTTATCCGTTATCAAATGGTGCTGATGGCGGCATCGCTGGGCAAAGACATATCCCCAAGCAATTTGAGTTTTAAAGAGGCTGCCAGCCATATTGTGTTCCAACTTGCTACGCTGCCGTATGTATCACCGGGGCGTATTCCCGGAGTTGTAATGAATATCACTGATATGGCTTCATTCTTCTTACTGCCAGGACGGCGTGAACGATGTTATCCACGATGTGTGAAATCGAGCAAACTTAAGTATCCCGTTAAAAAGAAAAATGCCGGTCAGCTTAACTGACCGGCATTA
>NZ_JABSOD010000046.1 GCF_013283795.1 Rheinheimera lutimaris
AAGGGTCTATACATGGCTAAGGCTAAATTTGAACGTAATAAACCGCACGTAAACGTAGGCACCATCGGTCACGTTGACCACGGTAAAACTACTTTAACTGCAGCAATCACAAACGTACTGGCTAAGCACTACGGCGGTCAGGCATTTGCTTTCGATCAAATCGACAAAGCACCTGAAGAAAAAGCCCGTGGTATCACTATCAACACGTCACACGTTGAATACGATACGCCAACACGTCACTACGCACACGTAGACTGTCCTGGTCACGCCGACTATGTTAAGAACATGATCACCGGTGCAGCGCAGATGGACGGAGCAATTCTGGTAGTAGCAGCGACAGACGGCCCGATGCCACAAACACGTGAGCACATCCTGTTATCACGTCAGGTAGGCGTACCGTACATCATCGTGTTCATGAACAAGTGTGACATGGTAGATGACGAAGAGCTGTTAGAGCTGGTAGAAATGGAAGTGCGTGAGCTTCTTTCAGACTACGACTTCCCGGGTGATGACCTGCCTGTGATCCGTGGTTCAGCGCTGAAAGGCCTGGAAGGCGATGCCGAGTGGGAAAAGAAAATTCTGGAGCTGGGCGAAGCGTTAGATACGTATATCCCTGAGCCGGTACGTGCGATTGACAAGCCGTTCATCATGCCAATCGAAGACGTATTCTCAATTGCTGGCCGTGGTACAGTAGTAACAGGCCGTGTAGAGCAAGGTATCGTAAAAGTAGGCGAGACAGTAGAAATCGTAGGTATCAAAGATACAGTAGCGACGACTTGTACCGGTGTAGAAATGTTCCGTAAGCTGTTAGACGAAGGTCGTGCAGGCGAGAACATCGGTGCGCTGTTACGTGGTACCAAGCGTGAAGACGTAGAGCGTGGTCAGGTACTGGCGAAGCCGGGTTCAATCAAGCCACACACTAAGTTCGAAGGCGAAGTGTACGTATTGTCAAAAGAAGAAGGCGGTCGTCATACTCCGTTCTTCAAAGGCTACCGTCCACAGTTCTACTTCCGTACTACAGACGTAACTGGCGCTGTAGAACTGCCGGAAGGCGTAGAAATGGTAATGCCAGGCGACAACCTGAAGTTTGTTGTTGAGCTGATTTGCCCAATCGCGATGGACGAAGGTTTACGCTTCGCAATCCGTGAAGGCGGCCGTACAGTAGGTGCTGGTGTAGTATCAAAAATCATCGCTTAATCAGCGATAGATAAGAAAAGGCCCTGCGGGGCCTTTTTTA
>NZ_JABSOD010000047.1 GCF_013283795.1 Rheinheimera lutimaris
TGTAGTGGTCAACTAATTCCGGACAGTAAATTAGATAGATCTTCAGCTTTTGCCGGTGGCACACCATCGTTGAATTGATGTGGCCTGCTCCAGTTGTAATAATCCATCAGGTAAAAACTAATATCCCGCTGTGCTTCTGTTTTGCTCATATAGCCGGTTACCGGTACCCACTCAGACTTTAAGCTTCTAAACAGTCTTTCCATTGGGGCATTATCCCAACAATTACCACGGCGACTCATGCTTTGTGCCATGCGATAACGCCACAGCCGTTGACGGAATAAGCGACTGGCGTACTGACTGCCCTGGTCAGAATGGAACATCACACCTTGCGGCCTGCCACGCTGCTCATATGCCATATCCAGTGCTTTAACAGCCAACTCTGCATCCGGTTTGGCCGATAGCGCCCAACCAATAACACGACGACGGTACAAGTCCAAAACCACAGCTAAATAGTGCCAACGACCTTCTGCCCAGATGTACGTGATATCACCACACCACACGCTATCAGGTGCGCTGACATCAAATTCCCTGTCGAGATGATTAGGGATATCCGGTCGTTCAACCAGCGCTGTTTTATAGCGATGCGGACCAGGTTGCTTACTCGCTATCCCGGCTTCTCTCATCAGGCTCATGACTTTAAAGCGACCAATCTCATAACCCAGCTCACGCATCATGCCGAGCAGGCTTCTGCTGCCGGCAGAGTTCCGGCTCGCTTTAAACAAGGCTTTGATTTTACTGCGCTGCTCTAACCGCTCAACATTGATTTGCTTGCTAAGCTGCTTATGCTCGTAATAGCTACTCGTGGGCACATCAAACATGTCACAGACCATGTCTACCGCTTCATGTTCTCTTAACTGGTCTATCAGCGTGTACGTTCGAGCTCGTCTGACATTAAGAGTGCGGTAGCCTTTTTTAATATGGCTTTCTCCCGCTCCAACCTGTTTACTCTGGCCTCCAACTCCTGAATTCGCTGCTGCTCCGGCGTCAGGGCTTTAGACTTGGGGGTGACCCCGCCGCGTTCTTGCTCCAGCTGCTCTACCCAGCGACGAAGTGCAGTCTCACCAACACCAAGTGACTTAACGGCTTGTGCAATGCTGTAGCCCTGGTCAAGCACCAGACCGGCTGCATCACGCTTAAATTCTGTTGAAAATGTACGACGTTGTTTTGCCATTGAACACCTCTCCTAACGTGGTAATCTTACCACCTAAA
>NZ_JABSOD010000048.1 GCF_013283795.1 Rheinheimera lutimaris
TGTGAAACGTTTTGGCTGGAATCATAAGCGGGTGTTGAGGATTTACCGGGAGCTGGAGCTTAATCTGCGGATAAAGCCGAAGAAGCGCTTAAAACGCGATAAACCTGATGCACTGGCCGTGCCGGAATCGATGAACCAGTGTTGGTCTATGGATTTTATGCACGACCAGCTTGAGGATGGCCGCAGCTTCAGGCTGCTTAATATCATTGACGATTTTAACCGGGAAGGCCTGGCAATTGAGGTCGACTTCTCGCTACCGGCAGAGCGTGTTGTCCGCACACTCAATCAAGTCATTGAATGGCGCGGCAAGCCAAAGCAAATCCGAAGCGACAATGGCCCGGAATATATCAGTGCTCTACTGGCGGAGTGGGCTGAAAAACATGATGTTGAACTGGTGTTTATCCAGCCCGGCAACCCACAGCAGAATGCTTATGTGGAGCGATACAACCGAACTGTTCGGTACGAGTGGCTAAACCAATATTTATTCAGCAGTATTGCCGAAGTGCAAGACTATGCGACAGAATGGCTTTGGTTTTACAATAATGAACGGCCAAACACGGCAATTGGTGGCATACCACCGAAATACAAACAGGCTTTAATAACGCAACCTTCTACTTTTAGCGTCAATTAAAAATGGGTGTATTACC
>NZ_JABSOD010000049.1 GCF_013283795.1 Rheinheimera lutimaris
GGTAATACCCCCTAAAAATAACTGACGTCAAAAGTAGAATTTTCTCGTAACATAAACGCAGGAGATTCTGCATGAAAACATCAAAATTTAGCGACAGCCAGATCCTAGCAATCTTAAAGCAAGCCGAAGCCGGTGCACCCGTTCCAGAGCTGTGCCGTGAGCATGGTATGAGCTCGGCTACCTTCTACAAATGGCGCGCCAAGTTTGGCGGCATGGATGCGTCCATGATGGCCAGATTGAAAGAGCTGGAAACCGAAAATGCCCGGCTTAAAAAGATGTATGCCGAGGAGCGACTAAAGGCTGAAATCCTCAAAGAGGCCATCGAAAAAAAGTGGTAAAGCCGTCGCGCCGACGGGAGTTGGCGCAAAAGGCGGTGCAAAGCCATTCCATTGCTATCAAGTTAGCATGTACCTTGTTTGGGCTTAGCGAAACCTGTTATCGCTATCAGGCCAAACTGAATGACGAGAATGTGCAAATTGCTGACTGGCTGCTTCGGCTGACGACAACGCACCGCAG
>NZ_JABSOD010000005.1 GCF_013283795.1 Rheinheimera lutimaris
ACTTTTAGCGTCAATTAAAAATGGGTGTATTACCATAATGATAGTTGTCATTGTCATTATGCATTTTGTAATTTCCAATTGCGTAAGCAACTATCTTCGGAGAGAAAGGTACAAATATTGCTCCAATATCGCGAATTACTGGAGGACAAGTGTCCCTCACCATAGACCTTGCTCCATCTAAGTTAACACCAATAATTGTGCACCCTTTCTCAATTGCTACTTCGGCCTCCCAACGAACATATTTATGCTTACTTTTAGTGTCCTGACCAATAAGGAGCACATATTTTCCTGCCAAGTTTATACGTTCTCGACATTTACGTTTTATATACTGTTCATTTTCCGAATTAACGGCAGCATTTAATTGACAATCCGCAAAGTTAAAATTGATATTTTTATTTGCTTTCCATGCCAGCATTAGCCAGTAATTGTGGATATCGGTACTACTGAAACCTACGAATGCCCTTGGCAATCCCATTTGACTCTCCTTGTAATTGATGATGTTTACTTAATTGCATGCGCCTCAGGGGTCTGGTCTTGCTTTGTGCCATCCCCTACCACTACAAAAAATAAGTGATTTAACCTTAAACCAGCTGTTACATTTACCGAAAAACCACTCTTGGTCAAGCATTTAAATGGCGTGTGCTTGTATGGCTGGATGGCGTTGGTTTACGCTGGTGGTTAAGCAGAGTGGTGCTTGGCGATTTAATGAAGAGTAGTTAGTTTGCCGGCGGTAACATAAAAGCCCGTAGTTACTGTTTATTGCGCATCCAGCGCTGCGCCTCTGTAGTCCAATTTATTTCGACCATGCACGTATTTGTTGTTCCATTACCCTATTCGAGACTACCTGCCCTTCCCGGACATCTTTCAGGCCGCGCTGAACCATATGCTCAAACGCTAATTCGCGCAAAATCTCTTCATAACTGGCATCATCCGGTTGGGATTGAACAATCTCAGTTATCTTTTCTTTCACATCAGACATCTTGCACTCCAACTTACTTGCCCGGATCTGCTTAATAAAACTCACAGCTTTTGACGGATTTCATTTAATACCGTTGCTGCATCACGGCCCTGATTGCCGTCCTGTTCATAAGCGTCAAGCCGGCGATCCAATTCTGCCCGTTGCGCATCGGTAACCGGCAGCGCTTGCTGATCTTGCGCAATGCTGTCCCACAAATCTTCAACCAATTGCACTCGTTGCTGCAACGGTAAATCGCGCAGTGTTGGATTCATAATAGCCCCGGACGAATAATGTTTCAGTTAGGTTAAAGCATAGCGTAAGTTAGTTTGCCGGCAGTAACATAAAAGCCCGCCCCTCAGGGTCAGGCCTTGCTTTTTGCCCACCAAAGTCAAAAGACAAGACCCTAGAGCGTGCCGTTGCGGGTCCGCTTGAGCGATGGGTTAGGCCGCGGTGTTGATAACGGCTTCTATGCGGAAGCCTTCTGGATCCACGACGTACGCCGCATAGTAGTTGGGTCCATAGTCAGGGCGAAGACCCGGTGCGCCATTGTCTTTACCTCCATTGCGAATTGCGGCGTCGTAGAAGCGGTCGACAGACTCGCGACTTGGAGCCGAAAAAGCAAGATGAAATCCGGGTCCGGGGGCTACTGACGCATTCTGATGCTGCTTTAGCGCGAGTTTGTCGCCGCCGCCTGGCTTTCCATAGCCTACGGCTTGAGTGTCCTCATCGCCTTCGAAATCCGTCCACACGCGAACGTAGCCGAGAGGTTCGAGGGCGGCGTCGTAGAAGTCCGTTGCTCGCCGGAGGTTTGTGACACCAAATGAGATGTGGTGAAGCATTAGCATTATTTCCTTCGATACTGTGCAAAACGACAAGTCCAGCCGACAACGCGCTGCCTAAGGGTCAGGTTTTGCTTTTTGACATGCCCCACTGCGACAAAATAAATACGTGATTTAACCTTAAACCAGCTGTTACATTTACCGGAAAACCACACTTGGTCAAGCATTTAAATAGCATGCTTTCAGATCGCTGGATAGCGCTGGTTTGCGCTGATGGTTAAGCAGAGTGCTACTTTGCGAAGTACTTTACAGTTTATCCCTATAGCCGGGCAGCCCCCCACTTATACCCGGCGTTATTTCACATCTGTTTCACGCCGCAGCCGTTACGCTTCGATGCCTAAATCATTGAAGAGGTAACAGCATGCCGCTATCTGCTTTAAGTACCATTGCACTGACGAATGTCAGTCAAAGCTTCAGCCACCACGGCCATCAGGTGCGGTTGTTTCAGCAGCTGAGCCTGCGCATTGAACAAGGCCGCTCTTATGCCATTACCGGGCCGTCGGGCTCGGGTAAATCCAGTTTATTAATGCTGATGGCAGGGCTGGAGCAGCCAAGCGCCGGCCAGGTGGCCTATCTGCAGCATGGCCGCAGCATGGCGCTGACGCAGCTGCGACACGACATTGGCTTTGTGTTTCAGCAGTTTCATTTATTGCCGGAGCTAACCGCGCTGCACAATGTGGCCTTGCCGCTTAAATTACGCGGCGAAAAAAATGCCGAAGCCACCGCCAGCGCCTGGCTGGAAAAAGTTGGCCTGGGCCACAGGCTTAACCATAAACCGCAGCAACTAAGTGGCGGCGAGCAGCAGCGTGCTGCCATCGCCAGAGCCTTAGTATTTCAACCGAAGTTTATTTTCGCCGATGAACCCACCGGCAATCTGGATAGCAAAAGTGCCGCAGACGTGGCCGATTTGTTGTTTGACTGCTGCCGGCAACACGGTGCGGCGCTGGTAATAGTAACCCATAGCCCGCCACTGGCCGCAAGGGCACAGCAGGTGCTGGCTTTTAATAATGGCAACTGTGCCTTGCTGGCAACGCCGCAGCTGGAGGTGCAAGATGCGTGCTACTGAGCAATTACGGCAGAACCTGCAGCTGGCCTGCCATTTTTATCAGCAGCAAAAGCGGCACAGCAAAGAGCGCGTGCTGCGCTGGGTACAAGGCATTCTGTTGCTGTTTATTGTTACGCTAAGCCAGACCAGCGCCAGTATTCAGATTTATCTGGGGCAGAACTTGGCCAACCTGCTGGGCGCCGATTTAGTGCTAAGCCAACCGCGCGCGCTAACGGCCAGCCAATACGCAGAACTCGCTTCGATGGCAGAGCAAATTGTACTCACTGAAAGCTTAACCACTACCCTGACCCACAACAACCAATGGCAACGGGCAACACTAAAAGCCGTGGCTGAAGATTACCCATTGCAGGGTGAACTGCGAAGCGCGGCATTTCCCGGCGGACCGGATAGCGCCGGCAGCCAGGGCCCGGCGGTCGGTGAAATCTGGCTTGATTCGCGCTTACTGGCCGCCTTAGGGCTGCAGATTGGCGAACAGCTGCGTATTGGCGGCCAACAGCTGAATGTAACGCGCATTTTACTGCATGAGCCGGACCGGCTGATGGAGGGCCACAACGTGGAGATGCGCGCCCTGCTGCACCGTCAGGATCTACAGCAGTTCGCTGCTTTGGACGATATTATTCAGCACCGCTATCTGGTTGGCGCTAATGCACAGCAAATTGCTGCTATCCGGCAGTGGCAAAAAACGCATTTACCGGCGGCGCAGTTGCACCATAAGCACGGCGCCCACCCTTTAGCCTTGTTTTGGCAGCGTACCGAAAACTTTATTGGTTTAGCCTCGATATTATTATTTTTTATGGCCGCCATCGCCATGCAGCAACTTAGCCGGGCGCAACTGGCGCAACAGCAGTTTTTCAGTGCGGTGTGCTTAAGCCTCGGCGCATCGAAACAAAGGGTGCTGCAAATATCGTTGCTGAAGTGGCTGTTCGGCCTGCTGTTGTTATTGCCGCCGGTACTGCTGCTGTCTGCGCTGTGTCACTGGTTGGCGCTGCAATGGCTAAAGGCGCACGTCTTTGCCGGGCAAGAGCTGACCGGCAGCTTCGCCACGCTAATCTGGCAGCCCGACATAGCACTGGCAGCAAAAGCGGTGTTTGCCAGTGCGGTGATCTTTTTTGTGTTCAACTTACCGCTGTGGCTGGCGCTGTGGCAATGCTCAGTGCGGGAGTTAATTCAGCAACAGCAACGCAGCATCAGTAACGCCGTGCTGTTTGGCTGCGCCTTGCTGGTGTTGGGGGGCGTGGCGGCACATTACTCGGATAACGGCCTGCTTACCGCTATGCTGCTCGGCTCGATGCTGATCAGCATTGTGCTGCTGTTAGTGCTGAGCTGGCTGGCACTGTCGCTGGGCGAAAAGCTGAGCCAGCCGTTTTCCGGTTTGCTGCCGTTTGCACTTTATATGATGAAGCAGCGCCTGCTGAGCAAAACCACACAGATTTTAGGCATAGGGCTGGCCGCCTTCTTATTGCTGTTTACCCTGATGCTGCTAAAAGATTTGGGCGACAATATGGCGGCCCATCAGCGGGCGCATGATGGCAACCTATTGGTGACGCAGGCAAGTGCAGCGCAAATGGCCGACATTCAGGTATGGGCGGCGCAGCATAATATTACCATTCGCCAGCATAAGCCGTTTATCTATGCTCAACTAAGCCATATCAACGGTGGCCTGCTCTCTGAGGTGATACAAAAACCCAGCGACAGCCTGGCAAGCTTTAACCGCCCGGTGCGGCTGCATTGGAGCGCTGATATGCCCGGCAATAACCGGCTGGTTAACGGCCAATGGTGGCACAGCACAACTGACAACTGGCAGCAGCTGTCGGTAGAGCAGGAAGTGATGACCGACCTTGGCCTGCAGCTGGGCGATAAGTTAGGGCTGATGATAGCAGGGCACTATATCGAGTTCAGCATTACCGCCTCGCATGCCTACCAAAGCGGCGCCGGCGCTATTACCTTCTGGCTGCAAATGCCGCCTGCAGCGCTTATCCATATCAGCGCGCCGCATTACAGCATGGCCAGCCTGGAGCTGCAGCCACAGCAGTTTTCGTTACTACCAAAGCTGTGGCAGCAACACCCGTCGCTGCGCATGGTATCGCTGCAAGAGCTAACGCAACGCTTTGACAGCAGCCTTGCCATGGCAACCCGGCTTATCAGCGGCTTTGCCGGCTTAATTATGCTGCTGGCCGGCATTGTGATGCTGTCTTCAGTGCATGCCGTTGAAGCCAAAGAGCAGAAAAAGAACAGCATTATTCTTAGTTTTGGCCTGTCAAAACGCACCTGCCTGCAGCTGAATATGATTGAGTGGTTGGTAACCGGCGCTATTGCCGCCTGTGGCGCCATTGTTGCCACCTGGCTGGCCGGTTTACTGATTTATCAGTCGCAATTTTCCCTGACCTACCAGCCTGATCTTAGCTGGTTGCTGGGCACTCTGGCCGTCATTATCACGCTGGTGACAGCACTGGGTATGGCGCTGAGTAAACACAGTTTGTCCGGCTCGGTGCGCCAGCTGCTGGCGGAGTAACTGCCGTGGCGCAACAACAGCGCCGCCATTTTTCACATGCGTCTTTTCACATGGCTTTTTCACATTCGTTTCACAGCGACTTTGCCATGCTGGCAGCGCAACCCCATTTTTGGAGCACTAAAATGAAACAACTTAAAATTTATATCCTGATTTTCGCTACCCTGCTTAGCGCCTTGCTTTGCACGCTGGCCAGTCGCCCGGCCTTTGCCGCAGTGCCCGACAGCAAGCGTATTGTTATGGTACTTAGTGGCTACGGCCAGCCGGAACAGCAAGCGCCGGGCTATGAGTTTGATGAATTTGCCAAAGCCTATCTGGTATTTACTGCCCATGGTATTAGCGTCGATATTGCCAGCCCGCAAGGCGGCGCAGTAGAGGCTGATAAATACGACCCGACCAAAGCCTATAATCAGCAGGTGCTGAACGACGCGGAGATTATGACGAAGTTAAACAATACCCTGAGTACCGCGCAGCTAAAGGCCGGCGACTATCACGGTATTTTTATCGTAGGCGGTAAAGGTGCCATGTTTGATTTACCAAAAGATCCTGCCCTGCAGCAACTGATCGCCGCTGTCTATCAGCAGCAAGGTTCAGTGGCCGCGGTATGTCATGGCCCGGCGGCACTGGTTAACGTTACATTAGCCGATGGCAGCTATCTGGTGGCCAATAAAGCGGTAAACGGTTTTACTAACGAGGAAGAGCGCTTATTTGGTAAAAAGTGGTTGGCCAAATTTGACTTTATGCTGCAAGACAAGCTGATTGAACGCGGCGGCCGCTTTGAGCACAGCCCGATGATGCTAAGCCATGTGGCGGTGGATAACCGGCTGATCACCGGGCAAAACCCGGCGTCAACGGTGGCGACTGCCCGGGCGCTGCTGGAATCCTTGGGTATTACCCCGCAGCCGATGACACCACACAAGGATGACGCCACCCTGGCGCTGGTGGCTGAGCTTTTAAACGGCAAGATTACTGCAACGCGGCTGTTAGCGGCCGATGCCGCGCAGTATCAGCTTGAATTGCTCGGCATGTACGGGTATTACTATGTTAATACTGCCAACACCACACAACAGTGGCAGCATGCGCTAACGCTGATGCAAGCGGGCCAAAGCGCCATTAACAACCCGTCGCTGGATATGGCTATTGCACAAACTCAGCTTAAACTGAATGATAAGGCCGCAGCACGGGCCACCCTGCAGCAGATTTTGGCCGCTAAGCCCGACTTTGCCGCAGCAACAGCGCTGTTAGCGACTTTGTAGCTTTAAACTTTATTGATTTAGACCCGAATGGATTGAGTGATGAACAAGCCCGCCGCCCTGCAGGTACTGCTGATTGAAGATGAGCTGAGTATTGCGAAAAACATTGCCGGCTATATGGAGCAAAAAGGCCATATCTTTGATTTTGCCGGCAATGGCAAACAGGGGCTGGCATTGGCGCTGCAACAGCATTACGACCTGATCATTCTGGACTTGAACCTGCCGGGTATGGACGGCCTGCAGTTATGCACAGCGCTGCGACAACAGGCCGACCGTCATATTCCGCTTCTGATGCTTACCGCCCGCGACAGCATCGATGACAAGCTGGCTGGTTTTCATGTCGGCACCGACGATTATCTGACCAAACCGTTTTCGCTGCAGGAGCTGGAAGTGCGTTGCCTGGCGTTGTCGCGCCGTCATCTGTTGCAACAGCAGCACACGATAACCCTGGGGCCGTTAGTGCTGGATAAACAGCGCCGAATAGCCAAACGCGATGGCCAGCAGCTGGCACTCAACGTGATGGGCTATAACATTCTGCTGCTATTGGCCGAGGCCTACCCGCAGGTGGTCAGCCGCAGCGAACTAAGCCAGCATTTGTGGCGTGATGAACCGACAGAATCTGACGCGCTGCGCTCGCATATTTATCAGTTGCGCACCGTGTTGGATAAGCCTTTTGCTTATCCGCTGTTAAAAACGGTATTTGGCGTCGGTTTTACGCTGGAGATAGCCGCAGCATGAGCGCAAAAACCGCCAACAACAGCACCAAATTTCACAGTTTAAGCCGGCGTATTGTCGTGCAGTTCTGTGTTTTTACCCTGGTGATTTCAGCCGTTTACAGCCTTATTTCTTTTACCCTGATGTATACGCTGGAAGACAGCTTTATTGAACAGCAATTGCAGCAAGAAGCGGCCTATCTTAGTGCGCAATATCAGCAAACAAGTAACTGGCCCGCGCCAAGAAGCCAGTCGATGCAACTGCACTTTAGCCGTGACAGCCTGCCCGGTGAGATACGGCCAAAAGCACAGGCAGAGCCAGAGCGCAAAGAGTTCTTCGGCCAGCAGGGCCGGCATTATCACTTACACACGGTGAGTACTCAGCCAGAGGTGTTGCTGCTGGCCGAAGTGAGCCAGCAGTTACTGGTGCGGCCTATTAGTGGCGGAGTGTTGCAGTTTCTGCTGATCAGCGCCCTGCTTGTCAGCAGCATTGCCTGCCTTATCGCCTGGTTTGTCAGCCGCCGCACCACCCGGCCGCTGAAACAACTGGCGGCACTGGTCGATAGCGCTGCTCCACAGCAGTTGCCGCAGCGATTTTCTGAACATTTTGCCAGCCAATTTGCCAATGACGAAGTAGGTATTTTAGCCCGCACACTGCAGCAAAGCCTGGGCGGTATCGCCCGCGCGCTTGAGCGCGAAAAAAGCTTTACCGCTGATGTCAGCCACGAGCTGCGCACCCCGCTGGCCGTAATAAAAAACACAGTAGAGCTATGGCAAAGCCAACAGGCAGAACCTGACGCTGATCAGCAGCTAATGGCGCGCATTTATGATGCCGCGGTGCAAATGGAGAAAACCGTGCAAACCCTGCTGATTCTGGCCAGAGAAGAGCATGCCGCCGCTAAACACAGCAGCACGGCACTGATGCCGCTGCTCGAGCGGGCAATTTTGGACAACAGCATGCTACTAAATGACAAGCCGGTGACGGTGCAGCTGTGTGACAGCTGCCGGGTTAACATTAATGCCAATGCCGACATGCTAAAAGTGCTGCTGGATAATCTGCTGAGTAATGCCTTTAAATACACTGAAGCCGGCGAGGTCAGCATTGCCTTTAGTGATAACTGCCTGCAGATCCGCGACACCGGCCCTGGCATAGCGGCCGATATTTACCCGCATATTACCGAGGCCGGAGTAAAAGGCCGGCACAGTACCGGCTTTGGTTTTGGCTTAGCCATCGTCAAACGATTGTGTGAACATCAGGGCTGGCAGATGAGCGTTAGCAGCGGCGGTGGTAGTAACGATCAGGGCAGCGGCGCTCAAGGTAGCAGCGGCCCTGCTAGAATTAATACCGGCACCTTAGTCAGTGTCGGATTTAGTCACTAACCTTACCACCGCCGACATAGCGATAATCAGAGAAGGTGTCGGTTGAGACTTCATCAATTTGAGTAAAAAAGGCAAAGGTGCCTTTCATCTTCATCTGCTGCTGTTGTGGCAGTATTGCGCTGTCAATTTTAATAAAGCGCAGCGTCAGGTTAAATTCGCTGATATTGGCACTAAACAGCGGCGAAAAGTGTGCCGTGTTGCTAATTTCAATGCTGTCGATATAGTGCTGTTGTTTATCAAAGCGCAGCGAGCCTTGCAGTTTTTTGCTGACATCCTCTCCCAGCTGACTAAGATACACCCCAAAACTGGCTTGCAGATGTTGTGGGCTGTCAAACGTCAGTTGCAAGCTATCCAGTTGAATAAGCTCACTTAGCTTGACAGAAAAATTCTGTTGCCCGACTTCTTTAGCCTGCTGCTGTTTTGCCGCGGCAAACTTTCGCTGCAGCTTCTTATCCGGTGTTCGGCCATTAATGCTGAGCAACTGCCATTGGCTATCAGGTGCGTTTGCCGGCTCATACAGCTCGATACTGCTGCTGATATCGCCCTCTTCGTTTTCATAGCGTTCAATTCGATAAGCCCAATCCCGCCGCGAGCGTTGTTCAAACTGGCTGATAGCTGCGGCAACAGTGCGTTGCAAATCTGCCGCTGCTGTGGCCAACTCATCAACCGCCGCATGCTCTGTGCCACTGATATCTGCTGCCTGCAGCTGCGCCGCCAAGCCAATGCCAAGCAGCAACCGATAATATTTTTTAGCCATACTGTGCCTTATTGATAAACCAAACAGGCACTCAACATAACGCCGGGCTTGTGAAACCGGCGTGAAATGATAATGTCAGCAACGAATGCAATGGCAAGGCAGGGCAGGGAAACGGCAACGGACGGCTTTCGGAAGTGAGAGTCTGTTTTTAGCGAAAACGGAGATGCCGTTTAATTTTGTTCTGACCCTAATAATCGCATCGTCATACATGTAGCTGCCTTTTCAGGTAACATAAGCAACAAAATCAGTAACACCAACATCGTGACCGAGCTGGTGCAATAGCGTGCTAAGCTGGCCGCGGTGATGGGTTTGGTGATTAAACATATGCGCTACGGCAACCCAGGTAGGGTGTTCACGCGCCTGGCCCTGCGAATTACTGTAGCGCATAGTACCGGCCAACTGCGCAGCGGTTAGCTCATCAGTAAAACGGCTAATGACGTCATCGGTCGCCACTCTTTGCACGCTAAGTTCGGTAAAATCAGCATACAGCTCATCACGTAGCGAGCTAAACTGCTGCACTAAATCGGCCTGCTGTAGTGCTGTCATATCAGGAAAGGCGGTAGCGAAGCGGCCGAGCCAGATGCGATCGGCCAGCAGAATATGATTTAGCGTAGCGTGCACAGAGCCAAAGAACGCGCCGAGATGTTTTTTGCGCTGGTCTCCAGTTAAAGTGGCTACCAGCTTATATAACCTGGCGTTAAACTCGCGGTTATATTTGGCAAAAGCCTGCATTTGCTGCTGATGTGCTGTCATCTGTCCTCCTCTGCCACGCGCCGGTCTAATGCTGGTTCAACTGCAGCAAATCCCACTTATTGCCGTATAAATCCTGAAACACTGCCACAGTGCCGTAACGTTCCTCTCTGGGCTGTTCGTTAAACTTAACCCCTTTGGCTTGCATGGCATGATAGTCGCGCCAAAAATCGTTGGTGTGTAAAAACAAGAATACCCTGCCGCCGGTTTGGTTGCCCACGGCAGCCTAGCCGTATAAAGCGCGATGGCATCGTCGTAATCGGCCACCAAAAGTGCGATATTGCCGATTATTTTTCGGTACACCTGCTAAGTACCAGGTTTCATCGGTCACAATTCAGATACAGCAACACTTTTTGTGCTAAGCGGGATAGGAGAGCCGGGCTTCCAGGTTCTAACTATATACAGTGCCTCTTCCAACTGCTCACTGTTTAGCTTCTGTTGTAACGTTTCCCTAACTTCAGTGGCGTTCTTGTTGCCGCCAGCAGCCGCCAAGCTGATTAACACATAGGCAATAACATCATTTTTCTCAACGCCTTGCCCTTCAGCATACTTCGAGCTCAGAATATATTGTGCAATGGCAGTTCCCTGTTCTGCGGCCTTACGATACCAGATAGCCGCTGTTTCATTATTCTTTGCCACACCGCGTCCGTTAGTATACATCAGGCCCAAATAAGTTTGCGCAGTTGCATGCCCCTGCTCCGATGCCTTGAGATACCAACCAACCGCAGCTTGATAGTCCCTCGCTATATCCGGGCCATCGGAATACATCCTACCCAATTGAAATTGCGCACTGGCACTTCCCTGCTCAGCTGCCTTGCGATACCAAACCTCAGCTGCTTTGTAATCCTTTGCTACACCGCGCCCGGAATCATACATCAGGCCCAGATTAACTTGCGCAGCAATATATCCTTGCTCAGCAGCCTTACGAAACCAAGCCGCTGCTGTGTTATCATTTTTCGCGATTCCCAGACCATTGACATACATCCAACCCAGATTAAATTGTGCAAGCGCATCATCATGCTCAGCTGCCTTGCGATACCAAGCTAATGCTGCTTGGTAGTCCCGCGCCATACCAACACCATTGGCATATAGCCTACCCAAGTTAGTTTGGGCCGCAGAATAACCCTGCTCTGCTGCTTTACCATACCAAACCGCTGCGGCTTGCTCATTCTGTTCCACACCGCGCCCATTGGCATACATAACGCCCAGATTAAATTGGGCAAGGAAATCGCCTTGCTCAGCCGCCTTGCGATGCCAAGCCATTGCCACTTTATCATCCTGTTTCACTCCCCGCCCGTTGGCATACAGCACACCCAAATTATATTGCGCTTTGCTGTCCCCTTGCTTAGCGGCTTTACTATACCAAGCGGCTGCTGTTTGCTCGTCTTTTGCCACACCGCGACCATTGGCATACATTTCGCCCAGATAAGTTTGTGCGGCAGCATAACCTTGCTCTGCAGCCAAACGATACCAAGCCGCTGCTGCTTGCTCGTCCCGCTCAACTCCCATCCCATTCGCGTACAACAAGCCCAGAGTACTTTGTGCTGCGGCATGTCCTTGCGCAGCTACCTTGTGATACCAGGCCGCCGCTGTTTTATCATCCTGCTCCACACCCCGTCCTTTGGTATACATAAAGCCCAAATTAAATTGGGCAGCCGCATCCCCTTGCTCAGCGGCTTTATGAAACCAAGCTGCTGCGAATTGATCATCCTGCACCACACCTTGCCCGTTGTAGTACATCAAGCCCAGCTGATATTGCGCGCTAACATTCCCCTGCTCAGCCGCTTTACGATACCAAGCCTCAGCTTTTTTATAATCCTTTGCCACACCGCGCCCATTGGCATACATTTCGCCCAGATAAGTTTGTGCGGCAGCGTAACCTTGCTCTGCAGCCAAACGATACCAAGCCGCTGCTGCTTGCTCGTCCCGCTCAACTCCCATCCCATTCGCGTACAACAAGCCCAGAGTACTTTGTGCTGCGGCATGTCCTTGCGCAGCTACCTTGTGATACCAGGCCGCCGCTGTTTTATCATCCTGCTCCACACCCCGTCCTTTGGTATACATAAAGCCCAAATTAAATTGGGCAGCCGCATCCCCTTGCTCAGCGGCTTTATGAAACCAAGCTGCTGCGAATTGATCATCCTGCACCACACCTTGCCCGTTGTAGTACATCAAGCCCAGCTGATATTGCGCGCTAACATTCCCCTGCTCAGCCGCTTTACGATACCAAGCCTCAGCTTTTTTATAATCCTTTGCCACACCGCGCCCATTGGCATACATTTCGCCCAGATAAGTTTGTGCGGCAGCGTAACCTTGCTCTGCAGCCAAACGATACCAAGCCGCTGCTGCTTGCTCGTCCCGCTCAACTCCCACCCCATTCGCGTACAACAAGCCCAGAGTGCTTTGTGCTTCGGCATGTCCCTGCGCAGCTGCCTTGTGATACCAGGCTGCCGCTGTTTTATCATCCTGCTCCACACCCCGTCCTTTGGTATACATAAAGCCCAGATTAAATTGGGCAGCTGCATCCCCTTGCTCAGCGGCTTTATGAAACCAAACTGCTGCGATTTGATCATCCTGCACCACACCTCGCCCGTTGTAGTACCTCAGGCCCAGCTGATATTGCGCGCTAACATTTCCCTGCTCAGCCGCCTTTTGATACCAGACCACTGCCGATTGCTCATTCTGTGCCACACCATGCCCGGAAGCATACATCCAACCCAGATTATATTGCGCATTGGCATTTCCCTGCTCAGCCGCTTTACGATACCAAGCCTCAGCTGTTTTATAATCCTTTACCACACCGCGTCCCGTGGCATATATCAGGCCCAGAGCAGTCTGAGCAGCGACTTTCCCTTGCTCAGCGGCCTTATGATACCAAGCTACCGCCGCTTGCTCGTCCTGCTCTACACCTTGCCCTTTTGCATACATTCCCCCCAGCTGATATTGTGCAGCGGTATATCCCTGCTCAGCAGCTTTATGATACCAAACCACTGCCGCCTGCTCATCCTGCGTTACTCCACGTCCCGAAGCATACATCAGGCCCAAACTATATTGCGAAATAGCATTCCCTTGTTCAGCAGCCTTGCGATACCAGTGCACTGCGGTTTGATCATCCTGTTTTACACCACGCCCGGTACTAAATATCCAGCCTAAACTAGCCTGGGCCAAGATATGTCCCTGGCCAGCGGCCTTATGATATAAGACCCCTGCAGCGTACTCATCCCGGGTAACACCTTGTCCCGAGGCGTACATCACCCCCAAATAATATTGTGCAGCGGCATGCCCTTGCTCAGCAGCCTTTTGGTACCAAACTGCAGCAACTTGATTATCCTGTGCTATGCCGCGGCCAGTGGCATACATCACGCCCAGATTAAATTGCGCAGCAACATTCCCGCGCTCAGCGGCTTTATGAAACCATGTCACTGCCAGTTGTTCATCCTGCGCCACTCCAAACCCAGCGGCATACTTCATCCCCAGTTGATATTGTGCGTCAACATACCCCTGCTCAGCAGCTTTACGATACCAGGCCACTGCCGCCTGGTCATCCTGTAACACACCGCGTCCGGTGGCGTAAATCACGCCTAAACTATATTGCGCAATGATATGTCCTTGTTCAGCAGCCTTAAGATACCAAGCCACTGCCTCTTGTATATTCTGTGCTACACCGCGCCCGGTGCTATATTTCCAAGCCAGAGTAGCTTGCGCTCCGGCAAGCCCCTGTTCGGCAGCCTTGCGATACCAGCTTACGGCCACTTGATCATCCTGTACGACACCTTGCCCCTTGGCATACATGGCCCCCAGATTATATTGCGCAGTCCTGTTTCCCTGCTCTGCAAGCAGCTGCCACTCCTTAACTGCGGTAGCGAAATCCCCTGCGCTATACGCATCTGCCCCTTTATTAAAATCAGCATTGCTGCTGAAACTAAATAGAAGAACCAAAACAGCAAGTAAACAGAACTTTTGTTTCATGATTAATAAGGGCATAACAAAATAGTTGAATGGGATCGATGCTATTAGAATTAGCGGTTTAAAGGAACAACTTATTTACCAGACATTACCAACACAGTCCCGACATATTGCTGTCTTTTTATGCGACATAAGCAACAAAATCGGTGACACCAACGTCATGGCCAAGCTGGTGCAATAGCGTGGTTAGCTGGCCGCGGTGATGGGTGTGATGGTTAAACATATGCGCTACGGCCATCCGGGTAAAGTGTTGCGGCTAATGCTGGTTCAACTGCAGCAAATCCCATTTATTGCCGTATAAATCCTGAAACACTGCCACAGTGCCGTAACTTTCCTCTCTGGGCTGTTCGTTAAACGTCACCCCTTTGGCTTGCATGGCATGATAGTCGCGCCAAAAATCGTTGGTGTGTAAAAACAAGAATACCCTGCCGCCGGTTTGGTTGCCCACGGCAGCTTGCTGCTGCGCGTTACTGGCTTTGGCTAACAGTAAATGGCTGCCACTGCTGTTGGGCGGTGCAATTTCCACCCAGCGCTTGCCGCCGCCCAAATCGGTATCGACTACCAGGCTAAATTGCAATTTAGTGGTGTAGAACGCGATGGCATCGTCGTAATCGGCCACCAACAGCGCGATATTGCCGATTTTTTGTTGTACTGGTTGTTGCTCTGCTGGTTGTAGCGGCTCAGACATCTGCTTGCTTCCGTTTTTTACTGACAGCCGATTCTACAACAACTTTAGCGCCGGGCGAAAAGCGGCGATACCAGCTCGCCTGCTCATCGCTCTGCGCTGTTGGCGTTATTTTTTATCCGACGCTTTTACCAACGACAACTGATACACATCGTGGCGCCGGTCTTTCATGGTATTAACACTGCCATGGGTGTGCAGCTCTTTTAGTGCATCCAGGTCAACATCCACTATCAGTAGCATTTCAGAGTTGGGTGTGGCCTCGGCTTTAATGCCGGTGGTGGGAAAGGCAAAGTCTGACGGCGTAAACAATGCTGACTGCGCGTACTGAATATCCATATTATTTACTCTGGCTAAGTTACCTACTGCTCCGGCAATGGCAACATAACACTCGTTTTCTATCGCACGGGCCATAGCGCAGTGCCGTACCCGGGTGTAACCGTTTTGCGTGTCGGTTAAAAACGGTACAAACAAAATATTCATGCCCTGATCGGACAACAGCCTGGCATATTCCGGAAACTCGACATCGTAGCAAATCATAATGCCAATTTTGCCGCAGTCGGTGTCAAATACCTCAACCTTATTGCCACCGGTCATCGCCCAATTGCGTTTCTCTGCCGGGGTAACGTGCACCTTATCGTACTGCTCCCAGCTGCCGTCACGCCGGCATAAAAAGCCGCTGTTATACAGTTTACCGTCGATCAGATACGGCATACTGCCGGTAATAATATTGATGTTGTAGGCAATGGCAAATTCGATAAATTTATCACGGATGGTTTCGGTATATTTTGCCAGCTGGCGGATACTTTCGGTGACGCTTAAATGGTTGTAGTGCTCCATTAACGGCGCAGCAAACAGCTCGGGGAACAGGATAAAATCGCTTTTGTAATCCGATACCGCATCAACAAAAAACTCCATTTGTTCATACAGTTGATTGATATCTTTCATATTCCGCATTTGCCACTGCACCAGCCCCAGCCGCACTTCGGCCTTGGGCGCATTAATCAGCTTAACCGACTTGGTGTAATAGATATTGGCCCATTCCAGCAAGGTGGCGTATTCCTGCGACTGAGTATCACCGCGCAGATAGCCCTTAAGTAATTTGCGCACATGAAAACCATTGGCCAGCTGAAAACTGAGTACCGGGTCGTGAATTTCCCGCACTTTCACTTTTTCAATATATTGCTTGGCACTGAGTTTATCGGCGTAATCGGTATAGTTCGGCATCCGGCCGCCGGCCATAATGGCGCGCAAATTCAGATTTTCGCACAGCTCTTTGCGGGCATCGTACAAGCGCCGCGCCAAACGCAGGCCACGGTAATCCGGGTGGATAAACACCTCTATGCCGTACAACACATCGCCGTTGGGATCATGATTTTTAAAAGAGAAACCGGTGACAATTTGATCATAGGTATGCTCGTCACTGAATTTGCTGTAGTCGATAATCAGCGAAAAGGCACAGCCGACCACTTTGCCATCGACACAAACACACAACTGGCCGTCGGGAAACTTGGTTAGTAAGGTATTAACCACCGGCTCGGTCCAGGCCAGCAACGGCGCATCCTGATACACCTGCTCCGATGCTTTACGTAGTGCCGACATATCCTCATGGGTCAGATGGCGCACTTCAACATGATTGGCTTCCATAATGTCTCCTGTGATTGCAGTACTACATTAAGGGTAACACATAAGGCGCAACCGGCAGTGCTTAAGCCAAACTGCGCCGGTTGTAGTGACACGGCTGATAAATTATAAAGTTGCTTGACCTTGCCACAATGGTAAGGTTTAGCCTGTGATACCTGAAAACATTTATCAAGCCGGAGTAAGTACTATGGCCGCCCCTTTACAATTTACAATTAACGGTATGACGTGCGCGTCCTGTGCCGGCCGGGTAGAAAAAAGTCTGTTACACGTGCCCGGCGTAAGCAGTGCCGCGGTGAATCTGGCAACCGGGCAAGTCAGCGTCACCTTGTCAGCGGCGACTGAGCATAGCGTATTGCAACAAGCTGTCGCTGCTGCAGGTTATGAGCTGGTGCTTAAGCAAACAGCGACCACAGCCGGCGAAGAACAAAACAAGCAGCCGTTTTATCGCCGTGACAGTTGGCCGGTAATGGGTGCTGCCTTGCTAACGCTGCCGTTAGTGTTACCGATGGTGGGCCTGCTGTTTGGCGCAGATTGGATGCTGCCAGCTTTGTGGCAATGGTTGCTGGCAACACCGGTGCAGTTTTATTTTGGCGCCAGGTTTTATAAAGCGGGCTGGCATGCCTTAAAAGCCATGACCGGCAATATGGATTTATTGGTATCTATCGGCACCAGTGCGGCCTATGGTTTATCACTTTATCTGTGGTATAGCTTTGATGGTCACCACGGTGGCCCGCATTTGTATTTTGAAAGCAGTGCCGCTGTGCTTACCCTGGTATTGTTGGGTAAGTTGCTGGAAAAACGCGCCAAACAGCGCACTACCGATGCGCTAAAAGCGCTGGAGAACTTAAAACCCACCTCGGCCAGTGTCTGGCGTGACAATAAGTGGCAAAGCATTAACGCCGCACAGCTGAAACAAGGCGATAAGGTTAAAGTATTACCCGGCGAGCGCATCCCGTCAGATGGTGTGGTCACTAAAGGCAATAGCCAGGTTGATGAAGCGCTGATCAGCGGTGAGAGTATGCCACGGCATAAAACCGTTGCCGACCAGGTTACCGGCGGCGCGGTAAACCTGGATGGCGTGTTGGAGTTTACCGCCTCAGCGGTGGGCGCCGAATCGACGTTGGCCAAAATCATCCGTTTGGTCGAACAAGCACAAGGCGCTAAAGCCCCGGTACAGGCGTTGGTGGATAAAATCAGCAGCATCTTTGTACCGGCAGTGCTGTTAGTCGCCGTTGTAACGGTACTGGCCTGGGGTTATGCGTTCAATGATTGGACACAAGGTATTTTAAACGCTGTGGCCGTGCTGGTTATTGCCTGTCCCTGTGCGCTGGGCCTGGCCACACCGGCGGCCATTATGGCAGGCACAGGTACGGCCGCCCGGCATGGTATCCTGGTAAAAGATGCGATAGCGCTGGAGCAGGCGACAAAAATTGACTACGTCGTGTTTGATAAAACCGGCACTCTGACACAAGGCAAGCCTGAACTGATGCAGGTAACCGCGCTGCAAGGCAGCGAGCATCAACTTGTCGTGCTGGCGTATGCATTATCAGACAACAGCGAACACCCGCTGGCGAAAGCCGTAGTGAAGTATGCGCAAGCACAGCAGATAGCCTTAACAGAAGCCAGCAACTTTAGCGTGGTAGCCGGCAGAGGCGTGCAAGCCAGCGTTGGCCAGCGCCAGCTGCTGCTGGGTTCAGGCAACTGGATGCGTGAGCTTGGGCTGACACTGCCGGACGAGCAAATCCGCATTCAAGGCGCGTCGATATCCTGGCTGGCAGAAATAAAAAACCAAAGCACTGAACTGCTTGGTCTGCTGTGCTTTGCCGACCAGGCTAAAGCCGAAGCCAAAGCAGCGGTGCATAAGCTGCAACAAAGCGGCATTAAAGTCGCCATGCTGACCGGTGATTCAAAAGCAAGTGCCGATTACATAGCCAAACAGCTCGGACTGGATAATGTGCAGGCCGAAGTGCTGCCGCAAGGCAAGGCGCAAGCCGTGGCCGCTTATCAGGCGCAAGGCTTTAAAGTGGCTATGGTGGGTGATGGCATTAACGATGCCCCTGCGCTGGCACAGGCCGATCTGGGTATTGCCATGGCCACCGGCACCGAAGTCGCCGTCAGCGCCGCTGCCATTACTCTGATGCACGGCAATCCGCAGTTAGTTGCCGCGGCACTTAAGCTGGCCGGTGCCACCTATCGCAATATCCAACAAAATCTGTTCTGGGCGTTTGCCTTTAACACCATCGGTATTCCGCTGGCAGCGCTGGGCTTTTTAAATCCTATAATTGCCGGAGCTGCGATGGCGAGCAGCAGCGTACTGGTAGTCAGCAATGCGCTGCGCTTACAACGTATGTCATTTAAATAAGGAGCGGCACATGGCAACATTACTGACTATCGGTGATGCCGCAAAAGCCAGTGGCTTAACGGCAAAAATGATCCGCCATTACGAGCAGAGCGGCTTGCTGCAAAAACCAGCGCGCACCGACGCCGGTTACCGGCTGTACAACTCGCAACAGGTGCAACAACTGAGCTTTATTCACCAGGCGCGCCAACTGGGCTTTTCACTGCACGAAATCCAGTCGCTGCTGCAGCTGTGGCAAAACCCGCAGCGTGAAAGCCGGGTAGTTAAACAGCTGGCCGAACAGCATCTGGCCGACATTGCCCGCAAGATTGCCGAGCTGCAAAACATGCAACAGCTGTTACAACAACTGGCCGATAGCTGCAGCGCCGATAGCTCGCCACATTGTGCAATATTGGCGGCACTAGCACCACAGGCAGCGGATTGAAGCCAGCTTATTGGAAGCTAAAGGGTATCATCTGCGGCTTTGGGCGCACTAAAGGCTTTGCTGTAAAAACCAGACGGGTCGAAACAACACACCCGGCGTTTGCCTTCTGCCAGCATATTACAGGCATCATTGATGCGTTTCGCTCTGGTTTTGGCTTGTTTGGCCGACGTGATCCAATGGATCCAATCCAGCCGGGCGATGGTAGTAGTGTCGTGCCAAACCGCACTGGCCTCAGCTGAAGCGGCCAGCGCCTGCTGTAAATCGGCCGGCACTTCCGGCTCAGGCTCTTGCTTAAGCGCGGCAATATGAAGGCGCGCCTCGCTGCCAATATTAGCGCCGGCACCAGCAAGCAACCGCTCACTTAGCGCTAACCAATGGCTAAGTTGACCATCCGGCTCCAGGGTGGCGACAAACGGCTGGCCGTTAATGCTGCCATCTACCGAGACTCTGCCGCGGCGGGGCAGTTTTTCACTGGCCGCTTTGGGCAGCACGATAAAAGCCGTTAACCCGGCACCGGCAGACTGCGCCGGGCTCAGTACAGTGGCAAAGAACTCAGAGTAGCTGTCGTTTGTGGTCATAATAAGCCGGTGTCCTTACTGTTTATTTTCTGCCTGCCGTGCTGCCGCTATATCAGCTAATTTACTATCAAGCGTTGCCCTGCTCAACCACCGACCACGCACCATGACCCCGGCCGGCTGATATAGTACAGATAAGTCATCCAAAGGGTTCCCCTCAACCAGCAGCAAGTCGGCACGCTGGCCGGCTTTTACCTGGCCAAAGCGGTCTTTATCGGCAAAATACTCGCCCACCAGCGCGGTGCCGCTGCGTAAAATATCGTAATTACTCATGCCTGCGGCGGCCATCTGCGGTAGTTCGCGGCGCAGCGACAGGCCGGGCACACTGTATAGCTGCGGCGCATCGGTACCCATTAAAATGGTGACGCCGGCCTCATGTAACGCCTGCAACAAGCGCTGGCGGTTTTGTGCATGCAGCACTGCAGTATCACCGCTGTAATAGGCACCACCCGGCTGCTGCACATAACGTTGCCAACCGGCGATTACCCGCGCCGGCATATATTTCAGCTCGTCATAGCCTTGTAACTGCCTGGCATCAGAGGCGCCAATAATGGTTTGCCACAGCGCCTGAGTCGGCACTACCGCCACATTATGTTGTTTGCTCAGCGCCACCAGTGGCGCCATATCAGCTTCGCTCAGCTCTTTATCAAAACCACCCAGCGCTGCCATATACCCATCCAGATGATCGATGGTACGGCTACCCAGCAGAATAGCCTGCTCAATGCCTACGTCTTGTGGCACATGGCCTGCAAAATCAATACCTTGCTGTTTTGCCTCATCAGCTATCGCCTGATAATGCGTCAGGCTTAAACCCAGGTGAATTTTCAGTAAGTCCCAGCCCTGCTGTTTGTGCTGGCGCACCCGTTCACGCGCTTGTTCGGTTGATGTTACTGTATGCTGGTTAAAGCTGGGGCCGGCCAGGTACAGCGTTGGCCCAAGCCGCTTGCCGCTGGCGATATCGTCTTTTAAGCGCAATTGCTGGTCATGCCCCAACATGCCGCGCACTGTGGTCACGCCACCGGCCAGATACAGCGTTAATACATCGTCTAAATAACGCGCCGGCATGCCGCTAAAGTCAGCCAGCGGCGGCACATGGCCGTGCATTTCGGCAAGGCCCGGCATCAGGTAACGGCCAGCGCCGTCAATCACCGTGGCGCCCTGTGGTATTGCCAGTTCTGCCGAGGGCCCCACTGCGACGATGCGGTCGCCCTGCACCACTACGCGTTGATTGCGCAGCAGCTGATTTGAGTCCATCGGTAATACATGCACCTGATCAAATACCGTAACAGCGGGATCGGCTGACTGCTTTTGCTGCGCCAGCAGCCAGCTATACACGTCCTGGCCGGCATAAACCTGGCGCCAGGCATCGTGTTCGGCTTGCTCCAACATGCTAAAACGCACCTTGCTGTGGCCCAACTGGCGCAGAGTTTCAATGCCGGGGTAAAAGTAGTTTTTATTCACGGCCGAATCGCGCCCCGCAGCAAACACCCATAGTGGCGTTTGTGCTTTGGCTATCGGCGGCATCAGATCCGGATGGCCCCAGCCAACGACTGGTGCTACAGCGGCGAACAGCTGCGGGTGCTTAGCGGCCATAAACCAGCTACCAAAGCCACCATAGCTAATACCGGTTAAGTACAGGCGGCTGGCGTCGGTATGGTAATTGGCTTGTACGTTTTGCAGTATGGCCAGCAAGTCCTGCTCTGCCCGCTCCCAGCCATCAGGCAGTAACGGTGGCACTGTGCTCATATCGCTGACGGGCTCAGCCGGGGCAATAGGCTTGGTAGAAGGAAACATGTCCGGCCGCGGCGGTACGCCATCAGTTAAGCGTTGGGGAATATCAGCACGCGAGCGGTTCGCAATATAAGGTACCTGCCCCATATCAAACATATGCAGCTGCGGCACCACGATAATAAACGGCAAGTCACGCTTTTGTATCCAGGCTTCATACAACGGGCCGTGCAGTAAGGTGTAGTCCAGCTCGTCCAGGCCGTTACCGCGCTCGCCGTTACCGTGTAAAAACAGCATTACCGGCCATTTTTTGGCACTGTCTTGCTGATAACCGGCCGGCAAATAAACAAAATACTGCCGCCCGGCGTTGTCGATACTGCTTTGATAATCCAGCCGCAGCAGCTGTGCTGCGCTGCTCTGTAATGCTCCGGAAGTTTGTGGCGTTACGCCTGTGCTGTTGCTGCAAGCTGTCAGTGCCAGCACTGCCAGTAGCGACAGCCAAATACAAAACTGCTTGTTCATCTTAGCTCCGTTGCCATAAAACCGTTGGCCCACTGTAGCACCTGCCAAACAGCTGCGCCGCCCGTTTGCGATAAAACAGGTAATTGGCCTGTGCGGCGGTTATTTTAATTGTTGTTTCAGTAAATCGACTACCGGCTGAAACTGCGATTTATTGCTATCGTTCAGCGCAATCAGTGCCTCGTGCGCGCGTAGGATCATCTCTCCCTGCTGCTGCTCAGTGTATTGCTGCGTGCCTATTGCCGCCATAGCAAACACCTGATGGGTTGGTTGTTGCACGATATCAAACGCCTGCTCCAGGCGCAGACTAAACAGCAGCTCATTCACCTCTGCGTTGGTAGAAAACAGCGTTGGCCGTGGCAGTTGTTGCAACTGACAATAACGCGCCAGGCCAGCTAACAGGCCAATATAGGTGCTGTCCATAAAGCTGGCTTCGTTTAAATCGACCACCACCCGGTGGCAACCGGTGTGGTGGCTGAACAGCCGCTCTACCAGGTCGTCCATGCCGGTCGCATTGGTGTAGCGCAGTGCGCCACGTAGTTTGAAATAACAGCAGTTATCAACACAGGCAAACAAAATTTGCTCTTGCTCTGTCATCATTCCTCCGGCCGGCTAGCAGTGTGTCAGTGTCAGTATAGTTAAATCGTCCGGCAAAGGCTGCGTAGGATCAATCGCCAATGCCTGCAGCAATGCACTGATGTCAGTGTGCTGCTGGCTGCATTGCTGCAAATATTGCAGCTTTTGCTCGGTAGTTTGCTGTGGCAGTAAGTCTAAAATACCGTCAGAAAACAGTAACACGCGGCTACGCGGCTGCAGTTGCAAACATTGATTAGTATAAGCGGCAAAGTCGAACATACCCACCGGGGTGCTTTTTAACGGCAAATAGCCGGCATCTGCCGCCTGCAACCACAACGGCCAGGGGAAGGCACCTGCATTGGCGTAGGTTATGTCGCCACTGCGGGTATCCAGCACGGCGTAAAACAAGGCGATATACTTGCCGATTTTCTCCAGCAGTAGTTCCGCGTTCAGCGCTGTGAGTAATGCTGCAGGGTCTACCAGCTTAGCCGAACTGCCACGGCGGTAACGTTCCAGATTGGCGCTGATAAAACGTTTTAAGTACACGGTAACAAAGGCTGACGCCACACCATGGCCCGACACATCGGCAATATAAAACACCACCTTGTGCTCGTCGGCGGCAAAGTAGTCGACAAAGTCACCACTCATAAACTCAGACGGGTATAAAGCATGATTAAAGTGAAACTGTGCCACGCTAAAATCCTGTGGCGGCAGCATTTTAAACTGCACCTGCTTGCCGGCACGCTCGCCGGCTTCCAGTTCAGCCAGGGTTTGCTGCAACTGCTGGTTACTGGCTTCAAGCTCTGCGGTTCTGGCCTGTACCTGTTGCTCGAGGTTGGCATTTAACCGGGCTAACTGCTCAATAGCGACATAAGCCCGCAAGGCTGACAAGACCGAGGTGGTAAGGCGCTGCACCGTTAGCTCAGTTTTAGCGCGATAGTCGTTAATATCGTAGTCCTGCACCACGCGCTGCTCAGGCGCCTGACCCGGCTGGCCGGTGCGCAGAATAATTCTTACCTGATTGTTATGCAGGTTGTCGCGAATATAGCGCACCAGGGTTAAGCCGGCGTCGTCGGTTTCCATTACCACGTCAAGCAAGATCAGCGCGATATCATGCGTTGTTGCCAGCAACTCACGGGCTTCGGCAGCACTGTAAGCGCTGATAAAATTAAGTTTGTGCTGCTGAAAATTAAAGTCGCGTAGCGCTAATTTGGTGATCTGATGAATTTCGGCGTCGTCATCAACAATCAGTACCGTCCAACTGGCCAGCGGGGCGTCGTTTACGTCGGCGTCAGCCGCAAACACCATTACATTATCATCCGGCCCGGCAGGCTGCCGGCCGTCAGAGTCCTGCGACATAGGGCATTCCTTCAGATCGCTGTCGATAGCGGGTGCTGTTAATTGAGTAAATTAACTATAGCCGCCGTGGCGTTAAGATGCGACAGCCATGCTGTTACTGCATAGCCGCCGGTAGCCGCGGCAACAACCTGTCAGCTTAACAGTTGTAAACGCGCTAATTGCTGATACAAAGGGCTGCTTTGCAGCAGTTGCTGATGCGTACCGCTGTCTGTCAGGCGGCCCTGATCCAGCAGTAAGATCCGATCAGCATTAATAACGGTTGCTAAACGGTGGGCAATAATCAGCGTGGTTTTATTTTGCATTAAATAGTCCAGCGCCTGCTGTACCTGCTGCTCGCTGACAGCATCCAGTGCGCTGGTGGCTTCATCGAGCAGTAATACCGGCCGGTCGGCCAAAATAGCCCTGGCAATAGCAATACGTTGTTTCTGGCCACCGGACAAGCGCACACCGCGCTCACCCAACTCTGTCGCGTAGCCGTCGCTAAAATCGCGGATAAAACCATCGGCCCGCGCCGCAACACAGGCGGCAATGACCTCTTGCTCCGTTGCATCCGGCCGGCCATAGCGCACGTTTTCCAGTACTGTCGTAGCAAAGATCACCGACTCTTGCGGCACCAGGGCAAACTGGGCGCGAAGTTCGGCCAGATCCAGTTGGCTGATATCAGTACCATCGAGCAAAATTTGCCCGTCAGCGGGTTGATAAAAACGTTGCAGCAGCTGAAACAAGGTAGTTTTACCGGCGCCGCTGGGGCCAACCAGCGCAATGCGTTCACCGGGTTTAATATCGACATTTAATTGACTAAGCACGGTTTTATCGGCGGCTTGCGGATAGGCAAAACTTAACTGACGGATACTCAGCGCCCCGCTAACCGGCTGGCTGAGGTGTTGCGGCTGCGCCGGTGAGCAAATGTCTACAGGCGCGGTAGCCAGCTCTATCAAGCGCTCGGTAGCACCGGCGGCACGCTGAATATCACCAATAACTTCGCTGATAGTGGCCGCGCTGCCGGCCACCATTACCGCATAAAACATAAAAGCGGTCAGCTCTCCGGCGGTGACACTTCCTGCCATCACATCACGCGCGCCCACCCAGCTTATCAGCACCATGGCACTGATACTCAGCAGCATTACCGCTGCTATCAGCAATGAACGGTAAACAATGCGCTGCTTTGCCGCCTGCATCACTTGTTCAATATGGCCGGCAAATAACTGTTGATCACGCATCTCGTGGCCGTACGACTGTACGGTGTGAATTTCATGCAGGCTTTCATCTACATAGGCACCGACATCGGCTAACCTGTCCTGGCTGGCACGTGACAACTTGCGCACCTTGCGGCCCAGCACAATAATCGGCAACAGCACCAGCGGTACTGCCAGCAACACCAGCCCGGTCATTTTAAAGCTGGTCAGTGCCATCATCAGCAAACCGCCAATGGCCGTCAGGGTAGAACGCAATGCCATCGACAAGCCGGAGCCCACTACACTTTGCAGTAAGGTGGTGTCGGCGGTAAAACGGGAAATAACTTCGCCGGTACGCATTTGGCTGTAAAACGCCGGCGACAGCTTCAGCATATGCTGATACACGCGGTTACGGATATCGGCACTCACCCGCTCGCCCAACCAGGTCATTAAATAAAACCGGCAAAATACCGCAGCAGACGCCAGGGTACACAACAGCAAAATACCCAGGGTGATTTGATTTAACCGCGCACTGTTATCAGCCACAAAGCCTTCATCGACCAATAAACGCACGCCCTGGCCCAACGCCAGCCAACTCAGCGAGCCAATCAGTAAAAACAACAATGCCAGCATAACGCGACTACGGTAAGGCCGTAAAAAACTGCCCAGCCAGGGCAATACGGCGACATTAGCTTGCATCAGATAATCGCCCCGGAATAACGGGCAGACAGGTAACAAACGGACATAGTTTTAGCCTTACAGTACGAAGCATGAGCTGAAAAAGCAGATTCATCAAAGGCAAGAGTATACGCTAATGACCAACTGCGGCAATGGCTCAGCCGTGTGCTTTAGGCCAATGCCGGCATAAATCGCGCTGTAACCGTTTAAATTCGGCATTGCTCAGCGCTTGCTGACGCAAATAAGCGCACTGCACACTTTGCAGCTTGCTGTTGCGGGACAACGAAACAAAATCACGGTAGACGGGGTAATAGGCTTTCGCCAGTTTTAACTGGTTACGAAAGTACAGCGCTTTAAATCCGGCCGGCAGTTGCGGCCAAAAATCGTTTGCCAGCTTTACACTTAACAGCAAAGGTTGCGGCATATAAGGGCCGTGTGCATCGGCCAACAGCAGTTGTTCAGCCGCCGCGTCAGGTTGATTTAATACCCACGCCAGCGCATAGGCATAAGCGGCATAACCATCGCCCCAACCGGGCCTTTGTGCCAATGCCTGCTGGTACAACGCGTGCAAAGTGTCGCTGTCAATCTGGTCCAGTTGCTGATAATGGCCCCACTCCAGCGTACGCGCCAACATTAAACGGTAATGCGGGTTGGCAGCATCAAGCTTTACCGCTTGCTGTGCCGCGGTTTTGGCATCCTGATAAAGCGGCGCGGCCGGCACTTTGCCGTTATGCCAGCTATCAAGATAAAACACTGATTTAAAATGAAATGCACTGGCAAGTCCCTGGCGCAATGCCAATGTGATACCCGCCAGCATCAGTATCGCCAGCAACGGGTACAGCCAACGGCTTTGCATCAGGCTGCCACCAGCATGCCACCGGCAGTAAACAGCGATTGACTGATTTGCGCCGGGGTATCCAGCACCAATTGCTGTGCCTGTTCAGGCGAGGTCCAGCTACTGATTTGCAGCTTTGCCTCTGCCAATAAGGGCGGTCGCCGCTTTAATGAATGGCAATCTGTCGCCACTATGCTGAAGATACCCTCTGCCAGATACTGCCTGGCAAGGTGTAACGGTTTATCGCCCATGCCACCCAGTACAGAAGACGCTGTTAACTGAAACAAGCAGTCCAGCCGCTGCAGCTGAATAATTTTAGCGGGATCTTGCTGTAACTCGCGGTTACGCTCCGGGTGCGCCACCATAATACGGTAGCCCAGCCTGGCCAGATATTTAATCAGCTTATCGCTGCCGGGCGGTATATGGCTGTGCGGAAACTCCAGTAACAACACCTTATCGCCCTGATAATGCCCCAGCAACGGCAGCGCTTTACGCTCTGCCAGCTGAATTAACTGCGGCTCTACCCTAAGCTCGGCTGCCGCGGCTATTTGCACCATGATGCCTTCTGCCAGCGCAGCTGCACGCAGGCTGCTTAATGCAGCACCGATGCTTTGCACGGTATTGTCATAATAGCCGCTTTGTACGTGCGGCGTAGCAACCATATGGCTGATACCCTGCTCCTGCGCCAGGCGCAGCAGTGCTAATGACTCAGCTAAATCGGCTGCGCCATCATCTATACCGGGTAAAATATGGCAATGCAGATCAATCACGTTTAGCTCTGCTCTGTGCCGTAGTAGCCGTACTGCCCGTAAGAACCATAGTAACTGGCCGCTTTTTCGGTATCCATTTGGTTTAAAATAACACCATACAAATTACCGTGTGCCTGGTTAATCTTGGCAATAGAGTTTTTCACCGCCGGGCTGCGGGTATGGTCGGCTTTTACAATCAGCAGCACAGCATCACTCATCGGGGCCAGCAACAAGCCATCACTAACCATTTGCACCGGCGGCGTATCAACAATAATCTTGTCGTAATCGGCTTTCAACTGCTCCAGCAAGCGCTCAAAAGCCCCACCGGCCAGTAGCTCAAGCGGGTTTAGCGGTACCGCACCGGCGGTCAGTATGTCTACGCCGCTCTGCTCATCTTTTACAATACAGTCGGCTACCGTTTCAGTGCCGGACAATACATTGGCCAGGCCAGGCTGATAGCCCGGCAAACCCATCTTAGTACCCAAAGTGGGCTTGCGCATATCGGCATCAATCAGCAGCACCCGCTCCAGTGCACCAAAAGCAAATGCCAGGTTTAAGCTGGTGGAGGTTTTACCTTCGCCAGGGTAAGACGAGGTAATTTCAATCACTTTCAACGGCTTATCAATAGACAGTAAGGATAAGCCGGTACGGATATTCGACACCGCCTCAATATGCTGGCGCTGGCCGCGGTCAAAAAAGGCGCGCGCACGGTCGGTTTCGCCGGTTTTCTTACCGCCTTTGGGTAAAAAGCCCAGTGCACGCTGATTCAGCATTTTTTCTACGTCGGTAAGATGTTTTACCGTATCGTTCAGCGCATCAAACACCAGCGCCATTACCGTGGCTAAACCACCGGCAGCAATTAACACCAGCAATAAAATCAGCTTTTTCTTTGGTTTTTCTGCTTCGGTTGGCAGCTCTGCAAGGTCGGTAAACCGGGCTATCGGCGCGTCAAAATCGCCGGTTACTTCGGTTTCTTTTTGCCGTGCCATAAAGTTATCGAATAATAAGCGGTTAGTTTCTACCTCGCGCTTAATACGACGATAATCAGACTCTACCGCGCCCATACCGGAAAAGCGGCTGCGGGCTTGCTCAAAGCGCACTTCCAACGCAGCCAACCGCTCTGCTGCAGCCTGGGCTTCTTTTTCCACGCCATCAATCAAGCGTAAAATTTGCTGGGTCAGACTTTGCTGTACCGAGCTTAATTCAGCCTGAGCAGAGATCATCTTCGGATGCTTAGGGCCATATACTTTGCCAAACTCTGACACTTTACGCTCGGCCAACAACACTTCACGCTTTACGTTTTGTACTGAAATATGCGAGGTGATTTCCGGCAAGCTCTCCAACCGGCGGATATCATCGCGGCCAAAACGCTGCACCAGGGTTAAAAAGCCTTCGGTTTCAGCTTTGCGCGCGCGCGCTACCGACAATTGCTCGTTCAGCCGTTCCAGTTCTTGTTGATCCAGCGAGGTAACACCGGCTACATCAACCAGGTTATGCTCAGCACGAAACAGTTCCAGTTTCAGCTCGCTTTGCTCCAGCCGTTCGCGTAGCTCAGCCACGCGACCGCCCAACCAGCTGTTAGCTTTTTGCGTAATACCTAAGCGGGCATCTAACTGGCTGTTAATATATGCATCGCCCAACGCATTGGCGACTGCCTGCGCCAGCTTGGGATCTTCTGAGCTAAAGCTCAGCTTAACTAATTGGGTACGGCGCACCGGAACTATGTCGATATTTTTAACAAAGGCATCTAACTGGCCTTTGCGCAGCAAAAAGGCCGCATATTCAGGGTCTTCGTCTGCATCGCTTTGCGGCAAAAACGGTACTAGTGCCATAAGTTGTTGCTTCAAACCGGCTTTAGGCTGGTATTCAGCGTGGTTGGCAACATCGAGAGTGATAAATACCTGCTCTGCAATAGAGCGCGACTTCAACACTTCAAATTGCGTCAGGTAGTACTCCTGCTGAGAAGAGTTAAAGCCGTATACTTCTTCAATTTTTATCGCCCTGGCCTGGGTGGCTTCAAGCAATAAAGTTGACGTAGCGCGGTACACCGGCGCCATATTCAGCAACACAAATGTTGCCAGCACACCACATAGCAAGGTAAACGCCATAATGCGCCACTTGGCGCGATAGATCACATTAAAGGTTTTCTTTAAATCAATAACCTGTACTGCCTGATCGGCCCCGTCAGCGCGCGCTGTTTCAACATGCATTAAAAGAATCTCTGTAAAATAGTGACGGTATCACCAGCCAACACACGGCTGTTCAGTGTGCCGTTTTCGGTTTCCGCTTTTTTCGCTTCGCGGGCAATAACAATACGATCGCGGGAGGCGCGCTCTGTCAGGCCACCGGCCAACGCCACAGCCTGGTTCACTGTCATACCCGGTTGATACGGATAAGCGCCGGGTTTTTTCACTTCACCGTGAATATAAAACGGCCGGTACTCGTCAATGCCAACATAAACATTCGGTTCTATCAGGTAGTCGCCTTTCAGGCCCTGATAAATTAATTGTTCCAGTTCTTTTAATGTACGGCCGCTGGCTTTTATGCTGCCCAAAAACGGATAGTTAATAGTGCCACTGTCCGTTAGCTGGGTTTGCAGTGCCATATCATCCTGACCAAACACTTTAATACTGATTTTATCGCCGGCGCCCAGCAGATAACCGTCATCTGCCAAAACGTTCAGGCTGGCAAATGCCAGCCCGCCTATTAACCACAACTGCTTCATTGTTAACATCAGAAACCTGCTTGTACACCAACATAGAATACATTTTTGTCAAAGCGGATATTTTGCACAGTAGAAGATTTACGCGTCAGATCCGTTCCTGCAGTTAACATAATGTTGGTACGCAACAAATAGTTTGCCGCTAAGCTCAGCGTTTTGGTTTTATCGGTACGATCTGCACCTGAGTAATCTTCATTACTGTAGTTAAACGCCGCTGTGCTGGAGAATAACTCTGACCAATCATGTACCCATGCCACACCATGCAGTGTTTCTTTTACGAAATCGCCTTCAACGTTAGGATCTTTCGCCTGGCGACCGGTAGTCAATTGGAACGTAGAATAGCTAAGCGGCGCATAAACTACAGACGCTTCCCAGGTCAGACCGCTGAAATCTTTTCGCTCAGCACTGTCAAAATTCTTGTCCTGGTAACCAATACGAAAACTACCAGAGGTTAATGCCGTAGCTTCCCAATCCATACCCACACGGTATTTAGTCGTCAGACTGTCGCGTTTACCGGTAGGGTCAACCAGGTCATAAGCGATATCTTCGCGAATAATTTCTGCAACTACACTGGTAGTGGCCTGAGTATCATAGTAAAACGCCGCACCGTAAGAGAATTTATCAAAGTTACGCACACTGGTCAGCGCTTCGTAATTAGTAAATTCTTTATCAAAATAACCTGCCATTACCCGCACGCGGGCCGGAGTAGACATAGCACCGTACTCGTAATGGGCATTCAGGTTCCAGGTATCAAATTCAGCCGGTTCATCCTGCAGGTTACCTAAACCTTCAGATACCCCGGTACCACGGTCTTCATGGCCGGAAACATATTCCACGCCGGCTTCAAAGCGATTACTTTGGTTCAGTTCTACTTTGGCCTTGCCATCGGCATAAAAATCCAGGTAGTTGTCATCTGAACTGGAGAAATAAGTGCCGCTGGCTACGCTTAACGTAGAGCTGTATACATTAGCACCGTCTTGCAGCAAGGCACGCAGACTTGGCGTTACCGCAAAAATCCAGCTGGACTCTTCGTTAGTGCTGGTGCTGGCGATATTGTCATTATGCGCTAAGCGCGCTTGCACCATAGGCGTAAAATCAATACCGCTTTCTGTAGTAATAGCAGCTGCAGTTAACTCGTTAGCAGCCACGTTTGCCGACAAACCAACAGCAGCGATAGCCAGCGTTAAGCGTGAAATTTTAAACATTGAACGTCCTTATTAATAAGCGTTTTTGTTAATAAAACCTTTGAGCAAGGTGTTAAGGATAATTTTGATATCAAACATCAGTGACCAGTTACGGATATAATCGAGATCGAACTTGACGCGCATCTCCATTTTTTCCAGGGTGTCCGTTTCGCCACGCCAGCCATTTACCTGCGCCCAGCCGGTAATACCGGGGCGCATTTTGTGGCGCAACATATAAAATGCTACCTGCTTACGATATTCTTCATTATGTGCAACAGCGTGCGGGCGCGGCCCAACTACAGACATGTCTCCCATTAGTACATTGAAGAACTGCGGTAATTCATCCAAAGAGGTGCGGCGTAAAAAAGCCCCTACCGGGGTAATGCGGCTATCGTTGCGGGTGGCTTGTATCACCTTGCCACCATTTTCCATAGTGCGCATCGAGCGGAATTTGTACACACCAATGCGGCGACCATCCAAACCATAGCGGTCTTGCTTAAACAGTACCGGCCCTTTAGAGGTAAACTTAACTGCAGCGGCAATTAACAGTAACAACGGAGCTATAGCCAGCAATACCGCGCTACTGAAAGCAATATCAAAACTACGCTTGTAAAAATCCTGGATACCAAAACCCGGTGATTCAAACACGCTGATGGTGTCGACATCGCCAACATTACCAATACGGCCGTGCATCAGGTTTTTCATCAGAAAATCCGGTACCAATAACACGTCTACCGTACTGTCACCCAGGGCGGTAATCATATCTGCCACACGCTGTTCAGCCAGCATCGGTAAACATATATACAATTTGACTAACTCACCGCTGCGGGCGAGTGCCACAGCTTGCTCGATACTGCCACGCACATAACGCTGCGTTTCAACCGGCAGCCGGTTTGTGGCTCTATCATCAAAAAAGCCAATACACTCAAATCCCAACTCAGGATGCCGCGTAATTTCATGGTATAAATTCAAACCACTGCCGGTGGCACCGATAATGGCGACTTTTTGCATCGCCAAACCACGGCGACGCTGCATGGTTTTGATACCCCTTGCAGCAATACGCCACAACGCCAGCGTAACTAAAGACGCTACATACCAGCCAATTAAAACAGCGCGTGAAAAGGCTTCTGATTGTTTAAACAGGAATAATGCGGCAAGCACCAACAAAAACGCCAATGTATGTGCCACCACCAGCAGCACCAGCATGCGGGAAAAACGCCCTACCCGCCACGAGCGATACAACTGCACCGATTCTGCCAAATAGGAATAGCACACCAGGTAAGCACACAGCAGCAGACCGTATTTGCTGTTTAACGTAACGTCGTAAAGTGTCGCCCCCAATACAAACACCGCGGCAAGGATCAGTAAATCTATCAACCGGTAAAAAACGGACGAGGCATGGCCGGTATATCGAAACGTTTGCTTGTTCACTGTGTTAACTCCATTTAACTATTCGTAAAGCATTGGCATCTGACACTGCAAGGGACAATGTCGCTGAGAAAAGTATGCCGTTCTGCATCAGGCCGGATAAAGCAAACCGCTTCAGACCTGTCTATCGCTAACCAATACCGCCGCTCAAGCTAAGCTTGTACTGCTTTCTGCGGGGTGATTTGTTAATGCATGCTGTACTTAAAACGCCGACAATTTATCACATCAGGCGCTCAATGCAAGCAAAAACACCAACATATATAAACCAACATTTTACATAAGGTTTTCATTGAAATAGATCGATTAAAAAATAACCAAACTGGTTTAAATATCACCAAATAACGGCATTACTCACCAATGCGGTGCATAACGCTGATAATTTCAATGTAGGCCTCGTTTATACAAGTTAAATAAACCAATATATTTCAACAAGTTAATAAACAAAAGCACCAACCCCCGCACTTTACAGATACAAGTTTTGTTCCACAAAACTCCATGTAAACACAAATTTATTACAATAAAACGACAGTTATGGCAAAAAGCCACTTTGCAACCAGTCGCAATGTTAATAGAAAGCCAAGATAAGCCGCATGCAACACCACGTTAAAATATGTCATAAAATCTTACAGTTATAAAAACGTAAAAATATAAGCCACTACTTTTCAACAACTTAAAATCAGGAACAATTATTGCATTGTAAATTTTGAGTATCAAAATAAGGTGATGCATTATGAAAAAAACGTTAATTAAGGTTTTATCTGCCACTGCCCTGTGTTTTAGCCTGAGTAGCCACGCAGCACTAATTCAGGTGTCTGCTACCGACACTGCGCCAGGCAGCAGCAGCTATCTGGCACCGGGTGCCGGTGATGTAGGTGGCTTCCCTACTCCTTACAGCCCGGGTTCACTAATTCAACCGCAAAATCTGTTCGATGGTATGGACGACATCCGTATTGCCAGCCGGCTGGACCTCTCTGCGCTGGATCGCAGCACTGACAACGGCGATCCAGCACTCGGCTGGGACGTGGATCAATTAGAGTGGTTCACCGAGTTTTACTACTTTGACACCTTGCTTGATGACTGGCAGCAAGTTACCTCCTGGTATGCTTTTATCAGCTGGGATCAGGTAGAAACCTGGCAAGCCGATCCGGAGCTTAGCGGTATTGATTTCTGGACCGGCGACGTACGCGGATTTCTTGCCGACAGCAGCTGGTTAAGCGGCGACTGGTTAGCGGTATCCAGCTTTGAAGGTGCAACCAGCACAGTAAACAACACCTTTTTCTCAATACGCAACCCGGCTGCTGTGCCCGAGCCAGCCAGCATTGCACTGTTTGGCCTGGCGTTAGCCGGCATTGGCATCCGCCGCAGAAAGCAAAAACAGGCGTAACAAACCTCGCTGCAATTTGCCCTGCTTCGGCGGGGCTTTTTTATTGCTGCATCTTTAATGTCAGTATTTTTTACAGCGCCATACAGCGCTCACTAAATACCTGTTAAATATCATAAACTTAAATTATGGCACAAATAGTGCTAATTACTGGTTTAGCTGAAATTTGTTGTAGCCACCAGGAGTAAAAATGAAAACCACCGCTAAGCTGCTGTTTGTATTAGCCTGTGCAGTATCTGCCTTCGCTGTTAAAACCCACGCCACGCCAATTGTTATCGATGCTGCTTTGCACGATTACCAAAGTAATCAGGGTTATTATCGTACTGTTGATTTTTATCAGTTTTCTTCCGCCGGCGGTTTTGCCAGTTTTGATATATTCGCCAGGGGCTATCAAGCAAGCAGTTTGGACAGCATGCTGTGGCTGTTTCGGGATGATGGTATTTTAGATGTGTCAGATTTACTTACACAAAATGATGACTTCTGGTCCATATCTGGCCGCGGCTTTACCGACGGCAGCTATAGCTCGTTAGATGCATATTTAAGTGTTAATTTCTCAGCCGGTAATTATCTGCTGGCCGTAGGCAGCTGCTGCAATTATGGCGCAACGGATATTACTGACGGCATGCAATGGAATGGTGCAGCAAGCTATAGCAACCCTCTGCTATATCGCAGCTTACCATACCAGTTAACCGTAAATGGCGCTGTAAATAACTTTCGCCCGCAAAACACGGCTATCAGCAATATACCAGAGCCGGCGTCTATCGCTTTGTTAGGGATGGGCTTGTTAGCGTTACGCCTGTATCGCAAAAAAGCCGCGGTTTAACTGCAGCTTACTCTTACGACAGAGCCCCGCTATGCGGGGGCTTTTGCATTTTTGTTGTTACATATGTTTTATGCTGGCTGGCCAAAGTGGGTAAGGAGGTTATGGCGATTCAAGCGGCTACAGCGCTACATAAACATCAGCCGCGCTAGCGTCGGTTTAACCTTGTTTTACACACATGCAGCAAACACCAGACGCTGATGGCAATTAACCAGCCAGCTAAGGACATACCAAAATCAGCCCAGTCCGATTTGCGGTGCGGTGTAAAAGACTGAATAAACTCATCCAGTGCATAACACACAGGAAACACCATAAAAAATATCAGGTTAAACCTGACAGAACGCTGCGCCACCCGGCATATTATCGCCAGGCTAAACGGCAGCACAGCACCAACAAAAACATGCAGCACGTTGTCGGTACCGGCCAGTGCCATCGCCAGCGGCGAAATCAGCTTAAAACTGGTAGGGTGTGCATGTAACAGCACCAGAGATACAGCAGTAAGTAAAAACATTACGGCTACTATCTCGGTGAATATCAGCAATATAGATTTGTGTTTTAAGCTGATTTCAATGTCTCATTTTTAACATAACTGGTAAGTCTTGATATTTGCAACAAGGTCTGACACCACTGTACATTTACAAACGAATATCGGAATCAGCTTTATCCAGTACATATTTTAAATCGTAAATGATGCCGCCCGGTTTCAGGAATTTGCGTATACCTGCAGCGCCAAGTTCTTTAAATTGATGATGCGCCACCGCCAGTATTACCGCTTCGTAGCCGGCAGCTTGTGGGGCGGCTACTGGGGTAATGCCGTATTCGTGCTCAGCTTCTTGCGCACTCACCCAAGGGTCGAACACGTCGAAGCTCATGCCGTAGTCTTTTAGTTCAGACAAAATATCGACCACTTTGGTATTACGAATGTCCGGGCAGTTTTCTTTAAAGGTTAAGCCTAATACCAGTACTTTACTGCCTGCTATTAGCGTTTTAGCATGGATCATCTTTTTCACCAGCTGACTAACAACATAACGCCCCATGTTGTCGTTTATCCGCCGACCAGCCAGAATAACTTCCGGGTAATAACCAATGGCCTGGGCTTTGTGCGTTAAATAATAAGGATCTACCCCTATACAATGGCCTCCCACTAAACCTGGGCGAAAAGGTAGAAAGTTCCATTTAGTGCCCGCAGCCAACAGTACTTCTTCAGTATCTATACCCAAACGATTAAAAATGACCGCCAGTTCGTTGATTAAGGCAATATTCAAATCACGTTGAGTATTTTCAATGACTTTAGCGGCTTCCGCGACTTTAATACTGGAGGCTTTATGGGTGCCTACCTTAACAATACTAGCGTAAAGCCTATCAACGATATCGGCCACTTCAGGCGTTGAACCCGCTGTTACCTTTTTAATATTTGTTACGCGATGCTCTTTATCACCGGGGTTGATCCGCTCTGGGCTATAACCAGCGAAAAAATCGACGTTAAACTTAAGCCCAGACACCTCCTCCAGCACCGGTACGCATACTTCTTCTGTAGCGCCGGGGTAAACAGTAGATTCGTAAATAACAATATCACCTTTTTTCAGCACCTTACCTATAGTTTGGCTAGCCTTAACTAAAGGTGTCATATCTGGCTGGCGGTGTTCATCAATAGGGGTTGGCACAGTAACAATAAAGGTATTTGCCGCTGCTAAATCCGCAAGGTCTGTTGTAAAGGTTAAAAATGCAGCTTCTGATAGCTCAGATGAAGATACCTCTAATGTTTGATCGCTACCAGAGCGCAGTTCATTAACACGATTCTGGTTAATATCAAAACCAATAACAGAATGCTTTTTACCAAACTCAACAGCCAGCGGCAAGCCAACATATCCCAAACCGATAACAACAATGTTTAATGTTCTATTTTGTAGCATTTTCATCCTTTAAAACGTTCTTTAATAAATAACCAAACCGTAAATAGAGTCAGAATAAAATGTATTTTACTCTGACTCTATTTACATGATCTCTAAGCCAAACTGCACACTCAGTCCTTTAAGACCTGTTGTGTTTATCAATACCTGATTGTTGTTTATTTGTACTCGTTCGTTGCTTTTCACCAGCTTTACTTTGCCTGAGAAAAACAGCTCAATTGGTTTTTCTCCCCATTCTGGATCTGCAGCGCTTACGTCTATAACTTTCTCATTAAAATGCACTAAAATACTCGAAGATCCTTTTACGGATAGCTTGCCAGGGATTATTTCATTTAACTCAATCGAATAGCTATTAGCTAAAAACACATTGTCTTTCTTATACCAGATAGCATGAAATAAACGATCTTTTTTAAGGACCTCAATATCTAGATTTTCTGAGAATTCGTTCATTTCTTTTTTTGAAATATTTGGCAATAATACATATGCGTAATCAGTAGAATCGTTTTCGGCGTGGCTAAGATCGAATCTGGCTCTCCATGCTGAAATCTGAGTATTATTCATATGTCGTTTGCTATGTTTATTGATGTCTTGCCAATCGCCTTTTACGTGCTCCAAAGCAAATTTTGCTTGCTGAGTATAGGGCAATAAAACACCTAAACTTGTATTTGAGTGAGCATTGTTGAGCCAAAGCACTTCGTCACCTTTTATCGATTCCCAACTAAGTTGTTCAGCCTTGTCAGCAAAACGTTGGAAAATATTAGTGTTCTTCGCACCTTGAATCCCTGAACCAAGCGCGACGATCCTATCGGGAAGATAAAACCAAGATTTTTTAGCGAATGTTTTTCCGTTTAAACTCTGGAAATCCATACCAATAGCAGCATAACGTCCTAATACTGCGCCACCAACCCAAGTTTGAGATTTCAACGGACTGTTATAATGATTGCTTTGCCCAGCACAAGGCTCAAGCACTTGCCTATCTGTTGTAGTACCAGGAGGCGAAGTTGCATCAAGTAAAGGCCAAACATCAACGTAGTCATTATTATCAATCTGTAAATACATCATGCCATCGCCGGTATACCAACCTTTCAAATTTGCACCATTCAAACATTCAAAGTTACCCGTCCTTGAGGAATGCATGGCAATGGCAGAAATATAAGTTGGCGCTCGATACACAAACCGGTCCATAGAGGGAAACATTAAGGCTTTAAATTGATTACTCTTTAATTTGAACGAATTAGTTGAAACTTCAATTCTTTCCTTTAACTCATTAGGCGCTACCTTATGAAAATCATAGAGCAGCCTAAGAACTTTACTGCCTCGGCGATCTGTTTGTTCCCATCCTCTGCTTACCGCTCTACCGGCAACAATGTCTAGCAATCTTCCTTCAAACGAAAAGGGCAAAAGCGCAGATTCATACAGATCCATCACTCGATGAAAAATACCTATCTCCGGTTGCCATTTTGTGCCTTTAACCAGAGCTAATACCTCATTTAAACCTTCAAATAACACCAACCCATAAGAGCCAATATATGCGATATCACTATGCTGAATATAACTACCGTCTACATAAAACCCATCACCAGAATCAACATAATCAATCACTGACCATAACTTATTCATTGCTAAAGTAACGGCTTCTTCATCTTGTTCCAGTAAAGCTCTTTGAAGAACTATTAATACTGTATCAACTCGATTGGCTCCAGTGTTTAAAAAAGCTTTAGTATTAGAAGATGCTCCAAAATTCTGGAAACCTGGCTTTGGCAGATAATAGTGACTGGCTTTAAGTAGCTCAGCAGATAGTGCTTCATCGAGCCAAGGTCCCGCTCGCAATAAAATTTGGTTTATTTGTGATGGAATTCCAATTTCCCAATGCCACCAATTTCCAGATTTTAACCGACCAACCCGATATTCTTGGAGAACTTTACCTAACGCATCTTCAACAACCTGCTTCTGACTTTGAGACATGTTAGAAGATAAGCTTTTATTAATCCTAACTAAACTATGTGTAATGACTGACTCGTCAACTGCGACATCGTCGACTAGAAGAGGCATATCAGAAAAAATGCTTTCTTGTGTATCAGACCACGCTAATAAACCAAAATTAACTTCGTCTGGGCTTTTACTAACAGAATGCCAATTCAACCAGTTATTCTTGGCTATTTGCAAATCTGTTTCGCCAGCCATTGATGGTAGGCAAAACATAAACAAGATCGCTGTTATCAAGTAAAATTTTTTAAGCACTAACAGTTACCAAACCCAGCAGAAAGCAGTATGTCATCACAACGCAACCTAGCAACAGCTATGTTTAATTTTCTATTTTGTAATCTTTTCATTTTTTAAAGCATTCTTTTGTAAGATAGTGTTTTAAATTAAAAATAGAGGGACCATAAAAAATATAATTACACTTTAGTGTAATATTCCAGAACCTGAGCTAAATTAACCTTCTGGCGCTGACTTAGCCGCTTGCTTTCAAAGCAACTTTGCACATCTATGTCGCTCGAGAATATAGTAATACAGTTCAGCATAACGCGTTTGTCAGCCACCATGCTTTTCCAATTATCAGATTTAAAGATGGCTTTCCAATCAGCCCAAGACTCTTGATTACCTGTTATTACCCCAAGCTTTTTCAATAGATGACGCCAACTCCAAATCACAAACTGAAGCGGCATATTCTGCCACCAACTCAGGTAAGGCAAACGGCCATCGCCATGAAGTAACCACTTACTTTTGTTTAAAAAAGGCTTGCAGCCTTTGTGAAACAATTTGCGGTTTAACTTCCACTCAGTAGGTACAGCTGCGGCAAGTTTTACGACTTGCTGACACATAAAAGGTTCATAAGATCGGAATAAACGTCTGTTGCAGTACAAGTTAGGCAATGCCACCCGCATAGTAGTTGGCCATAATACAAACCATTCATGTGCCGTATGAGGCCGGATCTGCTGTATACGCTGAAAATGTGCCAACCGTCGGGTATCAAGCTGCTGCAAAATTTCCGCCTTAAAAAAAGCATGTTTAGTTGGCTTGGTGCGGCTTTCGCCGTGCACAAAGCGCTCCGGAACAAACGGAAACTTTCGGCTACCACCTTTTTTATTGGCATACGGCGCTTTTAGCAAAGAATCCGCAAGATAACCACCGAATACCGCCTGATATTGCGGCAATTTGCAGTCCTGATAAAAGCCCAGCGTATGTGCATGCATATACTGGTGACCAGCCCCCACCAACTTACTTGCCGCCGGCAAAATATCGATATAGTAGCAAGGGTGGCGTAACTTTAAATTGAATGACGAGCCGTAAGCATCGGCTACCTGTTTTGCTATTTTGCCTTCGCGGTTGTAGCTATCAAGAAAGACAAAAGCATCCCGCTGTGTATACTCTGCCAGCAGGCCAGACATGGCGCGGGAGTCCTCCCCCCCGCTGATAAACTGGGCCACCTTGCTACCAGTTTGCACAACATTACTGACATAGTGTTGTAAACCTTGCCGTAAAGCATACGCGGCCGTACTGATGTCTTTATACGGGTTAACTTCTTCAGGCTGCCAGTAAGGCTGCACATCAAGCGTGAAATCCTGCGCCAAACTATACATTTGCAAAGCGGCAGGTGCACATTGCCGGAGGTTGCGGTAAAGGGTGTACGGATAGGTTACAACATCATTCAACACAAAATCGGCTACAGATACCATATCTATCTGCTTAGTTTGTCCTGTGCATTGCGCCAACACATCAACATGGGTAGATAAAACCAACTGCTCCGGCGTGTGATACTGATACACCGGTATAAACATCATTAAATCAGTGATACAGCTCAGCGTTTGACGCTGTTTATCAACAATTAACACCACAAAAGGTCCGCTCAGATCGCTATCCCATTGCAGCTCACCACTTAACCAGCGCTGGTACAGCGCTTGCGTACCTTTATCACTATCGGCGTCAGCTAAAAAGCTGTTAGCAGTAAAACCCAGAACCGGGCCGCCAATAACTAAAAAGATATGTTGCTCTGTCTGCAGCGGTTTAAAGCCGCAATACAAATTCGGCGTATAGGCAAGGCTGCCCCAGGTACCACTGATAAATTCAACAGCAGGTGGCGCCGAACTATAAATCCCTTGCAAGGCAGTTTTCGCTGTAGTTTCTGCCAGCGGTGCAGCGGAAAAAATAAAATCACTCATCGGGTACGTTGCTCCACAGCTGCCGCTTTGATAAAGGTGAAACCAATCAAAAATACATTCAGTGCGACACTAACCAAAGAAAACAGCATAACGGCGATAACATCGCTGTTAAACAGCATAAAACCCGCCACCAGGGCTGCAGCCCGAAGCAGTACACTGACGATTTCATAGCACAAGAAAAAGCCTTGCAGGGATAAGGTGGCAATTGCCGCTACACTGGGTCGGTTCAGGAAGCCGGCATATAGCCACAACGCCATCCAACGGGCATACTCACCCGATACAGTCCACTCAGCACCAAAGACAAACCCAAATAACCACGGCCCTGCTACTACAATTAACGCAAAGGGTAACACTCCGACACCGGCCAGTGCCCACGTGGCTTTGCGTAACAAGGCAGCAACGTTCTCTCCGTTGTTGGCAGCTTCAGTAATGCGGGGATAAAACACGTCGGCCACAGCTTTACCCAGTAAGTTTGCCGGCATGGCTAAAATGGTTTTAGCCAACGCATAAAAGCCTGCTGCCGCAGGCCCGAAAAAGCTCATCAGCATTAATACCGGCAGACTCAGCGACACTGCATTGATTAATGCCTGCGGCGCGCGAAACAACGGAAAATCGTAGTATTTCTTTGCTAACACCCAAATACCGGCATTAGAGTTATCATCAACGGCTTGGCTTGCTAACGTAGCTTTAGCTCCAACAAACAACATTACGGCATGCAAAGCATGAGCAAGAGTGGCAATAACTATTAAAACTGCCGCCACCGGGTTAAACCAACCAAAGCCAACTTTAGCGCTGTTAACAATAGCCGACTGCATAAAAGCAACTTTGGCGGTAACCTTAAATTGTTTTTTGCGGATTAACCATTGCTGCAAAATTTGATGTAGTGCCGAGAAAAACATCGCCAGCGGGATAAACAACACAAAGGCATAAATAGCCTCTAACCCTAACCAGTGAACTATGGTTTCACCTGCGACCAACAGCAGTAAGGTAATGACAAATGCCAAAGTCAGTGCCAATAAGGCACTTAATTGCGCAATTTTTTTAGCTTCGCTGTCCTGGCGTGGCAGTACAATCGCAATAGGGTAACAAAGCGCCGCTATCGGGCTTAGCACCATAACCAATGCTAAAAAAGCGCCCAGCACACCAAAAGCTTCCGGGCCGTACAACCGAGTAATAAACGGAGACGCCAGCATGGTAATAGCCTGGGCTCCGGCAGCACCTGTTGCGACAGTAAAAATATTACGGAACAAATTCCCTTTAGTGAGTTCTTTGAATCGCTTTAGCACAGTAGCCTCTTTAAAATCGTTTATAACTAGCACGCAAGGTTCACTATATCCACTGGAGCTACATCCAATCCCAGTACCTGTGTTTGCTTAAGCAGCAAGGATGCCTCATAAAAAGTAACCAAAGGGCTGGGAAATTTGTGTAATAAATAATCTTCCGATGGGATTGCATATACAAAGATCATTAAATCATCTAAGAACTTTAGAGTGCGCTGCTCTATAATACGCCTTTGCATCGTTCAGTTTGCTTAAATCTAACTTTATAGAGCCAAGTACTTCAGCTCGTAAGTCCGTGTCTGCATGAGCCAGAAAATTCAGCGATCCTAATAGATACGCGTTGAGATGCGGTAGCATCGGTTGTTCCACCCGAGCTTTAACAGCCAAAGACATTTGCTTTATAACATATATGTATTTTGAAACAGCTTCAGCAACAAACCAACCAGTATCACCGAGTAATTTTCTGGTATAGATATAATCAGCGTTATCTTGTAAGGCTTTAGTATCCCAAACCGTTTCATTGCCAAATAACCAGCATGATTTAATTGCTGTAGCTACAACATTCGGATAGCTTTTAATTTTTAATTTTAAATCTTTATTCAAAACCAGCAAAAAAACCTACCCAATTTAAGGTTGTACGCCAAACTTAGCTAATACATCTGACATTTTACGATAAGCACTTTTCGATAAGGCTACTTGTAGAAAAATAACAATTGCCATTTTTGGACGATAGCAGCCTCGAACAAGAGCTTTGAAGAACAGATTTAAAGCCCTCGTTCGCTGACCATTTTGTGCAAAACCTTTGGCTACTGGCCAGCCAGTATCTGCTAAATATGCTTTATCAGTTAGCATAGGCTTAATTCTACGTAACCATTCTAAACGTTGCTGGGGGTTACTTTTACTAGAAAGTCGGTTAGCACTCCATTTGTCATCCCAAATAGCGCCTGGCTCAGATAACATGCGCAAAACGCCACCATTAAAAACTAATTTAATTGCAAAATCAGTATCTTGACCAAAAGTAATAACTTCATCATACTTAGATTTCAATGCTAGCTCCCTAGGAACTACTAAAGTACTTGTTTGTACAAATCCTCTGTCTCGCATCAAATATTCAGAAATATGCTCATGCTCTTTAATAGGGCGATGAGGCTTAATGAAATTAAGTTCTTCGCCACGATCAACGATAACTTGCGTAAAAGTACAAACGTTATCACCTTGTACTAAAGCTGGTAGCGCATTAGCTAAATGATGCGGCAGAAAAATATCATCAGAATCGAGAAAAGCGATAAATTGACCTTCTGCAATATCAATACCCGTATTGCGGGCTTTAGAGCCTCCGCCATTGACCTTATATATATAACGAACACGTGAGTCGGCAATCGTGTCTATGACAGCTTTCGTATTATCGGTAGAACCATCATCAACGACTATAATTTCAAATCGCTGTTCAGTCTGATTTAAAACTGACTCTATGCAGCGTTTTAAACTATGCGCTCTGTTGAAAGCGGGAATTACCACACTAAAAAATAAATCATTCTTCACAAGTCCTCCGTGAATTTTTCATCAGCAGTAAGTACATTATTAAAAACAAGAACCATCTACCTTTATCCGCGTATAAAAAATTTGTTTCTAGCAAGCTATGAAAAACAACAAAGAAAAATAGCGAAAAATACAGGAATACAAAATATGGATCAGGATTGTCAGCATATAATAAATCATAGAATGGCTTTATGACGAGTATAAAAAAAACCAAGCAAAAACCTATAAACCCTATTGATAGAATAAGATCCAGATAGCTATTATGTCCTTGAGTTTGTGTAAAAACCCAATCAACCCAGCCAAATGCATATTTCGCTACTACCATGTCTTCACCAACGTGCCAAACTGAGCCATATCCTAAGCCAAACCAAAAATGATCTTGAATGGCTAAATACATAAGATTCCAAATTGTCGCACGACCAGTGAATGCCTGAGGGTCATTAAGAACATCCAAAAATAAGAACAAAATTTGCTCTGACAAGACGACAAGCAAAACTAGAAAGACAAAAATCACTATAGCAACGATATTTTTGATGAGGCTTCTTTTTATAACCAACATCATCATTAAGCCGAAAAAAACACTTGGAAAGAGCAGAGCAAAGGAGGTTTTTGATTGAGTGAAATAGATAAAAATTATTCCAACCAATATAAAAGGAGCGTAAAAATAATTTTTAGTCTTGATTATGCTATATATAAAAAAAATTATTCCGAAACATATTGCTGGTGCAGCAAGGTTCTTATGAGGAAATACCCCTTTCCAATTCCCAACCAGTCCAGTATCAAACAATTCAGAAGCCCCGTGCACTGCTCCGGGTAAAACAGGTATTGAAACAATACTAATAATTAGTAGCGCTGCATATAAAACAGCTAAAACTTTAAACAAACTATCTGCTTTAATGATACTAACCAGCATCATGAGTGTTGTTGTAGTAACAGAAAGCAGTATAATCCTACGAAAAGATATCGCTGGTTCAGCAGCCCAACTAACCGACAATGCACACCAAAGCAAGATCAGAATTAGTCCTTTAAATTTAAGTAGGTCTTTAACACTACCTAATTTAAAAAAGCAAACTACTGACAATACCCAAATAAGAAGAAAAACAATCTGCCGCAAAGCATTGCTAAAGCCTGTCTCATCTAACCTTAACTCGGAAACTTGTGAGGAAAACGGATTTAATCCAACATCAGCAAACACCAGTAAAGCACATAGTAAAAAATGTGCCAGATGATAATAATTAACTTTCAAATAACCATTGGATACGGAAAGCATCAATATTCCCTGCAGATTAAGAACATTTTAGGCACCATGTACGTTCTTATAAACTTCAGGGGCTGTACCAAAAATACCATTTAATTTCCCCCTTTGGCGCATGATCTTAAATATCGCATGCATTTTTTTTCTTTCTGAATTAAAGCAGAAAATATATAGAACTGAGTAATATACGAATGCCGATAATGTTTTTACCGCCTCGCTGAGCCAACTTAACATGCTCATTTTGTTCTTTCTCATTATCCGAACATCACCACATCCAATACGATAGGCGCGTTGTTTTGCCCATTCTTTGGTCAATCTTGAGCTATCGATGAACTCATGACTTACAGCATCAGGTGTAAAAGCGAAAGTTGCACCAGCACTTTTAAGTCGGGTAAAAAACTCTTTATCACCGCCACCAGTGAGACCAAAAACAGGATCAAAGTGTTGGCCTTTAAATTTAACCCAGACAGAACGATTAAGCAGAACATTACCCGTTCCCTGAACTAAGTCAATTCGCCCAGCAGGATGAATTGTGCGCCAGTAAAGATTAAGTTTCTCAGTCCACACTGGGGGTTCAACTGAAAATTCTGGCAAAACAGTTCCTGCAGTAACGTCAACATTTTCCAATTGCTGCATTTTTACTAAACTTGCAATCCATTTCTGCTCAACAACTTCATCATCGTCGACCATAGCCAGCATATCAGCCTCAAATTTGTCAAAAGCATGCAACATTAAAGCATTACGAACATGTGATATGCCTCGAGCGGGTACTGCGATAACAACTAACTGATAAGGGTAACCTGCTTTCATTTCGTTCACAGTAACATGACCACTTCCCCCCTCACCTTCATTATCAGCAACCAATACTATTGGAGAAAAATCCGCTTGCTGTCTTGCAATTGATTCAAGCAACCGTCTTAATCCCTGAGGTCTTTTAAACGTAGGTATACCGATAACAACTTTTATTTTATTCATTTAGTTACACCTTATAAAGCTATGTAGCTATTAATTACTCAGAAAATATCAATACAATAAATGTAATAACGATTAAAAAAATTACCCAGATCGTTCAGCATAAGTCACATCCGTTATAACCTCATATTCCTCAGCAAATAGAAGCACTATGGCATTCACCTGTAATTTAGCTGTAAAAATCACCACGAGACGTAATAACCGGCACTTTATGTGTTGTTTATTAGGCAGTTTCAGGTTAGGTACTTTGAGCTGGCATAAGCTCATTCAAATATAATTAGATATTACAGAACAATCCACATCAGTAATTACAATATTAATATTTTCCAAATCAGAAATCCCTGCTGTGCCTTCTATCGCCGATGCCCCCTCGTACATGAGAGTTTTTCTTGTAAATTCAAGTTAAGATCCATATTTTAAAGCACTTGCACATTTAGTTTTTTAGAGACCACTTTGCCAAGAAAGCTAAATGCGTTTTTGGGATAATCGAGTACATATCTTTTAATGGTATGCGGTTCTTTATACATTCTGTAAAAAGCTCTTAAACTCAACCGGTTTATCCATTCAGGATAATAATCTCCTGTACTACCAGCTTCCTGCCTAATAAAACCACCACATGTAAATGAGCAGCCCTGATAACCTGCCCTTTGAAGTTTTAAGACAAACTGCTCCTGCTTTCCCGCCCCTAAGCCAGCAACCACAATGTCTACTGAAAGTTCTTTAATTTTATCTATCAGTTGATGCTCTTCTTTTTGGGAGAAAAATCCATTTTGGTAGCCTTTTATCACGATGTTCGGATACCGTTTAAAAATTTTCACTTGGAATGCTGTAACTTCTTGTTCAGTAGCGCCTACAAAAAAAACTGATTTTTCATTTTCCTCAGCAAATTGAAATACATCTTCAGCAATAGAGGTAAAATCAAAACTTGCTCTGTTAATATTTTTTCTTTTAACCAAACCAATTAACATGCACATTAAAAAACCATCACAATAGTAAGTAATATCACCGTCATTACTATCTTTAAAAAATGCACTTAACGAAGCTAAATTCAGAAATGAGTAGCAACCACCTGGTTTAATTGATGAAGGTCTAAAATCTGAGTTTACCAACAGTAAATTCGTATGTTTCATACTGTTTTTACATCCAAAGCAGCGAAATTCAATTACACACCAATGTTAATTTTCTTGACAATTAAAATAACCAAACTGGTTAGCTGTTTTCTTCAGCCTCGGAGTTAACCTCAGAAACTGCTGAATACCCTTACGGTTGCTAAACCCAGCTTTTCAAAATGCAGATTTATAAAAAATCCTAACTACGCACTGCAGTCGTATAAACAACTATTGTTAAGACTGCGCTATCGCCAGTTCCAATTCAGTTCTTTTCAGTGGCTCGTTAATCAGCTTTTGCATCTGTGCTTTTAACGGAGCGCCCAGTGTCGGGTGGCGCAGGCCGTATTCCATATTGGCGGTTAACAGGCCCAATTTGGTGCCGCAGTCATGGCTTTTGCCCACAATGCGGTAGGCTTCCAGTTGTTCGAGTAACCGCAGTTGATGCAACGCATCGGTTAACTGAATTTCGTCGCCGGCGCCTGGCGGCGTAAATTCCAGCAGGTCCCAAATGGCAGCAGACAGCACATAACGGCCGGTAATGGCGTAATTGCTTGGCGCCTCGTCCAGATCCGGCTTTTCTACCATATCGTAAATTTTTGCGGTACAACCGGCGCCTAAATCGGTGCCGTTTAAATCAACCACACCATATTGGTTTACCATGTCGTGCGGCACCGGCTCTACCATGATCTGGCTGGCGTTGTTTTCTTTATAGCGCGCTATCATTGCCGCCAGGTTGTCTTTTTTCAGGTTGCTGTGGTACTGATCAATTAATACATCCGGCAGCAATACCGCAAAGGCGTTGTCACCTACTACCGGCCGTGCACATAAAATGGCATGACCAAGGCCCAACGCTACCGGTTGACGCACGGAAATAATGGTGACATTTTTTGGCACTATGGCGCGCACTTCTTCCAGCAACTGGCGCTTAACGCGTTTTTCCAGCGTGGCTTCCAGCTCAAAGCTGGTGTCAAAGTGGTTTTCAATGCTGTTTTTCGACGAGTGCGTTACTAATACAATTTCAGTAATACCGGCGGCTACCGCTTCCTGCACTACATACTGAATCAGAGGCCGGTCTACTACCGGTAACATTTCTTTTGCCATCGCCTTAGTGGCGGGCAACATACGGGTTCCCAGACCCGCAACCGGAATAACAGCCTTAGTGATGGCAGAGGTTTTTACTGCAGATAACGATGAAGGCATAGTACCGGTCCTTGTGGTGAATGACAATTAATTAACAAAAATCAACACAACATTACAACATTATGTGCAAATAGACAAAGCGAGCACGGATAAAAGCGATAGTAAGCGGCAAAAGCGCGATGCTGGTGCGGTAATCGTCCATGGCTGAAATGTTACATCCTGTCGAGCGTCGCAATTTTACGTACACAAATTGTAAAGTCAAAGTATTTTAACTGCTATTTATGACGCTCTGATGGCAAATTGCCGCAGTGGTAATTGCAGCGCTTAGCCACAGCCGCTATAGTTTGGCAATAACTTACTGATAACGCTGGTGTGTTACATATTGCCCTCTAGCCTGCAGCTCTCCTGCCCATGGTTTCTTACCGAACGCTTTCGCCGTTTTTACCGGTGCTTTGGCTATTGCCTGTTACTTTCTGTTAGCATATTGCTCAGTTTTCAGGTATTTACCCGGGTAGAGCCTTTTGCGCTAAGCGATACGTTGTTACAGCAAACAGAACAAGGCTACGGTGAGGCCGCGCTGCAACGGGTATTGCGCTGGCAAGCCTTAATCAACAACAGCCGTGGTAACAGCGATTGGAATAAGCTGCACAAAGCTAACGATTTTGCCAACCGCGAAGTAGCTTATGCCAGTGATGAAGCGCATTGGGGCAAAAGCGATTACTGGGCTACGCCGCTGGAGTCACTGCAAACCGGTGCCGGTGACTGTGAAGATTACGTAATACTAAAGTACTTTATGCTGCGCGCTATGGGCGTGGAGGAAAATAAACTGCGGTTAATGTATGTGCGGGCCCTTACACAGAACGAACCGCATATGGTACTAACCTACACCGAAAAACCCGGTCAGTATCCACTGGTACTGGACAATATTAACCCGAAAATTTTGCCGGCGAATAAACGCACCGATTTGCGACCGGTTTACGCCTTTAACGGCAGCGGTTTATGGATGGCGAAAGCCCAGGGCCTGGGCAATAAGGTGGAAAACAGCGCCGGGGTATCGCAATGGCAGCAGTTGCTTGAACGGATAGAACATGGTAATTAACAATTTGTATATATTGAAGGGACAACAAGCGTGTTGAAGAATGGAATCAGTTTAAGTACGCAGTTTTATGCACTGATCATTGTAATGACCTTTATTGCCTTTGCCGGCAGTTTGCTTAGCAGCACGCTGACGCTGCGCGATTATCTTAACAGTCAATTAGGATCACACGCGCAGGATGCGGCCCATAACCTGGGCCTGGCGATAAGCAGCAGCGGTGGCGCCGACACGGTGCTTATTCACACTCTGGCCAGCACCTTGTTTGACTCCGGCTATTATCAGCAAATCCGTTTTGTTGATAATGAAGAACGCGAACTGGTTAATCTGAGTCACGATAACAATGCTGCCGTTCCGCGCTGGTTCAGCGATGTTTTTGCGTTGCAGGCACCGATAATGCAAAGTGAGATAAGCGATGGCTGGTTAGTGCTGGGCACGCTAACGGTGCAATCTAACACTGTGCTGGCTGAACGCAGCCTGTGGCAACAAACCACCCGCAACCTGCTTAGCAGTGCGCTGCTGTTTGCGCTGGCAGCCTTAGCAATTCATGTTATTTTGCGTGCCCTGCTCAAGCCGCTGCGGCAAATAGTGCAGCAAGCCGAAGCCGTGGGCCGCAAAGAATTCCGGCAAAACCCTGGCCGCACCGTCACCCGCGAGTTAAACCTGGTGTTGGGGGCGTTAAACAGCATGGTGCTGAATATCAGTAAGGTGTTTAGCGAGCAAAGCCGCTATGCCGAACAACTCATGCAACAGGCTTATTTAGACCCGCTAACCTCCCTGCCAAACCGCCGTGCGCTGCAGCAGCAACTAAGCAATCTGCAGCAAGACGCTAAACTGAACCACAACGCGCTTTATGTGGCGATGGTTAGTTTAAGCTCGCTGCAACAAACTAATGACGAGCAAGGCTATGCCAGCGGTGATCAGTATGTGCAAAAAGCCGCCAGCCTGTTGCGGCAACTGCAACAACAATACCCTGCATTGCAGCTGTTCCGGCTGTCAGGTTCAGAGTTTGCCATTATCGGCGCAGCAGACAGAACAAGCGCAGCTGAACTGGACAACAAGCTGATACAGGCGCTGGAGCAAGAACACAGCCAGTGCTACAGCCAGGGTTTTGGCCGTGCGGTAAGTGTACTGGCAGAAGCTGCAGAGTCATTTAGTAACATTCTGGCCAGGCTGGACACGCTGCAGGCACAAGACAACGTACAACTGTTAACCGGCGCCAATACTGAAGCAGACTTGTGCGCGCCGGGTCGGTTGCAGTGGCAGCAACTGATTGACCGGTTGTTACATCATAACGACAGCAGTGACGCCAATATGGAACTGCTATTACAACCGGTGGCCGATCAGCAACATAAGCTGGTTTATGCCGAATGTTTACTGCGCTTTGTGGTTGATGATAAGCCATTATCTACCGCTGAAGTGCTGGCCATGGCCGCCAGATTAAACCGTGCCGATACGTTAGAACGGCAAATGTTGCAGTTTATATTACAATCACTGCCGCAGTTATCCGGTGGCGCCGTGGCCATTAATATCAGTGAAGCAGTATTGTGCTCTGACGACTTGCGCCAATGGTTGTTGTTACAGTTGGCTCAAGGTGCCGCAACACTGCCACCGCTGCTGGTAGAAATAGCAGAGCACAGCATTATTCAACATCCGCAGCAAGCCGCTCAATTTATAACCAAATTGCAACAGTTGAACATAAAAGTGGTTATTGAGCGTTTCGGCGCCAATTTAACCTCACTGCGGCATATTCAACACTTAAATATTGATTATGTTAAGCTGGATGCGGGATTTATCAATGACTTAGAGCAAGAAAGCAACCGCTTCTTTATTATGACACTGACACAAATTTGTCACAGTGTCGGTATTAAAGTTTTGGCAACACATCTTGAGAGCATAGACAGGCTGGAAGCCTGTAAATCACTGAATGTAGATGGGTTTCAGGGGTTCGTTTTGGGTGAGATCATAAATTTTACCTTTTTGAGCAAAAAAGGGGATGTCAACAAAACCAAAATGCAATATACTCTGAAACAAGTTTTTAACCCCAAAGGAGATACCTATGATGCTTCGTAAAGCTCTGGTGCTGGGTACCGCTTGCACAATGATGTTGTGTTCAGGCGCGGTATTTGCACAGGACATTGCACAAACCACTGATGTTGCTGTTGTACAGGAAACCCCTGTAACTGTTACTGCTGTTCAGACTACTGCTGATTTAACTGCGCAATTAGCTGCAGCACCGGAAAATGCTGCGCAATTAATTGCGAATGCTATTACTGCTGCAAACGGAGATGAAGCTGCTATTGAAGCTATTTTAGCAGCAGCTGCCGACGCAGGCGTTGAAGCTGACGTTATTCTGGCTTCTGCTGTAAGTGTCGGCGTTGACCCAAGCGTAGTAGCTCAGGTTGTCGCTGATACCCAAACTGCTGCAGCTCCGGTTGCACCAGCGGCAGCACCACAAGCTCTGCAAGCCGTTGCTGCTGTTGCACCGGTTGCACTGCCAGCTCCTGGCGCGCCTGGCTTTGGCGGCGGCGGCGGTGGCGGCGGCGGTACCATTTCCGGTAACTAAGCCTCAGTTTGTTGCATAAGAAAGGGCCTATGGCCCTTTTTCTTTGTGCAGGATTATTTTAATACGGATGTTATGCAGTCTCTGACATGAAAACACAGCACAGCTCTTTAAGCCGCTTAATTCCCTTACTGTTAAGCTTTATTATTATCTGGGCCCCGATCCCGTTGGGTTCTAACCGTATCTGGGCTTGGTCAATATTACACAGCTTAATTGCTGTGGCGGTGTTGTTGCACTGTGTCGTGGCGTTTCAACAGCGTCAACCATTATGGCGTGAGCGCTGGATAGGCCGCTTTCTCGCTGTACCGGCCTTTACTGCCTTGTATATGTGTCTGCAGTGGCTGGATGTTATTCCCGGCCTGTCTAGCGCTGACGCCTATCACACCGCTATGCTGGCACAACGCACCTTTTACCTGCTGCTGTTTTTATGGCTGTTGTGCCAATACACCGATTCTGTTGCGCGGATGAAAGCAGTGTTAATTGCCATTGTCACTGCCGGCTGCATTCAGGCCTGTTATGGCAGCATGATTAATCTGGCCGGGCTGGAGCAATCACCTCTGTTTGGCGTTATCGAAGCAGATAAAGCCCGTGGCAGCTTTGTTTATCAAAACCACTACGCGAATTATCTTGCACTGTGTCTTAGCATGGCCATTGGCTGGATGATCAGTGAACTGAACGTAGACAAAGTCAGCGGCAGCCGTAAAGCCAAATTGCGTGAAGCTGTCAGCACCTTGCTCAGTGCCAAAATGCTGCTACGCCTCGCAGTGATAATAATGATTATCGGCTTAATTTTAAGCCGCTCGCGCATGGGTAACAGTGCTTTTTTTGTTGGCCTGGGTATAACAGCGCTGCTGGCCATTTTTTGTTATAAAAAACCGCCGCGCTTACTAAAACCCTTAGTGCTGAGTATTTTTGTGCTGGATTTACTGATAGTCGGCGCCATGTTTGGCGTAGAAAAGGTAAAACAACGGCTGGCAGAAACCAGCTTTGCCGGCGAAACCCGTGATGAAGTAGTACTGCACAGCTTACCATTGCTGCAACAACACTGGCTTACCGGCAGTGGCGCCGGCAGCTTTTACACCGTATTTCCGGCACAGCAGCAAGGCGTATATACCGGCTTTTACGACCATGCCCACAATGAATATTTACAGTTCAGTATAGAACTGGGCATACCGCTCACTTTGCTGTTAGGCGCCTGGCAATTGTATGCGCTGTGGTTATGTATCCAAACTATGCGTACGCGTAATACGCGCTTATACAAAGGTGTGGCCTTTGGTGCCATGATGGCCAACCTGCATATGCTGCTGCATAACACGGTAGATTTTAATCTGCAGGCACCGGCTAATGCTTTGTTATTTGTCAGTATTCTGGCTCTTAGCCATCTGGCTTACCATAACCCGCAACCGCAGCGTACTGGCTCCGGGCTATAAATCGCTGCCCGGTTGATACCAGTCTGTCCAACTGCGGGTAAGTACAAACACACTGTAGCTGGCAAACTCTGCCATTAGCTTGCTGTAAAAATCAAAATTGGTCAGGTTAACCGTCACCGGACAATTTATACCGCAATTAACACGGCGAAAGGTTTGGCTGGAAGTGGCCACCACTTTGGCACTGAAACCATGGTGTGCGGTGAGCTGTGTTACCCGCCAGGCATGAAAATCGCTGGTAAGAATGTAGTCTGGTTTCAGCTCTGGTTTAGCAGCCAGGCTGTTAAATTCTTTATAAGTATTGTCGCCGCCAAAAAAACAATCGATGGCGAAATTGCCCGGCATAGACAACAAGTAATCGACATAGGGCCGGCAGTAACGGGTAGTAATAATCACGCTGCCACCCTGCGGCATTAACGCCGATAACTGCTGTAAACGCGCCTTAGCACAGGCCGGCAGGGTCTGCTGTGACCCGCCGCAGCCCAGCACAACCACATTGCTGGCTGCACTTAACGTATACACTGCACTGTAACTGCCGTACCAGGCCCGTACCTGATTAGCCACAAAACTGTTACCGGCCAGATAATAAAATGCCAGCAGCAACCACAGGCCTTTTTTGCGGTAGCAAATACAAGCCAACAGCAGAGCATACAACACCAGATTATGCGGAAACATCATCGGTTCAAGAATATCTTTCATCAGCACTCCTCTTGCCGGCCGTACTTTGCAGCAATAAGGCATTACATAAAGCCCAGGGCAGCCACAGCATGCCGGAGGTTAAAATATGCCCCGCCAACGACGATACCAACAGCAGTAGCAGGTTTAACAGCAGCAGGCTGCGCCCGGCGCCACTAAAGCGCTGCTGCCAGCTGTGGCGGATAAATACGGCAAATACCAGCAAAAATGTCAGCAAACCGGCGATGCCGTGAAACACCAGTAAATCAAACCAGTCCAGCTCAGCAAAATATTTCTTCAAATACAAGGCAATACCACCTTGCCCCACTCCCGCCAGGCGCTGCCATTCACTGTAGTTGTCTGCTGCGGTTTGCCAAATGCGGCCGGCATAATAATCGCGGGAGGACAGCAATATGCCGCTAAGACCACGCTGCTGATAAACAAAACTCAGTTTGTCGTAAATGCCGAGCAGCCTCAGCAGGTATTCACCGTTTAACAGCAGCAGCATCAGTAACAGCAATAACAGCCCTGTCGCTATGGCAAGAGCACGGCGCTGGCGCTGCCAAAATACGGCTCCCTGCATTAACAGCGGCACAAAAATAACCAGCATTACTACGCCGAACAATCCGGTTTTTGTCAGCAGTAACAGCGCCAACACCAGCGCACAACTGCTCACCAAAACATAAGCGACTTTATAGTGTGGCCAGCACAGCACCAACAAGCCGCAGCTGATCACCAGCAGCACCGCCGATAATTCATTGGTGGAATAGAAAAAGCCTTTAATACCCAGAAACGATTGCGCCACACCATCCAGCGGCTGATAAGCCGTAAAGCCGAACCCCGCCAACCCGGCCAGAGCATTAAGCAGCAGCACCGCCGCACTGATATACAGCGTTTGTGTTAACAGCTGCGTTGCCAACTGCGGCCGGCGTTGCTGTAATGACACTAAACAGGCTAATGCCAACAGCGGGCTAAGCGCTTTAATCGCCAGTTGCATGTCGGCCAGCATCCAGTGTGTGGCCATCTGCGGCCAATGCATTGCCGGCCCTGCCAACAGCAGTAACAGCAGCAACAGCAGTGCCGCCAAGCGTTTTGGCTGCTGTAACAACAGCACCAACACCATCAGCAGTAACACTATAAGTTTGTAATACACCGACAAACCATAGCTGGTGCCATGCCATTGCAGTACAGCACCATTAAGGCAATCGACGGCTAAAAACAGCGGTATAAGCCAGCACAGCAGTTTATCGCAGCTGTTTAGCCAGGCTGCGCGCAGTGCGGGTGATAGTAACGACAGCGGCATTATTTTTTAAACAACCCGGTAAATCCCTTACTAAACACTTTAATACGCCAGCGGCTAAGCACGCCCAGCTTATGTCTAATAAAATAGCGCCACTTTAGTTGCACCAAACCGTAACGGCTGCTGCTAAGCAGTTGTGACAAGGTCAGCGGAATTTGTTCCATCGTCTGGCGGTAAAACATCTGGTTTTGCAGGTTACGCGCACTCATGTGCACACGGTGCTTGGCGACAAATTGCTTGTGCGCATCCAAGCGCTTCGGCGAATTGGTGATACGCCCCAGTTCGTGGCCAACATTTACTTTGTAGCTGGCATCCGCAATACGCAGTGCCGGGCCATATGCCTGCACTACCCTGACCCACATATCATAATCCTGAAATGCTGCCAGCCCGGTATCAAAGCCACCTAAGGCCAGCATACGTTCACGACGCACCAGAGCCTGGTTAGACAAAGTATGTAAATCGAGCAATTCAGCTAAGCCAACCACCCGGCGCTCAGCATACAGCTTTTTTTGCAGCGTGCCGTAATCCCAAATGTAGCCGGAGCAGACACAGCTGTATTTATCATCATAAGCGTTATACAAATTGCTTAAGCGCTGCGGTAAAAACTCATCGTCGTCATCTATACCGGTAACAAATTCCCCTTTGGCCTCAGTAATGGCACGGTTGCGTGCAGCGCAGGCGCCCTGGCCGCTGGCCTGGCGAAAAAAGCGGATGCGCTCGTCATTAATGTATTTGTTGGTTAACACCGCCCAGGTATCGTCGGTAGAGGCATCATCCACTACCAGCAGCTCAATATTGCTGTAATCCTGTGCCAGCACCGACTCAATAGCACGGATTGCCATCTGCACACGGTTAAAGGTCGGCATATAAACACTGATCAGCGGTAACGATTGCGTGCTCATGTTGTTGGCTTCCATAGCGTTAAATTTTACCGGTCCAATACCACCAGACGTAGCGCAGCAAACCAAGTTGCCGGCCAATGCGACTGGGTTGTGATAACAGCCGGTAAGCCCATTCCAGATTCAGCTTACACCAAAGTTCAGGTGCCCGTTTTACATTGCCGGTAAATACATCGTAAGTACCGCCAACGCCCATATAATAACAATCAGGGTGCTGTGCACGGATGCGTTGGATCAGCAACTCCTGCTTCGGCGACCCCATAGCAACGCTGACAATGCGCGCACCGCTTTGCTTAATTTGCGCAATAAGTGCCGCTTCATCTTTAAAGTAACCGTCTACCGCGCCCACCAGGTTTACTTTTTGTTGTAGTAACTTAGTTTCCGTTTGACGGTTAACCTCTGGTGTAGCACCAACAATAAACACCGGCACCTTGTACTGTGCTGCACGCAGCATCAACTGCTGCCACAACTCGCAGCCGGGGATACGCTGTACATTTTTCTTCAACCGCTTGCGCATCACTTTTACCACACCAATACCATCGGCATAGCGGATATCAGCTGCGGCAATGACCGCCGCAATTTGTGGCTCGCGTATGGCGGTAAGAATTTTTTCCGGGTTAATGGCAATGGCTGAACCGGCATACACACTGCCATCGTCGCGCACTATATAAGCCAGCAGTTGCGCCATGCCGGCAAAAGCGGACACCTGCACCGGCCCTATGCTCACCTGTGGCGGCTGTATTGTGGTCACAGCGCTGTCCGGCGTTATGCTGTTGGCGTTGTTTGCATTCATCTTAAAACATCCTGATAAAGCTGTTGTAATTCACTGACCACGCGCCCCAACAGATATTGCTCTGCACTGTGGCGGGCGGCCAACTGCATTTGCCGGTATTGCGCATCAGATTGGGCAAAAAACTGCGCCAATGCATGTTCCAGCGCAGTCAGCAGTTGCTGCTCTGTGCCCTGCTGGCTGATAAGAATACCATTGTCGCCGTGGTTAATCTGCTCTGCTGCACCATCGGTATAGCTGGCAATAACCGGGGTGTAACAGGCCATCGCTTCGGCCATAACCAGGCCAAAGGCTTCGTGGCGTGACAAGCTGATAAAACACCGCGCCTGGCTGTATAACTGCTTTAATGCCTGGCTGTCTTTCGGCCCCACCACCAACACATTAGGGAAACGTCTGGCAGCAGCATGCAACTTATCCAGCCAGGGGCCGGAGCCGGCAATCACCAGTTTTTTATCCTGTAATGCAGGTAACAATGCCAGTAAGCGATCCATGCCTTTATTGTGATCCAGGCTGCCGACATACAAGATATCGATCGTTTTTTCCTGCCAGCTCAGTTGCTTGGCCTGGCCAAACAATTCACTGATGCCGGCCGGCAGCACCTTAGCGCGTTGCGTTGGCAAACTGAACTGCCGCGCCAGGGCTTTGCTGGCAAAAATCCACTGCGACACCCTGGCAGCACACCAACGATAGGCTTTGCCGGGTGGCTGATACAAATAAATGTCACTGCCGTGGCAGGTCACTACAATTTTCACTTTCGGATTTCGCAGCCACTTATACAACAGCGCCAGCCAGATAGTCGGGTAAAAATAATGCACATGCACTATATCAAACCGGCGCCGGCTTAACACAAAGCGCCAGAGAAAATCGAGCGCGAAAACCGGATATTTCAACCACTTGTTCAGCAAAGAGTCACTGTGCCAGCGCATATAATGATAGGCAGGATTAAGCGCAGCTAACGCCCACACCTGATTGTGAACAAACTTGCCCTGAAACGGTGATGAAGGCTTAGGGCCCATATTGCTGATAATTAAAATGTTACTCTTTGCTGCCTGCACGCTGAAATATCACCCTGAACCGCTGGCGGACTATGTACAATACTTGTTGTCCGCCGGAAAAACACTTAGTTTATAGCGCATTGCGCTACAACCGGAATAGCGCCAGTAAAACCGATTGTAGCTGACGCCCGGCTGAATAGCTGTTAACCCTGAGCCAACCAGGATAGTTAAATGTCTGAATATATTAGTCTTTATATTACTGCTTTGTTTGCGGCCTGCGCAGCCATCGCGTTACTGTATCCGTTGTCGGTGCGCGTGGGGCTGGTAGATGTACCGCGCGGGCGCAAGCAGCATCAGGGGGCGGTACCGTTAATCGGCGGCATAGCGACGTACTGTGGCCTGGCCATTGCCATGCTGCTGTTTGCCGACAGCAATATACAGCCGTTTTATTATCTGGCCTGTAGCGGCGTTATTCTGGTATTGGGCGTATTTGATGATTACCTCGATTTAAGCGTAAAGCTGCGCCTGGCGGTACAAACGCTGGTGGGGCTGGCCATGACATACAGCCTGGATTTGCATATCGCCAGTCTGGGTAATTTGTTTGGCCTGGGTGTAATAGAGCTTGGCGTGCTGGGGCTGCCGGTAACACTGATTGCCGTTATCGCCGCTATTAATGCGTTTAATATGACCGACGGCATCGACGGCCTGGCCGGCATGTTAAGCCTGGTCAGCTTTGTCAGTATCGCTATTTTTATGGCGTTATGGGGCCAACAGTTATATGCCGGTTTCGCACTGACGTTAGCCTTGGCAATACTACCTTACCTGGCGTGCAACCTGAACCTGGTACCCGGCCGGCGTATTTTTATGGGCGATGCCGGCAGCATGTTAATTGGCCTGAGCGTAATATGGTTGCTGATCATCGGCACCCAAAGTGAGAGTGCCAGCTTTCGGCCGGTGACAGCGCTGTGGATCATCGCCATACCGCTGATGGATATGATTGCCATTATGGTACGGCGTATTCGTAAAGGACAATCGCCGTTTCAGGCCGATCGCGAGCACCTGCACCATATTTCACTGCGGTTGGGCTTAAGCTCACGCGAATCACTGGCGCTTATTACCGCCCTGGCCTGTATTTTTGCCTGTATCGGTATTATCGGTGAATACCTGCTGCTGCCTGAGCCACTTATGTTGCTGCTGTTTATCGCGCTGTTTGGCGGTTACCTGTATCTGCTACAACATATCTGGCGTATTATCTCGCACTTTCGCCATAAGCGACTGCAACAGCGCCAGCCAAGGGCGGTGAAGTAAATAGCGACGTATTAAGTAAGGACAGTTAACGCAGTGAACATCATTAAAAAGCTGTTAATGGCCCGCGCTACGGCAATGCTGGGTGACAAGTTGGTGAAGCTGGCTGCCGGCGCCGTATTAACGGTATTTGTCGCCCGTATGCTGGGCGCCGGCGAGCTGGGCGTCTATTCGATTGTGATGGCCTGGAGCGCGTTTTTAGTGCCGATAACCAGCATGGGGCTGAACAATATCGTGGTTCGCCAGATGGTAAAGCATGACAGCGGCCATGCGGCAATGACCATGTTGTACAGCGCCATCAGTATCCGGCTGGCGCTGGGGCTGCTGGGCGGCAGCTTAATGCTGTTGGCGTTTTATCTGCTCTACCCCACCATGTTTAGCGGCAATACCGCCGTTGCTATTCTGGTATTATTTTTACTGCAAGCGTTTTTCGGCTTTTTACTATTTGAATTTTACTTAAATTATCAGGGCACGTTTCGCAGCGTCGCCTATGTTAAATCAGCAATATCGCTGTTGAGCTTCGGCGTTAAACTGGCCCTGCTGTACAGCGGTTTTGGTATTGCCAGCCTGTTGCTGCTAACCGGTATCGAGTTTTTACTGGTGGGTATGGCGCAATATGTTATTTACCGGCGTAAACATCAGCCATTTAAACAAAACGAAGCGCGCTGGCCCGGTTATCACCCACGCTGGTTTAACTGGCAGCAAGCCAAACAGCTGCTGCGCCGCTCTTCCTGGTTGTGGTTATCCGGCATAGTGTCGGTAATTTACCTGAAAATCGATATTGTGATGATAGGTTCTATTGCCGGCACCGAGCAGGCCGGTATTTATGCCGCCGCCAGCCGTCTATCTGAGCTGTGGTATGTGTTTCCGGCGACCTTAGCAGCGCGCTATTATCCGGATATGCTAAAAGCCTATCAGCTGGGCAAACCCGCTTACTACTTAAAGTTGCGCCGTTTTGCCCTGCTGTTTTTCAGTGCCGCCTTTACTATCGCCGTGCTGATGTCGCTGGCCGCGCCCTGGATTATCAGCCTGTTATTTGGCGACAGTTTTGCCGCCGCCGTTGAGGTACTGCGCATTCATATCTGGGCTGGCTGTTTTATCTTTGTGCGCTATTTAATCAGCCAGCACTTACTTATTACCGAGCAGGAGCCACTGTCGCTGCTAAGCCACGGTGTTGGTGCCCTGCTTAATGTCGGTTTAAATTTATGGCTTATTCCGAGCATGGGTATTGTTGGCGCAGCGTGGGCCACATTAATATCCTATGCCTATGCGTCGTTCTTTTTCCTGTTGCTGGCCAAAAGTACCCGCGGCCAGCTATGGCAACTTATTACCGTGCGTCGTAAAGACACTCACTAACAAGGTTTATCTATGAGCAAACCACTTTTCGTTGAAATTAAAGGCGTACAGTTTCGCAATAAAGGCGCCTACTTAATGTTGTTAGCCAGCCTGGAAGGGCTGAAAGGCATTAAACAACCGGTTGAGCTGGTACTGTCCCCGGGACCAAACTTGCCTTATGTGGAACGCGCCCGCTTAGGCGCCTGGCAAAAGCTGTCATTTCGCCGCGGCGGTCTGGATTTAACGCCACTTATCGGCAAATTACCGGGTGCAGTACAGCGGCTGTTTAACCGTTATGGCATGGTAAGCGAACAACAAGTGGATTTAGTGCTGGAAGCCAGCGGCTTTGCTTATGGCGATCAGTGGCCACTGCGGTTTTTACAAAATACCGCCAAAGAAGTGGTGCGTTTTGCCAAAGCCGGTAAACCTTTTGTATTTATGCCACAAGCCTTTGGCCCGTTTAAAACCGACGACAGCAAAGCTGCAATGCGCGATATTATTAACCACGCCAGGCTGATTTTTGTCCGCGATCCGGTGTCATTGCAACACTTGCAAAGCTGTGTGCCAAACCTGCCGGATTCGGTAGTACTGACGCCGGACTTCACCGTGGGGTTAACTGCGCGCGCCAATGATGAAATACCGCCTGTTAACGGCCCTTATGCTGCACTTATTCCGAATAACAAGGTAGTGTCTAAATTCAACCATGCCGGTGCAGAGCAGCACCGCAACGACTATATCGCCGCCTTTGCCGCTGCCGCTAATAAGCTCTCGGCAACGGGTATGCAATGTGTACTGGTAAACCATGAAGGTAAAGAAGATGCCGAACTGTGTGCTGAAATTGCCGCTAAAGCGCCGTGCACCATAGTACAAATTGATGATCCGCTGGCGGTAAAAGCTTTTATCGGCAAGGCTGAGTTGGCAATAAGCTCACGTTTTCACGGCGCGGTAAATGCGCTAAGCCAGGGCGTCCCCTGTATTGCGACCAGTTGGAGCCACAAATACCACGCCATGATGACCGACTTTGGCATGGGAGATTACTGCGTAACCGAGCTGAGCGAGCAAAGCCTGCTCAGTGCTTTGCAGCAACTGCTGGATAACAAAGACGCGTTGGCTACCGTAGTAAAACAACAAGCTGCAGCGTTAAAACAGCAAAATACTGCCATGTGGCAGCGGCTGTACCAGGCTATCGGCTAAGGTATTACCCAACGCCCGGCAAAAACAGCGGCACTTTTAAGGTGTTATCGACTTTTTCAGCGCCGCCACACATTTCATCATAAGCCGACTGGTGCACTAAATACGCTTTGTAGATGGTGCAGCGGTCCAGAGCCAGCTTTACTTCATCAATGCTGTGAAACTGCTGTGGTTTGTTGTCTTCATCAACTAAAAACGCTTTGCGGCCGTCGTAGTCGGCTTCTGCCAGATAAACGCCCATTTCAAACGAGTGAATGGTGAGCTCGTTAATGCGTACATCCTGATGATTTAAATGGTTGGCTCGATGGTAAGGCATGTTTAATCCTCATTGTTGTTCAAATCCTGTACGTTGAGTCGTCTTTACCGGATCTTTATGCTGCAACAAAGTATAAGACAACCTTTACCCAGTCGTCGGCTTCATCTAGTATCGGTATATATTCAGATAAACAATTGTTGAAGCTCCGATGGACGCCAGTTTTTTTCGCTGTAAACAATTGTTGATAATTGACGACTGCTCTCCTGTTCGAGCCTCTATTAAAAGCATGACACAACAACTGGGTTTTGATGCTATCCACCTGGCACGCGATGCCAACGAGGCGATCACCAAATGTTATGAAATCCCGTTCGACTTTATCCTGTGTGATATTAACCTCGGTGATGGTAAAGACGGTTATCAACTGTTTGAAGTACTTAAGCATGAACGCCTGTTAAGCCCACTCTGCTGTTTTATCGTTATCAGCGCAGAAAACCAGCGCCAGATAGTACATGGCCTGATAGAGCTGCAACCGGATGATTACCTGTTAAAACCTTTTTCTGCCCCCGCATTGGAAGAGCGTATAGTAAGAGCTATCAAAGGCCGCATTGGTTTGCGTAAAGTGTATTACGCCCTGTATGAGCGTGATTATGCGTTGGCACTTGAAGAGTGCGACAGTGTGATTAGTCGGGATAATGAGCATAGTATTGCCGCAGCTCGCATTAAAGGTGAGTTGTTGTTAAAGCTAAAACGTTATGCAGAAGCTGAGGAATTTTATCAGCAGCTTGCCGGACAAAAAACACTTAACTGGGCCAGATTAGGCTTATCTGTTGCTTGTTTTTACCAGGATCGCTGGGAAGATACCGAACTACAACTTGCCGATTTAACTCAGTTTGACGATACCAAAGTGGAAGCACTTGACTGGCTGGCCAGACTGTATATTAAGTATCAGCGTTATGAAAAAGCGTTTGAGACCTTGCAGCGTGCTGTGTTGTTGTCACCCAAAAACATTACCCGACAAAGAGCACTGGCTAACCTGGCATCCATCATAAGTGATAAGGCCGCATGCGTGCGCATTTGTACCCGACTGGTAACCGAGGCACGTCATTCCAGCCACGATAATGTAGACAATTATCTAAACCAGGCTCGTGCCATTCTGGACCAGGCCTACTGCGTTAACACTCTGGACCGCGCTGTGATGCTGGGTCATGCCGAGCGATTGGTAAGCGCCTTGCCTAAACGTTTTGATATAAAAAAACATCAGCGCGAAACTGCCTTGCTAAAAACCCGTATTGTCGCAGCCCGTGGCGAACTTGCCAAAGCCCGTAAAATGATTCAGGAAGTACCGTTAAATAAAGATGAACACACAACCACTGATTCAGCTTTGGATGCTGCCAAAGCGTATTTTGAATTGGGCGACTTATACGCCAGTCAGCATTATATAGAGCAGATGGCCGCCTTGCTTAAAGATGACGACATGTTGACCGAAACCCAGCGCATCATGAAAAATATCGAGCAAGAACGCCATGACGAGCTTAAAGTTAAAATCAAGCAAATTAACAATGAAGCCAGCTACGCCTACCAACAAGGGCAGTACAACCGGGCAATCGAGTTATTTGCTGAAACCTTTGATTTTATGCGTACTAACCCTACCCTGGCATTGAATATTTTACAGACCATGAGTAAAGGCGTCACCTTAAATGAGTTCACACTGCGATACAGCCGTGCCGCCATTAAACTGTTAAGCCAAAGCGAGCTGAGTGATGACAACCGTTCTCGCTTTGGCAAATACCTAACGACCGTTTTAAACCAACACCCGCAGCTGAGACAACGCGCTAAAGACTCAGATGGTTAAGGCTGGTAAAACCCACTTAATACAGGTAAAGCACCGAGCCAGCCGCCAAGCGGTAACTCCCCGCGCCCGGCGCGACATGCCAAGCCACTGCCAGATGGTCAGAACGAAATTCAGCACGGCGCTGCAAATAATCTGCCGCGGTGTCGTATATCAATAAAAAGTGTTTCACAACATCTTCGTTAACCGGCTGTCCCGTGCGTTTGGGTTATTCCGCTTTAATGGTAGCTTGCCAGTTTACTGCCTGCCATTGGCCATTTTTGCGCACAAAGGTACCGCTGTTTAAATAGCGTTTGGTATCGACGCCCGACCTGCCTACCAGCACAAAAGCCACCACAGCAGTATCGCCGTACTGCATAATGCGCAAATCTTCACTGTTGTATACGGTGTCGATCTCTTCGGGCTTTAATATGCCGCGGCTGGTAACACTTTGCATCAGTTCGGCTTTGCCAAAGCGGGTGCCGCCGGAGCTGGTGTAAATCAGCTCGTCGGCCCAGTATTTATTGTGGATAGCGGCATCGTTGCGGGTGGCGCCGTCTAAAAACTCACCCAGTATTGCAGTAAGTTCGGCTTTGTCGTCGGCCAGGGCCAGAGTTGGTGTTAATAACAGCGTGGCGAGCAGTAGGCTGATTTTCATAGTGGGTTCCCTGTTATGTACTCAGTTTTTATCAGTTAAACTACCACACAATAAAGCGTTAAGGTAACCAGGGCTGCAAATCCTGCGAGCCAAGTATTGCCATAATATCTACCGTATTACCGTCGATGCGATAATAAATACTGTCAACACCACAGAGGCAACGCCGATAACCGGGCCGGATATGATCTACTTATTGGTATAAAAGCGGATTTTTAGCAATTTGCTCAAACATGCTGAAAAAAGTATAAAAGTAACTATCGGCCTGCTGCTGGCCAAAGTGCTGTACGCCATAATAGTAAATGCGCCGCAAATCTTCTTTCGCCAGATTAGACAGCCGCACTTTATACATGCTTAGCTAAACCTTGCTTAAACTCCTGTAACATATCTTCTGCACTTTGGCTGATAAAACCGCTTTGCTCAGCTAAAGCCAACCTCTGGTTAATTGCCTCTGCGCGACGGGCATTACGGATAAGCTCGTTAATCAGCTCGCTTTTGCTGCTGTACTCAGCGCCTTCACTCACTTGTTTCTGCAGCCATTCATCATTTGGCTGACTCAGGGTAATGCTCTGACGGGTCATAACGTTCACCTTTGCATTTGGTGCATAACTGCATCAAAAATACACCACGACTAACCGGTGTGCAATTTTTTAAGTGCGGTCATATAAAACGGTTGACCTTAAGCTAGGTTGAGCTTTTACAGTGCCTGTGGTTTGCAACAAGCGCTTAGCTTAGTGCTTTTTAATCCGCTTATTTCAGGAGTTTTCAATGAGTTCAGCCGCACCGCCAGCCCGCTGGTTTGATATTTTTTTAACCGCAGCAGCACCTTTAATTTGGGGCAGCACTTATCTGGTTACCACGGAGTTTCTGCCGCCCAATGTACCGTTACTGTCGGCAGTGCTTCGCACCTTACCGGTGGGGCTGTTAATGCTACTGTGCCTGCGCCAGCTACCGGCTAAAGGCTGGTGGGGCAAAATCTCTCTGCTGGGTATGCTGAACATTGGTATTTTTCAGGCACTGCTGTTTGTGGCAGCTTATCGTTTACCCGGTGGCGTGGCGGCTACTGTAGGTGCTATTCAGCCATTGGTAGTGGTATTACTGGGTTGGGCGGTACTAAAGGCCAGAACCGGCATGCTAAGCTGGATTGCCGCGCTGTGTGGTTTAACCGGTGTGGCCATGTTGGTATTAGGGCCAGCCGCGAAACTGGACTTTATCGGTGTAGCGGCCGCTGCTACAGGCGCCTTTGCCATGGCTTGTGGCACCTTGCTGACCAAAAAATGGCTACCACCGGCCAGCGCCATGGTATTAACCAGTTGGCAGCTCACAGCCGGCGGCCTGTTTTTACTGCCACTGGCCTTGCTGTTTGAACCCTTACCGGCACATCTTAGCCTGACAAACATTTTCGGTTATATCTGGCTGGGCTTAATTGGCACCGGCTTAACCTATGTGTTTTGGCTGCGCGGTGTAATGAAGATGCCGGCAACAGCCGTAACCACCCTTAGCCTGCTTAGCCCGCTAAGTGCTACCGTACTGGGCGCACTGGTGCTGCAACAAAAGCTGACATTACTGCAAAGTGCCGGTATGGTGCTGGTACTGCTTGGAGTGTGGCTGGGGCAGCGCACCAGCGTTGTAGTACCACCCTCTGCTCAAGCAAAGCTTAAAGTTAGCAACTGAGTATTAAAAAAGGCGCCGTGGCGCCTTTCCATTACGATACGAACGCAGCTTACATGCTAATGCCGCCGTCGATTTCTACTACCCGGCCGGTGAAAAAGTCGTTTTCAAAAATGTATTTGGCGGTATGGGCAATTTCGCTGGCTTCGCCTAAGCGCCCTACCGGTTTCATTTTCACTAAACGGTCACGGGCTTCCGGTTTCATCGCATCGGTCATGGCGGTGCGAATCACACCCGGTGCTATAGCGCCGACACGAATACCAAAACGGCCCAGCTCACGCGCCCAGGTTACGGTCATCGCCACCACGCCGGCTTTAGAGCCGGCGTAGTTGGTTTGGCCCATATTGCCGCCGCGGGCGACGCTGGACATATTAATGATCACGCCTTTGGTACCGCGTTTTACCATCACTGCCGCAGCTTCGCGGCCGCAGAGAAACACGCCGGTCAGGTTTACGTCGATAACCGACTGGAACTGCGCCAATGACATCTTGCTTTGCAGCTCGCCGTCTTTGTATTTCAACAGCAAACCATCACGTAAAATGCCAGCGTTGTTAATCAGGCCGTCAATGCCGTTAAAATCACTGTCGATTTGCATGAAGGTAGCCTCTACCTGTGCTTCATCGGCTACGTTAGCAATGTAAGTTTGCACTGTGGTTGTAGCGCCCAGCTCTGCTTTGGCTGCAGCTAACTGATCGGTATTCATATCAATTAATGCCAGTTTGGCGCCTTCATTCGCACACATGCGGGCCATCTCCAGGCCTAAGCCTTGTGCGCCGCCAGTGATAACGATGGTTTTGTTTTGCAGGTTCATCTGACTTTCTCCGTAATCGCCTGCGCTACGAACATTTTTGCTGCGACACGCCACAAGCCTTCCCTGGGGCTCGACTCCGGCCATCCATGGCCTCCAACGGTCTTGAGCAAAAAGTATCTTCGCGCAGGCTTATCATCTTGTTTGGAACGGAGCTCATCACTCCGCTCTATTAAATACTTTTAAGGTTCCGGTTAGCACTAAGGCTGACACGGATGTACTTTTTTGGCAGACCGTGTTTTTCATGGATGAAAAACAGGAGCCTACAGGGACGTATCTACGGCGTGTCTGACAAAAAATGTACGCAGTGGCAGTCGCTCTATCCAACTGCCACCATAAAGCTCAAGCTAACCTGCTTTCTTTTCAAACAGTTTAAAAATACTGGAAAAATCCAGTTTGCCATTACCGGCCCGCTGGTGCGCCACGTACAAGCTACGTGCCAGTGCGCCCATCGGGGTGCTGCTGTTACTTTGCATTGCCGCCTCCAGCGCCAGACCTAAATCTTTCGCCATTAAATCGACCATAAAACCGCCCTGATAACCGTTGCTGGATGGCACAGTGGGCATCACATCCGGGCAGGGGTTATACAGCTCTAAGGTCCAGTTGCGACCGGAGCTTTTCAGCATAATGTCTGACAGCACTTTCGGATCCAGGCCGTTATCCACACCCATTTGCAGCGCTTCTGAGGTGCCGACCATTAAAATACTCAGCAGCATATTGTTGCAAATTTTTGCAACTTGGCCGGCGCCAACATCACCTGCGTGAAACAGGTTTTTACCCATATTGCCAAGCACGGTGTTCGCACGCTCAAAGTGCGCCGCATCGCCGCCGACAATAAAGGTTAAGGTACCGGCTTTGGCACCACCAACGCCACCGGACACCGGTGCGTCGATAAAGGCGATACCTTGTGCCGCCAAGCCAGCGCCAACTTTCCGCGCGCTGTCGGCATCAATGGTTGAACAGTCAATCACCAGCGCATCTTTGCTGATATTAGCTGCCACACCCTGCTCGCCCAGATACAAACCCAGTACATGCTTACCCGCCGGCAGCATAGAAATAACAAACTCAGCGCCTGTTACCGCCTCTAAAGCTGTGGCGGCAACCACAGCGCCTTCGGCTTTTACCTGTGTCAGTGCCGCTGCCGATAAATCAAACGCCGTAACGGCGTGGCCGGCTTTCACCAGATTGATGGCCATAGGGCCACCCATATTGCCTAAGCCTATAAATGCAACCTTCGCCATATTTGCTCCTAATCAGTTATCCGGTTGACCCAGTTCGCGCAGCGGATGCTCGTTGGCACTCCACGGTGAGCGGAACAGCTCGTCAATCACGCTTTGCGGCACATCGCTTACGGTTTTATATTGCCACTTCGGCTGTAAATCTTTGTCCATTAACAAAGCGCGTACGCCTTCGGTAAATTCACCCAGCTTACCGCACTGCACACTTAAACCCAGCTCTAAGCGAAAGCTGTCAGCCAGAATTTTGCTCTGGCCCAGCTTTAGCAGCTCAAACACGATATGCGCCGTGATCGGGCTACCATAGGCCAGCGATTCTTTGGCTTTTTGCAGCCATTTGTCTTCACCGGCCATAGTATTAATTGCAGCGATCACGTTTTGCAGATTGTCGTGTTTGGCGAGCTTTTCAATTTCGCCCTGATGCGGCCGGATATTACTCAGCGGCATTTGGGTACGGCACTGATCTTCCTCGCTACGCAGCAGATCGCTGAGTTTTTGGTGATTCAGCGCTACTGTATCGCCCCACTTCACTGTCAGCAGCTTTTCCACCAGCGCGGCTTTGCGTTCATGCAATAAGAAATTATCGGCCAGGCCAATAAACTTAGCATCGGCAGCGTTAATAGAGGCGCCGGTTAAGCCTAAAAACAGGCCACAACCCGCTGGCATACGGTTTAAAAACCAGCTGGCACCGACATCCGGATACAAGCCAATCGCCATTTCCGGCATCGCTATACGGCTGGTGGTGGTAACCACCCGATGCGACGCACCGGCCATTAAGCCGAGGCCGCCACCCATTACTATGCCATTGCCCCACACCAGCACCGGCTTGCCAAAGGTGTGGATTAAATAATCCAGTGTGTATTCTTTAGTGAAAAAGTCTTCAACATAAGGCGCATAGGCACCGGGTTTATCCAGCATGGCTTTATATAAGTCGCGGATATCGCCACCGGCACAAAAGGCTTTATCGCCCGCGCCCTGCAGCAATACCATACTGATGCTGCTATCAGCCTGCCAGGCTAGTAGTTGTGGTAATAACGACTCTACCATCGGCAAGCTAAGCGCATTTAACGACTTTTCTGAGTTAAGTGTGGCCACGCCAATCTTTTTGCCGTTTTGTGCTGCCAGTTCCTGATACAGCACCACCTCATTAACGCCGCTCATCAGCCGTTCACCCAGTTGGCTTTACGTTTTTCTAAAAATGCCTGCACGCCTTCTACCTGATCTTTGGTGTCGAACAAGCCGACAAACAGCTCGCGCTCCAGTGGTAAGGCACTTTGAATGCTGCCGCTGCGACCTTGTTGAATTAGCTTTTTACAGGCCGTAACCGACGAAGGGCTTTGCTCAGCCGCTTTATCGGCCAGCACCAGTGCCGTTTCCAGCGCCATACCGGTGGCTACCACTTCTTCTACCAGGCCAATTTGCAGCGCCTTTTCAGCGCCGATACGCTCGCCGCATAAAATCATCCGTTTCGCCCAACCTTCACCCACTAACCAGGCCAGGTTTTGCGTGCCACCAGCACAAGGCAACAAGCCAACCTTAGCTTCCGGCAGGGCCATTTGTGCTTGTTGCTCGGCAATGCGGATATCACAGGCCAGCGCCACTTCTAAGCCGCCGCCCATTGCATAGCCGTTAATGGCGGCAATAGATACGCCACTAAAGTTGCTCAGCGTTTCAAAGGCTTCGCCGAAAATGCGCGCCATGTCGCTGGCCACGGCTTTATCGCCATCGGCAAACAGCTTTAAATCGGCGCCGGCAGAGAAAAATTTATCGCCCTCACCGGTGATCACCAGCGCATAGATATTTTTGTCTTCATCGAGGCTTTTTACTGCGTTACGCAATTGCGTCAAGGTTTCACGCGTCCAGGTATTGGCCGGCGGGTTAGACATGGTAATAAGCGCCGTGTGGCCGCGTTTTTCGAGTTTTAGTTGAGCCATTATTCTCTCCTGATATGGGCGTAGTTTATGCAGCGTGCCCGGTGAAACAGCATTGCCCACACCGACACGCCATAAACCGTCCCTGGGGCTCGACTCCGGCCATCCATGGCCTCCAACGGTCGGCTTAGAACAATCCTGTTCCCCCAGCTTGAATTCATCTGCTACTTAAAGAATGTCGCCTGCGGCTTCATCCAGTAAACGCCGGCCAATAATCAGCCGCATAATTTCGTTGGTACCTTCCAAAATCTGGTGCACGCGCACATCACGGAAATGCCGCTCTAATGGGTATTCTTTAATGTAACCATAACCGCCATGCAACTGCAGCGCCTGGTCACACACCTGAAAACCAACATCAGTAGCAAAGCGTTTCGCCATCGCACAATAAGCGGTAGCTTCACCGTCTTTCTGGTCCAGCTTAAACGCCGCTAAGCGCACCAACTGCCGCGCTGCCACCAACTCGGTGGCCATATCGGCCAGCTTAAACTGCAGCGCCTGAAATGCTGCCAGTGGCTTACCAAATTGCTGCCGCTCTAACATATAGTTGCGCGCCGTGTTAAGCGCCTGCTGTGCGGTACCAATAGAGCAGGTAGCAATATTAATCCGGCCGCCGTCTAAGCCTTTCATGGCAAAGCCAAAACCTTCACCTTCATTCCCCAGCAGGTAATGCGCCGGAATGCGCACATCTTCAAAAGTGATTAAACGGGTTGGCTGAGCGTTCCAGCCCATTTTCTCTTCGGCTTTACCGTAAATAACGCCTTTGGCATCGGCCGGCACTATAAAGGCTGAAATGCCTTTTGGCCCGGCTTCACCGGTGCGCGCCATTACTACCAAAACTTCAGTCTCACCGGCACCGGAGATAAACATCTTCGAGCCGTTTAATACGTATTCGTTGCCATCTTTTTTCGCACTGGTGCGCAGGCTGGCCGCATCTGAGCCCGAGCCTGGCTCGGTTAAACAGTACGAGGCTAATTTCTGGCCGGTAACCAGATGCTCCATCCATTCTGCTTTCGCATCTGCAGTGCCCCAGTTGGCAATCATCCAGGTGGCCATATTGTGAATGGTCAGCATGGCGGTCGTTGCCGTACAGCCCATCGACAATTGTTCGAAAATAATCGAGGAGTCTAACCGCGACAAGCACATGCCGCCATCTTCTTCGGGCGTATACAATGAGCAAAAGCCCAGTTCGCCGGCTTTCTGAATGACGTCTTTAGGAAAGTGATGCTCACGATCCCACTGCGCTGCGTGTGGCGCCAGTTCTTGTTCGGCAAACTGTTTGGCCACATCGACAAAGGCTTGTTGGTCTTCTGTTAAATTGAAATTCATAGTTGGTCCTGTCTATCCAATCGGCTTCGTTGCTTCCGTACATTTAACACACTCGCCCGTTCGGCTCTCCGAAATGTCGGACCACCAGCCTCACTTTTGATCGCTCGCTTAGTTAAATCTACTCCGCACTTCGCCTTGTTAACCGTGTTGAACCTGCATATGAGAAGGACTGCAGACTTTACTAAGCCGACCGTTGGAGGCCATGGATGGCCGGAATCGAGCCCCATGGATGGTTTATGGCGTGTCGGCGTGTAAAGTGTGCAGGCCTGAGCCTGACTAAAATCAGGCCCCATGCTGCTTTACCGTAAGTTAATCGACATATTCGGGCCGGAAACCGGAATATCGTCGTCAAACCAACGCGCTGTAATGGTTTTCGTCTCAGTATAAAAACGCACTGCCTGCTTACCGTAAGCATGCTGATCGCCGTAGAACGAGCCTTTCCAGCCGGTAAATGAGAAAAACGGCAGTGGCACCGGAATAGGAATGTTAATACCTACCTGGCCTACTTCCACCTCATGCTGATACTTACGTGCTGCCGCGCCGCTGGCGGTAAAGATAGAAGTACCGTTACCGTACGGGCTATCGTTTACCACTTTTAATGCCTCAGCCAACGAGCCAACCTGCATAGTGGTTAATACCGGACCGAAAATTTCCTGCTTATAAATTTCCATATCGGTAGTGACGTTGCTAAACACCGTTGGGCCTACCCAGTTACCGTTCGGGTAACCGTCGACTTTGCAGTCAGAGCCATCCAGCACACAAGTAGCGCCTTCTTTCTTGCCCTGCTCAATTAACGATAACACCCGGGCACGCGCCTGCGGGCTGATCTGCGGGCCATAAGCAGCGTTAGGGTCGGTGTACACACCCGGCCGTACTTTACCAATGGCCGCGGCCACTTCAGGGATCCAATCTGCTGCAGCACCAACAAATACGGCTACAGAGATTGCCATACAGCGCTGACCAGCGGCGCCAACAGAAGCACCAACCAGAGCATTAACCACCTGCTGCTTGTTGGCATCCGGCATAATAACCATATGGTTTTTCGCACCGGCAAAGGCCTGTACGCGTTTTAAATTGTCTGTACCGGTTTTGTAGATGTACTGGCCAACATTTACCGAGCCAACGAACGAAATGGCTTTAATATCCGGGTGATGCAAAATCGCATCAACCTGCTCTTTGGCACCGTGTACAACTTGTAATACGCCTTTTGGCGCACCGGCTTGTACAAACAGCTCGGCAATTTTGTTTACCGTCATCGGGTCTTGCTCAGACGGTTTTAAAATAAAAGTATTACCACAGGCAATGGCCATCGGGAACATCCACAGCGGGATCATCGCCGGGAAGTTAAATGGCGTAATACCGGCACACACACCCAGTGGCTGAATATAGCTGTAGGTGTCGATACTGCGAGCCACGTTTTCTACCGTTTCACCCATCATTAATGACGGAATGTTAGCCGCTTGTTCAACTACTTCGATACCGCGCCAGACATCGCCTTTGGCGTCTTCTACTGTTTTACCCAGTTCGCGGCAGATAATGTCAGCAATTTCACCCTGATGTTCTTTTAACAGGTGAGCAAAGCGCATCATTAAACGGGCGCGCTCCGATACCGGCACTTCTTTCCACGTTAAAAAGGCGGCTTTGGCCGACTCGATAGCGCGTTCCATTTCTGCCGCTGTGGCACATGCCACCTGAGCAATCACATCTTGTGTTGCCGGGTTGGTAACAGCGATCAGTTTGTCACCTGTTGGTGCGACAAACTCGCCGTCGATAAAATGCTTAACCTGTTGTGTCATGTTGCTTCTCCCGATTGTTTGGGTATGCCGCCAGCTGGTTATATGTTTAGTAATTAAATGCTGCTGACGGTTAATATGTGTTTTATAAAACTTCCACAGCCAATGCTACGGCTTCACCACCACCGATACACAGTGACGCCACGCCTTTAGTTAAACCGCGGTTACGCAGCGCATGGATCAGGGTAACCAGAATACGCGCGCCTGAGGCACCGATAGGATGGCCCAGCGCACAAGCGCCGCCGTTAACGTTTACTTTGCTCTCATCTAAGCCCAGCTCGTTAATGGCCAGCATGGTTACCATGGCAAAAGCTTCGTTAATTTCCCACAGATCTATCTGCTGTTTATCCCAGCCGGCTTTTTGCAGCACTTTTTGCATCGCGCCAACCGGCGCTACGGTAAACAGTGCCGGCTCCATTGAGTTGGTGGCATGTGCTACTACGCGCGCTAACGGCTTAGCACCTTGTGCTTTAGCATCAGACTCGCGCATTAAAACCAGCGCAGCTGCGCCGTCAGAGATAGAGCTGGAGTTAGCCGCAGTAATAGTGCCGTCTTTGGCAAAGGCCGGACGCAGCGATGGAATTTTGTCGATTTTGGCATTACCCGGTTGCTCGTCTATCGCAAAAGTCATTTCACCTTTACGGGTTTGAAAGGTTACCGGGGTAATCTCGTTGTTAAAGGCACCGCTGGCAATTGCTTGCTGGGCGCGGGTGGTAGATTGCACGGCAAAGGCGTCCATCTGCTCACGGGTGATGCCTTTTTCATCTGCTGTGCCTTGGGCAAAACAGCCCATGGCTTTGCCGTCGTAGGCATTTTCCAGGCCGTCCAGCATCATATGATCTTTAATTTCGCCATGGCCCATACGGTAACCACCGCGGGCTTTAGGCAGCAGGTACGGCGCATTGCTCATCGACTCCATACCACCGGCTACAACCACATCGGCGCTACCGGCTTTAAGTAAATCGTTAGCCAGCATCACGGCTTTTAAACCTGAACCACATACTTTATTAATGGTAGTGGCGCCAGCGGATAACGGTAAGCCGGCTTTTAATGTCGCCTGGCGTGCCGGTGCCTGGCCTAAACCGGCTGGCAGCACGTTGCCCATAATCACTTCACTAACCTTGTCGCCGCTTAAACCGGCCTGCTCTAACGCTGCTTTAATAGCAGTAGCACCCAATACAGTAGCATCCACATCAGTTAAGCCGCCCATAAAACCGCCCATAGCAGTACGTGTAGCAGCAACGATTACAATGTTGTCGGTAGCCATGAAGTTCTCCTGAAAAAGCTGTCGGCTAAAAAGTTGCTCCAGAGCCTACACCAAATTTACGTTTACGCCAACGTCAACCACCTAACACTATGGTAGTGTGCCGCCGCTTTGGTTCAGCAAAGTGTACAGTCTGACCAGTGCAAACTGGCATTTTTGCTTTACAAAGCCGCTTGAAATGGCCATTTTGTCAACGCAGCAGCGTTGCCTCAGCTTTACCTTTACGTAAACTTCACTTATATTGACTGCGTTTTCGGGGAAGGCGGATATGACAGAAAAAGAAGAAAAAACATATAGCATCAGCGAACTGGCCAAAGAGTTTGATATTACTACCCGTAGTATTCGCTTTTATGAAGATCAGGGGCTGATCACGCCTTTACGTAACGGCCAAACCCGTATTTACAGCAAGCGCGACCGCGTGCGGTTAAAACTGATATTACGCGGCAAACGCCTGGGTTTTAGCCTGGCCGAAACCGGCCAGTTATTTGAATTATATGACGCGGATAAAAGCAGCGTCACCCAATTAAGTACCATGTTGCAGCTGATAGAGCTGAAAAAAGCCGAGCTGCATCAGCAATTGGACGATATCAAAGTTGTGCTGATGGAACTGGTCACCGTTGAAAAACGTTGCCGCGATACCTTAGCCGACGCCAAACAACACAAGACCGCTTAAGCGGTTGAAAAACATAGCAAACGGGGATCCACAATGATTAGCAGTTATAAAGGGCTTAATTTCGATTTAGGTGAAACGGTCGATATGATCCGCGAGCAGGTTAACGCCTTTGCCCGCGAAGAAATCGCGCCGCGCGCCGCCCATATTGACGAAAAAAATGAGTTCCCGAATGAGCTGTGGCGCAAATTCGGTGACTTAGGCCTGCTGGGCATTACCGTCGATGAAAAATACGGTGGCTCAGGCTTAGGCTATCTGGAGCACGTAGTAGCACTGGAAGAAATCAGCCGCGCGTCTGCCTCGGTTGGCTTATCGTACGGTGCGCATTCCAACCTGTGTGTAAACCAGATTTTCCGCAACGGCACTGAAGCGCAGAAAATGAAGTATCTGCCTAAGCTGTGCTCGGGCGAGCATATCGGTGCCTTAGCTATGAGCGAGCCCAACGCCGGTTCAGACGTGGTTAGCATGAAGCTGCGCGCTGAAAAGCAAGGCGATAACTACATTTTAAACGGCAATAAAATGTGGATCACCAACGGCCCGGATGCACACACCTATGTAATTTATGCCAAAACCGACATTAACGCCGGCTCTAAAGGCATTACTGCTTTTATTGTTGAGCGTGGCACTAAAGGTTTTAGTACAGCGCAGAAGCTGGACAAGCTGGGTATGCGTGGCTCTAACACCTGCGAGCTGGTGTTTGAAGATTGCGAAGTACCGGCAGAAAACGTACTGGGCCAGGTTGGCGGTGGCGTTAAAGTATTAATGAGCGGCCTGGATTACGAGCGCGTAGTATTAGCCGCCGGTCCGCTGGGCATTATGCAAGCCTGTATGGACGTGGTAGTGCCGTATATCCATGACCGTAAGCAGTTTGGCCAAGCCATTGGTGAGTTCCAACTGGTACAAGGCAAACTGGCTGATATGTACACCCAGATGAACGCAGCAAAATCTTACGTTTATACGGTAGCTAAAGCCTGCGACCGTGGTGAAACCACGCGTAAAGATGCTGCGGCAGTTATTCTGTATTCAGCAGAGTTGGCCACCAAGATGGCGCTGGATGCAATTCAGTTGCTGGGCGGTAATGGCTACATTAACGAGTACCCTACCGGGCGTTTACTGCGCGATGCCAAGCTGTACGAAATTGGTGCCGGTACCTCGGAAATCCGCCGTATGCTGATTGGCCGGGAACTGTTTACCGAATCAAACTAAGGTTTTAAGGCGAAACGCTGGTGGAAGCGGCTGCTTCCACCGTAACAACACGCAGCCCCGTGAATTTCTCCCAAATTCGCTCTCGATCGTCTGCTAAGTTGTTACGGTTCCGCACCGCCAAAAATAGCAGTAACTGAATAGAACGTTGAACGAGGCGAAGCGCGTAGCAGATTTAACTAAACGAGCGATCAAAAGTGAGGCTGGGAGAGCCGAACGGGCGAGTGTGTTAAATGTGTGAGAGCAGCGAAGCCGTGAATCTAAGTCCGGTGCAGGCCAAAGCTTACACCGTAACAACACGCAGACCCGCGAATTTCTCCCAAATTCGCTCTTGATCGTCTGCTTAGTTGTTCCGGTTCCGCTTTGTCTAACCAGCTCTGGTATAAGGTGACTTAAGTGACCAGAATTACCTCCAAAATCAATCCTCGCTCTGAGGACTTCCAGAAAAACGCCGCCGCCATGCAGGCCGTGGTCGATGATCTGCAAAGCAAAGTACAGCAAATTAAACTCGGTGGCGGCGAAGCGCTGATTGCACGGCATACTGCACGCGGTAAGCTGTTTGTGCGCGACCGCATTCAAAAGCTGCTTGACCCGGGCTCACCGTTTTTAGAAGTCGGCCAGTTTGCTGGTTGGGAATGCTACGACGATTACGTACCCAGCGCCGGTGTGGTCGCCGGTATCGGCCGCGTTAACGGCGTCGAGTGCATGATTGTCGCCAACGATGCCACGGTAAAAGGCGGTACCTACTACCCGCTTACCGTGAAAAAGCATTTACGCGCACAAGAGATTGCCGAGCGCTGCCACCTGCCATGTATTTATCTGGTCGATTCAGGCGGTGCCAACCTGCCGCGTCAGGATGACGTATTCCCCGACAAGCTGCACTTCGGCCGTATCTTCTTTAACCAGGCGAATATGTCGGCTAAAGGCATACCGCAAATTGCTGTGGTAATGGGCTTGTGTACTGCTGGCGGTGCTTATGTACCGGCGATGGCCGATGAAAGCATTATCGTAAAAGAGCAAGGCACTATCTTTTTAGCCGGCCCGCCGCTGGTAAAAGCCGCCACCGGTGAAGAAGTCTCCGCTGAAGAGCTGGGCGGTGCTGATGTGCACTGTAAAATCTCCGGTGTGGCCGACCACTATGCGTTGAACGATGAGCACGCACTGCAACTAGCACGTAACGCAGTAAGCCGGTTAAACCGCCCTGCCCCGCAGCCTATGGATGTTAAGCCGGCCCAAGAGCCGCTGTATGACGCCAAAGAGTTATACGGCATAGTCGGCACTGACTTACGCAAACCGTTTGATGTCAAAGAAGTGATCGCCCGCATTGTCGATGGCTCAGACTTTGATGAATTTAAGCAATACTACGGCGCTACCTTAGTGTGCGGTTTTGCGCGCGTCTTCGGCTATCCGGTAGGCATTGTCGCCAATAACGGCATTCTGTTTTCAGAGTCGGCACAAAAAGGCGCGCACTTTATTGAGCTGTGCGCCCAGCGCAAAATTCCGCTGTTGTTCCTGCAAAACATTACCGGCTTTATGGTGGGTAAGAAATACGAAGCCGAAGGCATAGCCAAGCACGGCGCTAAAATGGTGATGGCAGTAAGCTGTGCCAAGGTGCCAAAGTTTACTGTGTTGATTGGCGGCAGTTATGGCGCCGGTAACTACGGTATGTGCGGCCGCGCCTATGACCCCACCATGATGTGGATGTGGCCCAATTCCCGTATTTCGGTAATGGGCGGCGAACAAGCAGCCGGCGTTATGGCGCAGGTGACCAAAGACGGTTTAGCCCGTAAAGGAGAAACGCTGTCGGCGGAAGCGGAGAAAGCGCTGAAACAGCCGATTATTGAGCAGTATGAAAAACAGGGCCACCCGTATTATGCCAGTGGTCGCTTGTGGGATGACGGTATTATCGACCCGGCACAAACGCGGATGACAGTGGGGCTGGCATTAGCCGCTGCGCTGAATGCACCGATTGAAGAGAGCCGTTTTGGCGTGTTTCGGATGTGATGCCACTATGATGCAGACAATCGCAATCACTCCGTACAACTTTGTCAGAACACGCCGTGAATACATCCCTGTAGGCTCGTGTTTTTCGTCCCTGAAAAACACGGTTCTGAGCAAAGTGCACTGCGCGCTTGCTGCATCGGATATCAAGCGGGTGCGGATGTGATTTTTTCGGCGACCGTTGGAGGCCATGGATGGCCGGAATCGAGCCCCATGGATGGTTTATGGCGTGTCGCAGAAAAAACTTCACGCAGCAACCGCGATTTCGAAGAAATGCAGTCTCAAGTTGCATTAACACTTTCGGAGAAAAAATGAACCAGGTTTACACAGAAGTCAGTATCGACCCGCGCGGCGTAGCCACCTTAACGCTAAACCGGCCACAAGTGCATAACGCCTTTGACGATGCCATGATAGCCGAGCTTATCGCCGTGCTGAAAGACTTAGCCAATAACGACGAAGTACGGGTATTGGTGCTGGCCGCCAACGGCAAAAACTTCTCTGCCGGTGCCGACTTAAACTGGATGCGCTCAATGGCGCAAAAAGATTATCAGCAAAACTTAAACGACGCCGCAGAGCTTGCCACCTTAATGCACCGGCTGGATAAATTCCCTAAACCTACCATCGCATTAATCAAAGGCGCGGCTTTTGGCGGTGCCCTGGGTTTAGTCGCCTGCTGCGATATCGCCATCGCCGAAGAGAATGCCAGTTTTTGCTTAAGTGAAGTACGCATTGGCCTTATTCCGGCGGTAATCAGCCCCTACGTAATGCGCGCCATTGGCGAGCGCGAAAGCCGGCGTTATTTCTTAACAGCCGAGCGCTTTATGGCCGCCAAAGCGCAACAACTGGGCTTACTGCATGAAGTAGTTAGTGAGGGCAAGCTTAGCGATAGCGCAAAAAGCATGATTAATACCCTGCTGCAAAACAGCCCGGCAGCACTGAGTGCTGCTAAATCGCTTATTCATAATATTTATAACCGTAAGATCAGCAACAATGTTATTGCTCATACTGAGCAAGCGATTGCTGAAATCCGGGTATCACCGGAAGGTCAGGAAGGCTTAAGCGCATTCTTAGAAAAACGTAAACCGGCCTGGCTCGGCAAGGAAGACGCATAATGTTTCGTAAAATATTAATCGCCAACCGCGGCGAAATTGCCTGCCGCGTTATCGACACCGCACATAAACTCGGCATCCGCTGCGTAGCGGTGTATTCAGAAGCCGACGCCAATGCCCGCCATGTGCGCATGGCCGATGAAGCGTATTTGTTAGGCCCGGCCCCAAGCAAAGACTCTTACCTGCGTGCAGATAAAATTATCGCCATCGCCAAACAAAGCGGTGCAGAGGCGATTCACCCGGGCTATGGCTTTTTATCGGAAAACGAAGACTTTGCCAAAGCTTGTGAGGAAGCCGGCGTGGTGTTTATCGGCCCACCGGTGGGTGCCATTACCGCCATGGGTTCAAAAAGCGCAGCCAAAGACATTATGGCCAAAGCCGGCGTGCCATTGGTGCCGGGCTATCATGGTGACGATCAAGACGATGCGCTGTTAAGCAAAGAATCAGAGCGTATCGGCTACCCGCAACTGCTGAAAGCGGCCTACGGCGGCGGCGGTAAAGGCATGCGTGTGGTATGGAAAAAAGAAGAGTTTAATGATGCCTTAGCCAGTGCGCGGCGTGAAGCCAAAGCTGGTTTCGGCAATGATAAAATGCTGATCGAGCGCTACTTAACTAAGCCGCGCCATATTGAAATTCAGGTATTTGCCGACAACCACGGTAATGCGGTTTACTTAGCCGAGCGCGACTGTTCTATACAGCGCCGCCACCAGAAAGTGATTGAAGAAGCGCCAGCGCCGAACTTTAGCAGTGAACAGCGTAAAGCCATGGGCGAAGCGGCAGTTAAGGCAGCCAAAGCCATTGATTATCGTGGCGCGGGTACGGTGGAATTTTTATTCGACGAAGACGGTTCTTTCTACTTTATGGAAATGAACACCCGGCTGCAGGTAGAACACCCGGTTACCGAGATGATCACCGGCCAGGACTTAGTCAAATGGCAACTGTTGGTCGCCGCAGGCGAAACACTGCCACTGGCGCAGGATGATATTCAACTCGATGGCCACGCGATTGAAGTGCGGGTATATGCTGAAGATCCGGATAACGATTTCCTGCCGCAAACCGGTAAACTGACCTATTTACGTCAGCCTGAAGCCAACCGTCATGTGCGGGTGGATACCGGCGTGGTGGAAAACGATGAAGTGTCGCCGTTTTACGATCCAATGATCGCCAAGCTGATTGTTTGGGATGAAAGCCGCGACCGCGCCATCGCCCGCATGTTACGTGCGCTGGACGATTATCGTATTGCCGGTGTTACCACTAACTTAAGCTTTTTAACCAGCTTAACCGAGCACCCGGCGTTTAAAGCCGCCGAGCTTGATACCAACTTTATCAACAAACATCAGCAAAGCTTATTTGCGCCGGCCAATAAAGAAAATAATCAGGCGCTGGTATTGGCTGCGCTGTTTATTTTACAGCAGCAAAAAGCACCGCAAAGCAGCAACGGTTCAAGCCCCTGGCAATTCAGCCATGGCTGGCGGTTAAATGAAATGCCAACGGTAAACATCGCCTTGCAACATGGTGAGCACAGCACACAACTAACAGTGCAGCAACTGCAGCAACATTATGTGATTGACGTGGCAGGCCAACAGCTTTGCTGCACCGCCGAGCTTAATGGCGATGAACTAAGTGCCGTGTTGGGCGATCACCGTACCAAGGTGCGGGTAAGCCGCTATGCCGATACCTTCAGTGTGTTTATCAAACATCAACGTTATGACTTTATCTACCAGACGGAAGTCACTACTGAGATGGAAGGCGCAGATCACGCCGGTAGCTTAACCGCACCGATGAACGGCACTATCGTTGCGGTAATGGCCAAAGCCGGCTCAACCGTAAAAGCCGGCGATACGCTGGTGATTATGGAAGCGATGAAAATGGAATACAGCATTAAAGCGCCGAAAAACGGTGTGGTGAATGAAGTATTTTACGCCGCCGGCGATCTGGTAAAAGACGGCGCCGAACTGGTTGATTTTAGCCCGGAGGAAGCATGAGTTTACCAACAAGTGTACGCCTGGTTGAAGTAGGCCCGCGTGATGGCCTGCAAAACGAGGCTGCGGTAGCCACAGAAGATAAAATCGCCCTAATTGACATGCTAACCGCGGCCGGCCATAGCTACATTGAAAGCGGCGCCTTTGTCTCGCCGAAATGGGTGCCGCAAATGGCGGACTCCGCAGGCGTGTTTGCCGGCATTACACGTAAAGCCGGTGTTACCTATGCTGCGCTGACGCCAAATTTAAAAGGCTATGAAGCGGCCAAAGCTGCCGGTGCCACTGAAGTAGCCATTTTTGGCGCGGCGTCTGAAGCCTTCAGCCAGAAAAACATTAACTGCAGCATAGCGGAAAGCCTGGAACGTTTTGCGCCGGTAGTAGAAGCAGCCAAAGCCGACGGCATTAAAGTGCGTGGCTATGTGTCTTGCGTCGTCGGTTGCCCTTATCAGGGTGACGTTGCCCCTACCGAAGTGGCATTGGTCGCCAAAGCCCTGTTAGAGATGGGCTGCTATGAAATCTCGTTGGGCGATACTATCGGCGTTGGCACGCCGGATAAAGTCAATGCGATGCTGGACGCGGTGCTAAGCATGATGCCGGTGGATAAACTGGCGGTGCATTTTCACGACACCTACGGCCAGGCGTTAACCAATATTTACGTGGCGCTAAACCGCGGCATTGCTGTGATTGATAGCGCCGTTGCCGGTTTAGGCGGCTGCCCTTACGCTGCCGGTGCGTCAGGCAATGTTGCCACCGAAGATGTGGTGTATTTGCTAAACGGCCTTGGCATTTCACACGGTATCGATTTAACTGCGCTGGCCAAAGCCGGCTGGTTTATTACCGACAAGCTGGGGAAACAGCCTAGTTCTAAAGTAGGATTGGCGCTAAGGGCCAAGTGCACGCAAACTGGTAGTTAGTTAACAGCAACAACTAAGGTTCTTCGAACACGGTAATCACTCCGTACTACTTTGCCGGAACACGCCGTAAATACGTCCCTGTAGGCTCCTGTTTTTCATCCATGAAAAACACGGTTCCGGTCAAAGTGTACTGCGCACTTACCTTGGCACAGATGTAAGCGGATGCGGATGTGATTTTTTCAGCGACCGTTGGAGGCCATGGATGGCCGGAGTCGAGCCCCATGGATGGTTTATGGCGTGTCGCAGAAAAAACTTCACGCAGCAGCCGCGCAGTCGAAGAGCAGTTCGCAACAGATAGTTCAGCAGAGAACAGAGGACAGAGGACAACAAATGGCAGGGTTTAATAAAGTCGTACATAGCTACGAAGACGCCATGGCAGGCCTGCAGGACGGCATGACCGTTATTGCCGGTGGCTTTGGCTTATGCGGTATTCCAGAGGGCTTAATTGCTCAGATCAAAAAAATGAAAACCAAAGATCTCACCGTGGTCTCTAACAACTGCGGTGTAGACGGCTTTGGTCTGGGCATTTTGCTGGAAGACCGGCAAATTAAAAAAATGGTTGCCTCTTACGTTGGCGAAAACGCCCTGTTTGAAAAACAACTTCTCAGCGGCGAACTGGAAGTAGAGCTTACACCACAAGGCACCCTGGCCGAGAAAATGCGCGCCGGCGGTGCTGGTATACCGGCATTTTTCACAGCAACAGGTTATGGCACCCCGGTTGCCGAGGGTAAAGAAACCCGTGAAATTGACGGCCGTCACTACGTGTTAGAACCGGCCATTACCGGCGACTTTGCCATAGTACGTGCATGGAAAGCCGACCGTTACGGCAACCTGGTGTTTCGTCACACTTCAATGAACTTCAACCCGATGGCGGCCACCGCCGGTAAAATTACCGTGGCTGAAGTAGAAGAGATAGTCGAGCCGGGTGAGCTGGAACCATCACAAATTCACACCCCGGGTATTTACGTACAGCGCGTTATTAAAGGCAACTTTGAAAAACGCATTGAACGTCGTATGGTCCGTCAAGGTTAAGGAGGCAACAATGGCTTTATCTCGTGAACAGGTTGCCATGCGCGTGGCGCAAGAGCTGCAAGACGGTTACTACGTCAACTTAGGTATTGGTATTCCAACCCTGGTGGCCAACTATGTGCCGGCCGGCATTGAAGTGATGCTGCAATCAGAAAACGGCTTGCTCGGTATGGGCCCCTACCCGACTGAAGACGAAATTGACGCCGATATGATTAACGCCGGCAAAGAAACCGTCACGGCCATTAAAGGCGCGGCGATTTTCAGCTCAGCGGAAAGCTTTGCCATGATCCGCGGCGGCCATGTCGATTTAACCGTGCTGGGCGCCTTTGAAGTGGATCAAAACGGCAATATCGCCAGCTGGATGATCCCGGGTAAACTGGTAAAAGGCATGGGCGGCGCGATGGACTTAGTCGCCGGTGCACAAAACATTGTTGTAACCATGACTCACGCCGACAAATACGGCAACAGCAAGCTGCTAACCGACTGCACTCTGCCGCTGACTGGCGTTGGCTGCGTGAAGAAAATCGTCACCGACTTAGCCGTACTCGAAGTACGTAACGGCGCGTTCCACTTACTGGAACGCGCGCCGGGTATTTCGGTAGAAGAAATTAAGCAAAAAACCGCCGGCAAGCTGGTTATCGAAGGCGATATACCAGAGATGGTGTTTAACTAAGTTACCGCTTTAATCTCTTAAGAGCGCTAAGATTGTGATGGTCTTAGCGCTCTTTTTTTGACCAAAATAAGATCTGGTTATAGGCTTAAAGCTGATAAAACATCGATGCAAACACTATGACTAAACAAGTAAAAAACAAAACTAGCGAAGCAGAGTTGCGCAACTACAAGGCTGTGCAATTCGCTGCGAGCAACTTATTTGACGGCGACATGGCTGCCACTCATAAATGGCTGAACGAACCTGTATACGGCCTTGGCGATAAAGCTCCTGTGAATATGCTTAGTAGCGAAACTGAAACGCAACAAGTGTTAGACTTAATAGGCCGCTTGGAGCATGGCGTATTCAGTTAGATCGTAAATTTATCCAACCTTTAGCGACATGCCCCTTTTTGCGGTTAACGCTTTAACCGCGCCAGCAGGCTGGAAGTATCCCAGCGGTTACCGCCCATTTGCTGCACTTCGCTATAGAACTGATCCACTAACGCCGTTAGCGGCAAGTGGCTGCCGTTTTCGCGCGCTTCGCTAAGTGCTATGCCCAAATCTTTACGCATCCAGTCCACCGCAAAGCCGAAATCGTATTTGCCTTGCAGCATGGTTAGCGAGCGGTTTTGCATCTGCCAGGATGAGGCGGCACCTTGTGAAATTACCTCTACTACGGCAGCCGCATCTAAACCGGCATTTTGGGCAAAATTCAGTGCCTCAGCCAGGCCCTGCACTACGCCTGCGATACAAATCTGATTCACCATTTTCGCTAATTGGCCACTGCCTGCCGGGCCCAATAATTTAGCACAGCGTGAGTAGCTCATTATTGCTGCTTCGGCTTTAGCAAAGTCGCTGGCCTCGCCACCGGTCATCACCGTGAGTACACCGTTTTCAGCCCCCGCCTGGCCACCTGATACCGGCGCATCTAAAAAGCCGATGCCCTGCTGCTTAGCCGCCTGTGCCAGCTCACGTGCTAAATTAGCTGAGGCGGTAGTGTGGTCTATCAATACCGAGCCTGAGGCCATGCCGGCCAAAACGCCATGCTCACCATACACCACCGAACGTACATCGTTGTCGTTACCCACGCAAAGAAACACCAGTGTAGCGCCTTGTGCCGCAGCAGCGGGCGTTTGGGCAAAGTTGCCGCCATACTGCGCGGCCCACTTTTCTGCTTTCGCTGCAGTGCGGTTATACACCGTTACCTGATAGCCTTTTTGCTGCAGATAGCCAGCCATCGGGTAGCCCATAACGCCCAAGCCGATAAATGCGACCTTGTTCTCACTATTAATTGACATATTAATGACTTAAATCTGTGACATACTGTGGCGCAAAGCTTACAAAGTTCCGTACACAATGAAAAGCATTTTAACTAAGGGATCCGCATGGCCAATGTGCATCAATACAAAGTAAAAGACGCAGCCGGTAACGAAGTCGATTTAAGCCGCTATCGTGGCAAGGTGCTGCTTATTGTAAACACCGCCAGCCAGTGTGGCTTTACACCACAATATAAAGAGCTGGAACAGTTGTACCAGCAGTATCACGATAAAGGCCTGGTGATCCTGGCTTTTCCGTGTAACCAGTTTGGCGGCCAGGAACCGGGCTCCGACAGCGATATTCAGCAGTTTTGTGAAATTAACTACGGCCTGAGCTTTCCGGTTATGTCCAAACTGATGGTCAACGGCCCAGACGCATCTCCGTTGTTTGAGCACTTAAAAGACAGTGCCCGCGGCCTGCTGAAAACCCGCGCCATTAAGTGGAACTTCACCAAATTTTTGGTCAACAAAGACGGTGAAGTAGTAAAGCGCTATGCGCCACGCACCAAGCCTGCCAGCATTGCGCAATCAATAGCTGACTTGCTGTAAATTTGATCCAGCGCTAAATACCGCCAGGTGTTATGCGCTAAGCTGTACGGCAACAAATGGGAGAAAAGCCATGAAAGTTGCCGTATTCAGCGCGAAAAAATATGACCGGGAAGGGTTTAGCCAGTGGGCAGACAGCAGCCTGCAGTTTACTTATATTGACAGCCGCTTAAGCAGCGACAGCGCAAAACTGGCAGCCGGCAGCCATGCCGTCTGTGTGTTTGTTAACGACGATTTAAATGCAGCAGTACTGCAGCAATTGTCTGAAATGGGCATTGAAATGGTGGCGCTACGCTGTGCCGGCTTTAATAATGTTGATCTGGACGCCGCCAAAGCGCTGGGTATTCGTGTAGCACGGGTACCGGCTTATTCGCCTGAAGCCGTCGCCGAGCACACCATAGGGCTGATGTTGTGCCTTAACCGCAAACTTCACAAAGCCTATAACCGCGTACGCGATGACAACTTTGCGCTGGACGGCCTGCTGGGTTTTAACCTGTTTGGTAAAACCGTCGGCTTAATCGGCACCGGCCGTATTGGCCTGGCCACAGCCCGGATACTGCATGGCTTTGGTTGCCGCTTGCTGTGTCATGACATTGTGCAAAACCCGCTGATACAGGAGCTGGGTGGCCGTTATGTGCCGCTGGCAGAGCTGTACGCCCAAAGTAATATTATCAGCCTGCACTGCCCGCTGACGCCCGACACCAAGCACCTTATTAACCACTACAGCATCGGTAGCATGCAAGATGGCGTAATGCTGATTAACACCAGCCGCGGTGCGCTAATCGACAGCAAAGCGGTTATTGCCGGCTTAAAACAGCGCAAAATTGGTTACCTGGGGCTGGATGTGTACGAGCAGGAAGCCGATCTGTTCTTTGAAAACCTGTCTGAACAGGTCATTGACGATGAAGTGTTTAAGCGCTTACTTACCTTCCCTAACGTATTGATCACCGGCCACCAGGCGTTTTTCACCCGCGAAGCGTTACAGGAGATTTGCCAGATAACCAGCGATAACTTATTAGCCTTTGCCAGCAACACCGCAACCGGCAACGAGTTGGCCAATTAAAAAAGCAGCCTTACGGCTGCATTTTTGCATAAAACATAGCGCTTAACGGCTTAGTCTTCCTGCATTTCATTAATCAGGGTTTCTGCCAGCTCTTCCGGCATTACCACTACGCCAGGGCCGTCGGCATCCGGCAGCACTGCAATAGCTAATTCATCACCGTTTAAGCCCGATGTCCACTTATCCAACCAGGTATCAACATCTACCGCCTGGGCGGTACAATGTTCCCATTCGCCTTCAATCCACTGCTCTGCCAGCTCAGCATGTGGCCATACCGGAATACAACGCTCATCTTCGGCGCTTACCAGTACAAAGCCTTCTTCGTCGGTTAAAATCCAGATTTTTTCCAGATCCGCCACTGCCTGAATAAAATAGGTATAACGCTGCTCTGCATCTAAAGCGGTAATGCGTTTAATCTCGTCAGCGGTTAATTGGTATTCCATGATAGGTTCCTGTTAAGCAAATCAGTAATGCTGCTAATGATGACGGATCCGGCAGCCTTTTACCAATAATAATTACGCCAGCAGCGCATTAGCAAAGCCAATTAACACTGCATAACGGCCGGCTTTACCTAACAACACCAACAGCAAAAACAGGCTAAAGCGTACCTTTAACATGCCGGCTATTAAGGTTAGCGGATCGCCCACCACCGGTAACCAGGCAAACAATAAACTCCAACTGCCAAAACGCTGAAACTGCAGCTGTGCCCTGCCCATAGCCGCAGCGGAAAAGGGAAACCAGCGCTTATGCTGAAACAGCAGCAGTTTACGCCCCAGGTACCAGTTAATACAAGAGCCCAGCGTATTACCGGCAGTAGCGGCAACAAACAGCCACAATGGGCTGTAGCCCTGTTGCAGCAATGCCAGCAGCAACACTTCACTGGACGCCGGAAACAACGTAGCGGCCAACAGGCCGCTACAAAACAACGAAAAATATACCAGCATTAATCAGCCAACCAACACCTGCCATAACAACCGCAGCCATATAACCCACAGCACAGCGCAGCTGAGTAAAAACACATTAAAGCGCAAACGCACTGTGTTACTACCGATATGTACCGCCGTATGCAGCACCCGCAACAGCACATAAGCCGCGCCCAGCGCTACATAAGCAACGTCTGCCAGCCCCAGTTGCAGGGTAAACAGCACACTGAATAAATACAACATGGGCATTTGAAACTGATTATCAAAGTTACGGCTGGTAGCAATTACCTGCTCGTTGGCACCGGTCAGGTTCATGGTTTTAAATGCCGCTACGCTTATTTCTTTATTTTTTGCTGCGCAAATACGGCGCCGGCCCATCAACACCATTACCACGCTGGTGAGCAATACCTGCACAAATACCGGCAGCAATATCAGTTTTTCCATCTTATTCTCCACATTTAGTCCGCACAGAGCTTAATGCAGCAAAGCGAAAGATGCCAGCGTCTTAAATCTGTCATCTCAGGCGTTTATATTTTATCTGTGGTTGCGGTTATACTGCGTTGTGTTTTTTTTTAACGTGATGACGTCATGGCGCAATTATATTTTTATTACTCGGCAATGAACGCCGGTAAATCGACCTCTTTACTGCAAAGTGCTTACAACTATCAGGAAAGAGGTATGACAGTGGCTATTTACACCGCTGCATTGGATAACCGTTTTGGTTTGGGCAAGGTTAGCTCGCGAATTGGTTTGGCAATGGATGCACATATTTTTGATAGCAGCTTTAACTTTATCAACCATGTGCAGCAGCTGAAAACGCAGGGGCGGCTGGATTGCGTATTAATAGACGAAGCGCAGTTTTTATCCAAAGCCCAGGTGCGCCAGCTAACCGATGTGGTAGATGAATTAAATATACCGGTGTTGGCCTTTGGCCTGCGCACCGATTTTTTAGGCGAAACCTTTGCCGGCAGCGAAGCACTGTTAGCCTGGGCTGATAAATTAGTTGAGCTGAAAACCATTTGCCACTGTGGCCGCAAAGCTAACTTTGTTGTGCGGCTGGATGAACACGGCAACGCCGCCACTACCGGCTCGCAAGTGCAAATAGGTGGCAATGAAAGCTATGTCTCTATGTGCCGCGAGCATTTTAAAGCCCTGGTTTGGCAGGATAAACAAACGGAGTAACAGATGAAAATTCTCTATGGTGTGCAAGCTACCGGTAACGGACATATCAGTCGCGCCCGCGCCATGGGGAAGTATCTGACCAAAGCCGGGGTACAGGTAGACTACCTGTTCTCCGGCCGCCCCGCAGACCAACTGTTCGACATGCAGCAGTTTGGCAATTATCAGCTAAAACGTGGCCTAACCTTTGTTACGCAAAACGGCAAGGTTAACTACTGGCAAAGCTTTTGGCAGGCGCAAATCCGCACCCTGCAACAGGATATCAAAGCGCTGGATTTAAGCAGCTACGACCTGGTACTCACCGACTTTGAACCAGTAACCGCCCAAGCAGCAAAGCAGCAAAATAAAGCCAGCTTTGCCATTGGCCATCAGTACGCCTTTTTGCATGACATCCCGATGGAGCACGCCAATCTGATGAGCAAACTGGTGTTTAAGCATTTTGCCCCGGCACAATATCAGCTCGGCCTGCACTGGCACCATTTTAACCAGCCCATTCTGCCGCCTATTATCGACGAAGCTGAGCACAATGCAGCTGTTGAAGCCAATAAAGTGCTGGTGTATTTACCCTTTGAAGATCAGCAACAGGTTATTGCCATGCTGACACCGCTTAGCCAATACCGTTTTTATCTGTATGGCCCGGGATTAAGCAAAGCCAAACTGGGGCATATCCATACTCATCCGCCGGCGCTGCAGGCGTTTAAAGCCGATTTAGCCAGTTGCAGCCATGTACTGAGTAACGCCGGCTTCGAGCTAATCAGCGAAGCCTTGCAACTGCAAAAGCAGATCATGGTAAAACCGCTGCACGGCCAAATGGAGCAGGAATCTAACGCCCTGGCGTTACAGCAACTGCAGCTGGCCAGCCGAAGCAATAGCCTCAGCACTAAAATTGTTGCCAATTGGCTTAATACGCCGGCCAACCTTAATACCGTGCAATACCCTAATGTCGCCAGCGCCATCTGTGACTGGCTGCTGCAAGACACCCCGGATAGCATAGCGGCACTGAGCAAATCGCTCTGGACTTAAGCCGCTGACAACATGCGGTATAAAGCCAAAGACCCCGACCGCAGCCGTATTATGGCCTTTGATAAAAAAGGGCAGCTAAATAGCTACCCTTTTTATCAACTGCAATCTCTGTTAGTCGTAAAACGGCGAACGTTGCTCAGTCGAATCAATTAACCGGATTGGCCGGTTCAGCGATTGACCACCATCACGGGCAATTGGTACCCAAGGCAAGGTACCGCGGCCGGTTGACGGACGCAGTGAGAACATATCAAACGGAATAGACAAGTAAAAACCTTTAGTAAAACTGCCTTCACCGTAGTCGGCTGCCGATACATTAGTAATAGCAGCATAAGCACCCACAATAATGCCGCTGTCAAAGCGTTTGGCGAAATCTATATTTACGCCTTTATCTTTAGCAAGGAAACGGCCGATATTAAAAGTTAAGCGTGTATCAGGCAAAAACTCCGGCTGCCAGTAAACGTTAAGGTGCCCTGTAAGGGTTTTATAATCAAAAAAATCAACATCATTTTCAAACGAACGTTGCCGCACGTAATTAACATCAACACCCACTGCAAAATCAGAGTCTACCGGACGATAAAGCACTTCACCACCAACGCCGCCGTACATGGTTTCCAGGTAACCGCCATAAGCCTGCGCATACCAATCAGATACCAGCTCATCTTGCCAGCTGACGAACAAGTTCTCCATACTCACGGTACGACCGGTTACATATTCGCGGATAAAAGAGCGCACCCGTGGCAACGGCGTGTTTTGGTTATCTACCTTAAAGTTAAACTTATCAAAGTTTTCCAATAAAGTTACTTTGGCAGTCGCATTTACACTTACAGTGCGGGCCAACTGATAGCCACCGGAAACAAATACGCCGCCCTGATACATATAAAACGCTTCCGGGCTACCAAAACTTTGGATCCAAAATGTTTCCAGGCCGGTATAAAAGCCGCGGTAATTCGGGATATTAGCATGCATCATGGTTGTGGCTGCCGGTTGGTGGCGCACATAGGTAGATGTTATATCAGTAGTTAAACTGTCATAACGCGCAGCGCTGATAAAATCTCCAGCATCAACCACCGTTTCAACCATCGGTAAATGGCCGGAAAAGGTAACGATACGATAACGCTCAATAGTATCAGGCAACTCTGTCGCCAATACCCGGCCGATACGCTCTACCGCTTCTTCCAAATCACGGTAGCCAACTTGCGAGCCGTAAATAATAAATTCATTTTCCCCGGAGTGGCTGCCACGCAACACAAAGCCGGCTTCGGTATACAACGCTTCACGCAACCGATCATGTTGATACTGTTGAGCTGACGTATCGTCCGGAATAACACGCGGTGCAGGCTGCACTTTAATTTGGCTGGCAGTATGCAAATTCATCTTATAGTGCGCGCCAAAACCCAGGGTATTACCGCGCTGATAATTTAAATCAAAGTTAAAGTTACCCCAACGGTACACTGCACCGATATTCCATGCACTGTCTTGCAGCAAATCACCGGCTCTGTCATTTTGGTAATCGTTACCTTCGTACTCCAGCTTTAGGCGCAGTGGCTGCCACGGGGTTTGGTATTCCACACCACCGAATAATGAGGCAGGGCCTTTAAAGAACTGGTCGTAATCAATTTTGCCGCCCTGGCCACCAAAGCCGCCCGGCCGGCTACAAAAGCTGTCTTTAATGTCACAAAACGGGTTACTGGTATTGGCTGCATTGCCCAGATAACCCCAGCCCATACCGAGGTGAAAATCAAAGTTGCCCCACTGTTTACTTAAGGCAATAAACTCGCTTTCAAAAAAACCGGTGCCGCCAAAATCCCGGAAACCAACCGACACCTGCGGTAAATAAGTACTTTCTTGCAATAAGCGAAACTTAACATCTATACCTTTATCTTTAAGTGTCTGATCGCCGCTAAAGCCGGGATCATCGCTGTATAGCCGTGTGCGCACATCGGTATAACGTACGGTAGATTCCATCCAGTCAAATAACTGAATACTAACCGACCACAAGCGATATTCTTCATTGTCGGTATAGTTAATCGATAAATCACCGGCCGGCGCCATTCGCGCAGTGGGGGTTTGTATTAAACCGACACCACCATGTGCCATTTGCGACACACCCGAAGCCGGCAGCTGCCAGCTGTGCTCAGCCTCTGCAGGCGCAGCTACAACGGTATTAACACCTGACAACGCCAAACATGCAGCAGAATAAGAAAAAACGACAGTACGGCTAACACTCATGGCAAAATCCTGTGCATCGCAAGCTGTTCCAATTGTTGATTCAGTAACACCAGATCTGCGCTGAACAACTGAGTTTTGAAGGGAATATATAGCTGTGCGCCTGGCATAGCTTCAATATGTTGCTGGTTCCAATACGCGACACCTACTGCCAACCTACTGCCATCCGGCTGCAATAATATTACTTCGTCGTCAGAGGCCAGCGGGCTGCGCTCAATATCAGGTAAATAATGTGATACGGGCGCACTGCTTTGATGCGTAACCGCTACTTCTCGTTGCACAGCACCAAATACCTGCACAACCTGTGGCCTTAGCGGTAACTTAAGTAAATAACTACCATTGTCAAAACGCGGGTTCATCTGCTCCCGCAGCCGTGCAAAATCATAGTCAATCTGCGTTGCAACGCGCTCAGCCAAACGCCAGGCTTTAACCTGGCGCTCAATTGATGCCAATACCGTTTGCAGTTCAGTGTTGCCAGAGTAGCGTGTCTTTATATCAACCAGCGTTTGCAGCAGCTGTTCACGCTGTATTTGTGCTGTATTGCTACTTAACTTATACAGTGTTGCAGCCGGCCAATACCACTTAGCCTGCAACGCCACCGGCGCCAAAACCTCAGCTAAACGCGGGTTGCCGGCAAAATTATACTCTGCACCGTTAATCTGCACATTAACCTGTGCCATACCTGCAAACGACAACAGCGCCGCACTGCAATACAAGGTTTTAATTACCGGTTTATTCATTAGTCTTTACCTGCGAAGCGCTATCACGGACAGAGCGGGCAATACGGCTGATATAAGTCATACTAACCGGCTCACGAAAAGGTGCTAATGTTTGCTCACTCTTAAGCAAGGCGCCGCTGGCGGCATCAAACCAAAAATAGTTTTTCCACTCGTTGTCAAAGCGCACATAGTTCGGCTCTGCCTGGTAAGTAACATATTCAATCACCAGGGTAGTGGCCAGTGTGCGGTTAAAAAATTCCAGTTGTTGGCCCGGCACCAGTTCAAAACGGGATTTAAGCGGGTAACCATACTCGCCATGTTGCCAATCTGCCAGCCTGAGCCAACTGCTTTGCGCATGTATAGTACTATATCGGGCTATTGGGTCTGCGGCAGTATTTGTAAGGTAAAGTAAATCCCGGCCAAAACCTAAGGTGCGTACGATACGGCCTTGCTCCATTGCTAACATCGCATTATCTGCCGACACCCATTTTTGCTGGCCGGCTTCAATAAACATTAGCGCCATCGCCGCCCGGGCGCGCTCACCATGGGTAACATAAAGTAAATCAGATTTAGCGCTCAGCACTTCGTCCAAAGACAACTCCACGTCCGGAGTATCCGCCAAAGCAAGCTTAATGTTGTCAATATAGGAATGATAAGTACCGGCACAGGAAGATAAAAAAAAGCAAGCCATAGCAAAGATAAAGGGTTTTAACATAGATTTTTCCACACAGGTTCTCCCAGAAAACTGGTTATCCCCAGCAATAAAAAAGCCGCCTTAAGGCGGCTTATAAGCAAACTCCAGAAAATTACTTAACTGAAGGAGCGTACGCTTGAGTAGCAGTAAAAGTGTTAGTACCGGTGCCGGTTACGATAACACGAACACATTGGCCACCACCTACATCTTCAGCAGGCGTATCACAGGTAGCAGCTGGGTTAGAAGTTGAAGAACCACGGTTGTTAGAAATAACAGCTGCAGCAACTGCAACACCAACAACACCGGCAGCTACAGTAGTAGTAGCAACACCGCCGATAGTACCTTCTTTAGCGTTTGCGCCGCCGGCAACATCTTGAGCGTTAACGCCAGTTGCAAATGCTAAAACCGCTGCAGCAATAATTAATTTTTTCATACTTTTTCCCTCATTAAGAAACCTGAATTCAGACTTGTACGCAGCATAAACTAAAAAAAAGCCTAGCTCAACCTGAAAAGCGACAAAAACATAACTTTTTTACAGTTAATAAATAAATAAAATGCCGGAACCGCTATAGCTCACAGTAAGTCCTTGTTAAGCAATATATTTCTTTACAGGTGCGGGTTCAGCATGCACTACCAACAACGGCGAATCAACTGTACTGTCGCAACCGGCCTTTACCACCAAATCGCTACTCGCGCAGCTGTAATTAAAGCCGGTAGGCGATTGGCGGAATAACTCAATAATTTGCTCTACAGCAAAATTTTCGCAGTAAACATCTAACTGCTGCAATAATGCCTGCATTTTATCCCAGCTTAAGCATATTTCATCGGCAGCCATAATACGCGGGTGTGCTGTTTCACGAACATTCTCGCCTATCAATAATTCTTCATACAGTTTCTCGCCAGGCCTTAGGCCGGAATAATGCACTTCTATATCGCCGTTAGGGTGTATATCGTCTTTAACTTCAAGCCCCATCAGGTGGATCATGCGTTTGGCCAAATCAGCAATTTTAACCGGCTCGCCCATATCCAGCACAAATACATCACCGCCCTGGCCCATAGCCCCGGCCTGAATCACTAACTGCGCGGCTTCCGGTATAGTCATAAAATAACGGATAATATCTTTGTGGGTTACGGTTATCGGGCCGCCGCGGCGAATTTGCTCCCGAAACAACGGTACCACAGAGCCACTGGAGCCCAATACATTACCAAAGCGCACCATACAAAACCGTGTGCTATTTTGTTTTTGCGCCAATGCTTGCAGCACTAACTCAGCCAAACGCTTTGACGCGCCCATTACATTGGTTGGCCGCACCGCTTTATCGGTCGAAATTAATACAAAGGTTTCAACTCCGGTATTAATGGCTGCCTCGGCCGCGTACCAGGTGCCGAACACATTATTGCGCACGCCCTCTACCACATTGTATTCCACCAACGGTACATGTTTATAAGCGGCGGCATGGTAAACCGTTTGCACTTTAAAGGCCTGCATCACCGTTTCCAGCCGGTTTTTACGCTGCACCGTGCCCATTACCGGAATCAATTTAATGCCGAGCTCACGCTGGCTAATGGTATTGGCTAACTCTTGTTCTATGTTGTACAAACCAAATTCAGACAGTTCAAACAACACCAGTACCGCAGGTTCATAATTAATAATTTGCCGGCATAATTCTGAGCCGATAGAACCACCGGCACCGGTAACCATCACTACCTTATGCTGAATATTGGCCTGCATCAGTTTTACTTTGGGCGCTACCGGATCACGCCCCAGCAAGTCTTCAATTTTTACATCCTGCAGCTCATCAATCCGCATCGAGCCGTCTACCAGGTCGCTCATACCGGGAATAGACTGCACAGGAATAGGCAGCTCTTCCAGGGCATCCAATACTTCACGCCGTCTGGCACGGCTGGCCGAAGGCAACGCCAGTAAAATACGGCTGATATTATAGTTTTTTAACAAGGCAGTAATCTGCGCCGGCGCCCCCACCGGGATACCCAAAATGGTCGAACGCTGCAAGGTGGTATCGTCATCAACAAAAATCACCGGGTGATATTGCTCGCCGTTCATCAGCGCATGCGCCAGTTGGCGGCCGGAAGAGCCGGCACCGTATATTAACACCCGTTCTTTATGGCCGTTATTGCGCTGCACTAAAAACATCCGTGCCAGTAAGCGTACACCGCCCGAGCTGATTAACGCCAAAATAGCGTACACAAAAATTAAATTGCCTTTGTCATGCACATTAAACACGCCAAACAGCAGCGCCAACACAAAGGCACTACTTACAATACCTGCCAACACCGCCCCCAAAGCATGCTGGCCGATATAGCGGATAACGGCACGGTACAAGCCCAGCTTGGTAAAAATAAATAAGGTAACCGGCAAGGTGATAGAAAATGCCAGCGCTATTTGCGGCACATTGGAATGCACGTTGTATTGCGTGAGAAAATAAGCGGCAAACAACGACATAATTAAGAAAAACATATCTGCACATACAGATACAAGTCGTTTTACGGAACGCGGTAAGCCCAATAACCAAGCCAGCATCTAATACCTCATAACACCTGTTTTCTAATAAACACAGTGCTGATATTTAAAATTTAAAAAGTATAGCATTTATTAATATAAAGCATGCAAGGCTACTGCTTCACCAGCAACTGTTTAAGCCAGGCGTTAAATTGCGGCCCCAAATGTTTATCACGCAAGCCATGCTCTACAAAAGCCTGCATATAGCCCAATTTATTACCGCAATCATGGCTGCGGCCGGCAATATGGTAGGCATTAACCGCCTCTTGTTGCATTAACATAGCTATAGCATCGGTTAGCTGTATCTCATCGCCGGCACCAACAGGTGTGCGCTTTAAGCACTGCCAGATATTACGGCTGAACACATAACGGCCTACCACGGCTAAATCTGACGGCGCCTCATCCAAAGCCGGTTTTTCTATAATAGCAGCCATTTTTACCGACATATCGGCAGACACTTGATGGCCGGCAACATCGGCAATACCGTAGTTACTCACCAGATTATGCGGCACCGGCTCTACCATTACCTGGCTGGTACCGCTTTGTTCAAACAGTTGCACCATTTTTGCCAGGTTTTCGCGGCGTAAATCACTGTCGTAACTGTCTACCAACACATCCGGCAGTACCACAGCAAACGGCGCCTCCCCTACCAAAGGCAAGGCACAAAGTACCGCATGGCCCAGGCCTTTAGCTTCGCCCTGGCGCACATGCATAATAGTCACGTCTTTGGGGCATATTGCCTGTACTTCATCCAGCAGTTGGCGCTTAACCCGCTTTTCCAGCATCGACTCCAGCTCAAAGCTTTTATCAAAATGGTTTTCAATCGAGTTTTTCGACGAATGGGTTACCAGCACAATTTGCTTAATACCGGCGGCTATACACTCGTTAACCACATACTGAATAAGCGGTTTATCCACTACCGGCAGCATTTCTTTCGGTATCGCCTTAGTAGCCGGTAGCATACGGGTACCAAGCCCGGCAACCGGGATAACCGCTTTTAGTACTTTCATTTAAACTCCAATTTTTCAAAAGCAATGACGAGTGACACGCAGCTGCGCTGCCGGTGACTCGCGACTTCGTCGCTAGTGACGAGTTGCCAACGACAACAGTGACAAGCGACCGCCAGCATAGCTGGCTTGTTACTGCTTGCAAAGCAAGCTCGTTACTGTTCGCAACGCGAACTCGTCACTGCCGTTACCTTAATCGCTACCAAATAAATCACGGGTGTACACTTTTGCTTCTACATCGGCTAAAGCGTCACTGCGGCGGTTTGCTACTATTACATCAGATATGCGTTTAAATTCAGCTAAATCTTTAATCACCCGCGAGCGGAAAAACTCATCCTGTTGTAGTTCCGGCTCATACACCACCACTTCAACACCTTTGGCCTTAATGCGTTTCATAATACCCTGGATGGCCGAAGCACGAAAATTATCTGAGCCGGATTTCATTACCAAACGAAAAACCCCGACCACATGAGGGTTACGGGACAATATAGACTCCGCCACAAAGTCTTTGCGGGTGCGGTTTGCATCCACTATCGCTTGCATTATGTTGTTTGGTACATTCTGATAGTTGGCCAGCAACTGCTTGGTATCTTTGGGCAAACAGTAACCACCGTAACCAAAGCTGGGGTTGTTATAATGGCTGCCAATGCGCGGATCCAGGCCTACACCTTCAATAATTTGCCTTGCATTTAAGCCATGGCTTTCAGCGTAGCTGTCCAGTTCGTTAAAATACGCTACCCGCATTGCCAGGTAAGTATTAGAAAACAGCTTAATGGCTTCGGCTTCAGTGCTGTCGGTAAACAATACCGCTATGTCTTGCTTAATGGCGCCCTTTTGCAATAAGGCAGCAAAACGCTGTGCCCGCTCACTTTGTTCGCCGACAATAATTCTTGACGGGTACAGATTATCGTACAAGGCGCGGCCTTCACGCAAAAACTCCGGCGAGAATATCAGATTATCAGTACCAAATTTCTGCCGCGCAGCAACCGTAAAACCGACCGGCACAGTAGATTTAATGACCATTACCGCCTTAGGGTTAATAGCAAGCACATCACGGATCACCGCTTCAACACTATTGGTATTAAAGTAATTTGTTTGCGGATCGTAATCGGTGGGTGTGGCAATAATAACAAAGTCAGCATTGCTGAATGCCTGCTTATCCAGCGTAGCGGTAAAATTCAGCGCTTTATTAGCCAGAAAATCCGAAATTTCTTTGTCTTCAATCGGCGATTTTTTCGCATTCAGCAGTGCTACTTTTTCCGGCACGATATCCAGCGCGACCACTTCATTGTGTTGCGCAAGTAACATGGCATTGGACAGCCCGACATAACCGGTACCGGCAATAGCAATTTTTAAACCAGACATAACATCCCTTTTTTGAGTTTTAAGTTGTGCAATATAAGTTGTGAGTGTTAAGAGGTGAGGTGTAAATTGTTAGTTAAACACTCACCACTAAACACTAAACACTCAATCCTGGCTGGCAATAATAGCACTGATCCCCAACTCGGAAAAAGCCCGTTGTAACGCTGTTTTGGCGCCTTTATCACCGTGCACTATGCGTACCTGCAGCGGTTTTCGCCGCATCCGGCTGATAAAACTTACTAAACCGGTTTTATCAGCATGGGCTGAATAGCCACTTAACGTAATAATTTCAGCGCCAATACTAATGCGCTCACCGTCTATATCGACATAGCCGCCCTGCGGGCCAAAACGTTGTATTGCAGCACCCAAAGTACCGCGCGCCTGATAACCGACAAACACCACCTGATGCGCAGCATCCGGCAATAAGGCTTTTAAATAATTTACGACCCGGCCGCCCTCACACATACCGCTGGCAGCAATCACAATAGCCGGCTGTTTGCTGCGCGCCAAAAATTGCACCAAATCCAAATGTTGAGTGTGGCTGTCTACGGTATGCAGCTGGGCAAAACTCAGTGGATGGCGGCCTTGCTTTAAACGCTGTTTGGCTTCACTGTCCCAACACTGTTTCAGCTCATCGTAAGCACGGGTAAATTTTGCCGCCAATGGCGAGTCGACAATAATCTGCAACTCATCCCAGCGTAACTGCCGGTGAATTTTTTGCCCGCGCAAGCGGTGAATAATTGCCTCCAGCTCATACAACAGCTCTTGAGTGCGGCCAATACTAAAAGCCGGAAACAACACAGTACCGTTGTCTTGCAGAGCGTGCAGCAGCACCTGTTCTAAGCGTTTTATCCGGGCACGGCGGTTATCGTGTTCGCGATCACCATAGGTGCTTTCTATTACTACCACATCTGCCGCATAAGGTGGCTTGGGCGCGGGCAGCAAGGGTGCATAGGGGGCGCCCAAATCGCCGGAAAACACCGTTTTAAACCAACTGCCGGCCGGCGTTTTATGCCGCAGCTCTACATAGGCCGAACCCAAAATATGCCCGGCACTCTGAAACCGTAGCTCTGGCCCGGCATTGGCCCGGTTTGAAGCCGTGCCGCTAAATACCGGCAATGGCTGCCATTGTTTAAAATCACAAGCCACCAACTGGCGGCGCACCCTGGCTAAAAAGGCATTAATTAATGCCTCATCACGGGTAACACCTACCTTTAACGCATCCTCCAGCACCAGCGGTAATAACGTCGCCGATGCCGCAGTACAAAATATCGGCCCGGTAAAGCCGGCAGCCAGCAAATACGGTATGCGCCCTACATGGTCAATATGCACATGAGTAACAATCAGCGCTTTAATATGCTCAATAGCAAAGTTAATTTGCGGCGCCACAGCAGAACCTGAGTTTGATACCTCAGCGCCCTGAAACAAGCCGCAATCAATAAGTACGCCGTAGTCATCGGCTAAACGATACTCATGGCAAGAACCGGTAACACCATCTACAGCGCCATGGTGGATAAATTGAGGGGTGGGGTATAAAGTCGACATCCGGTGTCCTTATTTAGTGACTCGCGACTTTGTCGCTAGTGACGAGTTGCCAGAGGCAACAGTGACAAGTGACAAGTGACCGCCAGCATAGCTGGCTTGTTGCTGTTCGCACCGCGAACTCGTTACCTGTCACTGCCTGCAAAGCACGCTAGTCACGCTTTCAGTTTTCGAACTAATCCCTTCAACAGCATGAAGACTTCTTTAGTTTTATTTAGCTGCTCACTCACATCAGCCACATAATTTAAGCGCTGCGCGATCAACAGCTGGGTTTCCAACTCACTTAAAGAACCGCGTGAAATTGTTAAGAAACGCAAAAAGTCAGCATTACTTTCACGACCAGCTCCTTCAGCTATGTTGCTGGGTACAGACACCGCTGCACGCTGCATTTGCGAGCCCAGACCATACTTTTCGCTATCAGGAAACTGCTTAGTAACCGCATAAACCTGAACCACCAAATCCATGGCCAATTGCCACACTCTTAAATCATAGTGCATGTATAAATCCTTTTTAAAAACGGTGACGAGCTGCTTGCGCAGCAGTGACCGCTCGCATAGCGAGCTAGTGACCGTCGGCTAAGCCGACTAGTTACCGCTGACGTAGTCAGCTAGTCACCGTTCGCATAGCGAACTAGTCACTGCTTTTTAACTCTGTCACCTGAGCCCTTACCGGCCACTGTCATAAAAATATACTTAAAGTAGTTTGCTACCGTAAGCTGTGCCAGCATTTTTGCGTCGGTCTCGGCCAGCAGCTGCGGGGTCGACATATCAATGTCATTTACCTGTGCCAGGCCGGTAATACCGGGCCGGGCATTTAATACACCGCGCTGTTCGCGCTCGTTAATTAATTCTTGCTGGTTAAACAGGCAAGGCCGCGGGCCTACCAGGCTCATTTCGCCTTTTAATACATTCCACAACTGCGGCAGTTCATCCAGCTTGCTCTTACGCAAAAAGCCACCAAAAGGCGTTATCGCACTGCTGCTGGCCAAATGGCTGGCAACATGAGCCGTATCCGGTTTCATAGTGCGAAATTTTACCAACGTAAACGGCTTTTTATGCCGCCCTACCCGCTGCTGGCGAAATATCGGCGAGCCGGTATCAAACAAACCAACAATAGTTAAGATAACCAGCACCGGAAAACCAAACACCAAGCCACAAAAAGCAAAAATAATATCCAACAAACGAATCAGCATAGAACCTCAAAATAAAAAATAGTGACGATGCGGCATAGCCGCAGGTGACGAGCTGCTTCGCAGCAGTGACCGGCCTAAAGGGCTTGGTGACCGCTCACATAGCGAGCTTGTTACCGGGCGCAAATGCGCGCCCCTACACTAAACACTCACAACTCAACACTAACTACTGTACTTAGCAGCAAAGCGAATTACATGCTCCAGACTCTGCAATAACTGGTCAGCCATATCAAAAGCTTTATTAAGTAATGCTGACTGAATTTCAGGATCATCAGGGTAATCATGGGCAAATTGGTTACGCATTTCACGCAGCTTCAGCCACTGCTCAACAGAGTCCAGCGCACCAATCTTTTCAAGCCGGTTCAATTTATCAATAAAGGTATTAAGTTCACCTTCTTCATGCGTTAACTCTATTATTGCAGGCAGTAGCTTTGCGCCCATAGCATCCTGCAATTTAGAAAACCTGACAATAAACTGGTCAAACACCGCAAGTTCAATATCCGTAAGCTTCGACAAACGCGCCGCAGTAAATGGCTTTTTGTCAGCCAAATGCTGCATAGACCAGCGCAAACGCTCTGCATGTGTCAGGCAGATATCAACTATGCCCTTAAATACCGCCTTATTCATAAACGAATACCAGTCTCTTTGGCAATTTTATAGATTGGTAAAACGGTGCCAGCCTTACGATTTATCACCAGATCAATTTTCTGCTCACCAAGTGCCATATGCAATTCAACCAAAGCATTAAGTCTGGCCTCAACAATATCGTCAGCGGCACGTAACTCAGGCTCAATGTAAAGATCAATATCCCCACCACGGGCGTTGTCGTCAGCTCTGGAACCGAAAAGCCGCAGCTCGGAACCTTTACCAAAGTGTTTTAACAGCACTTGCTTAATAATTTCTTGTTGCTGATCAGTCAGACGCATAACTTAACCTCCTTAGCCCACCGCACCAAGTTTAACCAGCTAACAAGCTTTTAGCCACAGCCCTAACCATTCACAACTAAACACTAAACACTCAGCACTACAATGCGCGCTGATAAAACACCTTACCAAAATCCGCTATATGTCTTTTCAGATCTTCTGATAGCAGCTGATGATACACAGAAACATCCATCAAATACGGCGTATTCAACTCATCCAACTCACGCATAACAAGACGCAAAGTATTTTCGTCGCAGGATAGCCCTAGCAACGTCAGATCAATATCTGAACCAGGCCGGTAGTTTCCCTTAGCTCTGGAGCCATACAGTATCACCTGCTCAATTTCCGGGTGACGGGCAAAAACACCTAGCAGCTTAGCTACAGTTAACTCCGGCAGCCCGTGGCTCATAGTAATGGCTGCATACGAATAGCCAGCTCAGATAACGCCGGAGCATAAGCTTGCTGTACTTTGGCAAACTCCTGTTCTAAAACACGTTCATCATAGGTATGCACTGTACGATTTCTACTCTCAATCATGTCCATCCAAACCTGTCCATCACTAACCAATCCAAGCGAAAAGGCTAAACGACTGGCAGAGCGGGAACCGGTAATGCCCTGGTGCCCCTCATACTCAAGATAATCTTTCAGTACTTTCCAAGCCAGTTCATGAGTAAACTCAAAACGTTGTAAAATACCTTCTTTTATCAGCGCTTCAGCGCGTTCATCGTGCTGTGATAATGCAGAAACCAGCTGCCCAAGGGCTTTCTGATAGTTTTGAAACCGCTGATGCCAACGAACTTCTTCACCCATAATATGCTCCCCGGAATGTTAAAACGAACAAACGAACCTTAAATATCCTGATGGCACAACATTAAGCACTCAACACTAACCACTGAAAACTCAACCCTCAGCACTAACCACTAACAACTCAACACTTAGCACTCGTCCTAACCACTCTCCACCTTTGAAAACCGGTCACCGTTGCTAAAAGCAACTAGTCACCAGCCGCATTCTGCGGCGAGTCACTTGTCACCGCTGTTAAAGCAGCGAGCAATCCCCTCTTCCACCGTTATCGGCGGCGTCCAACCCAGCGTTTGTTTTGTATGACTGATATCTACCTGTAAATTTCCACACAACCGGTCAATTACCGCAGATTTGCCGGTCAGCTTACCGGCCAGTTTAAGCCAACTTACCGGCACCGGAAGCAACCTTGGCTTTTTACCGACGGCGCGAGTCATCATTTGCAGTAATTCAGCGGTAGATACATCCTCGTCGTCGCTAACCAAAAAGGTTTGGTTTGCGGCTTTGGGGTGATCAATACAGGTAACAATTAAATCGACCAGGTTATCCAGTGCCACCAGGCTGCGCTTATTATGGATAGCGCCTAACGGTAGCGGCAGGTTTTTCTGTGCAAGTTTAGCAAGCTTACCAAAGTTACCCGGTGCATTGGCGCCATAAACCAGCGGCGGCCTTATTATGACTACTTCCATACCGGTATCAGCCGCAATTTGCCTGAGGCCAATTTCAGCTTCAAGCTTCGATAGCGCATAATCTTCTACCGGCACTGGCGTGTCAGTTACCTTAAAAGGCTCAGTACTGTTGATACCATTTACGCCAATAGAGCTTAAAAAGATAAAACGCCGTACTCCCGCATCAGCCGCCGCCCTTGCTATATTTAGCGAAGCCTTCGTATTTAGCTCTCTGAATTCAGTTAAAGATGCATCGACAACATGAGCTTTAGCAGCAATATGGATCACAATATCAGGCTGATATAAATGAAACAGACTTGCGTCAATATCTGACAGGTCAGCAACCTCTGTCTGTTGTAGTCTCGGCAAAGTGCTATCAGAGAGCGCTTTACGCACAGGCGCCGTTATAGTGACGTCAGTTTGTATAAGCGCATCCAACACTGCGCGACCAACAAAACCGGACACACCTGTCAGCAAAATATTAGTCACGTCCGTGCTCCGATAAACCTGGCTTTTTGAAAAAGCTCAATAATTTAAACGGTAATTTTATAACCAACAATGGAAGCACAGTGAAAATGCCATTTTCGTTGCACGCCCGTGATATCTCCATGTTCTGATGAATACGCCACTTTATTCCGGCAGAGCTTATTCCTCCTTCGCGCATCGATACCACAACAGTATCAACACGGCGGGTTTTGATATTGGCTTTAAAAAAACGCGCCATTAGCTCAAAATCAGCGGCGACTCGATAATCCAGCTTGTAGTAGCCTAACCTTTCAAACAATGCTTTTCTTACATAGAACGTAGGGTGCGGGATCATAAAACCAAAACGGATTTTCCAGCGTGCAAAACCTGCAGAACTATACAAACGGGAAAATTTGGCTTTGTCGTGTTGTTTTACATAAATCAAATCTGCGTATACTGCGTCTACATCGTTGACAAAACCAGCAGCTAACTTGCTAACACTCTGGCTGGACGTGAAGAAATCATCTGAGTTTAAAATACCTACCACATCGCCGGTTGCCAACTGAATACCTTTATTCATGGCATCATAAATCCCTTTATCCGGCTCGCTCACCACTTTAGCTATGCGACCGTGATACTCATTTACAATGTCCAGTGTATTATCACGTGACGCGCCGTCGACAATAATGTATTCAATATCAGCATAATCCTGCGCCAAAACCGACTCGATGGTATCGCGAATAGTCGCAGCACTGTTAAAACACACTGTAATAATTGAAATTTTCATCTTACTTCAGTAATCCTTTCACTGCGTTAAGAATCACTTGTACCAGATTGCTGGCATCGACCTGATCTACAGATTCGGTATAACAACGCAGTTCAGGTGCATTCCCTGAAGGCCGCAAATGCACAATATCGCCATCTGCAAACTGCAACCGTAAACCATCCGTTTGATCTACGCTTTTTACTACCCTTGCGCTTTGACCTAACTGAGCAATTAATTCCTTCGGGTCCAAAGCTGCTGTGGCCAAAAAGTCTTTACTCCACTGAGTTGGAACCTGCTGTAAGCGATCACTGGCCGTGTAACGTTGTGGTAACGCTTGAGTTAAATGCGATAGTGGCTGTTCACCAGCTAAAGCCAGTAATGCCAATCCGGGTAATAGAGCATCGCGGGTTGGTAGCGCTTTAAGCCGCTGGCCGGAAACAATCACTTCAGAGCCAAGTAAAAACCCGCCATTGGCCTCAAAACCAGCAACAGAGCCCGATAAGTGTTCAAAGGCGGCAATAACGTAGGGCGAACCAATTTTAGTGCGCACTACCTTGGAAAACACTCCGGCTTGCTCTATGGCTGTATTACAACTAACAGGCACAGCAAGACTCTGAATACCCAGAGCCTTGGCGCAAAGAAGGCCTACTATATCACCGCGTAACCATTGGCCGTTTTCATCTGCTATAAGAGGGCGATCGCCGTCACCGTCAGTAGAGAAAATAGCGTCAAAACCATATTGATTTGACCAGTTGATACCTTTTACCTGATCCTCACGGGTAACAGCCTCGGTATCAATAGGTACAAAGGTGTCGGTTCGTTCCAGAGGCGTTACCTTAGCCCCCAGTGCTTCGAATATCGGCTGATAGATATCGCGGCCAGCGCTGGAATGCTCGTAAATACCAATATGTTTTCCTGCTAAGCAATCTTTGGCAAATACGGCCAAATAACGTTGAATATATGCTTCTACACCTGCTTTATCTACAATGGACATAACCGGCAAGAAAGGCACTAAAACAGACTCTACAACCTGGATTGCCTGTTCATCTGCTTTACTAATCTCGCCATCAGGCCGGTAAAACTTAAGACCGTTTCTGTCAAACGGAATATGGCTACCGGTAACCATAATTGCCGGCACCTTATCCTGCATTGCTTTATAAGCCAGCGCTGGTGTAGGTAACACACCATAATAACTTACCTGCAATCCTAACGCTTGCGCCATACCGGCACAAGCGGCGGCCATGGCTACACTGCTGGGCCGGTTGTCTATACCAATCGCAATACTGTTGAAGCTAAAAGTGTTGCGCATAACCTCAATAAAGGCTTGAGCAAACGCAGCACAATGCTGATCAGTAAAATCAACAACCAACCCTCTGGCGCCACTGGTACCAAACGCTATATTACTTTTCGCTATAATCCGGCTAACCGAGGCGGTCATATTCAGGCCCTGCCATAACGGTCTGAAAACCGAACTATGTCATCTTCTCCCAGATAGGAGCCGGATTGCACCTCAATCAGTTCCAGCGGGATTTTACCGGGGTTTTCCAATGCATGTATTGCCCCGAGCGGGATATATACAGATTGATTTTCACTTAACAACGTATCTTTACCATCTACAGTGACATTTGCAGTGCCCGATACCACTATCCAATGCTCGGCGCGATGATGATGCATTTGAATAGACAACTTCTCACCGGGCTTAACCGTTATGCGTTTTACCTGATAACGTTCGCCATTATCAATAGAATCGTACTTACCCCAGGGGCGATAAACTTCACGGTGAATTCTATGTTCGCTGCGGCCGGATGCTTTAAGCTGCTGAACCACTTTTTTAATATCCTGCACCTTATCTTTTGCAGCCACCAGCACAGCATCTTTCGTTTGCACAACAACGACATCTTGCAAGCCAACGGTAGCAACTAACCCTGTTTCAGCAAACACATAGTTGTTTTTGCTACCTACATTAAGTACATCGCCATTACACACATTGCCATCGGTATCTTTACTGCTGATATCCCAAAGAGATGACCAACTGCCTACATCACTCCAACCTGCGTCAAGTGGCACCACAACCGCAGCAGCTGTTTTCTCCATTACGGCATAGTCTACTGAGTCATCAGGGCAAGCGACAAAGGCTTCTTTGTTCACGCGAATAAAATCCAGATCCGGGTCAACTTCAGCCATAGCTTGCTCACAAGCCTCATAAATATCCGGCCGGTGCTGTTTAAGCTCTGCCAGATAACGGCTGGCTTTAAACATAAACATACCGCTGTTCCAATAGTAGTCGCCACCGGCAATATATTGCTCTGCGGTCGCAGCATCGGGCTTTTCCACAAAACGCTTAACAGCAAAAGCGTTGGCTGTGGCCTCACCGCGGCAAATATAGCCATAGCCGGTCTCAGCATGCGTAGGCACTATACCGAAGGTTACCAGTTTATCGTTTTTAGCTAATTGCTGCGCCTGCGCTACAGCCTGCTCAAATGCGGGCGTATCAGCAATGACATGGTCGGCGGCTAATACAAGCAATAGCGGATCCTGACTTTTTTTAGCTGCAGCAAGCGCTGCCAGCGCAATTGCCGGTGCAGTATTGCGGCCAACAGGTTCTAAAATAATATTGTGGTCCAGCTGGTTAATTTGCCGCAGCTGCTCAGCCGCAATAAAGCGGTGTTCTTCATTGCAAATCACCAAAGGTGGTAAAGCATCAAGATTTTTTAACCGTTTTACCGTGGCTTGCAGCATAGTGTCTGCGCCGTTCAGTTTTAAAAACTGTTTAGGCATCAAATCACGTGATAAAGGCCACAAACGGCTGCCGGTACCACCGGCCATAATAACGGGGAGGATCATATTACTTCCTTTAACTAAAAAAGCCTTTTAGTCTTTGTTTAAGAATTTTGAAAGAATTAGGCTTAAAAAATACTACACGGAAAATCGCATTACCGATAAATAACAAAAACCAAAAAAAATACTTCACTTCAAAATATTTTTTAAGCAAAACCTGAAACAGTTTACCCTGACCTAAAGCGTAATAAAGGTGCTTAGAAAGATCTTTGGGTCTAGCTGGATGCCAAATTTTTGGAAATGTTATTTCCAGCACTGGCCTTTTTTCGAACGCTTTAAAAAAAGCAGCCATAAAAAGAAAGTCCTCTCCTGACTTATAAGTTGTGAATTCACCAGGTCCAAAACTCTCGTCAAACTTATGAGATATAGACTTAACAGAAAACATGTAAAGCCAGACATAATAGTCGGCAATCTTACCAATTTTCCTAACCCTACTTATGGGATGCTCGCCGTGAGACGTTTCGTCTCCAAAATCAGCACAGGCTTTAACTAAAGCTTCACTGTAATTACTATGAAAAAACTCGCAAACCGCACGTGGATAAATAAGAGAGGCATCATGAAATATGATCTTTTCGAAGCTTTTAACCTGAGCAAATTCAAGACATAAATTCCGCGCCCGTGAAACTGATAACCAATCAACTACTCTTACTACCACATAACGATGATGCGACAACCAGTTGGGTAAAGATATATTGCTCTTCGACTGAACTACGATTAAAAACCTTACCTGCTCTGAAAACACATCAATAAAGTTTGAAATAGACTGCAACAGAGTTTCTTTGTAATTCTCTAGCTCGCCATATAAAACCGGCACACCAACTAAAACCATTAAAGACGCCCCAACAGCTTATTTTTGACCAGCCTCATAACAAAGAGCATGATTTGTAGCGTTTTAAATCGCTCTGTTTCATATTGGACTCTAAACGTCTCTGTAATATGGCCTAAAACGTTTGACGAACTCAAGCCATCCTGTCCAAATTCACCGGCTATAAAGTTTAGCGTTTTTACTTTAGCCCCTCCAAGGACGGCTTTTTTGATAAAAAGCTGGTCAGCTGCTATTGGGAAGTAACGAGAGTAGTAACCAAACTGTTCATGAAGAGAACGACGAACAACCAGGCCAACAGAATGGCAAGTTACAAATGACCAAGCGCCTGAAATAGCACTGCTAGCGCTCTTCACTGTCAATGTGCGATTACCATATTTTACGTTTCCAGTTACAAAATCTACTTCTTTATGCTCTTTAATCGCTTTTGAATACTGCTCAATACAATTTGGACTGAGAACATCATCAGAACCTACTACCAAGTAATAATCTGACGATAAAAGTTTGATACCTTTATTAAGAGCATCGTATATACCAAAGTCGGGTTCAGAAATGAATTTGACATTTAAACCCACCTTAGATTCTTCTAACAAATCTCTAGTTCCGTCGGTAGATCCACCATCAACAACTACCCAATCGAAGTCTTTGTGAGTCTGCGCTTTCAAAGAACTAATCAAATTTGGAAGACAAGCAGCAGAGTTATAAGTAGCTGTAATTATGCTAATTTTCATCTTTTTTCCTGAAAAAAACTCGTCTATCGTAACCACCCATAGATGCGAAAATAGCAAAAAGAGCAATAACCCCATTTCCCGCAAATACTGGTCCTTTGACACCAAGCATTATCAACATTAAAAATGCCATTAAAATTGCACCTTTCCCTCGGAATGCTCTAACTGACAATAGATAGAAAAATGCTATCATCATGCATAAAAATATCCAACCGCCATAATGAAGCGCTATGATCCAACCAATATCTGAGTGAAAAGGTGCCTCTGAATTTGAATAAACCATAAGCCCAAGTCCAGTGAAGTTTTCAATAGACCTTAAGTGCATTTGAACATGAGAGTCTAAAAGAATATCAAGTGTCCTCGATCTTCCGCCTTGAAATTCAGCTTTAAAATTATCTAACAAGCTTATATCTAAACTAAAAATCAGCAGCACCAACAAAAAAAGAAAAAACAAACCGAAAACCATCGATTTAAACATACCGTAGCGAATATAAAACAAGAAAGGCAGGGAAACGATAGCAATTCGTGCATTAATAATAGCAACAAGTATCGCCCCAAAATAATATAGAAACCAATTTAATCTTTTACGCCCATAGCTTAGCAATGTTGCTATCATGACAATTGCTACTGGACCTGTATAGAAAAGTTCTAGAGACCAACCAAAATTCCTAATACCAAAAAAGTCTTCACTTAAAAACTTAGATGAGCCAGAAAAACCTGCAACATTAACAGAGAAGAAACGTTTGAAATCAGGCGATAAAAGCATAATGAAAGCAATCAGCAATTGAAAAACCACTGCATAAAAAAGAAATTTTGAAAGCTTTTGCCAATCGTTTACCACTATATATCTTGCTATATAATGACCAACCAAAAGATAACATGCGACCCTAATCATGTAACCAGTCATCGATGTCATAAGGCTAACGTAACCTTGTTCTAGGAAATCAACGCTAGCTGCGTAAAAAATAATAAAAAAAAGCAAAACACAAAACGTAGCCCTATAGACACTAAAGAAAGAAAATAAGAATTCTCTTGACCTCACCATGCAAAGAACACAAAGAATAAAAACCAAAAAAATCGTAGAAAATGATTCAGAAAATAAAGACGGCCTAAAAACAACAGAAAAAATAATAAAAAAACATAATATATTATCAATAATTTTTATCAAACTTTAATACCAAATAAAAAATTATTATTTATCATTCTCAAGAACACACCTATACAAACTCTTGTAACTTTGAATAATAGCACTGGAACCGAATCGTATATTAATATCGCTGCTAATTTTCTTTTGCTTAATAAGTGAATCTGTTGAGACAAAATTAAGCTCAATTCCACTAGCCAAGTCATTAATATCAAAAGGCTTGGCGAGATACCCATTCATACCATGAGTTATCATGTCACTATTTCCACCTATATCAAAAGCCACTACTGGCGTGCCACACGCCAGCGACTCCATAATAGCGTTGGACAAATTTTCTTGACGGCTTGGAACAACCATTACATCAGCTGCTGAGTAAACCAAACGCAGCGAGATATCATCGTGCAACCTACCCAAGTAATGCGTTGCTTGTTTAAAATCTTGCGGCACTTCAGGTTTTCCACTACCAAAAACCACTAGTTCACAGTCGTCATTTCTAATCTTTTTTAACGCAGCACTCAGTTCATTAAAACCTTTATTTACATCACTTAAGGCGCTCATAGCCCCGAACAAGATCAGCTTTTTATCCTGGGGCAGATTAAGAATGCGTCTTGCTAGCTGCTTGTCTATTGGGAAAAAGTCGCTTGGATCAATCAAGTTAGGTAGGTTAACTACTCTATGATAGGAAAACAGCGCACTGTTTCTGGCACTTTCAGTTATCCACTTACTCAAGCCAATTACAGTTAAATTCGGTAAACTTTTATAAATCCGCGCTTTTTTTTCAAAAAGCGACTTGCTTAAATCGTTTAGTCGATTCGAACCAAGATGAGGGCAACTGCCGCACAATTTCAGATAGCTGTCGCAATCCCATTTAATGTGGCAACCACCGGTAAAAGCCCAATTATCGTGTAGACTCCAGACAATTGGCGCTTTAATTTTTACCAAGTCTTCAATCTTCAAAAATCCCTCGTTAATCCAGTGCAGATGAACAACGTCTGGCTTTAACGCATTGATTTGGTCAACTATTTTTCGGCTTCCACACAACCCTGTACTAAAAAGAATACCAGTGCGGTTAGGGTACCATTTTAAATAAAGACGGTCTAAATGTGGGCGCACCTTTGCCGTTAGCTTTTCAAAAAAACTGACAGGGCCATGAACCGTATAATCATCACTACTCTTCGTTTGAACCAGCATTTTACTAGTTACACCTGCACCTAGCAGTGCCCTGTGTAACCTGTATGCAGCTCTAGCTGCTCCGCCTTGGATATCGTGAGTATTTACTATGACGACTTTCATTAAATGATATTCTTACCTAAAACAGATCTACTTATCTTATTAATAACGCGAACTAGCAGCGGTCTTTGAAGCCCTTTATAGAAGGCTTTAATTCTACTCAATGCAATCGTGGATTCTTCATAAACTGTTGGTAGCTCGGGAGTCTTATCCTGGCTTTGCAAGCTACCCGCATAAACATCAACAGTGCCGCAGTTTTCACCGCTACCATCATGGCCCACGTTGTGTACATATGTAACTGAAGGATTTAAACACAAACCATTGTGTTCAAAAATAGTCGCATACCAAAAAATTGCCCAAGTGTTGCGTTTGCCTGAGTAGTTGTCTTCAACTTGCGACCAGAAAACACCGCTATTTTCTAAATCAAAACGCTGTTTTTGAGTCGTTGTCCATTCAGAAAGCAGCCTGGCAGGATTTTTAGCAAAGTGCTGCCAGCGGTCTTGCCAAGTCGCCCACCCCCAACAATTCATACCACGCCATAAAAAAGCATCGCCCAACGAAGTAGGATCAATTGGATAGTTCCAACCGCTAATATGCCAGACCGATTTTTTATCCTGGTAAAAATCCAGGGCGTAGTTCATAAATTTGAGAAATTGAGGGCTTGTTACTATGTCATCTTCAAGAACAATAGCTTTGCCATACTTTGCCGTCACTGTAGACACACCATCGATGATATTTGCCGCCAAACCAAGATTTTCTGAACGCTCGATTACAGTAACAGACTTGAAGCCGGTTACAGAATGAAAATACTCTCGAACTAGTTGTACATTAGCCCGGTCGCTATCGCTCTTTGCACCATCAGAGTAGACAAGTAAATCGCTATATTCAGCTAGATCGTTATTTAAAAGAGCCTCTATAGTGCTTTTTACGTGCTCTAGCCGTGAATAGACAAACAGTACTATGGGCGCAAGATTATTGTTCATACTTTAGGCTCAACGCTCTTTGCACAACATATCTATGTGTGTCTATTCTTATATTATGTAACAAAAGCAACCCACGACCTGCAGTATTGTTGTCCTGCTTACCCAACAAAGACTTAATAAAATATTTAAATGCCCCTTTTAAGCCTGGTTGCAAACCGACAGCGTTGTAATAGTAGTTGAGATAGCTTGAGTGAAATAGATCTAAAGAAACTTTATCATTAAAACCGTCATAGCCATCAAATAACATTCTATTTAGTGAAGAAAGATCAAAACTGACGGATGACTCTGAGACACGAGAAACAGTCATTTTGTCCTTTTTATGAAAGATGTAATCAACCGAAAAAGAACCATTGTCAAAAAACTCTAACAACACACTGTAACTGTCGTCGCTTTTACACTCGAAACCTACACAATCAAAATAAAAGTTGCCTAACGAGTAGAATATATAGCTGCCATTGTGAACCTCTATGCCCTGTGGAACATGAGGATGATGTCCGATAAGGACATTAACGCCTAAATCGCACAACACTTTATAGCGCTGACGCCATTCTTTAATCGGAATTGGGATGTTCTCAGCGCCCGCGTGCGCAATCAATATCACAAAATCTACTGACGCTTTAACAGCTTTTATCTCAGCATCAAGACGTGGATGTAATAACCAAGCATAGCCAGAGCGCTGCAATCCCTCATCATAATGACAGCCAAATTCGTTCTCACACGCTGCAAATATCGCTACCTTCAGATCGTCCTTTTCAACTATCCTGGGTTTATAGCTGTCATCAAAATTAAATGATGCACCTATATAACTGATACCATTGTCCGTCAGGGCGGATACAGTGTTTCGAAAAGCAAGCTCGCCGAAGTCATAGATATGGTTGTTAGCAAGACTTACATGCGTAAATCCAGCATTTTTAAGACACTCAATAGATTTAGCCGACTGATACAAATGCGGTCCAGCTTTGGGTATGGCTGTCATATTATCAGTCTGAATAGGCGCCTCAAAGTTTGCTACAGCGAAGTCTGCGTTTTTGATAGCATCAATTAATCCCGGCGACAACCAATCAACGTTTCCTAGTGAATTAACTACATCACCGCAGGCGAAAATCTTAACGCTCATATTTAAGACCTTTTTCAAGCGCTTTCAATACATAGTATTCGTTCAAGGCTATAAGAAATTTATTTTTATAACCTAACCGTCTTAAAACACCTGAAACTTTAGGCACGTATAGAAGTTCACTTATAAATTCCTGCCAAACCGTTTCGCCATGTAACGTCTCATTAATTTCTTTTATTCTTTCTTTTTTTGCATACTCAGACAATAAATTAGCATCAAGTGGCTCAAAATCAGTTTTTTTACCGATGATATAATTTAACTTATTGACTTTGCTAGAACGCAAACTCATGTCTTCTAAATTCAATCCTGTTCGTTTAAATAAATCTACCTGCCAAGCTCTCTTAATACGCCGGCTATCTGGCAAATTAACTATATTTTTCACTATATTAAAGTTTAAAAAAGGTGTCCAAACAGGTAGTCCGAAGTACTCTGGAATCTGCGTAAGATAAGAAATCAACTGTAACTTGAGCCTCATTGCCATTACAGCTTTAACTTTGTCTGAACCTATATAGTTCTTTACTTGATTATAAAAGTTAACCTTATCCTCTGTCGTTAATTTAATATTTGAATGACTCTCTGCCAACGACATACCATGGGAGTAACCTAAAGCTGTTATATCATCGACAGAATCAACTTTCTTAAATTTTCCAGCTTCGGCCCATGCATCACCAATTATACCGCTGAGAAAACTAGGGCTGCTGAATTGATTTTCACCCAGCATTTTTTTATAAAATTCAATATGATACATTCCATGAAGATGAGTAGAGAAGCCGTATAATTTGAACCAGTCTTCGATATAATCATGGAAATTTGTTAGTGGAATACAGTTCCATTTTGTATTAAAAATTTCTGATATTTTTTTTGCGTGTACAACCTCAAAGGAATTAAATTGGGACTTACTAATTCCGTATGTAAAGCTTCGTATTCTGGACTTTTCTCGTACAAAGTAGTTAAGTATTCTGCTGTCATAACCACCTGAAGTAGGCAATATTATATCGCCCTTAGTGCTAGATTCTCGCTCATAAATATAGGCCTGCATCATTTCGATTACAGCACTTTCTTCAGTACATTCTGTTTCGAAATCAGCATCCAATACTGGATCTTCTTTGTAAGATACCTCTAGTGAATCTTGGCTAACTTTTATCTCGGATAAATAACGTAGAAATTTTACATCTTTAAAAACAGTTCTTTCGAATGCGTTGTAACCAAATGAGAAGTAGTTTGCAATCCCCTGAAGATCTGTTTCTTTATTAAAAAGACATAAATTACAAATCGTGGAAACCACTTTTTCTTTAGCATTATAAAAAACAGGGATTGAGCCAAGCCAATCATTCTTCACGTTAACTGAGTCTACAGCTAATTCAATTACTACATTTCTGTCCATTAAATCGCTTTTCCCATCAAAAGCCAGAGAAATATAACCTATTGACGGGTCTAAATTTAATGGGTCCACCCCCCAAACAGTGATGAAGTATCCTGCATGAAATAGTGTTTGCTTTGACAAACCGACAGCAAAAATATCAGGGTTAAACTTAGTCTCTTCTTTGCCAATATAAAAGCCTATTATTTTACCCATTTTTAAATTTAAACCCTTTTTTTACTGACTCATATATAGAAAAAAATGTAATTGCTTTAACCATCATAAAGAATGACTTACGAGTCTTTGTAAAGATTAATGGACAAACAAAAGTACCAGCAGCTTGTGCTATAACGGAAGCATATGCTGCGCCTTCTATACCATATTTTGGTATCCAATAACTATTTCCAATAACGTTAACGATTAAACCTACGAAAAGGAACCAAAATGCATACTTTTGCAGGTTTTCTGCAAGTATCCATTTGCCTCGCGTCAAACCTAAGCTAATTACGACACCTCCCCAGATATGAATTGTCAGTACGCTAGCTGCAGCTGAGTACTCCGAGCCATAAAGTAACAACACAATCCAATTACTGAGTAACGTTACCGGTATCGCAACAGAAAGAGACAAAATGAACATTAAGGTGTACAAGTTTTGAAGTCTCTTACTGTATAAAACTTCGCCATTTTTTTTGGCGCTTAGTATTGCTGGAAATAATGAGGCAGTGATCATAGTAGGTATGAAATACCAAGCCTCACTTAATTTGATTGCGGCAGAATAAATACCCACTTCATAGTCACCAAGCATTTCTTTTATCATTATCTGATCTATTCGCATGTAAATCATGACGACAATCGCTGAAAAAATCAGTGGCCATGAGTCTTTAAGTAAGCGCTTGGCTATGGTTAAACTGAAACACTTATAAAAGACTGTTTGTTGTTTAAATTTGTACGCAGCGGCATAACATATCGCAAGGGTTACGGTGTCAAACGCTGTTACCAGTACAAACCAAACCAGATCTGCGCTACTTAGCACCAGGTAAATTTTTACCATTGATGACAGCGTTAACTGTATTACCTTACAAAGCGATACTACCTTAGCCATAACCTGTGATTGAAAGTAAAAATCAACCACTTCAAAGCTTTGAAATACCAAGCCGGCTGTAATAATAAAAATGTATAACTTAGTGGTAGCGTCATTAGACGTAAACGGCAGAATAACGGCTATTAGTGCCATTACAAAGCAAGCGCCAGCCATTTTTAACCAAAACGCCGTGCCCATATACACGTCACGCTGCTGTGGCTGGTTGATCAGCTCGCGCACCATTATGCCGTCGAGGCCAAGCTTGGCAATACCTGCAAAAATAGCCGTAAAAGCCAGCGCGTAACTAAAAATACCGAACTGCTCGGGCCCTAAGTAGCGGGCAACCCAAATACCAACAAACAAGCCTGAAATTAATCGCAGTCCCTGCTCTGCCATCATCCAACTGGTGTTTTTAAAATAACGTAAAAACCCCCGATGCTTCATCAGGCTGATTATTTTACTTAGCATTGGCAGACTCACTCTGGCGGTAACCCGCTTGTATTAACCCCGGCAAGAATACCTTACTAAATTGATGCACGCTGGCATCTTGTGTAAGTGTCGACAACGCAACCCACTTGTATTCACTGTGTTGCTCGGTTGGTAATACTAAGTCTTGCTCATTAATCCGCAGCAAATACGGCGTATTAATGTAATGGGTTGAAATATTGCAACCAAAGATACTGTCGGTATAAAAATGGTCATGCACCCCCAGTAGCAGAGCGTTATCGATATTTAAGGCTACGCCAAGCTCTTGCTTGCTAATACGCGCAAACGCCTGCTGCTGAGTTTCATTTTTATACACCCTGCCACCGGGCACAAACCAAAAGCCTTTGGCCGGGGCGTTTTTTCTGAGCCCGACCAACAACTGCTGTGCAGAGTTAACGACCACTAAGTCGATAGCAAAAAGCGGCGCATTTGACACTACCGCTTTAAAATCGTCAATAGGCAACATTAGCTTCTGAAACTGCTTTGGTTAGCTAAAAACCATTGGTAGGCATGCTCCAGGCCTTGCTCAAGACCAATACTGTACTGCCAACCCAGGGCTTTCAAACGGTCTACCTGCATTAACTTACGTGGTGCACCATCTGGTTTAGTGGTATCCCAAACGATATTGCCAGTGTAACCTACCACCTTAGCTACAGTTTCAGTGAGCTGCTTAATGGTACAATCTACACCGGTGCCCACATTAATGTGACTTAGCATAGGCTGGGTATTAGCTTCGTAAGTAACTTTATCCAGCTCCATAACAAAAATACTGGCAGCGGCCATATCGTCGACGTGTAAAAACTCACGCATCGGTGAACCACTACCCCAAGCTACAACCTCTGACGCATTGGCAAGTTTTGCCTCATGAAAACGGCGCAATAATGCCGGAATAACATGGCTGTTGTCAGGATGGAAATTATCGTTCGGGCCGTATAAATTGGTTGGCATCACACTGCGGTAATCACGGCCATACTGGCGGTTATAACTTTCGCATAGTTTAATGCCGGCAATTTTGGCAATAGCATAAGGCTCGTTAGTGGACTCAAGAGTACCACTAAGCAACGCATTTTCTGACATTGGCTGAGCAGCTAACTTGGGATATATGCAGCTTGAGCCTAAAAACAATAATTGCTGCACATCATTGCTGTGCGCTGCATGAATGATGTTGGCTTCTATCATCAGGTTATCGTAAATAAACTCAGCCGGGTAGGTGTTATTGGCAATAATGCCACCTACTTTAGCTGCAGCCAGATATACCTGGTCAATCGCCTGCTCAGCAAAAAAGGCCTGCACCTCTGCCTGGTTGGTTAAATTAAGCTCTTTTCGGCTGCGGGTAATAATATTTACGTCAGCATAATTTGTCAGCTGCCTGACAATTGCAGAACCTACCATGCCATTATGGCCGGCTACAAAAACGTTTTTCATGCGTACCTCAAAACAGAAACCACACAGCTATACAGTGTGGCTTGTAGCTTGGAAAACCAGACTTATTCCACTGACACCGGTAATTCATAACCATGTTGCTTTAACAGAGCATGACGTTTAGCGGCTTTTAAATCTTCGGCCACCATCTCCGTGCACATTTGCTGAGTGGTAATCTCCGGCACCCAGCCTAATTTTTCTTTAGCTTTGGTAGGATCACCCAACAAGGTTTCAACCTCTGCCGGGCGGAAATAGCGTGGGTCAACCTTTACTATAATATCACCCACTTTTAACGCCGGAGCATTAACGCCTTCAATAGCATCGACAATAGCTACTTCATCTACACCTGAACCTTCAAAGCGCAGAGTAATCCCTAATTCTTTGGCTGACCAGCTGATAAACTGACGGACAGAGTATTGCACACCGGTAGCAATAACAAAGTCTTCTGCCTGCTCTTGCTGCAACATCATCCATTGCATACGCACGTAGTCTTTAGCGTGGCCCCAATCGCGCAATGCGTCCATATTACCCATAAATAAACAGCTTTCCAGGCCTTGGGCAATATTTGACAAACCACGGGTAATCTTACGGGTAACAAATGTTTCTCCGCGGCGTGGGCTCTCGTGATTAAATAAAATGCCGTTACAGGCGTACATGCCATAAGCTTCACGATAGTTTACGGTGATCCAATAAGCATACATTTTGGCAACAGCATAAGGAGAACGCGGATAAAACGGCGTAGTTTCTTTCTGTGGTGTTTCCTGCACTAAACCATATAACTCAGAAGTAGATGCTTGATAAAAACGGGTCTTTTTTTCCAGACCTAAAATACGAATAGCTTCTAATATGCGCAAAGTACCCATTGCATCTACATCAGCCGTATATTCGGGAGCTTCAAAGCTCACAGCTACATGACTTTGTGCACCCAGGTTATAAATTTCGTCCGGCTGCACCTGCTGAATAATGCGTACCAAATTTGATGTATCAGTAAGGTCTCCGTAGTGGAGAATAAAATGTTGATTATCAACATGCGGGTCTTCATAGATATGATCAACACGCTGTGTGTTAAAGGATGATGCGCGGCGTTTAATGCCATGTACTTCATAGCCTTTTTCCAGCAAAAATTCAGCGAGGTATGAACCATCTTGTCCGGTCACGCCGGTAATTAACGCTTTCTTTTTCATAAAATTATCCAAATATAATGTACTGTTCTAGCTTTGCTTACGAAATAAGCTGATTAATAACACACCAAATACAGCCAGCATACCGGCTAAAACTGTAGCAACCGCCACAATAAGTGCTCTTTTGGGTGAGAATTTCATTTCGGGTATTATCGCCGGGTCAATAGTTTGAAAAGCATACTCGTCCCGCACGCTGGCTAACATCAGGGTTTTAGTTTGCTCTTCAATTAGCGAAAATAAGGTGGTTCTTATCTCTGACAATGATGTTTCATTAATTTGTTTACTCAGGTAAGCAATACTTTTCTGTGCTTCTTGCATATCGCGGCGTCGCATTTCGTCGTTAATATCCTGTACCAACGCATTTACCCATTGCTTAGCGATGTAGGGCGATTGATGCTCAACAGCAACCAGTACTAAACCAGATGTCTTTTCAGTAGTTACGCTGAAAACCTCCATAAAAACTTTATGTGCCTCTTGCATTGATGGCTCAGATTTAAGCGGCGGCTTTACATCACGCACCCATGTTTGGCTGGCCACATCAAAAACAGTGTTATCAATGATTAACTCGTTGGTATCTGCTTGCCACTCTTTTGCGGCAAATAACGGCACCAAAATATCGTATTTTTGAATAAAGCGACCAACAAACTCACGCGATTGCATAATTTCGATAGCTAAGGTTGTTTTGTCTACTTCACCGGCACCACCAATAGTTACGCCCGCAAGCGCAGCTAAGCCACCTAACTCCCCGGGTAAACCGCCACCTTTTTGTTCAGCTGCCGGCGCAAGTAAAGCTTCGCTTTTATAAATATTTGGCAAACTTAATGCGTAAAAAACCGAAGCCACAGCAAATACAAAAGTTGTAGCGATAATAATCCATTTACCACGCCAGATTACGGTAAACAATTCACGCAGGTCGATTTCGTCGTCGGCTGGCTGCCGGGGTTGAGCATTTTCAGTCATGATATTCCTTCAGTAGTTACTAGCTGACTTTGCCAGCAGTGACTAGTTCGCTTTGCGAACGGTAACCAGTTGCCTGCGGCAACAGTAACTGTTTTTATTTAGTCATCAGCTCCGTTTCGGAGCGGTAACTGTTTGTTGTATTTAGTAACCAGCTGGCTGTGCCAGCGGTGACCAGCTTGCAAGGCAAGCAGTAACTTTATTAAGAGCAGTGACGCGTAACTCGTCACTGTTGCCGCAGTCAACTAGTCACTGCAGCTTTAGCAGCTGATTACCAGCTGCGGGCTGCGAGTCACCGCTTCTGATTAAAACGAATTAAGCGCAGCGATGGTAATAGCACTCTGATAAAAAATCTGTGTCACTTGTGACCACAAACTTAAGCTGTCTTTATACTCGGTATCCAGCGGTACAATAACGGTGTCGCCCGGTTTTAACTGATCACTGGATACAGCAAACCAACCGGTGTTAGGCACCATAACCGAACCGTCTGCGCGGATAACATAGGTACGATCGCCATCGGCGCGTTTACGCAGGCCACCCGCCAGGTTTAAGTACTCATCCAACGATAACCTTGCATCAAACCTGTGGGTACCGGCATGTTGCACTTCGCCCAGTACAGTAACAGCACGGTTTAGCCGGGGCACAAATAAACGATCACCATTTTCTACCGTCATATCGTAAGCCGGGTTAGCCGCCATAACTTGTTCGAGGTTGATAACCAAACGCCCCATTGGCTGCAGTTTTTCAAGCTCTTCAATCATTTTCATTGCGTCGGCAGGCGTAATGTTAGCCCGCTCTGCGGATAAGGCACGGGTTGCTACATCAGACTTTAATTGCTCAACCAACTTGGCATATTGCATTATCTCTTTTTCTTTTACCTGCTCGCGGGTAAACACCGAGCCAAATACAAAAGCACTGTTAGTTACCCCTCCGGCGCGGGCGATAACCTGTGATAGAGTTTCACCTTGCTGAATAATATAGGTGCCGGGGAAGCGCACTTCGCCCTCAATGAGTACTTCACGTTTGTCTTGCCAACCCGGGGTACTGAATACATTTAAGCGGTCACGGTTGTGTAAGGCAATATTATCGTTACCGCCAAGTAAGGCCTGCTGCAGGTTAATATTGATATGCTGCACGCTGATACCATTTTGCTGCGTATTCTGACGTACTGTGCGGCTAAGCTCGGCACGGCTGATATAGGTGGCATCGTTTAAGCCGCCGGCGGCGTTGATAAGGTCTGCTACCTTAGCATTGCGGGTAAGCGGGTATTCACCAGGTACCCGCACCGCACCGGTAACGGAGATCAGCGCCAGGTTGTTATCTACCCGCGCCTGCATTTTTAACTGTTTAAGCACCGGATATAATAATTCTGTACGACTAAGGTGCTGGCTTAACTGCAGCTTGTCGTTGTCACTAAAGATGTCATTAAACAGGTTTTTCAGCTCAGCAAGCAGTAAGTCATCTTGCTGTGTTTTGCTTAATACTGCCCCTTCCGTAGTTGCTGCTCCGTTGGCGGGTGCATCTGCAACTATTAATTGCGGCGGCAAATCAGCGGCCTGCACTTTTTCCAGCGCTGCGTTTGATAAATCCTGCATTAACCAGCGTTGGTCTTGGTTATCGTCTATTTTTGCCAAAATAGTATCGCGCAAATATTGGTTAAGCTTATTGCGGCTATACATTTGGTCGGCGTAGTGAAACAGCAGCACTTTATCGCGTGGCGCCAGTTGCAGATCATGTGCACTACCGGGCGCAGCCAGCGCTTTGGCCGGGCTAAAATGCAGCAACTCACTGATAGTACCGGGCGTAGCTTCACGCACGATTAAGGCATAATTAAGCTCTGCTGTTGGCAGTAAATCTGACCAATGGTGGCGGATTAAATCGGTAATTCTGATGCCGTCATGCCAGGCATAAAACCCTGGTCGCGTTGCAGCACCAGCGACAATAATTTGATTTTGAATTTGTGTTGATGCCGCCGCGATGCGCAGTACATCACCGTTTTGCACCGCTTGTTGTTGTACCGTGCTGTTGGTCAGGTCAAGGTTTTGCAAACTGCGGGCATTATTGCTGAAACGCTCTAATACTGCGGTACGCGAAGAAGCTCCGGCGGCGGCTCCGCCGGCCATACCGAGCAGGCTACTAAGGGTATCAGTGGGCTTTAATTCATAAAGGGCCGGCCGTTTTACTTCGCCTTTTACTTCGGCCATGGCTTTTACCGGCGCAACAAAGACGACATCGCCGTTTTGCAAATGGATATCGCTGCGGCTATCGCCACGTAACAGTAAATCGTACAGGTCGAATTCGCTTGCCGTTTTACCGGCGCGCTTTACGGTAATTTCACGCAGGCTGCCAATATCGGATACACCACCGGCAACAAACAACGCCTGGGTAACAGTAGTAAGCGCTGACACAGCATAAGCGCCCGGGTATTTAGCCTCGCCTACGACAAAAATATTAATGGTGCGCAGCGGCCCCATACTTACGGCGGCTTCAACGCCGATAATGCTTTGGCGTACACGCTCAGTAATTAACTCCCGAGCCTGATTAAAGCTTAAACCACCAACGGTAACCGGGCCAACATCCGGAATTACAATACGGCCGTCGCGGTTAATACTGAGCATTAATTCTGAGCTTTGTTTGCCGTACAGCTGTATTTGTAACTCGTCATCAACGCTGAGGATATAATTGTCCGGCACCGGCATTACCGACACCGGGGCAAAGGTGCTGATATTGGCATCAAATAAGCTTAAGCCAAAACGTTTCGGCTCAGTTGACTTCTTTTTGCCGTCCATTTCCATTTCAGCCAGCAACTCAGCTTCCCGGCGGGGTTGATTAAGCTGCTGCGGAGTGCTGTTTTTGTCCACCAGACCGGTTGAGCTGCTGCCGTTTTGTTGCAGCATGGCCGGGTCGATGCCATATTGCCGCGCCAAACGCTCTTGCTCTGCGCGCGGTAACATTTTGAATTGCTCCAGCATTGCCGGCGATATGGCCTGAGCAACTGCCGCTAAAGGTGCCAGGGCAGCCATGCTGACCGTTAGCGTTAGTAGAAGACTTTTTACAAATTTAAGCACCCGCAAACTCCAGTGTTGTTAGTGATTCAAACAGCGTTACTATTCGTTTTACAAGACCGTTTAAACACGCTACCGCCATTAGGTTACAGCACCCTAATGCCTGATGGTGTGAAACCTTGTTATTTGTCGCGGCTGCTACAGCCACTTTAAGGCGACATTTATCCGGAAAAACTGCAGAATGTTACCGTTTTTTGGCTGATTAATCGAATATTATTACTTACTTTTGTAACAGTGCTAACCGCCGGTATTGTTTTTAACCGCTATTTGGCTGTTGTCTACAGCCGCCTCTACCCACTGCCCCAGCATGCTGATTAAAATGCTGCTGCGTTTATCGCCATCGGCGCTACTAAACACTGCCTGTAACCCACTGAACGGGCCGTTAACTATGCTTATTTCGTCACCTTTTTTCAGCGAAGTATCTTGCGGCTGTTGTTTCAGCTGTATTTGTTGCTCGGTAAGCAGCTGAATAAGCGCTGCCGGCACCCGGGCTAACTGTGCACCAAAGCGGACAAAATCGCTAATGCCGCGGGTAGCACGAATGGCACTGATATTCAGCTCCTGCCCGACCGGCAGATGTAAAAACAGATAACGCGGAAACATCGGCTCAGTGCTCTGCAGCCATTTATTACCACGCAGCTTTTGCTGCGTTATTTGCGGCAAAAATGAGCCGTAGCCCTGATTAGCCAGCTGTTGCTGCGCCCGTAACTCTTGCCGCGGTTTGCAATATAATAAATACCATTGTTTGTCGGCTGCATTCACCGGGCAAAACCCGGCTGCTGCAAATACCACTGTACGGTACGACGCAGCCCTGCAATAAAGTTATGCTGCGGCTGCCAGTTTAGTGCAGCCTGAATTTTGCTGCTGTTTATGGCATAGCGTACATCGTGGCCGGGACGGTCCTGCACATAAGTTATTAGTGATGAGTGTTTAGTGTTTAGTGGGTAACCACGCTGGTGCATAGGGGAAAATTCATCCATTAATTCACAGATGGCTTTGACAACCTCTATATTTTTTTGTTCGTTATGACCGCCGATATTGTAGCTTTGACCCACCTCAGCACAGTTTAGTACCTGCCATAACGCCTGCACATGATCTTCTACGTACAACCAATCGCGTATTTGTTCGCCGTTACCATATACCGGTATCGGTTGCCCGCTTAAGGCTTTGCTGATGGTATTGGGGATCAATTTTTCGGCGTGCTGCCAGGGGCCGTAGTTGTTTGAGCAGTTAGTAATAATAACCGGCAAACCATAGGTGCGGTGCCAGGCGCGTACCAGATGATCACTGGCGGCTTTGCTGGCAGCATAAGGGCTGCTAGGCGCGTAAGGCGTTTGCTCGGTAAATGCCGGTGCAGCGGCTGTGGCCAGATCGCCGTACACTTCATCAGTAGAAATATGCAAAAAGCGAAATTGTTGTGCTGTCGGCCCGGACAGCGTTTGGAAGTAGTGACGGCTTACTTCGAGCAACTGAAAAGTACCATTGATATTGGTTTCGATAAACCCGGCGGCACCGGCAATTGAACGGTCGACATGGCTTTCTGCCGCCAGATGCATAATTGCCGTTGGCTGATACTGTGTAAACACCTGCTGCAGCGCAGCGGCATCGCAGATATCCAGTTGCTTAAAATGATAACGCGGATTACCGGCAATCTCTGCCAGAGCAGCAGGATTAGCGGCATAGGTTAGTTTGTCCAGATTAACAAGCTGATGTTCAGTATGTTGCAGCAGATAACGAATTAATGCCGAGCCGATAAAGCCGCAGCCGCCGGTAATCAGAATTGTCATAGTGTTGCCTGTTTTAATTGCTGTAATGCCGCTTGCCATTGCGGCGGCGCTATGCCAAACGTATCGCAAAATTTTGTGCAGTCAAGCGCCGAGTTGGCCGGCCGCGTTGCTGCGCCGGCGTAATTGGCACTGCTAACCGGCACAATTGTGATAGCCGGTTGCTGGTTAGCAAAAATGGCTTTAGCAAACTGATACCAGCTAATGGCAGGCTGCCCCGCCAGATGATAAACCCCATAGGCTAAACTGCCCTGCTGCTGATAACGCTGCAGCAACTGCAGCACTATGGCTGCCAGATCGCCGGCATAGGTTGGGCAACCAAACTGATCATTAACTACCGATAACGGCTGTGCCGGGCTTTGTTCTGCCGCCGCAAGCTGTTGTTGTGCCAGCCGCAGCATAGTGCGGTAAAAGTTATGGCCATATTCACTAAACAGCCAACTGCTGCGGAAAATTAAATACTTACTGCAAACCGCCTGTATTGCCTGCTCTGCTGAGTGTTTGCTGTGGCCATACACATTAAGCGGCGCAGTAGCCTGTTGTTCGGTATAGGGCTGCGCTCTTGTGCCGGCAAATACATAGTCGGTAGAGAACTGCACCAATAAGCTGTTGTGCTGCTGACACAGCGTTGCCAATTGTTGCACTGCGCTGCTGTTTACCGCGAAACAGGCATCAGCTTGCTGCTCTGCTTTATCTACCGCGGTATAAGCGGCGCAATTAAGCACTATATCCGGCCGGTACGCGGCCATTTGCGCAGCAAGGGCTACGCTATCGGTAATATCCAGCTGATTGCGGCTTAACGCCAGGCTTTGAAACTGTGACCGCTGTTGTTGCAATTGTAGCAGTTGGTGTAAAAAAGCCTGGCCTAACTGGCCATTGCTACCCAGTAACAGCAGTTTCATGCCAGTGCCTGATAAAAAGCCGGTGCCGCAGCATCTTTCGCGGATAACTGCGTTGGCTGCTGCGGCCAGGCTATGGCCAAGTCGCTGTCGTTCCAGCAAAAACTGCCCTCGTCGGCACTGTTATAGTAGCTACTGGTTTTATACAGCACGTCGGCAATATCGGATAACACCAAAAAGCCATGGGCAAAGCCTGGCGGCAACCATAACTGCTGTGCGCTGTGTTCTGACAGCACTATGCCCTGCCATTGGCCAAAGCTGGTTGACCCGGGGCGGATATCGACGGCGACATCAAAAATTTCACCGCGCAGCACACTGATTAACTTACCCTGTGGCTGTGTGCGCTGAAAATGCATACCGCGCAGCACGCCTTTTACCGAGCGCGACCAGTTATCCTGCAGCAGCGGCTGTGTAATTCCGGCTGCCTGATAAGCAGCGGCACGGAAGTTTTCCTGGAAAAAACCACGCTGATCACTAAAGCGCGGCAGTTCAAACAGTAAACTGCCGGGTAATTTGGTTGGGGTTATGTTCATCAGTTACGGATATTTACTAAATATGTACAGACTATAGCGCAGCGCCGCAGTAGAAGCATGATAGCGGCTTACAGCCGTAAGTCGCTGTCGGCAGCACTGAGTACGTATTTTAAGTCGTACACTATACCGCTGCTATTGGTTAAGGCTTTAATACCGGCGGCGCCAAGCTGGCGAAACTCGTTATGACCTACTGCCAGTATTACCGCATCGTAAATGCCTTGTTGTGGCTGTTTTATAAGCTGCAGGCCATACTCATGCTGCGCTTCTGTAGCGTCTACCCAGGGGTCGAACACATCGGCTTCTACGCCGTATTCTTTTAACTCGGCCAGAATGTCTACCACCTTGGTGTTGCGGATATCGGGGCAGTTTTCTTTAAAGGTTAACCCCAGTACCAGCACTTTGGCGCCGGCTACATGAATACGGCGTTTTACCATGACCTTAACCAGCTCGCTAACCACGTAACGGCCCATGCTGTCGTTAATGCGTCTTCCGGCGAGGATTACCTCGGGGTGGTAACCGATAGCCTGGGCTTTATGGGTTAAATAGTACGGGTCGACACCAATACAGTGGCCGCCGACTAAGCCCGGCCGAAACGGCAGGAAGTTCCATTTGGTACCGGCCGCTAATAATACTTCTTCAGTATCGATACCCAGTTTATTAAAGATTACTGCCAGTTCGTTAATCAGGGCGATATTTAAATCGCGCTGGGTGTTCTCAATGACTTTAGCCGCTTCTGCTACCCGAATAGAGCTGGCTTTGTAGGTACCGGCGGTAATAATGCTGCGGTACAGGCTGTCAACAAACTCTGCTACTTCAGGCGTTGAACCGGAGGTGACTTTTTTAATGGTGGTAACGCGGTGCTCTTTATCGCCAGGGTTTATCCGCTCCGGGCTGTAGCCGGCAAAGAAATCGACATTGTATTTTAAGCCGGATACGCGCTCGATAACCGGAATACAGTCTTCTTCTGTGGCACCCGGGTACACGGTAGATTCATAAATAACCACGTCACCGGCTTTAATCACTTTACCTAAGGTTTCGGATGCTTTAATCAGTGGCGTTAAATCCGGCTGGCGATGTTCGTCTATTGGTGTAGGTACCGTAACGATATACACATTGGCGCGGCGCAAGTCGTCAAGCTCGCAGCTGTAACTCAGCTGGCCGGATTCAGCCAACTCGTCGCTGCTGACCTCCAGCGTATGGTCCAGGCCTTGTTGCAGCTCGGCAACACGGGCTTTGTTAATATCAAAGCCCAGCGTAGGGTAATGCTTACCAAATTCGACCGCCAGCGGCAGGCCGACATAACCCAAACCGATAATAGCTATTTGACTGTGTGCGATATCTTTCATACTAAAATCCTGTGTAAGTCCGTTTACGTTATTTTGGTTACTGTGCTTTGATTTATGGCTGCTTAATGTACCAGGGCATCGCCTGTTTTAAACCATCGAGAATACGGTACTGCGGCTGATAGCCCAATATAGTCGTGGCTTTACTGATATCGGCCTGAGAATGGCGCACGTCGCCCGGCCGGAATGCCGCATAAACCGGTGTTTTACTGTATTGCACACCGTTTTCGGCCAGGGTGGCGGCAATGGCATTAAATAAGCTGTTAAGGCTGGTACGGTCGCCTACCGCCACATTAAACACTTCACTTTGTTCAATATTAGCCAGAGCCGCCTTAATATTGGCTTGCACCGCATTAGCCACAAAGCAAAAATCGCGGCTGGTTTCACCATCACCGTTAATTACCACATCTTGCCCGGCTATCATGGCGGCAGTCCATTTCGGGATCACGGCGGCGTAAGCGCCGTTGGGGTCCTGCCGTGGGCCAAATACATTAAAATAGCGCAAGCCGACACAATGAAAACCGTAGCTGCGGGAAAACACATCGGCATACAGCTCGTTTACATACTTGGTAATAGCATAAGGTGATAAGGGTTTGCCGATAACGTCTTCAACCTTGGGCAGTGCCGGATGATCACCATAAGTAGAGCTGGACGCCGCATAAACAAAACGTTTTACCCCGGCGTCTCTGGCGGCAACCAACATATTTAAAAAACCGCCGATATTGGTGTCGTTAGTGGTAATGGGATCGTTAATTGAACGCGGTACCGAACCAAGCGCAGCCTGATGCAGCACATAATCAACGCCGGCACAGGCCTGTTGGCAACTGCTGAGATTACGGATATCGCCGTTAATAAAGCTAAAGTTAGCCCACTGCGCAGGAGTAACCAGCGCCTGTACTTCGTCCAGATTACGCTGATGGCCGGTGGCAAAGTTGTCCAGCCCCACGACTTGCTGGCCGGCTTTAAGCAAGGTTTCCAGCAAATTGGAGCCGATAAAACCGGCGCAACCTGTTACCAGCCACTTATGCTGCGTTGTCAGTAATTTATGCATTAGTATCTCGTCTTCAGCCGGCGGCGTTACGCTTTGCTAACGTCTGTTTTAATGGCGTCAATAATACGCTGACAGCCGTTGCCGTCACCATAGGGGTTATGCGCAAAGCTCATGCTGTCATAGTATGACTTGTCGGTCAGCAACTTGCTGACTTCTTCTACAATACGCGCCTGGTTGGTGCCCACCAGTTTTACGGTACCGGCGGCCACAGCTTCCGGCCGCTCTGTAGTATCGCGCATAACCAGTACAGGTTTACCCAGCGATGGCGCTTCTTCCTGAATACCGCCGGAGTCGGTTAACACCAGGGTGCTGCGGCTCATCAGGTAAACAAACGGCAGGTAGTCCTGGGGTTCAATTAAATGTACGTTCGGTGCATCAGACAATAAGCGGAATACCGGTTCACGCACATTGGGGTTTAAATGTACCGGGTAGACGATATCGCAATCCGGAAATTGCACAGCGATTTGTTTTAGTGCTGCACAAATATTGTCAAAGCCGGCGCCGAAGCTTTCACGGCGATGCCCGGTGACCAACACCAGCTGGCGGCCGTTCTGACCATACGGAAACTGCTTAGCAAAACCGGCACTTAAGGCGCTGTCGCTGTCGATTTTTTTCACTACCTGCAGCAACGCATCAATAACGGTATTACCGGTTACTACGATATGTGCCGGGTTAACCTGCTCATTCAGCAAGTTTTGTTTTGAGGTGTCGGTAGGAGCAAAATGAAACCGCGTAATAGCGCCGGTAAGCTTGCGGTTAGCTTCTTCCGGCCAGGGGCTGTAGATATTACCGGTGCGCAAACCTGCCTCAACATGGCCAACGGCAATTTTTTCATAATAACAGGCCAGTGCTGCAGCAAAGGTGGTGCTGGTGTCACCGTGCACTAATACCACGTCGGGTTTAAAATCACGCAGCACCGGTTTAATATTCAGCAGTATGCTGGTGGTTACGTCATATAAATCCTGGCCGGCTTTCATAATAGCCAGGTCATACTCTGGTTTAATATCAAATAATTGCAGTACCTGGTCGAGCATTTCCCGGTGTTGGCCGGTAACGCAAACACGGCTGTCGATATCGCTTTGTTGTTTCAGCAGATTAACTAAAGGTGCCATCTTGATGGCTTCCGGCCGGGTGCCAAATACGCTGAGTACTTTTATCATCAAAGATCCCTGATTGTGCAATTGGCGTAAAGCTTACCAAAAGCGCTTTTAAAGCGATAGTAAGAACCGCTAAACTAGCGACGGCAAAGATAAGGATCTGAAGATGTTATACCTGAACAGTCAAAAAATACCCGAACTTGCCGGGTTAAGCTTTTCCCAGCGCATGGCCGTGATCCGCAGCGCGGCAGATAAACTGCCGGTACCGACTAAAATTACGCTGAATATCGTTAAGCTGCTGGTGCTGGTGCCGTTGTTTTTATTAATAGCCCGTGCTGAGGGTTGGGCTATTGCCGGCTATATAGTGTTGCTGGTGCTGGCCTACCCTGCCATTACCCGCCCGCTAACCTTTGCACTGTGCCGCAAAAATTTTGCCGCTGTGCGCCGGCAGTTGTTTCCGAACTGAGGCGGCAAGCTGCAACAAAACCGCATTTTTATGCATTTTGTCCGTTAGTACTGCGCCAACAGATGACAACACCACGGAACATCTGCATAATCCGCTGAGCTTCAGCATTAACTAAAGAAGCAGATAATTCTAATAATTCCGGGGATCCCATGACTACAACTGACACTGTTGCGGTGGCGAATGCCAACCAGCCGCAATTTCTCGGCCACCCGGTCGGGCTTTATGTGTGCTTTCTCACTGAAATGTGGGAACGCTTTTCTTTCTACGGCATGAAATACCTGCTGTTACTGTATTTAACAAAGTACCATTTATTCAGTGATGCCGGCGGCCTGGATGTGCTGGGCAGTTATGCCGGTTTAGTGTATGCCATGCCGGTTATCGGCGGCATGCTGGCCGACCGCTACTTAGGTATGCGCAAAGCCGTTACCTTTGGTGCTGTTTTACTATGTCTTGGCCACCTTGGCCTGGCGTATGAGGGCTTTCAGGCCTATGTACAAGACGGTGTAGTGGTACAGGATACCGGCGCTATTCAGGTATTTTACTTCTCGCTGGCGCTGATCATTATGGGTGTCGGCTTTTTAAAACCGAATATCTCCACTATCGTCGGCCAGCTGTACGGTAAAGAAGATGCGCGGCGTGACTCCGGCTTCACCATCTTTTATATGGGTATTAACCTGGGCTCTTTTATTGCTACCTTAAGCGTGACGTATTTAGGCGAAACTTACGGTTGGGGTTATGGCTTTGGCCTGGCCGGTATTGGTATGGTGGTGGGGTTAATTATCTTTTTAACCGGACAAAAATACCTGTATGGCTATGCCGAACCAGCAAATCCGGCGCTGTTAAAGGAAAAGGTATTTGCCGGTATTAACCGTGAATGGCTGATTTATCTGACAACGCTGCCGGCACTGGCCGTTGTATGGCAACTGGTACAGTACAACGCTGTAGTACACAGTACTTTGCTGGGTATGTCGTTTATCGTGTTGGTTGGCATAATTTGGTTTATTACTACCCAGTGTACCAAAGAAGAGCGCGACCGCATGATAGTGCTGATTGTGCTGACGATGTCGACCGTGGTGTTCTGGGCGCTGTTTGAGCAATCTGCTTCGTCAATGACGCTGTATGCCGACCGCGTAATGGACCGCAATGTGCTGGGTTATGACGCCACAGCCGGTCAGTTTGGTTCTTTAAACGCCTTTTTTATTATTACCCTGGCACCGTTGTTTGCCTGGTTATGGATTTTTCTGGCAAAACGCAATTTAGAACCCGGTACCCCGGTTAAATTTGCACTGGGTATTATTCAGGCCGGTTTAGGCTTTGGTGCTCTGGTGCTGGGCGCGCAGTTTCCGAATGAAGCCGGTTATGTTGCCGCCTGGTGGTTGATTCTGGCCTATGCGCTGCACACTATGGGCGAGCTGTGTTTATCTCCGGTAGGTTTATCGGCAGTAACCAAGCTGGCGGTGCCTAAAGTGGTTGGCGTTATGATGGGTGCCTGGTTCCTGGCTACGGCATACTCAGAATTGTTGGCGACTCAACTGGCGAAACTGGCAGCGATAGATGTGCCGGCCGGCGAAGTAGTTGAAGTAAGCACGGCGCTGGCAGGTTACACGGAGCTGTTCAGCTTTCTGTGTTATGTCGGTGTAGGCTTTGGTGTATTTATGTTGTTTATCAGCCCCTGGTTGAGAAAACGTATGCACGGCGTGCATTAACGCAAAAGGGTCGGCAATGCCGACCCTTTTTATTTGGGGTGATGTAAAAATAACTTACTGGCCACGCCACTTTTTACATATTACTGGCCGCGCCACCTTATTTTACTGACCGCGCCATTGGGCATGACATAACGCTTCGTGTTTTTCGCGGCTTAACAGAATACGCGCTAACACGATATCTGCTTCGCCGTTTTCTCCGGTTAAGCCTATTTGTGCTTCGTAGTGCAGCTCGGGTTCCAGATCCTGCATCATCATTTCTACCCAGTCTTCACCCGGAATGGCTAAGTCGACATAGCCGCGTGCTTCATAGTGTTGCTGGTAAAGTGTGTAGTCTGCTGCGGTCAGGTTTTCTGACGCCAGTTCTTCAAAAATATCAAATGCGTGGTCACATAACTCGTCCAGCGTCCACAATTCTAAATCCTGCATTGGTGCTCCGGTATCAACATCAGTGTAATCGCAGGCCTTGCGTTACAACACTGCTGTGCTCGCCAAAGCAACTCGCTCACGCTTGCGCGCTCACTCAGACACTCTTTGGCTGTGCGCAGCAGGTTCTAACCGGCCAGCTTGTTCATGTCAGCAGCTTATCACCCGACACGAGGCTAAATTAACAATGCCGCCAGTATAGCAAGCCTTTGCCGAAAACACTGCTGTGCTGCTACACTGTCGGCCTTTTTTCCGGCCGGAAGTTGCTATGTACCTGTGTCCGCTGTGCCAAAATCCGCTGGCGCTTAATGATAAACAGTATCAGTGTGCCAATCGTCACAGCTTTGATATTGCCCGCGAAGGTTATGTTAATTTACTGCCGGTGCAGCAAAAAAACTCTAAAGCCCCTGGCGACAACAAAGAGATGATGTTAGCCAGGCGGGCCTTTTTGCATGCCGGTTGGTATGCCCCGCTGGCGCAGGCGGTATGTGACACACTAACCCCGCTGGCAGCAAAAAGCATATTAGATACCGGCTGTGGCGAGGGTTATTATACGGCGCAGGTTAAACAAGCACTGCCGGGCGCGACAGTATATGGCGTTGATATCTCCAAAGCGGCGATTAAGTTTGCCGCCAAAGCCAACAGTGCTATTCAGTTTAGTGTGGCCAGTGTGTACCAGTTGCCGTTTGCGGCGCAGTCTTTTGACGCCATAGTGCGCATTTATGCGCCGTCTAAACCGGAAGAGCTGCAACGACTGTTAAAACCCGGCGGCCATTTGGTTACGGTAACGCCCGGCCCACAGCATCTGCTGCAAATAAAACAAGCTGTGTACGACACGGTGCGGCTGCACAGCGACGATGTGGAAGCCATTAACGGTTTTAGCCACCTGAGCCGGCAACGGCTGCAATATCAGCTGAGTTTCAGCCAACCGGCAGACGTGCTGGCACTGATACAAATGGTGCCACTGGCGTGGAAATTCAGCGCAGAGCAAAAACAGCAATTTGCCGCCACGCTGCCGCAAATTGATGTCGACTTTCAGCTGGATGTGTACCAAAAAGCACCGCTAACAGCCGGGCACTAACAGTGCAATCTGTTACGCACCATCACTGCACATTTTGCCCTGTTATGGGGTGTCCAGCAGTTTGTTTTTACTACATATATTGCTTATATACCTGCTAGCCGAAAAAAATTTCCGGCTATTTCCCGCCGCTTTATTAACAGCATGTTTTGTCTTAGCCCCAGAAAATGTAAGCGCTACACCCCACTTTGTTAATTAATTTAATTAACTATCGTTAACCAACCCCTCCCCTGGCTACACCTTCGCAGGCGAGGCGCGCAAAATTTGCGCACACTCTTTGCATTAATGCTACTGAAGCGCAAAAAATTGTGGCGTTTTCATCTTTCAACAATTTGATATTAATCATTTTTAATTAAAGATTAACGAATATGGGAACACAGATGAAATATAATAAAAATTCAGTAGCACACTGCATCAAAGTTGCGCTTTTTGGCACAGTCGCAATGGCGATGCTTTCCCAACCGCAAGCGTGGGCAGATGAGGCGGCGCAAAGCGACGCTGAACCGGTAGAAAAAATTGCGGTAGTTGGTTCCAGGTCTGCACCACGCTCAGTGGGCGAATCTCCGGTACCTATAGACATTATCGGCGGTGAAGAGTTTACCAACCAGGGTAACTCCGACATGCTGAATCTGCTGAGCACTATGGTGCCCAGCTTTAATATTAATGCTCAACCTATCAGCGACGCCGCAACACTGATCCGCCCGGCCAACCTGCGGGGTTTGGGTCCGGACCAAACACTGGTGCTGGTAAATGGTAAACGCCGCCACCGTGCCGCTGTTATCGCCTTCTTAGGCGGTGGTATTTCGGACGGAGCCCAGGGACCGGACATTTCCGTGATCCCAGCCATTGCTATTCGCCAGGTCGAAGTGCTGCGCGATGGTGCTGCAGCACAATATGGCTCGGATGCTATTGCCGGGGTACTGAACTTCCAACTGAAAAACGCCAGTGAAGGCGGCATGCTGGAAGCAAAATGGGGGGAATACTACGATGGCGGTGCCAGCGATCAATTTGCCGGTAATATCGGCTTGCCGTTTACTGACAAAGGCTCGGCCAACTTTAGTTTTGAATACCGCACCGCCGATGCAACCAGCCGCAGTGTGCAACGGGATGATGCCGCCGGGCTAATTGCCGCCGGTAATACCGCAGTAGCCAACCCCGCGCAAATTTGGGGCTCGCCGCAAATTAAAGACGATTTAAAACTGTTTGCCAACTTTGAGCTGGACTTAGGTAACGGCAAAGACGCCTATGCCTTTGGCAACTATGCCAAACGCGAAGTAGAAGGCGGCTTTTATTACCGCAACCCAACCAACCGCAGCGGTGTATATCAAGGCTCACCGGTTACCGTAGACGATGTAGAATACGATACTGTGCTGGTAGGTGACCTGACCCCGGATGATGGTGTCAGTTGCCCGGCACTGCGCCTGGATGAAAATGGTATTCCCATAGCTGCCGATCTGGCCGCCATAACTGCGGATGCAAACTGTTGGGCTTTTACCGAAATGTTGCCCGGCGGCTTTACCCCACGCTTTGGTGGCACCGTGTATGATGCCTCTATTGCCGGTGGCGTAAAAGGCGAATGGCTCAACGATATTATGTTTGATATGAGTGCCTCTTATGGTCGCAGTCAGGCAGATTTTTCTATCAGCAACACCATTAACCCGTCGATGGGTCCGGAAACGCCAACCTCATTTGATCCCGGCACCTATGTGCAAACCGAAATTGGCCTGAACCTGGATATGTTCCGTGAATTTGACGCCGGCCTGGCTGAACCATTAATACTGGCCGGTGGTGTGGAGTGGCGCGAAGATATCTTTGAAGTAAAAGCAGGTGATGTGCCGTCTTTTACCGTAGGGCCGCTGGCCAGCCAGGGTTTTGGCATAGGCTCTAACGGCTTTCCCGGTTTTAAACCGGAAGCCGCCGGTGTTTTTACCCGGCGTAACCTGTCGTTCTACACTGATGCTTCAGCCTGGGTTACCGACGACCTGATGTTAAACGGCGCCCTGCGTTATGAGGATTTTACCGATTTCGGTGATACCACGAACTGGAAAGTATCGGCGCTGTATCATCTGACGGACAGTTTTTCGCTGCGTGCTGCCGCAGGCACCGGTTTTCGGGCACCGACTATCGGCCAGAGCAAAGTGATTAACGTGACTACCGCTTTTGGTCCGAACGGATTGGAAGATCAGGCAACCTTGCCGCCGGACAACCCTATTTCGATTCAAAAAGGCGGTAAGCCGTTAAAACCGGAAGAGTCAGAAAACTTCTCCTTCGGTGCGGTAATGAACCTGGGGACAACGCACGTGTCGCTGGATTACTACAACATTAAAGTAACCGACCGTTTAAGCCAAACCTCGCCGCTGACATTAGAGGAAGAGGATATCGCTGCCCTGCTGGCTATGGGGGTAAGTGACGCCAGCAGTTATTCCAGTATTTTGTTCTTTACCAATGACTTTGATACCCGCACTCAGGGTATCGATTTGGTGGTAAGCCAGGATATAGATATAGGCCGCGGCCGCAGCAAACTAAACCTGGTGTTTAACTGGAACGATACCGAAGTTACGCTGGACCCGTTAACCACCAACGTCGGCGAAACCAAAGTGCGCCAGTTAGAAGAAAACTTGCCCAACACCCGGGGTAGCTTGTCGTTTAGCCACGAAGAGAACAACTGGCGGGCCCTGGCCCGGCTTAACTACTATGGCTCGTTCTGGGAAGCGCATTTGGATGACGGCAGCCTGCCTATTGACGAAGGTTCTGCTGTAACAGTTGACCTGGAACTGGGTTATAAGCTTACTGCAGAGCTTGAGCTGGTGTTGGGTGCACAAAACGCCTTTAACAAGTATCCGGACGAAAACCCCTATGGCGGCATAGCCGGGGCAAAATACCCGACGACTACGCCTTACGGCTTCAACGGCGGTATGTACTACGTGCGGGCTGTATACCAGTTCTGACGTACCGGAAAACCGGTTCGTGCACTAAGCTGACATCAGCTTAGTGCCGTTTTTACAGCGGAATTCGTTCTTTATGAATAACTACCTTAAAGCCCCCCTAACCAGGCGCCAATGCCTGAATCTGCTGGCCAAAGCCGGTGGCAGCTCAGCGGTATTGCACGCCGCCGGCTTATTTGGTTTGACGACAACGCCACTGAAAGCCAGCCCGGTGACACTTAAGCCTTTAGCAGGACAGCAGCGCAAAATATTAATTTTAGGCGCAGGCATCAGCGGCCTGACCGCGGCTTATGAGTTAGAGCGCGCCGGTTACAGCTGCAGGATTATTGAAGCTTCACACCGCGTTGGCGGCAGAGTAATGACACTGCGCCACGGCGATTTTATTGACGAGCTTGGTGCACCGCAAATTTGCCCGTTTGACGCCGCCCCCAACCTGTATTTTAACGCCGGTGCAGCCCGTATTCCGGCACACCACAGTGCTATTTTGCATTATTGCCGCACTCTCGGTGTCGATTTGCAGTTGTTCAGTAATCACAACAAAAATTGCTACACCCAGGATGATGCCGTATTCGGCGGCAAACCGCTGCGCATTCGTGAGTACGAAGCTGATGTGCGCGGCTTTATCGGTGAATTGCTGGCAAAATCTGCCGGCGCTGCTGCAACAGCAGAATTACCTTTTAATGCAGAGGACATGGAAAAGTTTATCGACTTTGCCAAAGCCTACGGCGATTTAACAGCTGATCTGCGTTATCGTGGCTCAGAACGAGCCGGTTATGCCAGCGGCGGAATTACCGCACCGGGCGTCATAAAACCAACCAGGCCACTGGCAGATTTACTGCGCAGTAATTTTGCCGCCGGTGCTATGCACTTTGCCGAAATAGCCGACCAGGCTCCGGCATTAATGACTCCCGCCGGCGGTATGGACAACATAGTTCAGGCCTTTTTACGCCAGCTGACAACTGATATTCAGCTTAACTGTCAGGTGACTAATATTCAGTTGCTACCGCAAGGTGTGGCAGTGACTTATTTGCGGCAAGGTGAACACCACACAGAGCAAGCCGACTACTGCCTGAATTGCATACCTGCGCAATTGGTTAGTGGTATTGAGAGTAATTTACCGGCTACTTATCTTGCCGTGATGCGCCGGCTGGGCCGTGGCAAACTAACCAAAATAGGCTTGCAGGCAAAGCAGCGCTTTTGGGAGCAGGAAGATATTTACAGCGGCATCAGCTGGACTAACCAGGACATTACGCAAATTTGGTACCCGCACCATGATGCGTTTAAGGCCAAAGGCATTTTGCTTGGCGCCTACAGCTGGGTACCGGAAATCTCGGACCGCTTTGCTGCGATGACACACCCGCAGCGGATAGCGGCAGCCATTGCTCAGGGGACTAAAGTACACGCCAACTACGCGCAGTATATTGAGAGCGGCGTAAGTGTTTGTTGGCAACGGATGAACCATATGCTTGGCTGCGGTGCAGTATGGTCAGAAGAGTTACAAAAAACCGGCTTTGCGCAACTGCAGGCGCCGGCCGGAAACCACTACTTAATTGGCGATCAACTCAGTATGCATCCTGGCTGGCAGGAAGGTGCAGTGCGCTCAGCGTGGCATGCATTAGCAGACATTGAACGCCGCGAAGCGACACGCGGCAAAAAACACAGCACAGGAGTTATGGCATGAACAAACTGCTTATAGTGCTGCTGTCGGTGGCGTTTTTACCGAGTAATGCCGCCGTGGCCGACTCGCAGCAACCAAACGCCCGCTATTGTTTGGTTTGTCACGGCTCTGCCGCACAGGGCAATGCTGCCATACAAGCACCAAACCTGAGCATACTGCCGGATTGGTATTTGCAGCAGCAGTTTGTCGCTTTTCGCAACAATTGGCGCGGTGGGGCGCAGGATGATACGCACGGCAAAGAAATGCAAGCTGTTGCCGGCATCATGAGCGATACCGAAATACATCAGGCCATTGCTTTTATCCGCAGTATTAAGCCGGTGGCAAAGCCAACACCAGGCAGCATAGAACATGATGTGCAGCACGGCCGGCTGTTGTACCAGACTTGCCGGGCCTGCCACGGGAGCAATGGCGAAGGTAACGCCCAACTTAAGGCACCGCCGCTGGCTGGTCAGCAACCCGGGTATCTGGCGCAGCAACTTATTGCTTTCAGAAATGGTTGGCGCGGTAACCAGGCAGACGATACCTACGGCCGCACTATGCGCCCGTTTGCGCAAAGCCTGCCGGACAAGCAGGCTATTGATGATGTAGTAGCCTATATTGACACTTTAGCTTCTTCCTCAAAATAATAAGGATACATAAATGAAACTGAGTTTTTGCACTGCAGCGGTACTGGTGTTCAGCAGTTATAGCCAGGCTGCGGATATAACCCGCTACCCTTTGCCGAATAACAGCAGCTTTCCGATAGCCGCAGCAGTAGAAGTGCCTGCGGCTAAAGCTGTGATCTATGAAAGCGGCAAGGTACCGTCGCCATTGGATAGCAGCGCAGAAAAAAACTCTGCCGCTTACTGGGGCAATACCGAACAACAAACGGTAAATGTATTGACACAGATTGAAGCCAGCCTGAAAAGCAAACAGCTGAGCATGGCAGATGTGGTAAAAATGACGGTATTTCTGGTGGGCGATGAAGCGCTGGACGGTAAGATGGATTTTGCCGGTTTTATGCGTGGTTATACGCAGTTTTTCGGTACCAAACAACAACCCAATTTGCCGGCCCGTTCGGCTTTTCAAATAGCCGGTTTAGTAGCAGAGGGCATGTTAGTAGAAATAGAGGTAATTGCTGTGCGTCCATAACAGCTGACTGGCACCAGTTGCAGTTAAACACATTTACAATTACAACTGGTCGCCGGTGAAACTAACAGACAGTTAATCCTGCACGGTAGAAAAATCAGTCTCGCTGGCATCGGCCGTTTGTTGCTGGCGGATAGCGGTAAGCATACCGGACCAAAAATAGGTGCCGAGCTCGTTAATCATGTTCGATTCAGCGTTAATCAACATCACTAACCCCAACTGATGCTCGCGCGAATAGGCAATTTCGGCGCGATAGCCTTTTACCCAACCACCGTGATAAATCAGCTCATCCTGGCCAAACTGGTAAACCCGCCAGCCCAGAGCATAGTGCGCATCGGTTAAATAGCGGCGCCATTCTTTACGGCGCAGATCACGGCGGGTTTTCACCCGTTTGCCGGTAAGCTGCTGCAGTAATTCATCGGGGAATACCGCCTGATTGTGCCCCAGTTGTGCTATCAGCCAGTAGCCTAAATCTATGGCGCTGGCATTAATGCCGGCAGCCGGACTAAAGCGATAGTAGCTCTCAGCCACCTCAACGTCATGCCACTTGCCACGCGCTCTGACATGCGGCATGGCACGGTTTTCAGTGCTGAAAAAACCATCCAACCCTACCGATGCGGTGGGCAGTTGTAACGGGGTAAAAATACGCTCCTGCATTAATTCGGCGTAGCTTTTACCGGTAGACTGTTCAATAACCGGCTCAATTAAACTGAACAACACATTTTGATAGCCATAGCACTGACCTGGCGGGCACAGCGGATCAATTTTACTAAATTGCGGCAGTATGCTCTCCAGCGGTAAGTTGGCTTCAATCAGATTGTCATAAGCATTGGGCATAACACCGGTACTTTGCGACAATAAATGCGCCAGTTTTAACTGCTGATTGTAGCGCTTAGTTTTGAACGAAAAGCCCGGCAGGTAATCCACCAGCTTATCGTCCCAACTGAAATGCCCCTCTGCCGCCAAAATGCCGGCAAGGCCGCCGGCAAAGGTTTTTGACACTGAAGCAATACGAAAAACAGTATAAGGGTCTACCGGCTCAATACTGCCTTGCTGGCGTACACCAAATCCGGCGGTAGCAATAATTCTGTTGCCCTGCACTATGGCATAAGCGCCACCCGGAATATCATGCTGCGTTAACTGACCGGCAAAATATTGATCAAAGTCGGCAATCAGCGGCGCCACATAGCTATTGCTGACATGGGTATCAGCAACAACAGAGACACTGCAGCAACACAAAATCGTTAAGAAAAACTGTTTCACCCTGTACTGTTACCCTGTTTTTATGCGTTGTTATATATGTTTATTTGTTGCCGCCCGGCCAACACAGCCGGGCATTGTAGTGGCTTTAGCCCGGCTGTGTTGGCCGGCGCCAGCATAACAAGCCAAGGGCGGCTAACCACCAGCCACTGCTGCTGCCACCACCGCTACCGCCATTGTTAGCGCCATTATTGCTTCCCCCCCCGTTGCCGCCACCGCTATTTGACGGGTTTACGGTTATGGCAACATTACTGCTACTGGCGGTAATGCCATTATCAGCGGTAAAGCTAAAACGTAAAATAGTTACACTGCTGACTGTCGGTGCGGTAAAGCTGCTGCCAAGTGTCGTGGTACTGCTAAGCGTAACGGCAGGGCCATCTGTTTGTTGCCAGTTGTACGTTAACGGATTAGCGTCAGCATCGGTTGCTGAGGCTTGCAATTGCACCACTGCGCCACTCGCCACCGTCTGCGCCGCGCCGGCAGATACCAGCGGTGCTGTATTATCACAATCGGCGTTAACTTCCAGCTCTTGCAGCCCGGCTAACCAATCATTAAATTGCTGGTTAATCGGGGCGCAAAGCTCTGTGCCGTCAAACCGCAAGGAGAACAGCTGAGATAAATTGGTAAGGGTTTGCGGCAGGGTGCCGGAAAAACCGTTGTTTGCCAGCCATAACATGCCAAGCTGCGACAATTGTCCCAAACCGGACGGCACAGCGCCGGACAGCTGGTTATCTTCGACAAACAAACGCTGCAAATTGCTGAGGTTACTAAGCGTAGCCGGTAATTGACCACTAAAGCGGTTAAATGATATGTCCAGCCAAACCAACGCCGACAGGTTACCTAAGGCTGACGGTAAAGTACCTTCCAATGCATTACCCCACAACTCCAGACGCTGCAACTTGCTCAGTTGCAGTACTGCCTGCGGGAAGGTGCCGGTAAGGCTGTTATAACTCAGATTAAGACGTTGCAGTTCTGTCAGCTGAGCAAAACCGGCAGCAATACTACCGAATAAGCGATTGTCATCCAGTTTAATACCGGTAACACGACCACCGGTACAAGTAATACCGTACCAGCCGCAGGGTAAGTTATTGGTTAACCAGTTATCTTGCTGCTGCCAGCTCTGGCCCTGAGTATCGTAATACAATTGCACCAGGGCATTACACTCAGCCAGCGGAATTTCGCTGACATTATTATCGCTGCAGTAGTTGTCATTGCGGGGCTGAATTTGTACTGCGCCATCAGGAAAGTTGAGCGTAGTAGCGTTACCGTCAAACACCCAGTTACCGCTATAGATACCATCACCGGCATGGGTATCAGGCGCTACGCCATTGTCGGCAATAGCTACCGGTGTATTGGCAACACCGGCGGTAACCGTGGCAGCTACACTGTTGCCGTCACAATCTATGCTTAACAATTCAATGCCAATACTGCTGTTTGGCGCAACGGACAGGGAAGCCGCGGCCGGCAACATCCGCCGTTGCAGTTGCTGATTAACACAATTTAATGCGCCGCTTTGGCCAGGGCCACTGGCTAATAAAAAGTTACCGCTGGCCGTTTGTGCAGCCAGCAAGGCGTCTGTTGCCGGCACCCCGGAGGCCAAAATGCGAGCCCGGAGTTGCTGCATAGTCAGCGCCGGCTCTGCCGCTTTTAATAAAGCTGCCACACCTGTCACCATTGGCGATGCCATCGAGGTGCCGGACGCCAGAACAAAGTCATCATCTAATGTAGACGATAAAATTGCTACACCAGGCGCAGAAATATCCACCCAGTCGCGGCCATAGTTGGAAAAGTCGGCTCTTACGCCCTGTTCATCATGCGCTGCCACGCTGATTACATTGGGTAAATCGAAGGCGGCCGGGTAAAACTTGGCTTGTGAATTGCTGTTACCTGCGCTGGCAACAAATAAAATGCCGGCGGCGTTGTGCTCAGCAATGGCGTTATACAAAGCCTGGGACTGAGAACCACTACCCCAGGAGTTATTGGTTGCGACAATATTGATGCCATGGTTTAGTTTTAAATCCAGCACGTAATCCAGACATTTTATCGCGTCGCTGACAAAGCCGGAGCCGTTAATGTCCATAAAGCGGCACGCCAACAGCTTTAACTGCCAATTAACTCCGGTAACGCCCTTATTGTTATTACCGGCCGCTGCAATAATGCCGGCAACTATAGTACCGTGGCCGTCATCATCCATCGGGTCGACGCTGTCATCTGCCGGATTAATACCACGAATATCATCAATATAACCGTTGCCGTCATTATCAATGCCATCAGCTGCAGTTTCGCCGGGGTTCTGCCAGATATTATCCACCAGGTCACCATGGGTGTAATCAATGCCGGTATCAATTACCGCCACTACCAGCTGATTATCACCGGTAGTTTGATCCCAGGCATCCACCGCATTAATGCCGCTGCCGGCTTTTAAATGCCATTGCTCTGCAAAGCCGGGATCATTTGGCTCTGCTGTTTTATATACGCGCTCATCGCGCTCTACCGCGGCGATACCCGGCATGGCACTGTACTGCGCAATAGCGGCATCTACATCGCTACCGGCTGACAATGCCACCACCGCCAGTTGTGGTAAATGGTTAAAATACTGCAGCCTGGCCTGTTTGCTGTTAGCCAATCCTGAACGCTGTGCCGGCGATAAATCAACACTACCGGCGCTTACCTGCGCATCGAAAGTAAGGATAAGGCGCTGCTCTGTCGTCTGCAACTGAGTCGCCTGTAACTGAAAGCAGCCGGCAGCTAACAACACAACAGCTGACAGCTTACGAACAAAAGATCTGTACATAACATTCCCCTAATGACACAACGGCATAGTTATAGTACGGCATTATTCACGAAAAAGAGCAACTGTTTATACAATAGCTAATTTTGTATTGCCTTTACATAACCTTTACCCCCGTTGACTTTGCCCGCCGCGCGCAGCTGGTTATAGTAAGCAGGAACAATTTTACGGAGTAAAAGCTTTGCGTTATCTGATGTCTGCCGTTGTTGTAATAAGTGTTGCTGCCGGCTTTTGGCTGTTTGCCGGTGCTGAGCCACAGCAAATACAGTATCAAACCCAAACCCTGGCCCGCGGCGATATTGAAAGTGTGGTAAATACTGCCGGCACTACCCGCGCGGTGGTCACCGTGGAAGTGGGTACCGAAGTATCGGGGTTGATAACTGAGCTGTACGTTGATTTTAATGACGATGTCAGCCAGGGTCAGGCCATTGCCAAACTGGACGACCGCAGCTACGTAGCTAAATTACGCCAGGCGCAGGCCGATGTGGTAATGGCCCAAGCCAGCCTGGCGCAACAACAGGCGACACTGACCAAATCGAATACCGAACTGGCCCGTGCCGAACGCGCGTTTAAGCGCCAACAACAATTGGTACAGCAAAAACTCAGTAATCAGAGTGAACTGGATGACGCACTGGCAGCATTTGAAACCGCGCAGGCGCAAATTTTACTGGCCGATGCCCAAATTCAAAGCGCACAAGCCCAGCTGCTGCAGCGCAACGCTCAATTGGAGCAAGCACAACTGGATTTAGACCGCACCACTATCCGCTCGCCGGTTAACGGCACCGTAATTGACCGCCAGGTAGACACCGGCCAAACCGTTGCTGCCAGCCTGTCGGCGCCGACGCTGTTTACCATAGCGCAGGATTTGTCACAGATGCAGATCGAGGCCGATGTTGATGAAGCCGACATTGGCAAGGTACAACAAGGCCAGCAAGTAAGGTTTCAGGTTGATGCCTATCCCGGACAGCATTTTCGCGGCAGCGTAGCCCAGGTGCGCAAAGCCGCCACCAATACCAACAACGTGGTGACTTACAAAGTCATTATTAACGCCCCTAATCAGCAACAACTGTTGTTGCCGGGCATGACGGCCAATTTAAATATTGTGCGCGGCCAGCAAACACAGGTGTTGCGGGTACCCAATGCGGCACTGCGCTTTAAACCGGCCGGCAGCAGTAACAGCCCGGCCGCCGGCGAGCGGCCAGACCAGGCAGCAGAGCTGATTAACAGTTTGCAGTTAAACGCTGAAAAAGCCGCTAAGGTGCGCCGGTTATATGACACCTTCAGAGATAACCTGCAGCAAGCCAGAGCACAAGGTGCTGACAACCCGATGGCTGACGCACGTCAGGCCTTTAGCCGCGAGCGGCAAAAACTGCAGAATGAACTGCAAATGCTGCTTTCTGAGCCGGAATATCAACAATACCTTAAGCTTACCGATGAGCGGCGCGCAACAAGGCAGAAAGGTGCTACCGGCACCGCAGCACAGCTATGGTTGCTGGATAATACCGGCCAGCCACAGGCGGTAAACATCCGCATTGGCCTGAGTAACGATGAATACAGCGAAGTACTGAGCGGTGAGGTAAAAGACGGCGATGCGGTAATAGTACGCGCAGTAAGGGTAGATTAACCATGACCACAGCAGTTATCGCCACCCTGGCGCTGGAAAAACACTATCAAATGGGTGGCCAGCATTTGCGTGCCTTAAAAGGCGTGGATATCAATATTGCCGGCGGCGAATTTGTTGCAGTAATGGGCCCGTCCGGCTCCGGTAAATCCACATTTATGAACTTGCTGGGTTGTTTAGACTCGCCCAGCCTGGGCCGGATTTTATTACAGGGCGACGATGTCAGCCGCTTAAGCGCAGCGCAGCTGGCACGGGTACGCAACAAGTACATTGGTTTTGTATTTCAGCAGTTTAATTTGCTGCCGCGCACCACTGCCCTGGACAACGTCATGCTGCCATTGCTGTACAGTAATACGCCGAAACATGAGGCTATCCGCCGTGCTACCGAGTGTTTGCAGTTGGTTGGCCTGGCACAGCGCATGGACCACCATCCGGCGCAGTTATCCGGCGGCCAGCAACAGCGGGTAGCCATAGCGCGGGCACTGGTAAACCAGCCGGCATTGCTGCTGGCCGATGAACCCACCGGCGCACTGGACAGTGAAACCGGGCTGGAGATCATGCAGTTATTTCAACAGCTGCATCAGCAAGGTAAAACCATCGTATTAGTGACACACGAGCCGGATATTGCTGCCTTTGCCGGCCGCCAGCTGACATTTCGCGACGGTGAGCTTATTGCAGATAAAAAAACACAGCCACAAAACGCCGCTGTGGCGCTGCAGCAATTTCGCCAACAACGGTTAGCGCAGGTATCCGCATGAATACCTTAACACTGTTTAAAGTAGCCGCAGTGGCACTGCGGGTAAATTTGTTGCGCAGTATTTTAACCATGCTGGGTATTATTATCGGCGTGGCAGCGGTAATTATTATGTTGGCGCTGGGCGCCGGCGCCCGCTATGACGTTGATCAGCAAATTAAAAGCCTGGGCGGCAATGTATTTGTGATCTTTGCCCGCGGTCGTTTTAGCGGCGGCGCCCGTGAAGCCAGCGGCAGTAGCCAGGGTTTAACCGAAATGGACGCGCTGGCGATTGAACAACAAATTCCGCAGGTCAATGTTGCCGCGCCAACCATGCGTGCCAGCGGCCAGTTAATCTACGGCAATATGAACTGGGCACCGGAAATTCATGGTGTGGATAACCGCATTTATGCGGCACAAAGCTGGCAGGTTGTTGAAGGACGCACGTTCAGCGACACCGAGTTAGCCAGCGCCGCCAGGGTAGCAGTAATAGGCCAAACCGTAAAACGCGAGCTGTTTGGTGCCGGCGACGCTTTAGGGCAAACCGTACGGGTGAATAAAATGCCGGTAACCATTATTGGCGTACTTAACGGCAAAGGCCAGAATACTCAGGGCAATGACCAGGACGACCTTATTTTTATGCCGTTGGATACGGTGCGTAAACGTATTGCCGGCTTGACGTTATCCAGCCCCAAAGCGGTGCGCTCGATTATTGTTCAGGTAGAAGATGAGCGCGATATGGCCGATGTAGAGCAACAGATGGACAGCCTGTTACGTCAGCGCTTGCGCAGCACTGACAGCGAGCCGCCGTTTCGTATCCGCAATTTATCAGAAATGATCGCAACCCGTTCGGAAACCATGCAGATTTTTAATGGCCTGCTGGCAGCCGTGGCCTCAGTATCCTTGCTGGTAGGCGGTATCGGCATTATGAATATTATGTTGGTGTCGGTCACCGAACGTACACGCGAAATTGGCCTGCGCATGGCGGTAGGCGCTGAGCCCAAAGTGATCATGAAACAATTTCTGATCGAAGCGGTACTACTTTGCGGCCTGGGTGGCGCCATCGGCTTAGCGCTGGCAGTAGCCGTTAGTTTGTCATTGCAGCACTTTGCCGGCTTAACCGCTATTATTGAATTGCATGTCGTACTGATGAGCGTGGGGTTTTCCTGCCTGATTGGTATTTTTTTCGGCTATTATCCCGCCACCAAAGCTGCCGGCTTACAGCCGATAGATGCGCTGCGTTATGAATAAATGCAGCTAAGTGGCTATCAGACTTTAGTCTTATCCGGCGACAGCTGAATTGACAGCTGCTGTGTTTTTCCCAACACTGCTGCATTGGTAGTTTTTTTGTCGAAATAAGAGACGCTTATGCAAAACATCAAGCTTAAACCTGCGTTGTTGGTATTGGCGTTTGTGCTGGTGCAAACTCTCGCATTTACACTTAGCGGCTCTGCCGTATGGCCGTTACTCGGCGGCGCGGTATTGTTATTACTGTACCTGTATTGGCCAACAGCCGATGCAGGCGTAAGCCCGGCGGCAGATAACAGCAAAGCCGCTTTGGCTGACACCGCAGATAAAATCACCGCTGCCACGTCAAATATGGCTATCGGCTCAGCCGAAGTGTCGTTTTACATTGATAGCCTGATTAAAGACATTCAGCACAGCAGTGAAGACAGCGGAAAAATAGCCGATGTCAGCAATATGCTGGCCAGCACCAGCTCGCAGCTTACCCAATCGCTGCAATCTATCGGGGCAACCTTACAGCATACCGCCAGCGCGTCGGCAAAGGCCGATACCCTGCTTGGCAGCTCAGTGCAAAATATTAACAACCTGGTGCAGGAAGTCAGAAAAGCCGCGCAGGACCTTGAGCAGCTGCGCAGCAGTAGCGACAATATCCAACACATTACTGAAGTTATCAACACGGTAGCCGGCCAAACCAATTTACTGGCGTTAAATGCCGCTATAGAAGCTGCACGTGCCGGTGAGCAAGGCCGCGGCTTTGCCGTGGTAGCAGATGAAGTGCGGGCATTGGCCGCGAAAACGGCTGCAGCTACGCAGGATATCGCCACCATGTTGGCCGATATCCGCCAACAAAGCCAACATACCGCCGCACAAATGCAAAACCTGCAACAAAGCGGCACCGCGGTACAACAAGAGTTAACCGGAGTAGCCGCCGGCTTCACTGACATTAACCGCCAGATTGCCCAATCTTCTGACACCTTCGGCCAAATTGAGCAAGCCGGCAGCGAACTGAACCGCACCAGCGTATCGTTGGCGCAATCGGTGGATAACATCAGCCGCACTTTGCAAAGTATTACCGATAAAGGCCAATCTGTAGCCGGCCAGGCAATTAGCTTATCTGAAGAAACCGAAAGCATTTACCGCGAACTGAACAGCCTTAGTGAGCACAGTTTTTACAGCGACATTTTGCGCGAAGCACAACAGGCAGCGGACCAGATTGGCCAACTGTTCAGCAAGGCTATTGCCGATAACAAACTGACAGCAGACGCTGTTTTTGCTGAAAAATACCAGCAAATCAGCGGCAGTAATCCACCGAAATATCATACCGGCTACGACAGCTTTACCGATCAGCAGTTTCCGACGATTCAGGAGCCCATTTTAACGAGGCATACCAATGTATTGTACGCCGGTGCCGTGGACAGAAAGGGCTATTTCCCGACGCATAATAAGAAGTTCTGCCAGCCGTTAACCGGGAATTATGACAAAGATTTACTGCAAAACCGCACCAAACGTATTTTCAGTGACCGTACCGGCAGCCGCTGCGGCAGCCACACCGAAACCATGTTGCTGCAAACCTATAAGCGGGATACCGGCGAGATTTTACACGACTTATCCGTGCCGGTTTATGTTAACGGCCGGCACTGGGGTGGTTTCAGAATTGGTTTTAAGCGGCACTAAAAAGTTTAGTGCCACTGATGTTACAGATCGTCCAGCAGATCATCGAAAATATCTTCGTCCAGTTCCGGCTCTTCCTGCTGCGGTGGGTTACCGTCGTATATTTTAAACTGCTGCCGCTGATAATAAGACTCTTTAATAAATGCATAAGGGTCGAGCGACTCTTCCAGCAGGCTTTCCATCGACATTAACTGCTCACGGCTGTCCAGCGCGCCAATTAAAGCGCGGGTCAGCGTCAGCGGCGTATTAAGCAGCCCCAGCGGAAAATACAGGTTGTCGACCAGGCCGCCGGTGGTGCCGCGCACTGTGGTTGGCCCCAGGGCCGGCAGCATCAGATAAGGGCCGTCACCCACGCCCCATACTGCCATAGTTTGGCTGAAGTCTTCCTGCTGCTCTACCAGGCCGATTTTAGTCGCCACATCAAATAAACCAAATAAACCCAGGGTGCTGTTAACTAAAAAACGCCCCGCACTTACCGCAGAGCGTGACGGCTTGGCTTGCAACATACCGTTTAAAAAGCTGGCCGGCTCTGCGAGGTTATTTGCCGCATTAACCAGGCCCTTACGCGCCGGTTTCGGCACTACTGTCATGTAACCCACAGTAGCCGGGCGCAACAGATAAGTGTCGAGAATATCGTAGTTAAAATCCCACAGCGGCCGGTTAATGGTTTCCAGCGGGTCACGCGGATCAGTATAAGCAGCCTGGCTTACACTTGACGCAGCAGCCTGCTCCGGCGCCACAGGCTTAGCCGCACAACCGGACAAAACCAGCAGAGCCACTGCCAATAAAAGATGACGCGATAAAAAAGGCCGCATATTAAGGTTCCAGTTTTAAAGTTATTGTCAGTGTTGTCTCGTCAAAATTTAATACATCAGACACCGTTTGAATATCTCCCGGCCGTTGTTCTACTGTACCGGACAATGACATTCGCGCCACTACCTGCACCTGGTCGGAATTTGCCAGGCTCCAGCCGCTTTGCATCGCCATTTGCTCCGTTAACACCAGTTGCAACTCTCCTTCCGGTAACGGAATACGTTGCACCGCTAACGGTAACGCTGCGCCATCTGCCGCACGGGCGAATAAAAACAAGCTGGCGTCCGGGTTAGCTTGTTTCAGCTCTGGTGCCACATACAAATTAACACGGATTTGCCGGCCGGCAGTTGCATCTGCTACGCCCAGTTCAGCCAGGCGTTGCTGCACCGCATCATAACGCGGGTCATCTTGCGGCAATTGCTGTAATAACATTTGCCACGCGGCTGTGGCCTCGGCCATATCGCCTTTCTCATAGGCTATCAGCGCCATCAACGACAGCGCATCGCTGTTTTGCGCTTCACGGCTCAGCACTCTTGCTACTGCCCTGCCTGCCCGCGCCAGGCTATCATCATCACCCAGTAAAATAAGCGCCTGAGCGTAGCTCAGCAGCAATGGTGCCCGCTCCGGTGTCAGCCTCAATGCGCGCTCAAAGGCATCTATCGCCTGCTCAACCGCACCTTGCGACAAACGAATACGGCCCAGCAACATCCAGGCCACAGCGTCGTCGCCCTCGTTGGCTAACCGTGTACGCAGTGCCAATGCAAACAGCTCTACTTCTTGCTCTGACAACGGCTCGCCCTGGTTTAACAATGCACGCTCACCGTATTGCTGCAGATTTTGTTGCGCTTGCTGCCAGTCGTGTAACTGCCGGTAATGCCCATTAAGCGCGTAAACGCCGCCGACTATAACTGCCACCAGCAGTAGTAATATCGCCGGTACCGGCCAACCCGCGCGGTTATCTTGTTGCAGCTGATTTTGTTGCTGTAAGACAAACTGGCTTTTCAGCTCTTGTGCCGCGCTGTCAAAATCCTGCTCTGCCAGCTCGCCGGCATCGCGCGCCAGGGCCAATAATTGCAAGCGCTCTTCAAATAACTGTGCCGGGGTTTGCAGCGCTAATTGCGCACTGCGCCGTGGCCAAAACAGGCATAGCGCTGTTAACAACAGCATGCTTAAAGCAGCAATAAACAACGGCCACATCATTCTTTTTTACTCCGGTAACGGTCGATAAGCTGATCCAGCTCGCTTTCAAGCCCTTGTTGCTCTGCCCCGGCACTTTGCGCATCTTGCGGTACTTGCTGTACCCGGCGATACAAACCGGCGCCGGCCAATGCCAGTAACATTAGCAGCGGTGATAACCACAGCCATAAGGTATAACGGTTTAACGGTGGTTGATAATGCACAAAATCACCGTAGCGGTTTTTCATGTAATCCAGTACCTGTGCCCTGTCGTGGCCTTCCCGCACCAATTGATAGGTTTTTTGCCGCATATCTACCGCGACAATGGCATGAGAGTCGGCAATATTCTGATTTTGGCACTGCGGACAACGCAGCTCTGCCGTGAGCTGCTGATACAGCTGGCGTTCGGTTTCATTTTCAAAGCTGAGTATTTCCTGCGCCTGGCCACTTACAGCGCACAACAGCAGTAACACACCAAGTATCCGCATCATGGTTGGCTCCATTGCTGATACAGCGGCGCCAACTTAGTACGCCATACCTGCGGGTTGATATCACCGATATGGTGTGCACGCACTACGCCGTTGGCATCAATAATAAAGGTTTCCGGCGCTCCGCTGACGCCTAAATCCAGTGCCAGGCTACGCTGCAAATCGAGAATATTAAATTGGTACGGGTTGCCATGCTGGGCCAGCTTTTGTGTTACGTCCTGCTGTAGCACCGCTAAGTCGAACGGGGCGTCAAATGCCGGGTCGCGCGGTAGTTCATAATACAGGCCGACAATTTTAACGCCCTGGCTACGCAGCTCGGTTAAATAGCCCAGCTCTGCATTACAGGTTGGGCACCAGGTGCCCCACACGTTCAGCAAAAAGGCTTCGCCACGCAGCTGCTCCGGTGTCCAGATATGCTGCGGTTGCATCAAATCCGCCAGAGCAAAATCCGGCAATGCCGTGTCCAGTGCCGCTGAGGCCCGCTCGCGCGGATCGGAAAACAAGCCGCTGAGTAAAAACAACGCTAATGCCAGAAATAACACCAAAGGCACATAAAACAATACTTTACGCATTAGCAGGCTCCGTTGGCTGCCCTGAGGTTTTGCGCCGGTAACGCTTATCTGCCAGAGCAAGCAAAGCACCGAATGACATTAATAAGCCACCAAGCCAAATCCAGCGTACAAAAGGTTTAACCTGAATACGCATCGCCCAAGCATTGCCGGGCAACTCTTCGCCCAGCGACACGTATAAATCGCGGCTTAACCTGGCGTGCACCGCCGACTCCGTCATAATGGTGCGCTGAATACGATAAAAACGTTTTTCTGCGTGTAAATGGGTAAGGTAACGGCCGTCTTTACGCACATCCAGCTCGGCGGCCTGGCCACCAAAGTTGGCGCCGTTAAGCTCATAAACTTCCACCAGGGTAAAGTCGTAACCGGCTACATGAGCAGTGTCGCCTGCCTGCATGCGTACATCGCGCTCTACGGTATAAGTTTTAGTCATCGCCACGCCTACCACCAATACGGCAAAGCCGATATGCGCCAGTGTCATACCGTAGTGGCTGGCATTTAACTTAGTGATACCTTTGCCGACAGAGCCAAACTGACGAATGCGCAGTGTTACTTCCGCCAGCGCGGAAATACCTACCCAGGCACCGAGCAATAAGCCCATTAATGCCAGATTAGCCTGCACCGTTTGCATGCTGGCCATAACGCCCAAAGCCAGAGTTAACGCCGCTAATGCCAGCAAACTAAAGGGTTTAATTAACGGTGCTAACTGCTGTTGCTTCCAGCGTACCCAGGGGGCTAACCCCAACATCAGAGCAAACGGGATGGTCAGGTAGTAAAACATTTGATTAAAGAACGGCTCACCGATAGAAATAGACCCCAAGCCCAACTCTTTATGAAACAGCGGGAACAAGGTACCGAGGAATACGATTAAACAGGCGGTTAGCAGAAAAATATTATTGCCCCACAGCAGCATTTCGCGTGAGAACAGCTGGTAGCGCGCCTGGCTGCGTACTGAGTGCATCCGCCGGCCGTACAACAGTAAAGAACCACCAACCACTAACAATAAAAACACCAGCAGGTACATACCGCGGCCGGGATCGGTGGCAAAAGAATGCACCGATACCAACACGCCGGAGCGGACTAAAAAGGCGCCGACCAAACTAAGCGCAAAAGCCGCCAACGCCAGCAGCACAGTCCAGCTTTTAAAGGTGCCGCGTTTTTCCGTTACCGCCAGGCTGTGAATAAGCGCAGTACCGGCCAGCCAGGGCATAAAGGAGGCATTTTCTACCGGGTCCCAAAACCACCAGCCCCCCCAACCCAATTCGTTATAAGCCCACCAACTGCCGAGCATAATGCCCAAGGTTAAAAATAACCAGGCTGCCAAAGCCCAGGGCCGCACCCAACGCGCCCAAATACTGTCAAAGCGGCCGCTCATCAGCGCCGCAATGGCAAAGGCAAAAGCCACTGCAAAACCAACATAGCCCATATACAAGGTAGGCGGATGTAAAATCATGCCAAAGTCTTGTAACAAGGGGTTAAGGTCGCGCCCTTCTACCGGATAAAACGGCAGACTACGCTCAAACGGGTTAGACATAAACAGCGAAAAGGCGATAAAACCAGCCAAAATAATACCGAGAATGGCCAAAATACGGCCTTGTAACAGCAACGGCAGCGCTTTGGAATACTGCGCCACCAGCGCAGTCCAGCCGGCCAGCATTAATACCCACAGCAGCATGGAACCTTCGTGCGAGCCAAAGCTGGCGGTAATTTGGTAATACCAGGGCAAGGTGGAGCTGGAGTTTTGCGCCACATTAATTACGGTAAAATCGCTGCTGCGAAAGGCGTAAATCAGTGCCAGCATCGCCAGTAAGCAAAACACAAACTGGCCCAGCGCCAGCGGCTTTGCCAGCAGTAACAAACGCTGGTTAGCGACAAAACTGCCGTATAACGGCACTATGGCCAACAGAACCGATAGCGCAAAAGCAAAGGTAAGCGCCAACTGACCGGCTTCAACTATCATCTAGTAACGTCCTTCTGCTGGCTTGGCGTCGCTGTTTTTTTGTTGCAGCTGTGACGGCGGTACATGCCGGATACCTTTTAATGCTTCGGCCACTTCCGGTGGCATATATTCTTCATCGTGTTTGGCCAGTACTTCAGTAGCGGCGATGGTTGTCTGGTCCACTAATGTGCCCTGGGCCACGATGCCCTGACCTTCACGGAACAAATCCGGCAAGATACCTTCAAACGTTACTGTCACCACCGGGCCGGTGTCGACCAAATCAAAGCTGACTTTCAGCGAGTCCGGGTCCCGCTGTACGGAGCCTGGCACTACCATACCGCCAATACGCAGGCGCTGGCCGGGTTGTGGCTTAATTTTGTCTTTGCCCAAACCTTCAACCAACTGCGATGGCGTGTAAAACAGATCAATATTTTGCTGCAAGGCATACAACATAGCGGCCACAGCGCCGGTTAACAGGCCAATAACCAGTAAAACCGCAAATAAGCGTTTCTGACGTCTTGATTGCATTACTCTGTGTGCTCCTGATACTGCTTAACCCGTTGCTCACGCGCTAACCTCGCGGCCAGCTGCTGTTTAAACTGCTTATGCTGATAATGGCTGTAAGCCACCAGGCCAACCAGCAACAAATAGGTAATACCAAATGACAGCCAGACAAACAGGCCGTAACCGCCCATGGCCCAAAACTCTGCCCACGACTGAAAATGCATTTAGTGTCCTCCCGCCAGCGCTTTTACCCAGGGCCGGTGTTGCTCGTTCTGTAAAATGGCATTGCGAAGGCGCAAACACAGCAACGCTAACATTAATATTTTAAACGCCAGGATGCTGATCAACAGCGGCCACAGCATACTGGGATCGATCGACGGCTTGGCAAACTTGGTTATAGACGCGCCCTGATGCAAAGTGTTCCACCATTCGACAGAAAAATGGATCACCGGCAAATTAATCACGCCGATCACTGCTAACAAAGAAGCGGCTTTAGCCCCGGTTTGCCGGTCAGAAAAAGCACCGCTCAGCGCTATCACGCCCAGATACAAAAACAACAAAATAAGCTCAGAGGTTAATCTGGCATCCCATACCCACCAGGTGCCCCACATTGGCTTGCCCCAGGCCATGCCGGTAATCAGTGCGATAGCGGTATACACCGCGCCCACCGGTGCTAGCGCCAGTACTGACCATTGAGCAACTTTTACCTGCCATACCAAAGCGGTAAAGGCCGCAATAGCCATAGCAGAGTATGTGCCCATCGACATAATGGCCGAAGGCACATGAATATGAATAATGCGATAGCTGTCGCCTTGCTGATAATCCGGCGGGGTAAAGGCCAGGCCCCAAATATTACCCAACAACAATAGCAACACGGCTAACGCCATTAACCACGGATACAGCCGGCCGCACAAATGATAAACGGTCTCAGGCTTGGCATAAGGATGCAACCACTTAAACATATCAGCTCACATTCAATTTTAATGCACTGATCACCGCCAGCGGGATCAACGCCATTGCACACAACAACATTGCCAGCATAATTGCCAGCTGCCCATGATACGGTAACGCCATGGATGCAGCTTCTATTGCTGCACTGGCAAAAATTAACAACGGAATATACAGTGGCAGTATCAGCAGTGCCAGTAAAATGCCGCCTTTATCGGCCGATACTGTAAGTGCTGCACCCATTACGCTGAGTAAGCTCAGCAATGGCGTGCCAAGCAATAAGGTAAACACCATGGCGACTAAACTGGCCTGATCAATGTTAAGCAGCAAGGCCACCAGCGGCGACAGCAACACCAACGGCAGACCGGTACTAAGCCAATTGGTAATTAACTTCGCCAACACAAAACTCAATAATGGCTGTTGTGCCGCCACTAACTGTTCTATGACACCGTTACGGTAATCGTCTTTAAACAGCCGCTCTGCCGCCAGCAGCACACTGAGCAACGCCGCTATCCAGACGATGCCCGGCGCCATAATACGTAATAAGTTAGGCTCTGGCCCCACGCCCAGCGGAAACAAGCTGAGCACAATGACAAAAAACAACAGCGGATTAAGCCAGTCGGCTTTTTGCCGCGCCAGTAAGCGAAGCTCCCGCTGCGTAAAACGGTATAAGGTTACCATCGGTAAACCAGCTCCAGCGTGGTTAACGCCTCATAAGTGATCTGCAGTGGTTGGTGTGTGGTTAGCACTATCGCGCCACCTGATTGCAGGTGCTGCAAAAAGTGCTGTTGCAACATTGCAATGGCGCCCTGATCCAGTGCAGTAAAAGGCTCATCTAAAATCCACAGTTGCCGTTTTACAAACCACAACCGTGCCAATGCCACCCGGCGTTGCTGCCCGGCCGACAACATACGACAAGGAATATCTTCCAGCCCCGCCAGCCCTAACTTTGCCAGCAGCGTAAAATCGTCTGCCGCGGCCACACCCGACGCTGTACGCCAAAAACTGACATTTTCCAGCGCAGTAAGTTGCTCATGAATACCGCTTTGGTGGCCGATATAACATAAATCAGCGGCGTAGCCTGCGCCGGCCTGTGCTAAGGTTTGCTGCCGGTAATATACCGCGCCTTCATCAGGCTGCGCCAATCCGGCCAAAATACGTAACAACGAGCTTTTACCGGCACCATTTTTACCGGCAACCTGTAACAGCTCACCGGCGCGCAGTACCAGGTTTTGTTGTTCAAACAACACCCTGTCCTGACGGATACAGCACAACTCGCGGCCTTCAAGCAAAGGCTGAGCGGTTGAAACGTGAAAAGGCTGTGGTTTAATGTCTAACCTCTGACTATCGACGACGGTTAAAATTGCGCGCATATTACCATATTGACGGCATAATACGAATGCAGCAGCATGGCGGACCAAAGCAAAACAGGTAAAAACATGAACCAGATCAATCCGGATAAACTGTTGCAGCCGTTGCAGGGCAACAAGCCTGATAGCCCTGCAATTAAGCTGATGCTGGCAGAGGTGTATCAAAGCCAGGTGCAACAGTTAACCGATGGCCGCTTTCGGTTGCAATTACCCTCGCCGCAGGGCGCGCTGCATATTGTTTTACCGGCATCAGCCAGCGCCGCAGTGCAAGCCATGCTTCCGGCCATACCGGTAAACCCACAGGGCAGCTTGCAACAGCTGCAGCTGCAGTTTCAACCACTGGCTAACGGTCAGCTGCAGTTGACACTGCAAACAGCCGTCAACACTCTGAGCATTCCATTGTCGGCGACGCAAGTGCGGCAGTTATTGGCGATATCAGTGCCCGGCAGCACGACTGCACAAGCAACAATACCGGCCAGGCTGCTGCCAGCTGCCGCTGCCGTTACTCTGGCAGCGCCCGGCTTTAACCCGGTGCCGTTATCCACACAAACACAGCAAGCGCTCAGCGCTATGCTACCGTTGTTGTCTGGTGCTACAGCACAGCTAATGCTAAAACTGGATACCAGCACTACAGACTTACAGTTGCGTTTAATCGCGGTGCCGGCGCACTCTAATCAAGGCAATACGACCGGCAACAGCGTGACGTTACAAAAATCTGAGCAAGCGGCAGTATTACAGCAATTGGTAAGACTATTTAATCAGCAAGCCGGCACCGCTGATACCACTAAACTGAACCCGATGCTGCAGTCAGCACTGCAATCCGTGTTGTCAGCAGCACCAGCAGCCTTGCCGGCACAGTATAAGTTGCAATTGCAGCAACAAACCGGCCAATGGCAACTGCAGCTAAGTACTGCGCCCGTTAGCAGCAAAATAAACGTGCCGGCAGACGATATCAGCCGGCCGCTGCAATTTGTCGCCAGCCCAAACCAAAGCAGTAACGAAAAAACACCGCTAAATGCCTCCAATACCTCTGCAGCCTTGCAACAAACAGCACAACAAGCCGTACAGCAAGCCTGGCGACACTTATTACCATTACTGCCGGCCACTGCAGATCCACTGGCCGGCACAGCAGACTTACCGGAGCCGGTGCAACAGATATTACAGCTATTGCGACAAAGCCAACCGGATGGCGCCAAAGTACAAACGCCGCAACACATTACGCAGCAACTGGCATCGCTACTGCAGTTTCAGCCACTGCAGCCGGCAGCGACGGTGCAAAGCAGTGGCGGTGCTTTGGCAGCGGCAATTCAACTGCTGCTGGGCAACCTGTTGCAACGTCCGCCTGCACTGGCCACTATGCCGGCGAACCAGCGTTTGGTGCAATTAGTTAACCAACTGGAACCCGCTCAGGCCGGCAACCTGCTGCGCCAATTAGCCGGTCACAGCAGTACTTTGCAGCAAAGCCAATTAGCCACCTTAGACAGTAATAACGCTGCGCAGCAACAGCTGTTGCTGCAATTGCCACTGCAACTGGCGGGCCAGTCAGTATTCAGCCAGTTGCAGGTAGAGCAACGCGAAGCCGATGGTAAGCAAGGCGGCGAAAAACAAACACAATGGCAGCTGACAATGAAATTTGATTTGCAGCAGTTAGGCCAGTTACTGGTGGTAGCAAAACTGCAACAACAGCAATTGCAGCTGCAGTTTTATACAGAGCAGCAGCACGCCAAACAGTTGGCCGAGCAGTTTTTACCGCTGCTGAAAGACCGCTGCAACGCCCAGGGGCTTGAAGTAAGTCAGGCAGAATGCGTACTGGGAAAAATACCCGACAGCTTATTGCCAAGGGCTAACAGCTTACTTACAGTTAAGGTATAAACAGAACTATGACAGACAGTGAACAGAAAAGCGGCCGCGAGCGCACGGCGACAGCCTTACAATATGAAGGTAAAAAAGCGCCTACTGTTACTGCTAAAGGGCATGGCCAGTTGGCAGAGGAGATGATTGCGCTGGCACGTGAGCATGGTGTATTGGTGCATCAGGATGATGAGCTGAGTAAATTACTGGGCCAACTGCAGTTAGGCGAACAGATCCCCGCCCAACTGTATATTGTGATTGCTGAGCTTATCGCCTTTTCATATGTACTGCAGGGGAAATTTCCGGACAACTGGCACAATATTCACCAGCGCATTGATATTAAAAGCTAGCCTTGCTGCTTTTGCTGGTGTAAGTTAAACAGCAATTCAGCTTCCGCACGCGGCAGTTCACATTCGCGCATGATTTCATCGAGATCAGCGCCCAGTTGCACCATTTTCATCGCACGGCTGTATATCTTTGACTCGGGATCTGTCAGTTCCAAAGCCTGCTGTTTATCAGCCAACTGCTGCAGTTGTGCGGTTAGCTGCTCGCTAAGCTGGCTAAGCCCGCTATCCAGTTGCAGCACCCGTTGGCCGACGCCAATAATACCGGCACGTAACTCTTCTACTTCAAGCTGACTACCGGCCAATTGCTTAGCCGCATACTCCAACCGTTTCTCCAGCGCGCTTTGCTGCTGTTGCTGTTGCCGCTGCTGCCGGCCAAGCCACATATAAATACCGACCGCAAACAGCAACAACAGGCCGGTTTGAATTGCTACACCAAGCCACATAAGGGTTCCTAGATCGAGTTTACTTCTTCCCACTCTTCTTCGCTGAGCAATTTGTTCAGGTCAACAAGAATAAGTAACTCGCCTTCACGGTTGGATACGCCCTGAATAAAACGCGCGCTTTCATCGGTACCAACATTAGGCGCAGTATCAATTTCGGATGATTTTAAATACACCACCTCGGCCACACTATCGACCATAATGCCGAGTACTTGCTTTTCTGCCTCAATAATCACAATACGGCTATTATCGGTAACATCGGCCGGCGCTAAACCAAAGCGGGAGCGGGTATCAATAACGGTTACCACATTGCCACGCAGGTTAATAATACCCAGTACATAGTCCGGTGAGCCCGGCACCGGTGCAATTTCGGTATAGCGCAGCACTTCCTGCACCTGCATAACATTAATACCGTAGGTTTCATCCTGCAGCTTAAATGTTACCCACTGTAATACGACATCGGCTGCTACGTTTTTGTTGGCAGACTGCTTGGTTAAATTACTCATGCACAGCTCCTGTATAAATAGCTTTTCCGGTTAAGCACTGATATCCAGCCCCCGGTTTAATAAATCAATCATAGCGTCAACATCAATCAGTACGCACATATGCTGTTTGATCAAACCAGCCATCCACGGACGTTTGCCTTCTGCCTCACGCCACTTCACCTCATCCTGTTCCAGTACATAGGTGTTAATCAGGGTTTCGCAGCACAGGCCCCAGTTACTGTTACCCAGCATAATAACATATTGATAGTTTAGCTTTTGCTGCAAAGTTTGATCATATTTTTCCGGCATTACCCAGCGCGCGGTATCAACAATATTTATTTTTTGTTCACGATACAGCATAACACCTTTAAACCACTCAGGTTTACCGATAAGGCTGCTGACATTACCCAACTGATGAATACCGCCCAATTCTTTTAACGGCACCGCCACTTTTAACCCGGCAACGTCGAAAAACAATGCCTGAAACCGGCCCTGACGATAATCTTTCAGCTGCGTTTTCGCCGCTACCGGTATAGCCGCTTTAACTGCCGGCGCTACCGGAGCAATGCGCTCAGCGACCGGGATATCACGCTGTGCCAGGCTTTGTGCCTGTTCTGCCGCCGCAAATTTAGCTTTGAGGGTTTCCAACGCTGCATTATCTGCCAGCGTAGCATCTGCCGGCGCAGCCTTTACCGCAGTTTTCACTGCCGGCGCTGTTACCACCGCCTGTGACAACAAAGCATTAAGCTGCTGCTTTTTCTCTTCTGCCAGCACTACGGCATCAGTATCATCCTCTGTCAGTAAGGCTGACAGATAATGCTGCATCACTTTCTGGCTGGCAATTAAATTACTCATCCGTTACTCCGGTGCCAGTTGCAGTAAATAAGTCAGCAAGGTGTTGTAGGCAAACACACCGCGCGATGCCGAGGCAAATTCACTGGGCGGGGTTTGTGCCAGGCTGGCATCACGAAATTTGGTATCTACCGGGATAACAGCCGACCAAACCCTGTCCTGATATTTGGCTTTCAGCTCTTTATACGCTTCCAGCGATGCCTTAGTGCGTTTGTCATACATGGTCGGAATAATGGTGTAGGCGTAATCTTTTTTCTGTGAAGTACGCATTAGTGCCATAGTGGCAATCATGCGCTCCAGGCCTTTTAAAGCAAGGAACTCGGTTTGCACCGGAATTAAAATACGGTCGCAGGCAGCAATGGCGTTTACCATTAACACGCCCATTACCGGCGGGCAGTCGATCAGTACGTAATCGTATTCTGTTTTAACTTTTTGCAGTGCTTTTTTCAGCATCAGCCCCATACCGCCTTTATTACCAAGCGAGCGGTCCAGGGTTGCTAACGCCATAGATGATGGCAAAATATCTAAATTGGCTACACCACTGGGGCAAAGTGATTGCATAATCTCTTCGCTGGTGATGTCTTTACCACGGATAAACATGTCGTATACGCTGACTTCCAGTTCTTCCGCATCGATGCCAAAATAGTACGTCAGCGACGCGTGCGGATCGGTATCAACCAGCAGCACTTTATAGCCACGCTGCGCCAACAAACCGCCGAGGGTTACTGTAGTGGTGGTTTTGCCTACACCACCTTTTTGATTTGCTACCGTCCAAATTACCACTTCAGGGTTCCTGTTGTTGCTCCGGCTGCGCATCCGGGTTGTCTTGCCGCGTAGTAATACGAATACCACCGCCGGGTAGGGCGATTACTCTGATACTGCCGTCCTGTTGCGAGATCTGTTCCAGCTGACGCTGCAAGGCGTCATTTTCAGCGTTTTCATCGCTGTTGGTTGTTTGCTGCTGTTCGGCATAGCCGTAGCGCGAAATCGCGATAACTACTTTACGGTTTGCGGCCCGCCCCTGCGCGTTGTCATTAGCGCTAAACGGATAATACTGACCAAAACCCTCAATAGCCATACGCTGTGGTGCTGTGCCCAAACGTTCTAACATACGCAGCACTGACGTTGCCCGGCTTACTGACAATTCCCAGTTAGAGGCGAACAGTTCGTTGTTAATCGGTTGATTATCAGTGTAGCCACGCACACGAATAAAATTATTGATTGGATTAATCACTTTGGTAATTTCAGCCAACAATGTCTGTGCCGACGCCGTTGCTGTGGCGCTGCCACTGGCAAACAGTAAACCACTACTCAGTTCAATCGTCAGCCAGTTTTCATCCTGCTGTATTTTTGCCAGGCCCTGCTCCAGCAGGTTAGCCAACGCGCGGGTTAACTTTTGCTCCACAGATTGTAATGGGCTGCCTAACTGTTTCGCCGTAACCTCTGACAACTGCTTTGCATCTGCAACCAGAGCAGGGCCTTTGGCCTCCTCCAGTGAGGTGCCGTATAACTCCAGCTCACTTTGCGGTGCCGGTTTGGTTAACACCGCACTGCCAGGCACTCCGGTGCCGGATTGCTCCGGCTTTTCAAACATACGGGTAATAGAATCTGCCAGTACATTGTATTGCTCTTCTTTTACAATAGACATGGCGTACAACACCACAAAAAGCGCAAACATCAGTGTCATATAATCGGCATAAGACACCAGCCAACGGTCAAGCTGTTCTTGCTCTACGTGCTGATGTTTTTGCTTATGCCGGTACATACTTGCTTAACCCGGATGGTAAGCGGCCAGCTTACGCTCAATATTACGTGGATTTTCACCATGAGCAATCGACACCAACCCTTCGACGATCAGTTCATGGTACAGCGTGCGTTGCTGCACCAGGCTCTTTAACTTATTGCCCACCGGAATAAACACCAGGTTAGCAAAACCGACACCATAAATAGTGGCAACAAAAGCGGTAGCGATACCCAAGCCAAGCAATTCCGGCTCAGAAATATTCGACATCGCCTGAATAAGACCCAACACCGCGCCGACAATACCAATAGTCGGGCTGTAACCGCCCATGGCATCAAAAATTCGCGCCCCACGCAGCAAACGCTCGCGCTCCAGCGTCAGCTCTGCATCCAGGGTATCTTGCAACACCGCCGGCTCTACACCGTCTACCAATAAATTAAGACCACGGTGTAAAAACGCATCATGTTCTGCCAGAGCATCATTTTCCAGTGCAAGAAAACCGCTGCCGCGAGCTGCACTGCCCCATTGCACTATACGTTCTGCGGTGTGCTCCAGCGGCAACTGCGCCGGACGAATCACCCAGGGTAACATACTTAACCCGAGGCGGAATTGATTAAAAGGTGTTTGCAGCATAACTGCACCGACGGTGCCGCCAACTACAATTAAAAACGCCGGAAAGTGCAACAAGGTGGATAAGGCACCACCTTCCATAACAAAGCCGCCGGCAACTGCCAGCACCGCTAACAAAAAGCCGCTGATGGCCAGCTTATCCATGCGTCACTTCCGTGATAAGGCGGGTTGCTACTTCGTTCAGGCTAACTTCTACATCCATTAAACCGGCTGCAGCTATCGCTTGCGGCATACCGTACACCACACAGCTGGCTTCATCCTGAGCCCAAATCCGTGCACCGCTTTGCTTTAACAACCGGGCCCCTTCACGGCCATCGGCACCCATACCGGTTAATACTATCGCCAGTACTTTATCGCTGTACACTTTAGCTGCGGTGGCAAAGGTGATATCTACGCTGGGTTTAAATGTAATGCGCGGCGAGTCATCTTCTTTAATGCGTAACCGTGCTTCGCGGTCGTTACCTTCAATCAACATTTGTTTGCCGCCGGGTGCCAGATACGCCACCCCAGGCCGCAGCACATCATTATCGACAGCTTCACGTACTTCCACTTTCGCTAACGAATTTAAGCGCTGGGCAAAAGCGCCGGTAAAGGCAGCCGGCATATGCTGAATTAATACGATGGGTAGCGGAAAGTTGGCCGGCAATGCAGTAATAATACGTTGCAATGCCACCGGACCGCCGGTAGAGGTACCTATCGCCACTAACTTATAACTCTTACCGCTGGCATGGAAAGTGCCGCTGCGCGCCGGCGCAGTGACTCTGTCGCTAAGCTTTGGTCGTTCAAAGGCGGTACGGGTTAATGCCGGACGCTCGCTTAACCGCGGCGCCGGTGTTTCAGTGCGTGCAGCGATGGTGCTGCTAAAACCCGTTCTGCCCGGCTGGCGTTTACGTGCTACGGCTTTAACTCTGTCGCGCAGCAACTGCCCGGCTTCGTCTTTATCGCGGGCGATGTCTTCAAATTTTTTCGGCAGAAAATCTACCGCTCCGGCTTCAAGGGCGTCAAAAGTAGCTTTTGCCCCTTCATGCGTTAACGAGGAGAACATCAGAATAGGGATACGCTGTTGCTGCATTATTTCGCGCACAGCAGAAATGCCGTCTAACACCGGCATTTCCACATCCATAGTAATAACGTCCGGCTTTAACGCTAAGGCTTTATCTACAGCTTCTCTGCCGTTATTGGCGGTGTCGATAACTTCAATATCGCCATCCTTTGCCAGGATTTCTGTCAAGCGGCGACGAAAAAAACTGGAATCATCGACCACTAACACCTTAATCGCCATAGTTATCTCTCTTTAGGCATTAATTTTGTTGAAGCGATCAAACTTGATCTTTGATTTCTTCGCGTAATGTTTCAGCAGGTTAGGCACATCAAGGATCAGTGCTATACCACCATCGGAAGTAATGGTTGCACCAGCCATACCCGGCGTCCCCTGCAATAAGGCATCCAATGGCTTGATCACCACCTCTTCCTGGCCTATCAACGAGTCGACCACGAAGCCAACCTGCTGGGTGCCAATTTGTACAATCACCACATGACCCTGCTCACGGCGGCGTTTTTTATCTGAGCCTTTTACCAACCAATGTTCGAGGAAAAACAGCGGTATGGCTTTATTACGCACCACAACCGTTAACTGGCCGTCAACCACGTTAGTTTTATTTAAGTCGAGATGGAAAATTTCGCTGACGCCGGCCAGCGGTAAAGCAAAGGTTTGCTTGCCAACAATAACCATCAGAGTGGGCAATATAGCCAGTGTTAGCGGCACTTTGATTTCCAGTAAGGTGCCCTCACCCATTTTAGAGTGAATATGCACAGTACCGTTTAATTGCGTGATCTTGGTTTTTACCACATCCATGCCAACACCGCGGCCGGAGATGTCAGAAATTTGTTCTTTGGTAGAAAAACCAGGCGCAAAAATCAGGTTAAACGCTTCGGTATCTGACATTCTTGCAGCGGCGTCGGTATCTAAAATACCGCGCTTAATGGCAATGCCCTTCAACTTCTCCGGATCCATACCGGCACCGTCATCGTGAATAGTCAGTAAAATATGATCACCGGCCTGCGCCGCAGCTAACTTCACGGTACCGGTACGGTTTTTACCGGCCTTTTGCCTGATTTCCGGCATCTCGATACCGTGGTCTACCGAATTGCGCACCAAGTGCACTAAAGGATCGGCCAGAGCTTCTACCAGGTTTTTATCCAGATCGGTTTCTTCACCTTCCAGCACCAGCTCAATGTCTTTTTGCAGAGAGCGCGCTAAGTCACGTACTACCCGCGGGAAGCGACCAAACACTTTCTTGATCGGCTGCATGCGGGTTTTCATTACCGCGCCCTGAATGTCAGCAGTAACCACATCCAGATTAGAAATGGCCTTGCTCATCTCTTCATTTTGCGCAGTAGTAGATAAGCTAACCAGCCGGTTACGCACCAACACCAGTTCACCGACCATGTTCATGATCTGATCCAGCCGTTTGGTATCTACCCGCACTGTGGTTTCTACCTGCGCGGCTTGCTGTGCAGCAACGGCTTTATCAGCCGCAGCCGGTGCAGCTGGTGCCGCTTTGCTTTCTGCTACCACAGCTTTGGTTGGTGCGGCGGCCACCGGTGCAGCTGCTACGGCTGGCGATGCCACTTCTACCGGTGCTTTGCCTTTGCCATGTAATTGGTCCAGCAAGGCTTCAAATTCGGCGTCGTCTATTTCGTCATCGGATTTCTTCGCCGCCTTATCCTGGCTTGCGGCAGGTGGTGCAGTGTCTTTGCCGGCTGCTGCTGCGCTATCAGGAATAAAGGAGCCCTTACCGTGCAGTTGATCAAGAATAGATTCAAATTCATCGTCGGTAATGTCGTCACTGCCTGACGTGCCGGCTGCCGGGCTCGCAGGAGCCGGACTTGCCGGAGCAGAGCTGGCAGCTGGCGCGCCTTTTTTGCCGTGCAGCTCGTCCATCATGCGTTCAAATTCTTCTTCGGTAATATCATCAACACTGCCGCCTGCGGCAGGCGCTACCGGTTCAGGCTCTGCCGGTGCAGGTGCAGCCTTAGCCACTGCAGGTGCAGGGTTAGATGCGGATTCCGGTTCACTATAGTGATGTAAAGCTTCAAGTATGGCTGGAGATGCAGGGGTTAACGGTTGGCGATTCTGCACTTCGACAAACATTTCGTTGATGCTGTCGAGTGATTGCAAAATAACGTCCATCAATTCCGGCGTAACGCGACGTTTGCCGGTGCGCAAAATATCAAATACGTTTTCTGCACCGTGGCAGGCATCGACCAGCTCAGTTAATGACAGGAAACCGGCGCCGCCTTTTACTGTATGAAAACCACGGAAAATTGCATTAAGCAAATTGGCATCATCCGGATTATTTTCCAGTTCTACCAGCTGTTCCTGCAGTAATTCGAGGATTTCACCGGCTTCAACCAGAAAGTCCTGCAGTATATCTTCATCCATATCAAAGCTCATGCAATGACACCTCTGTTAAAAACCTAAACTGGATAATAAATCATCGACGTCATCCTGACCGCTTACCACATCATCGCGCTCTGCTGCGTCAATAATAGGCCCTTCTGCTTCATGCGCCTTGGGTTTGCTTTTTGCGGGTTTCGCTTCAGCAGCAGGCACCATCAAGCTTGATTGGCCGAATGCTGTTAGCAAACCAATCAGGCTTTCTTCAACTTCGCGCACCAGCTCGATAACCCGACGCAAAATTTGCCCGGTTAAATCCTGATAGTCTTGTGCCATCAGAACGTCCGTCAGCAATGAGTTTAGCGTATTGGAGTCACCACTGGCTTGCTGAAAAAAAGCATCCAGGTTATGACACAGCACTTTAAACTCGCCCAACTGCATTTGGCGTTGCATCAGCTTTTGCCATTGCGGTTGAATACTACCCAGCTTTTGGCTGATTTGATCAGCAATAGGCAGGCAAGATTCTACGGCGTCCATGGTGCGGTTGGCTGCCTGCTCGGTCATATCGATAACATGATTAAGACGCTTTTTAGCGTCCGGGATATCTTCTTCAAGCAGGTTATTCAGTGAGGGGTCTATCTGGAAATTTTTTAATGAGTCGTGCAGCTGGCGAGTTAACTTACCTACTTCAGCAAACAACTCTGATGAACCTGGCACAGCAAGTTGCTGTACCAATTCGTTGGCAGAGTCATGCTCACCCATTTCCAGCAGCTGTACCAGCTCCCGAGCCTGGTCCAGAGAAATTAAAGGCGCCGTAATTGCAGACATGGCTATGCTCCTTTGTCAGTTACGGTTAGCCGATGCGTTCAAATACTTTAGCTAACTTCTCTTGCAGCGTGGCTGCAGTAAAGGGTTTGACGATATAACCGTTAACGCCGGCTTGCGCCGCGGCGATAATTTGCTCTTTCTTCGCTTCTGCCGTTACCATCAGCACAGGAATATGCTTTAACTTGGCATCAGCACGAATAGCACGCAACAGATCGATGCCTTGCATACCCGGCATATTCCAATCTGTTACCACGAAATCAAAATCGCCGTTTTGCAGCATAGGCAAAGCCGTACTACCATCGTCGGCTTCAGACACGTTTGTAAAACCAAGGTCACGTAACAGGTTTTTTATAATTCGTCTCATGGTTGAAAAGTCATCTACCACAAGAATCTTCATGTTTTTATCCAAAATCCCCTCCGACGAGATATTATTTTTATCTCAGAATAGGTTACAACCAATCCTGCATTCTGGCTTTTAACCTGATTAATGCCTGACTATGAATTTGACTGATCCTGGACTCACTAACATTCAGTACCGCCCCGATCTCTTTCAAGTTTAGCTCGTCATTATAATACAGCGAAAGTACTAATGCTTCACGCTCAGGTAAATTACTGATTGTTTTCGCTAAATCCTGGTGGAAAGTTTCATTTGCTTGTGTTTCGTACAAATGATCGCTATCTGTATCACCGGATGTTACCAATACATCTGACGAAATACCGAGATCTTCAATACCTATAATTCTGCCGCTACTGATGTCGCTAAGCATATGATGGTATTCATCTATAGATATATCAAGTTTTTCAGCAACTTCTGTATCTTTAATATCACGACCATACTCCGCTTCCAGCGCAGCAATGGTTTCTGCTATTAACCTGGCATTACGGTGCACTGAGCGCGGCGTCCAATCGCCACGGCGCATTTCATCTAACATGGCGCCACGAATACGAATGCCGGCAAAGGTTTCAAAACTGGCGCCTTTGCTGCCATCAAAATTCTTAGCGGCCTCAATCAGGCCTATCATGCCGGATTGAATAAGGTCGTCTACCAGCACGCTGGCAGGTAACCTCGCCATTAAATGGTAGGCGATGCGCTTTACCAGCGGAGCGTGACGCTCGACCAACTGCTGCATATGGTCAATACCGCCATAAGCTGCAACTTTGCTGTTCACGCTATCCCCCGATCAACCTGAGGTTGCACCAGTTGCTCCAAAAAAAACTCCAAATGGCCGGATGCCGTTGCCGGAAGCGGCCATTTGCCGGCTTTTAACGCAAGGCTTTTAATTGCCATGCTGGCCGGTGTCTTCGGAAACGCCTCGACAAAGCCTTTTTGCTTGCGCGCGGCTTTACGCACGTTTTCGTCGTAAGGGATAGTAGCGACCAATTCCAGACTTATATCAAGAAAACGATCGGTTACGCGGGTTAATTTTGCAAACAGTTCCTGGCCTTCTTTTAAACTGCGCACCATATTGGCGACAATTTTAAATTTATCTACGCCATGGTCGCGGCTGAGTATTTTCATCAGTGCATAAGCGTCGGTAATTGATGAAGGTTCATCACATACCACCACCATTACATCCTGAGAAGCACGGGAGAAGCTTAGCACCATATCGGAAATACCGGCTGCCGTATCTACCAGTAGTACATCTACCGGTGTTTTTAATTCACTGAAAGCACGGATAAGGCCGGCATGCTCTGCCGGTGCCAGCTCAGTCATATTTTGCGAGCCGGATGTCGCGGGAATAATTTTGATGCCGAAAGGGCCGTCGATAATAATGTCATCAAGCCCTACATCGCCTGCCAGCACGTGTGACAGGTTTTTTTCTACCCGCAGGCCGAGCATTACATCACAATTGGCCAAGCCAAGGTCAGCATCCAGTACCAGCACGCGTTTGCCCATCTGGGCCAGTGCCATGGCAAGGTTTAGCGTAACGTTGGTTTTACCCACGCCGCCCTTACCACCGGTAATTGATATTACTTTTACCATCTGCTTATTCATTTTTCTCAGGCCATTGGCTTGATCGTCGATATTGTCATGACTATGCATAGGTTCCATCCGCGCGGTTCATCTCATCGTTGTACCACTGATGACCCGTACTACTGTGTGCGATTCTTAATTTTTCTGCCTGTTGCACCATCAACCGTGCTTCAGCAACGGCGATATCCTCAGGTACGCGCTGGCCATTGGTCAGGTAACTGACAGGTAACGCATTCTGAATAGCAACATTGATGACTTCACCTAAGCTTAAGCATTCATCAAGTTTGGTGAAAATACAACCAGACAAAGGTATGCGTTTGAAATGTGTTACGCTTTCCTGCATAACCCGAGCCTGTGCTGTGGCAGACAATACCAGATAACTTTTTATTTTGACACGACTATTATGCACCAGACCGGCAAGTTTTTCCGCTAACCGTACATCACGCTGGCTCATACCGGCAGTGTCGATTAATATCAGTTTACGTTGTTGTAACTGATTAATTAACAACGCCAACTCATCACTGTCTTTGGCTTGCTTCACCGGACAACCGATAATGCGGCCAAAGGTAGCTAACTGTTCAAAGGCACCGATACGGTAACTGTCAGTGGTAATAAGCGCCACCTGATCAGCGCCATGGCGTTTGGCAAACTCAGCGGCTAACTTGGCAACGGTAGTGGTTTTGCCCACACCGGTAGGACCAACCAACGCCACCAGACCGCCGCGACGTAAAATATCATCATTAGTGGTACTAAGCTGGCCGGCTAATAACTCTAATGCCGCATCCCAGGCGTCAGCGCTGTTCAGCTCTTCCGGCATAAAACACGCCAATTGATCGGCGACCTGCTCAGACAAGCCCAGCTGTTGCAGGTTTTCGATGACTAACGCCCGCACCGGTTCGCGCCGGGCCAGGTCTTGCCACATTAAGCCCGACACCTGATGCTGCAATAACTGGCGCATTGACAACATCTCGTTGCGCATGGCATCCATTTGTTGCTGCACCAGTTTAGCTTGCTGCTCTTGCTGCTTGCTGAGCTCGTTCAACTGCAATGTACTACCGCCTTGCGCCACGGCGGAAGTTTGACGCTCGAACTGTGGGCTGCGCACAGCGGCCGCTTGCGCCTGCAACTGGGGTTTCGCCGCAGACTGCGAATTAACCTGCTGCTTAATCATCTGCCGTGCCAGCAGTGCCTTAAGCGAGTCGGCCGGTGCCTCAGCAGTTCCGGCTGCATCACCGGAGCCCATGGTACTGTCATTATCATCATCAGCAACGGTTACCGCAAACCGCGGCTCGGTGCGCTTTTCTAATGCCGGCGCTGCCTTTACTGCCGCGGCTGCGTCATGATCAATTGCCGCGACTATCTCAACGCCACCGGCCACCTTTTTATTCGACAAAATAATGGCGTCAGGTCCAAGGAACTCTTTTACCTCAGTTAAGGCAGTACGCATATCTTTTGCCACAAAGCGTTTGATTTTCATCCGTTAACTCCTAGTTCGCCTGGCCAATAACGCTGACAATACGAATTTGTTTATCGTCGGGAATTTCCTGGTAGGACAATACCCGCAAGCCTGGTATGGTGTACTTCACGAATCGTGCCATAACTGAGCGTAAAATTCCTGACGTTAATAATACTGCGCTGTCACCGCTAAGTTCCTGGTTCTGATGCGCATCCTGCAGCGACTGTTGAATACGATCGGCCAGCCCGGGTTCAATGCCGGCACCATCATTACCGGCCGCCTGCATTGATTGATGCAGCATTTGCTCCAGCTCAGGTGCGAAGGTAATAACCGGAATTTCCTTACGGCTGCCGCCCACTTCCTGCACGATTAAGCGGCGCAGTGCAATCCGGCATGCCGCCGTCAATACATCGACATCCTGGCTCTTGCCACCATACTCCACCAGGGTCTGTACTATGGTACGCATGTCGCGGATCGGCACGCCTTCCTGCAACAGGTTTTGCAGCACTTTAACTACCGTGGTCAGTGCCAGGGTATCCGGCACCAGGCCTTCGACCAGTTTCGGCGAATGTTTCGCCAGCATATCCAGCAGATTTTGCACTTCTTCATGCCCCAGCAAGCTGGCAGCATGATTGGTTAAAATTTGGCTTAAATGCGTAGCCACAACAGTGGCGGCGTCCACAACCGTATAACCCAGTGTTTGCGCGTGCTCTCGCTGATCTTTGGCTATCCATACTGCCTCCAGGCCAAAGGCTGGGTCTTTAGTTGCTACACCTTTTACTGTGCCAAACACCTGGCCCGGGTTAATCGCCAGCTCGTTGTCGTGGCGCAGCTCACCTTCGCCACTGGTTACGCCCATTAATGTCATGCGATAGCTGTTGGGCTCCAAATCCAGGTTGTCACGGATATGTACCGCAGGAATAAGAAAACCGAGCTCCTGTGACAGTTTTTTCCGTACACCTTTAATCCGGCTAAGCAGTTCGCCGCCCTGCGATTTATCTACCAGGGGTATCAAGCGATAGCCGACTTCCAGGCCAATGGTATCGACGCCCTGCACATCATCCCAGCCAATCTCTTTTACCACTCCGGATTCTACCGGTGTCAGCTCTGCCGTATTGCGACTAACAAGTTCAGCCTGGCTCTGTTGCGCACGTTTATGCATCAGATAAGCCATACCGCCAACCACGGCAGCTAAGGTTAAAAATGCGAAATGCGGCATGCCGGGTACAATACCCATTAGAGTCAGTACGCCGGTTGCAACAAACAGCACTTGTTTGTTACCCAGCTGGGTCGTCATTTGCTCGCCCATATTTTCTGACTTGTTTTGCCGCGTGACGATAATGGCAGTGCCGATAGACAATAACAGCGCCGGTATTTGCGCCACCAGGCCATCACCTATGGTAAGCAGCGTATAAATTTCCATCGCGTCGCCAAAAGACAAACCATGCTGGATCATGCCAATAAACAAACCGCCCACCAGGTTAATCACCAATATAACAATACCGGCGATGGCGTCACCTTTAACAAACTTACTGGCACCGTCCATCGAGCCATAAAAGTCAGCTTCACTGGTAACTTCGTCACGGCGTTTACGGGCATCTTCCTGGGTAATCAGACCGGAGTTTAAATCGGCGTCAATCGCCATCTGTTTACCAGGCATCGCATCCAGAGTAAAACGGGCAGATACTTCAGCAATACGGCCGGCACCTTTGGTTACTACCACAAAGTTGATGATGATTAAAATTAAGAACACCACTATACCGACAGCATAGTTACCGCCGATAACCACAGAGCCAAAGGCCTCAATTACTTTACCGGCAGCATCACCGCCGTTATGGCCCTCAAGTAACACTACCCGGGTACTGGCCACGTTCAGTGCTAAACGCATAATGGTGGCTACCAGCAAAATAGCCGGAAAAGCACCAAAATCCAGCGGTCGCATGGTGTAAACCGTCACCAGTAATACCACCAATGCCAGCGCAATGTTAAAGGAGAACAACATATCCAACAGCATCGGCGGTAATGGCAATACCACCATTGCCAACGCAGCAAGGATAAACAGCGGCGTGCCCAGGCCTTTTGCAAAAGCAAAACGGGAGCGATCGAACTTAGTAAAATAACCGGCTAACTGCATAACAACCCTGACAGTAAATTGGCGCAATACAGGGTGTCAGCAAGAAGTGTTCCAAAACGTGCAAGCTGATAACTCAGCACACGTTTTGTTTACGGATATTACAGAATTAGTGACGGTAATCGTCCGGAATTGGCAGCTCTTTCGCCAGCGTTTTCGGCCGGCTGCCCTTGCCTTTTTTATACATTTTCAGCTGATACACATAGGCCAGCACCTGGGCAACTGCCGCAAATAACTGCTCCGGAATAGGATGATCCAGCTGTGTGGTGTAAAAAATTGACCGCGCCAGGCCCGGCGATTCAATTACCGGTACTTTATGCTCATTACCGATTTTACGGATATGCATCGCCACTTCATCCACGCCTTTAGCTACCACCACCGGCGCACGGAACTTGCCCTGATCGTATTTCAGCGCTACCGCATAGTGGGTTGGGTTGGTCACAATAACATCGGCTTTGGGCACTTCCTGCATCATGCGCTTCATCGACATTTGCATTTGCGTGCGGCGGATGCGGGCTTTAATTTGCGGATCGCCTTCAGAGTTTTTAAACTCGTCTTTAATTTCCTGCAATGACATTTTCAGCTGTTTAATATGATTCCATTTTTGATAAGGCGCATCTACAACGGCAATCACTGACACACTGGAGCACAAGCCTAAAAACAGCCAGGCCAGAAAATACAGTGCTGACTCAATATTGTTTGGCTCGCTCATCAACGACAGCGCCATAATGTCAGCGAAGAACACTTTAAGCAGCAGGTAGGCAATTCCCATTACCACTATTACTTTTAAAATACTTTTAAGCAGCTCCACCAACGCCTGCAGGCCAAACATGCGTTTAAAACCTTTCATCGGATCCATTTTGCTGGCTTTCGGCGCTGCGGCTTGCAAACTGAAGTTAAACCCGCCAAGCAAGGTATTACCCAAAAATGCGGCAATAAGGATCAGCACAAAGATGCCGCCTAACGGAATGACAAGTTTTTCGCCGGCAGCGCCCCAGGCGGTAAACATGGAGTTGGGCTCAAAAATATCTTTCGGGTTCAGCCGCAGCATACGCTGACAAATATCCAGCATCGCCATCGCCAGCATTTTGCCAAACACCAGCAGAGCAGCCGCACTGCCTATTAATACGAATGCGGTGCCTAAATCCTTCGAACGTGCTATCTGGCCCTTTTCCGCTGCGTCTTGCAGCTTCTTGGGCGTGGGCTGTTCGGTCTTTTCGGTGCTTTCATCTGCCATAACAGAGCCTTGTGCTTAGCAACCAATCAGCCGGCAGCTGTAATCAATACTGTGCTGCCACTGTTTGTCATAATGGAATAAAAAGGTATCCAGTGTCAGCCATAAAATAACTAAGCCGGCCAGCATGGTAATAGGAAAACCGATAGAGAAAATGTTCAGCTGCGGCGCCGCCCGCGTCATAATGCCGAAAGATAAATTGACCACCAGCATCGACACTATCGGCGCCAGTGCAATCGCCAGCGCTGTAGCAAACATCCAGCCACCAAACTCAACCACGGTCCAATAGCTGGTTACTTCCCACCACTGGCCGTTAATCGGTAAGGTGTCAAAGCTGAATACCAGCATTTGGATCATAATTAAATGACCATCAAACACCCAAAACAGTAAGGTGGCCAAAATAAGGTAGAACTGACCGATAGCCGGCACGTTAACACCACTGGCCGGGTCAACCATCGATGCAAAACCCAAACCGGTTTGCGTAGCCAGCAACTGACCTGCCAGCACAAAGGTGGTAATAAACATTAGTGAAATAAAACCCAGCGCAAAACCAATCATCAGTTGCAGCAACACTTCCAAAAACATTTGCCCGGACATCAAATCAGGATTAACGACCGGCGGCAGTGTCGGCATAATAATCAGTGTGATCATCACCACTAAACCGGTTTTTATCCGCATAGGCACGTTGCGCACGCCGATGCCGGCCATAATTAAAAACATGCCGGTAACACGACACATAGGCAACAGGTAGTCCGCCAGGGTTTGCATCAACAGCTGCAGCGGAAAATCCATTGTCGTTACCCTACTACAGTGGGAATACTGAGGATCAGTTCATGGGTGTACTCCATAATGACCCGGGTAAACCAATGGCCACCAAACATCAGCGCCAATATCGTGACAATTAAGCGTGGCAAAAAGCTTAAGGTTTGTTCATTAATTGAGGTAGCAGCCTGGAACACCGCCACAATTAAACCGACAAACAGCGACGGCAAAATAATGGCGCTAACCAGCAGGATCACCAGAAACAGCGCATCACGTAATACATCAACAAACACCTCCGGACTCATGTGCCTACTCCGTAACTGGTAGCCATGGTACCCATTACCAGTAGCCAGCCGTCAACTAACACAAACATCATCAGCTTAAACGGCAAGGAGATAATCATCGGTGATAACATCATCATACCCATAGCCATCAGCACGCTGGCGACCACCAAATCAATAATCAGAAACGGGATAAACAACATAAAACCAATTTGAAAAGCGGTTTTCAGCTCGCTGGTAATAAAAGCCGGAATAACGATGGTAATGGGGTAATCTTGCGGCGATGCGGCAATCTCATGGCCGGCTATCTGGGCAAAGGTGTCCAGATCCTTAGTACGGGTTTGGTGCAACATAAAAGCTTTAACCGGCGCTATAGCAGCGTCCAGCGCCTGTACCGGTGAAATCTCTTCACTCAGGTAGGGCTGAATAGCCGTGTCGTTAACGGTTTTAAATACCGGTGCCATAATAAAAAAGGTCAGAAACAGCGTAATGCCGATTAACACCTGATTCGACGGCGACTGCTGCAAACCTATAGCCTGGCGTAGAATGGCCAGCACCACGATAATGCGGGTAAAACTGGTCATCATAATGACCATGGCAGGAATAAAGCTCAGTGCTGTCATCATCGCCAGCACTTGCAGCGTTACGCTGTATTGCTGGCTGCCATCGGCAGCGGTAGTAACGGTAACGGCTGATAAGGCACCGTTATCAGCCAGAACATCGGGGCTCAGCAGCAGGGCCAGCACCACGAACAACAGTCGCAACATAGTTCACACTATTTTTTCAGCAAAGATTGCAACTGTGTATGAAAGTCTGATGCCAACTTTTCTTCAGGCAGTGAATTTTCCAGTTCAAACAGTAAATTTATGCTGTTTGCCGTAACACCTAAAACCCGCTGTTTCCCTTGCATTTCAATAACTAACAAGCGCTCTTTCGGCCCTAGCGGCATACTGGAAATAATTTTTATATGCCGGCTACCGGGCATGCGCAGCGTCAATTTTTTGAACGCCCAACCCAGCGCAATTACAATAGCAACCACGATGGCCAGCGACAGCGCCATTTTACCCAGTCCCAGCCCGGCAGAGGGACGCTCGCCGTCGCCTGTTTCAGTTTTCGGGCTAAGTGCCGGAATTTTGTTCTGCGCGCCGGCATCAGCCGGTTTTACCGGCTCAGTGCCGGCCTTCGCTTCAGCTGCCGATACAGATCCCGGCTGTAACGCTGCCTCTGTTTTCGGCTCAGACTCAGCCTGCTGCTCAGATGCAACCGCATTATTGTCTACTGCATCAGAAGTCCCGGCAGCAACAGGCCCCGCCAGTAACGCCAAACTTAAGCTTAAAACATAAAATATGCGCATTAACGTAACTTCTTAATCCGTTCAATCTGGCTGATTACGTCAGTCAGGCGAATACCAAACTTGTCGTTTACTACTACCACTTCGCCGTGCGCAATTAAGGTGCCGTTAACCAACACATCTAACGGTTCACCGGCTACCCGCTCTAACTCCACTACCGAGCCCTGGTTCAGCTGTAATAAATTACGGATGCTGATTTTAGCACGGCCCACTTCCATCGAAATGGTTACCGGAATGTCTAAAATAGTGTCCAGCTTACGCTTTTCATCTACCGTAATATCGGCCTTTTCATCACGTAGCTCTTCCAGCTCAACAGCCTCTGCACCGTCTCCATCACCTTCAGCTTCAGCCATTGCTGCAGCCCATTCGTCCATTGTGTCTTTATCATCAGCCATGTTGTTTACCTTCTGTCGCGATCTGACAAGTTCAGATCGGCCTCTAGTTCAGAAATATCGGCGTCGCTGTCAAGCCGACGCCCGCCTTTAGTGAATACATTCATCTCAGATTTCACTGATTCAGGCCGTTTAATTTTTTCAATAATCTTCAGTGCCGCATGCTCGCGCGAGCGGCCCAGTTTGGCTCTGTAGGTGGGTAAATCTTCCACCAACACCGTAATGTGTTCCGGCATTTCAATCGGAATAATATCACCGGCCTGCAGTTCCATAATCTGGCGCAGTGACAGATCGAAATCCATCATTTTGGTGGTTAAGTCGACCTTTACATCCATAATTTCGTCGCGCAGTGCCTTACTCCAGCGTAAGTCGGTATCTTCTTTGTCGCTTTGTACCCCGGCATCGAGCAATTCACGGATCGGCTCCAGCATGGAATAAGGCAGGGCTACGTGGAAGTCACCGCCGCCGCCGTCCAGTTCAATATGGAAGGAGCTTATTACCACCACTTCGGTCGGACTGACGATATTCGCCATGGCCGGGTTTACTTCTGAGTCGAGGTATTCAAAAGACACATCCATTACCGGTGCCCAGGCTTCTTTGTAATCCTCAAAAATCAACTTCAGCAGCATCTGAATAATACGCCGCTCGGTAGGGGTAAATTCGCGGCCTTCTATTTTGGCATGATAGCGGCCGTCACCGCCGAAAAAGTTATCCACCAGGATAAACACCAACCGTGCTTCCATGGTAATAAGGCCGGTGCCTTTTAACGGCCTGAACCGCACCATATTCAAACTGGTAGGCACAAACAGCGTATGCACGTATTCGCCAAACTTAATCATTTGCACGCCGTTAATCGACACTTCAGCAGTACGGCGCATCATATTAAATAAACTGATACGCATATGCCGGGCAAACCGCTCGTTTACCATCTCCAGCGTTGGCATACGGCCACGCACAATACGATCCTGCGACGAGAAATCGTACTCCATGGCAGAGCGGCCCCGGCCACCGCCGGAATCGTCTATTTCTTCTTCTTCAACGTCATCAACGCCATGTAACAGCGCATCAATTTCGTCTTGTGACAGTAAATCGGTCACGGCTGCTCACTCTTATTGCATTACAAAACCGGTGAAAAGTACTTCATCTACCACCACCGAGCCCACCACTTCAATCATGGCTTGTTGTAAATCACTTAATGCTTTGTTCTTTAATGCATCACGCCCCGCTACAGTAACCAACTCATCGGCATTAGCCGAACTGAAGGTTTGCAACAAGCTGCCTTCTATCAGCGGAATATGCCGCATAGCAATGGTTTCGTTGTTGTTACCGCGCACCAGTAACTGCACTTTAATTTGCACCATACGGTCACGCGAAGCGCCCGGCACATTAAACACAAAAGGCCGCGGCATCGGCACATACAGCGCACTGCCTTTGCTTTGCTCTGCCCCGGCGACGGCGGTAGTTTGGCCGCTATCGTCACTGCCACCGGCAGGCGCTGAGCCGCCACCGGAAAACAATATAAAGCCCACTATCGCCAACGCGACTACAACAGCGGCACCACCGGCTATCAGGATTAACTTTTTCTTTTTACCGCCATCGGCAATCACTAAATCTTTTTCTGCGGCCATCTCATGCTACCTGTAAGGTTATTTGGCATTATTATGCTCATCTGTCGCCGGCAATGTAAATCACTGCCGGACAATTTGCGCCTTTAGCGTGCTTTACGCGTAATAATCCACCAGACGCTCATTGACTACCGCTGTTACGCTAACGCTACCCGATTGCAGCTCAGTATCTTCAGCAACCGTTTGCTGCATGCCGGAGTCGCGGCCATTGCCCTGTGCTAACTGACGTTCCTGCTGCTGTTGCGTTTGCTGCTGCACATTGCCCTCGCCAAGCACTATGCCCTGTTGCTGCAACATCTCACGTAAACGCGGCAACTGCTGCTCTAACAATTCTTTAGCCTGCGGCTGCTGCACAATAAACTGCACCGACGCCTGGTCTTGTTGCATATCTATTTTTATTTGCATTTGGCCAAGCCCGGCCGGATCCAGCCGGATTTCCGCTACCTGAATATTTTGCCGCACCATCAGGTTTACCCGCTCGCGCAATTGACCGGCGGCATCTTGCTGCAACAAGTTCAGGCTTTGTTGCAACTGCTCTGCCGGTGCTTTAGCAGCGGTTTTTTGTAAGCCGGATTGTTGTCGCTGCTCTGCGGCCTGTAAATTATGGCTAAATGCCGCTTCGCTGCGCGCTGTACCGGCTTGCTCTGCGGTAGTTTTCACCGCAACGCTGCTGTCTTGTGCCTGCGTCTGACTGTCAGCTGCCAGCTGTGCCATCAGATTTTGCGGCGAATTTTGTTGCCCGGAATTCTGCTTGGCGCTGCCATCACTGCTATCTGAACCGGTCTTAGTGCCATTTTCGGCCATCGCAGTCAGTTTAACACTCTGGCTGCTCTTATCTGCGACAGCACTGCCAACAAGCTCCGGTTTTGTTTTATCACCTGCTGCTGCATCGGGTTGTAGTGCGGCGCTGTTTTGTTGCAGATTGGCTTGCTGCTCCGCTTCAGTAGCCGCGCTGAGCAAAGTATTGCGCTCTGCCGGCGTGTTGCCAGGGGCGCTACCCGCGGCACTTGCCACCTCATTTAGGTTGACCGGCTGCGCCGCCTTTGTCACAGCCTCAGCGGCTTCGATATCGCCGCTGGCTGCATCTGTCATACTAAGTGCAGTTTCTGTCTGCTCTGCCTTAAGCTGTTTTGCATCAACAGGTGCTGTCTGCGACTTCGCCTCCAGCGGTTGCTCAGCTAAAGCTGTTGCAGCTGCAGCTGCAGGCTTAGCTTCACCTTGTGTGGCACTTAACACGGCTTGCTGTTGTGTGGTTAACAGGGTATCAGCGCCCTCTGTTTCCGCGTTAGCACCTTGCTCAGTGCCATCTGTCTGTGTTTGCAGCATAATAGCCAGCTCCGCCGCAACGGCTTTAGCTTCAGCATCCGTCAGTGGTGTTTTGTCTTTCAGCGCTATTTGTCCCAATAAGCTGGCGGCCAGCAAAGCGGCGTCGGCATCTGCCATATCAGTTTGCAGCTCTTGCTCTGCGCTCAGCAGCATGTTGGCATCGGTAAGTTCTGTGGTTTCAGTACTGCCGGCTTTTGCTGCCGCCAACGCCTGGCTTACGCCGGACAATAAACTGATACCGGCAGGAAGTTGCCGCAATTTCCCGCCTTGCACCTTATCGGTTGCCGCTGATGCCATGCCATTGAGCAATTCACCAAAGCTGCTGCCGCTGGCGGACTCTGCCTGCTCAGCATCTGTGCCGCCGGCGCCGTCAAAGCGCAGCGCCTGATCTGCACCGCTCATCAGCGTGGATAATTGTAAGCCCTGTGCCATACCACTCTCCCGATTGCCGGCAGCTGCTGCCGGACTCATGTTGTATTACTTTCACTACAAGGTGATAACCAATATCCATTCAAATTTCAGGCCAAAATGTAAAACCGCTACAGCAAAGGCTCGGCGGCCAGACGGCGCATAAACTGCTGGCTGGCATATTCATCGGCATTACGCTGCTCTTGTTGCAGCTGCTTTTGTAACTCTGCGGCGTCATTACGCTGCACTAACAATTCCAGTGCTTTGCGCTTTTTCTGCATGGCTAACCAACTTTGTTTACGCTGCTCTGCGGCGGCCTGAGCTTGTTGTACAGCACGACCTTGTTGCTGTATCGCCTGGTCCAACTTACCGATAAAACTGACAAACTGGTTATATTGCCGGCTTTGCAACCCGGCACTACCCTGCTGTTGGCTTTGTTGAATATACTCGGTGCGGTAGTTCGCCAGCCCCTGATACTTCTGCTGTGCCTGCTGATAAAACTGCTGCGCTTTAACAAAGTGCGCCTGCAGTTTTTCTTCTCTGTCCTGCTGAATTTTGATCAGCATATTAAAACGATGGTTTATCACAAGCCGTTACTCCCGCTTACCGGCACCAGCCGCGCCAAACTTTGCAAGCTGTCGTCATAGCCCACCACTTCGTGCATACCTTGCTGCAAAAAGCGGTTTATATTCGGCATCATGCCGATGGCTTTATCCAATTGCGGATCACTGCCACGCACATAGGCGCCGATAGCGATAAGATCTTTACTTTGCTGAAAACCGGAGTACAGCTGCTTTAAGGTACGCGCCATTTGTTGATGCTCGGGGCTGGTCACCGCCGGCATAACACGGCTGATGGATTTTTCCACGTCTACCGCCGGAAAGTGGCCGGCATCGGCCAACGCGCGTGACAATACGATATGGCCATCCAGAATTGCCCTCGAGGCATCGGCTATCGGATCCTGCAGATCGTCACCTTCCGATAGTACGGTATAAAATGCCGTTATCGAGCCCTGGCTGCCGCTACCATTACCGGCCCGCTCTACCAGTGCCGGTAATTTGGCAAATACCGATGGCGGATAACCCTTGGTGGCCGGTGGCTCACCTACTGCAAGGGCTATTTCGCGCTGCGCCTGAGCGTAACGGGTGATGGAATCTATCAGCAGCAGTACATCCAGGCCCTGGTCACGAAAATACTCCGCCACCTGCACCGCCGTTTCGCAGCCTTTTAACCGCATAAGCGGTGATACATCGGCCGGAGCGGCAATAACCACTGACCGGGCTTTACCTTCGTCCCCTAAAATTTCATCAATAAATTCTTTTACTTCGCGACCACGCTCGCCTACCAGACCAACCACGATGACATCAGCGCTGGTGCCCCGTGTCATCATGCCCAACAGCACGCTTTTGCCCACGCCGGAGCCGGCAAACAAGCCCATACGCTGGCCTTTGCCGACAGTGATCATGCTGTTAATAGAGCGCACGCCGACATCCAGCGGCTGTTTTATCGGCCGGCGCTGCAACGGGTTAATCGGTTTACCTTTGCCGCCACCATAGTGCTGCGCTGCAATAGGGCCTTTACCGTCAAGCGGTGTGCCGACACCGTCAATAACACGGCCAAGTAAATTCATACTCAGCGGTACACCTTTAAAATTCAGCAACGGCGTAACTTTTGCACCCGGCACCACGCCGGCAACATCATCTTTGGGCATCAGATAAATACGATCGTTAGCAAAGCCGACAACCTCGGCCATAATGGCGCCGCGCGCCGTTTCTACGCTACAAGCCTGGCCAATAGCCGCGCTGCAGCCGGTAGCTTCCAGCGTAAGGCCAACAACACGGACCAAATGCCCGGCTACGGCCGGTTTTGAGCCGTGCACATAAGCGTGCTGTTGTTGCAAAAAATGGCTTAGGGTGTCGCTGTCGGCCATATGTTATTCCTCAACATCCGGCTGCTGTGCATGTTGCTGCAGCTGTAAGAAATGCTCGAGGCTGCTTTGCAGCCGTTGTGTTAACGAACGGTCGACGCTGGAGCGGCTGCTATGTACCAGGCACCCGCCCTGCTCTACTGCCGGCTCCGGTCGCAATTGCCAACCGCGCTGTGTCAGCTCATCTTTGCCGTAATGCTGCTCTATAACAGCGATATCGGCCGGGTTAAGCTTAATCAACATCTGGCTAGCATCTAAAGGTAATGCTGCAGTGGCCTCCGCCAGCGCCTGCAGTATCACCTGTGGATTAGTTTTTACTTCAACGCCGATAACCGCCTGGGCCATGGCCAGGCTAAGCTGCAGCAATTGCTGTTGTACCTGTTCATCCACATTCGCCAGCGGTTGCTGCAGTTGGTCCAGTAAGGCCGTTAACTGTTGCAGCTTTTCCTGCAGTTCGGTTTCACCTTGCGCCAGCCCCTGCTTTTTACCTTCAGCTACGCCCTGAGCCAAACCATCTTGCTGGCCTTGTTCGCGCCCTTCGCCGTAGCCTTTACTGAAACCGTCATCTTTACCGACAGCAAAACCTTCATCATAAGCAGCCTGGCGCAGTTGCTCCATATCTTCAGCAGTCAAAGGTTTGACAACCAGCTCTTCGTCTTCTTCTTGACGCGCCGCTTTTGCTACCGGCCGGGTTTTATTCAACGCATTGGTGCGTTGCGGATCTACCCGCTTGTCAGACGTCAGCTCAGGCGTTTGCCATTGCTTCAGCTGCTCATCGGTGGCTTCATCCGGCGAAAACGGCCGCTTATATTTAAAGGCGTCATCAATCATGGTTCGGCTCAGTTAACTTAGAGGAAGTCATCGCCACCGCCGCTGCCAAGCATAATTTCACCGGCATCAGACAAGCGCCGCGCAGTTGACAGAATCTCTTTTTGCGCTGCCTCAACATCACTGACCCGCACCGGCCCCATGGCTTCGAGGTCATCCGTTAACAATTCAGCTGCCCGTTTCGACATGTTTTTCAGGATTTTCTCTTTCAAGTTTTCGTCGGTACCTTTCAGTGCTTTCATCAGCACATCCTGCTGAATTTCACGCAGTAAGGTTTGAATACCGCGGTCATCCACATCCACCAGGTTTTCAAATACAAACATCAGGTCCTGAATTTGCTGCGCCATTTCTTCGTCATGCTCACGGATAGAATCCATCAGCTGGCCTTCAATATTGGTATCCATATAGTTGAGGATATCGGCTGCCGCTTTTAAGCCGCCCATTTTCGCCGTTTGCGTACCGGCCTGACCGGCAAACTGTTTCTCCATAATTTCGTTTAACTCCTGCAGCGCTGCCGGTTGTACTTCTTCCAGGTTGGCAATACGCATGGTTAAATCCAGCCGCACCTTTTCCGGGAACTGCGATAAAATTTCCGCCGACTGCTCCGGCTCCAGATAAGACAACACGATCGTCTGTATCTGCGGGTGCTCGTTACGGATAATATTGGCAACCTGTTTGGAGTCCATCCACTTCAGTGAATCCAGACCTTTAGCACCGCCACCCAGTACAATTTGGTCAATCAGATTAGCGGCTTTTTCTTCACCCAGCGCTGCAGTTAAGGCACGCTTGATAAACTCTTCGCTTTGGAAGCCTATAGTGCTGAAATTCTGAATTTGCTCAATGAACAAACGGTGCACAGCAGAGATTTTCGCCTGGTTCAGATCGGTCATCTGCGCCATCGCCAAACCCACTTTCTGCACTTGTTTTGGCTCCAGGTGTTTTAAAATCTGCGCAGCATCTTCTTCTGACAAGCTCAGCAGTAAGATGGCGGCTTTTTCAACACCGTCCAGTTTACCTACATCAAAGGCAGGTTTTGTTGCTTCTATGCTACTCATCTTCAGCCAACCAGTTTTTCACTACCAGAGAGGATAATTCCGGCTCATTTGCTACCAGAGCCCGAACTGCGCGTAATAAGTCATCATCGCCATGCAAGTCCGGCAACATCAGGGTACCATCGGCGGCAAAGCCCACTGCGTTCTCATCAAAAGATGAGCTTAGCATGTCGATAGTATCATCCCCTAAATCCAGCCCGCTGCTCAGCGCATTTTCGTCATAAGCATCTTTGGTATCTTCAGGGTAAATCAGTTTTTTCAGCATCGGCCGCACTATAGCCAATATCAGCACGATAATAATCAGGCCACCGATGGCCAAGCGCACAACGCGCAGGAACCAGTCCTCTTCATAAAATGCCGGTACAGCTTCTTCTATTACCGCATCTTTCATAAAGGGCACGGAGATCACTTCTATCATGTCACCGCGCTGGGCATCGAAACCGACACCGCCTTGCAACAGACGACGGATATTGGCCAGCTCGGCCTGAGCAAGCGGCTGCGGTTCGCCGTTTTCGCCGGCCACATAGTCAATTGCCACTGACACACTTAAGCGGCGGATCACTCCACTTTGCTGTGAAATATGACTGATAGTCGTGTCCAGCTCGTAATTGCGGGTGGCTTCTTTGTGGTTGCGACCAGGGATCACCGGTTGCGCATTGCCGCCGGTAGCCTGCTCCGGAATATTAGAGTTTAACGGCGGCTGGTTAGACAAGGCGCCCGGAATGCCGCCACTTAACCCACCAACACTGTTTTCTTCAATGGTCATTTCACTGCGTACGGCCGGCAAATCCGGGTTAAAACGTTTTTGCGTTTGCTCGGTAGCAGTAAAATCCATGTGTAAGTCAACCTGAGCGGTATAGTTACCATAGCCCAGTACCGGCATTAAAATGGAGTCGACTTTTTGGCGGTATTCTTCTTCACGGGTGCGCTGCAGCTCATACTCTTTACGGGTACGGGCTGAACCGGCATCCTGCGAGCCGCTGTTTAACAGGCGGCCGTTCTGATCAGTTACCGTTACTCTGGACGGCGATAAGCCCTGCACAGCAGAAGCTACGATATCGACGATGGCATCCACTTCACTGTCGCGTACCATAGTGCCGCCGCGGGCGGTAACCAGTACCGTAGCCGACGGCAGCTTTTCTACCCTGGCAAAGACATTTTCTTTCGGAATAGCCAGTAACACCCGCGCCCGCGCGATGCTTTGTAATTCTTCAATGGTGCGGGCCAGTTGTTGTTCACGGCTGTGTTTTAACCGCTCCATTTCCAACCGTTGGCTAACACCGAAACCACTGTCCTGCAGCAAAAATTCGGTACCACTTGACGGCTCTTTCGCCAGGCCGGCACGGGACAACGATAATTTAATATTCTGGAACTGATCTTCGGCAACCATGACCACATTGCCTTCGAGCTTGTAATCAATTTTCTGCGCGTCTAAATGATCCAGTGTCTGGATCAGTTCTTCTGTCGGAAAGGTACCCAACGGGCGCATTTCAGGCTGGCGCGCCCACATAATAATTAAGATAGCGATAGCCAGACAGATAGTTAACGCCACAATCAGCGTTATTTGCCGCACGAGGTCCGTGCCGCCGCCCAGTGAGCCGACAAAACCCGGTTTTTGTTCCTGTTGCTCGCCGCCGCTGTACTCGTTACCAGACAGTGCCAGCTCGGTGGATTGATTCTCAGCCACTGCTTATCCCTCCGTTATACCGGCATCGACATAATGTCTTTGTAGGCTTCAACTAATTTATTGCGTACCTGCACCGTTGCTTCAAAAGCTAATGAGGATTTCTGACTGGCGATCATCACCTGCGCCAGCGATACGCTTTTGTCGCCCATTTCAAAGGCAGTGCGCATTTGGCCGGTTTCCTGAGCCAGGTTATTTACCTTGCTCAGTGCACTGGTCAGCATACTGCTGAAATCACTTTGGCTGGGATTTACTTCTGCCGCATTTTGCAGTTTCAGCTCATTGCCGACAGCCCGGGTTTGATTAACCATCGACTGCATTTCGGCGTAAAGGGCCTGACCTTTGATATTCATAGCGACACCTGTCAAAAAATTGCTGCTGTTACCGTTACACCAGCTAAAGCAGGAGTTGTGCCATATTTTAATTTACTGAATTATATAAGAAAAAACCCTCTTTCTGAGGGCTTTTACGGCTTACGCCGGCAGGTCGATGCCATGTTCACGCATACGCGCCAGCTTGTAACGCAAGGTGCGGTCACTGATCCCCAGCTTTTCTGCCACCTCTTTGCGCCGGTTAGCGCAGGCTTTCATTGCCGCCAGAATAATGCGGTGCTCTTGCTCATGTACCGACGCTTTAAAAGCACCACCGCTGTCGTCATTGCCTTCGTCGGCATCATCTTCAGTAAGGCTGTCCACATCAAACCGGGCTGCTGCCGCTAAAGCCGGCTCGCGGGCCGGCGGCAACATATCAGCCTGCTCCAACATAATGTCATCCACATCAATCTCATCACCGGCGGCAATAATTAATGCCCGCTGCATAACGTTGTCCAGCTCACGCACGTTACCGGGCCAACTGTAGCGCTGTAAACGCTGTGCCGCAGCCGGCGTTAATATTACCTGGCTGCGGCCGTTATGATGGCAATGGCGTTGCAGCAGATGCTGCGCCAGCGGCACTATATCTTCCGGCCGCTCGCACAACGCCGGCCATACCAGCGGAAACACGTTTAAGCGATAGAATAAGTCTTCACGAAATTCCCCCTGTGCCACCGCCTGCTTTAAATTACGATTGCTGGTAGCCAGGATGCGCACATCCAGCTTGATGGTTTTACGACCGCCCAAACGTTCAACTTCGCGCTCCTGTAATACCCGCAGCAGCTTGGCCTGCAGGTTAAGATCCATTTCGGTAATTTCATCCAGCAGCAAGGTACCCTGCTGGGCTTGCTCAAATTTACCCGGGCAGGCATTTACGGCGCCGGTAAAGGCACCTTTTTCATAACCGAACAGTGTCGATTCGAGCATATTTTCCGGAATCGCCGCACAGTTAATCGCCACAAAAGGCCCGCTGTTGCGTGCTGACAATTGATGAATATAGCGCGCCAGCACCTCTTTGCCGGAGCCACTGGGGCCGCTGATCATCACACTGGCGTCAGTCCGCGCCACTCTGGCGCACAGTGCCAGCAGCTGTTTACTGGCCGGCGCCGCAACCACAGGTTCAATATTGGCAACCGCTTCCTGAGCAACATAACGGCTGACGGTGCTAAGCAATACCTCCGGCGAAAATGGCTTAGCCAGATAATCAATAGCCCCCAACCGGATGGCTTCAACTGCTGCCTGCACGGTGGCATAAGCGGTCATCATTAATACCGGAATTTGCGGATACTGGCTGCGCAGCGTTTTTAACAAGGTAAAACCGGATACGGCGCCCATCTGTACGTCGCTGATCACCAGTTGCACGCTCTGCTGCTGTAAACACAGCAAGGCTTCCTCAGCACTGCTTACCGCACACAGCTGGTAGTTAGCCAATTGCAACGTATCGCTGAGTGCCTCACGCAGGCCGGCGTCATCTTCAACTAATAAAATACACTGGCTCATAACGCTGCACTCCCTTGCTCGGTTTCTGTTGTCGATGCATGTAGCGGCAATAACAGTTCAAAGCAAGCGCCACCGCCGGCAATATTGTGATATTGCACACTGCCGCTGTGCGCCGCGGCCACCGCCTGCACCACAGCTAACCCAAGCCCCGTACCGTCAGCACGACCGGTAACAAAGGGGTCAAATAAGCTGTTTTGTAAATGCGCTGCAACGCCAGGGCCATTGTCAGTAACCTGAACAGACAGCATGCCGCAGGCAGCAGGCGCGATAGTCAGCTGTACCCTTGCAACATCGGCCTGTGTCGCAGCCGACATGGCTTGCACGCTGTTATAAATTAAATTTTGCAGCGCACCGCTTAAGGCGCTCAGATTACCCAGTACAGTAAGAGCAGGCTCTGCCACGCTAACGGTTAACACTGCTTTGCTTTGCTGCAGAACAGCATCGGTAGCAGTAACAACCTGCTCTGCCAGTTCTTTACAGCTAACAGGCGTCACCGCTTGCGCAGTGCCACTACGGGCAAACAACAGCATGTCATTTAATTGCTGCTCTAAGTCCTGCAGCCTGGATAACAGTTTTTGCTGAAATTGCTGTTGCACCTGCAGTGTTGCCCTGGGATTACCCAGGTTTTGTGCATACAGCATAGCGGCCGATAAGGGTGTGCGGATTTGATGCGCCAGTGAGGCCATCATTTTACCCAGTGTAGATAAGCGCTGCATTTGGCTCAGGCGCCCCTGCAACTGTCGGGTTTGGGTTAAATCTGTCAGCATAATAAGCTGACCGGGTTCAGTGTATTCGGTGCGGCTGAGTAAGGCGCTGATTTCCAGTTTCACCAGCCGGCCGTCTTTTAACGATACTTCCAGACCATCATCGCTACGCGGACGAAAACAACGGCTGATCACCGCAAACCAACGCTGCCCGACTAAAGGCTCACCCAGCATGCTGACGGCCGCAGGGTTGGCCTGATACACCTGGCCACGCTGATCCAGCAGGATCACCGCTGCCGGTAATGCCTGCAAAATAGGGTCTTGTAATTCTGATGACAGTAATTGCAGCCCGGGCCGCGCGCTGTGAGAGCGACGGCTCAGGTTGGATGGCGTAAAATCGTATGCGTTTGCCGTTGTCATTAGTTTCCCCTGAGACAGCTTTATCTACGGGGAGCTAATGCAGGCATTATGCCAGCTATAAAAGCTTATTTATTAATAAGTTAACTCTGTCAATTCTCTGACAGCGTTAATTATTCGTCTTTACCGAGGTTGTATTTACGCATTTTTTCTACCAGAGTAGTACGGCGCAGGCCCAATACTTCTGCTGCGCGCGCCACGACAAACTCATGGCGCTCTAACGCTTGGGAAATAAAGCGGATTTCCAACTCTGCCAGATATTCTTTTAAATCCAGCCCCTGCTCCGGTAAATGCTGTGATTCAGCATCGGCGACAAAAAATGCCGTAGCAGCATCGTCGGTATCATCTTCGTCGTCAGCGCTGAACAGCTCATTAAGCAGATCCCGCTCCTGTAAACTTTCCGGATATTGCGGCACATAGCTGTCGACATCAAGGTGGCGGTATTTTTCCGGCAGCTCGGCGACATCCGCCACCTGATCCGGATACATAATAACCATCCGTTCCAGCAAGTTGGCCAGTTCACGCACATTGCCGGGCCAACTGTGCAATTGCAGGCTTTCAATAGCCCGCTCGGTAAACTTAACCCGCGCCTGATGGCTTTGCTCTAACCGGCGCATTAATTCCTGTACTAACAGCGGTAAATCTTCCGCGCGTTGTTGCAACGACGGTGTTTCGATCGGAAACACATTCAGACGGTAATATAAGTCTTCGCGAAAACTACCATCGCTAATCATATGCTCCAGGTTGCGGTGCGTAGCAGCAACAATGCGCACATCGGCTTTAATCGCCTGGGTACCACCGACGCGCTCATAGGTACGCTCTTGCAATACGCGCAGCAGTTTTACCTGCATCGGCAGTGGCATATCGCCAATTTCGTCTAAAAACAGTGTGCCGCCCTGCGCCAACTCAAACCGGCCTTTACGGGTTGAAATAGCCCCGGTAAAAGCACCTTTTTCGTGGCCAAATAATTCGCTTTCCAGCAATTCTGCCGGAATAGCACCACAGTTAATCGGCACAAAGGGCCCGGCAGCACGATGCGATAATAAATGGATATTGCGCGCCACTACTTCTTTACCGGTCCCGGACGGTCCTAACACCAACACATTGGCATCGGTTTTGGCTACTTGCTGAATAAGAAAGCGCACCTGTTGCATACTGGCAGTATTGCCAACCATGCCATCAAATTTTACCGCCGCATCCTGCTGGCGTTGCAGTGGCAGTAAACGATGATATTGCTGGCTGTCACGCAACAACTGAGTAAGCGAGGCATAAGCAAAAGGCTCACTGAGTAAGCCTACCGCATTAGCATATTGCAGTAACGGCTGTAGCGTTTCGCCCAATAGTAAAAATGCCGTGGCCGGAAAGCTCTGCAGCAACTGCGCATGCTCTTGGTTATCTAAGGCGCCCAACAGCACCACACCCGGACCATCTTGTTTAAGTTTTTGCTGCAACAGCTCTACGCTGAGCTGCTGATGCGGCTCGTTAATAAAGCTTAACACTGTACTCAACCGGCTGCTGCGGTTGCTGTGTTCATCAACGATGTAAAGGGAAAGACTATTTGACATGCCGCTGCTTTTATTATGCTTTTAACTGTATTGTACTGCGCACAAAACAGCATGCAAGGTAATACGCTATTTTTTTGACGCTGTGTCAAAAAAATAGCGCCGGTAAAATTCACTCAGGCTAATAAGTTTAACGCTTGTTGCTGCTGCATCCTGGCTTGCATCGCCACACTAACAGAGGTGTTCGCCAGTATATCCGCTGCGGCCTTATCACTGCTGGCGCGGGCGAAGTCTAAATCTTCAATCCGGCTGCGGGCGGCAGACTCGGCAATTTGCTGACCATTTAAGTTGCTGGCGGCCGAGCTGAAGCTGCTAATTGACGCCCCGGCGTCTGCCTGCAAACCGCCGATGTAATCCAATGACTGCTGAATATTACTCAGCGATGCTTCTGCACTACCGGCAGAGCTTAGATCGATACTGAAAATGTTCTGCGCATTAAGGCCGGCAGCGACATCTACCGTGTTAAAACTCAAACTGCCCGAGCCGGTGCCAAAGCTTAAAGCGCCGTCCTGGTCAAACAGCTTTTTACCGGCAAATTCTGTGTTATCGATAGACTGTTGAATATTAGCCGTGTACTGATCAGCTTCAGCCTGCAGGGCTGCGCGCTCCTGCTCACCGTAAATACCATTGCCGGCGGCGACGGCTAAACGGTTTAACTCGCCGAGGTTATCATTGATACCCTGCAAGCCCTGCTCATAAACCCGCGCCAAAGACACGCCGTCATAAAGGTTGCGTTCGCCCTGGCCTTTGCCGTTAATACTGCTGCTCAGTTGATTAGCTATCTGTAAGCCGGCAGCATCGTCGGCAGCGCTGTTAATGCGTTTTGCTGTCGCCAGCTTTTTTAACAGGCTTTCCTGTTGCAACTGCGCCTGATTTAACGTATTCAGACTGCCTTGAGTATTAACTTTCATCCTGGCACCACTTCGTTGAAAACCTGGTTATAGTTTAGTCAAAGCGACAATAAAGCGCTATTAATTGAGTGGCAGCACAAAATCTTCACGATTTATTACAATTAAACTGTTTAATCTGAATATGTTAGAAGCGGCGGCACAGTTTATGCTAAAGTCGGACGAAACGGCAATTCGCTAAAATGCGTGGTTCCTGAGGGCAGCTTATGTTTAACGGCAAAACAATCTTAATTACCGGTGGTACCGGCTCATTCGGCCATAAGTACACTGAAACTCTGCTTAAGCGTTACAAGCCGAAAAAAATCATTATTTATTCCCGCGACGAATTAAAACAGTACGAAATGCAGCAAAAGTTTAATCAAAGCTGCATGCGCTACTTTATTGGTGATGTGCGTGACGAGCACCGGCTGGTGCGGGCGATGCACGGCGTGGATTACGTTATTCATGCTGCGGCGTTAAAGCAGGTGCCGGCGGCAGAATACAACCCGATGGAGTGCATTAAAACCAATATCAACGGTGCCGAGCACGTGATCAACGCTGCCATTGAAAACGGCGTGGAAAAAGTAATAGCACTGTCGACCGATAAAGCCGCCAACCCGGTAAACTTATATGGCGCAACTAAATTGGCATCTGACAAATTATTTATTGCCGCTAATAATATCTCCGGCGGTGCTAAACCGCGTTTCTCAGTGGTGCGCTACGGCAATGTTGTTGGCTCCCGCGGTTCGGTTGTGCCGTTTTTTCAGCAGTTGATTGATAAAAACCACGATCATATGCCGGTTACTCACCTTGAGATGACCCGGTTTTGGATCAGCCTGCAGCAGGGTGTCGATTTCGTGCTGAAGAACTTTGAACGTATGCTCGGCGGTGAAATTTTTGTGCCGAAAATTCCTTCTATCCGCATTGTCGATCTGGCCAAAGCCATGGCGCCGGACTTGCCGATAAAAGAAATCGGTATCCGCCCGGGTGAAAAGCTGCATGAAATGATGTGCCCGGGAGACATGTCTTATCATACCTTTGAATTTGACGATCACTTTGTTATTGCGCCGGCAATTAAGTTCTTTAACCGCAGCAATGATTTTTCCAGCAATGCGTTAAACGAAAACGGTAAGCTGGTGCCGCCGGGTTTTGAGTATGTATCTGACACCAACCCGGATTTTCTCAGTGTGGAGCAAATGCGCCAATTTAATCAGGATGCCATGTTGTGATCCCCTACGGCCGTCAGCACATCAGCCAGGCTGATATTGATGCGGTTACAGAAGTACTGCAAAGCGACTTTTTAACCCAGGGGCCGGCGGTGCCGGCGTTTGAGCAACGATTATGTGAACTGACCACAGCGCAACATGCTGTGGCGGTAAACAGCGCAACCTCTGCACTGCACATTGCCTGTTTGGCGCTGGGCGTTGGGCCGGGCAGCCGGGTTTGGACCTCGCCGGTCAGTTTTGTTGCCTCGGCCAATTGCGCGCGCTACTGCGGTGCCAATGTGGATTTTGTCGATATAGAGCCCGACAGCGGCAATATGGCGGTAGATAAACTGCGGCAAAAACTGGAACTGGCACGCAGCAACGACACCCTGCCCCAGGTCGTGATACCGGTACATCTGGCCGGTGCCAGCTGCGATATGCAGCAAATACATTATCTGGCCAATGAGTTTGGTTTCAGCATTATTGAAGATGCCTCGCACGCAGTTGGTGCCAGCTATCAGGATGAACCGGTAGGCAACTGCCGTTACAGCGACATTACGGTATTCAGCTTTCATCCGGTAAAAATTATTACCACCGCTGAAGGCGGCATGGCACTGACTAACAACACAGAGCTGGCTGATAAAATGCGCCTGCTGCGCAGTCACGGTATCAGTCGCGACGAGAACCTGATGACCGAGCCGGCGCACGGCGCCTGGTATTATCAGCAATTGCTGTTGGGTTTTAACTACCGCATGACCGATCTGCAAGCCGCTTTAGGCTTAAGCCAGAGCCTGCGTCTGTTGCCGATTATTCAAAAACGCCAGTTGCTGGCCGCCAACTACGACCGTTTGCTAACAGCGCTGCCACTGGGCTTACCGGCATTGGATGATACCAACATCAGCGCCTGGCATTTATATATTATCCGGCTGGATGACAAAACCAAACGCAAAGCGGTATTTGACGGCCTGCGTGAAGCCGGTATTGGCGTAAATGTGCATTATATTCCTATCCACACCCAGCCCTATTATCAGCAATTGGGTTTTGATTGGGGTGATTTTCCGCTGGCGGAAGATTTTTATGAGCGCATTATCAGCCTGCCGATGTTTCCGGAATTAACCGGCGAACAACAGCAATATATCGCCGATAAACTGACAGAGCTGCTGCAATGAGAGTGGCCATTATTCCGGCCCGTGGCGGCAGTAAGCGCATACCACGCAAAAACATTAAAGACTTCTGTGGCCAGCCTATGCTGGCTTACCCCATTAAAGCAGCACTGAACAGCGGTGTAGTAGACAAAGTGGTGGTATCAACCGATGATGCCGAAATAGCCGCCATAGCACGCAAGTACGGTGCAGAAACACCGTTTATGCGCAAGGCAGAGCTGGCAGATGATTTTACCGGCACCACAGACGTAATACGTAACGCTATTACGGAGCTGCAGCAACTGGGCTGGCCGCTAAGCCACTGTGCCTGCATCTATGCAACTACCCCGTTATTAGACAGCGAACGTATTGCAGGGGCATACCGGATGCTGTTAAGCAGTAAAGCCGGTTATGTGTTTAGCGCAGCCCGTTTTTCTTTTCCCATTCAGCGCGCCTTGCTGCAAACCCCAGAAGGCGGCGTAGTGCCGTTTGACCCGGCCAACATTATGCAGCGCTCACAGGATCTGGCTGAGACATTCCATGATGCCGGCCAACTGTACTGGGCAACCGCTGATACCTGGCTGGATACCACTAAAGCCGTATTCGGCCCCGGTTCGCGAATGCTGCTGTTACCGGCTCATTTGGTACAGGATATTGATACTGCTGAAGATTGGCGTCGTGCTGAGTTGTTATATCAACTGTTACAGGCGCCTGCGCAGTGAAGGTGCTGTTTCGCACTGACGCTTCTGTTACCCTGGGATCAGGCCATGTTATGCGTTGCCTGACACTGGCACAGGCTTTACATAAGCAAGGGGCAAGCTGCGAATTTGCCTGCCGGATAACAGCAGGCCATTTAGCGGATGTTATCCGCAGCCAGGGCTTTACGGTACTGCCATTACCGGATGTTTTTATTACTGAAACGGCAGATGCAACTGCAACCCTTGCACAACTCACACAGAATTATGACCTGCTGATTGTAGATCACTATGCGCTGGCAGCGGATTACTGCCGGCAACTGCGATGCCGTTGCCGGCATATTATGCAAATAGATGACCTGGCCAATCGTGTGTATGACTGTGACGTTTTGTTGGATCAAAACCTGTTACCCAACGCAGAGCAGCGCTACAGCCAACTGGTGCCGGCGCACTGTAAAGTCATGGCCGGGCCACGTTATGCGTTATTGCGGGAAGAGTTTTATCAGCCGGCGGCACCGCGCGTTCGCGGCCGGATCCTGATCGGTTTTGGCGGCAGCGATGAGCAAAACTTAACCAGCCTGGCAATTAAAGCCATTGATAAACTAAAGCTAAGCGATATTTCTGCCGATATAGTAATTGGAGCGAATAACCCGTGGCATGCAGAAATTAAACAGCTTACTGCAAGCCTGCCCGATATGAAGTTACATGTGCAATGTAACTATATGGCGAAGTTAATGCACCAGGCGCGACTCATGCTTGGTGGTGGTGGTGCCAGTCATTGGGAAAGGTGTATTAGTGCTCTGCCGGGTTTGGTTGTTACCGTTGCCGAAAATCAGCAGGCGACAACGGCTTATCTTGACCAGCTTGGCGCCTGTGTGTGGTTGGGACAGGCTGCAGATATGACAGCAGAGTTCTTTGCAGAGCAACTATGCTATTACCTGTCGCAACCGGCACTGCTTGATAGTATGGGCCAAACGGCAGCCGGTCTGATACCGGCTGCCGCAGGCACACCACTGGTCGTTGACACTATAATAAACTCGCTGAACAACACAGATGGCTAACGAGGATAAGCAATGGCAGTAATTATGCTTGGCAAACACGCGGTAGGACCGGATCAACCGCCGTTTATTATTGCCGAATTATCCGGCAATCATGATCAAAGCCTGGACAAAGCATTGTTGATGGTAGAAGCGGCAGCAAAGTGCGGTGCCGACGCGATTAAGCTGCAAACCTACACGCCGGATACTATTACATTGGATGTACACGACAACGAATTCTTTATTGATAACCCCGACAGCCTGTGGCACGGCAGTTCGCTGTACAGCCTGTATCAACAAGCGATGACACCGTGGGAATGGCACAAGCCGCTGTTCGACCGTGCAAAAGAGTTAGGCATGTTGGCCTTTAGCTCACCATTTGATTTAACCGCGGTAGACTATCTGGAACAGTTAGATGTGCCCTGCTATAAAATTGCCTCGTTTGAAAATATCGATCATGGCTTAATTGCTGCCGTTGCCCGCACCGGCAAGCCGGTGATCATCTCAACCGGCATGGCCACCCAAGCTGAATTAGCAGAAGCCGTTGACGTGCTGAAACGTAACGGTTGCAACGACATTATCTTGTTAAAATGCACCAGCAACTACCCGGCGCGCCCTATCGACGCCAACTTAAACACTATTCCACACCTGGCGGCGCTGTTTGACTGTCAGGTTGGCTTATCCGATCACACCGCCGGTATTGGTGTCAGCGTAGCTGCTGTCGCCCTCGGCGCTACCGTAATTGAAAAACACTTTGTGCTGGATCGCAGCGAAGGTGGCATAGACTCAGCCTTTTCTATGGAACCGGACGAGTTCAGTTTACTGGTATCGGAATGTCGTAAAGCTAAAGATGCCTTAGGTAAAGTGCATTACGGCTGTACCGATAAAGAGATAGCCTCGCGCATACACCGGCGCTCGCTCTATATTGCTAAAGATATGCAAGCCGGAGATATATTTACCGCAGAAAACCTGCGCTCTGTGCGGCCCGGGCTTGGCCTGGAACCGAAATATTTGCCACAATTTCTTGGCCGTAAAGTAAAACAGGACGTGACGATGGGCACGCCGCTTAGTTGGGAGTTAATCTGAAGCATGAGGGTATCTGTCAGGCTGCGTTTAGCTACTATGGACGACGCTGATCGCCTGTTGCAATGGCGTAATGACCCCGATACACGGCGCTTCAGCCTTAATGCAGAACACGTGACTGCGCAGCAGCATATACATTGGTTACAACAAAGCCTGAGTGATCCGCAGCGCCGGCTGTATATTGCAGAATATGCCGGCCAGCCGGTTGGCACTGCCAGAGTCGATTCAACAGCAGAGTGTCATCGAATCTCGTGGACAGTTGCTGCGGAGTGTCGTGGTAAAGGCTTAGCTAAAGCTATGGTTAAATTGTTGGTAAGCCAACTGACAGGAAAAATAGTCGCTGAAATTCTGCCCGGCAATACAGCGTCAGTAAAGGTTGCGCAACATGCCGGATTAGCTCATCACAGCACGCATAATGGCATTATGTATTATGAATACCAGACCCCTGTCTAACATTCACATTACCTTGCAACAGGATGTTTTATGAAAGGAATTCTTCTGGCCGGAGGTACCGGTAGCCGGCTTTACCCTATTACGCTGGGCATTTCCAAACAGCTACTGCCTATTCATAACAAGCCGATGATTTACTACTCTTTATCCGTTCTGATGCTGGCGGGTATCCGCGATATTCTTCTGATCACCACTGCTGACCAACAAGCCGCATTTCAGCGCTTACTGGGTGATGGCAGCAAATTCGGTATTAGTCTGCAGTATGCTGTACAGCATAAACCTGAAGGTATCGCTCAGGCCTTTCTGATTGCAGAGCCATTTATCGGCAATGACGAAGTGTGTCTGGTGCTGGGCGACAATATTTTTTATGGTGAGGGCTTTACCCCCAAATTACACCGGGCACGCAGCCGCCTGCCGGGTGCCGTGATCTTTGGTTATCAGGTAAAAGACCCGGAACGTTTTGGCGTGGTCAAATTTGACAGCGACTTTAAGGTGCAATCGATAGAAGAAAAGCCGGCACAACCGCAAAGCAAATATGCCGTTACCGGGCTGTATTTTTACGACAACAATGTGGTTGATATTACTAAAACTCTGCGCCCTTCAGCGCGAGGCGAATTAGAAATCACCGCAGTAAATCAGACTTACCTGGCACAAAAACAACTGAAAATTGAATTACTCGGCCGTGGTTTTGCCTGGCTGGATACCGGCACGCATGAAAGCTTGTCAGAAGCCTCTACCTTTGTCGAAACCATCGAGAAACGGCAAGGCTATCAAATTGCCTGTCTGGAGGAAATTGCTCATCTGAACGGCTGGCTGTCACGCGAAGAGGTATTAAAGCAAATGCAAACAATGCCCGACTGCAGTTATAAAGATTACTTGTCAGAGAATATTATTGCTAAACCACGGCTATAAAATTCTCTGTGCAAGTGGCTGTTTTATAACAACACCTGACTGCTTCCGGACTTTTCCATTACAACCTGGTTTTGATCAGTTCTTCGATAATTTTGCTGACAGATTTGCCTTCTTTCTTAGCAAGCTCGTAGAGTGAATTTTTTAAATCCGGCGCAATACCTTCAATCTTTCCGAAATACCGTTTGCGCACAGAGCCGCCGCGATAACCCACATGCTCTATATCAATATCGGCGTAAGGCAATTGGGCAGATTTAGTGAACTTGATAAGATAAAAACAATTGCCTAAAACGTAACTCAGGCTTATGTCAGATGCACATAATGGCAGATGTTCAAGTGGTACTTTTTCTTGCCAAAGGGCATTATTCTCCATAAACATCTTGCCGTAATCATCTGCTCTTAAATGCTCAGCGACAGATTCATCACCAAATAGAATGGTTCCGCCAATTTTACACACCCTGTTCATTTCCGATATCGCCAGCCTGATATCGCCAAAAAGGTTTATTCCGCCAAAGTGGAATACGGCGTCAAAATAGCCATCCTTGTAGGGGAGATCTAAGGCGTTGGAAACAGTAAGCACAATATTTTCCGCAGAATACTTGTCTGCCGCCAGAGAAATGAAATGCTTGCTGAGGTCTTGTGCATGCACAAATCCATCTTTACCCACCAACATTGCCGCGACCTTAATATCTTCTCCAAGTCCGCAACTGGTGATCAGTATTTTTTTACCCGTGATATTCCCCAGTCGTTCAAAGCAGTCTCTGCGAAAATCCATTTCCGCTATGTCAAAGGTAGCAAACAGCCAGTTAAGAAAATTTCTGTATATCTCAACAGACTGTGAATTGTCGTACATTGCTTTGTTTAGCTTGTCATTGCTTGATTGATCAGCGGTTAAATCAACAAAGCCGCCCTTTCCATCAGTATCCGCCGCACTGTCTACTGCAGAGTGGTATTCATTTAACAACGCCTGTTTTAACTCGAAAGTGCGATCGGTTTTCATTTTTCTTCCTCTGTAGTCGTACAATCAAATCCGGCCATCGGCTTAGTACTGTTATCATACACCCCATAGTCAATCAGATGACACCGGGAATAAAAAAACCAGACTAATTTTAGCTGTTTATAAACGACAGGGTGCTCTGCTGGAGACCTGATACACGTCTTACGGCATAAGTATGATCTACAGCCAGTATATATAAATAGCGGCATAAAAATTGCTGGTTATCTGTGATTTTTTTAATTAACGGGTGGCTATATGAAAGTTTGCAATGCTAACAGAGAATTTTTTTTACATGTCGTCAAAGCTGTATTTGATGCATACGATAAGAAACCTTTGATTGCTGAGCTGGGCGTATTAAGGGGTGAAAACGCACTTAATATGTATAATATTTTATCTCCGGAGCACATGGTGCTGATTGATAGTTGGAGTAAAGATATTACAAAAACCTATAGCCCTTTTGACACTTTGCCACCCTGGATAAATCCGGTTGAAACCTATTCCTACTACTTTGGCGGCTCTCTTAACGAACAGTCAACTTTTGACAAAATATACGAAGAATGTTTAGTTAAGTTTAGCGACTTTAGCAATGTCACCATGATTAGGGACGATACAATTAAAGCGATAAATAAAATACGTCCCGCCACCGGTATAGACAAATTTGATCTTATCTATGTCGATGCAAGCCACCAGTACGAATACGTACTACGCGACTTGATGTACTATAAAGAACTATTAGCACCTCACGGCTTTATGATACTGAATGACTGCTGTCACAGTGATGCGGGTACTAAACAAAATCTTGGCGTTCTGGAAGCATTGACAAGCTTTATGAAACGCACAGATTTTATCCCGCTTGCACTTACCAATACTGACTGGTCTGACGTAATTCTGGTAAGAAAGGGGTCGCCGATGATCCAGGCCGTTGATATAGCTATTTCGAACTCAGATGTCGCCTATGTGGAATTGCCGTACCAGTTTATCTCTTCTGCCAAAGTTATTTACGGCAAACAAAGAGCCAATATAAGTTTCGTTTGATATCAGTTATCAGACCTTCGCGCTTTTGCAGACATTTAACACTGTGTCTGTGAAGCTTCAGAGGATTTATAAAGCTAACCATGGATAAGCTCATTGATACTGCTCAGCAGTACACTCACGATATGCTCTTGTTGCTCGTCGGTAAGCCCGACCCACAGCGGTAAGCGCAAAATTCGTGCAGACGCATCATCCGTTACGGCCATAGTAGTCGCAGCACGACCAAAATGTTGCCCCGCGGGAGAACTGTGCAATGGTATGTAATGAAACACTGTACTGACTAGTTTCTCTTTAAGTTTATCCATAACTTCCTGCCGCTCGAGTTGAGATGGCAGTAACACATAGTACATATGGGCGTTGTGGCCACAATGCGCAGGCACTGTCGGCCTTGTGAGCAAGCCTTCTGCTTCCGCGCTCTCCAGTAGAGTATGATAATAATCCCAGCGCGCCAGCCGCAGTGCCGTTATATTCTGAGCGTCTTCCAGCTGAGCCAGCAAAAATGCAGCAATAATCTCGCCAGGTAAAAATGAAGAGCCAATATCCTGCCAGGTATACTTATCGACCACACCGCGGAAAAACCGTGCTCTGTCGGTACCTTTCTCACGGATAATCTCGGCTCTTACAACTAAATCAGGCCGGTTTACCAATAAGGCCCCGCCCTCTCCTGCAATGACATTCTTTGTCTCATGAAAACTGTAGGCACCTATATCGCCTATCGTGCCAAGCGGTACACCGTTGTAAGTCGACATTACGCCCTGTGCAGCGTCTTCTACCACTGACAAATTGTGTTTTTTGGCAATGCGCAAAATCTCACTCATCTCACATGCCACACCGGCATAGTGCACAGGCACTATGGCACGGGTGCGTGCCGTAACAGCCGCTTCAATCAGCTTTTCATTAATATTCAGTGTGTCGGGTCTGATATCAACGAAAACAGGCACAGCACCGCGCAAAACAAAGGCGTTGGCCGTGGATACAAAAGTATAGGATGGCATTATTACTTCATCGCCCGGCTGCAAATCTAACAGAATAGCCGCCATTTCCAGTGCCGCAGTACACGAATGGGTTAACAACGCTTTGTTGCAACCGGTCTGCTGCTCAAGCCAGTCATGACATTTAGCGGTAAAGTCACCATCTCCGGCCAGCTTACCAAGCTCATGCGCTTTGGCAATATACTGAATTTCCTTACCTGTCATATAAGGTTTGTTAAAAGGAATTTGCATGCTGTTATCCCTGTATTTAATCATCAAAGGCGCTGTAGCCGCTGCCCGATAAAAGCATCAACAGACGGTATTTCGTCGAAGCCGAAACCGAGAATTTTTTTCTGTTGCTCATTTAAACCCTCTGCAGATAAATTTCCGGGTATTTTTATTTGCTGCTTAAAAAAAGGAATATTAAACAAGTGATTGACTGCGCGACGATCTGAAGGGGAGAGGTTAAAACCGCCGGTGTGGAAAGTCATACAATTAATCACTATAAACCGGCCTGCTTTTGCACATATCTGAACAGCATGGTTTTTGATATACCGCGTTGAGGGCATTTCTTCGCGCAGATGAGAAAAAGGTAAAACATAGGTAGAACCATTATCACTGGTAAAATCATCGACACAGTACAGCGCATTTACCGCGATAGGCCGTGAACTTACAAAGTGTTGATAAGGCAAATCTCTATGCCATTTTCCCTGATTATAAGGTTGCCTTGACGGATTCGTAATTGCATTTTGCTGGTTAAGGATAAAACTCCCTGCAATAACACTACTGACGAATTCGAGCAGTACAGGGTTTAACGCTAAGCGTAAAAACGTATCGCTGTTCTCAAACAATAGCGGCGCTCTTATCGTGTGATACTCATCACAACTTTTCAACTTGTCGCTACCATAATGCGTAATATAACGCTGTGAAAGGGTGTCAAAATCCGCTTGTATAGTGGCAATGTCTGCACCGGACAAGCCAGCATCCAAAACAGCATAGCCGTTGGTTAAAAATTGCTCCCTGATTTCTTCAATGTCAGTGAGCACCTGCTTCTGCTCAAGAATGCCATAGCTCTGCGTTGGAATTTTGCCTTCATCCATAGTTTAAGGACCTTCAGATGCGTATTTACGGCGTGTTAAGAACCGCCAGACCAAAGCCAGTACGGCCATACCCATTCCCGCTGTAAAGCATGTAAGTTTTGCTTTTATGCTGAAACACAAACGGATACTCAATCATCTCTGAATCCCAACCAGATTCTGAGACATCGATACCACTGTTGTTCAAGGCCAGTTGCCAACCCTCACCAGTGTTATATGCATAGCCAATACGGTATTTCTGCCCTGTACCGCAACGGTAAGAAAACCACATATCCAGTCTATGCTCAGAACTTTTAATGACTGACGGTCTGGAAAACACCTGCGCATAGTTTAGCTGATAGGGTACTGCTGAATCGGTCTTGTGCCAGCTAACGCCATCGGCAGACTGCGCATGCTTGATGATATGAACCATCTCACCGTTCTCTGCTTCCCACGTAAGAGTTGAACCGTACCACATGTCATAACACTCAGGTGCGGTTTGCATAACCCAGGGATAAGACAAACTGATAGGATCATCCGTATCCAAAGCCAAATAGGGTTGGCTGTCGGTTACTTGCAATGTCAAATCTTCAGCCACGGTTATCCGGCCAATATCACCCCGCCAATGCCCCTCCGACGGGGTTTGCCAACCCATAAAGAGAATAAAAGTTGAACCGTTAACCCGGTAGTGATTGCCAATACTGATGCCGTCAGCAAAAAAACTGCCGGCAGCACCATGTATCAGAAAAGGTTCAAAATGATCCTTAACCACTTCGCCGCGAACAATATCGATATCTACTGCCCCTACAGAAGAGCGGTTCTGCTCGTCTCTACCACTGTAAAATACCCGAAAGATATCATCAGCCAAATGTAATGCTAAGGGGTTAGCCGCATGTGTGACCAGTTTTGTATGACGGGTTTTGCCTTCAGGGGTATATAGCAAACCCAACTTTTTCCACTCAGGCTGAAATGTCATATTTTACGCAACCCCGAACTTGGTAATGCAGATCGCTCTGTAGCAGTGCCTTTGTACAAGCCATCAGCTTCTGCATTAGCCAGCAATAATACACCGGCACCAATAACACAGCGGTCGCCAATCCGAATATGATCACGCAATGTCGCATTAACGCCGATAAAACATTGCTCACCAATATCTACTCCGCCGGATACAACGATATGTGAGGCAATAAAAGTGTGATCCCGTATTATCGAGTGATGGCCGATATGATTACCACTCCACAAGGTCACGTTATTACCAATTTTAACAAAGGGCTGAATGGTGTTGTCTTCGAGAATAAAGCAATTCTCTCCGATATCCTGCTGGTTTAACACTGTTGCCTTGCTGCTGATATAACTGGCCAGGGGATATCCCATAGCTTTGACTGCGAAGTACTTCTCTTTTCTTACAGCATTTAATTTCGAATAACTCAACGCCACAAACACGCTGACATCCTCTGGTGAAAAAAATGCCTTCAGCTCAGAAAATGCTATTACAGGTAAACCGCAAAATTCTTCAACCGTCTTGTATTCGCTGTCGACAGTAAAGGCCACTACATCATAGAGGCTGTCATTGCTGAAATAGTAGTGTGCTAATTGTGCGATATCGCCCGAACCAAATATAACTAATTTATTTTTCATGACTTCCTCACAATAATCGTAAACTCAAACAGATTATAGTCATGCAATAAAGCAACATTCCGGCCGTAATGTATTTTGCAATGGTTAAACAATTCACAGGGATCAGCATAAAAAAGCCCATCTTTCATTCTCTGAGCATCCGAGTACGATGTCAGGCAATTAAAGGCAAACCCTTTGGTGCTGAATTTATCAATAATGGCAATAGTCTCAAACACATAACTTTTCCAATCATGTATAGAGTTTTCCAATTTGACATTGAAAATACCACTGGCCACAGTAAAGTCAGCCACGACTTCCGGTACGGTACCACAGAGAAATTTTGCATTTTCTGAACCAATATAGCGCTGCCGGGCCGCTGAAATCATATTGGCAGCAACATCAACGCCGACATAATCAAAAGAGCTGTATTTTGTCCGCAGGAAATCGTAGAAAGCACCATAGCCACAGCCAATATCGTTTAACGTAAACTTTCCGCTGTTGCAAATAACCTTGTTCAATTGCTCAAAACGCAGAAATTGTCCCTCTGCGCCATTCCAATCAACGCCCTGAGGGGTTGTGCCATGCTCACAAAGCTTACTTGAGTAATACTCAGATACCTGGCTGATAATGCCACTATTGTCTTTCATGCTTTGCCCTCATATTTGATCAGCGAATCCGTTGGCCTTTTCATATAGAGAAGTGAATCAGGACCGCAGTTAAACAACAGATCTAATATACTGACGAAAGGCTCAAACCCGCCCCATTGTTGGGGATACGCCGGATAACCGTCGTAATCAGCCCATCCGACATCAATACCCTGTTGTTCAAACAAGGCTACATCGAGATAATCTTTCGCCGCCGGGCCTGATACATAAAGCGTTGCGCCGGCCTGTCGGCAAATATCGACCAATCGTTCAGTTTTTCCGTCAATCAGTTGGTATTGAGAAGACGTTGAGATAGTAGTATTGATGCCCAGGTAGCGGCATATCGCGGCAATAAAGGTGAAGTTTATATTTGACAGCATGTCCTGATTTTTGGCCAGGTACAGAGGCTCAAGCCAAGCGGCGATCTCAGCGTAATACCCTGCTCGTTTATAGCTTTGTGAAAGCGTTTGCCAGTGTGCTTTATACCAATCTCTATCTGATACTTTGGTATCTTTAATTTTCTGAAAGTATTTACCTTTTACCTCAACAGGAATCGTTAACCAACAAGTTCCCTGCCCGGTCTTTATCTTATTTCTGTTGCGCCAATCCCTTCGGGTATATTGCATATCATCATACAATATGAATTCATCTACCGATGCAATCAGGTCAAAATAGCCACGCCACGGTATGTAATTTGACTGCGTAATAGCTACACGCTTCATTCAGTCACTCCTTGCCACAACAGACGCTACATTAAACAATGGCCCATTCACCACATTGTCAAACAGATCTGTATATTTATCACTAAGAGCCTCAAGCTCAACAAACCGTTGCAAAGCGCTACTTTTCAACGCATCTAATGCCGCAAGGTCATTGCAGACAGCACTGATTAAACTGCCCATTTCGTGCAACGTGTTAAAGGCAAAAAGATCACCGGCAAACGAGTAAGTATCACCATATTTCAACGTTAAAACCGGTACCGACATACTTAATGCACACAATGCAGTTAAACCGCCACCAACACGTTGTGGTGTAACATATAGATCAACCAGCTTTATAAATGCCGGAAAGTCTTCCTGATAACCCACGAAAACAGAGATATTGCGCAGCACAGGAAATCTATTGCAATAATCTTCATAGTCATTAAAAACCCCGGCGAATACCACAAAGTAGCTATCGCTGGAGATACACAACAGCATAGAAATAAAATTATCGTCTATTTCCGCATCAAGCCGGTTACCCGGCACGGCCAATACTACTTTATCGCGGGGTATACCAAATTGATCACGTGTAAGCTCTGACTGCGCCAAAGTGCGCTCAGGTAACATGTCCACAGACAAAATACCCTGCTGCAAGCACTCAGGCACTTCGTCAGCACTTGTAATAAAACGCTTATTGAAAACCCTGTATTGGCTTAAGGTATGAGGCAACCGCGACACTGTTGGTACCACCACATTAGGCACAAGTTGGCTGATGATATCGGCAGTAATACTCTCGCCCACTGTTATGGTGAAATACGGCTTGTACGTTTTAATCAACTCAATCACACCGTTTATCTCGACAAGATTAGGCATGCCGGCAGAGAGTTGGAGATAGTTAAAACGCGCGCCCTCATAAGTCAGTGTTTCAGCATTGTATCCCCCCCTGCTACCGTATGCGGCATCGTACCAGGGCAAAGCGCCGCTCGTGGGCAACAGCTCGCAGGTGTCTATTAACACAACCTGCTTGTTTGCAGATAAGCACAGCGCTTTAATGGTTTCTAATACAATTTTACTTGGAGCATGCCTGGGGCTGAGAAACTGTGCAATAAAAACAAACACGATATCGGGATTTCGCTCTTCTTTATCAATAAAAGCGCCGGGGAGCCCCAATTGCAAAGCAAATTCCCGTACCACATGGCTATATGCGGTAAAACGGGTATTAAAATCAGACTTGTTTTTTAACGTTCCGCTAAACTCCAATGACAGAAGTTGATTATAGATAAAGTACCGCTGATTAAGTGTAAAGCGACTATCAGACACCAATTGCCACAAATGTAAAATACTGACATTAGTGTCGCCCAGTTTTAATGACAGACTTTTAAAATAGACCTCACCATATTTGTTTAGTCTATTGGCATAAAAATTCAGCAACCGGATCTGTGTATAGACAGAAAATGCGCATTTTTGGTCTTGTAACCCGGCAATAAAAGCAGCGGTAAGCTGGCTTATTGATTCATGCTCAGCAATATCGGTAAGTCTTTCATCTAATAAAAAGAAATTCTTTAACTGATTAAATTCTGTCGATACCAACGGTTCAGCCGGCACCAATTCAAAAGGCGAAAGGGTCATAGCAACCGACATCAACTCTGTCATGTCAGTTTTTGTCAGTGGTAATGGCAATTGCTCTATAAAACGGATGCCGCGGAACAACTCGGGAAAAAACCGGGTTAGCTCTGTATGTATACCAGCATTATTAGTCACAAAGCTTACGGCGTTAAACTTTACGTAATGAGCCCGCAGCGCAGACAATAAAGGCTCTATATAGTCTTTGGTGCTGCAGTTAAACACCAGCACATTGTTCTGCGGGGCCGCAGTATTAAAGTACGCATCATCGCCAACACTATCCTGGCAATCAATTAAGATTACAGCTGTTTGTTTACTCTCGGCAATCGTCATTTATTCCTTTCCATTCAGCGCAATATCTAAACTATAGTGCACTTTTTCATGCAAAGATAACGCCATCTTTTGCAGAGAATAAAATGACCGGGTTCTGCGCGCCACGTGCAAAATATTGCTGTTCCACGCAAATAAAACGTCAAAAAAATAACGTATCAGCTTTTGGCAAATAAATGTTGCACATCGACATCATCAAACTTTAACGGTTGCTGCTCATATTGCTCGCCGGCGCTTTGCACATAGTCGCGCCATACGTGCATTACCTGACTAAACACCGGCAAGATCTCCGGCGTATCATCGCTGATACAGGAAGCGATTTTTGTCATCAGACCGCCGAAGTAGTTAGTGCTGCCGTAGAACAAATAAAAGGTTGGATCGGATGGGTCACGGGCTGCGTTTTGCAGCAAGCGCCACTGGCTGGCAATAAAAGCTTTGGCTTGTTCCTGAGTGCAAATGTCTTCGTCAAACAGCGCCAGCCAGGCGTCAAGGGTACGGCGAAAAGCAGCAAAGTCGATTTGGTCAAAAACCGGGCTGGCATAAGCAGACAAATCCGCATAGTACGCTGTATCTATCAACTGTTGCAGCACCTGATCTTTATTTTGCGGTAAATCACTAAACAAAATATTATCCGGCTGCAGTGGCACTGCGCCGTCAATCTTTACGCCATTACTGCAATTGTAAATCTCTACTTTGCGTCCGGCTTTGCTAATCGCCTGCTCCAGCAGTTTACGTGACATATCAAATTCAGGCTTGGTAAACACATAAGGTAAAAAATTGCCCTTTGCCGGCATACCGCCGCCATGAGTTTGCTGATAGTCATACACTTCTGAGCCGTCATTACGGTAGTATGCCGACGCTTGAGAGTGGTGATGACGTACATCTGCGTACCCCAGATCAACACCAAACAGATAAAACACTTTAAAACCTAACCTTAAAGCGTAGTTTAATACCAAATTAGTCACTGTCGGGTAAGCATAACTCAGCGATGCGACATGCACGCCCTGCTTTTTCAGCCGTATATCGAAAAAATTCGTCGATGATTCACCGTCTTTAAAACACAGCAAGGTGTCTTTAAACAGCTCTGCTGTATCCGGATGAATACCGTTAACGCTGATCAGCCGGATATCCTTTAAATAATCGCTATCTTTAACCTGACTAACCCAGTTGTAAGTAGAACGGTTCTGCTCAACCTCGGCATGAAAATCCGGCTTAATGCCTTTTTTGTACAATGAATATAATGCCGTGCCGCAACTGATCAACAACACCTTGTCGCGATGTTCCTGCAAATAGCTAAAGCTGCTATCTAACGACGGGCCATTGCCCACAATAAACACCGGTAGGTTCAATGCCGGTAAATTGCGATAACTGCTGTTGTCATACTGCAAAAACTTATGTTGCTTAGCCACGCTGTTATAGGTGTGCGCGATACCGTAACGGCAATGATCATAATATTCACCCAGCGCCAACACTACTTTTAACTCAGCGCGTAAATCAGCAATCGCCTTATGCATCTTTTGGTTAAAGTAAGAGCAAAACATGTAAGTATTGGCAATAGAATAAGCGCCGACCTGGTAAAACTGCGCCATTAAATCGTAAAAGTAGGTTGAGCCATCGCCGCCCAGGTTCAGGTATATCCGCAGGCCATTTTGCTCTGCCCGCTCAAATACAGCGGCCCAATCCGTTACCTTAAGGCTGGCGGCAAAAAAGTCTAAATTAGGCTCACAAATATACAGGTTGCTGATTTGATATTGTTCGGTAAGCAACTGAATATGCTTACCCAAGCCCACACCAAAGATAATCAATGAGTCGACTTCTTGCGGTAACTGAATTTTCTGTTTCAGTTGTTTATTAATCAGCGGCTGGGTTTGCGCTATATGCGAGTAATGAATGTAGTGGCTGAATTTATCAACAGAAGTCTGACCTAACAGCACATCATCTTTATACGGCTGCCGGGTAAAATGCTCCAGCAAACGGGCCGATTCGGCCTCAAGATCCTGATAAAAAAACGCTTTGCGCTGCGGATGGTATAAATTGCTTTGGCCATTTTCATCGGTTGCCGCTTGCCAATGCGTAGTTTGATGCTTGTCTATTTCATCATGCACTTTGGGATAAAACTTCTTCAGCGCCGTCATATTGCGCCGGTATAATTCGTCGGCCGTTGCCGCAGCACCTGGCTGCTGGTTACCCAACACATTAACACTGCGTTCGGCGACATAATCATTAAAATCTTCGTAGGCGCTAAACTGCGTAGTGCTGCCCAGCAGTTGCTCCGGCCGGCCGCTGTGAGCAAATAAATGCTCTGCTACTTTATCCATCACCGGGTGACAATAATGCCGGTACAGGTAGATACGGTTAAAATCAGCAACACTGCGCAGTTCTGCCAAATCTTCGCCAACCGAGCTGCCATCATTTTCCAATTGCAGAAAAATCTGCGTGCCTGCCGCTTCTGCCGCGGCAAACAATTGCCGCCAATCATTGGCCTGCACCGAGCAAATCAGCGTATCCACATTAGGCTCATACACAATAAGATATTTAACACTGGCCTTTTGCAACAGGGCATTTATTTGGTAGCCCAGCCCCAACCCCAGCATAACCACCACATCAGGCTGCGGCGGTAAAGCCTCAACCGGCCATGGTTTGTCTGGCTGCGTTGGCATCGCGACAGTATCAAGCTCAACGTAAGGTGCATTACGGCAAAAGCTGTCGACTTCGCGCGCCACTTCAATAAACGGCGTTTCGCTGTACCAAACACGGCCGGTAGCAAAATCGACAATATTCAGCTCCGCCGCCCGGGTACAAAATACCGAGTATTGCTGCATGCTGTGTTGCTGAATTATCGGCACTACGGAGGGAATGTATTGAGATAACGCCTGAAGGTTATTATTAAAGCGCTGCTTTATGCCGGCAGCAACTTTTTGTTCAGACGCAGCTTGGGCAGCATCATCTGAGTCCAGCTGATAATTAATATACTTCAGCATGCAAGAGCCTGATTTTAATAGTTAGTTATGTTGGCCGTAGCTATGCCGGGCGCGCTGCCCTTTTTTAATTTCCAGCATGTTGCCAGCTACAGCGTCTTTATCTGCAGACAGTTTTGCCATTGTTGCCTGTAGCCAGTCAAGGTTTTGCTGCAGAAACACGGCAAAAGAGGCAATATTGTCCTGCGGGGGAGTATTTTGGCACAAGTGCTGATTTAATTGCTCAAGCAAAACAGCAACCTGAACTACATCATAGTCAGGTTGCTGTATTAAGCGGTCAATGTCGGCGCGCAAAGCTGCGCATTGTTTAACCGTTTCAGTTACCGGCATCAGGCACCAACAGCTAACGGCTGATTTTTTTGCGCCTGCAGTTGGTAACCCTTCTCACGATCACTTACCGGAATTTGATCCCAAGCGCCTTTAATGGTCAGTAAAATTTCCATTACTTCATCCAGCTTGCTGATACTTTTATCCCGGCTGGCCTGAATAAGGTGGTTAAGCATAAAATCGTATAACGAAAACAAGTTATCAGAAATCTCGCCGGCGCTCATATCCAGACAGCCCTGCAAGGCAGAAATAATATTGATGGCTTTAGAAATCGCCTCAGACTTACCGGCAAAGTCTTTGCGATCGATACAACCTTTGGCTTTGGCCATATTTTCCAGTGCGCCCTGCATCAACAGCTGAATAACACGATGTGGATCAGCTACCGCCAAATCATCTTTAATACCCACCGCTTTATAAGCTTTAATTCCGTAACTCATAACATGCCCCACTAATTCGATTTATTGGTTCCAAATCCAGGCAAACTTGCCAGTTGCGACGTTACCGTTGATGCCATATTCTGCATCGAGCCCAATAATGCATCAAGGGCGGTATAGCGTTTGCGTAGCGTTTGCTCAAAGCTTTCTATATATCGGTTAGCAGCTTCCAAATCTTTAGTGTTTTTATCTAATTGAATTTTTAACGAGTTCTCTTTACCGGCAATAATGCCGCCGGCTTCGGTAAATTGCGACATAAACTCATCTAATTTGGCACTAAGGCCGGTGTCACCGCCGAAAATAGCCGCGACGCCATCATAATTTTCATTCAGGGCACGATCAAACCGGACACGACCGGAATCAGCACCAAACGCTGACGTCGCTGCGATTTCCAACTTGCCGTCATCATTAAATGTAATGCCCATAGAGTACAAGGTCGCCAGCTCTGAACCTGACTCACCTACCACGCCACCCAACATGCCTTTAAGCTGATTCATAACAGAACGCGGCAACGAATCAGCCGCCAGCGCCCCACCCTCTGCAGTAACCGTTTTACCGTCAGAGCCCAAGGTCCGGCTTTTGGTCAGATCTGCTATTTGATCAACCAGTACGTTAAAATTATTAATAAAATTTTGAATGTTTTCTTCAGCAGCTTCTTTATCGGTAGCGATATCGACGGTGGCATTGTTACCAGCAGGTGTAACTGCTTTCACTGTCAGGCTGACGTCCTGAATAGCGTTAGTGAAAGTATTGCTGCTGTTGGTAGCAATAATGCCGTCAATTTCTATAATGGCATCCTGCGCTACCTGGCTTGCCGTTAAACCTGCTGTTGCCCCGGTGGGTACTGTTGAGATAGCATCCAGCTCAGCATTGTTATTGGTGATCACCAAATCATTGCCGGCACCGGTTTCATTTGAGGTTAACACCAGCTTGGTACCCACTGTACCACCTGCATTAATAATATTGGCATTAATACCAAAATTATCGCTCTGGGCATTAATTTGCTGCCGCAGTTGGTTTAGTGTCATACCCGCAGTTACTTCAACATCGAAGCTTTTACTGCCGGCAGTTAATGTCAGTGTACCATCAGTGGTGGAGATAACGTCATCGGCAGAGCCGTAGGCTAAATCAGCACTTTCAAGCCGGCTGCCTGATGCCAACTGGTTTACTTTTATATCAAAACTGGCTGCCACGGCGGTACCGGATGCCGATGCTTCAATATAAGTTTTATTTTCGGTGGGCTGCGTTACTGTAGCAATTCGGGCATTTAAATTATTGCCACCCAATTTTTTTATCGCATCCTGGAATGCCGACAGCGCAGACTTCAGTTGTCCAACACCGGACAGCGAGGCATTTAACGTCGTTTTAGTGGTATCAATACGGCCCAGTTTACTGTCGCGCTCGACCTTTACCAGCGTACTGACAAGCTCTTCAAGCGGTAGCCCGGAAGCCGAACCTAAAAAATTAATACCCGACATAATAACCCTCTACACTTTGCTATCGATTAACAGGCCAATGGACTGCCCCATTTCTTCCTGTAACCGCTTAATATCCTGCGCTACCTTTAACAACTCTTCTGACGGAATTTGTTTTATCAGCTCATCAGTCTCAAAGTCTACCACTTTAATCACCGAACGGCCCGACACATCATCTATCGAGAAGCTCAAGGAGCGTTGCTCTAAAGCAACCGCCTGATTGACCACATCCACTGCTTTTTGCAGTTCGGTGCGGCTTACTGCAACTTCTGGCTTGCTTTGTTGTAGTGGTGTAACTGCAACCACCGGCTCTTGCTCAATCTTTGCCGCTGGCTTAGCCGGCTTTTCCGCGTTTGGCGTATAGCTCAGCGCGGTTGAATTATTGGCGTTTATGCTGCTCATAGTCTGTTCCTTTATCGGCGCGCAGGGTGAAAGCTTTAGCTAAAGCCTTCACCACTACGCGTATTAGTTTAACCCAATAAGGACAAAGCTGCCTGTGGCCGCTGGTTAGCCTGCGCCAATACCGTAGTACTGGTTTGTTGCAGAATTTGCTGACGCGTTAATTCTGCAGTTTCACGGGCGAAATCAGTGTCACGGATCCGGCTACGTGCGCCTGATACGTTCTCTGAAATATTGGTTAAGTTACGGATCGTTGACTGGAAGCGGTTTTGGATCGCACCCAGGTCAGCACGGGTACCGTCAATTACACCAATAGCAGTATCAATCAACGCCAGAGCTGCTGAAGCACCACCTACTGAAGATACGCTCAACGCACTTAAGCCCAATGCATTGGTGCCATAGCCGCCGGTACGGGATAACTTAATGTCAATGTTCTGGCCGGCGTTTGCGCCTACCAGGAAAGACGCTGAGTAAGAACCGTTTAACAGGTTTTGCGTACCGAACTGTGTTACAGAAGCAACACGGCTCATTTCCGCTTTCAACGCTGTTACTTCTTTTTGCAGTGCAGCGCGGTCAGTTGAACTGTTAATACCGTTTTGCGACTGGATTGCCAGCGTACGAACACGTTGCAAAGAGTTAGTGATCTCTTCCATCGCGCCTTCAGCAACCTGGGCTACTGAAATACCGTCGTTGGCATTACGGGCTGCTTGATCCAAGCCATTTACCTGGCTGGTTAAGCGGTTAGAGATTTGTAAGCCAGCAGCGTCGTCAGCTGCGCTGTTAATGCGAAAACCTGAAGACAAACGCTTAAAAGCGGTATCCAGATTATTGCCTGAATTAAACAACTGACGCTGTGCGTTCAGTGACGACGTATTGGTGTTTACGTATAAAGCCATGAGTCACTCCTTAGTCCTCGGTAGCAAGCTACTTAACGACTATGATTAAAAATACGGTTATCCCGTTAATTGAGCCAAGCTGCAACTTGGCTTAACCAGTTTATCGGCCGTAACTTCTGTGACTTTAGCGAAATAATTAAAAATTTTTGTGTTTTTTGATTTAAAATAAAAAGCTATTCAATATCAGCAACATAAAGTAGCTTTGTAAAAATTTTCGGCGATATCTAGTTACCCAAGACACTTAATGCAGCCTGAGGCCGCTGATTCGCCTGTGCCAACACTGTAGTACTGCTTTGCTGAATTATTTGTGTCCGGGTAAGCTCGGTTGTCTCTCTGGCATAGTCGGTATCCCGAATGCGCCCGCGTGATGCAGAGACATTTTCACTGATATTACTCAGGTTACGGATAGTAGTAGTCAGCACATTCTGCCAGGCGCCTAAATCTGTGCGCCCAACATCAATCGCCAGAATAGCCTGATCCAAAGCCAGCAGTGAGTCTGCCGCATCATCGACCCCTAACTGCACCGCTGCGACGTTTAAACCGGTGGCACCGCTGCCATAGCCGGTTGATAAATCAATTTCAATTTTTTGGCCGGCGTTAGCGCCAATCTGAAAAATAACCGAAGGGGTACTGCCATCAAGCAGTTTAATGCCGCCAAACTCAGTATTATCGGCAATGTTTTGAATAGAAGCTGCAAGCTCATCATATTCCTGTTGAATCGCAGCAATATCTGCAGTGGTATTAATGCCGTTTTCAGATTGAATGGTCAGCACGCGCATACGTTGCAGGCTGGTGGCAATTTCGTCCATTGCGCCTTCGGTAACCTGCACCAGTGACACGGCATCGTTAGCATTACGCACCGCCTGGTCTAAACCATTTACCTGGCTGGTCAACACGTTACTAATCACCAGCCCGGCTGCATCATCTGCCGCCCGGTTAATACGAAAGCCAGAGGTAAGGCGCTCAAAGCTGGTGCTTAAGCCGCTTGTGGCATTGCTAAGCAAGCGCTGAGACGCCAGTGAAGACTGATTAGTATTGACAACTAAAGGCATAGCACTATTCCTGTCACAGCCGGTAACTACTGTGCGATAAGATAAAATTCCTGACTTAATCTTGTATCGGCCGGACAACTAATTTCTTTAATTTATTATTTAATATCAAAAAGATAAGCCGCCAAAAGGCGGCTTTGTCAGAGCGCTGAAACTTACTGTAGTAAACTTAACGCTGCCTGTGGCCGCTGGTTGGCCTGCGCCAATACCGTGGTGCTGGTTTGTTGCAATATCTGTGTACGGGTTAACTCTGCGGTTTCTTTGGCAAAGTCAGTATCGCGAATACGACTACGGGCACCGGAAACGTTTTCAGAGATATTGGTTAAGTTACGGATCGTCGATTGGAAGCGGTTTTGAATCGCACCCAGGTCAGCACGGGTACCATCTATTACACCAATAGCCGTGTCAATCAACGCTAAGGCAGCTGAAGCACCACCTACTGACGATACGCTCAGGGCGCTTAAGCCCAACGCATTTGTACCGTAGCCGCCTGTGCGTGATAATTTAATATCAATATTCTGCCCGGCATTGGCGCCGACCAAAAATGACGCTGAAAAGCCACCGGCTAACAGATTTGTTACGCCAAACTGCGTGGTTGAAGCAACCCGGCTCATTTCGGCTTTTAACGCTGTGACTTCTTTTTGCAGTGCAGCACGGTCAGTTGAACTGTTGATGCCGTTTTGCGACTGGATAGCCAGGGTTCGGATACGCTGTAAAGAGTTGGTGATCTCTTCCATCGCACCTTCGGCCACCTGAGCCAGCGAAATACCATCGTTAGCATTACGTGCTGCCTGATCCAAGCCATTTATCTGGCTGGTCAGGCGGTTAGATATTTGCAAACCGGCAGCATCATCAGCAGCGCTGTTAATACGGAAGCCGGATGATAAACGTTTAAATGCCGTATCCAGTGAGTTGCCGGAATTAAACAACTGCCGCTGGGCATTTAATGATGAAGTATTGGTATTGACATACAAAGCCATATTAACTCTCCTGATACCTAATTAAACACTAACAGCAGCCGCCTGAATGGCGATTTTTGCTATATCATCGTGCTATTTATGTATCGGAAAATAAACATAAAACTTTAGATAATTTATATAAATAAACGCTTAAACATAAAAAAATAGTGAAAATAGAAAAAGCCACTATAAAGTGGCTTTTAGAAAGTAAGTTTATTAACCTTGCAGTAAGCTCAATGCTGCCTGCGGCCGCTGGTTAGCCTGCGCCAATACTGTGGTACTGGTTTGCTGCAATATCTGTGTACGGGTTAACTCAGCCGTCTCTTTGGCAAAATCGGTATCGCGAATACGACTACGGGCACCGGAAACGTTTTCAGAGATATTGGTTAAGTTACGGATCGTCGCCTGGAAGCGGTTTTGAATCGCACCCAAGTCAGCACGGGTACCGTCAATCACACCGATAGCCGTGTCAATCAGTGCTAAGGCAGCTGAAGCACCGCCTACTGACGATACGCTCAGCGCACTTAAGCCCAACGCATTTGTACCGTAGCCACCTGTCCGTGACAATTTAATATCGATATTCTGCCCGGCATTGGCGCCCACCAGGAAAGTAGCTGAGAAGCCACCGGCCAACAAGTTCTGCGTACCAAACTGAGTGGTTGAAGCAACACGGCTCATCTCTGCTTTTAACGCCGCCACTTCTTTTTGCAGTGCAGCGCGGTCGGTTGAACTGTTGATACCGTTTTGCGACTGGATCGCCAGGGTACGAACACGCTGCAACGAGTTGGTAATTTCTTCCATCGCGCCTTCTGCTACTTGCGCCAATGAAATACCGTCGTTAGCGTTACGCGCTGCCTGATCCAAACCATTGATTTGGCTGGTCAAACGGTTAGATATTTGTAAGCCGGCGGCATCATCAGCAGCACTGTTAATACGAAAACCGGATGATAAACGTTTAAATGCCGTATCCAGTGAGTTACCGGAATTAAACAGCTGACGCTGGGCATTTAATGATGAAGTATTGGTGTTTACGTATAAAGCCATGATAGTGCTCCCAACTGTTGTTCTGTTGCGTAAACCCGGTTGTTGTTCGGGTTTATCACCTGATACTTATGTATCGGAACCGGCAGTGGAAACTTGAGTATTTTTTTACAGAATTTTACATCATTAGCGCCGGATAGCTTATCCGGCACTGCTTACTTAGCGGATATAGTCAAACAAACTTACCCCGGACACCTTAACAAAAGTATTGGAAATGGCTTCCAAGGCTATTTCCTGTTTGGTGATTTCAGTCAAAGCGGCGGCGTAATCTACCTCGGATAAATCGGCCCGGTAGGATTTATTGTTAATGGTTAAATCTTCATTAGTACCAAACACACTGTCCAGCACATTGACACGGCCACCAATAGACGACAAAGAGCTGTCAATAGTAGACGCCGAGGACGTAACCTGGGTAATAGCGTCGCTAATGGCTTCGTTAAACTCAAAACTGCTCAGGCCCGGGTTTTCCAATGCGGTAATAAACTCACCGATAGTGGTGAGAATGTTTTTCTTTTCCGGTGCTTGCAACGAAAAGTCAATCTGGCCCGGTACAGCGGCAGCGCCACTTACCGTGATAGTTAAACCGTTAAACTGAATGGGTGCATCGGCAACAAAAGCCCCGGTTACCGGCGGTACCAGAGCAACACCATTTTGCAAAATTTCATAATTTGACGGTGCGGTCAGCGCTACACTGAAATCATTATTGGCCGGCGTCAGACTGTCATAGTTTTGCTTATAAAAAGCGTCAAACTGACTTTGATCAGTTACCGAAACTTCTGCCGCAGTAGCGCCGCCGGCACTGATCACTGCCGGGGTATTTTTAAACCTGGCATCCACGTTCTCAAATACCATTTTACCGCTATCGTTGCCGGGCAAGGCAATGGTTGGCGATATTTGCAGTGCTTTTTGACCATCATCGCCCTGAAACTCATAAATGCCGGTAGCCTGGTTAAAGCTGTAACTTTGTTTTTTATCCTGAAAGCCGGAAAAAATATAACCGCCTTCAGCATTGCGGGTATTCATCAGATCCGCCAACTCTACCTGAATGTTTTTTAACTCCTGCGCCACGGCTTTTCTATCACTTTCCGTGTAAGTACCATTACCTGCGGCAATTGCCAAGGATCGCGCTTTGTCAATGGAGGTGCGCATATTGGTCAGCACGGTTTCTTCCAGTGCCAGATTGTTTTTCAGCAATACACTGTTGTTTTGAAACTGCGCCACCTGTTCCAGGTTTTGATCTAACCCCAGCACCTTAGCCGACGCTGCAGGGTCATCTGCCGGTGTTAAAATACGCGTTTGCTTAGTTAGTTGGTCCTGAGCACGGTTCATCTTGCTTTGGGTGTTTAAGATGCCATCTAAGCCGGCATTAAACTTCATATTAAAAGATAATCTCATCATTACCTCACTGCCGATAACAAGGTGTCAAACACCGTTTGCGACGTTGAAATGATCCTGGCTGCCGCCGCATAGGTTTGCTGAAACCGCACCAGGTTAGAGGCTTCCTCATCCAAACTTACACCGGATAATGACTCATACCAGGCGGTGGTTTGTTCTAACAAAGCTTTGCCGGCGGCTTCATTATTGCGTGCTTGATTAGTACGTTCGCCAATCAGGCTGACCATATCACCATAAGACTGATTGAAGCTAACCGAGTTAACGCTACCCGGCACTGACAGCGGGTTTAACCGCGTGGTTTGCGCAGTTTGCAGTGCCGACAATTCCAGACCATTGCGGTTGTCATTAAAACCGCCGTCGTTAAAGCTGATATTAAAGGTGTCACCGATAGCCGGCACCCCGGTAACCGAGAAATCAAAACCAACCGGCACCCCGGCCTGAGCAAAAATATCCTGATACTGGTTCGAGCCAAAAGCGGCCGTGGCAACAGGGTTACCCAGGTTGTCGACGATTTCAAAGGTATCGCCACCAACATAAGTCATGGTCCAGGGGCCGTTAATTAAACCAGACGGCGTATCAAAGCCATAAGCCGGTAACGTTGCCGGTGTGGTATCAGTTACCTTTAAGCCTTCAACCTGAGCATTACCCAAATTTGTTACGGTAAACTCTGTCCGCACCGGCGAGGCCAGGGCGATGTCTTCCGGCCGCGTTGTCGCCAAATTTAACGTTCTGGAGGCGGTACTCAGTGGTTTTAGTTCAAACTGATCGCCTACAGCCGGCGCGCCGGTTAAGGTAAGTTCCAGGCCGTATAAATCGCCGCCGGCATCAGCAGAACTTATAGTGACCGGAAAGCCACCGACAGGAACCACCTTATCCGAGCCAACAATTACCTCACCTTTAACATCAATAGCCTGGATCCGTACCTGGCCAGCCTCAACCGTCAGCAAAAAATCATTTGGTGGTAAACTTTCGCCCTCACCCTGCTCTATTGCTACCGTAACGGCTCCGGTGCCGGCATTGCTTGATAACGCAAAGCCACTGCTTACCGGCAGGGTAAACAAATTTCCGCCAATTTCACCGTTAAGGTTCATACCCAAGCGGTTTTGGCTGTTCATGGCGTCAGTCATCGAAAGAGCCAACTGGCCAAGCCGGTTTTGCGTTGGTACCAGAATTTCTTCTCTGAATTTCAGCAGACCACCGATTTTACCACCGAGGGCCTCGATATCGATATCACGCTCCACGCTGGTGTTCCCTGCCAATTGCAGCTTTAGATCGCGCTGTGAAGGGTCAGGATCACCGCGCAGAGTCACCAAATTAAACTGGCCGCGCTCAACCACCAATGACTGCCCCGTGCCGAGAAATACCAGCTTTTCGCCGTTATCTGCATCCAGGGTACGAATTTCCACCATTTCTGCCAGGTTTTTGATGGCCAAATCGCGTTTATCGAGCAAATCCAATGGTACCGGCCGGCTGTTGCCTGTGCCGAATGAGGCAATTTCAAGGTTTAAATCCGCAATTTGTTTGATATAACCGTTAGTTTCACTGGTGTAGATATCCAGTTGTTGGTTAACAAAGTTTTCCTGATCCAGTACCAAACTGGACAAGGTAGAGAATTTATCCAGCAATGCCTGGGAGCTGCCGATAATCAGTTGCCGGTTGGCTAAGGTAGCCGGCTCATTGTTGGCAATTTGAAACTGCTTAAACAAGTCATTAATACCGGTGGCGATGCTGTTGGCGGGGTTAGAAAACAAGGCATCAACGCGGTTGGCTTCAGTAACGTACTGCTGGGCATAGCTATAGTTAGACGTATCACGACGCAGTTGCTTTAACGTAAAATCACTGACTAAACGCTCTGTAGTGCCTTTACCTACCCCCAGACCGAGAATTTGTGATTCAAATTCAGTGCGTTGACGCACGTAGCCTTCAGTATTAATGTTGGCAATGTTATTACTGGTAGTGTTGAGTAAGGTGCTGTTAGCCAAAATAGCCGACGTGCCTATTCTCAGTAAATTGTCTGACATTGCTCTCTCCGCTGGCGCCGCTGTGCTGCGCCCATTCAGTTATTAATCGGCACCAACACTGTTTTCTTGAGTATCATCAAGCTCTGTTCTTAGCTGCTGCATAACAGGGCTTTGATATACCGCCATAATTTTTTGCGCATAAGCCGGGTCGGTGGCATAACCTGCTGCCTGCAGTTGCTCAAAATAGGCTTTTGCATCAGTCGTCACTTTTACCGCATCCTGATAACGCGCACTATTGCCGATAAAATTGACATAGTCTTGCAAGCTATGCGCCGGCGAGTCATAAGCACGGAATTTGGCTTGCTCTTTTTTCGCCACACCGCCGCGATATTCCAGCGTATCCACTACCGCCGTTTGCCCTTGCCAGCCGTTATTGGCTTTAATACCAAACAGGTTAAAGCTGTTTTCGCCTTGTGCGGTTTTAATCATCCGCTGGCCCCAACCGGTTTCCAGCGCAGCCTGCGCCACTAACGCCAATGGATCCAGCCCCAGTGCTTTGGCAGTTTGCCTTGCCGCCGGTAATAAACTTTTGACAAAATCAGCCGGGCTGCTCACTTGCCAGTCTGTCGCCGTATCATCCGGCGCGTTAACCGGCGCCGCCGCTGGTATTGCAGCTTGTACAGGGTTTGCTGTAGCGCCAGCGGTGTTTATTTTACGTGCCGGCAGAATATGCGTTGGCATCTGCAGTGTTTTTTCCGCTTTTTCTTCCGGTTTCGCACTGCCCCCCAAGGCCGGGCTTAATTGCTGCACCAGTAAATCGGCTAAACCTAAGGCGCCTTTTTGTGCCAGATCGGTAGCCATTTGGCTGTCATGCATGTCACGGTAAAATTTGGTAGTTTGACTGTTCATCATGCCGTCTACTTCAAAACCGGCATTGGCTTTTCGCATACTGCTGAGCAACATACTGAAAAAAATCGATTCAAACTGCTGTGCTGCCTGACGCAACGCCGCTTTTTCATCCTTAGCCGAATTGCTGCTGATTTGCTGCAGGCTGGCAAGGTCATGATAAGACACATTGTTGGGCGTCAGGCTCATATCAGATCACCACCAATTCGCCATGAATAGCTCCGGCTTCTTTCAGCGCTTCCAGGATGGCCATTAAATCACCGGGCGCAGCGCCTACGGCATTAACGGTACGTACTAAATCATCCAGGGTTACACCCGGGTCAAACTTAAACATCCGCGATTGATCCGGTCGCACATCAATAATAGTGTTTTCTTCAATCGCGGTCTGGCCACCAGCTAAAGCCTCAGGCTGCACTACACGGGGGTTTTCGGCAATAGTTACCGTTAAGCCGCCATGGGTTATCGCTGCCGGGAACAAACGCACCTCTTTGCCGATAACAATAGTGCCGGTACGCGAATTAATAATAATTTTGGCAGAATGATCACCAGGCTCAAAGCTGAGGTTTTCCAGCGTAGACAAATAGGACACACGCTGACTGATATCACGCGGCGCTCTTACCTGTACCGACGTCGCATCCATCGAGTAAGCGGTTTCCGGTCCCATAAAGCTGTTAATGGCCTCAGCCAGCCGCTTGGCGGTAGTAAAGTCTGAGCGCTTCAGATTAAAAGTAATAAAATCCCCCTGCGCAAAGGGTGATATCACCTCACGTTCCACCATGGCGCCATTCGGAATACGGCCGACAGTAGGTGTATTCACCAAAATACGCGAGCCATCTAACCCTTCTGCGCCCAAGCCGCTGACAATAAGGCTGCCCTGTGCCACCGCATAAACATTACCATCTAAACCGGTTAAAAAAGTTTGCATTAAGGTGCCGCCACGCAGGCTTTTTGCGCTACCAACCGACGACACAGTGATATCCAATGTTTGGCCGGGTTTAGCAAACGCCGGCAATTCGGCATGCACAGCAACAGCAGCGACGTTTTTAATTTGCGCTTTCATATTGCCGGGCAGCGTAATACCAAAGTTACTCAGCATGGTGCGAAAACTTTGCTCGGTAAACGGGCTTTGTTCACCGGTGCCGGGCAAGCCCACAACCAGGCCGTAACCGACCAGTTGGTTACTGCGTACGCCTTCAACATCTGCTACATCTTTAATACGTGCAGCATTAACCGGGCTCAGTGCCAGTAATAACAGCAACGACAACAGCGGGTACAATATGCCTTTCATTACATCTCTCCTAGAAAGGCCACAGCGGGCCGTTAAAGAACCGGCTCAACCAACCGGGTGATTGGCCACCATGGGTCGCGCCGGTGCCACTGTATTCAATGCGGGCATTGGCAATTTTGGTCGACTCTACGGTATTGTTCACATCAACGTCAGAAGAGCGGATCACCCCGGTTAAGCGGATATATTCTTTGCCGGTATTTAAGGTCAGCCATTTTTCACCGCGGATCACCAGATTACCGTTATTCAGTACCTGTAACACATTAACCGAGATATCGCCGACCAGGCTGTTGCTTTGATCGGCCTTAGCATCGCCTTTGTAATCTGATGACGAATCGGCACCAAACTGCAGCACATTGCCGGCCGCCGATACATTGCGCCCGCCAAGGCCGATTATTGGCTCAAACGAGGCAGAGCTGTCTTTTTTCATCTCAGTTTTGGCATTTTTACTGGCCTGGGTGCGCTCTTTTAACACCACGGTAATAATGTCGCCTTCATGCCGCGCTTTATTATCCGAATACAGGCTGTTGGAGTGATTTTGCGCAAACAACGAGCCGTTTTGCACCAGTGGCCGCGATGGCGGTTCGGGCATTAACGGCGCAAAGTAAGGGTCGTCGGCTTGAGGCTCCTGCAATGAAGCACAGCCTGCCAACAGCAGCACACAACATCCGGTAATAATGCGTAACATAAAGCCTCCTGTTACAGCTGCTGAATAGCAAAGCCAAGCATTTGGTCTACCGACGAAATCACTTTGGAGTTCATCTCATACACCCGCTGACTTTCAATTAAACTTACCAGCTCTTCAGTAACATTCACGTTTGAAGTTTCCAGCGCGCCCTGCACAATAATACCCAGGCCTTCCAAACCGGGAATCCCCTGCACCGGGTCGCCACTGGCGCCGGTTTCATTAAACAAGTTCTGCCCTATCGGCTCCAAACCGGCCGGGTTAATAAAATTGGTTACCGTAAGTTGGCCCAATACTGCAGGCTCTCCTTGCCCGGGCAGTTGCACAGACACCTGACCATCTTGTGACACGGTAATACTGCGCGCATCCGGCGGGATAACAATGTTTGGCTGTACCTGATAGCCGGCACCTGATGTCACAAGGTTACCTTCATCATCTACAGTAAACTGACCGTTGCGGGTATAAGATATGGTGCCGTCCGGCATCAGGATTTCAAAGAAACCATGGCCCTGTACCATCATATCCAGGCTGTTATCCGTAGTTAACATATTGCCTTGGGTAAAGTTTTTCTGTGTTGCCACCACCTTGGTACCGGCACCAATCATTAAACCGTTAGGCAACTCGGTATTTTGCGATGATGCCCCACCCGGCTGATTAACGTTTTGATACAGCAAGTCTTCAAATATCGCGCGGCTCTTTTTAAAGCCAACAGTACTGGCGTTTGCCAGGTTGTTTGAAATCACCGAGATATCACGCTGTTTGGCGTCTAAACCGGTTTTACTGATCCATAATGCTGGATGCATGTGTGCCTCCCGGGGCCTGCGCCCTTCGCTTATTCAGCTTATTAGCCGACTATTCTGAGTAACTGATTTTGCTGACGGTCCATCTCTTCAGCGCTTTTCATCATCTTTACCTGCAGCTCAAACTGACGCTGCAGGCTTATCATATAAGTCATCTCGCCTATCGCATTGACATTGCTGCTCTCAATGGCGCCTTTAAGCAGGCTGACATCCACTGCAGCTTCCGCAATCTGGCCGTCTTTACGCCGGAACAAGCCGTCGTTGCCTTTTTCCATCTCGCTGTTCAGCGGCCGTACCAACTTAATTCTGCCGGCCGGCACAATAGCATCAGCAGGTGCGCCTTGCGGTAACACACTGATGGTGCCATCCAGTGCAATCTCCACTTTTGCCAGTGGTACCGGTAACTGGATCGGGCCGTCATCGCCCATTACCGGCAAACCGGATGAGGTTTCCAACATGCCGGTAGCACTGATCTGCAAATTGCCGCCGCGGGTGTAGGCTTCGTTACCGTCCGGTGCCTGTACAGCCAGCCAGCCATCGCCCTGAATGGCAACGTCTAACTCGCGTTCAGTCATAATAATTGCGCCGGCGTCAAAGTTTTGACCTGGTTGCTCCGTCAACGAGAACACGCGGGTGGGCAAACCTTCACCAAAGGCCTGCATCGATCTGGCCTGTTCAAAATCGGCTTTGAAGCCTACAGTGCCGGTATTGGCCAGGTTATTGGCCCGTACCGCAATACTGTTCATATTTTCTTTGGCACCGCTCATGGCGATATATAACAGACGATCCATCACGTGCTCCGCAGATAAAAACTATGTGTTTTATCTAGCAATAACCAGGCCAAAAAAAAGACCTGCATCATGCAGGCCTTTTTTAAACACGTTTTTCAGTTACATCGCAGGAATACTGGCAGCATCTGTGGGATCAGAACCACCTGAATACTCATCAATATTACTGTAGCCATCGCCATCACTGTCTATAAAAGCATCGTTATAATCATTGTCAGATAAATTGAAGTATTCCTCATACCAGGCAGGCAAGCCATCAGCATCTGTATCATCAATAGCGCCTTTTATAAGCTCAAACGTACTTAGGGGAAAAGCAGAGTTTCTTACATGCCGGTTATGAAATCTCACCGTCACGTTAACTTGTTCAAAATCTGTCGGATTATCCGGCGTCTTTATCAGATATAACTTGCGGTTGCGGTTACTGCAATTATCCGATAATAGCGACTCTCCAACCCGGATACCATCAACTGTTTTGTAGCCAATAACCTGAAGCGTACAAGTAACCACGGTAGCTGTGTAACTACTTGTGAGTTTAAACCCCACCAGTGCCGGGTAGGCTTCATCGCGGCGGAACATAAAAGATTGGGTCGCATAGCTGCTTGGCCCCATAGAGCTATTCTTAGACTGATAATCCGATAAAAAGGCAGGCGGAGTAGGCTCCACCGGCTCTTCAGGTTCCTCCGGCTCAATGACCTCACCGGTATCTACCGTATCTGAAAAGCGGAACCGGCTGCTGAAGCTATAATTTTTTGTCACATTAGCCGGCAGCTCACTATCAAAGTACTGCAGCGCAACTTCCACTCTTAACCCGCTACTGGCATCAACAGACGGCGATAAAATACGGGTATCATTTCCCTGACCTTGGCAGCTTACCCTTTGCAACAGCCCGCCGCCAGGATGATAAACTCTCATGCTGCATATAACAAACGGACTATCTGACCAAAATGTAGCACTGGCAATAGTGAGGTTAGCAAACCCCGGTTGCGGGGCAATATTAAACTCTCTGACTACCGTAGTAGCCTTATTGTACAGGGTATAACTATGTGTATTAACAATATCGACAATCTCTTCAGCTTTTACTGCCAAAGCAGATAAAAAAGAAGTAACTAATATTAAGTATCTGATAAAAAGCATAAAACCTCCTATTTAAAGAAACAGGAGGTTAACCAAAACAGAAACAAATGACAATTAAATAAATATTAAAATTTAATTATCTGATTTGAAGTACAGTTTGTTGTAAGGTGCTGTTAACTTCTAATGCCCGTGAGTTGGCCTGGAAGTTACGCTGCGCGCTGATTAAATCCACCAGCTCTGTCGTCAGGTTAACGTTAGACTGCTCCAATGCCGAGGCATTAATAGCACCAAAGGTATTGGTATTGGCCTGGCCACCGATAGGCTCACCGGAAGTAATGGTTTGCTTCCATGAGGTATTACCTACCTGCTTTAAGCCCTGCACATTGGCAAAACGCACCAATGCTACCTGGGCTAAATAAGCTGAATCACCGTTGCTGTAACTGGCTAATACGCGACCAAAAGCATCAATATCCACCCCGGTTAAGCTACCGACTGTAGTACCATCCTGGCTTAAGCTGGTAGGGGCAAAGTCGCCCGCTACCTGGGTAGGCCTGCTGGTACCGGCCGCATCACGAAAGTTGACTACCACATCTGCCTGGAACTGCGCACCGTTTTTCAGATAACCATTTAACGGGTTGTTTAATACAGCAAAAGGCATAACCAATGTCGGAGCAACCCCAACCAAGTTACCACTGGAGTCGAACTCTAAATTATCCCCCTGAAACGGCGCTGCAGTTACATTATCCCATACCACAAAGGTTTCCCATTCGGAGTTGGCCGGTGGCGTAGTAGTTGTACGGCGAAAATACATAGTGGCGGTATGAGACTCGCCCAAGCTGTCGTACACCGTTATAGAAGTAGAATCATTGTAGGTTGCATCATCAGTCGCATCAAAAGGTAACGCATCTGTGGGTACATTTCGCGAGTCCAGATTCATATTGATATAAATATTGTTGGTTGCCCGCGGTGCGCCGGCGGTAGTGGGTATGGTAATCGGTGCAGCAGTGCTTAAGCTAACAGACTGGTTGTCACCATCCAACGGGTCGACGGCAAAGCCCTGCAAAAAATTGCCGTTATTATCAACAATAAAATTATCTTTATTTAGTTTAAAGGCGCCGGCACGGGTATAGGTTAAATCCCGCGATTGAATATCCGGCGTTAAAGCAAAAAAGCCTTCGCCGGTTATCGCCATATCAAGCGAGTTATTGGTAAATTGTAACGAGCCCTGACTAAACTGTTGCGCCACTACAGAGGTAGTTACACCGTCGCCCACTTTAGTGCGGCCGGAGGCGAAAATGGATGTGGCATACACATCGGCAAATTCTGCCCGTGACTCTTTAAAGCCGGTAGTATTAACGTTAGCGATATTATTCGCCGTCGTATCCAAATCTTTTTGTGCTGCGGCAATGCCGCTTAATGCGATATTAAAACTCATAATTCACCTCAGCTCACTGTTAACCGTAAGAAACTTCTAACACATCACCTAATTTCACGGCGCCAAGGCCAATCAGGTTTAACATAATTCCGCCACCGGTACCGTTCATGCTAACGCTGCCTACCGGGGTATAGACATTCACCGGTAAACTGGCATTGGTACCATCGCTATAACTAACATCAACTTTAATTTTGTAGACACCGGCTTTAACCCTGTCGATAACCTCTTCATCATCGCCATCAGCCGGGATCTCATCACCCTCAGCTGAGCTGCCACCAGATGACGCGCCGGAGCCGGTATGAGTACCATCCCAGATAAATTCGTTTTTACCCACTTTCGGATTATCAACGCTAAAACTCTGGATCAGTTCGCCTTTTTCATTTTCGATACTGATTTTCATCCGCGTGGCCGGTTTATCCAGTTCGATATTGCCGCGCGCCAGGGTTTCACCGGTAAACACAATTTCGTCTGATTGTGTCAAGACACTGCGTCCAACCAAAGACGAAGCTTGTAGCGCCTGGTTTGACGACATGCTCTCGGCGAAGCCTTTAAAGCTCTCGTTCAAAGATCCAATACCGTCAGCCATAGTAAAGTTGGTCATCTGAGCAATCATCTGATCGTTTTCTACCGGCTTGGTTGGATCCTGAAACGCCAGTTGCTGCGTTAGCAAAGCAAAGAAATCTGACTGCGTTAAAGCACCGTTATTTTTATCCGGTGTTTTATCTTTGTTATCCCAATACATGCCATCCAGGGCAGTATTGTTATTTACATTAGTGGTCATGATCGTGCCCTTAGTTTGCCTGGCCTAAGCGCAAGGTGCGCATGACCATTTGCTTGGCCGCTTCGGCGGTTTGCACATTGGTTTCATAAGATTGCGATGCCGACATCATGTTCGCCATCTCTTCCATAATGTTGATATTGGGCTTGTAGATATAGCCGTTTTCATCCGCCAGCGGATGATTGGGCGCATATTCCACATTTAACGGCGCATCGGATTCAACAATACCTAACACCTTAACACCAACGCTGGCATCACCCTGTTGCCGCTTAGCCTCTGACAACTCGGCAGCGAATACCGGGTGACGGCCACGATAGGTTTGGTCCACACTGCTGCTGACACTGTTAGCGTTGGCAATGTTACTGGCGGTGGTATTCATCCGTACCGACTGGGCTGTCATGCCGCTGCCACTGATATCAAAAATATTGAATGCACTCATGATTATTGTCCTCCGCCGGTAATGGCTTTTTTCAGGCCACTGATACGGGAATTAAGAAAGCTCATACTGGTTTGGTATTCCAGACTGTTTTGCATCACGGCGTTACGCTCGCGATGAATGTCTACGCTGTTGCCATCACCGGTGTCGGGTTGATCCGGGTTGCGAAATTGGGTTTCGTGCCGTGCGGCGGTAGAGATATGAAAGTGCTTTTCATGGGTTCGCGCCATAGCGCCGGATTGACGTGCTTTGGCATTATTCAGCGCTTGCTGAAAATCCACGTCTTTGGCTTTATAGCCGGGCGTGTCTGCATTGGCGATATTTTCTGCTAATACCTGAGCCCGCCGATCACGAACCAGCATGGCTTCAGGGTGCATACCAAATGCTTTTTCAAAACTGATTGCCATTTTTTTGCCACCTCTGAATTACCGATGGCAAAACAAATGCAAAACTCAGGCCAAATATTTTAAGAAGGGAGCATGCTAGGTCTTTTTACGGTAAATAATACCCGGATTACAGCGGATCATCTCAAAATCGCTGTTAACGCTAGATAAGGACTCGGACGCACCGAGAAATAAATAGCCTTTCGGGTTCAGTGATTGGGCGAACTGGCGGATAATTTTTGCTTTTACATCAGCAGAGAAGTAAATAAGCACATTGCGGCAAAAAATAATGTCGAATTTACCCAACAGAGTGTAACTATCCAACAGGTTAAGATGACGAAAGCTGACGTTTTTGCGCACCGGGTCTTTTACCCGCATCATGCCTTTGCCACTGTCTTCAAAAAACTTACTGCGCCGCTCCGGCGATAAACCGCGTGATAGCGCAAGGCCGTCGTATTCACCGCGCTGGCAGTGTTCGAGCATGGTATTGGAAATATCGGTGCCGAGGATATTAACCCCCAGACTAAAGGCGCCGGGCCGGGCTTGCTGATATTCCATTGCCGTCATAGCAATAGAATACGGCTCCTGGCCGCTGGAGCTGGCAGCTGACCAAATTTTGACGGTGCGGCAAGTTTTTTCCAGCTCCGGCAAAATTTGTTTTTTTAGCAGCTCATACGGATAGGTATCACGAAACCATAATGTTTCATTGGTCGTCATGGCATCAATAACAGCAGACCGTAGCTGACGTTCAAACGGGCTTAACGTCTTACTGACCAACTCAGACAGTGACGCCACAGAAAAACGTTGCATCAAAGGACCAAGCCGGCTTTTTACCAGATACTGCTTGTTTTCACCCAACACAATACCGCACTGTTGCTCCAGAAAATCGCGGAACAACACATATTCTTTATCTTGCAGGTCTTTATTTGGCACCGGTTATCCTTAACGATTAATCAGCATGCAGCCACTTTTCTACAGAACCGGCTAACTCGTCCGGATTAAATTTAGCGATAAAATCATCTGCGCCAACTTTTTGTACCATTTGCTGATTAAATACACCGCTGAGCGAAGTATGCAAAATGACATGCAATTTCTTTAATTTCGGCTCCAGCTTAATCTCGGCTGTCAGGGTATAGCCGTCCATTTCCGGCATTTCTATATCAGAAATCAGTAAACCGATTTTTTCCGTTACCGACTCCTTGCACTCTTTTGCCACTTGCTGCAAATACTCCAGCGCTTCGCGGCCATTATTTACCAGGTGCATCTTTACACCTAACACCTCAAGCGCTCGTTTTACCTGGTTACGAGCTACAGCAGAGTCATCTGCTATCAAAATAAGCCTTTCTCCAAGGTCAGCACTAATACTTTGCGTGTCTAACTCTTTGGTAAGAGCGGTAGGTGACGGCGAAATTTCTTCCAGAATTTTTTCCACGTCAAGAATTTCAACCAGCTCTTTGTCTATCTCGGTTACCGCAGTAAGGTAGCTCTGCTTGCCACTGGTGCCCTTGGGCGGCGGCATAATAGCTTCCCAGTTAATATTAATAATGCGTTCGACCGAATTAACCAAAAAGCCCTGAACCGAACGGTTATACTCTGCAATCACAATAAAACTGTCTTTGGTATTTTCAATGGCCTTGCCGCCGGTGGCCAGGCTTAAATCAATAACTGAAATAGTCTGGCCACGAATATGGGCAATACCGCGCACAAACTTATTTTGCCTCGGAATAGCCGTTAACGGCGGGCACTGTAACACTTCGCGCACCTTAAACACATTGATACCGTAGCGCTGACGGCCTGCCAGCTTAAACAGCAACAACTCAAGCCGGTTTTGCCCGACTAACCGGGTGCGCTGGTTTACCGAGTCCAGAATACTCGCCATCGGCAACTCCTCTATATACATTCAGGATCGATTCTTGCTTAGTGTCACAACACAAAGCGGTTATCTAGCTATAGCGTCAACTTTTTGCGCTATGTTATAACCCCTGGCCAATAAAGCATAGCCGAAACCTTATGAAAAAGTACGAAAATTTATTTAAACAGACACTTACCGTTACTGTTGCCGCATTATGCTTTAGCAATACAGTGCGCGCCGCCGACCCGCAAAGTTATACTCCGGGTCAATTGACTGAGCTTGCCGCAACCTGGCTGGAACAACAGGTAGAGGAACGCCTGGGGGAGCTGCAGATAAACATAACACCATTGGATAACCGTATCGGTGACAAGCACTGCAGTAACCCGCTACAACTGAGTTTGTCGCAAGATATCACTCAGCGGCAAAATACCATCCAACTGCGTTGCAATACAGAACAAAGTTGGCTGCTGTATGTTCCGGTAAGAATAGACGAAATTGTCCGTACCGTGGTGATGACGCAAAATATTACTACCGGTACACTGATCAGTGCCGATATGTTGACAACAGACAGCCGTGAACGACGCTTTGTCCGCGGCAGCCTGGTTAGCGACGAAAGCCTGATTATTGGTGCAAAAAGCAAAAAATCGCTGTCTTTAGGTCAAATTATCACCTTGCAGGATCTTTGCCTTGTCTGTAAGGGAGATGTTGTTACAATATCAGTAAGCGACAACGGACTGCAGGTAGCGGCAACCGGCATAGCACAAAATGATGGCAGCCTTGGTGATACCATCAGCGTGTTAAATCGTCAGTCGAAGCGGGCAATAATTGCCGAGGTAACTGCCGTAAACCGTGTCAGCGTTAAATTTTGATTATTTTACTAAAGTTTTGCTGTTTAACGCCGTTAACCTGAACATAAGGAACTGTATTAAGGTGATGAGGTCCGAACATGGCTATTAATATCAACAACTTGCAAAATACGCCGCAAGTTAAAACTGACAAAGTTGAACAAAATGTTCAGCGTCAGCAGGCGACTGTGCAGCAAAATGCCAGCCAGGCTGCTAACCAGAAACAAGATTCTGTGTCTATTACCCCGCAAGCGCAGCAGTTTTCTAAACTGACTGAAAAAGCCGGTAACAGCAGTGGCATTGACCAGGAAAAGGTCGATAAAATTAAGCAGGCAATTGCTGAAGGTAAGTACAAAATTAATGTTGAGCAACTGGCGCGCCGTATTGTGCAGTTTGAAAGCGAAATATTCAGCAAAAAATGACCGACACTGCCAGTGCCATCATCACCCTGTTAAACCAGCAACAGCAGCATCTGGATGAGCTGCTGTTGTTGTTACGGCAAGAACTTGCCGCCCTGTCCGCCCGTGACATCGCCACGCTGGAACAATTAACCCACGCTAAAGCTGACACGCTGAACCAACTGCAACAAACCGACAGGCGGTTGGCTGCAGCACCGGAGTTAGAACAGCACAAACAGCAGGATTGGTTTAAAGAAAAAGTCGCCGCACTGGATGTTTTGTTAGACGAGTGCAAACGCCAAAACGATATTAACCAGCAAACATTAGAGCAAAGTCAACTGACGCTGGCGCGGTTTAAAACAGAATTATTATCCAGCAGAGGCAAAGCAGGCTTAACCTATACCAGCAAAGGCAAACCTGCAGTAGAGAATAAAGGTAAGGGTATTAAAGCCTGAGCAGCAAAGCTGGAACAGCCCGCTGCATCAGCCGCTCCCGCCTTACTTAGCCCCCCAGCTTAATTCCCTTTTTAATACGTTTTTTAATAATAGTACCGCACACTTTTAATGGTTTGTCTTGGTTTGGTGTTTTGATACACCTGATACACCTGCTCAAAATCCAACTCCAGCTCCGTAATATAGACATCATCCACCGCATAGGTTTTAACGACCTTAGCTCCGGTGATCACGCCCTGTACAGATGCTGACAGTTTTTCGTCCTGCAACACCATATTTTGCAATTTATTGCCGGCGTCAATTTTTTGGCCATGCACAATCTCAGTCAGCTCACGGTAGGCGTCTAACTTAGAGGCTTTCATCGCTGCCAGCATTTTGTGTTCGGCATTTGCCCCGTGTTGCGCACTGATAGGTGCATACCCTACCGCACGTATCAGCGGAAAGGCTTCCGGCCTGACATCGGCATACTCCACATGGCGGTTATATAAGGGTGAACAGCCGCCAAGCAGCACAACGCCAACGATACCGGCACTTAGTAACAGCTTCATAATATTTCCCCTGATGGTACCTTGAGTTAAACCAGTGCTCTTTATGGTTCTCTTTAGTTCTCTTTAACTAAAAGCAAAATCCGCGCCAGCATTCAGGCATGTATTTTGCTTATTTAATTATCAAGATTAAAACGCTGGCTATGGCTAAGGAAGTTATGAAAAATCATGTTATGTTCAGTGTACTTGCCTGGACGCTTTTCAGTACCGGCCTGAGTGCTGATTGGTATGAAGCCACCGGCCAGGCCATTGTTGAGCAAGGCAATACCGAAGCCGCCAGACAAGCCGCTATTGATGATGCGGTAAAACGCGCCGCATTGTTTGCCGGCGCCAGCCTCAGCAGCACGCAGCAAATGCTTAACGGCGTGTTGCAGACAGAGCAGCTTGGCGTAGTTAGTAACGGCGAAATTAAGCAGTTGCAACTGCTGTCAGAAAGCCGCAGCGGCAATGTCATCAGCGTTAGCATACGGGTAGATATAGAACCCCAGTTGTCCGGCTGCGTTGGCAACACTTACCGCAAACCCTTATTGCTGGGCGAGGTGCAACTGCGCGCCAGGCAAGATGCTATTTATGGCCGGCTATTCGAATTAGGTATCGACGCCACAACGCAACTGGAGCGCCATTTACGTGACTACAGCCCAACCGCACTGGTAACCCGCTTTAGCCACAGCATAACGCCACAGCAACTGGTATACCCGGATACTGACCGTTTATTTAACGACGGCCACCGTTATGTGCTCAGTGCCGCTATCAACGATTTATCGCTCGGCCAAACCACCAGCCGCTTCTGGCAGCAAGATCAGAAAGAGCGCTTCTTCGCGATAGAAATCACACTGTATGACTTATTCGAGCAAAGTACAGTGCATCAGCAGGAGTACCGTACCAGTGCCTCCTGGCCTTATAAAAGCAACAATACTCCGCTTAGCCACAGTCAGGCATTCTGGCAAATGCCCTATGGCCAAAAAATCGACCAGGTACTGCAAGCCGTGGCTGAAGATGTACAGCAACAGCTGCAATGCGAACCGCTACTCAGCACGGTAGTTCAGGTAAAAAACAACCAGATCACACTGGCACTGGGCGAAATGCATGGTTTACAGCAAGGTGACGAACTGCAGCTGTTTCAGTTGCAACGCAACCCCGGCAGTCCGCAGATAAAACGCCTGTTACAAAGCCCGGTTAAGTTGCAGGTAACAAACCTGAACGATCGTAACGCGCAGGCCGTCAGTACAGAGCAACAACTATTGCAACATATTCAACCGGGTGATGTGGTAAGTGTACGGAAAAGCAGCGGTTATTAACAGCTCAGGTTCCCAACGCCGGCGCTCTCTGCTACACTTTCGCGCCGTTGCCCCATAGTTAAATGGATATAACGGCCCCCTCCTAAGGGGCAGTTGCAGGTTCGATTCCTGCTGGGGCAGCCAAAAGACAGTACATCCCCGTCATATATGGTCTGATTCTCTTGAAAACCACGTGTACCTTTAATTGTTTCCGCCGCTTTCTCAAACAACTTTTCCATGCAAAGCTTGTTGTGCATAGCAGCGTTTGCGTGCTCCCGGCAGAAAAGTTTCTGCCGGACTTACCTGTACAGCGTCTTAAACTACCTTAGAGTACTGTTGCCCTCCCGGCGCTAAATATGCATCAAAACAAGCACAGATGCTGCGAACCCATAGCCGGCCTGCGTGGGTAACTTTAATACGCTCAGCGTATATCTCAACCAGACCGTCCTCCATAAACGGCTGCAAGCGTGCTAAGGCATCGGCGAAATATTGCCAAAAACCATTCACCCGCCATTTATGACTAAAAGCTTCGATGTTCAACTCAAAGTGACAGATAAGCTGGCTGATTAACGCGGCGCGCAGTTTATCGTCGGCATTTAAACTAAAGCCGCGCTCTACAGGCAAATCGCCGGCACTAATCGCCGTATAGTAGGCTGGCAAGTCTTTACTGTTTTGCCACAGTACCCCGCTTACCTGGCTGATGCCGGAAACGCCCAGGGCAATTAGCGCATCCTGGCCGGCGCTGGTATAGCCCTGAAAATTACGCTGCAGCTTACCGGCCTGTTGCGCTTTGGCTAGTGCATCGTCCGGCCTTGCAAAGTGATCCATACCAATAAACTGATAGCCTGCGCCGACAAAGCGGTTTATCGCCAGCTGCATCAGCTCAAGCTTTAACGGCGCATCCGGCAGGCTGGCATCGCTTATTTTACGCTGAGCAGCAAAGCGCTGCGGCAGATGCGCATAGCTAAATAACGAGATACGATCCGGGTTTAAACGGATAATTTCCTCTATTGTTTCGCTAAAGCTGACTGCTTGCTGATACGGCAGGCCGTAAATCAGGTCAAGATTAATTGAGCTAAAGCCGAGCGTTCGGCTAAGCTGCACCTGATGGCGGATAAGGTCGGTATCCTGCACGCGGTTAATGGCAATCTGCACTTTTTCGTCCAAATCCTGCACGCCAAAGCTGACCCGGTTAAACCCCAACGTGCGTAAATGCCGCAGCTTAGCGTCACTGCAACTGCGAGGGTCTATTTCAATACTGATTTCAGCATCCGGGTTAATGCTAAAGTACTTGTGCAACAATGCCATTAAGCGGCTTAGCTGCAGTTCGGTTAAAAATGTCGGCGTGCCGCCGCCCAAATGCAGTTGGTTAATACGCTTAGTGTCCAGCAACGGCGCATAAAACGCCATCTCCTGAGCTAACGCATCCAGATAAGTATCAGCTTTATGCTGATGTCGGGTCACTACTTTATTGCAGCCGCAGTAGTAGCACAGCTTATGGCAGAACGGGATATGCAGGTACAGGCTTAGCTCGTTTAAGCTTTGGCTGATGGCAGTTTGGATCTGTGTTTGCTCAAAATCGGTGCTTAGTGCCAGCGCGGTGGGGTAAGAAGTATAACGCGGGCCGTTAATATTGTACTTGCCAATTAACTGTGGGTCCCACTGCAGCTTGTTTATATCCGGCGCCATCTGTACCTCTGTTATTACACTTAGCTAAGGTTGCAAAGCGCTAGTATAGAGCCGGTTTAGCGTGTTAACTTTGATCTGCCGCAGCTTAACGAAGGAGTATCTGCACACCACACCTTTGCAGCAAAACGTTTTAGTGGCAACGGGCGGAATAGCTTAGCTAAGCTGATTATTTCAGCCTTATTCCACCTGTTTACAGCGGAAACTCTGCCTGCTGATGCTGACACTGGCCGGTGCAGTCAGTTTAACCTGATATAACAGATCATAGTCTTGCTCTGTCAGCGCAGCCATGGCGATACCGCTTAACTGCTTCACTAACTCAGGCACCGTATTGCTGTGCCCGACCACTAATACCGGCAAGGTTTGCGCCTTTAACTGCGATAGCAAAACCTCTGGCTGACGTGGATCGTACTGCGTTATATCAAGCTGCTGCTGTTGAGCCACTGCAGCGGCAGTTTGCTGTGTGCGCTGATAGGGTGTGGCATAAACTGCGGCCAATTTAACGCCCGCCAGGCTGGTCGCCAGGGCTTCGGCACGCGCCTGACCACAGGCAGTAAGCGCCGGATCTTTGTCTGCAATGTGTTTTTCAGCATGGCGTACTAAATACACTGTGTCAGCCAAAGCCGGCGCTACACAAAGGGCCGGAAAAATACCAGGCAGGCAAGCCAATTTGGCTACTATGGCTACCGGTTTTATCAATCGTCGTAGTTTCATCTCAATCCAATTTTTGAGTTTGCCAGCGGCTATACAGCGTTATCTTGGCTCTGGTTACCGCATACACTACAGCCGGGATCTTTAGCCAGGTTAAACCGGCGCCATTGGCTGGTTAACCCATCAAACAGCTGTAACTTACCATACAGCGGTGTACCGACACCGGCGAGAATTTTTACTGCCTCAAGCGCCTGCATAGTACCGATGATACCCACTACCGGGCTTAAAATACCGGCTTCCATGCAGCTTAACTGCTGATCGCCAAACAGTTGGCTTAAACAGTAATAGCAGGCGCCGTCGCCTTGCATACTAAAGCTGGCAACCTGGCCTTCAAAACGAATAGCGGCGCCGGAGACCAGCGGCACTTTGGCTTTAACACAGGCGGCGTTAATGGCATTGCGGGTAGTGAGGTTGTCGCTGCAGTCAAGTACCACTGAAAACTGCGGCACCAGCTGCGCTAAGTCATCAGCAGTTAAGCGCTGTTGCAAAGCATTTATATCAATTTCAGAATTTAACTGACGCAAGCCAGCTGCCGCTTGCCCGGCTTTACTCTGGCCGATATCAGCTTCACGGTACAGTATTTGTCGCTGTAAATTGCTGCTGTCGANTTCACGGTACAGTATTTGTCGCTGTAAATTGCTGCTGTCGATAGTGTCATTGTCTACCAGTGTTATGCTACCAACACCACTGCCCACTAAATATGGCGCGGCGGCGCAGCCTAAACCGCCCATACCAACCAGTAATACCTTGCTGGCCAGTAACGCCTCCTGGCCGCAAAAATCCAACGCCGGCAACATGAGCTGCCGGCTATAGCGCATGGCTTGTTGAGCGGTAAGTTCGGCATGCTTAACGGGTGTAGTCATAAGATTTATCCTGCGCTGTCTGTTCAGGTCTGTGCCTGGCTGATACCGGAGAGCAAAGCCGCGCATTTCAAGCCTGTTTTAGCAGGGTTCAATTTATCATAGCTACACATAACGCCATATAAATCAGAGGTAATAAATTTGCGTAACTCTTACCATTTGAGCACTGGCAGTGCATTACCACTGCCAGTGTCAAATTCTGCTGTACGCTGTGTTATAGTTTACTTCGGTTACTTTTCCACTAAGAAAGGAAGGTACTTTATGCATCAGCTGAGCAGATGACACATCTTGCAATAACGGACTTTGCAAAAAAGGGTTAGACTGAAACAACCCGCGCTTTTTTAGCTGTTCAGGTAGTGATTTAACGTAATCAGATCCGGACCTTATTGTTTCCTCCCGTAGGGCTGCCTTTTCAACATCGTCAGACTTGACTGTACCCGTACTTTCATTCGGATTATGTACAGCCCAGGTTGTTCCGGAGTTTATTTTTGCCTCTATAAATCTGCTTCTTGCCAAACTGAACGCAGCAAAACGTACATCGTCTAAACTGCTGTTATTATCCAACGCATGCTGATAGGCATCTGCCAATGTAGCTTTATCGGTGCCACTAAGAAACGCATACACTGAACCGCTGCCCGCATTTACATCCCCGCGCGGCAGCTCTTTGATGTTAATCTCTTTAACAACATCTTCTACTACTCTTTTTATTTGCTCTGGTGTGTATTCATACCCTGACTGCCCGGCAATTTCATTTACCGACTCAGTAACTAATTCAACGCGTTTATCTACACTAATGTAAACAGGGGAAGGGTTTTGTTTAGCTGAACTAAGTGACTGTTGATACAAATAATTCAGATTCTGTCCTTGTTGGCTCAGGCCAATTTCAGCGGCCTTAGCGTCATTTTTACTGTTATTAACCGGCGCCCCGGCTGCATTATCCGGAGCATTTGGTTTAGGCGTTTCAAAACTCAACTTTCTGTTGCTAACTAACATTCCGCCCCCGAATGAATCCTGTTAATTTTCAACTCCAAACTATTCCGGCCGGCATTGCAGCGGCTTAAACTAAATAGTTTGCCGTGCGAAGGACGCAGCCAATACAAATTGCGGGATATGAATTTGTCCGCTGGCGATCACGGTTTTATACACTAAATGCATAACCCTGGCGTTTACTACTGTACCGGCATTGTCCTGCAGCATAGTGCCGCTGAGTACATAAGTGGCCTGTTGTTGCATGTCCAGATAGTCTCCGCGGCTGAAGACAAAATCACCGCGCGGCGTAACACGAACTTGCCGTGCCAATTTAACATCGGCGACTTTCACGCCTAAGCGTTGCAATTGCATATACAGATGTTCGGCCAGTTGATTGCCCAGGGCGTTACTATCATCCAGGTTTGCGTCAAATAATACAAAGGAGCTGATGGCGATGGTAGGTTCTGCTGTATCGTACTGCATGGACAACATGAGTTGCAGCGCCAGGTCGGCGGCGTAATCTGACAACGGTTTAGTGGGTCTGGCGATTGCCGCCGGCAGATAATTGCCGCCGGCTAACTGCTGCAGTTGCTGCTCTTGCGTTAATAACGCTGTAGCCGCTTCAGCCTCTGCGTCTGGTGAGGAGCAAGCCTGACAAGTAACCGGCTGCGCTGTGGGGCTAAATACCTGACAACCGGCCAAACAGCACAGTCCCGCCAATACTGCATATACTTTCATTGCTACCTCTGCCTTTACTGAATACCTTATTCAGTAAGCTATCGGCGGCAACAGCGACTTTCTTTAGCTGAAAATGCGTTAACCTTGCTTCAGTTTCAGCCGGTCTTCGCCACGCTGGCTTAATATTGCCCGCACTACCTGCTCCGGCATAAAAGTCCTGGCTGCAGAAATAACCTGTTTGTTATCAATACGGATTAATCTGGCGTTGATCAGCACACCCTGCTTATGTGCTGTCATGGTGCCGGTAACCACAAAGCGAATGGGTTGCTCTGCGTTTAACTCGGTGAAATCACGGCTCAGCGCGAAATCACCGCCTGGTGTAACACGGATATAGTCGGTCACTTTATAGTCCAGCACTGCCACACCAAACTTATGCAAGTCGTACATTATAGCTTCACTTAAATGGTTACTCAGCACTGAGCCTTGATCCAGCGCGGTATCGACATAAGCAAAATCGGTGACACCAACCATGCCGGTTTCTTCTGCGGCACGGTGGTTTGACATTAATTCATGCACCAATACCCGCGAATACTCGTTGGCAGTAAGTAATGGCAAAGCATGGCTTGAGGTATCAGCTGCGGTGCGTTGAAAGTGCGATACGCCGGCCAGGCGTTGATCTCGCTCGGGCTGTGCCATCACTACCGCTTGCTCTGTGGTGTTACGGGCGCAAGCTGCCAACAGCAGTATGCTTAACACAGGTAATATCTGTTTCATCGTTGTTCTCCTGTATATCGTTGCCGGTATAGCTTATCGCCACGTTTACCAACCTGTTGCCGGCTCCACAGCACATTGTGCGGTACAAAGCCGCTGGCCGCTGCCAATACTTGTTTGTTACGGATACTGATCAGCCGGGCATTTAACAGCATCCCGTCCTCCATTACGGTATAGGTACCCACCAGTAAGGTGTCGGCATCACTGAGGTTGCCGATATCGGCCAGTTGCCGCGACAGTGCCTGTTCATGATCGCTCTGTAATAGCAGTTGCTCGCGCAGACGATAATCATAAACGACAAAACCGCGCTGGCGCGCATGCGTAAGCATACTTTCGCTAAGCTGATTCGCCAGCTGTATTTGTGCGTCGTCGGCCGCAATCAGGGATAAACTGTTTACCGGCAAAAACGTTGCTACCGCAATTTCTGCTGCCGGCCGGGCCAACGTGCTTTGTGCCGGCACCTGAGTAAACAGGCTGTCGGCTAACTGTTGGGTATAATAATGCAAGGGGTATTCGCTAAGCGCAGGCTGCTTTGCCGCCTGCCCCGCCGGCGTTACACTGCTGCAACCTGCAACACTGCAACCGGCAAGCAATACTGCCAGTACACGGTAAATTATGACTTTCATGAGCAACCTCTGCTTCTGACCTGCAATGCTTAAGCAAATTACGGGCCAGAAACAGCGGCGGGGTTTTGGCGTTAAATCGCCACCGGTGCTTTAATATGCGGGTGGGCCTGATAATTCAGCAGCGTAAAGTCAGCAGCGCTAAAGCCAAAAATATCTTTAACAGCAGGATTTAACTGCATTTGCGGCAGTGGGTAAGGCTCTCTTGCCAGCTGCGTATTAACCTGTTCCAAATGATTTAAATACAAATGCGCATCGCCGAAGGTATGCACAAAATCACCCGGCGCTAAATCGCATACCTGCGCGACCATCAGCGTTAACAGCGCATAGCTGGCAATATTAAAGGGTACGCCAAGAAAAATATCTGCGCTGCGCTGATACAACTGACAAGACAACTTACCGTCGTTAACGTAAAACTGAAACAAGGTATGGCACGGCGGCAATGCCTGCTTGCCAAGGGCGGCATTTTGTTTGGGTGACACCGAAGTATCCGGCAGCACTGCCGGGTTCCAGGCGCTGACGATTAGACGACGGGAGTCCGGCGTGCGTTTTATATCACTGATTAGCTGGCTTATCTGGTCAATAACACTGCCATCTGCCGCCTGCCAGCTGCGCCACTGCGCACCATACACCGGGCCCAGCTCGCCGTCGGCTGTGGCCCACTCATCCCAAATAGACACGCCATTGTCTTTCAGGTAACCAATATTGGTTTCACCTTTTAAAAACCACAGCAATTCGTGAATGATAGAGCGCAGATGACATTTTTTGGTGGTCACCAGCGGAAAACCCTGCTGCAAATCAAAGCGCATTTGGTAGCCAAACACGCTGATGGTACCGGTACCGGTGCGATCGGTTTTTTTATGGCCATGCTCAAGCACATGGCGCATTAAATCAAGATACTGCTTCATGCTTTACTACCCTGCTTCGTCAGTTTTGTCTTGCTGAAATTGGCATACACTATCAGTGCTACCCCGGCAATAATCATTGGCAGGGACAGCCACTGCCCCATCGACATGCCTGCCGATAATACGCCAAGGTGTGCATCCGGCTCACGGTAAAACTCTACGCTAAATCTGGCGGCGCCATATCCGGCTAAAAATAAGCCACCTAAACTGCCGGCCGGCGGATTAAAGCGGCGGTATAGCATGACGAGGATAAATAACAACACACCTTCCAGTGCAAACTCGTACAACTGCGATGGGTGACGGGGCAAGGGGCCGGCTCCCGGAAACAATACCGCCCAAGGCACGTCGGTTGGCCGCCCCCACAGCTCGGCATTGATAAAATTACCTAAACGCCCGGCCGCCAGGCCAAGTGGTATTAACGGTGCCACAAAATCGCCCAACTGCAGATAAGGCTTATTGTTACGTTTGGCAAACCAGAACATGGCCAGCAATACGCCCAGTAAACCGCCGTGAAACGACATGCCTCCGGTCCAAATCTTAAATAAATATAACGGCTCACTGATAAACAGTTCAAACTGGTAAAACAAGACATAACCAACACGGCCGCCCAGCACCACGCCGAGAAAGCCGATAAACAATAAATCGCTGACCTGCTGCTCTGTCCAGCCGGAGCCCGGCTTTTTAGCGGCGCGGTTTGCCAACCACCAGGCAATAGCAAAAGCGATAAGATACATTAACCCGTACCAACGCAGGCTTATCGGACCGATAGAAAAAATCACCGGGTCTATCTGCGGAAATGTTATAAAACCAGAAGCCATAACTACCCTTAACTAAACATCATTTTTGCTGATACCAGCAGTAAGAAAACCCCGAACACCCGCTTAATTGTAAGCACCGGCAAAGTTTGCGTTAACCTGGCGCCAAGCGGAGCCGTAAATACCGATGTGGCCACTATACCCAGCAACGCCGGCAAATAAATATAACCGATAAAACCATCCGCCAACCGGTAGTGTTGCCAGCCGGCAATAACGTAGCCAAGTGTACCGAACACCGCAATAGCAATACCGCTGGCGGCGGCACAGCCAATGGCACGGCGCATATCAACAGAAAAGTAGTTCAGCACAGGTACAAACAAAGCACCGCCGCCAATGCCCAGTAAACTGGAAATACCGCCTAACACGGCGGAAATCATTACCAAAACACTTTTGCCGGGCAGCGGCTTTTTACCAACAGTAGAACGTGAGCCCAACATTCGCAGCGCTAACAATAACACTGCGCCACCAAAAATCAGCTGTAATAAAGCGCCACTGATATTATGTGCCAGATAACCGACACTCCAGGCACCGATGCCGGCACCGGCCATAATAGCGCCTGCTACCGACCAGGGCACGCCCCCCCAGCGATGATGTGCTAAAACCGATGATGTCGCGGTAACAATAATAGACGCCAGCGAAGTGGCCACGGCAATCAGAATGGCTTGCTCAGCCGGCACAACGCCATAGGCCGGCAACAGCATAACCAGTACCGGCACTATAACAAGGCCACCGCCAATTCCAAGTAGTCCGGCCAGAAAGCCAACTAAAGCACCAACTAACAAAGCAAGCAGAGTAATGGTTAACACAATGTTCCTGTAAGCGGAAAACGCCAGCCGGTGTAGTAAGCTGTTATTGTAACCGGCACAGCATCAGGCACGTAACTGACTTAATAATTGTTTTTGCTCTAAAAAGCGTTGAATATGCGCGCGCACCTGTTTAGCCGACGGACAGGCCAACACTTCAGGCAGCAATAAGGCCAGCTCAGACATTTCTACCCGGCGTAGCAGCCATTTTATTTTTGCCAGATTGCTGCTGTTCATACTAAAGCTCTCATACCCCATCGCCGCCAGCAGCAACACGCCTGCCGGCTCGCCGGCAAGCTCCCCGCAAACACTGATGGGAAACTGCAAGCCGTTTGCCTGCTGTGCCAGTTGATGCAGCGCACGCAATACCGCAGGATGCATAGCATCGTATAAGCCGGCCACTCTGGGGTTATTGCGATCTACTGCTAATAAGTACTGGGTTAGATCATTGGTACCGATAGAGCAAAAATCTACCTTGCGCGCTAACTCAGGCAACTGATACATAATCGACGGCACTTCAATCATTACGCCAATTTTCGGTTTGGGTAAATCAATCGCTAACTCGTCACTGACTTCAAAACTGGCTTGTTTAATTAAGCGAATTGACTCGTCCACCTCGGCCAGGTCAGTGATCATCGGCAGTAAAATATGCAGGTTATCCAGCGCCAGATTAGCTTTTAACATGGCGCGGATTTGTACCAGGAAAATTTCCGGATGATCCAGCGTTAAACGGATACCGCGCCAGCCTAAAAACGGATTTTCTTCCATAATACTAAAGTAAGGCAAAGCCTTATCGCCGCCTACGTCAAGCGTGCGCATTATCACCGGTTTATCAGGGTAATTCTCCAGCACCTTACGATACAGCTCTATTTGCTCCTGCTCCGTCGGAAACCGGCTGCGCATAATAAAAGGAAACTCTGTGCGATACAAACCCACGCCGCCGGTGTATTGCGGCTCTGTGGTTTCCAGTTCTATGGCTAAACCGGAATTTACCATCAGGTTAAACCCGGCGCCGCACAAGGTTTTCGACGGCAGGGCTATTTCGGCCAGGTAACGGGCATTTAATGCCGCGTCTTCACTGATTAAACGCTGGTATTCGGCGCATATCGCCTCTACCGGCGACAATAAAATATGCCCCTGGTACCCATCGACTATCAAGCGCTGGCTCTGCCAATGCAGCAGTGGCAGCTCGTCTACGCCCATTACCGCAGGAATACCCAGCGCACGCGCCATAATAGCCGCATGCGAGTTAACCGAGCCTTTAAGCGACACTATTGCCACCAATTGCTCGCGCGGCACTTCTGCCAGCATAGTTGCGGTAACATTGTCGGCTACCAACACCACTTTGGCCGGCAGCTTAATTTTACGCTGCTCGGTATCCAGCAAATTATTTAACACCCGCTGGCCCAAATCCCGGATGTCAGTGCCGCGCTCGCGCAAGTAAGGGTCGTCCATATCATCAAACTGGCGGGCAAACTTTTCTACCACCCGTTTTAATGCGCTTTTGGCACACCAGCCCTGAGCAATTTGTTGCTCTATTTCCCGCCCGAGACTGGCGGCATCAAGTAACTGATGATATACGTCAAAAATAGCCAGTGCGTCCGGCGGTAAATGGCCGCTCATGCGCTCGGCCAGCCGGTTAAACTCTGCTTTGGTTATTTTTACTGCACGATAAAAATGCGCCAGTTCTTTTTCCGGCTCTTCTGAGCGCTTGAGCGAAATGGCATTAAAATCATTTGCCGGTTCCAGTACAAAGGCTTCGCCGATGGCGATACCGGGCGCACCGGGTAAACCTTTAAGCTGCCCGGTTTGAGTATGGCCAGCGGTTGTTTCACTGACGGCCTGACGCATCTCAGCATTGGCCAGCACTGATGCCAGCTGGGCCCCAAGCGTAACTAAAAACGATTCTTCATCTTCATTAAAAACACGGTCTGCGCCCTGCTGGATAGTCAGCACGCCCAGCACTTTGCGATGATGAATAATAGGACAGCCTAAAAAGGCAGAAAAACGGTCTTCACTTACCTCAGGGGTAACTTTAAACCGTGGATGTAAATGCGCTTTGGCAAGATTGATGGGCTCTTCACGCTGGCCTACCCAGCCAATTAAGCCTTCAGAAAAGCCAATAGCAATATTGCCGATAGCATCAGGATTAAGGCCGTCAGTAGCCATCAGCATAAAGTGCTGTTGTTCATAATCAGCCAGGTACACTGAGCAACATTCGGTTGCCAGTGCCTGCTTAACACTTGAGACTAAACCGGCTAATGCGTTTTGAAGCACCGGCTCTTGTGCTACATCCTGAACTATTCGCCTTAACTGGCCTAACATAAGAGCCCCATCTTCAGTTCAGCGGTTAACCTGCTTTACTAACTCTTTTTCTTGCCTTCACGGCGGATAAACGGCAAAGCGACCGGAGCAAACTCTTTCATGACTTTTCTGTAAACTTCACGCTTAAACGCTACAACCTGGCGCACCGGATACCAATAACTGACCCAGCGCCAGCTATCAAATTCAGGATGCGTGGTTTTAAGTAAATTTACATCTTCGTCAGCGCAGGTCAAACGCAGCAAAAACCACTTTTGCTTCTGGCCTATACACACAGGGTTACTGTCTTTGCGAATTAACCGTTTCGGCAGTTTATACCTTAACCAATGCTTCGTTGTGGCAATAATTTCCACATCTTCAGCCGTCAGGCCCACTTCTTCATGTAATTCACGAAACATTGCTTGTTCCGGCGTTTCGCCGTCATCAATGCCACCCTGTGGGTATTGCCAGGAATGCTGACCATACCGTTTTGCCCAAAACACCTGTCCCTGGTGGTTACAAATCACTATGCCGACATTGGCCCGAAAACCTTCGGCATCGATCACACAAACCTCTGGCGGATCTTAAAACAATATGTCAAAGATTCTTTCATAAAGTCAGGACTTGGGCAAACGGTATTTTCAACGTCGGTTGTACACAGTTATCCACAGCAAGCACTGCAGAACATCAGGCAATGTGCACTTTTTCACAGAGACTGTTGATAAAACTGTGCACACTATCAGTTTAACCACTGCATAACTCTGAATATGCCAGGCAGCACCCGGGTTTTTATCTTACTTTTTCAAACTATTTCAATGAATTACAGGAATACTGACACAACACCAATCTGGTTTTTGCTGTGAGTAAGTTAGTTTGCTGCGTTTTTAAGCAGTAAATTAAGTGAAAAAATGCTAGCGTATTCCAACGTTTGCTTTAAATGACTATTATGCCTGCTTCTCCTGCAACACTTGACGAATTGCTGGCCCGCAGCACCGCTCTGGCCGGGATGACATTAGGCCAGCTTGCCGCGCAATTGCAGCTGACAGTGCCACAAAACCTGCAAAAAGATAAAGGCTGGGTCGGCCAATTGTTAGAGCAAATCTTAGGCGCCAGTGCCGGCTCAAAAGCCGAGCCGGATTTCCCGCATTTAGCTGTTGAACTGAAAACCTTGCCGGTTAACCAGCAAGGTAAACCGCTGGAAAGCACTTATGTGTGTGTTGCACCGCTTACGGGTATTGCCGGTCAGCAATGGCATGAGTCCTGGGTGTGCCAAAAATTGCAACGTGTGTTGTGGGTGCCTATTCTGGCTGAGCGCAACATCCCGCTGGCAGAGCGCATGGTAGGTACGGCGTTTTTATGGCAACCCAATGCTGAGCAACAACTTGCGCTGCAGCAGGACTGGGAAGAGCTGATGGAACAAATCAGTTTAGGGGGCATTGCGTCTATTCGCGGGGCTCAGGGCAAAATTTTGCAGTTAAGGCCCAAAGCAGCTAACAGTAAGGCACTTACTGCGGCTGTCGGCGCTGAAGGCGAACCAATCCGTACTTTGCCACGGGGCTTTTACTTAAAAGCCGGCTTCACCGCCGGCTTGTTACAACAACAATTTCAATCTGTTTAATTGCGGTACTTATCGACAATACGGTTGTAGTTGCCATTGTCGCGCAGTTGCTGCAGGCCCAGGTTAAACTGCTGCACCTGTTGCTCTGTTACCGAGCTTTTGCTGAACATTACATAAACATCTGACGCCCCCAGGCTGATACTGTGTGGCTGAATATACTTATCCAGCCCTTTACGCCGTAAAATGGAAGCGCCGACAAAGCTGTCTTCCAATAAGCCATCGATTTCCTCATCCAGCAATCTGGCCATATTCAGCTCACTGATAATGGCACCGACAAATTTATCTTTGTGTGCCTCATCAGCATATAACGCCGCCACTTCATCGCCATAAAAATACTCATTGACAATGCCGACTTTATGGCCGGCCGCGATAAAGGCTTTCAAATCAGTAAAGGGTAAATCTGACTGGCCTTTGCGTACATACAGCTGAAAACGCTCTTCGCGGTAAGGCTCCGAAAAATAGGCAAACTCTTCCCGGTCCGGCGTTTTTGATGCGCCAAGCACAAAATCCACTTCGCCTTCTTTCAGCAAGGTAAGTAATTCCAGCCAACTGCCCTGTACAACGTCGAGTTTACATTGCATACCTTCGGCTACGGCCTGAACCAACTCGACATCTAATCCGGTAACCGTATTGCCGACAGAGACATATTGGTAAGGCTCCCATGCATCCATGCCCATGGTCATATTGCAGTTCGGTTGTTCTACGACGGTTGCGGTTTCTGTGGCAGGTGGTGCTGCATCTTGGATGGCGGGTTTACAGCCGGTTAAAGTCAAAAACAGTACAACGACTAACAAGGTGTAAGTTTTCATATTAAACCTCAAGGCGTTATCAGATTGCCTCAAGCTTAGTGCATAACGGCTGCTTTTGCCGGTTAAACAAAAAAGCAGCCGAAAAAATCAGAATTTAACCACCGGATAACGTTTTTTGCGCTGTTGCCGGCGGTGGTTTCACCGGCGCACCAAACAAGGTACGGACAATACCGCCTAATGACGGCTGCGCCAAACAATCCCGCCACATACGGCGCCATTCATAAAAGGTAATAGTTAACGGATTATCAGATTGAAAATCGTCAGTAATACCATAGCGACAAGGCTCGTCGTCCAGCTCGGCAACAAAACTGCCAAACAGCCGATCCCAGATAATCAGTACGCCACCAAAGTTTTTATCGATATAAAGCGGGTTACAGGCATGGTGCACCCGGTGATGCGATGGTGTGTTAAACAGCCACTCTAATACCCCCAATGAGCGCACCGCCTGAGTATGAACAAAAAATTGAAAGGCCAGGTTCAGCGCCACTACCGCAAACACAGTAGTGGGCGAAAAGCCGGCGATGATCATCGGCGTCCAGAACAACCACATACCGGACAGCGGATAAGTCAGGCTTTGCCGCAGCGCCGTACTGAAGTTCATCAACCTTGAGCTATGATGGGTTACATGCGAGGCCCACAGCCAGCGGATGTGATGTGAGGCGCGATGAAACCAGTAGTAGAGAAAGTCCTGCAGCAAAAAAGCTACCGCAACTGTGCCGGCGGTTAATTCAATATCGAACCAGCGGAATTGATACAGCCAGAGAAAAAATGGCATTAACAATAACAATGCCAGCATATCACTGCCCTGATGCAACAGCGCCAACACGGCATTGGCCAGCGTGTCCTGCCAACGGTAACGGGCCGGTACCGCTTGTTTGCTGTGATACCATTCCCAGGCAATAAAGCCAACAAACAACGGACTTAACAGCAGTAAAATCAGCTCTACAGGGATCATCTGCAATTACCCGAACAGTGCATACATTATATTGCTCCGGTTAGCGCACCGGTAATTCGAATCTGGCAAACATGCGATCGATTTCTTCCTGGTTGCGCAGCATATTGGCTTTTTCGACCACGTCACGGGTTAAATGTGGCGCAAAACGCTCAATAAAATCATACATATAAGTACGTAAAAACGCACCTTTACGAAAGCCGATTTTAGTGGTGGAAGCATCAAATAAATGGCTGGCATCAATAGCGACCAAATCCTTATCCAGCTCTTTATCCATTGCCATAGACGCAATAACCCCCACACCCAAACCAAGCCGGACATAGGTTTTAATCACATCAGCATCGGTGGCGGTAAACACGATTTTCGGCTCAAGCCCTTTAGCGGCAAAAGCTCTGTCTAATTCAGAACGCCCGGTAAAACCAAATACATAAGTAACAATAGGGTGCTGTGCAACATCTTCCACTGCGATTTTGCGGCCCAATTGCAGCAACGGGTGATCTTTACGCACAATGACACTGCGATTCCAGTGGTAACAAGGCAACATAACCAAATCGTTATATAAATGCAGGGCTTCGGTAGCAATGGCAAAGTCGGCATCACCGCGCGAAGCTGCCTCAGAAATTTGCTGTGGCGTGCCCTGGTGCATATGCAAAGATACTTTGGGATATTTCTGCATAAAACCGCTGATCACCGGCGGCAACGCATAACGGGCCTGGGTATGAGTAGTGGCGATATTTAACTTACCCTGATCAGGTAAGGTGTGCTCTTTTGCTACTGCTTTAATGCTTTCGACTTTCGCCAAAATTTGCTGAGCAATGTCAATTACATCGCGACCGGCCGGGGTAACGTGGGTTAAATGCTTGCCGCTGCGGCCAAACACCTGGATACCCAGCTCGTCTTCCAGCATGCGCACTTGTTTACTGATCCCCGGCTGCGAGGTATAAAGGCTTTCAGCAGTTGAAGAAACATTCAGGTTATGGTTCAACACTTCAACGATATAGCGCAGCTGTTGCAATTTCATGTGTCACAGATCCGGTAATGGCATATCATTGCTCAATATACCTGTCTGGCAAGATATTCCAACTTATTTTTAATTTCCTTGCCGCTATAACTAATGGTAGCTAAAACTATAGTGGCTGCCGGCCACTTTTGTGACCATAGCGTTGTTATCCTAAGGAGCCCAAATGAGTAAAACTGTACCGGCCATTGATTTTGCTTCAGTGCTGGCTTCAACTGTTCACGATATGAAGAACTCATTGTGCATGCTGATCCAGTCTACTGAACTGATCCAGCAGGAAAGTGCTCAGCTGTCCGGCGACGCCCGCGATGAACTGGCACGGCTGAACTATGAAGCCAACCGGCTGAACTCCAACCTGCTGCAACTGTTGTCGCTGTATCGGTTGGAACGTAATCAGCTACCGGTGCAGATTGATCAGCACTATCTGGCCGATATCGCAGAAGAGCTGGTGCTGAAAAATCAGTTTTACACCGAACAACGTCAGCTGCAATTGCAAACAGAGTTGGCGGATAACCTGCACTGGTTTTTTGACTATGACCTGGTGATGAACCTGCTTAATGACGCTGTAGCTAATGCACTGCGCTATTGTAACCGGCGTATTTTGCTTAGCATTAGCCAACAGCAACAGCTACTGGTGTTGGAAGTGCATGACGATGGCGGCGGTTTTCCGCAGTTTATGCTTAACAGCGATGCTATTGATATGAATACGCCGGATTTGGCCAACAATCACACCGGACTTGGAATATTTTTTGCTAAGCTTATTGCACGTGCGCACAACAATAAAGGCGTGCGGGGTACGGTTGAACTGCGTAATGGCGGCAGATACGGTGGTGGTGTGTTCCGGTTAACTTTGCCATGAAGTATACAGTTAACTGTTATTTCAGCGGTTTTATGATTAATATGACAGTCAGGTTCTGTCCTTAATGAGGTTTCAATGCTGTTAACCTTAATAATAACGCTGGTCGTTGCTCTGGTTGTTATAGCGGTAATAGTGAATGCTATTCAACAACATAAAGAGCGTCTGGCCACGTTAAAACGTGCTGAGTTCAGTAAATTGCGCGCCATGCTGGAAGACACCGAAGAGTTGATGGTGAACGCCGCCAATGTGCCGCTGTCTGCTGCGCTGCAACAAATGTTGCTGAAACGCACCGCGACAGCGCTCAAAGCTATGGTTGAACTGGAGCCCGGCGCGCGCGATATTAAACAGCGTTTGCAGGATACTGAGAGCCGCCTGACAGACAATAGCGCCGATAGCAGCCCGGTGGCAGAAACGGTGACCTTACCGGACAATGACCAACAGCTTATTGCTATGATCAAAGGCATTAAGCGCTTGCGCACCGTGCTGCGCGGTGAGCATGCCAGAGGCAATATCGACACGCAGATGGTAATTCAGGAAGATAAACGGCTTGAAGTGCTGCAACTGCGTATTAATGTTGAAAGCCAAGTTAAACGCGGCAATCAGGCCAGAACCAACAATATGCTCGGTTCTGCCAGGCAGTATTTCGAAAAAGCCCTGACAGCCCTCAGCAGCACCCCGCATCAGGACGACTATGTATTGATGCGTAAATCAGAAATTATGCAGGGATTGGAAGACATTGCCAGCCAATTGAAAGAAGGCAATGTAAGAGATCGCGAGAAAAAAGAAGAAAAAGAAAACAAAGATTTGGACGAGCTGTTTGCACCCAAACGCAAATGGTAGTGCAACCAATTTAAAAACGGGCCGCAATAGCGGCCCGTTTTGTTTCGCCATTACCGCAACATCAGGCTTTAGTGACAACCCACTTACCACCCTCATACCATGCAGACCAACCGGTAGCTTTGCCGTCTTTTTCCGACATCACATACTGCTGCTTAGTCTTACGGCTCCAGCGCACTACCGCCGGGTTACCTTCAGGGTCTTTTACCGGCGCATCGGCCAGGTAATAGAACTTAGGTGATAACTGAGCCCGGTACTTCGCCAGTTCCGCCACCAACGGCGCCCGTGTCTCGCGTGACTTCGGAAAGGTAGACGCAGCGAGGAATAAACCGGCGGCGCCATCACGCAGTACAAAGTAAGCATCTGACTTTTCGCACTTCAGCTCCGGCAAATGCACCGGATCTTCTTTTGGCGGTGCAGCTTCGCCACTGCGCAGCAGCTTGCGGGTATTTTTACAGTCGGTATTGGTACAACCAAAATACTTACCGAAGCGGCCGGATTTTAACTGCATATCGCTGCCACACTTATCACATTCGATCAGCGGGCCGTCGTAGCCTTTAATTTTAAAGCTACCCTGCTCTACCTGGTAACCATCACATGCCGGGTTATTACCACATACGTGCAATTTACGTTGCTCGTCAATGAGATAGCTGTCCATCGCTGTGCCGCATTTGGCACAACGTTTTTTCTGTCGCAGCGCCTCGGTTTCCATTTCATCTTCATCGCTGACATTGACTGCCACATCGCCGGACACCAGATTCATGGTGGTGGTGCAACGTTCTTTCGGCGGCAGGTTGTAACCCGAGCAGCCTAAAAACACCCCGGTAGAGGCTGTGCGGATGCCCATAGGCCGGCCACACGTCGGGCAAACAATGTCAGTTAACACAAACTGATTTACCCGCATACCACCCTGCTCAGGATCGTTTTCTGCAGTTTTCAGTTTCTGATAAAAATCACCGTAAAAGCTGTCTAACTCTTTACGCCACTGCGCCTGACCATTAGCAATGTCATCCAGCTTCAGCTCCATGTTGGCGGTAAAGTCGTAGTTCATCAGGTCGTTAAAATTTTCAACCAGACGGTCGGTAACAATTTCGCCCATCTTTTCGGCATAAAAACGCTTATTCTCTACCCGCACATAACCGCGGTCCTGGATGGTCGAAATAATAGAAGCGTAAGTAGATGGCCGGCCGATACCGCGCTTTTCCAGCTCTTTGACCAGGCTGGCTTCACTGAAACGAGCTGTCGGCTTGGTAAAGTGCTGCGCGCTGTTTAATTGCTGCAGTTGTAACATTTCACCGGGTTTAACGTCCGGTAGCAAGCTGTCTTCTTCGTCTTTACGCTTAACTGCCGGCTGCACCTTAGTCCAACCATCAAAGCGCAGTACACGGCCTTTGGCTTTTAATTCAAAGTCTGCTGCCTGCACAATAATATTGCTGACGTCATACAATGCCGGCGGCATCTGGCACGCCACAAACTGGCGCCAAATTAATTCATACAGTTTACGCGCATCGGCTTCCATATCGCTCAGACTACCGGCCAATACGTTTACATCTGAAGGCCGGATTGCTTCGTGCGCTTCCTGCGCATTAGCTTTGCTACCGTAACTCAGCGGTTGTTCCGGCAAATACTTTTTACCAAACTGTGCACTGATATAGTCGCGGCAAGCGCTTACCGCATCCGCACTTAAATTCGTCGAGTCGGTACGCATATACGTAATATGGCCGGCCTCGTACAAACGCTGTGCCAGCATCATGGTTTTCTTTACACCATAGCCCAGTCGCGTGCTGGCCGCCTGCTGCAACGTGGACGTTATAAAAGGTGCTTGCGGTTTGCTGCTGCTGGGTTTGTCTTCACGCTCAAGTACCTTATAACCGGCCTTATTCAGCACGGCTAAGGCGGCATCTGCTTCGGCTTTATTTGCCGGTTTAAAGGCTTTGCCCTGTTGCTTGGTTACATCCAGTTGCAACGCCTGTTTGGCCACTGTTAAGGTATCTGCGGCAACTGTCCAGTATTCTTCCGGCACAAAGGCTTTGATCTCGCGCTCACGCTCTACCACTAAACGCACTGCGACAGATTGCACGCGGCCGGCAGACAAACCACGGGCGACTTTTTTCCACAACAGCGGCGATACCATAAAGCCGACCACACGGTCGAGAAACCGTCTGGCTTGTTGTGCATTTACGCGGTCTACATTTACTTCACCGGGTTCTTCAAAGGCATTCTGAATGGCATTTTTGGTAATTTCGTTAAACACAACCCGCTTAAAACGCTGCTCATCACCACCGATAATTTCCTGTAAATGCCAGGCTATTGCTTCCCCTTCACGGTCTAAGTCCGTTGCCAGGTAAACGGTTTCAGCTTTTTCAGCCAGCGCTTTGAGCTCTTTAACCACTTTTTCCTTACCGGGCAAAACTTCATAGCGCGCTTTCCAACCATGCGCAGGGTCTATACCCATGCGGTCTACCAGCGCCTGGTATTCTTTTTCTTCTTTGCTCAGCGTTTTGTTCGCAGCAGCCTTGTCTTTAGTACTGCTGGTGGGCAAATCGCGAATATGGCCCACGCTGGACTTAACGATAAAGTCTTTGCCAAGGTATTTGTTGATCGTTTTCGCTTTTGCCGGTGATTCGACTATAACCAGTGATTTCGCCATCTTAATCCCGAGATCCCTAACATTTTATGCATGTCAATTATGCTGCTTTTTTAACGTATATCCGTAAACCGCAGTTGTGACAAGTGAATAAACTCATTATTATGCAAACCAGCTCAATTTAAGAGCTGTCTGGCGAAAGGTTCGCCAGACCGAATGAAGCATCCTCAGCGGCCGCAAAAATAATAAAAACAGTGCCCATTCCAAATAAAGGATATAAAGCAAAAATGAAATTCTTTGAAGCAAACTTCGATGGCCTGGTAGGGCCAACTCATAACTATGCCGGTTTATCTATCGGCAATGTTGCCTCGTTATCTAACGCTAAAAACAGCTCCAGCCCACGTCAGGCTGCAAAGCAAGGCTTAAGCAAAATGAAAGCTTTGCATGACCTTGGCATGGTGCAGGGTGTTTTAGCCCCGCAAGAGCGCCCTGATGTCTATACCTTACGCCGTCTCGGTTTTACCGGTTCAGATGCACAGGTAATAGAAAAAGCGGCCAAACAGGCGCCAGCGGTACTCAGAGCAGTATGCTCAGCTTCCAGCATGTGGACCGCTAATGCAGCAACCATATCGCCGTCTGCCGATACCATTGATGGCAAAGTGCACTTTACCCCTGCTAACCTGACCAACAAGTTTCACCGCTCGTTGGAGCCGGTTACCACCGGCAAAATTTTACAGGCCATGTTCCGCAACCCCGAGCATTTCGCGCATCATACACATTTACCCGACAATGATCACTTCGGTGATGAGGGCGCCGCGAATCATACCAGACTTTGCAGCGCTTATGGTAAGCGTGGCGTAGAACTGTTTGTATTTGGCCGTTATGCGTTTGACAGCAGCAAACCGGCACCAAAGCGCTTTCCGGCGCGCCATACACTGGAAGCCTGTGAAGCCGTAGCACGGTTGCATGGTTTAAGTGACGAGCATGTGGTGTATATGCAACAAAACCCGGATGTTATCGATCAGGGCGTGTTTCATAACGACGTTATTGCAGTAGGTAACCAAAACGTACTGTTTTACCACCAGCAAGCCTTTGTCGACTCACAAGCCAAACTCAACGAACTGCAACGTAAGTTTGGTAACGACAGCGAGCTGCATCTGATAGAAGTACTCAACAGTGAAGTATCAGTGGCAGAGGCGATTAAAACCTATCTGTTTAATACCCAGGTGATTACACTGGCCAATGGCGAAATGGCCATCATAGCCCCTACAGAGTGTCAGGACAGCGCAGCAGTATCGTCTTATCTGGCGGCGCTGACAGAGCGTAATACGCCGATAAAGCAAATTCATTACTATGATGTGAAACAAAGCATGCAAAACGGCGGCGGCCCTGCCTGCCTGCGTCTGCGTGTAGCAATGAGTGAGCAGGAAAAGCAAGCCGTTAACCAAAATGTACTGATGAGCGATATGTTGTTTACCACACTGAATCAGTGGGTAGATAAGCACTATCGCGACCAGGTTAGCGAAGCTGATTTAGCTGATCCGCAATTACTGTTGGAATCACGCACAGCGTTGGATGAATTAACCCAAATCCTCGATCTGGGCTCGGTATATCAGTTCCAGCAAGTATAAATAATAAAATTGGCGTAAAAAAAGGGAGCTGAATCAGCTCCCTTTTTCTTTCTAATTTTCATTAATCTGCAATAGCGCAACTGGCTGCAGAACCATAAGGATTTGCCGGCGGACGTGAGTTCTCATCCGTAATATCTTCAGATGATACCGGTAAGCTATAAACACGATGCGCTACGTTTTCTGTACCGGCTGCGAAACCTGATACTTGTAGCCGGACATCTAACCAGCCACCCACATCCTGCGGATAAGTGATCACAAATTCAGCTATACCAGTATCATTCGCAGTTACTGTGCCGGGCACTGCAACCGGGTTACCCGGAGTCAAAATGCCGTCAGCATTAATATCTTCACCAGCGTCCAGAACCCCGTTTAAGTTAGCATCTTCATTGACACAATTAACCGGATTACCAAAGCCATCAACTACTGAGACCTGAGTGGCCCAAGATTTAAAGGCGGCAGGGGCAGGAGGAGATTCTACCCAAACGCCCTTCCGGTAGGCTACCGGAGATACTGCAACGTTAAGCGCTTGATTCGCCACCGGATTGCCTGAGCTGTCCGTAACAATAATAGAAAACTGTTTTGAATAAGTGCTGTCTGATGGCTTCGTTATTGTATTGCCCGTGCCAAACCGGAAAAACAAGCTTCTGTCACCGACAGCAATATTTGCTTCATCAAAAATAGCGTTGTTATCTTCCAGTGCGGCTTTAACAACCAAATTCAGGCCATTGACACCTGCGCCGGTTGTATTATCCGCAGTAAACACCGTCGAGGCGATACCTTGTGAATTTGTATCAGCTGTACCTGTGCTAATAACACCACCTGCAGCATTATCTACAGAAAATACTACGGTCTGATTTTTTACCGGGTTATTATTGGCGTCTCGTACTATGGCACGGATAGCACTGGATTCACCCGCCCCCACTTGAGTCGGAAAAGCCTGAGCCTCAATCTTAGTCGGATTAACCGCAACAAACTCTACGACCTTTTTAGCACTGACTGCACCGGCACCGGTTCCGCCGGTGGCACTAATAGTTGCAAGCCCGGCAAACTGCGAGCGAACCACTGTTTGCGCGCGGCCTGCAGCATCAGTTGTGTCTTGTGCAGTAACATTATTGGCTAAGTTTGCAGCTATATCAGCAATAGCACCGCGGGTGGTATTAAAAGTAACATTTTCACCGGCATTAGCTGCGCCACTTACCAACCACTCAACATCCAGCGCTTGTGCAGTATTTAAATTGACTTCCAGAACATTATCGCCTTCGTCAACCGCCTCAAGAAAAGCGAATTCGTCAGGGCTAACATTCAGCGTAACAGAATTAGAAGTACCTAAGGCAGAAACAGTTATTGTGTCAGCGCCCGGATTATCTGCTTCATACGTAAAAGTTGCTTTTCCGGCAGCACCGGCAGTTACCGGAGCGCGATTAATTATTGTATTACCCAGAGCCGAAGTAACTTCAACGGTGGTATTGGCAATACCGCTGTCATTTGAATCAGTTAGAAACACATCTATAGTAGCTGTGTCGCCCAAAACTACTGAACCCGGGGACGCAATTTCAATCGAAGTACCGATCACTGAAATGGTAATCTCAGATGTTTGTTGCTGTACCTTTGCTGTAACAACAATATCACGGTTATTTTTATCAGTTTGTGTGGTCAGTACAGCTCTGACAATACCGTTAACAGTAGTCGTATCAAGCTGATCCAGCTCTCCTGAATCACTGGAGAAAACCACCGGCACACCAGACACCACAACATTACTGCTATCTCTTACTAATGCAGTTAACTCTACTTTGCCGGATGCTCCTGAACCTAACTGCAATGTATCGGCAATTAAGGTTACGGCACCATCACCGCCTAAAGACACAAAACCTGCAGCAGCAGTTGCAGATTCATAAGTGGCAGTGACATTACCTGCGCCGCTTCTACTGCCAACTAATAATTGCAAAGACGCGACGCCGGCATCATTAGTTAATGCAGTTCCCGCAGCATTACCAAACGTAGCCAGTTGCTCGTCACTCAATGCGAAGTTAATCACTTGGCCTGAAATCACTCCTCCGTTAGTTGCTCTTAATGTTGCCGTCAACGTTAAAGGGGTCGCCTGAGCTAAATCTGACGAAGCAGTCCCGCTGGCATCAGCCAACGTCAGGGCTAAACTGTATACCGGTGTATTACCACCACCTGTCCCACCATCTGAATCTAAAGTACCGCCGCCGCCGCACGCCGCCAGTGTTGTAACGATTAGCGCAACAAAAAGTTGCCGGATGTTTCGCATGAAAACTCTCCCTAGCTGTTTTTATTATATAGTTTTGTTATTTCTGTATCTTAAACCATTAATCCGGCAAACGTCACAGCAATTTTGAAAAAAAAATTAGCAGTAGCTGCCTTTCACAAGCCCAACCTGTTAGGCTTAAGCTCATTATAAGTTTACAAATAGTTTGATGTGATGACAGGAAATAAGAAGCTGGGGTTAACCGCCCGCATTGTAATAGGTATGGCTGCAGGTATAGCGGTAGGTTTTTTCTTTAAATGGCTGTTAGCCGGTCAGGATGAACGCGTATTGCACCTGCTTGGTTTAGATATACCATTAAAAGCACTGTTTATTGATGGCCTATTTCATATCGGTGGTGAAATTTTTATAGCCAGCTTAAAAATGCTGGTGGTGCCGCTGGTGTTTGTTTCTCTGGTCTGTGGTACCTGTTCATTGTCAGACACTTCCAGTTTAGGCCGCCTTGGTGGAAAAACCATAGGTTTGTACCTCATTACTACAGCTATTGCCATCAGTCTGGCTATTTTTGCTGCGCTGGTAATTGCTCCGGGTGAAGGCGTGCAAATGCAATCCGACGCTACGTTTAACCCCAGCGAAGCACCGGCACTGTCGCAGGTATTTATTAATATTTTTCCCAGCAACCCTATCGAATCCATGGCGAAAGGCAATATGCTGCAAATTATTGTCTTCGCTGTGTTATTTGGTTTGGCGATGGCAATGAGTGGTAAAACCGGCGAAAGACTGTCAGCAGTATTTACTGATCTTAGCGACGTTATTATGAAGCTGGTTACGCTGTTGATGAACCTGGCACCTTATGGCGTGTTTTTTCTGATGGCAAAGCTGTTTACTACGTTGGGTTTTGAGACTATCGCCAGTCTGGCAAAGTATTTTGGCGTCGTCATGTGTGTTTTGCTAATCCATGGTATCGTTAGTTACGGCATTATTCTTAAACTGCTATCCGGACTAAACCCGCTGATTTTTTTCAAAAAAATGCAGGATGCTGCGCTGTTTGGCTTTAGCACATCCAGCAGCAATGCCACCATGCCGGTAACTATGGAAGCCGTAACCAATAAGTTAGGTGTTAAAAACAGTATTGCCTCTTTCACAGTGCCACTGGGTGCCACTATTAATATGGACGGCACAGCCATTATGCAGGGAGTAGCAACAGTATTTATCGCTCAGGTATTTGCTGTCGACCTTACCTTAGGTGATTATCTGATGGTGGTGCTAACCGCTACTCTGGCGTCTATAGGCACCGCAGGCGTACCCGGCGTTGGCCTTATTATGCTGGCGATGGTGTTGCAACAGGTCGGTTTGCCGGTGGAAGGCATCGCACTGATTATCGGCGTAGACCGCTTGTTAGATATGACCCGCACCGCTGTAAATGTTACCGGCGATGCCATGGTATCCTGTATTGTCGGTAAAAGTGAAAAGGCGTTTGATCAAGCCGTATTTGACGATGTAAACGCCGGTAGCAAAGAAGAAAATATCGATTTTCACCACCTGCGCTAACTCATTTCTCACTAAGTAAAAAGCCTGCTGTTGCAGGCTTTTTGTTACCTGCTATTGCTAACGCAACCAGCTGTGTTGCAGCACTTTTTGCCACCACTGCGACACGATATTAGCCGACCCCATACCCACTTTTTCTGCGATACCTTTTTTCAACTGATATTGCACCTGAAATAATCTGCGCTGCGGCAATTGCTGCTGCATATAGTCATCACTGGTTTGAATGATATCGACCAGTTGCAATGGCAAAGCTTGATAACCAAACCAATGCTCACCGGTGGCGACGGCGTCAATATCCAACTGTGGCCGGTGATCCTGCACAAACTGTTTGAATAACTGATGTGTTTGTTCCAGCTCGTGTTGGAACTTCTGCCGGCCTTTCTCAGTATTCTCACCAAATAAGGTTACCGTGCGTTTATACTCACCGGCGGTAAACTGCTCAAAGTCGACGTGGCTTTTTTTCAGCAACTTATTAAAGTTAGGCAATTGCGCGATAACACCAATAGAACCAACAATGGCAAAAGGCGCAGCTAAAATCCGGTTGCCAATACAAGCCATCATATAGCCACCACTTGCCGCCACTTTATCTACTGCTACCGTTAAGCTGATACCGCCTTTGCGCAAGCGATCCAACTGTGACGCCGCCAGACCATAGCCGTGCACCACGCCACCGCCGCTTTCCAGCCGCAGCAGCACTTCATCAGCTTTGTCGGCAACCGCCAAGATTGCCGTAACTTCTTCGCGCAAGGCTTCTGCTTCTCTGGCATCCATACTACCGTTGAAGTCAACCACAAATAAACGCGGCTTGTGCTGATCGCCGGGTTCTGCCTGCGTTTTTCGCCACTTTTTAAATTGCTTTTTATCCAGCAAATGCTGCTGTAACTCTGTAGTTTGCCGGCGGTACTGTGCGGAAATATCAGTAAATTGCAGCTGGCCTTTTTTCGGCCGCTGTTTACTCAATGCCGCGCCGGCTATCAAACCAATAATTACGGCTACTGCAACAACAAAGGTTACTACCTTGGCCAGAAATAAACCGTATTCGTATAAAAATTCCAATATTGTGTCCTCAAAACGATTTTAAGCATTGTAACCAGTTATCACAAAAGAAAAAGCCCGGCGAGCCGGGCTTTTGGTTTGTTACTATGGATTAGTTCGCCGGCGCTAACACTGCCGGATTTGCCACAACCAGAGCAGCGCCCTGATTTGCAAGGAAAGTAGCAATATGCGTTTGCATTTCCTGAGTGGCAGCACCGCTGCTTGTTGGGTCAAGCAACGAACTATGAGTACCTGCAGTAAAGCGGGCAATCACATTACCAGCCAGCGCCTGTGGTCCGGCAACGTTGTTAATAGCAGTAGCACCCAACAAGCGGGCGAATGGTTCAGTGCCGCCTAATTGCATGCCAACCGTTTGGTTTGGAATTACACGGTCAGAAGTTGCTGAGTTCACATCAGCGCCTATTACCTCTGCAACATATACCGGTGTTTCCGTACTGGCCAGCAATTGCAGATAGTTATTTGGATCGCCGGCATCTGTAATAGTTTGTGCAGCGAAAGCAAATTGCGCCAAAGTGCCACTGATGGCAGCTTTAACAGGTGCTGCAGCGCCGTCAATATAAGCATCTATCTGACCTGCAGCGCAGTTAGTAAAAGCTGCAGCATCATCTACGTCATCAAGACAATTAGAATTTCCACCAAGATAAGTTAAAAAATCTGGTTTCAACTTTTCAGCTCCCAACACAATACTGGCGCGGATTAGCGCGCCAAAACTGGCTGACTCCAGCAGGAAGTTAGCAACAGCACCGCCCGGTACGGATAACGCGGCTGATTTCATACGGTATGCCGCATCCATAGCTGTGCCACTTGGCATATTGGCTAATGCTACTGCAGAAGCGCCGGTAATAGAGCCTAATGACATACCCAGCAATTGCACGTTGGCCGTGTTAAGGTCAAGACCGGTAACATCATTCAGTGCTAACCGCAGTGCCAATGTATCAGCAACGCTTTGACGCAAATTGTCGCGGGTAACTAATAAATTAGACAGGTTCATATACACAGTAGCGTTACCGCCCTGAATGTTGCAACCGGTTGAGGCATTAATACCAGCAAAACCACGTGAGCCATGCAACGGTTGATCTATTGCTGCCGTAGCAAAACCTGCCTGACTAAGTGCAGCAGTAACGGCCAGCATATTCTCTTTGCATGAGGTAATACCGTGCGACAGTATAACCACCGGCCAACCATCCGCCGGTGCCGCACCATTCGGCGCTGTCATAATAACGTCAACCGTTTGGTATGAGTTAACTTTAGGGATCGGATTAAATTTCGTTAAGTGTTTTTGGGTATCTTTACCAAGATCACGTAATTGAATTGACTGATTTGCAGTTAATTGTGCACACAGGCCATCAGTCACAGATACCGCCGCTGCCGGAATTTCAGTTTCAGGTAGAGACGCTAAAATAGCACCACTGTCACACAGCGCAGTCCAACGTGTCTCTAATGGTGCTTTTGGCGCTTCTGCAGTTTGCACACCGAGATAATACGGCAAGTCAACAGTACCGCTATACTCAATGACATTAGCAAACATAGGATTGCCAGAGATGCCCGGGCGCCCCACACTGTCAGACAATGCACCTTCATTTGCCACAACTATACTACCGGGATTATAAGGTGAGCCTGCTGCTGCCATCAGTGACTTCAGTGTAGCCAGTACATCAAGAGTAGATTGTGTTGTCATAGCTGCAGTGTAAACGATAGTGTCTTTATCAACACCTTCAGCGGCCAGTACGTTTTCAAAGCTGTTAATTAAACCTTGTAAACCGCGTTGTGCAGGGGTGTTCAATGGTAAAGTAGTGATATCTTGTTTCACTAATTCATATGACGTTGACGGTGCCAGTGAATTGCCGTTGTCGTCTTGAATTAATGACGTTAATGCAGTGATATAAGTCGTTTTGGCTTTTAAAGGCTTTAAAGGCACAACAACAACATTTTTACCACTGACCGTAGTAACAAAATCGACACCAAAGGTAAGTTCAGCCACCACTTTACAGGCAAAGCCACGGTTCGCTGTGGCACAATCTTCATCCGTAGATCTCGGGTCCTGCATTACCATTTCAAACACACGTACAGCACCGGGTTGCTGAACAGATGCCAAAACTAACTCTGCGCCGCCAATTAGATCAACTTCTATAGGGTACGGATGCTGTGTTGACCAACCATCTAAAGCGCCGATTGCTGTGGATGGATCGCTACCGTATTCCGGTGCTTCTAACGGTAAACCCAAGGCATTACGCTCAGATGGCATATATAAAGTGCCGTCAGTATAGAGTTTGGTACCGTCAGGCAATTCTGCCGGAAATTGGAATAATAAATCATTTGGAACAGATAAGCGTGGTGTGGAAGCTGCGGGGTCAAACACCACACGGGATAATGGCTTAACGCTACCCTGCTCTTCTTGTTTAATATCATCTAACGATTCGCCACCACACCCGGTTAACCCCAACGCGAGTGCAACAGCTAAGCTTAGTGCCAGCTTGTTCATAGTTTCTCCCCTATCCTGACTTTATTTTTTATTGCAAAGCAAATAGTTACCTTGCTTATTGGAAATCTGTTGTGCTTATAGCCTGTAACAGCTACGACCAGTTAAAGTTAACTCAAACTAAAAGAAATCGCTAGCTGAAAAATACAGTTCCAACGAAGAAAGGTGCAAATTTCATCATTTGCGCGTATGCTGGCGCCGTTTTTGCGGCAATAAGTGAGATTTTATGCAAAGTTATCAAGCAGCTAGTGACGCACTCCAAGATAAAGTGATATTAGTTACCGGTGCCGGCGACGGTATAGGGAAAGAAGCAGCATTAACCTATGCCCGTTATGGTGCCAGCGTCATTCTGTTAGGTAAGACTGTTAACAAGCTTACCGCAGTGTATGACGAAATAATCAAAAACGGCGGTAAAGAGCCGGCTATTATCCCGCTCGATCTAAAAGGTGCTACCGCCAAACACTATCGTGATATGGCTACCACTATTCAAGCTGAATTCGGTAAATTAGATGGCGTATTACACAATGCCGGTATTTTGGGTGTGCTAAGCCCGTTTGACCATATTGACTTGCCCACGTGGCAGGACATTATGCAAGTGAATGTCACCGCACCTATGCTGATGACTCAGGCATTATTACCGGTACTAAAACTGTCGCCGCATGCTTCGGTAGTATTTACCTCTTCCGGTGTCGGCCGTAAAGGCCGTGCTTTCTGGGGGCCTTACGCTGTGTCGAAATTCGCCACTGAAGGCTTAATGCAGGTAATAGCCGATGAATACGATAACAGCAGTATCCGCGTGAATTGCATTAACCCGGGTGCCACCCGCACTAAGATGCGCAGTCGCGCTTACCCGGGCGAAGATGTCAATTTATTGAAAACACCGGCTGATTTAATGTGGTTATATCTGTACCTGATGAGTGACGACAGTATTACGGTGAATGGTCAGTCATTAGATGCTCAGCCCAAATAATATACCAAGCCCAAATAACAAAACCCGGCAGTTGCCGGGTTTTGTTATTTGGCAGCGCTTATTTTTTACTCAGAATTTCTTCGCCGTTCGCTGCCGCCCACTCGTTCCAGGCATCCACTTTAGCGTTAAAGTTCTCTACCGCCTGCGCTGTAGCGTCAGTAATCAGGCTGTCAATTTGCTTAGCATACTTTTTATCTACTTTTGTCACCGGCACTACGTCAATACCACGGTCTTGCAACCCTTTCTTCATGGTATGAGTGCGTAATAACTGCAATTGACCATTTTCTACATAAAAGTACTGGCTGTCTTTATTAATTGTTTTGAATTTTGGCTTAGTTGGTCTTTTATCTGAACGTACCGCAGGATCTGCTGATTCAAGCACCATTTCATTATTCAGTTTGTAACCCAACTGCTCCAGCGTAAAGCCTTGTGATTTAGCCAATTGCTCCAACTGAGTAATCAACTCGACCTCTTTCTGACGCTCCGCCAGTACGCTGTTAAGCGTATCAATTACATCGGTAAGCTTGCCTAAGGTTAGCTCTTTTGCTGCTTTTTTCAATTCGCGCTTTTCTAATAAAATCGACATTGCCATCTCCTTTAATAATTCGTTGTAACAGGATAAGCAATTAACTGCATAAAAGAAAGATATAATAAAGCCTGATCACATTAAAATAATATCATTCATTCAGCTTCTGTTAAGATTGATACTATTTCGGTGGTTTTTTGTTCCATTAATAGTACTTCACCTTTTGATTCTACGTTCAATCTAAGCACGTTTTCGGTGTTCGAACAACGGATATTGAAGCGCCAATCAGCCATTTCCATACTCAAACCATCGGTGTGATCAACTAACTCCGCCTCAGAGATATACCTTAATCTAACCAGATTTATTGCGCGCTGCGGCTGCGCTATGTGAAAATTCAGTTCACCGGAAGAAGGATAAGCCTTTATCATATCTTGTACTAATACAGCCAAAGGTTTTGCCGTTACCGACATAAGTTCAGCTATCAGCAGCCAGGGGATCATGCCGCTGTCGCAATAAGCAAAGTCACGAAAATAATGATGCGCACTCATTTCACCACCATAAACCGCATCTTCCAACCGCATGCGCTCTTTAATAAAGGCATGGCCGGTTTTACTCATTACCGCTACACCGCCATGTTGTCGTGCTATGGCCAGGGTATTCCAGTACAACCTCGGATCATGAATAACTTTCTGGCCGGGGTATTTCTGTAAAAAAGCGGCCGCTAACAAGCCGACAATATAATAACCTTCAATAAAGCTTCCCTGCTGGTCAAACAAAAAGCAGCGGTCAAAATCACCGTCCCAGGCAATACCAAAATCGGCGTTATTTTCCACCACTGCAGCAGCGGTTATTGCCCGGTTTTGAGTTAATAACGGATTGGGAATGCCATTGGGGAATGTTGCATCCGCTTGATGATGCACTTTAATAAACTGTAGCGGAATGTGTTGCTGCTGAAATATCGCTTCAATTGCATCAATAACATGACCTGCAGCACCGTTGCCGGCATTGACGACCAGTCGCATCGGTTTAAGCTTTTTAATGTCGATGTAGCTCAACATATGGGCTGTATACGCCGGTAAGATGCACAGCTTGCGGTACAGCACACCGTTACTCGTCAGATTTGCCTCTTGCGCCAACGCTGCGCTCTGCTGACAAAACTGCCGGTAAGACTGCTCGGGAAACGGCTGTGCCAGCAATACAGCGGCAGCGGCTTTAATATCGCCCAGTCCGGTATCACCGCTAATTGGCCTGGCATTATGCCGCACCAGTTTCATGCCGTTATAGTCAATCGGGTTATGGCTGGCGGTCACTTCAATAGCACCATCAACAGCCAGATGCTGAGCAGCGAAATACACCTCTTCAGTGCCAGTCATACCAAGGTCGATTACCGCGACGCCCTCAGCCATTAACCCCAAAGCCAGTGCCAATTTTAATGGCTCTGACGTCGCCCGCACATCAGCGCCTAAAGCAACGGTTTTTGGCTTTACTATCTGTGCGTAGGCGCGGCCAATACACCAGGCAATATGCTCATTCAGTTCATCGCCTAACTTGCCGCGAATATCATAGGCTTTAAAACAGCTAAGCGGATCATCAATTGCGGCCATATTTATCCTCAAAGCGCACTATGTCGTCTTCACCCAGATAGCTGCCTGATTGCACCTCAATCAGCTCCAGCGCTATCTTGCCGGGGTTTTCCAATGAGTGGATCACCCCTACCGGAATGTAAGTAGATTCATTCTCAGTTACCATAAACTCTTTGTCGCCATTTCTGACCAATGCCGAGCCGCTTACCACTACCCAGTGCTCAGCACGATGATGATGCATTTGTACCGACAGCTTGGCCCCGGGTTTTACGGTAATGTGTTTAACCTGATAGCGGTTACCGTGATCTATAGCGTCATATTTGCCCCAGGGCCGGAATACCTCACGGTGCAAATCGACCTCGCTGCGGCCATAACTCTGCAGCTTCGCAACAATATTCTTAACCCCCTGGATATGGGCTTTGCTGGCTACCAATACCGCATCTTTGGTTTCCACTACCACCACATCGTCCAGCCCGATAACCGCCACCAGCCGCTCTTCAGCATTTACATAGCTGTTATTACATTGCTCCAGCAGCACATCACCGCGACAAGCGTTACCCCGCTCGTCCTTGGCCATGACGTCCCACAATGCATCCCAACTGCCGACATCACTCCACCCCGCATCCAACGCTACCATAGCGGCATTGGTTGATTTTTCCATCACGGCGTAATCAATCGAGTCGGACGGGCTGGCAGCAAAGGCAGCTTTATCCAGCCGGATAAAATCCAAATCTTTGGCCGCCGCGGCCAAAGCCTGCTCTGCCGCGCTGATAATTGCCGGAGCAAACTGCTGCAACTCCGCCAGAAAACGGCTGGCTTTAAATAAAAACATGCCGCTGTTCCAAAAATAATCGCCTGAGTCGACAAACTGTTTGGCGGTGGCATGATCCGGCTTTTCGTAAAACTGCGCTACCGCAGCAACCTCTGGTGGCAACGCATCTTTAGCACTGTCGGCACGGCGAATATAGCCGTAGCCGGTGTGGGCACAGGTCGGGACTATGCCAAAAGTTACCAGTTTGCCCTGCTCTGCGGCAGGAATAGCCAACTCAACAGCCCGATGAAAGGCCGGAATATCTTTAATAGCGTGATCTGCCGCCAATATCAGCAGCAGCGGATCAGTGCCGTCGCTCATGGCTTGCAGCGCAGCAACGGCTATAGCCGGCGCCGTATTGCGGCCGACCGGTTCCAACAAAATAGTCGGTTGCGCCGTTGCCAGCTCGCGTAATTGCTCGGCCACCATAAAACGATGATCTTCATTGCAAATAATCATCGGCGGCTGTATATCTGTCAGGCCTTTGAGGCGCAACAGCGTATTTTGCAGCATGCTTTTTTCGTTCAACAGCGGTAAAAACTGCTTAGGCTTTTTGGCGCGGGACAAAGGCCACAATCTGGTGCCTGAGCCGCCTGACAGGATAACAGGGATCATTTTGACTCCATTCAAGGTAAAATTCCGTTTTGAAACAATGCTCGCCACAGTATAGTCAGAATGTCAGCCGGCCGTCAGCTGTTTGTGTTAACTTAAATAAGCGCAGTGAAATTTGCCCAATTTAGCAAATTTCAGCTGGTCGGTGCTCTAAAAGTGGCTAAGATCGGCTATCTTGGCGCACTTTTTCTGATCAGGGTGGACTATGCCGGATTTTAAACAACTGTTTATCAATAATAAAAATTGGGCCGACCGGATTGAGAAAGAACAACCCGGCTTTTTTAAGCAACTGTCTGAGCAACAAGCGCCGGAATATTTGTGGATTGGTTGCTCTGACAGCCGTGTGCCGGCTAATGAAATAGTCGGCTTGTTACCGGGCGAGTTATTTGTGCATCGCAATGTTGCTAACCTGGTATTGCACTCTGATATGAACTGTCTATCCGTATTGCAGTACGCTATTGATATTCTGAAAGTTAAGCATATTTTGGTTGTTGGCCACTACGGGTGCGGCGGTGTAAAAGCCGCCATGACCAAGCAGCGTGTCGGCTTTGTCGACAACTGGCTGCGCAATGTCAAAGACGTGTATTCCATGCACCGCGATGAATTGGAACAGGTCGCTGATGACAGCGAACGGTTAAACCGGTTGATTGAGTTAAACGTGATGGAGCAGGTGCGTAATTTGTGTCATACCAGTTTTGTGCAGGAAGCCTGGGAGCGCGGTCAGCCGCTGACTATTCATGGTTGGGTGTACAGTTTGCGCAATGGTCGGGTTAAAGACCTGCGCGTCAGTCATTCCTGTGCCGATAAAATTGACGATATCTACACTTTAGATCTGACTGACTCCGGCCTTAGCGAAAAATAACTATTTAAAAATAATCTGCTGCTGCGCTACCGGTTTGTAGGTGGCGCGGTGGCCGTCAACCCAGTTGCCGTTTTGCAGGTAGCTGGATTTCGTCTCTAAAGTACCATCGGGCATAATGCGGCTGAATGATTTTACCTGCGTAATACCGTTTTGGTTATTCTCAACGTTTTCCAGTGCAATAATTTCACCCACCCGAGCATCAAACTCCATAGTGCCGTGGGTGTAAAAGCCGGCGGTGGTGAAATAGTAATAGGCCAAGCTTTGCTGGTTTTCATCCCAGAAGATAAATGACTCACCACCATATTGGCCATCATTAATCGAATGCACCGTCTTGATGGCTTGGCCATTTAAGGCACGGCTCCACAGCGAACGGTCAATCACTGTTGTCTGAGCGCCAGGCTGTGTCAAATCTCCCTGCCAATGCTGATTAAGGTAAGGCCGCAGTGGTTCCAGCTTTGGATGCAGCTCTCCTTGCTCAGTTGCAAAAACGGCGGTACTTAGCAGCACACTAAGCCAAAACAATACTGTTTTCATGCTAATACTCTCTCAATGATGTTGTGTCAAGTATCAGAGAAAAGCACCGCAATGTAAAATCAACCGTTACAGGATCACGGTTTTATTGCCATGCACGAACACCCTGTCTTCAACCACCAGTTGCAGTGCTTTACTCAGAGCTGATTTCTCTACATCACGACCGGCGCGGGCCATATCGTCGGCACTGAAATTATGATCGACCGGTGCCACCATTTGTTGAATAATCGGCCCCTCATCCAAATCGTCATTCACAAAATGCGCCGTGGCGCCGATAATTTTCACCCCACGCTCAAACGCTTGCCGGTAAGGATTAGCACCGATAAAGGCCGGTAAAAAGCTATGATGAATATTAATAATTTTATCCGGAAACTGCGCTACAAAGGCCGGCGTTAAAATACGCATAAATTTAGCCAGTACCAGATATTCCGGCTGATAAGGCTTAATCACTTCCAGCAGCGCTGCTTCGTGTTCTGTGCGGCTTAAGCCCTGATGGCTGACATAGTGATAGGGTAAATCAAACCGCGCCGCCAGTTGCTCCAGCTGCGGGTAGTTGCCCACAACAGCAGCAATATCCAGTGCCAGCGAGCCGTCAAATACTTTGATCAGAATATCACCCAGGCAATGCGCTTCTTTGGTTACCAAGATTACAACGCGCTTGGCGCGACGGCTGACTAAGCTGCGCTCGGATCCCGGCGGTAAAGCACGGTCTAAATCAAACAACAGCGTAGCGTCGTTAAATACGCCTTCAAGTTCAGTGCGCATATAAAACTGGCCGCTAACCGGGTCAACATATTCTGTGTTGCGGATGATATTTAACTGGTGTTTATAACAAATATTGGTGATTTGCGCGATCAACCCTTTGGAGTCAGGGCATTCTGTCAGTAAGACCTTACGTTCCATAATATTGTGTATACCTTATTCATACTTGGTTAGTTTTTACCGCATATGGTGCTCTGGCGTCAAAGACATTTAGATGTCTTCGACTTAACTTGTTGTTTCGACAAAAAGCCGCATAATACCGCAGATTAGCTTTGTCTGCGTTTGCACGGGAGTTTATGGCGTCTTATCAGTTTAATGTGGTGGGTTATATTCAGTCGCCCTACAAGCAAAAATTTGCGATTCCGCGCCAACCGGGGCTTATTCCTGAGGCCAGCGGTTATCTGGTGCTGGAAGATGACTACAGCGATGAAGCTATTCTGCGCGGTATCGACAGTTTCAGCCATTTATGGCTGCTGTTTGTGTTTCACGAGACGGCAGATAAAGGCTGGTCGCCTATGGTGCGTCCGCCACGCCTGGGTGGTAATGCCCGTAAAGGCGTGTTTGCCACCCGCGCTACTTTCCGGCCCAACCCGGTGGGTCTGTCAGTGGTAAAGCTGCAAGGCGTTGAGCGCAAAAACGGTAAGCTGATGCTGAAAATCAGTGGTATTGATTTGCTTGATGGCACGCCGGTAATCGATATTAAGCCTTACCTGCCTTATTCTGATGCCTTGCCAAACGCAGCCGGCGGTTTTGCCGATGCCGCACCACAAACCGCGATGACAGTTAGCTTTGCTGAGCAAGCCAGTCTGTTCTGCCTAAAACAAATCCAATATCCTGATTTACAAGTATTTATTGAAAAGGTACTAAAACAAGATCCACGCCCGTCGTATAAAAAACAACGCGAAGGTGAACAAAGTTACGGCATGACACTGTATAACTACAATATTAAATGGACCGTAAACGGAGAACATAACCATGTTACTGAAATCCATCAGCTACCTGAGTAGTTTGGCAGCTGCAGCAACCTGTGTTGCCGTATCCGCCACTACACTACCCGACTTACCCGAGCCGGTAAGTAATAACGCCGTTGCGATAACGTCGGTGCGCGGTAAAACCTATATTGCCAGCTTTATGGGCATAGGCCCGGGTAAACAACACAGCGACGTGCACAATAAAGTCTGGATGCACACCGTGGGCGAATTTAACTGGCAAAGTCTGCCGGCCGTGCCCAGCACCCAAAAAGTGAACGGCCGTATTGCTGCCAGTGCAGTAGCGCTTAACAATAACTTTTTTATCTTTGGCGGTTTTAGCGTTAATGCTGATGGCTCTGAGCAGACCGCGGTAGACAGTTACCGTATTGATCCGGTAACCAAACGCTACACCAAACTGAATGATATTCCGGTACCGGTAGATGACGCTGTCGCGTTAACCTACCAGAACCGTTACATCTATCTTGTCAGCGGCCGGAGCGATCATGGCAATGTCAACCTGGTACAGGTATTTGATAACTTTACCCAGCGCTGGTCACAGGCCACGCCGTTTCCCGGCAAATCGGTATTTGGCTTAGCCGGTGCTATGGCTGATAACCGGATGCTGGTCTGTGATGGTGTGGCATTGCAATATTACGCTGATAAAAAACGTGAATATAAAAGTGAACCGGCCTGTTACCTCGGCACAGTAGGCAGCAATGCTAACCAAATCGACTGGCGTATCATTCCGCATCCTACCGGCACTGCTCGTTACCGTATGGCTGGTATTAACACCAAAATTGATGGCAAAGATATGCTGGTGTTTATCGGCGGCACCACTAACCCGTATAACTACAATGGTATTGGCTACAATGGCACACCGTCAGAGCCTGACAGCAAGGTATGGGTATTTTCGTTAGCAGAGCAACGCTGGCTTAAAGCGGCTGATACCACAGCTGTAATGGACTTACGCGGTCTTGTGGATATAGATGGCGACATCTATTCGGTTGGCGGCATGCAACAGGGCCGGCAAGTCAGCCCCAAACTGATTAAACACCAGATAAAACTCCAATAGAATTGCCCCTGCCGCCTTGCTAGAATGGCGGCAATTTTTCAGCACGACATATGAGAATACGATGCGCAGCAGTCAGTACTTACTATCTACCGTAAAAGAAACCCCGGCCGATGCCGAAGTTATCAGCCACAAACTTATGCTGCGCGCCGGTATGGTGCGTCGTGTTGCCTCCGGCATGTACACTTACCTGCCTACCGGCGTGCGGGTACTGCGTAAAGTTGAGCAAATTGTGCGCGAAGAAATGAACAAAGCCGGCGCTATTGAAGTATTAATGCCGATGGTGCAACCGGCGGAGCTGTGGCAGGAGTCCGGCCGCTGGGACAAAATGGACGCCGAGTTACTGCGCTTTAAAGACCGCCACACCCGTGATTTTGTGCTGGGGCCGACCCACGAAGAAGTGATCACAGATTTAGTGCGGCGCGAAATCACCAGCTATAAGCAACTGCCACTGAACCTGTATCAAATTCAGACTAAGTTCCGTGACGAACGCCGGCCACGCTTTGGTGTCATGCGCGCGCGCGAATTTTTAATGAAAGATGCCTACTCGTTTCATTTAGGCCAGGACAGCCTGCAGCAAACTTATGACGCCATGTATCAGGCGTACTGCAATATTTTTACCCGTTTAGGCCTGGATTTCCGTCCGGTACTGGCCGACACCGGTGCTATCGGCGGCAGTATGTCACACGAATTCCATGTGCTGGCCGCGTCCGGCGAAGATGCTATCGCATTTTCCGACGAAAGTGATTACGCCGCCAATATTGAAATGGCCGAAGCCTTAGCACCTAAAGGTGAACGCGGTGCTGCGACACAAACTCTGGCAGAAGTTGCCACACCCAATGCCAAAACCGTGGCGGATGTTGCAGCTCTGCTAAAGCAGGATATGGCGCTGGTAAGCAAAACCCTGATTGTTTATGCCGCCAAAGCCGATGACAAGGCACCACAGACTCTTGTTGCTCTGGTACTGCGTGGCGACCACGAACTGAACGAAATTAAAGCCGAAAAGCTGCCGCAGGTACAAAGCCCGCTGGTGTTTGCCAGCGAAGAAGAAATTCGCGCGGCTATCGGCGCAGGCCCGGGCTCACTGGGGCCGGTGGGCTTGCCACTGCCGGTTATTGTTGATCGCAGCGCGGCGCATTTAGCAGATTTTATCTGTGGCGCCAATAAAGACGGCTACCACTTAACCGGTGTTAACTGGGACCGTGATATTAAAGATTACAGCGTGGCAGATTTGCGTAATATCGTTGAAGGTGACGCCAGCCCTTGCGGCAAAGGTACACTGGTGATTAAGCGCGGTATAGAAGTCGGCCATATCTTCCAATTAGGCGATCGCTACTCTCAGGCCTTAAAAGCCGGCGTATTAAACGAAGAAGGCAAACACCAGATCATGACCATGGGCTGCTATGGTGTCGGCGTATCGCGCATTATTGCCGCCGCTATCGAGCAAAACCACGATGATTACGGCATTATCTGGCCGGATGCGATAGCGCCATTTCAAATTGCATTAATACCAATGAATATGCATAAATCGGTGCGGATTGAAGAAGCCACAGTACGGTTATACAACGAACTGACTGCCGCCGGTTTTGAAGTGATGTTTGACGATCGTAAAGAGCGGCCCGGCGTGATGTTTGCCGATATGGAGCTGATGGGTATTCCGCACAGCATCGTCGTTGGCGAGCGTAACCTCGACAACCAACAGGTAGAATACAAAAACCGTCGCACAGGCGAAAAAGAAATGCTGGATATTCCATCTGTGGTTGCTGCCATGCAGCAAAAGCTGGCAAAGTAACGCCAGCTTATAATAGGAAAAAGGCAGCGAATTCGCTTAATGCCGGTCAGTTAAGCTGACCGGCATTTTTCTT
>NZ_JABSOD010000050.1 GCF_013283795.1 Rheinheimera lutimaris
TGAATGCGCTGGGTGTGAGTTGTTGCCTGAACACTGTGGCCAGCATCCTCAAAGCCAGAGGGATACGGGCACGTAACGGTAAAGCGTTTCGCTACAGCCCACGCACTGAAGCGATGACGAATGTGGCGGATAACCTGCTGAAAAGACGCTTTGGCGCCGAGAAACCCAACGAGCGCTGGACAACGGATATCACCTATATCTGGTTGAAAGACAAATGGTTATATCTGGCGACGGTGATGGATTTATACTCCAGAGCCATCGTGGGGTGGTCGCTCGATACCAGCATGACGGAGCGGCTGATTACGCAGGCACTGAAAATGGCACTGGCAAGAAGACAGCCCAAGCCTGGCCTGATAGTGCACTCAGACCGCGGTGTACAATATCGCTCAACCGCCTATCAGGACGAATTAATGCATGCCGGCTGTGTGCCGAGCATGAGCC
>NZ_JABSOD010000051.1 GCF_013283795.1 Rheinheimera lutimaris
CTATCTTGACCAATATCGTTTCATTTGTCACACCCCAAATGCATGTCACCAGACGAAAAGCTGTTACCGATTGCGTGCATAGCCTGGCAAACGGCAGTGCCGCTACCGTCACCAGTATTGGCCGGGGAATTCAGTCAAATGCCTTTGAGAAACATAATATCAAGCGTGCCGACAGGCTGCTGTCGAATGCACATTTACTGCGTGAGCAAAGAGTAGTTTATGGTGCAATTTGCCGGTTGTTCTGTACTGCCAAACACCCGATCATAAGCATAGATTGGTCTGATTTGGATGAAGCCGGCAGACACTTTTTATTACGGGCAGTACTGACATTTGATGGTCGGCCTATCACTTTATACCAGGAGGTGCATCCGCTGAATAATTAGGGTCAGATCAAAATTATAAATAATTAGGGTCAGATCAAAATTAAACCTGCTTTC
>NZ_JABSOD010000006.1 GCF_013283795.1 Rheinheimera lutimaris
AACTCTTTGCGTAAGCGTTTAAGTTCCGACTTTTCTTGCTCATCTACAGGCTTATCCGCGGGCTCTTTCGTCATGCTGATCCTTCTCGTAGGTTGGGCAACAAATCTACCCTCCCGGTACTCTTGCCGCCAACGATAAACCATTATTGGGTGTAACCCTAAAGCTTCAGCTATCTGAACCGAAGTAACACCGAGTTTCTCGGTCAAATCGATAACCTTTAACTTAAACTCAACGCTGTATTCAACTACCCGCTGGTCACAAAGTATTCTTGCCATATTTTGCCTACCTCATCGTAATGATAGGCGTCTACTTTATTGGGGGAGGTTTCGGGAGCAAACCACAGTGCTTGAAAAATGTCATGTTTACCAGAGGCAATCCACTGATGGCCAACTGGGTGCTGATGAAAACACCGGCTAAAGGCCGAAAACTCCTCAATCGATTCGGCCAGTCACGGCTTGATAAGCCCAGCAGGGATGCCGCTGCTGCCTCGCGGGAACCATGGTTGCTGGCAACTTCACTGCCCACAGATTCTGCTGCCCAAGCACAAGCGGTAGCGAACTGCTATGCATCCCGTATGCAGATTGAAGAAGGGTTCCGCGACCAAAAAAGCACCCGGTTTGGTTTAGGTATGTCGCTGCATGAATCGCGCTGCCATCAACGATTAGCGGTACTTGTTCTCATTGGCACATTAGCGCTGTTTGCCATGAGTTTTATTGGCGTAGCGGCGGAGCAAGCGGGTTTGACCAAACGCTTCCAGGCTAACACTATCAAGCACCGACGGGTACTCAGCTACTGTTACATCGCGGGAAGGTTAATTCATCAGAGCGAACTTCGGATAACCTTAAAACATTGGTTATCCGGCATTCTTTACTTCAGACAAAGAACGGCAGAGTATGGATTGTGTTGGAGCTGAATTCGTGGGGATCCCTCAGGGTCGGAGCTAATAATCGGCACGCCTCTGCAAGGTGCTGAACTACATAGGATTAACCTAACCCGTCTTTAATTGTCTCCGTCCGCTTTTTCCCTGGTGAGTTGACGGTACCTGAATGTTTTCGGGTACTCCAATCTTTAAAATAGAGTACAGGATCCCTTGAGGATGTACTTTATTAAGACTATATTTGGTACCAATTGGCTGCGGAGACGACTATGAAATACTCTAACCAGATAAAACCCATCAGCTACCTGAAAAGCCACACTGCAGAGTTAGTGAAGAATGTAAATGAGCAGAGAGAGCCTTACATTATCACCCAAAATGGTGAGGCTAAAGTGGTCATGCAGGATATTAAAAGTTACGAGCAAACTCAGGAAGTGTTGGCACTGTTAAAAATCCTGGCATTGGGTAATCAGCAAATAACCGAAGGGCAGGTGACTCTGGCTACCGATGCGTTTACCAGTATCAGAGCGTCCCGGAACAACTGAGCTGATGCATAAAGTTTATCTTACTAATGCGGCACAGCAGGATCTGTTAGATTTATACCAGTATGTTGAGCGGAACGATGTTCCCGGCAAAGCCGACTATGTGTTGGACCAGTTGCAGCAGCTCGTTGAAAGTTTAGCTGAACTGCCAACACGAGGTGCAGTGGTAAAAGAGTTGGCCCTGCTTGGTATTCATGAATATCGCGAACTGTACTTTAAACCCTACCGTGTCATTTACCGCCAGCTGCCATCTGGCGTGTATGTGTATCTTATTGCGGACGGCCGGCGAAATATGCAAAGCTTGCTGCAGCGCAGATTACTGGGCTGAAAAGCAGCTTACGCTAAAGGATTAGTGCTTTAGAAATTAACGTATAGCGCATACAGGCGGCAAATAGTTTTTCGGACAAAAAATTGGCCTGAATGCCGCTGGTTTGGTAACCCGGTGGCTGTGCTGGTATGCTTTATTTTGCTGTTGGGCGCCAACCGTGCCTGGCGAAATGAGCTGAAGGGGCGCTTATACCATGCTGCATCGCGTACATCGCTTAACCCGCAGACACTGCCTTAAATTACTTGCTGGCGCTGCAGCAGCCGGTTTATTACCGGCCTGGTCCGGTTTTGCCGCTGGCGGCGGGCCTTTGCAAAAAGCCATTCCCAATAGTAATAAAACCCTGCCGGTTATTGGTATGGGCACCTGGCGCACCTTTAATGTGGGTAATGACCCTAAGTTACTGGCGGCGCGTACTGAACTGGTAAAAACCTTTCTGCAGCTTGGTGGCGGCCTGATTGACTCATCGCCGATGTATGGCTCTGCACCGGATGTAATGGGGCATGCCTTATCGCAGCTTGTTAAAGCGCAGCCTGGTATTGCTGATAATTTATTTGCCGCCGAGAAAGTCTGGAGCCCGGCCGGTGGCTCTGCCCGCGAGCAGGTAGCCGCTTTGCAGCAGCGCTGGAATATGCCGCGATTTGATTTACTGCAAGTACATAACCTGAGCGACTGGCGCGAGCATTTGGCGGTACTGCGGGATATGAAAGCCGCCGGCAAAGTTGGCTATATCGGCGTTACAACCTCACATGGCCGTCGCCATCGGGAGGTTGAACAGATTATGAACTCAGAAGGCATCGACTTTGTGCAACTGACTTACAACATTGTTGAGCGCGAAGCGGAAAAGCGGCTGCTGCCATTAGCAGCAGAGCAGGGCATAGCGGTGATTGCCAACCGGCCTTACAACGGCGGTAGTTTAATTACCAACCTTAAGCGGCGTGGTGAGCGCCTGTCGGATTGGGCTGTTGACGAGTGCGGCTGCAGCAGCTGGGCAGAGTTTCTGCTGAAGTTTATTGTCAGCCACCCGGCGGTTAGCTGCGCCATTCCCGCCACGACCAAGCTTGCGCATTTGCAGGAAAATATGCGCGCCGGCCTTAGCCCGATGCCCTCTGCCAGGACGCGTATGCAGATGGCACGCTTTTTTGACGCACTATGAATAATACAGACAGGCTATGACCAGCTATCAGCTGCAGGATTTTATTCCCTTTAGCGCTGAAGTGTATTTTCGCCTGCTGGAGCGCATCAGTGAAAGCGGGTGGCCGCTGCATATACTCAGCCTGGCGCTGGGCGCCGCCGCGCTTGTACTGGCGTTTTTTGTCCGGAAATACGAGCAGCGGGGCCGGTTGGCGTTGTTGTTTATTGCGCCGCTGTGGGCTTGGGTAGCCGTAGTGTTTTTTATGCAGCACTATGCTCAGCTTAACTGGGCGGCTAACTATATTGCGTACGCTTTTTTGGCTCAGGCCATACTGCTGTTATGGTTGGCGTTAACCGGCGCTGGGTTTAACACGGCTGCAGCGGCTAAAACGCCTGCTGTTATTGGTCTCGCTATTGCTGTTACCGGCCTGGTTATTCAGCCGCTAATGACAGCGCTTGGCGGTGCCGGCTGGTGGCAGGCGCAGGTGTTTGGCATCCATGCCGATCCTACGGCGATTACCACCCTGGGCTTGACGCTGATGCTGCTGCGGGGCTGGCGTTTGTGGCTGGTCACTGTTATTCCCATGCTTTGGCTTACCCTCTCAAGCCTGACGTTATGGGTGTTAGAGGCAACAGAAGCCTGGCTGTTATTCGCCGTATTGGCAGCCGTGCTAATGAAGGCCTTACTTTTAAGCAGACTTTTATCCGTAATTATTAGGGGCAGAACAAAATTAAGCTGACCATCTGCTTTTCGCCTCATAACAGTCATTCGCAATAAATCAGCAGCAAAAAAGCTGTTGGGGCGTCTTAGCAATACTGCCCGGGAATGCGGCACTTATTGTTGTGCTACTGTTATTACAGCCAATATCTGTTAACCAGAACTGACTGGTGGACGAAAAAGTGCCGTTGTTGCAGAAAAAGAAAGTGAAGTAAAAGCCCGTTATCGCTACTCCAAATTTGCCTTTGTACTTAATCATCTTCTGTTATAGCTTAGCTTTTTTGCCTGCCCCCCATAGCCATTGGTTTAGCTGCAGTGTATGGCTATTACAGGTTCTACTTTATTTTTGATAAAAGGCTGGTGTTGATTACAAGGTTTCTCACGCCATGAGCATGATTTTCATTAAATACATTACTTTTGCACCACTCACCAACAGATTCGATGTGTACCTTAGCGACTTTAGGGCGAACACTCCAGCTAACCTGAAAAGGCGAACCGGTTTCATTGTAAGCTGGTCCTGTTGTTGAGCCTGCATACTGAATGGCCTTGCCAGTATTAGCGGGAATATTCAGCGCCTGATGAAAGCCATTCTTTACGCCAGGTTTGGTTAATTCAACAAAGTTCAGCGCCTTGTTGTCATTAACTAACACATACACCTGCGCTTCAACGCGCAATTGCGGATTGTTAATTGAGTCATTCAGGCAAGCGGCTAAAGTAGGACCCGGACCAACTTGGGCGGTGGAATGCACATAATGCAGCTCTATGGTGTCACCGGGCTGAAGATGACCGTGGTCGCTTGGGCATATTTCAGTGGGCACAGGTCTTAACTCTGCTTCGGTCAGTTGCCCGGAGTACATGTAGCCGCTTTGCCCTCCATGCCCGTCACCGTTGCCGGCGTATTTTGTAAACTCACCACCTTTATGTTCAGCATTTTTGTGGAAATGAATATTACATAAATTCATGTTCTCAAAAGCAGGGGCTGCGCTGAAATTGACAGGGTTTTCTCCGGCCTTTGATTCGATATCACGTGGTGACTGCGGCCCAAATCCTTTGCTCCGGGTGTTTTTTACAAGCATGTCATGTTGCTGCGTGAGCAATTGATCGGCAACCTGCGGTTGCTCGTTTAAGTTGTTATCTTTGGCGCCGGCATAAAAGGCCGACAGTGATATGCTGAAGAGTAAGATAAGTTGATTTATTTTCATTGTGTGCTCTGGGATGTTTGTTGTTGCCGGAGTGAACATACTAGGACATGTTTTTATATTGCGCGAACGCCAACCTCAGGCAACTGATGATGTTTGCGTGATAAGGCTGGTGTTATTTCAGTGTATAGACGCAGAAATGGCGAAAAAAATAGCCGAAATATGCTAATTTTGCTGCCTTAAATTACAGGTGGGCACTTAATGGCGAATTCTGCTGCAACAGGTATTTTTGATTCCGGCATCGGCGGGCTGTCTGTCGCCCGTGCAGTGCGTGAACTGCTACCCAATGAACCGCTGATTTATGTCGCTGACACCGGCCATGCGCCTTATGGCGAAAAAACCGATGACTATATTTATCAGCGGATGCAGCTGATAAGCCGGCACCTGATAAATCAGGGGGTTAAAGCCATAGTGGTGGCCTGTAATACCGCCACTACTGCCGCTATTGCCAGATTAAGAGCAGAGTGCCCGCTGCCGGTTATCGGCGTGGAGCCCGGGGTAAAACCAGCGGTGTTGGCCAGTAAAACCGGAGTAGTGGGTATTTTAGCCACGCCGCGCACCTTACAAACGCCGGCCTTTGCCAATTTGGCGCAGCGTTTTGCCGGCCAGGCCCGGATTGAATTACAACCCTGCCCGCAGTTAGTGCAGCTGATAGAAACATTAGATTTTAACGGCGCGCCGATGCAGGCATTGCTGAAAAGCTATATTTACCCCTTGCTGGACAAAGGTGCCGACACCCTGGTACTGGGTTGTACCCACTACAATTTTGTTGCCGATGCTATTGCCGCTATTGCCGGGCCTGCGGTAACTATTATCCGCACTGAGGCTGCGGTGGCGAAACAGCTACAGCAGCGCTTATTGCAGGCACAGTTGTTGGCAGATCCCGACAACAGCATCAGCGACATATTTTATAGCAGCGGCAGCCTTGAATTGTTTCGCCGGCAGTTGCAACAGCTGTGGCCGGGCGCAGAGAACCCGCTACCCTTGTAAAGCAACTGCAGGCAGCGCTGCATCTTGCTGTATTAACGCGTTTTTTTGCATTAAAGCGCTTTGTCAGTTGGCGGATAATAGGGTAACGTGGTGTTTTCTGTGCAACCGGCGGTGATATGTTTGCAACCCTGACCCAAATTGGTTTACCGCTGGCGCTGATCCTGATTATGACCGGCGTTGGCATGAGTTTGCGTGTGGCGGATTTTTCCCGCGTGTTTCTGGCACCGAAAGGTTTTTTACTCGGCGCCCTGGCGCAGCTGTTGTTGCTGCCGTTGGCGGCCATAGCGGTTATCGCTGTATTGGATTTACAGGCTGAGTTAGCAATAGGGCTGTTTATTTTAGCGCTGTGCCCGGGCGGTACTACGTCTAATTTGTACAGCTACCTGAGTAAAGCCGATGTTGGCTTGTCGGTGTCACTTACCGCCGTGGTGGGCTTTATTACGCCCTTTACCATACCGCTGCTGGCAGCCTGGGCCATCGGTTTTTATGCCGGCGCTGAAACAAATTTGCACTTGCCGGTGTTTCGTACCTGGCTGACATTAATGGTTGTTAGTGTCTTTCCGGTGTTAGTGGGTATGCTGCTACGGGCAAAATGGCCGGCATTTACTAAAATGACCGCACCTTATATCAGCACCTTTTCTATTCTGGTATTGCTGCTGTTAATTATCAGTATTGCAGTTGATTTAGGCGATGAGCTGTGGCGCTATATTGTCGCGGCCGGGCCGGCAGCGTTACTGCTTAACCTTGGCACTATGCTGCTGGGTTATGGCCTGGCCAAATGGCTGCTTAAGCACGAGAATCAGGCCCGTACTATTTGCCTGGAAGTAGGGCTGCAAAACGGTACCCTGGCGCTGCTTATTACCACCGGTATTTTACAAAGCTCTGCTATGTCGATAGCCCCCAGTGTGTACAGCCTGCTGATGTTTGGTAGTGCCTCGGTATTTGCGTTGTGGGCCAGACGCAATGCCGCTACATAAAGTGATACAAGATAAAAATACTTGATTTACATTCTGTCGGCAGAATAGACTCTTGCTCCCGCGTAAAAGGGTCAACAATATGCCGGTAGCGCAGTAAATTAAGGTAAAACATGAAAGCAATTGCAATTGTTAAATATTTATTCAGTTTGGTCGGCCTGGTTATGCTGGTCGGGGCATTTTATAGCTACAACAGCACGGCGGCATTTTTAAAAGAAGCCGCAACAGCAGAAGGTATTGTGGTTGAGCTTTTGCTGTCACGCTCGAGTGATTCAATTTCTTACCGGCCTTTAGTGCAGTTTACTGCCCAAAGTGGTCGGGTTGTTGAATTCGCCCCCTCTGCCGGCAGTAATCCTGCCCGCTATGCCGAAGGCGAACAGGTCGAAGTGCTGTATCAGACAGCGCAGCCCTCAGATGCCAAAATTAATGACTTCTTTTCCCTATGGGGCGTGGCGCTTATTTTGGCTGCTATGGGCGCCGTATTTTTTCTGATCGGTGCCGGTATTATCCAGGTTATTGCGTTAAAAGGCCGGCAGGATAAAATGTTGAAAACCAGCGGTATAGCAATAGAAACCCGCTACCAGAGCGTTGAGCAAAATACGACATTATCGGTTAACGGCAAACACCCGTTTCGGGTGCTGACGCAATGGCAAAACCCGGCTACCTCGGATATACACATCTTTAAAAGTAATAATCTGTGGTTTGACCCATCCGCTTATATCGACAGGGAAACGATCAAAGTATTTATCGCTCAGGGTAACCCGGCAAAATATTACGTCGATTTATCATTTTTGCCCAAACTGAAATAGCCAGCGATATGCTGCGGTTTAACATGCTTTATCTTACAGTTGTTAGTTGAGATGCCATTTACACAGCATGGATAAAACGCAGTACTAAGGGCTTATCTGGCGCAGCGTGCCACAAAGCAGCGAACTTTGGCGTTTGCTGCTTAGCTTTTAACAGAAAATCGCAGATAGTGGCGGTTATCTTCGTTGCTTCCATGTAGAATGCGCGTTTAAAAGCTGGCTCAGCTTTGGCACCTCTGTAGGAAATGTAATGAAAAAGACAATCGCATTAACGCACCCGAAGCTGACACCTGCCCGGTTGGTAGACGCTGTTAAGTATGATATTAAAAAATACTTAAACAGAGAGCGGCGTAAATCGCTGCCTGACGGCACCGATTACTGGACGTTTGATTGTCGCTTTGGGGCCACTGAAGAGGTTGCCGAAACCATTTTCACCTCTGAAATCAACAAGCATATTGACGCTGCCGTGGCGCAGGAACTGCCGGCGTTCTATATTGAAATTCTGGCCCGTGCCTGTAAGCATAAACCGCGCCCTGCGGCACCTGCCGCCGATAACGCTGAAGACGACGGCGAATAACCGCAGCTTACAATGCAACGGCAACAAAACCTTTATTTACTCATTTTTTACTGTAGCTAATCTACAGAGGAACTCTTATGCAATTTTCATCTTTAGATTTGGCACCAGACTTACAACGCGCGCTGGTTGCATGTGGCTACAGTGAAATGACCCCGGTACAGCAGCAGGCCATAGTGCCGGCGCGACGCGGCAAAGATTTACAGGTCACGGCGCAAACCGGTACCGGTAAAACCGCTGCTTTTGCCATTCCGCTGTTACAGCGCATGTTAGACAAGCCTAAAGCTACTGCCGAGCGTCGGCCACGGGCGTTGATCCTGACGCCAACCCGCGAACTGGCCGAGCAGTTAGCTGATGCGATAACGGCTTATGCACAGTTTTTACCCCTGAGCGTTACAGCGCTGTACGGTGGGGTAAAAATGGGCGGCCAGGCCAATAAACTGATTGCCGGCGTCGATATGGTTATCAGCACGCCCGGCCGCTTGCTGGAGCATATGGCACTGGGCAATGTGATATTAAGCGATGTGGAATTTGTGGTACTGGATGAAGCCGACCGTATGTTGGATATGGGCTTTATTACCGATGTGATGAAGTTACTGCAAATGACCGCGACCACACGGCAAACCCTGCTGTTTTCTGCCACAACCTCTCCTGCGGTTAATGAGTTATCGCATAAAATTCTGCGTAATCATCAGCAAGTGCGGGTAACCAGAGTAAACAGCACCGCTGATACGGTAAACCATGTGGTGTATGCGGTAGAAGAAAGCCGCAAAATTGATTTATTTGAACAACTGTTGGCCGAGCATAACTGGTTTCAGGTGCTGGTGTTTACCAGTACCAAAGAGCAGGCAGATCAACTGTTAGCCGGCTTACAAAAGCGCAAAATTGACGCGGCAGTATGCCATGCCGATAAAAGCCAGGGCGCACGCCGCCGTGCTATCGCTGAGTTTAAATCGGCAAAATTACAGGTACTTATTGCTACCGAAGTAGCCGCCCGTGGTTTGGATATTCAGGGGTTGGATTACGTGGTTAACTTTAATCTGCCGTATTTACCGGAAGATTACGTGCACCGTATCGGTCGTACCGGCCGCGCCGGCGCCAGCGGTAACGCTATTTCCTTTGTCAGCCGTGAAGATGAGCAAACCTTAGAGCGTATTCAAAAACTGATTGGCAGCGATATCAAACGCATTGTTAAGCCGGGCTTTGAAGTCAGTAATCGCGGTTCGCTGTTAAAGAGTATTTCGCGCAAAGTGTTGTCAGGTCGCTCTAACAAAGCCAGCGAAACCGTAATAGAGCTGCAGGGCAACGCCAGTGCCAAGCCAAAGGCTAAACCACGTCGCAAGGGCTGATAGATTGGGCCGGCACCACGCATAACATTAAGTGCCACCGGGCTGTGGCTGAAGGCAATGCCGCATCGGAAAAGGTGTTAAGCAAATGCGGCTTTGCTTTACAGCATATTGCCGCCAATGCGCATTGCATCAGCGGCAAGTACTTCGCGGACAGTATATATCTGCTTGACACATTCTAAAATGCAATTGCCTTATTAAATCTGATTTGACACTATGCGCTGTTTCACTAAGATGAAACTACATTCTTAAGGATACGCTAATGCCGGTGATAAGCAGGTTTTACGGGATTTTGATCGCCATGTATTTTAACGATCATAACCCACCGCATTTCCATGCTAAATACTCTGGTTATGAAGCACTGTTTTCATTTGATGGAACCATGCTGGAAGGCGAGTTACCCAAAAGAGCTGCTGCGTTTGTACAGGAATGGATTACATTGCATCAGGTTGAATTAGAACAAAACTGGCTCCGCGCCAGAGCTGGTGAACCGCTTAATTACATAGCACCATTGGAGTAATTTATGTTGCATATTAAAGCTGCGAAATACGTAACTGATTACATTATCTGGGTAGCGTTTGATGACGGGACTTCAGGCGAGGTGAATTTGGATGGCGTGTTAAGGGGACCGGTGTTTGAACCACTAAAAGACATCGCGATATTCCGAAAAATTGCTGTTGATCCTGAGTTGGAAACCGTTGTCTGGCCTAATGGCGCCGATTTAGCTCCTGAGTTTCTCAAACAATTACACCTGAAACAAATGCAGCCAGCGTAAAACGCTGGCTAACCTAACTGCAACTCTTCGACAGTCTTTCGTCGTTACCACGTCGCACTTAACTGCAAACCCACACCATTTAAACCTGCGGTTGGTGTAACCTGTACACCATAAAACGGCTCGGCAAAATAATAGCTGGCAGCGATGCCGATTAACGCGCCGGCCAGTACGTCGCGACTATCGTGATGATCATTGTTTACCCGGCTGTAACCGACATAGCTTGCCAGTGCATAGGCCGGTGCACCGTATTGCCAACCGTAACGGCGTTGTAAAAACGCCGCGCCCTGAAATGCCATGGAGGTATGGCCGGAGGGGAAGGCGTCGTTGTCTGAGCCATCAGGGCGGTTTTTGTGAATGGCGGTTTTCAGCGCCAGAGTTGTAGCTACAGTGGCGGCAAAGCTGTAGTAAAATTGCTTGCTGCCCTCAGTGTCGTCCAAATACTGTGTCATGCCCCAGGCTGCGGCTGGCAGGGCAACACGCAGCACGTCAGCTGCAGTGTCTTCTGTATTGGCGCAGGCCTGATGCAGCGGTAACAGCCATAGCAGTATAGCTGCGGCCAGAGGGTAAACAGGTTTAGTCATTAGATGTCCATTAATCGTTGTTACTTACTGTTCCGGCTTATAGTTCAAGATACTGCGGCCAGCCCAGCAGTGGGTTGGTTAAGCCTTGTTTACCTTCGAAGGCGTCGAGCTTTTCCGGTGAAGCATCTTGTGTTGCCAGTGCCTGGTAGTCTTTGGCAAACGCTAAGGTACGCGACAGCGCCGGAATAAAATGCTGGCCTAAATCGTTACGGATAGCATCGGCATTGGCCTCAGGCAATTCTGCCAGAGTGGCTTCGGTTTGCAGTTGGAAAAAGGTGTCGCTAAACCAGTGCGGTTGCAGAGCTATAGTACGGATGCGCTTTTTTAAATCCTGGCGTACTTTATCGCCGCCGGTAAGCGCGCGGTAAAACACTACTTCGGCTAACACTTCTTCCAGGCTGAAATGCTCAAACTCATCAAAGTGGCTGCGGGCGTAAAATTGCTGCTGCAGAAGCTGCATAGACTGGCTGCGGCGGTGCTCCCTCAGTGCTTGTTGGTACTGTGCCCAACCGTGCCATTCTTCGGCGTCGGGCGGGCTGGCAATACTTTGCAGCAGTTGCTCTTCGACATCGCCGTATAATGAATTTTTACCGGTTTTTTTGCTGACAGTGCTTAGCATATTCCAGCCTTTTTGGAACGGCTTTACCACGCCTTCCGGCGCCAGCAGCAGGGTTAACGCACGATCGGGGTCGTTGTCGCTAAGCTCGAGTAAACCTAAACTTACCACGCCGATAATGTCGTATGCCGCTTGCTCCAACAGGTGCATTTTGTACTTGTTGTAAAACTTGTCGGCAAATTTCAGGCTCATCAGCACGGCTTTGCTTTTAATCTGTTGCAGCTCTGCCTGGCTGAGTTTGTCGTCGGCTTGCGCCTTAGTCAGCACCTGAGTTAAAAACGGGCCAAAGCTGCCATCGCGTAGCATTAACTGCATGTGGTTGTTCCTTAGTCGAGAAAGCTGAACATATCGTCCACTTCGGCATATTCATCCGTGGCCTGGTTTTTCTCTTTGGCCTGCATCACCAGTTCGGTGGCAAATTTGCTTATTATGCCTTCCCAGCCGGAGTTTTCATTGCGAATAAGCGCTTTAATGGCTTGCTCTACTTGCGGCGTTAACTGGCGGATAAGTGCCAGCAGGCTGCGTGGGTCGTCAAAGCCCAGGCCATGAGCATCTTCAGTAAGCTGGCGCTCGGTATAGGCCAGCGCTTCTTCCAGGTCCTCTTCCTCTTCGTGCAGGGTGTCGGCGTAGAAGTCTTCATCGGCAAATTGTTCGCCGCGGTAAATTTCGATAAACGGAATAGACAAGTAAAACAGCCCGGCCGGGTCTTCTGCCACGCATTCTAAAATGGCGGCTTGTTTGTCTTCACTGTCCTGGGTACGGATTAAATAGGTTAAAAAGTCGAAGGTATGTTGCTTAAGTTCTTCGGCGTTATTCTTAATTTTTTCTTCCCAGTACAACGGCTGCTGGCAGACGATATCGCGAATACGCTCGGGGCTCATCAGCTCCGAGATAATCGACGGGAAGGAAATATCATGTTCGCTGTTAATCTGGGTTAGCGTAACAATATCTATTTGTTCAATCAATTCAACCAGTTGCTCATCACTCATGGTGTTGGCAATCAGCTCAAACTTTTTGCTGGCTTGCTTGGGTTCTACTACGGCCAGCTGTTTAATTTCGGCAACGGCTATCTCAATCAGATTAGTGCTCATTACGGTTTTTCTCCGTTAAAACGAATATCGTCGTACTGGTTGTCGTAACCTTCTTCATCGCTGTCATCATCGCTGTCGTAGTCGTCGCTGGCATAATGTCCGCGGTCGCTGTCTGCATCGTCGTAACCGGCATCGTCGTAGGACGGGTCTTCGTTGTAGGTTTCGCTGCCGTTGCGGCGTTTTGCCACCAGTTTATCGCCGGCTTCAAGCATAAACAGTACGGCACAGGCTTCGATAAGCTGTGCTTCATTGTGGGCGCGAATAGCTTTTACCAGTTCAACATCGGCGTTATTAAACGCCACTGAGGTTTTAAATTGATCCCACGTCGGGGCGGTGGCACTGTTTAGCCATTGCTGCCATTGCAATTTTGCTGCCGGGGTGAACTTTACCCGACCGTATAACGCCATTGGCAGGTATTCCGGTACGGAGTCGAGCATATCCGGACTGGCCAGTAAAATGGCTTTCATTTTAGCGGTAAATTGCTCCAGCGCTTTGGGGGTGTCGGGGTCCATATAGGACTCGATATTTTCCAGTGCGTCGGTTTGCAGGGCACGAATGCGTGCCATATTTAATTTGTTTGCCATAAGCTGTTGACGACCCTGATAGGTTTAAGAGTAGTACTGATCCCACAGTTCCTGCATAGCAGAAGCGGGGTCGGTAACAATGACATTGTTGAAATCTTTAATAAAAGCCGCTTTTTGTTTTGGATCGGACAACACCTCATAGGCCGCTTTTACCCGTTGCAACTGTACTGCAGCCTGGTCTTTTTCGTCGTCAGTCAGGCCGTGCAATTTGTCCGGATGATACTTATTGGCGAAGCGTTTATAGGCTTTTTTAATATCGTCATCGCTGGCATTGGTTTTTACGCCAAGTACGCGAAAGTGGTTAATCATAAGTCATCCCGTAAAAACAGTAATCCTGTGAAACAAAGCGGAATTGTGCCGGCCTGCTGCGCCGTTACGAGGGCGGCAAACAGCAGGCAATAATAGCAGATAGCGCACGGTACTTCACCAGGTAGTACACAGTACTTATCCGCTTGCTGAGTGATACTTATTTCAGACCCTGAATAAACCAGCGCGGGTCTACCGGCAGGATAAACAGTAGCGGCGCAAACTTAGTAAAATGCGCGGCATTAGCCGGGCATTGAATATTGTCGGAGTAACGTTTTTTCCAGGCATCGTTAACTAAATATACCGTGTCACCGTGCACTGCCACACCTTCAATGGCGGTTTGTACCATGTGCTCATAGGCCGGGCAGTTACTGTCGGCCGGTGTGGGAGCATAGTAAGCCATTTGCTGCACAAAGGGCGCTTGTTGTTGGCTTAAATCAATGATCCACAGCTGGTCGTCATTGCGCGCCGCAGCCACCAAATAACCGGGGTGGCCCAGTTTTTTTGCGGCTAAGTAGTCCAGGCCGTTAATCGGGTGATCTTTATTATCCGGCACCGGCAACATAAAGCCGCTGTCCTGTACCTTGACGTAGCCATCTTGCTGCCAAAACGTGTTGCTGTACGGCGTTTTAAAAATCATCGGCGCATTGGCGGCATTTTGCTCCAGCGCTAAATATAAGTTACCGGCATTATCAAAGGCTAAACCTTCAATGCCATCATTCGGTGCATTACCAACAGCGGCAGCTTTGGGGAACTGCACCGGCCGCACTGCGGTTATTTCAGCGCGGCTTAGCTTGCGGTCGGTTTCAATTTTAACCAGTAAGGTAGGAAAATCGGTAGAGTGGGTGGTGCCGTATTTTGCTTTGCAATCTGCAGTTAACTGCACAAAAGAGGAGTCTTCGGTAACGCTGATAAACACAGAATCGTCTGCTCTGTCCCATGCTAATGACTCAAAGTCAGGGTACTTGCTGAACAGTTCGCCAAAGCAGCCATTTAATACCTGTGCTGACACCGTAACATTAAGCGGCTCAGCGATAAGCTGAGCGGTGTTCGGGTTTATCCGCAGCAATTTGTTGCGCATAGGCTCTGCGGCACTGTTATCCCCCAGGTGAATAAGCTCACCATGGCGCCAGGTGAAACCGGAGCTTTGCGGATCGGTTAAGGTATGGCCTTGTCGATCGGTGATCCATTTTCCGGCAACCGGCTGGCTGGTGGCAAAAGTGCCGGTGGCGAACAATATACTGACTAAATACAGGCTGGCTTTCATAGATATGCTTCATCACTTGTAGTTAAGGCTATTTTGCCAGCCGCAGGTGACAAATTAAAGCCTGATCGGTTTTGCACCGGTTATGGCAGGTTTAATTGCCGTCCACCATCCAGGCCAATAACTTTGCCGGTTATATAGCGGCTGTTAAGCAGATACATTACCGTGCTGCTTAGCTCTGCGGCGCCGGGTTCAACCTGCAATAAAGACTTTTGTAAGGCTTTTGCACGGTAGCTGGCGTCATCGTGGTCATTAAACATCAGCAGCGCCGGGGCAATCGCATTTACCTTAACGTTGGGTGCCAGCGCGCGGGCAAAGCTGTAGGTTAAATTTTCCAGCGCGGCTTTAGAGGCGGCATACGCCATATGCTTGCTGCTGCCAACGCTAGCGACAAAATCGGTTAAATGAATAATGTCGGTTACGCCGTTATGCGCTTGCAATAAAGCTGTAAAGGCGCGGTTGAGCAAATAGGGTGCTCTGGCATGTACCGCTTGCATAGCATCGTACACCGCTGCATCTGCCGCAAGTGCATCTGTGCCGGCGTCGTTGAACGGTGCATCTTTTTTCCAGTCGGAGGCATTGTGGATCAATGCTCTTAAACTGCGGTGTTGTTGTTTGACCTGTGTAATAAAACCTGCCAATTGGGCCGGATCTGTTACATCCAACTGTATACAGTGCACACCGGCATCTCTGAGTTGTTGCAGGCCGGGCTTTTCACTACGGTAGGTGGCAATAACCTGAAACCCGGCATGTTGTAATGTCAGGGCGCAATGCAACCCCAGGCGCTGCGCTGCGCCGGTAATAATAATGTTGTTTTCCATCAAAGAAGTTCCTGATACGGGCTGCTAAGCTTACAGCTGTAACTGTTACGTGACATCAGTGCTTTGGTTTGGTTTTTTCTGTTGCAATATGAACTAAACCAGCAGGAACTGACAGCAGTAACACTACTGCAGGCAAATAAAAACAATATGCAATGCAACGATGTGTAACGACAAAACCGCAATATAAAACCAGAGGAAAAATTATGACAACCAGCAGAAGACGTTTTTTAAAACTATCGGCCGGTGGCGTAGTAGGGTTAAGCATGGGGGGGATCAGCTTAAAGGCCTTTGCTAACGAGCAACTGGACCCGGAAAACCCGCAAGCCAAGGCACTGCAATATGTGCATAAGTCGGCCAAAGAGGGCCAAATGTGTGGTAATTGCGCACTGATCCAGGGCGCTGATGGCGAAGCCTGGCGGCCATGCGGTATTTTCCCGGGTAAATTGGTGAACAGCGAAGGTTGGTGTGCAGCCTGGGCGAAAAAACCGGGCTAAGGCTGGCAACCAAGCGCTGTCTATAACAGCGCTTTGCCCTGTGGCGTTTTTAAGAACTTAAACCAAAAGCAGCCTTCGAAAAACACACCTGCTACTACCAGCACGCCCGAGCTAATGCTAAAGCCGAGAAAGTAACAAATTAATGCTGCAACTAACAGCAGACTTAAGGTGCCCCATCTGACAGTGTTACTCATGCCAATACTCCTTATCACAGATAGGCTTAGTCTGGTTGTCTCAGGTTATTATTTCAACCTTGTCGCCAACTTAAGTTGTAAGCAAGTTTAACCGCGCTTAGCACTCGATAATATTTACCGCCAAACCACCACGCGAGGTTTCTTTGTACTTGGTTTGCATATCTTTACCGGTATCCCACATGGTTTTAATGACTTTATCCAGTGACACCTTTTGATCGCCGCTTCCGCGCAGCGCCAGGCGTGATGCGTTAATAGCTTTAATCGAACCCATGGCGTTGCGCTCGATACAAGGCACTTGCACCAAACCACCTACCGGGTCGCAGGTTAACCCCAGGTTGTGCTCCATGCCAATTTCCGCGGCGTTTTCGACATGCAGCGGGGTACCACCCTGAATTTCGGTTAATGCCGCAGCCGCCATAGAACAAGCAACGCCGACTTCACCCTGACAGCCCACTTCAGCACCGGAGATAGAGGCGTTTTTCTTATATAAAATACCGATAGCCGCTGCGGTTAACAGATACTGCACGGCGATATCCGGGGTAACCGGCTGAATAAATTTATCGTAGTACATCAGTACTGCCGGAATAATACCGGCGGCGCCGTTAGTGGGGGCGGTAACCACGCGGCCACCGGCAGCATTTTCTTCATTTACCGCCAGCGCAAACAAGTTTACCCAGTCCATCACTTGTAAAGGATCACTGCTTTTTTCGGCCATCAGCTTTTTATACAGCGCCGGGGCGCGACGTTTTACTTTTAAACCGCCCGGCAGTATGCCTTCGGTTTTAATGCCGCGCTCAATACAGGCACGCATGGTAAGCCAGATATTATTCAGCTCGTCGGTAATTTGCGCCGGGCTACGTAATACTTTTTCGTTTTCCAGCATTAAACCGGCTATCGATAACCCATGCTCTTTGCACAGGGCTAACAGTTCGGCGCCAGACTCAAACGGAAACGGTGGCGGGTTATCCGCAGCAAATTGGCTGGCGGCTTCTTTTTCTTTGGCAAAATCTTCCGCTTTCACAATAAAACCGCCGCCGATAGAGAAGTACACATCGCTTAGTACAATGTTTTTGTCTTTATCGTAGGCAATCAGCTCCATGCCATTGGAGTGCTCTTTTAAGGTTTTACGCCGGTGAAATACAATAGCGCCTTCGCGCGGGAAGCTAACAGGCTTTACCTTGGCCAGACGAATTTGCTGCTCGTCATTCACTTGTTTGAGTAAACCCGGCACGGCGTCCGGGTCAACCGTTTCCGGCAGGTAGCCGGCCAGACCTAAAATAACCGCTTTGCCGGTACCGTGGCCAATGCCGGTTTGGCCCAGCGAGCCAAACAGTTCTACTTTTACGGCAGTAACGTTATCAAGTAGGTTTTTTTCGGTTAAATCGTCGGTAAACTTTTTCGCTGCCCGCATTGGGCCTACGGTATGTGAGCTGGACGGCCCTATGCCGATACTGAACATATCAAAAGCGCTGATAATCATAATAAATTCTGTTTGGTCGTTATCAAAGTTGCACCATTGTAGCCCAAGCAGCGCTGTTCTGTAAGTCGGTTGGTAACTGGTCGGCGCTTATTACAGATGAGAAAAACTAATGGGAGTTGCTTATGTGATTTGCAGATACAAACCAATACGTTGGTTGGCACGCACAGAAGTCTCTTGCTTTGCCTTTTTGTACAACTTGTATTCATTATTGTTATTTTTGAATATCTGAGGTGTGCTATGGCAACTACCAGCCTGAGCTTGGGTGAGCACTGGGAAGCGTTTATTAAGAATGAAGTCTCCAGCGGCCGATACGGCTCGGCCAGTGAAGTGGTGCGCGATGCACTTAGAGCTCTGGAAGAGCGCAAAAGTAAACTGGAAGCGTTGCGCTCGCATTTATCTGAAGGCGCCAAGCAAGCCGGTAATGGCGACTTTGTTGATAACTTCAGTATGGATTCGCTTATTCAACAACTGGATAGCGGCGCTTAATAGCTAAGCCAGCTGCAAACACAACCTATGCAAAATAGCAGCTGTTGCCCCCCAGATAAACTTATCCTGATACGGCATGGCATGCAGCTGCTGCACTTTGCCGCGCAGCCGTAAGCTGAACAGATGGCGGTTTTCCTGCTGCAGAAAATGTGTTAGCGGTACTTCAAAAATACCGGCCACTTCATCAGCCTGCAAAATCCAACTGCGCTGTGGTTTAAGCAGGCCAACCCAGGGCTCTATGGTAAAACCGGTACTGGTGCTTTGCAGTGGCAAGCGGCCAAGTAACTCTACTGCATCAGGGGCTAAACCTATTTCTTCGTGTGCTTCGCGCAGCGCAGCTGCACAGCTGCTTTCGCCGGACTCTATCCGACCACCAGGGAAACTGATTTGCCCGGGATGATGGCGTAAATGCAGTGCGCGCTGGGTAAACAACACCTGCAGCGTATCACCGTAATTAATTATCGGCACTAACACTGCAGCTTGATGCTTGTCTGTAGCGGCGATAGCGCCACCTGCGGCAGCGGTTTGCAGTGAAAATCGCTGACGAAACTCGCCGGCCAGCATCGCTATAACTCCTGCACTGCCAGCACCGGCAGAATTTTATTCACCTTATCTAAGGTTTCCTGGTATTCGCTGTCAGCGTCGGAGTCGGCTACGATGCCGCCGCCGGCCTGACAGTGAATTTTGCCTTCGCTGCAAATCAGCGTGCGAATAGCAATATTGGTATCCATATCGCCGTTGCTGTTAATGTAACCAATGGCGCCGCAATACACTGAACGGCGCTGTGGCTCTAATTGCTCAATGATCTGCATTGCCCGCACCTTGGGCGCGCCGGTAATAGAGCCGCCCGGGAAGGCGCCACGCAGTAAATCACAGGCGCTGTACTCTGGCGCTAAGGTACCGGTTACCGTGCTGACCAAATGGTGCACCGCCGGAAAACTTTCAATGGCAAACAGCTGCGGTACGGCGACTGAGCCCGGCAGACAAACTTTGCCTAAATCGTTGCGCAGTAAATCGACAATCATCACGTTTTCGGCGCGATCTTTGGGTGATAGCTTAAGATTTTCAGCTTCTACCGCATCGGTCATCGGGCATATACCGCGCGGCCGGGTGCCTTTAATCGGTTTGGTTTCAACCTTATTGCCGTGCAGTTGTAAAAAACGCTCTGGTGAGATACTCAGCACCGCACCTTGCGGCAGGCGGATAAAGGCAGAGAAGGGCGCGGCGTTTTTATCCCGCAGCTGCAAATAGGCCTGCCACTCATCGCCCTGATAGCCTGCGCTAAAGCGCTGAGTCAGGTTTATTTGGTAGCAGTCGCCGCTAAGCAAATACTCTTGTACCTGATTAAACCGTGCCACGTAACAGGCTTTATCCATATTGGCTTGCCAGTGACTGTTTAAACTAAAGGGCGCTGCCGCCGCTGAATTTTGTTGTAACCTGGCGTACAGTTTTTGCCAGCCGGCTTCGGCGTTGCCACGGTAATCGACATACCAAAGCTGGCGTTGTTGTTTATCTAATATCAGCGCTTGTTGATAAAACCCTACCGCCATATCCGGCAGGTTAATATCAGCCTCTGCCGTGGCCGCTAAGGTTTCGGTATAACGGCCTAAATCATAGCCAAAGTAGCCAAGGGCACCGCCGACAAAGGGCAGGCTGCTTTGGGCTGCTGTGGGGAAATAGCGCTTTAACGCACAATTAAGCACGGTAAAGGGGTCTTCCTGATAACTGTGCGCGCCGTGCTCGTCGGTTAATATGCTGATGCCGGCTTTGGCCTCTAAGGTGGCCAGTGGCCCGCTAACTAAAATGTCATAACGGCTGTTAACGTGCGCTGGCGCGGCCGAATCGAGCAACATGGCCCAGGGTTGCATGGCAACGTGGCTGAACAGGGCCAGTAAGTTATCCGGCGTGTCGCCATAAATTTCCGGTGGAATAAGGTACTGCTGCATGAATGGGGCTAGCCGCTGTTTCTGATGCGCGCTATCATACCAGCACCGACACTAATAGTTAAACATGGCGCTGCCAGAGGCGTCAGAGGACAGGTAAAACAACATGACGGTTATTCGCCAGCAAGACTTTATCGACAGCATTGAAGATGCACTGCAATACATCTCTTATTATCACCCGTTAGATTTTATCAAAGCGCTGGAAGTTGCTTACCACAAAGAGCAAAACCAGGCGGCGAAAGATGCCATCGCACAAATTTTAATTAACTCGCGCATGTCGGCTGAAGGCCACCGGCCCATTTGTCAGGACACAGGTATTGTGACCTGCTTTGTTAAAATTGGTATGGATGTCAAATGGGATAAAACCGATATGACAGTGCAGCAGATGGTGGATGAAGGTACCCGTCGTGCTTATTTAAACCCTGATAACCCGCTGCGCGCGTCTATCGTGGCAGACCCTGCCGGCGGCCGCAAAAACACCAAAGATAATACGCCTTCAGTAGTGCATATCGATTTAGTCGCCGGCCATCATGTTGAAGTGATGATTGCGGCCAAAGGTGGTGGTTCAGAAAATAAAACCAAGATGGCGATGCTTAACCCGTCTGACTCTATTGTGGACTGGGTACTGGAAACGCTGCCGAAAATGGGCGCCGGCTGGTGTCCGCCGGGTATGCTGGGTATAGGTATTGGCGGCACAGCAGAAAAAGCCGCTGTGTTGGCCAAAGAAGCGCTGATGGAGCCGGTTGATATTCAGGATTTAATTGCTAAAGGCGCAGAAACAGCTGATGAAAAGCTGCGCTTAGAGCTGTATGAAAAAGTGAATAAACTCGGTATTGGTGCCCAGGGCTTAGGCGGTTTAACCACCGTAGTGGATGTAAAAATTAACAGCGTACCCACTCATGCTGCCAGCTTGCCGGTAGTGATGATCCCAAATTGCGCTGCCACACGCCACGTGCATTTTCATTTAGATGGTAGCGGCCCGGCCGATATTCAGCCACCAAAACTGGAAGACTGGCCGCAGGTAACCTGGGAGCTGGGCGCTAATGTACGCCGGGTAAACCTGGATACGGTAACGCCAGAAGATGTATTAGAGTGGAAAGCCGGCGAAACCGTGCTGCTAAGCGGCAAAATGCTGACCGGCCGTGATGCGGCGCATAAACGCATTGCCGATATGCTTAGCAAAGGCGAGGCACTGCCGGATGGCGTAGACTTTAAAAACCGCTTTATCTATTACGTTGGCCCGGTAGATGCGGTGGGTGATGAAGTAGTAGGCCCGGCCGGCCCGACAACGGCCACACGGATGGATAAATTTACCGACATGATGCTGTCGCAAACCGGTCTGCTGGGTATGATTGGTAAATCAGAGCGCGGCGATAAAACCGTTGCCAGCATTAAACAGCACAAAGCGGTATATTTAATGGCGGTAGGCGGTGCGGCTTATCTGGTATCCAAAGCGATTAAAAAATCGCGCGTGGTGGCTTTTGCCGATTTAGGTATGGAGGCCATTTATGAGTTTGACGTACAGGATATGCCGGTAACGGTGGCGGTAGATTCCAACGGTAACAACGTGCACCAGCAAGGCCCGGCCATTTGGAAAGTGAATATTCAGCAAATGGATAAAGCTTAATCGCTTTACCATCAGGGCTGTAGCATTGCTGCAGCCTTAATTTTTCAGCCTATAACAATAAAATCCAGGGAATACGCATGAAAAAGACTTTAGTTACGCTGGCGCTGTTAGCGTCGGGTGCTGCCGTGGCGAAAGCGCCGCTGACGGTTGAGCATTTAAACCAGTTTAATAAGTTGCACGATGTGGTGCTGTCTGATGATGGCCGCTTTTTAGTTTACGGCCAAACCAACGCCGGTTTTAGCCCGGCAGATAACTCCAGCGATTTATATCTGATGGACTTATCTAACTTAAATAAAGTAACCCGTTTAACCCAAAGTGCCGGCCGTGAAAGCCAGCTGCAGTGGGCCAATGATGGCCAAAGTATTTATTTTGTAGCAAACCGTAGCGGTACTAACCAGGTATGGCAGTTACCGCTGTACGGCGGTGAAGCCTTGCAGCTTACCGATTTACCGCTGCCGGTAGATGGTTTTAAAGTGTCAAATGACGGCAAACAAATTGCGCTGGAGCTATCAGTAAAACCAGGCTGCCAGAACCTGCAATGTACACTGGATGCTAAAGCGGCTGATGCAGCGAAAAAAGATACGGCGATGGCCTATGATCAGCTGATGGTGCGCCACTGGGACCATTGGTTAACACCGTACCGCAGCCATTTGCATGTGGCTGCGCTGGGTAAAGGCGCGGTGAAAGATGCGACTAACCTGATGAGCGAATGGAATACCGATATTGCCGGTATCAAAGAAGTGGCGTTTACGCCGGATAATGCGCGGCTGGTATTCAGCGCAAAAATACCCAATGCCGATCAGGCCTGGCACACCAATTACGATATCTTTATGGTGCCGGTAAATGGCGGTGAAAAGCAAAATTTAACTGCATCAAACCCGGCATGGGATGCACAGCCGTCGTTCTCCAGTGATGGCCGTTTTATGGCCTATAAAGCCATGAGTAAGCCACAAGCCGAAGCCGATAAGTTCAGCCTGATGTTGCTGGATATGGTGACCGGGCAGCGTAAAGAGCTGGCGCCGGAATTTGACCGCTCAGTCAGCGATTATAAATTTGGCCCCGATAACCGCACTGTGTATGTCACTACGCAGGATGTTGGCCAGTACAGTATTTACGCCATTAACACAGGTTTTGGTGATGTACGTAAAGTCTATGGCGATGGCACGGCCGGCGCATTGAACGTGGCGGTGGATAAAATTGTGTTTACTAACCATAAACTGGATATGCCGCCTGAGGTGTTTCAACTCAGCTTGGACGGTAGCAGCTTAACGCAGTTGACAGACATTAATGCGGATTGGCGCCAGGCTGTGCAGTTTGGTGATTACGAGCAATTTAGCTTTAAAGGTGCCAACGACGATACGGTATATGGCTACCTGGTTAAGCCGTGGGATTTTGATGCAAAGAAAAAATACCCGATGGCATTTTTAGTGCACGGCGGTCCGCAGGGCAGTTTTGGTAATATGTTTAACGAGCGCTGGAATGCGCAAATGTATGCTGCTAAAGGCTACGCGGTGGTGATGGTCGATTTTCATGGTTCAACCGGTTATGGCCAGGCCTTTACTGATTCTATCAGCCGTGATTGGGGTGGTAAGCCGCTGGAAGATTTAAAGAAAGGCTTTGAGTATATCGTTAAAGCCCAACCCTGGATTGATGGCGACCGTGCTTGTGCACTGGGCGCATCGTACGGTGGTTATATGATGAACTGGATAGCCGGTAACTGGCCAACCGGTTTTAAATGTCTGGTAAACCATGCCGGCTTATACGATATGCCAAGCTTTTACGGCAGCACCGAAGAGCTGTGGTTTCCGGAGTTTGATTTAGGTGGCCAGGCCTGGAACCCGGAGTCTGATTACCAGAAATTTAACCCGGCGGCGCACGCCGATAAATGGCAAACGCCGATGTTGGTTATTCACGGCTTAAAAGACTACCGCGTGCCTTATGCCCAGGGTTTAGGTGCTTTTACTAACCTGCAACGCAAGGGTATCGATTCGCGCTTAGTGATTTTCCCTGATGAAAATCACTGGATCTTAAATAAAGATAACCGCGTGCGCTGGTACAACGAAGTATTTCAGTGGCTGGATAAATATACTAAACCTTAAATGAGTGACACAGAGCCCTGACTTATGCAGGGCTCTTTTTTTCGTGCAGGGGCAAATCGGGTTGTACACGCCGACTCGCCGTGAATACATCCCTGTAGGCTCCTCTCAGGCATCCATGCCTTCAAGGGTCGGCTTAGCACAACCCGATCCGCCCTGTCAGATAAAGGAGTGCATTCAATGTTCGACTTTCAACAATGCCGTGATCACTGCCTGATGCAACTGCAAAGCATGGAAGACTTCCCGTTTGGTCCGGATATCTACGTGTATAAAGTCGGCAAAATCTTCGCCATTTTAAGTGAAAAAGAGGGCGTAGCCCGGGTCAACCTGAAGTGCGACCCGGCTGAAGCTTTGATGCTGCGGGATATTTTTCCGGCCATTACCCCCGGTTACCATATGAATAAACAGCACTGGAACACCGTGCTGCTGGATGGCAGCGTACCGGATAACGAGATAAAACGGCAGATTGAAAATTCGTATCAGTTAATTGTTAAAAGCTTACCGAAAGCGAAAAGGCCGGTGCTAAACTCAAACTAAGTCACTTGTATAGTCGGTCTTGCTCTACCTTGACAAGATCGCATTGCACTACCAAAATACATACATAATTGTGTGTACAAAGAGGTGGCTATGTCTGCGGTAAGTCGTGTGTTTATGAATGGTAACAGTCAGGCTGTGCGGATCCCACAGGAATTTCGCCTCGATACTAACACCGTTGAGATAAGCCGTAATGAGCAGGGTGATTTAGTTATTCATCCTTTACCAGCAAAACGTGGTGAGGCTTTAATGGCCGCATTGGATGGATTCGATGCTGACTTTGTTGCAGAACTTGAAGCAGAATATCGTGCTCAGCCATTGATGCAAGACAGGGAGGAGTTGTGATCTATTTGCTGGATACAAATATTCTTATTTATCTGTTAAAAAATAATCCTCCTTCAGTTGCTGCACATATCGACACTTTGCCAGCCGATACACAATTACGAATGTCATTTTTTACCTATGCCGAGCTACTTAAGGGGGCACAGAACAGCAACAAAACTGCTGAAGTTATGCGAAAGCTGGCAATGTTGACCAGGCAAATTCCGGTTCTATATCAATCTTCTCCTTCACTTTGTCTTCATTACGCAGAGCAATTTAATCGCTTAAAATCAGCTGGCACACCTATAGGGGCAAATGATTTATGGATAGCCAGCCATGCACTGGCGGAAGACGCGATACTGGTGACCAACAATGCGCGGGAGTTTAATCGCGTGACGGGATTGAGGGTGGAAAATTGGGTATGACCGGAATGAACTTAACGGATATTGTAATTTTAGCCGGTGCCCGTACGGCCATTGGCAGCTTTGGCGGTAGTTTGGCAAACCTTAGCCCCGCGCAGCTGGGTTCAGCGGCCGCGACCGAGGCAATCAGCCGCGCCGGCGTGGCAGCAACTGATGTCGACCATGCGGTTTTTGGCCATATTATTACCACCGGCGCTGAAGATGCTTATTTGGCGCGGCATATTGCATTAAACGCCGGTATGGCCGCCGGTTCTGCTGCTTTTAACGTTAACCGCTTATGCGGCTCGGCGGTGCAGTCGGTGATATCGGCAGCGCAACTTATTCAGCTGGGGCAAAGCACTATTGCCCTGGCCGGTGGCGCCGAGAGTATGAGTAACGGCGCTTATTTATTGCCTAATGTGCGGCGCGGTTTAAAAATGGGCCACGCTGGCATCACGGATTTAACACTGGGCATTTTGACCGATCCGTTTGGCAGCGGCCATATGGGCATTACCGCGGAAACTATCGCCGGCCAATATGGCTTTAGCCGCGCTGATTTGGATGCCTTTGCGCTAATAAGCCAGCAGCGTGCTGCCAATGCGCAGCAGCGGGGCTGGTTCGACAGCCAGATAGTGCCGCTCACTGTAATACAGGGCCGCACAGAGCAGGTATTTAACCGCGATGAGCATATCCGCGCGGATACCACAGCAGAGAGTTTAGCTAAACTTAAACCCGCGTTTAAAGCCGATGGCATAGTCACTGCCGGTAATGCCTCGGGCTTAAACGATGGTGCTGCCGCCATGTTGTTAACCAACCGGTTTGAAGCTGAAAAACGTGGCCTTAGGCCACAGGCACGTATGCTCGGTTATGCTTTTGCCGGCGTGGAGCCGGGTGTGATGGGATTAGGGCCGATACCGGCAGTACAGCGGGTGCTGGCGCAAACCGGCTTAACTGTGGCCGATATAGATGTGATTGAGTCCAACGAAGCTTTTGCTGCCCAGGCACTGGCAGTAAGCCAGACGCTGGGCTTTGACAGCGCTAAAGTAAACCCCAACGGCGGCGCTATCGCACTGGGGCATCCGGTCGGAGCCACCGGCTCTATCTTGATCATTAAACTACTGGCAGAGCTTAAGCGTATTGGCGGCCGTTATGGCCTGGTAACCATGTGCATCGGCGGTGGTCAGGGTATAGCGCTGTTGCTGGAGTCTTTAGCATAAGCTGGGGAACTTTATCGCTGCAGGTGCGCCTTATGCCAGAGTTTAACGGCGTTGCAAGGAGCAATTTATGCCGGTTTTCCTGTTATCCCGAGTAGTAAAACCTACGTTGGTCATAGTGCTGTGGTTATTGTCCCTGCACAGTATGGCCGAAACATTCAGCGATAAATTGGTGGCTGCGGCGCTGGAGCGTACTGAGCACCAGGTGCGCTACGATGGCCGTTATTTGCGTATTGCTTATCCAAATGGCGATGTACCGGCGGATATCGGTGTCTGTACTGATGTGGTGATCCGCAGTTATCGTGCCTTGGGCATCGATTTACAACAGTTGGTGCATGAGGATATGCGTGCTGATTTTGATTTGTACCCGTCAAAACGGATTTGGGGTTTAACCAAGCCGGACAGCAATATCGATCATCGTCGCGTACCTAACCTGCAAACCTTTTTCAGCCGCTATGGTGAGCAGTTAGCGCTTAGCCGGCAGGGCATTGATTATCAGCCCGGCGATTTGGTTACCTGGCTGTTGCCGGGTAATTTGCCGCATATCGGTATAGTGACAGATAAACGCTCAACTGACGGCAAACGGCCGTTAATAGTACACAATATCGGCGCCGGGCCGGTACTGGCCGATATGTTATTTGCCTATAAAATTACCGGCCATTACCGTTTTCATCCCGCTTCTGACGCTCAGTAGCAGGTTAAGCCATTTCGTCGGCAATTTGCTGCAGGCTGGCAGCCAGTTGGGCGGGTTCCTGCGCGCCGGAGATCAGGTAGCGGTTATTAATAATAAAGGCCGGTACTGATGAAATACCGGCTTGCTGATATTTAGCGATATCTGCTCTGACGGTATCGCTGAAAGCATCACTGGCTAAAATACGCTGTGCGTCGGCTTTATCCAGCCCGGCCTGTTCGGCGCAGTTGGCTAACACTTTAGCATTGGACACATCTTTAGCCTCACCAAAATAGGCAGTAAATAACGCCAGTTTCATGGCGGTGCCTTTGTTTGCTGTGGCCTCAGCCCATTTCACCAGTCGATGTGCATCAAAGGTGTTACAGGTAAAACGCTGCTGCATGTTGTCGAAATTAAGCCCTAAACCGGCGGCTATTTGCATCATATTGGCCTGCGCGGCGCGCATTTCCTCCTCAGAACGACCATATTTTCGGCTTAGGGCCGGCAGTATAGGCTCTTGCGGCGCGTTTTTATCAGGGTTTAGCTCAAACGCATGCCATTCCAGTTCTGTTTTTAACTCAGGCAGGCTGCTAAGCGCTTGCTGTAATCTGGCATAACCAATAGCGCACCAGGGGCAGGCAATATCTGATACCAGGTCGATTTTTAGTGTGGTCATTCTGCGGCTCCGGGTTTTAAGCTCAACAGGTGGTTAATCAAAGCATTAAACTGCTGTTGCGATGACACGGCGCTGATGTTCACCAAATACTTGTCATTAACGATAAAGCCGGGTACCGAGCGGATATTGGCATCACGGATCGCCTGATCATATTCACTGATCAGCGTATTTACCGGCATGCTGTTAAAGTTGGCATCGAATTTTTCATTGTCCACACCAAGTTCTGCAAATAACTGCTTTAACGCATTACGGTTTTGCGGTGGTTTACGCTGCTGATGAATTTGGGCAAACAGCGCAGTAGAGAATGACTCTGCCACATTTAACGTTTCGGCCAGTGCATGAGCGCGTTGTACATCCGGCGCCATTGGGCCGCCGTGAAAAGCCACTGGTATCTTATAGAATTTTGCATCAGCGGGCAGCGCTGGCTTCAGCTGTGCCACTATCGGCTCAAAGTTATAGCAAAACGGGCAATAATAAGAGAAATATTCCACTACATTAGCGGTATCAGCCGCCGGTAACGGCAGTGTTTGGTAATGTTCACCGTCGTTAAAACTGTCGTTGGCGTAACTGACGCTGGCCAGCAGCAGGCTAAAAGCACAAAGCAGGTATTTCATAGTGTGTCCAAAGTTGTAGTTAATACTAAAACGCTATCACAGCACAGGCGCAGCACCAAGATAGTTTGCTGTGAAAACAAGATTAATTCAGCTTAGCGGCAAGGTAGTCTACCAGCACCCGCACCTTGGCCGATAAATGCCGGTTTTGCGGATAAAGCGCCCAAATGCCGTCGTCAGGCTGGCGTAGCCCGTTCAGTACGGCTACCAGCTCACCACGTTGTAGTTTGTCGCCGACGTAGTAATCCGGTAGCTGTACGAGGCCTAAACCTTTCAGAGCGGCATCCAGCAGGGCCACACCGCTGTTGCAGACAATACGGCCCTGCGGTTTAAATTGGACCACTTTGCCGTGCTGCATAAAACGCCACTGGGCTACGGTGCCGGTTAAGCATTGATGTTGGGCAAGCTCCGTCAGGTTTTGTGGTGTACCGTTTTGTGTCAGATAAGCCGGTGAAGCCACCACATACTGGGTTCTGCTTGCCAACTTGCGCGCAATAAGGCTGGAGCTTTCCAGTGTGCCCAGGCGGATAGCTAAATCGAAGCCGCCCTGGACTAAGTCCAGTTTGTTGTTGCTCAGCTGTAAATCCAGCTCGGTGTCGGGGTAGAGCCGCATAAAGTCATGCAGCAGTGGGGCGATGCGGGTTTCACCATAAAACACCGGCGCGGTAAGTTTGATTTGGCCGCGTGGGGTGGCTTTTAAGTTTGCCAGCGTGCGGTTGGCTTCTTCTAAACTGGCGACTAAATGCCGGCAATGCTGTAAATACAGCAGGCCTTCTTCGGTTAGGCTAACACTGCGCGTACTACGATACAGCAGTTTTATCGCCAAACTGGCTTCAAGTTCGGCAATATTGCGGCTTACTTGCGCCACCGAGATGTTTAATTGCTTTGCGGCTTTGGTAAAGCTTTGCAGCTCTGCCACGGCGACAAATTCACTGATGCCAATCCACTGTTTCACTAAGCCCCCTCTGCTCCGTCAACCGGCTGCTTGCGTTACAACACCCGCCCTGGCTCGCCACAGCAACTCGCCCTACTGCCTGCGGCAGGGCTCAGACACTCTGTGGCGACCAAAACGGGGTTCTAACCGCAGCCTATTGCTTGTTAAGTTTTGCATATATGAAAAACTGATTTGCATTTTAGTGGCATTCATACTGATATGGCAAAAATAAAAATCAGGTTACACTTGCTGGTAACAGATTTTTGCCCTGTGCAAACAACAAAAAGGACAACCTGATGCAAATGATCAAAACACGCGCCGCTGTGGCCTGGGGCCCCGGCCAGCCATTATCGATTGAAGAAGTAGATTTAATGCCACCGCAAAAAGGCGAAGTGCTGGTTAAAATTATTGCCACCGGCGTGTGCCACACCGATGCTTTTACGCTGTCGGGTGAAGATCCTGAAGGCATTTTCCCGGCCATTTTAGGCCATGAAGGTGGCGGTATTGTTGAAGCTGTAGGCGAGGGCGTAACCTCGGTTGCGGTGGGCGATCATGTTATTCCGTTGTACACCCCGGAATGCGGCAAATGTAAGTTTTGTTTATCCGGTAAAACTAACCTGTGTCAGGCCATTCGTGCTACCCAGGGTAAGGGTTTAATGCCTGATGGCACCACGCGCTTTTCGAAAGACGGCAAGCCGATTTATCACTACATGGGCACCTCGACATTTTCTGAGTACACGGTGCTGCCGGAAATTTCGCTGGCTAAAATTAATAAAGCCGCGCCGCTGGAAAAAGTGTGTTTGCTGGGCTGTGGTGTAACCACCGGTATGGGCGCGGTAATGAACACCGCTAAGGTGAAAGAGGGCGATACCGTAGCTGTTTTTGGCTTAGGCGGTATCGGTTTATCTGCCATTATCGGTGCTGTAATGGCCAAGGCCAGCCGTATTATTGCCATTGATATTAACGAAAGTAAGTTTGATATCGCCACCAAGCTTGGCGCTACTGACGTTATTAACCCGAAAAATTTCGATAAGCCAATTCAGGACGTTATCGTTGAAATGACCGATGGTGGCGTAGACTTCTCGTTTGAGTGTATCGGCAATGTTAACGTTATGCGCTCGGCGCTGGAGTGCTGTCATAAAGGCTGGGGCGAGTCGGTCATTATTGGTGTAGCCGGTGCCGGTCAGGAAATTTCGACCCGGCCATTTCAGCTGGTTACCGGCCGCGTTTGGCGCGGTACGGCCTTTGGTGGCGTAAAAGGCCGCACTGAGTTGCCGGATTATGTTGAGCGCTATCTAAACGGCGAGTTTGAGCTGGATACCTTTATTACCCATACCATGCCACTGGAGCAGATCAACGAAGCCTTTGATTTGATGCATGAGGGTAAGTCGATTCGTACGGTAATTCATTTTTGATAGTAAACGAATGTGATTGATGGGCGGATTAGAACCCCGTTTTGGTCGTCACAGAGTGTCTGAGCCCTGCCGAAGGCAGTAGGGCGAGTTGCTGTGGCGAGCCAAGGCGGGTGTTGTAATCGGCCCTTACTGAACACTATGGACAGACTATGACAATTTCAGCATTAACCAAAGTGAGTGAACAGCTTTGCTTTGGCGGCAAACAGATCCGCTTTACTCATACATCCACTGCGCTGAGCTGCGATATGCAGTTCTCGGTGTTTTTACCGCCGCAAGCAGAAAAGCAAGCCGTGCCGGCATTGTATTGGCTGTCGGGCTTAACCTGTACTGACGAAAACTTCTCCGCTAAAGCCGGAGCGCAGCGTATTGCCGCAGAGCTTGGTATAGCGCTTATTATGCCTGATACCAGCCCGCGCGGTGATGGTGTACCGGATGATGCAGACGGTGCTTATGACTTTGGCCTGGGCGCCGGCTTTTACGTTAATGCCACGCGTGAGCCGTTTGCTAAGCATTACCGCATGTACGACTACATTGTTAACGAGCTGCCGCAGTTGCTTGAAGCCGCACTGCCGCTGTCGGACAAACGCGCTATCAGCGGCCATTCTATGGGTGGGCATGGCGCTTTAGTTATTGGTTTGCGTAACCCGCAGCGTTATAGCAGCATTTCGGCGTTTTCACCGATTTGTAATCCGGTAAATTGCCCTTGGGGCATTAAAGCATTTAGCGGTTATTTAGGCGATGATAAAAGCCAATGGAAGCAATATGATGCATCTTTGCTGCTAAGTAGCGCCGAAAGCCCGCTACCGCTATTGGTTGACCAGGGCACTGCAGACAGCTTTTATCCTGAGCAATTGCGCACCGACAGCTTAATTACTGCAGCGAAGCAAAGCGCTGCGCCGGCTGAAATCCGCCTGCAGGCGGGTTATGATCACAGCTATTATTTTATCGCCAGTTTTATTGAGCAGCATCTGCGGTTTCATGCGAAGTACCTGATTGATAAAATCTGCCGCGATGCCTGATTTAGCCCGGCATAATACTTTTTAGCCGGAACCGTTGAGCGCCCGGACGGCGCGAATCGAGCCCCCAGGGATGGGTTTACGGCGCGTTCCGGTAAAAATGTATGGCGCCGGGTGATAAAGCCCGCGTTTGTGAGCTGCCAAGTATCGTCAAAAGCTGGTTTTATACCGTCAGATGCTGGCATACTTGGTTGCATAAGCCTGCCTAAAGGAGAGCTGCATGAGCTACGATAGCAACAATATTTTTGCCAAAATTCTGCGCGATGAAATCCCCAGTTTTAAAGTGTACGAAGACGACTACACGTTAGCCTTTATGGACATTATGCCGCAGGCCGACGGCCATACCCTGGTGATCCCGAAATTTCAGGCACAGACGCTGTTAGATATTCCGGCAGACGAACTTAGCCATACAATGACCACGGTGCAAAAAGTGATGTCGGCGCTTAAATCTACCCTTGGCGTTGAAGGCGTGGTGCTAATGCAGTTAAACGGCGCTGCCGCAGGTCAGACAGTACCGCATTTGCACTTTCACTTAATTCCGGAGCATTTATCTAAATTATCCGGCCATGGTGCTGCAATGGGCGATATGGAAAAAATAAAAGCGCTGGCAGAAAAAATCCGCACTGCACTTTAACCGGAGTTACACAGGTTTTATTTATGCGATTTAGCTCTTCATTGCTGTTTTCTGCGCCGCTTTTTTCTGCACTGTTGCTGATCGGCTGCAGTGCGCTGCCATCTTCATCACTATCACCAGAGCCGGGCTTAACGCTAAGCCTTATCCATATTAACGACACTCACTCGCAGTTTGATGCCAGCCCAGCCAGCGTAAAAGATGCCGCCGGCAAGCCCGTTTATACCTATATTGGCGGCCATCCGCGCTTGTTAACCCTGGCACAGCAGTTGCGGCAGCAGGCGGCGCAAGATGGCGTGCCGGCGCTGTTTTTACATGGCGGCGATGCATTTAAAGGCAGTGCCTATTTTGAGCTGTTTGAACAGCGCATTAATATCGATGTGCTAAACCGGATGAATATCGATGCCATGGCGCTGGGCAATCACGAGTTTGATATTGGCCTGACCAAACTGGCAGACTTTGTCGACAAGGTAAACTTTCCTGTGCTGGCCGCCAACGTTGATACCAGTGCTGAACCGTTGTTAGTCAATAGCCAAAACCTGAAGCCTTACAGCTTATTTGTACTGGATAACAACCAACTCAAGCCGCTAGCCGGTGTTGATGCCGCAGCAGGGCATGAGCTGGTGGCGGTGTTTGGCCTGGCGCTGGAAGATATGCGTGCCATAGCGCCCGATACCGGCGCGATAGTATTTAACAATGAAGTGCAAAGTGCACAGCAAACCGTAGATAGGTTAACTGCGCAGGGTGTTAAGCACATTATTGCGCTAACGCATTTGGGTAATCAGCGTGATTTGGCGCTGGCCGGCGCGGTAAATGGTATCGATGCCATTGTCGGCGGCCACTCGCACAGTCTGCTGGGTGATTTTCGCCATTGGTATCTGGGCAACCAACGACCTTATGCTGAGCTGGTTGCTAACCCTGATGGCAAAGGTAAAACCTGTGTGGTACAGGCAGGACAGTTTGCTCAGGCCGTGGGCCGGGCAACGCTTAAGTTTAACGCAGGCGGTGAGCTGTTAAGCTGTGCCGGACAAAATACCTTACTGGCAGGCACTGATTATTTCCGCTCGGCACTGCGCAATGAACCCAGCCGCATTGCCGCAGCTGAGCAAGCTGCGACAGAGCGTTATGTTGCCGGTCTGCCGCGCACAGCCATTGTGGCCGAAGATGCCGCGCTGCGCGCTGTGCTCGATAACACTTATTTGCCGGCGGTACAGCAAGCCTATGGTGCGGTGATCAGCAGCACCGAAACCGAAGTAACCCATGTACGCCTGCCCGGCAGCGGCGGCAGTGATAAGCATGGCTCGCCACTGGCAGGGCATATCGCCGATGCGATGCTTAACTATGTTAACCAAACTGCAGTGCAAAACCTGATGAAACGGCCGGTGCAGTTGGCGCTGATTGGCGCAGGTAATATCCGTGCGCCGTTGGCAGCAGGTGAAGTACGCGAAGGTAATATCCGCCTGGAAGTACTGCCGTTTGATACGCCGCTTAGTGTGCTGAGTATCAGCGGTGCCGAGCTGCGTGCGCTGTTAACCGATATTATCAGCCAGTCGGTGGTCGCCGGCGCCCATACCGGTAAGTTTCCTTATGTTGCCGGTATACGCTATGTGGCAAAACAAAGCGGCCCGGCTACCGCGGAGTTAACCACGCTGGATATCAAACAAGGCGGGAGCTGGCAAGCCGTTGAGGCGCAACAACGTTATAGCCTCGTCACCACCAGTTACCTGGCCGATGGCAATGACGGCTGGCAGTTATTACAGCAATTACAAGCAGAGCACAGTGACCGGCTGGATATTATCCTGCGCCGGCAGCAAGTGGCGTTATATCCGGTTAAGCGCGTTACCGCTATACAAGACAGCACAGGTCAGCAGTCTTTTAAGACGCAATATCATAATGTTGCCGCACTGCCATGCAAAACAGACGGTGTAGATTGCAAAGTAGCGGCTCAGGCGTTTATTGAGTATTTACGCACTAACCCGGCGCTGTGGCAACAACAGCGCGAGCCAACGGTAACGTTGTTAAGGTGACGAGAATGAGGGCAGAGTAGTCTGCCCTTTAAATTGCATGCTTTAGTTATAGTAGTTCTATATAAAGCACACTAAATACAATTAATGTCAGCCAAGATCCCATCATCCAGGCCGCTAATATCCGGTCACGTCTTGTCGAGAGCTGTTTTAACAAAAAGGGGTCAATAAACATAGCATGCTCGCCCCAACTCGAGGCCGGCAAAATAAGCTTTATCGCATAAGTGGCGACACGCCAGCCGGGGCCATCCCATTCACTGATCGTGTCTTTGTTTAGTGCTCTTAGCTTTTTTCCAGCGGGCGCATTCCAAGCAGTGCGAAGATCAGCCAGGATGCCGCAGCATTGAACATTAGAACAATGCCAAAAATAGTGACAAAATCTAAGGCATTATTTATTTCTGTATCTGGCATTAGCGCCGACCTCTTACATTTCTACCTGCACGGTAGTTATGAAAATGTCTCAACGTACCAAATGCATACAATAACGAACAAAAGACCTGACAACATTAACCAAAACGCAAGTGTCTTGTCTTTAGTCGTAGCTAATTCTTTAAGTAAGTGAGGATCAATCAGCATCGTATTTTTACCCCAGAATGATGCTGGCAACACCAGCTTCATTGCGTAGGTAACCACCCGCCAGCCCGGCCCGTCCCACTGACTGATCGAATCTTTATTCAGCGCTTTTAACTTCTTCTCTAATGGCCGCATACTCAGGTGCGCGAATATCAGCCAAGAGAGAAAAAAATTGATCATAAATGCAAACATTAAGATGGTTGCTAAGAACAAAATATCGTCAGAGGTGAACTCTGAAATCATCTTCTACCCCTGGTCGAGTAATTTGCACTTCGATCGTAAATGACACCAGCACCTGTTTTTGCTGCTGAATTAACGTATTTAGCTGAGTAGTAACCTGCTGCTAATGCAGTTAAGCCTGCTCCAGCTAAAATAACCCACCCAGCAGGCGTCCAGCCCAATGCAATACCTACTTTTGTCATTGCCGCAGCAGTAGATGCGAAAGCAATTTGTGCTGTATATGCACCTGCAGCAGTACTGGCACCGAAACCGGTAATTTCTTGTACTGCAACTCGATGATAATCTTGTCCTTGCTGTTTTGCATCTGCAACACTGTAAGCTCTGAGTCCTGCATCAATCAGGATTACACTGTTTCCAAGATAAGTTGCTCGCCTGGACATGTTGCGTAAAGTTTTAACATCAGTTGATTTTGTCACTTCAAGTTTGGCAACAGTAGATTGGTTTAACCTGCCAGACATAGCGATATTAGTGCCTCGGTTGGCACTAGCGATAGCGCTTCGGGCTCTGGGAGACTTGAAGTTAGCAAGGTGTCGTTTGAGTTGATATTCAAAGGTTGTCTGTAGTTTTCCATGATGAGTTTTAGCAATTTGTTCAAGGCGTCGTATTTCAACTTTGGTGGCGCCTTGCTTTCTGGCTTCGTATATCTGCAGTAATGCTTTTTCATACTTAGACATACTTTCCATCAAGCCGTTTCTGCTTGAGGAGAGTGTGCCTGCCAGCGCACCACTTAAAGTTGAACCATCGTCTTTCAAGTATGGATAAATATGCTCATCGTACATCGCAGCCAGTGCCAGCGTATTATCTGAACCAATGCTTTCTACGGTGTGGCCGATAACTTCACGCTGTTGCTGCGGAATAGTGCACATTTGGTTGTAAAAATCGTGGGTGTCTGCATTGCCGCCATTGAGCATATATGGCTGGTAGGGCTGTAGAATATCGGCAACTATGCTTCTGTTATTACGATAAAATTGCTGCTGCCAGTCTTTGTCGGCAAACGCTGAATTGGCAAATAAAGCGTTAGTGTGTTGTGGGCGGGTGTTTAACAGAATCTCAGCCATAACCATATCCTTATCGGTAAATTACACGAATTTTAAAACGTGGTTATGACTACAGCAAGTTTTATTTACAACTTGTTATCCATAAGTTTCTTTATTTATCACTTTAACGTTTAAACTTGGTTTCCAGAATGACCGAGGAGTTAGTGCGCTCTACGCCGTCTAAATTGCCTATATCATCAAGGATATGGCTGAGTTGCTCGGTGCTTTGCGCCTGCACTATGGCGATAAGATCGTACTCGCCGCTGATGGCGTACAGCGCCGAGACTTGAGCAATTTGCTTTAGCTCAACGTTGGTTTTGGCGGTGAGTTTCTGCCGCACTTTAATGCTGACATGGGCCGACACCAGTGAGGCCAGATAGTCTTCACCGTAATCGACCGAATAGCCTTTAATTACGCCGCTTTGCTCGAGTTTTGCGATGCGGGTTTGTACCGTCGAGCGGGATAAATCCAGCATCCGCGCTAAATCCGAAATACTGGCGCGGGCATGGTGTTTTAGTACCGCTAACAGCTTTTCATCTTCCTTGCTTATCATTTTGACAACCTCTTCCGTTAAATTGCAGCTTTGACTTTGTAAATTGATGATAATGATACTGCAATGTGGCGAGTGACAGCAATATAATAAGGTTAAATTTATCCGGACCCGCCACTACGTAAATTTATAAAGGCAGGCCACCCCTACAGCAACTGAGAGGTAGTTTATGCAGGTTTCAAGAAGCTTATTCGATGATGTGATGGTGCCAAACTATGCGCCGTCAAAGATTATTCCGGTAAAAGGCGAAGGCTCTCGTGTTTGGGATCAGAACGGTACAGAGTTTATCGATTTTGCCGGCGGTATTGCCGTAAATTGTTTAGGCCATTGTCATCCGGCGTTAGTCACAGCCTTAAAAGACCAGGCTGACAAGCTGTGGCATTTGTCCAACGTAATGACCAACGAGCCGGCCCTGCTGTTAGCCAAAGCGCTGGTCGATGCTACCTTTGCTGAAAAAGTCTATTTTGCTAACTCTGGTGCTGAAGCCAACGAAGCGGCATTAAAACTGGCACGCCGCTTTGCCAAAGATAAATACGGTGAGCAGAAAAACCAGATTATCGCCTTTAAACAAGGCTTCCATGGCCGTACTTTCTTTACCGTTACTGTTGGTGGCCAGCCGGCGTACTCAGATGGTTTCGGCCCTAAGCCGGAAGCCATAGTACATGGCGAATTTAACAACCTGGACAGCGTAAAAGCACTGATTAACGCAAACACTTGTGCGGTAATGGTTGAGCCGGTGCAGGGCGAGGGCGGTGTTATGCCGGCCACGGCAGACTTTATTAAGGGCGTACGTGAGCTGTGCGATGCGCACAATGCACTGCTGATTTTCGATGAAGTGCAAACCGGCGTTGGCCGTACCGGTGAGCTGTATGCCTATATGGGGTATGGCGTCACGCCGGATATTCTGACGACAGCCAAAGCGCTGGGCGGCGGTTTTCCGATTGGCGCTATGTTAACCACAACTGAGATTGCCAAACATCTGGTCGTGGGTACCCATGGTTCTACCTATGGCGGCAACCCGCTGGCCTGTGCGGTTGCTTTAGCGGCAGTTAACACCGTAAATACCCCGGCAGTGCTAAATGGCGTTAAAGCCAAAGCGCAGCTGTTTAAAGATGGCCTTAACGCCATTAACGAAAAATACCATGTATTTAGCGAAGTGCGCGGTGCCGGTTTATTAATTGGTGCGGTATTAAACAGCGATTACGCCGGTAAGGCGCGTGATGTTATGTTAGCGGCCGCAGATCAGGGCTTAATGGCACTGGTTGCCGGTACCAGCGTAGTGCGTTTTGCGCCGTCACTGGTTATCCCTGATGCCGATATTGTTGAAGGCTTGGCCCGCTTTGAGCGCGCTGTAGCTCAACTAGTGAAGGCATAAGCCATGTTAGTTATCCGGCCGATAACGGCAGCGGATTTTGCTGCACTAAAGCACATTGCTATTGAATCCGGTGCGGGTTTTACCTCGTTGCCGGTAAACGATGTGCGTTTAAAGCAAAAAATTGACCATGCCGAGCACAGCTTCGCTGCTAAGGTGGATGGCCCGGGCGATCAGGGTTACTTATTTGTGCTGGAAGATAGCCAAACCGGTGAAATTGTCGGTACTACCGGTATTGAGGCTGCGGTGGGTTTAAGCACGCCGCTGTATCACTTTCAGCAGAATACCGTTATTCACCACAGCGCTGAGTTAAACGTATTTAACCAGTTAAAAACCCTGACGCTGTGTAACGACTACACCGGCGCGTCAGAAATTTGTACGCTGTTTTTGCGTGAAAGCTACCGGCGTAATCACGCTGGCCGGTTTTTATCCAAGGTGCGGTTTTTGTTTATGGCCGAGCACCCGCAACGCTTTAGCGACCGGGTAATTGCCGAGATGCGCGGTGCGGCAGACAGTGATGGCCAGCCGCCGTTTTGGCACTGGCTGCAGCAGCTGTTTTTAACCATTGATTTCCCCACCGCCGATCACCTGATTGGTGTGGGTAAAAAAGCCTTTATTGCCGAGCTGATGCCGCGTCATCCGATTTACGTCGGTTTACTGCCACAGGCCGCTCAGGATGTCATTGGTCAGGTGCATCAAAACACCAGGCCGGCACTGAAGATGCTGGAAGGCGAAGGCTTTACCCATCGTGGTTATATCGACTTATTTGACGCCGGCCCTACGGTTGAGGCGCGCTTAAACCAGATTAAATCGGTGGCGGCCAGTCAGAAAGTCAAAGTTAAAATCGCCGATGTGCAAGGTGAGCAAACGCTGGCCGTGGCGAATACCCAACTGCAAGGCTTTCGCGCCAGCTTTGGTAAACAGGCAAAGTTTGATGCAGATCAGCAGCTGTTGCTGCTAAGTGCAGAATTTGCCGATACACTGCGCCTGCACGATGGCGATATGGCAAGATTTATAGTGTTAGATAAGGCCTGAGGGCCAAACAAGTATTAACCGGTAAATGTTAAGGCGGATTAAAAATGCATACTGATGTAAAAGTGTTGTTTGCCAACCTGTGGCAAGACTATGTAGCGGTGACTCCTTCTGCCAAACAAGTACACCAGTTACTCGGCAGCTCGCAGCAGGATGATGTGATAAACGATCATATCGCGCTGCGTACCTTTAACCTCGAAAAGGTTGGCCTGGAAAAATTGGCGGCGCATTTTAAAGCGCTGGGCTATGAAGAGTGCGGTGAATACCATTTTGAGGCAAAAAAGCTGTACGCCAAGCACTATGAACACCCGGATCGCAGCTTGCCCAAGGTATTTATCTCTGAACTGCTGTTAGATAAATGTTCGGCTTATTTGCGCGACACCATTACCGCGCTGGTTGAGCAAATTCCGGCTGAAGCTGTTACGGCAGATAACTTCCTGTATAGCGGTACACACTGGCAGGTAAGCCAGGCAACCTACGAGAAACTGTTAGCAGAAAGCGAATATGCTGCCTGGGTATCAGCCTGGGGCTATCGCGCTAACCACTTCACAGTAAGTGTGAATGATTTACAAAGCTTCGCCAGCTTAGAGCAGGTAAACAATACACTGAAAGACGCCGGCTTTCTGTTAAATACCTCAGGCGGCGAAATTAAAGGCACGCCAGAGGTGTATTTAGAGCAGTCATCGACATTGGCCGATTTGCATCCGGTACAGTTTAGCGATGTTGTCGCAACCATTCCAAGCTGCTTCTATGAGTTTGCCCGTCGTTACCCGATGACCAACGGCATGCTGTATACCGGCTTTGTTGCCGCATCTGCGGATAAAATTTTTGAAAGTACTAACGCCCGTTAATACTGTCAGCTAAAGCTTCGCTCCTACGAAAAGCCGGCAAATTGCCGGCTTTTTGCTTTATTGATGTTGCTGAACCGGCGGGGGCAAAACAATCCTTACGGCGGCAGCAGACACCGTCACCAGCCGGCTGGACAAGATTTGCTAAAGGTTTTACCCTGCAGTGCAGTGAACCAAAAGTGTTGATTGTACGTTAATTTTGCTCAATGAATTATCAGGGATGCCATTGACCGTGAAGTATTTTAGGTGTTGTGTATTGTTATTGCTGCTAAGCGTGACCGGCAAAGCATTTGCTACGGGCAGTGAGCTGAAAACAATTAACCTGCCACATCCGCCCAACGGCGATATGCTGCAGTTGGCAGGTCGTAATCAGCTATTGGCGTCCGGTTATAGCCAGTTTGCCCGTTGGCTGAGTTTGGTAGATTTAACGGATTACAGTAGCCGGATGTTGCCGGTACCGGACGATGCACAGTTTTTCAGTGCTGCCGTATTGGCGGGTGAACCCGGTGAGCAACTGGTGTTTTTAGGCTTGGGCGGCGTTAGCCGCTTAAGTAAAGATGCCAGCTATGCGCAGCGTATTGTCGCCTCAGATTCGTTATACCGCGTACTGGACCAAAACCGTTTGCGCAGTGCAAATTTTGTTGTTGAACTGGGTTCTGGTTTAAGTGACTTTTTAATTGCTGATTTTCAACACACGCACCTTTATCGCCAGCAAGCTGATGGCAGTTTTACGCATTATGCGCTGCAAATTCCGGCATTGGTGCAAAGCTGGCGCAGCAGCCCCGATTATACGCCGCGTAAGCACTACATTGTTGATGTAAATCTGGATAAAAAGCCGGATTTGCTGTTTGTATGGCAAGGCAAGTTTCAGGCTTTTTTGCAACAGGCAGATGGCAGCTTCAGTACTGAACCCCGGGTAATGGACTGGCCGCAGCTGTTATCTACTGAACAGGAAGCTGATCAGCGTAACGATGCCGGGCGCAGTTACAGCGGGCAGAATATTGATACCTTGCGCGAACTTACGGATCTTGATGGCGATGGTGTGCCGGACCTGGTTATTAATCGCGAGCAACTGGCCGATGCATTGGAGCGTAATAACAGTTTTCGCATCCATTTTGGCCGCCGCAGCGAACAGGGCCTGAGTTTTAATGCTGAGCCGGATACCTTAATTACCACTGATACTTCGCCGATAGATGTAGTAATAGACGATTTTAACAATGATGGTCGCAAAGACTTTTATATCCCCAGTACGCATTTTGGTGTAGGCACTATTATCCGGGTGTTGCTGCGTGGCAGCGCTAACTTAGATATCGATTTTTACTTACTCAATGCACAGCGACAGTATTCGCAAAAAGCCGATTTTCGCCAACAAGCGACCATCGACGTAAGCATAGGCAACCTGCGCTACGATATGCCGCTGTTTCAACTTGCTGATATTAACGGCGATGGTTTTAAGGCGTTACTAATTGGCGAAGGGCTAAGCCAGCTGAAGGTTTATCAGCATGATGACAAACGTTTATTCAGCCGGCGCAGTGAAAGACTGAAACTGGATTTACCGCGTGATGCGCGCAAGGTGAGGGTAATGGATTTAACCGGCAATGGTAAACAGGACCTGATACTGCCGTTTGATAGCCAGGAAGCTGAAAATTTGCGCAACCAGCTGCATATATTACTCAGCTATTAGTGTCTTTATTTTGTACCAGTCGTTGTTCAAATTGCTCCAACTGGCTTAAATCTATACCTGTCAGATGTTCTATCGGCAGGCTAAATGCCAGGCCACGTGAGTCACCATCAGTTACTAGCAGGTTATGCATGGCGTTAAGAACAGGCTCTGCAAGGCTTTTGGCGACCACCATTAGCAACACCGACTGACTGCCTTCAAATGTCATACCAAAAAAGGTTTTCTTAGTTTTTGCGCCGATACCGCGACCATTTAGCAGGGTAATGCCAGCGGCTCCTGCTTGATGCGCCGCTTCTATGGCGTGTTGTTCAAGTTCTTCCGGTGTAATAGCTACTACGATAGAAAATTTCATGGAATTGCACTCCTGCGGGGATTTAAGTACTCCACTACGATGGCATACAGCATCACAGTGATAATAGGGAATATAGACGCAAAGGCAATCAGACCAAAGCCATCAATCAGTACGTTACGACCTTCAATAGAGCTGGCAAGGCCTATACCCAGAGCGGTAACCAATGGTACGGTAACTTCTGAGGTGGTCACGCCACCCAGGTCAAACGCCAGCGCGATAATATAGCGTGGTGCAAGTGCTGTCAGCAGCACAACGATGACGTAACCGGCCATAATGTAATAATGAATTGAATCACCGCTGATAATACGGTAAACGCCAACGGTAATACCCACGGCAACCCCAAGCGCTACAATAAGGCGGATCACTGAGCCTTTTAGTTTACCAGGGGAGGCCTGTTCGGCCTGTTCGCCGATGGCTATCAGTGCCGGTTCTGCCATAGTAGTGGCAAAACCAATTAAAAACGCAAACAATAAAATCAGACTATTGTAGTTTTTGGCAATCAGTTGCTCTGCCATCAGGCTGCCAACCGGAAATAAGCCCAGTTTTAATCCCAGTACAAATGCATATAAACCCAGCAGCACCATGCTAAAACCTACTACTACTTTAACAGGGTTGGCCAGCGGCCGGCGCAAAATCAAATATTGGAATATCAGCACCACCAGTATCATCGGTAAAATGTCTTTTACCATGGTAGCCAAATCAATAATGGCTTTGAGTAGCCAGAATACCGGCTGGTTATTTGCGGCTACCGCGGTTATCGCTACGGCATTGCTAAAGTTGTAAACCCAAATACCATATAACTGCACGCTGATCATCGGCACCATAACCGCTAATGCTACTAAGCCAAAGCCGTCCATCAGCGGGTTGCGGCCTTTAATTGAACTGGCAAGTCCCAGCCCCAATGCTGCAATCAGCGGCACAGTAACAATGTTGGTAGTAACGCCGCCGGAGTCATATGCAAGGCCAACAATCTCGGCCGGGGCAAAAAAGGTTACCGTCAGCACTATGATATAGCCGCCAATCATCAGCCAATGGATAGGCCAGCCAAGAATAATGCGCAGTACGCCCAGCGCCATCACAGCGCCAACTGAGCAGGCCACAACTAAGCGTAATGTTAAACCATCGACGCGGCCTTCACTGATAAGTTGTGCTTGTTGTGCCACAGCAATTAATGCCGGCTCGGCAATGACGGCGGCAAAGCCAATGGCAAAGCCAAATAGCAGTAATAAGGGCAGGGAGCCTTTACGGGCAAACTGATTGGCCAGGTTTTTACCCACCGGGAAGATGCTCAGCTCAAGTCCGAGCAAAAACAGTGCTATACCAATAGCAACAATCAGCAGGCCAATAATAATACTAAGCGGCTCAGGTGGCAGGGTTTGAAAAATTGCCAGTTGAAAAAACAGCACTACAACCACTATCGGCAGCAGGTTTTTCAGAGCATGGATAAACTGATGCAGAAACTGCTGCAATAACGGCACCAAGGATCCTTAATGAACTAAATTACAAATATTGTCAGTATAGGTAACTCACCGTTGTTATAAATTGATACAGCACATAAAAAAGCTCGTCGACTGACAAGCTTTTTCGCACTATGTCCACTTTTTTAAATTTTATTAAGTGCCGGACACTTTACGACAGGTGCGTACTTTTTTGTTAGAGCCAATTGTTTTTTCATACCGACATACCAATTTTTCGTCTGATGTCTCTGTTTGCTGAACCGATTGCTCAGCTGTTTGTGTTGTCGAAATTCTGTCAGCTGATGCGGGCGCAGGATCCGTTGAGCTCACTTCTGTTGATGCACAGCCTGTCAATATTAACAATGTAAAAGCAACACCTAAATAACGCACGTTAACTCCTAGTTTTTTATTTGATAAAAATTTAAGATAAAGCAAAGTGCATATTGTTTCAATAGAAGAAACGTGAATATTTACTAATCCAAACAACAGTATAAGCCTGTCAATACAACAGGCTTTTTACTCTGCAAGAGCTTATTGGGGTTCAAACTCAAACGGTGCGCGTTTACGTTCACGCAGGCCAATTTCATTTAAGCTGTTGGCATCAAACAAGCGACCGTTCACCATAGTGTGTGTTACGCGGTCGCTAACGCGGATATCCTCTAACGGATTGCCGTCGATAACGATTAAATCAGCCAGTTTGCCGGCTTCAAGTGAGCCCAACTGATGGTCCATGCCGAAGGTTTTCGCTGGGTTAATGGTGGCAGTTTTTAACGCTTCCAGCGCACTCATGCCGCCTTGGGCAAACATCCACATTTCCCAGTGTGCACCTAAGCCCTCACGTTGGCCATGGGCGCCGATATTCGCCACAACACCAAGATCGCTCAGTTCTTTGGCGGTTTTTACCACATTAAAATGGTTGTAATGGTGCTCTGGTGCGGTAGGGCGGCGCATGCTGCGTGGTGCCAGCTCATCCATCGGCACATAGGTGCGCATTTTCGGGTGTTTCCACACTTCCGTTTTATCGTACCAGTAGTTTTCGCCCCAAATACCGCCGTAGGCTACCACCAGTGTCGGTGTGTAAGCTGTTTTACTGGCTTGCCAAAGCTGCTTGATATCGTCATACACTTTGGCGGCCGGCAGCGCATGCTCGATGGTGGTGTGGCCATCAACAATCATCGTCAGGTTATGTTGCATTAATGAACCACCTTCCGGTACCACCAGCATATTCAATTCCCGCGCTGCTTGTATTACCTGTTGGCGTTGGTTGCGCCTTGGCTGGTTATAGCTTTTGACGCTAAAGGCGCCGGCTTTTTGTAAGCGTTCCAGGTGAAATTTGGCATCATCCAGGCTATCGATATGCGAGGTATAACCGGCGCCCTCGGCACCATACAAAATAGTACCGGTAGAGAAAATACGTGGTCCGGCAATACGGCCGGCTTGCTGCATTTCGCTGGCGGCGAAGACTTCGCGGGTGTCGTTCGACGGGTCATGAATGGCTGTAACGCCAAACGCCAGTGAGGCATAGTTTTGCCAGTTTTGCTGTGGGATCAACTGATTGCTGCCCTGACTGCTATGGGCATGGGCATCAAATAAACCCGGCATAATAGTTTTACCACTGATATCAAACACTTCAGCGTTGCGGGGGACGGCCACTTCGCCGCGTTTACCTACGGCTTTAATTTTATTGTTTTCAACCAGCACTACGCCGTCCTGAATCACTTCGTCGCCGTTCATGGTTATTATCTGGCCGCCAATAAAAGCCACAGTGCCCCGAGGGATGTCAGCTGGTGCGCTAAAGCCCAGATTTACGCCGTTTTTGGCAGCGAAATCAGTTTTTTCACTAAAATCGAATAAGCCGTCGATACCGGCATGATACAATTCAGGACCCAAACTCCAGTAAAGGTGGCGGCTGTCGCCACTCCAACTGATATATTCACCGGCGCGCACCGACAGCTGCTTTACCGGAAATTGTTTATCTGAGCCACTGATATCAATAGCGCTGCCACGCTCGGTAAAGGGCGTAACAAAGATTTTAAAACGATCGGCAAAGGCCAGATATTTACCGTCCGGCGACAGTTTAAATTCAGTGCCGAATTTAGCGGTATACAGTGTTTGTTGAGTATGTTTGGTTAAGTCAATACGAATAAGCGCGGGTGCTTTGCCATAGTCCATCGCGTATACGGCATCGTTACCGGCACCAAACATGGGCGTGTTGCCGTTGCGGCTGATAAGCTCAGGCGTGCCGCCTTTGCTGCTGATTTTGTACAAACCGGTGTTAAGCGACCATTGCCGCGGCAGCAGGCTGTCGCCACCAGTCTTACGATACACCACAGTTTTGCCATCCGGGCTGAACGCCGGTTCAACATATTTACCAGGCTCAGTGGTCAGTTTGTTGATGCGGCCGTTGCGCAAGTTAAGAATATTCACGGCACCCTGAGTATTGTCATTCCAGCTGACATACACCAGCTCTTTACCGTCACGGGAGAACTGAGGGTAATATTCAAAGTCGGTGCTTTGTTTGGTTAAGCGCTTTGGTTTCGGGTTAGTCACATCGGTGATATACAAATGACCCAGGGCGCTGAATACTGCTTGTTTGCCATCAGGTGATACCTGGACAAAGCGCAGCATTTTGGTATCGAACTGCTCTTTGTCGATATCTTGTTTTACCCGCACCGCTGTTTGAATTTGCTTGTCAGTGCTGACACTAAACGGCACCGTGGCGACTTTTTTATCGGCAAGGGTTAAGCGTTTAATTTCGCCACCGGCCCAAAACAACAGGCTTTTGTTATCCGGTGTCCAGGCCAGTGTTGGGTAAACACCATGAATGGCCCAGGTTTCCTGCATATCACGGTCTAAGCCATCATACAGTTTGATATGTTCGCCGCTGTGTAAGTCGTACAAAAACAGTGTGCTTTGAAAATCGACCCGGCGAATATAGGCCAGATATTTACCATCCGGTGATGGTGTAGGGCGAATAGCGCCGCCGGCGCCATCCAGTACCACGTCCCATTTGCCTGTTTCGCGCTCAAAACGTTTAATCTTATAAATGCCGCTTTCTGAGTCTTTGCTGTAGTGAAAGGTTTTGCCAGGCGTATCGTCCTGCGAAAAGTAAATGTATTTACCGTCGGGTGAAAACGCCGGTTCGCCCAAATCTTTTTGATCATTCGGCCGTTCGGTTAGCATAATGCCGTTGCCACCGGTTTTATGATATTGCCAAATTTCACCGGCGCCTAATGAGCGGCCGGCAGTGAAATGTTTACGTGCGACAATAAATTCGCCATCCGGGCTCCACGCAGGGCTGTTTAACAGCCGAAAGGTTTCATTAGTGACTGCTCGTGGTTCGCTGCCGTCGGCATTCATCAGCCAAATATTGTCACCGCCGCCTTCATCGCTGGTATAAGCAATATATTTACCATCCGGGCTGAAGGTTGGCTGCATTTGCCAGCCAATGTCGCCGCTGAGCAAGGTGGCTTTACCACCGCTTACCGGCATCGTATAAATATCGCCCAACAGGTCGAATACGATGGCTTTACCATCCGGGCTGATATCAACGTTCATCCAGCTGCCTTGCGTAACGTTAATATTGACCGTCTCAAACAGACCTTTTGGTGCAGTGACATCCCATGCTGTTTCTTTATTCTCTGCTGTGGTGTCGGCTTGCAGAGCAAAACTGCCAATGGCTAGCGCAATAAGGCTTGGTTTTAGTAGGTTCATCCGCGGGTTCCTGTATTTTCTTATGATAGTTGTTATTAGACGGCTCCAGATTGGCATAAACTGACGGCTTAGTTAAGCTATTCACTGCAGGATTGCGGTAAAATTGCGGCTTAAACCGATAAAATCAGGAGTTAAAGGTGGTGGAATCGCCCTGTGTGGCAGCGTGTCGTTTGAATGTTGATAAGGTTTGTGTGGGTTGCTACCGTCATATAACTGAAATAGTTGACTGGAACCTGCGCAACGACGCTGAAAATGCCGCTATATTGCAAAAGGTTGCGCTGAGAAAACAATATGCTACAACTGAACAGGAAGGCCCGACCAGTCCGATCACGCAAGCGGAATGGCAAGCGGCCAAAGTAGCAGCACGTTTACGTTAAAGGACGGTATATGTTGGACTGGCAGTTACTACTGAATATCGCCCCTTTTGCCTGGGCAGAGCTTGGCACTGCGGTGCTGTGTGGTTTTATTATCGGCCTGGAGCGGCAACTGCGTGGCAAGCCGGCCGGCATCCGCACCTCTATTTTAATTGTGTTGGGTACCTATGTGTTTATCGCCGCCTCTATGTCGGTAAACAGCAGCATGACCGATCCATCGCGTATTATTGGTCAGGTAATAACCGGTGTCGGTTTTCTGGGGGCCGGTGTGATGCTGGCGCGCGATGGTATGGTGTTAGGGGTAACATCTGCTGCCACCATATGGGTGTTAGCTGCGGTGGGTGTATGTATTGGTATCGGTGAAGATTTAGTGGCAATAAAATTGTCGTTATTGGTTGTCGCTGTGCTGGTGGGCATAGATATGCTGGAGAATTCGTCATCGGCTATGCGCCGTGGTGTGCACCGTACATACAAAGAGTGGTTGAATCGCAGTAACGGTAATTTGTTTAACCGACGCAAAGACGACAATAAAGCCCCAACCGTGGCGGACATTGATGATCCACATTAATGCAGCTACAACAAAAGTGCGTTAGTATGTTGAATAACATTATAAAAATGGATCCGTCATATGCTTGAAGCTGTATGGATTGGCTTTGCGTTTTCTTTAGGTTTGTTGGTTCGCGCTATCGGCTTACCGCCGTTGATTGGCTATTTGCTGGCTGGTTTTGTTATTTCGGCTACGGCATCAGATCTGAGCTTGCCGCAAGAGGGTAATCAGATTATTCATCATGTGGCGCATTTGGGTGTGTTATTACTGTTGTTTACTGTTGGTTTAAAGCTGAATGTACGCAGCTTAGGTAAACCGGAAGTGCTCGGCGGTAGTATGCTGCATTTTGCGCTGTCGATTATTTTAACGCTGCCGGCCGTATTATTTATTTTCGATGTCAGTTGGTATCAGGCGTTGATGCTGGCAGTCGCATTGGCGTTTTCCAGCACAGTGCTGGCGGCCAAAGTATTGGAAGGCAAGCGTGAAATTCGTGCTTTTCATGGTCGGGTAGCTATTGGTATTCTCATTATGCAGGACTTATTGGCATTGCTGGTAATGAGCCTGGCCAACGGTACGACACCATCGCCCTGGGCGCTGCTGGTGTTTGGCTTACCGCTACTGCGGCCGTTGCTTTACAAATTACTTGATGCCAGTGGTCATGAAGACTTATTGATCCTGTTTGGTTTACTGCTGGCACTGGTAATTGGTGGCCAGGGCTTTGAACTGGTAGGTTTAAGCTCCGAGTTAGGTGCGCTGGTGTTTGGTGCTATGTTGGCCAGGCATGCCCGTGCCGGCGAGTTGTCTAAGTCGCTTTGGAGCATTAAAGAGTTTTTTCTGGTGGGCTTCTTTTTGCAAATTGGTATTGATGGTTTGCCGGATGCTAATGCATGGCTATTTGCCGGTGTTATGTCGCTGTTGCTACCGGTTAAAGCGCTGCTGTTTTTCTTGTTGCTTATTATGTTTAAGCTGCGGGCACGCAGTGCTTTCCTGGCCAGTTTAAGCCTGACTAATTACAGCGAGTTTGGTTTGATCGTCGCCAGCGTGGTTCTACCCGAATGGTTGATCCCACTGGCGTTAACGGTAGCTATTTCTTTTGTTATTTCAGCGCCGCTAAATCGTATGGCACACCCGTTATACGAAAAGCTTTGCAACCGTTTGCTGAAGTTTGAACGCAATATCCATCACCCGGATGAACAACCGGTATCACTTGGGGATGCTGATGTGTTGATTATGGGCATGGGGCGAACCGGAACTGCGGCCTATAATTATTTATCAAGCAGTCGTAAAATTATTGCGATGGATTCGGACCCGGCCAAAGTCGCCGAACATCAGCAAAAAGGTATTAATATTTTCTATGCCGACGCTGAAGATCAGGTGTTTTGGCAAGGGCTGGATTTTGGCAATGTTGAAGCGGTGATTTTAAGCATGAACGATGTAGAAGCTAAAATGATCGCCGCAAAAAAACTGCGCAATGCCGGTTTTGGCGGCTTTATCGTGTCGCACAGTATGCATGATGATGAAGCGCGCGATATTATTGCTGCCGGTGCCGACCAAACCTATTTAACCATGGCTGAAGCCGGTGTTGGTATAGCAGAGCATGTTAAACAGCATTGTTTTGTGTTAAAGGCGTAACTTTTTCACGTCATATAAGTAGTCGTATAAAAACAAATAAGGCGCCACACGGGCGCCTTATTTCAGAATCAGGATATTAGCTTGCGCTACGTTCTTTAATTGCAGCGATAATTGGTGACGTGCCGAAACCGTTGCTGGTAGCCCACTCTATGTCACCTGAAGCGGCAACCTGGCTGCCAGGTAGCTGGCTGATGATAAAGCCGGCAGCGTCTGCAGCATTGTGTTTAATTGCATGGCGAACCAGTGGTAAACCGTCACATACAATACCGTCATATACGTTACGCAGGCGTAAGCGGTTATCAGACAGAGTTTTACGCAGGTTGTTTTTGCTATCCGCTGCAACATAAGAGCAGATAGATTGAGCTAATTGATCGTTGGCAGCAGCAGGAGCGCTGATAAATGAAGTGGCGGCAATAACAGTAGCTAAAGTGATAAATTTTGCTTTCATATTCGAGCTCCAAAATGTGAGTTAATTAACAATCATTAATGCAACCGTGGTTGCAGAACACGAAAGGACATAAGGCATGTCGTTTAACTCTGACAGAGCAGAATAAACATCGCACTTAGCGACGGCAGCCCAGCTATCGTAGATGCCTTTACGGCAACCCTTAGACCTGAAGCTTTGCGTGTACACCCTTTCGGGAGACTTGCCTTTCGAGCGTGCGCATTCTAATTAACGCTGGTTTTTTATGCAAGCTTAATTTTCGCTGAATTGAAACTTTTTCTAAATCTGATGGTTAGAGCTGTGTTGGTTATTACGCTATCGCCATATTCAATGCCACCAGTGCTGCGTTAACACGTTGCCAACGCTGATACAACGCGTCGGCCAATGTCGGTGACAACTCAGGTTGTAACTGCCAATCACTGTGCCAAATCGTGTTGATATCTGCCAGCTTATCGACATATCCCAGCTGCAGCGCTACCAAAAATGCTGCGCCCAGTGCAGTGGCATCGGTGGTATGGCAGCGCGTTATTGCTGTTTGGCTTAAATCTGCCAGTGCTTGTAAAAACCAGCGGTTGGCCGTCATACCGCCATCAACACGCAAGCTGCTGACATTGATGCCATCTTGTTGCATAGCGATAAGTAAATCACGGCTTTGATAGGCTACGCTGCGAAGTGCCGCCGCCGCTATTTGCGTGCGGCCACTGTCGCGGGTTAAGCCAAATAATGCTGCCCTTACCTGCGGTTGCCAATGTGGTGTGCCAAGACCGGTAAAGGCGGGCACAAGCAGCTCGGTTTGTTGATAATCAATCCCGGTTGCCAGCACCTCACTGTCACTGGCCTGATGAATAATGCCCAGTTGGTCGCGTAGCCACTGTATGGTTGCGCCAGCCATAAAAATACTGCCCTCCAGCGCATAGGTGGTATTGCCGTTTAAGCGCCAGGCTATGGTGCTCAGCAGCTTATGCTCGCTGTGCAGTACTTTGTCGCCGGTATTTACCACGGCAAAGCAGCCGGTACCGTAGGTACACTTTACCATGCCGGCGTTGATACAGGCCTGGCCTAATAAAGCTGCCTGCTGGTCGCCAATCATGCCAAGCAGCGGCACGGCGGCGCCAAACATTCTGTTATCAGTCAGGCCGAATTCTGCTGCGTTGTCGCGTACCTGCGGCAACATAACCGCAGGAACATTAAACAGCTGCAGCAGTTCATTGTCCCATTGCTGGCTGTGAATATTAAACAGTAAAGTACGGCTGGCATTACTGGCATCAGTGGCATGCACTTTACCGCCACTTAGTTGCCACAGCAGGTAGCTGTCGATGGTGCCGAAACATAACTCGCCGGCTTCAGCCAGAGCACGCGCTGTTGGCAGGTTATCTAATAGCCAGCTGAGTTTGCCGGCAGAAAAGTACGGGTCGGCTAATAAACCGGTTTTTTGTTGCAGCATGCTGTTGTGACCGGCATCTTTCAGCTGCTGGCAGAGCTTTGCCGCACGTCTGTCTTGCCAGACAATAGCGTTGTATAACGGCTTACCGCTGCTGCGGTGCCACAATACAGTGGTTTCACGTTGATTAGTGATACCAATACCGGCGATATCAGCCGGTGTCAGGTTTGCTTGCTGTAATGCAAGGCTGATACTTGTGCTGACACTTTGCCAAATTTGTGCCGGGTCTTGCTCAACCCAGCCGGACTGCGGATAGCTCAGTGGCAGTTCTTGTTGCGCAGAGGCAATAGCTTGCAGTGCCGGATTGTAGATTATGGCGCGGCTTGACGTGGTACCCTGATCAATAGCGAGTATATATTTTGACATGGCGTAAGCTTTTGACGTTATGCTTAAGTTATTGTTTAGCTTGGCAGCAAATGTTTGCCGAGTCTACGCCTGAGGACGGAGTTTGTATGATAGTTACCTTTAAAACCAAAGCCAGCGGCGATTTAATTTACTTTAAAGAGGCTGCTGTACAATTACTGCAGCTGATGGGCCGTGACGATAAAATTCCGTCCGCACTTTATGCAGAGGACGTATCGGCAGCACTGGCAAAACTGCAGCAGGGTTTGGCGGCCATTGCCGATAAAGATCGGGCTAAAGCCGAACAAGCCGGCAATGAACGGGCTGATAGTGAGCAAGACAGCAAAGCGCAGATCAGCTTAAATACCCGTGCGCTGCCGCTGCTGGAAATGCTGCAAAAAGCACAGAAAAAGCAGTGTCCGGTGTCTTGGGAATAGCAGGGGGTTAAGCTGTCGTGTGTGGTTGATGCCGTGGCAGAGTCAGCGTAACCTCAAGGCCGGGTGGCTTGTTACGCAAACCGATATGGCCGCCGTGGGCTTCAATAATATCGCGGCACAACGTCAGCCCTATGCCGGAGCCACCGCTTTTATTGGTATAAAACGGCACCAGAGCGTGTTGCAATATCTCATCGCTCATACCGCCTCCGGCGTCCTGTATGATCAATAACAACTTGTCAGGGTGTTCAACCGGTTTTAAAGTGATTTGCTCCGGCGTTGAGCCTGATTCATGGGCATTTTTCAGCAGGTTTAACAGCAACTGCATGAGTTGCTGTGCATCCGCCTGCCAGTCTGCTGCAGGTAAACAACCCAATAACTCAAACTCGTACTGATCCTGCAGCTGATTAATCAAACGTGGCCAATTAATGTTTGCCAATTGCGGCGGTGGTAATTTAGCAAACTCAATATATGCCTGAACAAACTGATTCAGCTGCAAACAGCGCTCGCTGATAGTGTCAAACAGCTGGCCCAGTTGGTTATGCTGTTGCTGCTGCGCCAGCTGCCCACCGGAAAAGGCCAGTGATGAAAGCGGTGCCAGGGTATTGTTTAGTTCATGGCCGATGACCCGCAGCAGTTTTTTCCAGGCGTTCAGCTCTTCGCGCTGAATCTCGCGTGTTAACGGTTTGAGCAGGTATAACCAGTGCAGCTTCTGGTTCAGTTGAAATTGGCTGACCGATAAATGCCAGACGCTTTGCTCAGCGGTATCCAACCGGATCAACCCCTGTTGCTGCCGCATTAGTGCCTGATGCAGTTCAGGCTTATCAGTCGCAATAGTGTGAAGCTTACTGCCATCAAACGCTTTGCTGGCGTGTAGCAGTTGCCTTGCTGCAGCGTTGCTCATTAGCACCGTATCAGCTGCGTCAGTCAGCAGCAGCGCAGTGGGGCTGCTCTGCAGCACAGTATCAAGCAACAGCTCACGTTGGTATAAGGTTGCTCGCTCAGCCCTCAGTTGTGCTGACATCCGCTGCAGACTGTCTGCCAGTGGCCGCAGTTCGTGCACAGTCAGTTGATTGGCACTGGTGTTAAAACTGCCATCCTGCAGGTTTTGCGCATGCAGGTTAATTGCTTGTATTTCCAGTCTCAGTGGTGTTATTGCCCAGTGCAACAGCAGGGCCAGGCCAATAGCTGCGCTGCAAATTGCGGCAGTGATGCCCGGGCTGTTGCCGAAAAAGCTATGCTGCAGAGCAAGGGCCAGCACTGTCAGTACCAGACACAACAGGTTCAGCCGACTGTGGCTGCTAAAGCGTAAGTCAGGGCGCATCAATACCGTAATGCTCCATGCGTCGGTATAATGCCTGGCGGCTGATACCAAGCTGCCTGGCGGCACGGGACACCACGCCTCCGGCTTGCAGCAGTGCCTGTTCTAACTGAACACGGTCGATATCATCCAGCGATCTTTTGTTTATGCTGACCGTGTCCGCTAAACCCAGATCGGCGCTTTGTATTTCATCACTGCTACTTAGCAGCAGCGCTCGCTGACAGACATTTTGCAGCTCGCGCACATTGCCGGGCCAGCGGTAGTTTAACAGTATATGCTCAGCAGCATGGCTTAACGTTTTTTTACCGGCGAGAAAATAGCGTGCCAGCGGTAATATATCGTCCGGACGCTCGTTGAGCGCCGGCAGAGCCAATTGCACTACATTAACGCGGTAGTACAAATCCTGGCGGAACTGGCCCTGCACAATAGCAGTGTCTAAATCGCTGTTGGTGGCGCTGATCAGTCTTACATCCACCTTACGTGTGTGGCTTGAACCTAAGCGTTCAAATTCGCCGGTTTGCAGCACGCGCAATAACTTAGCTTGACCAGCCAAGGATAAGTTACCAATTTCATCTAAAAACAAGCTGCCGCCATCTGCTGCTTCAAAACGACCAATGCGGGTTTTGTTAGCACCACTGTAGGCACCGGCCTCAGCGCCAAACAGCTCCGCTTCCAGTAAATCTGCCGGTAGGGCGCCCATATTTACTTTAATAAACGGCTTATTTTTGCGTGGTGAGTTGGCATGCAACACATTGGCAATACCTTCTTTGCCTGCGCCATTGGGGCCGGTGATCAGCACGGCTGCCTGCGATGGCGCCAATTGCAGAGTCATCTGCAGCAATTGCTGCATTTGGCTGCTGGCAAATACCAAACCGCATAAGTCTTTACCGGCAAAGGCGGCACTGCGCGCTTGCTCAATGCGTTGCTGCTGTTCGGTTAGCTGTTTAAGTTTTAGGGCATTGGCGACAGTAAGCAGCAAGCGTTGGTCGTCCCACGGTTTGGCGATATAGTCGGTCGCACCGGCTTTTACCAGTTCGACTACCATCTCCAATTGCGTCCAGGCTGTCATTAATACGATAGGAATATCCGGGCGCCGTTCCCGTAGCTGGTAAAATAAAGTTTTGCCCTGGACGCCTTGCATCTGGCCGGTGCTAAAGTTCATATCTTGCAGAATAAGGTCGATGTTGTGTTCGTTTAACAGTTGCCAGGCCAGTTCGGGAGAACCGGCACACAGTACCTGATAACCCTGCAAGGCAAACAGCGTTTGCAGGGCCTGACAGATTGGCTGATTGTCATCAATAACCAATAATTTCAACATAGTTTATAAGGCTTTAGTGGCAGTCGCCGGTGATACCCGGGTAGCAGTAGCCGCAGGATACCATGTTGCGACAGTGACACAAAGTAGCAGTACCGCTATCGTTATCACCGGGAGATACCAATTCAATGCCGGTATAGAAATAACTTGTGCCAAGGCCTGATTTAACCACAGCGCTAATGCCACACCCAGCATGGAGCCTAAGGCTGTACACAGCCAGTTTTCACTGAGTAACTCCAATAAAATTAAGCTTTTGCTGGCACCCAGTGCGCGTTTAATACCAATTTCCTGCTGGCGTTTCAGCGCATGAAAATGAGTGCTGCTGTAGCTGGATACCATAGTGACCAGCAGCATCAGCGCACTTAAGACCCCTAACAACATGGCGAGGCCATACTCGTTTCGATACAAGTGCTGATGTTGTTCTGCCAGAGAGCGGATATGATAGATTTCGATGTTAGATTCAACATTACGCAACACTGAGGCGAGTTGCCGCCTTACGGATTCGGTCTGCGCCGGATCAGTGCGCAACAAAATGCTGTAGCCCCAATCAACACCATAAGGTGGGGCGACCTGTACACTGTTATACATAATATGGTCACCACTGCGCTGGCCGTAAAAGTCATTGATAACCGCTGCCACCCGGCCGCGATTAATTTGTTGGCCCACAGCTGGCGTACCGGCAAACAGTTTGTCTGCCAGACTGCTGGTTAATACCACATCCGGGCTGCCCGGAGCGTCCAGTGACACGGAGTGCTGTGGCAGTTCACCCTGAATTACCTTGCTGTCCAGGACGTTGAAAAAACCCTTTGATACAAAGTACATTGGCACAGTAGACACATTAGTGCGTTCTTGTTGCTCTAACACATAAATATTGCCGTTATTACCGCCGTGCAGGAGGACAGATTGGTTGGAATAGGCAGCTGCGATGACACCGGGAACCGCTTGCACCGCATCCAGTTGCCGGTTGAGTAATTCTTCCAGTGCCGGATAAACCCGTAATGCTGCAGTAGTAGGTTTAAGTTGTACCAGCAGAGTATTGTCCAGATCCAATCCGGTGGGTTGATTGAGTTGCTGCTGAGTTTGTTGTGCCAGCAGCAAGCTGTTTAGCAGTAGCGCCAGCGTCATGGCCAGTTGAAGTAACAACAGGGCTGTTACTACTTTACGGCTGAACAACACTTTACACAGTAAATATAATGACATAGCTATTATTCCTTAAGCTGCTGATTTAAAGTACCAAAAGAGGCGCGAAGCGACGGGTACAGCGTAACCAGGTAGCTGCAGATAAAAGCGACAGCCAGTAAGCTCAGTAACAGCGGCAGGTCCCACGAAGAGAACAGGCTGTTACGCGGCAACAGATGGTTCATCAGTTTTATACCGGCATAGCCGGTCAGCAGCGCGCCGGCGATAGTGAACACTGCCATCAATAATACGTCGGCCAGCATTTGCAACTGCAACTGACCGCGACTTGCACCCAAAGCGCGGCGCAGGCTAAATTCATACTGATTACCTAAATAGCGGTTTAAAGACAAATGGCTGGCATTAAATAAACACACCAGTAAAAACAACAATGTGACCAACGCGAAAGCTTTGATGTCGCTGCTTTCGCCGCCAAAATAGTTAACAATATTACGCATTGCTACTAACTGGTTATTGGGTTCCGACGGATGGCGACCGGCAACCTTTTCATCCTGTGCCAAATTGGCCATAAACTGCTTGTAAGCTTGTTGGGCGGTCGGGGTGTCCAGTTGCACCCAGTATTGCAGTTGGTTCAGAGCACCGGTGCGTCCCTGAGTACTTAACTTGCGGTAATCGGTATCATCAAAGGTTTGCGACTGCGTATTAGACAGATAATTCATGTCGTAACCGGTTTCCAATGGCAGGTAAATATCATCCGCAGGGCTCAAATGGTTACGGTTATTGGCGTCGTATAACCGCGGCAGCATTTGCCAGTCATCCAACACGGCCGTCACCGTTAAATGGCGGTCATCCAGTAACAGCTTTTCACCTACAGCATCGGTACGGCCAAAGAGTTTTTCAGCTGTGGCTTTGCTCAGAATGATTTCAAGCCTGGCACTGTTATCCGGCCAAACACTGCCATGCAGCAACGGTACGTCAAACATACTGAAAAAATCGCGCTGCGTAATGCGGATATTAACCGGCATAGGGGTCTGTTCAGCATTTTTGCGCAGATAACCATCGGCACTGTACATTGCTGTTTTGGCTGAGGGGATATCGCTCTGGCTGAGTTTTTCTATATTACTGTAACTAAGCACCGCGGGTGGTTTGCAGTCTGTGCACTCGTAAGGTGCCAACAGCATCATCGGGAAAAACAATTTACTGCTTTTATGCGGCAGCGGATCGGAATTCAGTTGGTAGTAAAACGTCGCATTGGCAAAAAAAATACCCAAGCCCACACTCAGAATAAAAATGGTTAAAGCATAGGGGAGTGGTGCACGCTTAATGCTGACAAAGCTGACTTTAAGATAGTAGATAAACTGTTCCATGCTCAGCTCCTTAAGCGCTCTGTGCCGCCAGGGGGTCGTATAACACCGCGTCACTTAGTTGGCCATCGATGATCTGAATATGTCGTCCGGCGCGGCGCGCCTGATCCGGATCATGCGTAACCATTAAAATGGTGCAGCCTTGCTGGTTTATCTGCTCCAGCAGTTCCATTACCTGGCGGGCCATCAATGAGTCGAGGTTACCGGTAGGTTCATCGGCGAGCAGAATACGCGGCTGACCGGCAATAGCTCGGGCGATAGCCACCCGCTGTTGTTGGCCGCCGGATAATTGCCCCGGCAGATAGTCGCGCCTGGCATGCAGGCCCACCAGCTCCAGCGCATGTTCAATGCGCTGTTTGCGCTCACTGGCTTTTAAACCACGATAGCGCAGTGGCAGCTCGATATTGTCATAAATGCTGAAATCTTTTATCAGGTTAAAACTTTGAAAGATAAAACCGATTTTTTCATTACGTAGTTTAGACAGCGCGGCATCTGATAAACCTTTTACCGATATGCCATCGAGCAGATAATCGCCGGCATCAAAGTTTTCCAGAGTGCCGAGAATATTCAGAAGCGTTGACTTACCTGAGCCGGACGGCCCGGTTAATGCAGCAAACTCACCTTCATTTACCTGCAGATTAATATCGCGCAGGGCATGAGTTTCAATTAACTCGGTGCGAAATATCTTGCTTAAATTAGTTAGCGTTATCATCTTCTTGTCCTTATTTTTATCCAATTAGTTCAAATTTACCCTGCTGTGATCTTCAAAATCACTGAGGTTGGAAATTACCCACTGCTCGCCTTCGGTAGCTCCGCTAAGTATTTCTACCCACTGCACCGACAGCGCACCCAGCTCGACATTTTTACGCAGCGCCTGATTATCCAACACCTGATAGGCCTGGCGGCCGCCGCCGGAACTGACAAAATCACCACGGGCAATTTTCAGTACATTTTCTTTGTGTTCCAGAATAACGCGGGCGGTTAAGCGTTGGCTTTGGCGCAACTGTGTGTTATCGGCCTGAACAAAACGTACCCGTGCGCTAACCTGGTTATTGCGCACTTCCGGAGCGATATAACTAATGGTGCCACTTAGTAGCTGGCTACCCAGGTTAACTTCTACCTGTTGGCCCGGCTGTAAATCACGGGCGTAACTTTCCGGCACCGCCAGTTCTGCTTCGTATTGGCTTAAATCGATTACGGTTAACAGCGCCTGGCCCGGCAACACATGGCTTTGTTGCTCTACCAACCAGTTGCCCAGTTGGCCGGTTACCGGGGCGGTGATATTTAACGCTGTAACTTTACGTTGCAGCTCATCGACCACTAATTGCTGACGGTGGATATCTTGCTTGCGCGAACTTTGTTCAAAGCTCAGCTTATCTTTTGCCAGCTCTACCTTGCGCTTGGCATGGTCAAACTCCAGCTCAGCTTTGGTCAGGTTGTCTGTTGCAATGTCAAAGTCCAGCTTGCGGATCACGCCCAGTTCAATGGACTGTGTGGCACGTTGCAGCTCGCGCCGCGCTGCCAATAAGTTAACCTGAGCTGCGTTCATAACTTGCTCCATATCCAGTTGTTGTTCGCGGGCATCCAATTCGGCGCGTTCAGCTTCGCTTTGCATGCCTGCTAACACCGCTTGTTGCTGTTGCAGGTCGTTTTGCAAGGCCGGGCTGGTAATGGTGGCCAGCAAATCACCCAGAGTTACCGCTTCGCCAGGTTGTTTAAACAGCTGCACCTGGCCGGTTTCCTGGCTATACAGGGTAGGGGCATTGGCTGCGACAATACGGCCCTGCACCGCGACATCACGCACTAAATCACCGCGTTGCACGGTAGCAAACTGCATTTGATTTCGTGGTAGAACCAGAGCGGCGCTTTCACCGACAGATTGGAAAAACGCTGCAGCCAGCAGCGAGATAAGGCCTGCCGTAGCAATGCCCGGCAGATAGCGGCGTAATGCATTTTTTTGTGGTCGTTGAATAATATTGTCTTGCTGCGCTGTACCCTGGATCATCTGAAGTCCCTGTTTATTGCTTGTATAACGTCATAGCAGCTTTAATGCCAACTATTAAGTTGTTGAAATAAAACAACTAAATATATCACTGCTGGTGGGGTGAGTGTCCGCGGACAATTTAACTGTCCGCGGCAAGGTTGCGGACAACTATTGCTAAAACAACTGCTTAACGTAGAATCGGCATAGAGAGAAAGCAGCCGGTAAACTAAAAATGGATGTATCAGCAGGGCAGTGTGATAACTGCTACACCCCGTTGCAAGGGGACTTTTGCCATCAGTGTGGCCAGGAAAAAAAGAGCTATATCCGCAATGTCAGCGGTGTGGTTACTGAATTTTTTGGCGAGTTCAGCAACTGGGATACCCGCGTTTGGCGCACGCTGCTGCCGCTGTGGTTCCGGCCCGGCTTTTTAAGCCGCCGTTATGTCGATGGCCACCGCGTACCTTATGTACCGCCGTTGCGGTTGTATTTGTTTACCTCGATTATCGCTTTTTTAATCTTCGCCAGGCTGCTGCCTGATACCAAGGTTAATACCATGATGCCGGAAGCTTCTGTAGTGCAACCCGGACAGCCGACGGAGCAAGGCCGGAAAATTTGGTCGGATGTAATAACAGAGGTTCAGCGGGACATAGAGCAAGAGCAACAGCAAACGCCGTTCGACAGTAAGCTATCTTTCTTGTCTGATCAGGGGCAAAAAGAGTTTGATGCTAAGCTGGACGCTATTATCGCTAATCCGAAATTGGCTATAAATAAGTTTTTCAGTCTGGCGCCGCAAATGATGTTTTTGTTGCTGCCATTGTTTGCTTTGCTATTAAAGCTGCTGTATATCCGCTCAAACCGCTACTACATGGAGCATTTAATTGTCGCATTGCACAGCCACAGTTTTATTCTGCAAATGTCGGTGTTTTATCTGGCCTTGTCGCTACTTCCTGCTTATATCAACTGGCCGAGGTTGGCAACAATAGTCAGCCGCCTGGCGGAGGTCGCGTTTTTATGGATGCCGTTGTATTTATTGTTATGCCAGAAATTTTACTATCGTCAGAGCTGGGGGAAAACGCTGCTTAAGTTCTGGTTAACCAGTTCGTTGTATATGGTGCTGGCAATGTCTGCTTTTACCGGTTTAATTATTCTCAGTATATTGTGGGCTTGACCAACAGTTATTAATTGACGTTACAATACAGGCAAAAACCGGCTTGCAGATAGTATAACAATGACTTCAGCATGCTTATTTTAAGCTGCTGAGATTGCAAAAGCAGTACTTTCTGGTTAGATTGATTAACAACGCAAGTGAACAAACAGGAAGTCATAATGAAAAAGTGGGCAAGTGCAGTGATTGCTGCAGCAGTGTTTTCAACCTCAGCTGCTGCCGATACACAGGATTATAAATTGGTAACCGTTGCCGGCTACCTGAACTTTTATTTACTTAATCTGAATGCCTGTGAAGATTTTCACCCGACAGTTCGCGCTGCAGCTTATGATGCTGAGAAAACCTTATATCCGTATTTAGATAAGCTATATAGCAAAATGGGTGGCGTTAAAGGCGAAAACCAGAAAATGGTGGCTGATATTGTGATGAAGCGCCGTAATATGCTCAATACGCAGATTGCTGAAGGCGATTTTACCATTGAACATTGCGAAGCTATCGTAAAAATTCTGAAAGAAGACGGGCTGGATAAAACGTTAATCAGTGCCTTAGATTAACAGCTAAGGTTTTTTAGCTTCGAACACGCCGGCGTAAGCCGGCGTTTTCATTTTGCTGCCCGAAATCTTTTTCTGTTACACTTGCCGGCGCTGAGGTGCGGGTGTATGCCCGCTGAAAAGGGAAGCAGGTTAAATGCCTGCACTGTACCCGCAACTGTAAAAAGTGCTGCAATCATTAACCACTGGCGATGTTATGCCGGGAAGGGGATTGTGGGTTATCACTTTAAGTCAGGAGACCTGCCTGAGCCTTATTACGCCTGCGTGCGGGAGTTCACAGCAGCGGGGTTCCCCCATTTACCGGCGGGCCTGCTGCATTTGTCAGGAGTGGGTTTTGCTTAAGCTTTCAGCCGTTTCATTGCAGCTTGGTACACAAACTGTGCTGCATAACATCAGCTTTTCCCAACAGCATGACGAGTTTATCGGCATTATCGGGCCTAATGGCGCCGGTAAGAGCTCATTGCTGCGGCTTATTCAGCGTGAATTGGCGCCCGATAGTGGCAATATTATGCTGCGCCAGCGGGCATTAGCACGCTATAGCAACCTGGAGTTGGCAAAAAGCCTGGCCGTGGTCAGCCAAACAGCGCCGCCTTTATTTAGTTTAACAGTAGAGCAAGTCGCTACGATGGGCTTATTACCGCATAAAAGCTGGTTTGAGCTGAGTAACAGCCATGATAAGCATCAGGTTGCGTTAGCCCTGCAACAGGTTGGCTTACTGCATAAGGCATCACAGCTTACGGATACGTTATCCGGCGGAGAATTGCAGCGGTTGTACATCGCCCGCGCCCTGGTCCAGCAACCGGCGTTGTTATTGCTGGACGAACCCACTAACCATTTGGATGTACAGTATCAGCATCAGATATTGCAGCTGACACGCAGTTTGGCTATTCCGGTACTGGCGTGTTTGCATGACTTAAATCTTGCTGCAATGTATTGTGACAAAATCTTGTTGCTGAATAAGGGTCGGCAGTGTGCATTTGGTGCGCCTGCTGAAGTGCTGCGACCCGATATGTTGCAGGAGGTATTTGGTCTGCCGTGTGAAGTGAATATGCAAAGCCGGCTACGAAAGTTGCAAGTTACGTTTATGCCGGAGCCGGTATGTTAAAAAAGCATTATGCCCTGGCAATGTTGTTGGCGGTGCTGTTACTGCTGTTTAGTATGCTGTTAAGCCTGAACGTCGGCAGTGCAACGCTTAGTGTCAGTGATATTGTTAAAGTATTAAGCGGGCAGGTGCCGCAATCTGCACTGGCAGAAACGATTATCTGGCAAATCCGTTTACCACGTTTGCTTTGTGCTGTGCTTGTTGGTGCCGGGTTGGCAATCAGCGGCGCTATTTTGCAAAATGCCAGCCGCAATCCACTGGCCGACCCTTATCTTTTTGGTCTAATGGCAGGCGCCGGACTGGGGGCGACCTTAGTCAGTGTGGTGCTGCCGCCTCAGATGGTAAGTATGGCGTTGGGCGCATTTTGCGGCGCTTTGTTTGCCGTAGCGCTGGTGTTTATGGTGTGTGCGGGGCAAAACTGGCGCAGGATAGAAATCACCTTACTTGCCGGGGTTGCAGTGTCTTTTATGCTCAGCGCAATCAGCAGCTTTATCTTATATTTTGCCGAGCCTTTTGCCGCTAACAGGGTGATTTTCTGGTTAATGGGTAGTTTAAGCCCAGTCAATTGGCACAGCGTATTGTTGCTGGCGCCGGTTACGCTTTTGGTATTGCTGCTGGCGTTGGCTTTGCGCCGGCAACTCGATGCATTATTACTCAGTGACGACAGTGCCCGTACTTTAGGTGTTAATACGCAACGTTTGCGGCTGGTGTTATTGCTGGCTACGGCGTTGCTTACGGCATGTATTGTTTCACAATGCGGCGGCATTGCTTTTGTCGGGTTAATGATCCCGCATATCGTGCGGCACTTTTTCGGTGTGACCTCAGTACGCTTATTGCTGGGGTGTGCTGTTGTTGGCGCGTTGTTTATGATCTGGGTAGATAATCTTGCCCGTACTGTGCTGCCGCAACAGGAAATTCCGCTGGGAGTGATTACGTCGTTGGCCGGCAGTATATTTTTCCTTTTAATTATGCGCCGGCAACGGCTATAGCGGTAGTTATGACAACAGATGAACAAAAGCAACAGCGTCACAAAGAGCGTCAGCAGCGTTTAAAAACTCAGGTTGATTCGGCAGTCGCTGCGGCAGTGGATGAAAAAGGTTTGCTGCTGGTGATCACCGGTAACGGTAAAGGTAAGTCGACTTCGGGTTTTGGTACTGTAGCCAGAGCGGTAGGCCATGGTTTACGTGCAGCGGTGGTGCAGTTTATTAAAGGTGGCTGGGACTGCGGCGAGCGTAATTTACTGCAGCAGCATGGCGTGCAGTTTGCGGTTATGGCCACCGGTTTTACCTGGGATACGCAAGATAAAGCCGCAGATATAGCTGCTGCTGAGCTGGTATGGCAGCAGGCTGAGCAATTTCTGGCTGACCCGGCTATCGATCTGGTGTTACTGGATGAACTGACGTACATGCTCAGTTACCATTATTTGCCGTTACAGCGTATTGAACAGGCGTTGCTGCAACGGCCGGCGACACAACATGTGGTGATCACCGGCCGCGCTTGTCACCGGCGCTTGATTGAGCTGGCGGACACGGTCAGTGAAGTACAAAATGTTAAACATGCGTTTGATAACGGTATTAAGGCACAGAGGGGGATTGATTGGTGAGATATGTACCGCTGTGCACGTTGTTACTGTTAGTGCTCTGCTGTTGTAAGGCAGTGCAGGCTGCACCACAGCGTATTGTTGCGCTGGCACCACATATCACAGAAATGTTGTTCGCTATCGGTGCCGGCGACCGGGTCGTCGGCGTTAGTGATTACAGTGATTATCCGGCTGAGGCGGCTGAGTTACCACGCATAGCCAGCTATGCAGCTATTAACCTGGAAGCGGTGCTGGCGTTACAACCGGATCTGGTTATTGCCTGGCGTAGCGGCAACCCTGCGTCAGACATCCTCCGTCTGCAGCAATTTGGTATCAATGTGGTATTTTCCGACCCGCTGCTGCTGGAAGATATCGCCAAAGAATTACGCTTACTGGGGCAGCTGACCGGTCAGGATAATCAAGCCAACGCGCTGGCTGCAGATTTCTCACAGCAATTGCAACAATTACGGGCTGAATATCAGCATAAGCGACAGGTGCCGGTGTTTTTCGCCATGGGTACCTTGCCCTTAAGCACCGTGGCAAATAATGCCTGGCCTCAGCAAATGTTAACCTTATGCGCAGCAGCCAACCCCTTTGCCGGTGCCAAAGGTGATTACCCGCAAGTAGGTATTGAGCAGGTTATAGCGGCGGCACCACAAGTGATTATCCAGCCGGTACGCACCGATTTTGTTGCAGATTTCAGTTATTGGCAGCGCTTTGATGCACTGCCGGCCGTAAAGAAAAAACAGTATTTAGCAGTGAACGCGGATCACTTATATCGTACTACACCACGCACATTATCGGGTATCAGACAGCTGTGCGAGGGAGTAGAGCGCTATCGTTAATCAGCTGTTTATACTGCTCATCAGCTCATTGGCGCGGCGCATCAAACGCTCTGCTGTACGTACCTGGTTCGTTTTTAACAATTCACCGGAAATACTCAGGTACTTATCAGCCAGTTTGCGCCGCATTGCCGAATGTAAGACAAAATCTGCCGGCACTAAAGCGTTGTAGTGCTGTAGCTTATCGTACACCGCATCAACTTCTGCTACTTCAGTGCTGCTGGCCAATTGTTGTTCCAACAGATTAAAGCTGTGTTGATAAAATAACTCTGCCGCCTGGTACGGAAAGGGCGCGTCAGCATTTTCTGCCGCTGCAGTGCTGTAGTCTGTCATGGCATCTACCGCAGCAGCCAACTGCCGGCCATGGGCAACTAACTCTGCTGTGTCGCTGTGCCTGGCAAAAATAAGTTGCCCGACATTAATAAGCTGCTGCAACTGTGGGGCGTTATTTTCCGCTACCGCTTGCTCAAAGGCAGCGACAAAAGCTGCTGTTTCGGCGCTGTCCGGTTGAGCTACATATTGAGCGTCGATACGCTGCAGCTCTGCAACAATTTTATACGGGTCCAGCGTGTCGCCTTGCAACCGCTGGTATTGGCGGTTTAATAACAATTGGTTCAATCTTGAACGCAGTACCTCGATCGCGGTTTGCTTGCTGCGCAGCATATTGCTGCGTATTTCTGCCAGGTAGTGCGAGTCAGGGTAGAGTGCCGAGGCCGTGGCCAGCAATTGCTCAATTTGCGGATAGTTTGGATAGTTAAAACTACGATCACTGATAATTTGATCAATTTGCTGCTCAAAATGTTGCAGTACGCTGTCCTGACGTAAGCGCAACAAAGCTTCGCGTTGCAGCGAGCCTTGCTCATCTGCACTCAAAGCACCAAGCAGGTCGGCAGGTGCTGCTTCCGCCAACTGTTGATACTGTTGTTGCTGTGCTGAGACAGCCTCCGCTTTTTGCTGCAGCGCCAGTAGTGCGGTTTGTTGCTGTTGTTGGTAATGCCAGCCACCCCAAGCCAGAGCAATCACTGCCGCTGTGGCCGCCACCGGCTGCCATACCGGTTGATTAAACCGCTTGATCAGCGCACTGATACTGGTTTTGCGCAAGTTATGGTCAAATTGCAAAGCTTGTTGCAGCGCGCGCCATTGCAACACATTTAAATGTGCTGGCTTAGCTGCCTGTTTCTTTTGCTGCGCAGCCTTATCTGCCGGTAGCCGTTCGAACGGATGTTTACTGGTCAGTAGCTCATAGCTGAGGCAGGCAAAAGAAAATACATCATCGGCGACACAGGGGGGGGCACCGGCCAGTAATTGCGGGCTGGCGTAAGCAGGCGTATAGCCACTTAACGGTGCCGTTTGGCTATGCGTTTCTGCAGCGTATATATCGTGGTTTAACTGTAGTTTTTGCGATACACCAAAATCCAGTACTTTAACGTCGCCGGCACGGTTTACCATAATATTTGCCGGTTTAAGATCGGCATGAACAATGCCGGTGCGGTGTGCAAAGTCTAATGCATCAGCAATTTGTTGCAGTAGTTTCAACGCTGATTTTAGCGGTAAACCTTTGGGTTTATAGCGCTTTATCACCTGCTCCAGGCTTTCACCATCAAGAAACTCCATCACAATAAAGTAATGCTGTTGATCAACATCAACGTCAAACACCCTGACGATATTCGGGTGTGACAGCAGTTGAGTTTTATGCGCTTCCTGCAGCAGCAACTGTAACGCTTCCGGTTGACTGACAAATTGCTGTTGCAATACTTTTATTGCCACAGTGTTATTAGCAACGCCGGCATCACGTAAAAAGATATCAGTTGCACGATATATGTCACTCATGCCGCCGGAGCCAATTTTGCTCTCCAGCAGGTAGCGTTCTTTGATCAGCATACCTTCTTGTATAGCAGGCACTGTTGCTGTGTTAGCCGCCGTAGCGGAGGGTTTTACCGCATAACGCGTTTTATCTGCATCAATAGCAGTATCGCTGGTTACGCCGCTAACGCCCGTGCTGTCCTGAACTGCCATAATTCACTCCTTGTTAATCAGGTACTGATCTTCGCCGCACTGGTATTTATAAACAAAACGCCGGCCAAATGTTAAATTAACGCGATTATTCCACATATTTTAGCTGCAGTCATCATCGCATTTTGCTTAGTTGTTAACTTATGCGCTATTGACGCAACAATAAATTTAACTTAATCTTTTGCGTCGATTTAAGGTAAATAAATTGTATTTTTAGTGTCAGGAACGGGAAGCGGGACGAAGGGATATGTTACTTGAGTTATCAGTACTGAGTTATCACAGGCTATCACCCCGACAGGTTGCCGTAAAACGCTTTGACAGCAGTGGCGGTACCTTGGGCCGCTCAGAGCAAGCTGATTGGTATCTGCCAGACCCGGAACGGGTAGTGTCATCAGAGCATGCCGTTATCCGTCATCAAGACGGCACCTTTATTATCACCGATAAATCAACCAACGGATTGTTTGTAAACCGCGCGGTGGACGCACTTGGCCAGGGTAACAGCCATACGCTGAAAAACGGCGATTTGCTCTGCATGGGTGATTACGAAATTCAGGTCGCGCTGATAGATGAATTGCAAACTGTTGCCGACTTGCAGCCAAAGCCATCGGCGATACCGGGCACTACTCCGGTAATGAGCCAATCGCAAAATATCACAGCGTCTGCCGGCAATGGCATGCTGATTTCTGATGTGTCTGCCAATAGCTTTAACGGACGCTCTGCCGATATGGCGCCACCACAACATCAAGCCGGTGCTGAGTTAGTAATGGATGACCATTTCTTAGCGCCTGCGGCATTAATACCGGATGACTGGGCATCAGCCTGGCAAACTAATGATAACGCCGTTGCAACACCGGCGGCTCCGGTTGCGGCCGCATTGCAAAGCAGCCACAAAGCGGTTGTGGATAAACCGGTAAAACAAAACATGCCGGCTGAAGAGCAGTCCTGCTTACAGGCCTTTCTCAAGGGATTAGGTGTTTCTGAAGCGAATCTGCAAGCCGCCGACTCTGCCGCCTGGTGGGAGCAATTGGGGCAGGCATTGCAACAGTCCTTACAGGGCGTGGTTAGCGTTATGCATGCGCGCTCGGAAGTAAAAAACAGTTTTCGGGTTAATCAAACTACTTTCCAGCAGCGGGAAAATAACCCGCTGAAATTTTCCGCCAATATCGATGACGCCTTTCATAACTTATTTAACCGCCGCGGCTCCAGTTTTATGCCGCCACGCCAGGCGATAGCCGAGGCGTTTGCCGATATCAGCCGGCATGAATCGGCCATTATTGCCGGTGCAGGTGGCGCTATGGCCGGCTTACTGACGCAGTTGGCGCCGCAACGAATAGAAGCCGGTGATTTTGGTGGCAGCTTTGTTGACAAGTTAAATCCGGCACAGCGCCAGGCACGGTTGTGGGCACGCTACAAAGCCTTGCATGCTGAGCTGGCAGCAGAACTGAATAATAAAGATAAACAGGGCGTTAATGATGATTTTATCAGCGCCTATGAAGCCTTTTTACGCAAAAAATAAACAGGTTGCGGTAGCTGTTTTAACGATACCTTAAGGAGTGGTAGAGATGAAAACAATAAAAATGCTGGTAGTGCTGTGGTTAAGCGTTAGCGTATTGGCAGGTTGTCAGGCGGTGTATGCAACGTTTCCGCCATCCACCAAGCTGCATTTTCGTGTGGCACAGGATATTAATCCGGATCTTGACGGTCGCCCGTCTCCGGTAATCATCAAGGTATACGAGTTGGCATCAAAAACGGTATTTGAAAATCAGGACTTTTTTGCCTTGTATGATAATCCGGACGCTATTTTACGCACCGACTTGCTGAAAAAAGATGAGCTGGTATTTGAACCGGGCCAACGCAGTGAGTACCGGATGGCGTTACAGCCGGCTACCCGTGCCGTGGCAGTGGTGGTTGCTTATCGCGACATTGAAGGTGCCAGGTGGCGTGCAGTGGTTGATGTAAAGCCCACCGGCTACGACGACTTTTATGTCTATGTTGATAAACTGGCGGTGTATATCCGTGAGCATGATTTAGAACGTAAGCGTTAAACTGTCTGCCCCGGAGATTTACAGCATGAGTGATTTTAGTCGTATCGCCTGGTCTGAGGGCTTGTTTCTCAGGCCGCAGCATTTTCAGCAGCAGGAACGTTATTTTGATTACAGCAGGCAGCAGCAGCTTAGTATGCAATTGCCTTATGGCTGGGGCGTGCGTCGTTGTGTTGTTGACCCGCAAAGCCTGAAGTTCGGCCAGTTTGCTTTGTCAGAACTGGAGGCCATTTTACCCGATGGCACTGTACTACAGTTACCGGCAGTTGAAGCATTGCCGGCAGCTATTCAGGTTGGCAAAAGCTGTCGCGATCAGCTGGTTTATCTGTGTTTGGCGATGGATAAAAGCAGCAGTCAGAATATCAGCAGCCACGACAGTTCACATATAAGCCGCTACGGCTATGCTGAACACAGTGTGGCAGATAACAGCCTGGCGGAAGAGGCTACCGAGTTGTTGCAACTGGCTAAGCTTAAACTGCTGTTTAAGCTGGAATCAGAAGACCGTGGTGGTTTTATTTGTATGCCGGTTGCACGGATCCGTGAGGTATCAGAGCAAGGCGAAGTTAAGCTGCTGAAAAAGTTTATTCCGCCGCTGGTAGATGTGCAGCAGGATGGTGAGCTGTCAGCGTTTATAAATGAAGCGCTTGGTATGTTGTGTCAGCGTGCTGATGCCTTAGCCGATCGCCTGGGCAAGGGGCAGGGTACAGCCAACTCCATCGCCGACTTTCTGATGTTGCAGGTGCTTAACCGCTATGAACCTTTGCTACGGCACTTGAAAACCGGCGTGCTGGAGCATCCGCACAGCCTGTATCGTTTAATGATTTCTATGTTGGGCGAACTTGCCACGTTTACGGCACGGCAAAAGCGTCCGCCGCAGTTTCCGGCTTATCAACATGATGATCTGACAACCGTTTTCGGCAACCTTAGCGTCATTATGAACCAAACACTCAGTGTGGTACTGGAACAAACAGCCCAAGCCTTGCCACTGGAACAAGCTAAGTTTGGCATCCTGGTGTCGCCGCTGACAGATAAATCTCTGCTGGAGTACGCTCAGTTTGTGTTGGCGGTTGCTGCAGACCTGCCGGCAGACGATATTCGTAAACATTTACCGGCGCGGTTAAAAATAGGCCCCGTGGAGCATATCCGTGAATTGGTAAATAACCAGTTGCCCGGTATTGGGGTAACCGGCTTACCGGTCGCGCCAAGACAAGTTCCTTATCATGCCGGTTATCACTATTTCCAACTGGACAAAGGCAGTATTTATTGGGAGCGGCTGGCAAACAGCGGCGGCTTAGCCCTGCATTTATCCGGTAACTATCCAGGCTTGAAAATTGAACTTTGGGCAATAAAGGCATAACCGCCTTACGGCGACTGATTAACATGGACGGTAAGCAATGTCTGATAAAACAGTGATGAAACCCAGACCCGGTGGGCGGGCGCCGGTAAAAAGTGCGGTAGCTGCAGTGGCAGCGGATAACACCGGCGACAATGATAAAACACGGATGTCTGCCAATGTGCGCTCGCCGGAGAGCGCACAAAAGCTGCAGGTATTGTCGATCAGCGACAACATACTCATTGATGAAGCCGGGGCGTTATTCTCCTTGGTTGCGCCTATTCGCAGTACAGTACAGCATGCTGATGTACCAGGGTTAAAAACGCGCTGTGTGCAACTGATTAACCAGTATGAACAACAACTTCGCTACAAAGGCATCAGCAGTGAGTTGATAGAAAAAGCCCGCTACTGCATGTGCTCGTTTCTTGATGAAACAGTACTTAATACCGGCTGGGGTGGCAACAGTGACTGGGCTACCGAGAGTTTATTGTCAACTTTCCATAATGAAACCTTCGGTGGAGAGTACTTTTTCACTTTGCTCGACAGCGCTATTGCCGCGCCGAAAGAGCATTTGCTGCTGTTAGAGCTGCAGTACCTTTGCTTGTCATTTGGTTTTGTCGGCAAGATGCGGATAGAAGAGCGCGGTTTTGAAAAACTGGAAGGTTTTCGTGAGCGTGCTTATAAAGCCATTCACAGCCAACGCGGCGAACCACCGCGTGAGCTCTCCCCCGGCTGGCGCAGTCAGGTTGTCGCTGCAAGTCAGCTACAGGCTGAGTTCCCGCTGTGGGTGTTGTGCTCGGTAGTGGGTGCCGCTTTGTTAGGTTGTTATATGTATCTGAATTATCAGATAAACAGTTACTCCGATCAGGTTCACCGCCAACTGAACACCCTGGTTAGCTGGGAACAAGACGCGCCGCAGCCGGCATCAGCCAAAGCTCGTCAGGATGCCATTCGCTTGCAGCAATTATTGCAAACTGAAATTCGCCGCGAGTTGCTGCAAGTGATCGAGCTACCGGACAGGGTGCGCATTCGCGTTGGTTTAGACCAATTATTCAGCCCGGGCAGTACCGGTATTAATGAAGGCTTTGCGCCGGTGGCGGCGAAGATCGCCAGAGCATTGGAAGGCACACAAGGCCGCATTCTGGTGAGTGGCTATACCGATAACCTGCCTATTTTTACCAGCAAATATCCGTCTAACTGGCATTTATCGTTGGCGCGGGCTAACGCTATGGCCGATGCCCTGGCGGCAGGCGCAGATTTGCGCGGCCGGTTATGGCCGGAGGGGCATGGTGATGCCAATCCGATAGCCGAAAACGACAGTGCTGCTAATCGCGCTTTGAACCGTCGCGTTGAAATAGACTTGCTACAGTAAGGCCTTAAACAAGGGAAGTGTTATGAAAGTTAAAACCGCGCTGCAATCGCTGGTCAGATTGCTGAAATCCAGCGTTTTTATTACTGTGCTGGGTTTATTGGCATTAGCGTTATTGATATGGTTTGGCGGGCCTTTGTTGGCAATTGCCGGGTACGAGCCGTTGGCCGGTGCCAGTGCAAGATTGGTGACCCTGCTGGTTATCGCACTATTTTGGGGCGGCACCCATTATATTAGAGGCCTGCGTGAAACGCGTTCGCACAAGCAAGCGGTTGATACCTTACTTAACGGTGATGAATTTCAGCAGCATGATGAGTTGGCTAAGCGTGACATCGACGTATTACGCGAACGGATGCAAAAAGCGCTGGATATTTTAAAGCATGCCCGCTTTGGCAAGGCACGCGACATCTATCAGTTACCCTGGTATATGCTGATTGGTCCGCCGGGATCGGGTAAAACTACCGCCTTACATAATTCTGGTTTGGAATTTCCACTGAAAGAACATATGGGTGCCGATGCGATTGAAGGTATCGGCGGCACCCGGCAGTGCGATTGGTGGTTTACCAATCAAGCCGTATTAATAGATACTGCCGGCCGCTATACCACTCAGGATAGCCATGCGGCACAAGACTCCACTGCCTGGCAGGGCTTTTTAGGTTTGTTACGTAAGCACCGCCCGCGCCGGCCGATTAATGGCGTTATAGTGTTCGTTAGCCTGGCGGATTTACTGAACCAAACCAGAACCGAACGTAACTTGCATGCACGCGCGATAAAACAGCGGGTGCAAGAGCTGCAAAACCAGTTAGGTATGAGTTTCCCGGTCTATGTCATGTTTACCAAGGCGGATTTAATTGCTGGCTTTACCGAGTTTTTTGACAACCTGACCGAAGAAGAGCGCGAGCAAGTATGGGGCATGACATTTGACGCCGCGCAGGATGACAGCGAAAAAGGCGTAGTTGCGCAGTTTAACAAAGAGTTTCACGCCATTATTAACCGCTTGACGCAACGCTTATTCAGCCGTCTGCAATTCGAACACGATGCAGAAAACCGCGCCGCTATTTACGAGTTTCCGCGCCAGTTGCGGCTGTTGCAAAGTGCAGCAGATGATTTTTTGAAAGAAATTTTTGCGCCGAATCCGTTTGAAAAAGCCACCATGTTGCGCGGTGTTTATATTGCCAGTGCAACCCAGGAGGGGGTGCCGATAGATCGCATTATGTCGCAGCTGGGCAGTAACTTTGGTTTGGCAGAGCCGCCACTGCGCCGGCAAACCGGCGAAGGTAAAGGCTACTTTATAAAACGTTTCTTTGAAGAAATTGTTATTCCTGAGCGCGAGCTGGCGTCGGTAAACTTGCAGCATAAAGCCAGGCACCGGCTGATCCGCCGCGGTGTGTTAGCCGCAACAGCGGTGTCAGCGGTGTGGTTAGTTGTCGCCTGGGCAGGTAGTTACAATTGGAACACCGGGTTGGTAGATGAAGTCAGTCGGTCTATTGCTGATTATCAGCAACTGACAGAGTCGGGCACGGATATTGAGGATGTTGTTGCATTAAACGCACAGTTAAATTTGTTACGTGATTTACCAGCCGGTTATGCCGGCGCGCTGCCGACCGACGGGCCGAAGAACCTCGGATTATATCAGGGTGATAAATTGGGGCAGGCGGCAAAAACAGCCTATCAAAGCGGTTTGTATCATAGCTTTGTGCCATTTTTACTCGACAGCCTTACCGCTGAAATGCAGCTTAATGCGCAACATCGTGATTATTTATATGAAACACTGAAAACCTATCTGATGGTGTTTAAACCACAGTATTTTAATGCGGAGCAAGTCAGTTCCTGGTTTTCTTTATATGTAGAGCGACGTTTCCCGGGCGACGTTAACTTACCGCTGCGCTTATCGTTGCAAAATCATCTGCAGGCATTGCTGGAAAATGGCATTAAGGGCGCATCCTACAACGATGACGTAGTGATTGCTGCCCGTGAACTGTTGCTTACCGTGCCTTTGGCTGAGCGGGCCTATCAGCGGATCCGTACCGAATTAGTGAGAAGCCATATTCCGGATTTTCGTCTGGTTGATGTACTGGGCACCGACGGGGTAAAAGTGGTGCAGCGTAAAAGCGGCTTACCGCTGCAGCAGGGGATCTCCGGTCTGTATACCTATCAGGGGTTTCACGGTTTGTTTAATGTGGAAAAACGCCGCATTATCCGCAGCCTGATGGAAGACAGCTGGGTATACGGCGAGCAAGCCGAAGGTGAGAACGGCCAGGCCGACAGCAGCTTATCGGAACAGGTGACGGAAAAGTACCTGCGTGATTATGTTTATCTGTGGCAGGAATTGCTGGATGACATCAGCATCAGATCGGTAGATGACGTTGAACAGGGTGTTTTTGTTACCAAGGTGCTGTCTGGCCCGGAACAGCCTATTCAGAATATTATTAAAGCGATACAGCAAAACGTGCGGCTAACCAGTTTACCGGAGTCGGCTGAAGCTAATATGGCGAAGGATGTCGCCGGTAAAGTGGCCGATACGCAGTTTTCCAGCCAAAAATCGCGCTTAAACCGGTTGTTGCCTGATGATATGTCTGCGCTGACGCAAAAGTTACCTGGTAAAGAAGTTGAACAGGCTTTTAGTCAGTTACTCAATATCGGTGATGCGCAGTTGGAACAAATCGCGCAAACCAGCCGTATGTACAATGAGTATCTCGAGCGGCTGTATATTCCGGGTGGCATGGCTCGTCAGGCTTACGCTAACCAGCTGAACGCTGAGGGCGGTAATGAGTTGAGCGTGGCATTGCGGCGGTTAAAAAGCGATGTTCCCGCACCGTTTTCAGTTTGGCTGGGTGAGTTGTCGGCAGATACCGGTAAGTTGTTCGCCAAAGGCAGCCGCCAACATATAAATGAAGCGTGGCAGGGCACTGTACTGGCGGAGTATAAACGGGCTATCGCCGGACGCTACCCGTTAAACCGCCGCAGCAAAGACGATATCAAGTTGCGTGATTTCGAACGGTTCTTTGGCTACGGCGGCACGTTAGACAGCTTCTTTAAAGATTATTTGCAACCATTTGTGAACACCAGTCGCTCCAGCTGGACCTTTAAAAAAGACATTGGTTTGGATAGCAGTGTGCTGAGGACTTTCCAAAATGCTGAGAAAATACGCGCAGCCTTCTTCGATGGCGGTAGTCAAAAGCTGAAAGTCGGCTTTAGTTTAAGGCCACTTTATTTAGATCGGCATATTACCCACTTGCTGTTAGAGCTGGATGGCCAGGAGTTATCTTATCGCCACGGCCCGACACGCTCACGGCAGTTTTTCTGGCCCGGCGATCGTAACAAGTTGCAAACGCGGCTGGTGTTTACCCCTGCTAATTCAGGCTTACCATCTAATATCAGCAAAGAGGGAGAATGGTCATGGTTCCGTTTTCTTGATGAGCTGACACAAGACCGGCCACAAACCCGCACAGACATGGTGTTGCATCTGGCAGTGCAGGGTAACAGCGCCAGGGTAGAGTTGGTACCGGATACCGTAAATAACCCGTTCTGGAGTAGTGCATTGGAGACGTTCAGTTGTCCGGCAAGCTTATAACCGACGTCGGCATGTGCGGTAAGATCCCGGGCCGTGGTGATTTTTTGGCTCAGGGATTGGCGCCGGACTTCGTTGACAGTTGGAACGAATGGCTGCAGGCAGTGTTAGCTGTCAGCCGCGAGCAGTTGGCGGATACCTGGCTTAGCACCTATTTAACCAGCCCTGTCTGGCACTTTGCTTTATCAGCCGGCGTGTGTGGTAAAGACGCAATGATGGGATGTTTGATGCCAAGTGTTGACCAGGTTGGCCGGCACTATCCGTTAACCCTGGCTAAAGTTATGCCATGTACACCGGTGCATGCCCGTGACAACAGTACATGGTCAGATGTGCTGGAACAGCAGGCACTATTGACTCTGGAAGATGATTTTAACTTTGACAGCTGGTTGGCGGCTATGGCTCAGGCGCAGTTTGACTGGCCACAGCCACAGCAAATCAGTACGGCGCAGATGGCATCGGCACAGGGGCGGCCGGCATGGGTGTTGCAGTCAAATTGCCCGCTGGACGCCGCTTTATTGCTGCATCACAGTTACCGGCAACAGTTTGGCCGCTATTGCCTGTGGTGGACAGCCGGCTCTGAGCAGGTGTCACCCTGTACTTTAGTAACGAATGGATTACCGCAGGTCAGCCAGTATGCTGCTATGTTGGCCGGTGATTGGCAGCGCTGGCACTGGCAGAGTGCAGACATTAACTGTAGTGGAACGGTATAACGATGAGACAGGTAGTATCCCATGCCCAAACACACAAGGGGCTGGTACGTAAATTAAATGAAGACGCCTGTTTGGATCTGGCTGACAGCGGTGTTTGGGTTGTCGCTGACGGCATGGGCGGACATGCTGCCGGAGATGTCGCCAGTCAGTTAGTTGTGGATGCGGTCAGAGTGGCGGTACAACGCAGTAATCAGCCATCGGTGCAATTGTTGACGGAAGCACTGCAGCAGGCAAACAGTGAACTATGCCGTTACAGCGAGCAACATTTACAGGGCAATACGGCCGGCTCTACCGTCGTGGTGTTGCTGATTGACAAGTTTTATTACCACCTGCTGTGGGCCGGTGACAGCCGTGGTTATTTGTTGCGGAATAACCAATTGCGGCAAATCACCCGCGATCACAGCCAGGTTAACGAGATGGTTGAGCAAGGTTTGCTACATCAAAACGAAGCAGAGCAACATGAATTGGCCAACGTTATTACCCGTGCCGTAGGGGTTGATACTGCGGTAACGATCGATGTCGTCAGCGGCGCCTGGCAGCCGGGGGATCTGTTTCTGCTGTGCAGCGATGGTCTGAATAAAGAGCTGACAGATCAAGAAATTTGCCAATACCTGGCGCATAACAATATTGCTGAAGCAAGCAGGGCATTACTGCATTCAACCCTGGTTGCCGGCGCACGCGACAATGTTACCTGTATTTTGGTAAAAGTTGACAATCAGGCTGGTTATGTTAATGAAAAGGATAAAACGATACCTGTTTATGCCAGACTGTAGAAAATAATAGTTAATTGTTGTCATCATTAAAACAATAAAGTAACATTATTCGCTGGATAACGTCTCATTTTGGTTGTTGTGATGGAATACAGTGAATTAATTGATTTTGAATTGTTAATTGAAGCGGTTGACCAAGCCAACCCTGCCGGCATTGATCCGCGTACTGATATCTCGCCGACGTCGCAGTATTACCAGTTTAAAGACAGCCGCGGTCAGGCCCGCGCTAATGAGCGGGCGTTATTGGCCGAGGAAGAAGACTTTCTCGCGCTGGCGTCAGACTGGCGGCCGTTAGCAGAGAAACTTCCCAATGTTTTGTGTACAGAAGTTAAAGATTTAGAGTATTCCGCCTGGTTAATTGAAGCATTGTGCCGAACTCATGGTTTTACAGGGCTGGCGGTGGGCTTTAAAACGACGCGTTTGTTAATAGAAAATTTTTGGCAACATCTGTATCCATTGCCTGATGAAGATGGCATGGAAGTTCGTATAGCACCTCTTATCGGCCTGAATGGTTATGAGGGGGATGGCGCGCTTATCACTCCTATTCTGAGTATTCCGCTGACAGAAGTTACTGCGTTTGGCCAATATGCTTGCTGGCAGTTTGAGCGTGCCTCTGACATCTCGCGTAAAGATGAAAAACGACAAAAGCAAAAAGCAGATGCCGGTATAGCCAGTTTGGAACAAATTAAAGATGCGGTAGCAGAATCTTCGCCGCCATTTTATCAACAGTTGAAACAACAAATTGAACAGGCAATTGCAGAGTTCTCGTTGTTGTCTCAAGCAATGGATAACGCCATGAATGGCGAACCGCAACCCACCAGTGCTATCAGCAAAACACTACAAAAATGCCTTGATGCCGTGAACTATCTGGCTGCTGATAAGTTGGCGCAGATGGCTAATCTAGTCAGCGATCACAGTGCAGAGCCGGCAGATGGGCAGCAGCTGCAGACGGATCCGGTACAGCAGCAGGTGCAAAGCCGGGAGCAGGTATTGAACAGTTTGAAGCAAGCGGCAGAGTTTTTTCGCAAAACAGAGCCGCATTCGCCTATTTCTTATGCGCTGGAGCAGGTAGTGCACTGGAGCGGGCTCACCTTACCCGAATTGCTGCAAGAGCTTATAGACGATAACAACAGCCGTAACCATTACTTCCGGCTGGCGGGGATCCCGCAACAGAAGTAGTGCCCGTTAAAGGGTATGAACTGCAACAAATAACAGCTGAGTAACAGGAGAGAGTCAATGGAAAGTATTCACAGTAAATTATCCAGGGTGCGTAAGCCCCGTGTGCATATTACTTATGACGTTGAAACAGAGGGAGCTGCGGTTAAAAAAGAGCTGCCTTTTGTTGTAGGCGTTATGGGTGATTTTGCCGGTCAGAACACTGAAGCCTTAAAGCCACTGAAAGACCGTCGTTTTGTCCAGATCGACCGCGATAACTTTGACGAAGTGTTAAAGCGGATGAATCCGAAACTGAGCTTTAAAGTGGATAACAAATTATCCGGTGATGGCAGTGAATTCAGTGTCGACCTCGAGTTTAAATCTATGCAGGACTTTGAGCCCGCAGCCATTGTTAAACAGGTTGAACCGTTAGATAAACTGATGGCCACGCGCAATAAATTACGCGACCTGATGACTAAAATTGACCGCTCAGAAGAGTTGGAGAATATTTTGGAGCGGGTACTGAACAACGATCAAGATCTGCAGAAGCTGGCGCAGGATCTGAGCATAGAGGACAAATAACATGAGTACGGAAGCGTTAGTAGAACAGCATGATAATGCTCAGGCGTCGGCCTCGTCTTTACTGGAGCAGGCTATCGGCGCAACGAAGCAAACTGATGCGTCGCGGGCAGAAGAGTTATTGCGTACCCTGACAGAAGAAGCGCTAAGCGGCACTGTCAGCTGGAACAAAAACTTAACTGTTACCTTTAATGAAGCCATTAACCGGCTGGATACCCTGATTTCAGATCAGTTAGCCGCTATTATGCACACGCCGGCGTTTCAAAAGCTGGAAGGCAGCTGGCGTGGCTTAAACCACCTGGTAATGAATTCTGAAACCAGTGCTTCGCTGAAAATCCGCATGATCAGCATGAGTAAGAAAGAGCTGTATAAAGATTTAAGCAAAGCGGTAGAGTTTGACCAGAGCCAAACCTTTAAAAAGGTCTATGAGTCTGAGTTTGGTACCCCGGGCGGTGAACCTTACGGCGCTATTATCGGCGATTACGAGTTTACCAACCATCCGGAAGACATCGAAACACTGACCTATATGTCGAATGTTTCTGCTGCCGGCTTTTGTCCGTTCCTGTCTGCTGCCTCACCGGCATTATTTGGCTTTGACGAATGGACCGAGTTGTCTAAACCGCGCGATCTGGAAAAAATCTTTGAATCGCTGGAATACACCAAATGGCGTTCATTCCGTGACAGTGACGACTCACGCTTTGTAACCTTAACTATGCCGCGCGTGCTGGCTCGTTTACCTTACGGCAGTGCTACCTGTCCGATAGAAGAGTTCGGTTTTGAAGAATTTGAACTTGACGGCCAAAAAGGTGTGGCAAAAACCACTGAGCATTCTGAGTATTGCTGGATGAACGCCGCTTATGTCATGGGCGCTAAACTGACCAATGCTTTTGCCCAATATGGCTTCTGTACCGCCATCCGTGGTGCTGAAGGCGGCGGTAAAGTAGAAGGCTTACCCAGCCACATCTTTATGAGTGATGATGGTGACCCTGATCTGAAATGCCCGACAGAAATTGGTATTACCGACCGGCGTGAAGCTGAGCTGGGTAAAATGGGCTTTTTACCGTTATGTCATTATAAAAACACGGATTACGCGGTGTTCTTTGGTGCCCAAACGGCACAGAAACCAAAGAAATACGACACACCTGAAGCCACTGCTAACGCAGCAATTTCTGCACGCTTACCTTACCTGATGGCAACCTCGCGTTTTGCGCATTACTTAAAGGTTTTGGCACGCGACAAAATCGGCAGCTTTATGGAAGCAGAAGATGTCGAAGTGTGGTTAAACCGCTGGATCTTAAGCTATGTCAATGCTTCTGAGGGCAGTGGTCAGGAAGTGCGTGCACGTTATCCACTGGCCGATGCCAAGGTGCAGGTACGTGAAATACCGGGCCGTCCGGGTTCTTATAATGCAGTGGCGTGGTTGCGGCCATGGTTACAATTGGAAGAACTGTCTACTTCGCTGCGTCTGGTAGCAAAAATCCCTGAAATGGGTGGTTAATAGCCGCTTTGCTGCCGGTTGAGATTATCCCCCTCAACCGGCGGCATAGCCGCATTATCCTACGCAGTTAAGTGGAAGAGAATGTCATGGCAGACGCAGTAAAATTTGTCTCACAGGATGTGTTTGACCAAGCCGCTGTTAGCAATACCCCGGCAGATGGTTTTAGCCAGCCGGCGTATACCCGGTTAGAACGCAGTGGTGTGTTGGCACGTTTTTTACGTGAGCCCGATCCGCTGGCGGCCATCTTGTATTGGCTGGAGCATGTTGCCGGCAGCAAAGTGTGCAGCAGTAATGTTGTCAGTGCTATGTTGTGTCGTGCTATCGCCGACATAGACCGACTGATTAACCTGCAACTCAATGACATTCTTCACCACAATCTGTTTCAGCAGCTTGAAGCCAGCTGGCGTGGTTTGCTGTATCTGACCGAGCAAACCGAGCGCCACGACCGTGGGCAAAAGGTTAAAGTAAAACTGCTGTCATTGTCATGGCCGGAACTGAGTAAAGATATCAGCCGGGCCATCGACTTTGACCAAAGTGATTTTTTCAAACTGATTTATGACAACGAATTCGATATGCCGGGCGGTGAGCCCTTTGGCGTATTAATCGGCGATTACCAAATCAGTCATAAGATCCGTCCAGGGCAACTGCATCATGATCTGGATACGCTAAAAGAAGTAGCCCGCACCGCTGCTGCTGCCTTTGCGCCCTTTATTTGTGCAGCGCATCCGTCGTTATTCGGAGTTGATCATTTCTCGGAACTTGGTCTGGTGTCAGACATTGGCAGTCAGTTTAAACAACCGGAATATGTGAAATGGCGTGCGCTCAGGGCAATGGAAGACGCGCGTTTTCTCGGCGTGGTATTGCCCCAGGTATTGATGCGCAGCCCCTATAAAGATGATGGCTCACGCACTGAAAGTTTTGTGTTTCGCGAGGCACTGGCGCGGCCGGAGCGCGATTATTTGTGGGGCAACGCAGCCTATGCATTTGCCGCTGTGTTAGTCAGAGCTTACAGCGAGTCCGGCTGGTTTGCGCAAATTCGCGGCATGAAAGCCGGCCAGCATAATTTTGGTTTAGTCAGTAATTTGCCGGCCAGCCGTTACGAAACCGAGAAATACCAGGCCACCAATAAACCGTCAGTTAATTTACTGGTTGGCCACAGATTTGAATCAGAGCTGTCAGATAACGGTTTTATTCCGTTATCTGTGGTGCCGTACAGCGACTATTTTGCCTTTTATAACAATGCATCGGTGCAACAAGCAAAAGTGTATGACGATAAGTTGTCCAGCGTAAACGCCAGATTGTCGGCGATGTTGCAATATATCTTATGTGTGGCGCGCTTTGCTCATTACATCAAAGTGATTGGCCGTGACAAAGTGGGTGGCTATCACTCAGCAGAGCAGTGCGAACAAGAATTACAGCGCTGGTTGCACAACTACACCACTGCATCTACGGATGCGTCAAACGATGTGCGGGCCCGTCACCCGCTGCGCGAAGCGCGTATCCAGGTACGGGAAAAACGCGGTGAGCCCGGTCGTTACTACTCCATTATTCAGCTGCAACCACATTTTCAGTTAGATCAAATGATTACTACTGTGAAGCTGGTTGCTGAACTGTCACCTAAACAAGCAGCTACTGCACGAGGTTAAACGTGAAATCATTACAGGCATTAATAAAACAAGGCGAACTGATTGCAGCTACCGAGCGTGCTGTGCAGTTATTGCGCGACGATCCTGCCAATGCAGATGTGCGCGCGGCTTTCATTGAACTGTTATGTATCCAGGGCGCTTTGGAAAAAGCCGATCAGCAACTGGATATGATGGTGCGCCAGCACCCGGATTATCTGGTAGGTGCGGTAAATCTGCGCCAGCTGATCCGCGCCGCATCGGCACGGCAGGATTTTTATCAAGGCGGCGTAACCGCTACTTTATTCGGACAGCCGGATGCCATGTTTGAAGCTCAATTGTCGCTGCGACTGGCACTGAAAGAGCAAGACAGCGCGGCGGCAGTTACCGCTGCGGCGTTGCTTGAGCAACTGCGTGACGCAACGGCTGTTGATGTTAACGGCGAAGCCTGTAATGACATCCGTGATTTAGATGACAGCCTGGCCGGTTATCTGGAGCTGTTTGGCACCGACGGACATTTCTATCTGGCGAAGTTCAGCGAAATAGACAGCCTGGACCTGAAAAAGCCTGAGTCGCTGCTTGATACCGTTTGGCGTCGTGCTGAAATCGTCATTAAAGACGGCCCGCAGGGGGAGGTTTTTGTACCGATGACCTATATCGGCAGTGTGCGCATTTCCGAGCGGATGGGCCGTGATACCGACTGGCAGCAGCATGATGAGAAGTTGGTTACCGGTGTAGGGCAAAAAATGTTATTGGCCGGCGAGCACGCACTGACTTTTTCTGAGCTGAAATCGCTGCGTCCGTCAGATACCGTGGTTACGCACTGATAGCGCGGAGCAACGTCGGTGAAACTGCATCAGAAACAGCCATTGCAACAGTCTTTGCTGGACCGGTTGATAGACGATACGCCGGGCCAAAAAGACAGTGGTCGCAGTCGGCGGGGGTTCGATTTAAAAGCATTGCGCCAAAGCGTGCGTCGCGATTTAGAGAATTTACTTAACAGCCGGGTGCAATGGCACACCTGGCCGGATAGCTACACCGAGTTGCCGCAAAGCTTGTTGAACTACGGCCTGCCGGATTTTTCGGTGATGGTTGTCGACTCCGACGAGGGGCGGCAGCAATTATGCCGCGCGGTAGAGCAAACCATCCGCCGTTTTGAGCCGCGTTTTGTCGATGTGGAAGTTACAGTGCCGGAGCAGGAGCATGATATGGAACGCGTATTGCGCCTGCGTATTCAGGCACTGCTGTACGCCGACCCTGAGCCGGAACACATTATGTTCGATTCGGAAGTGGAACCGGTGCATTTGGGGTTGACCATCAGAGATTATCAGGCATGAATGACGAGTTATTGAAGTATTACAATCGTGAACTGACTTATATCCGTCGAATGGGCGCCGAGTTTGCCGAGCAATACCCGAAAATTGCCGGTCGGCTGCGGATCAGCGAAGAAAATGTGGAAGATCCGCATGTGTCGCGCCTTATTGAAGGGTTTGCGTTGTTAACGGCGCAGATCCGGCAAAAGCTGGATGACAGTTTTCCGGAACTGACCGATGCTTTACTGGGCCAGCTGTATCCGGATTACCAGGCGCCAATACCGTCAACGTCGGTACTGAAACTGACCAGCCAGAACCTGTCAAATTCCGGCATTACGGTAAAGCGCGGCACAGAGTTTGAGACCCGCACCGACGGCCTTAAACCCTGTACATTTCAGGCATGCTACGACACAGATATCCTGCCGTTGGAAGTGGTAGCGGCCGAGTTTAAAAATGCGCCTTTTCATGCACCGCGCCCGCCGGTACAACAAAGTGCTAAAGCACTGTTAAAGTTGGATTTGGCCTGTGAATTTGAAAAAACGGCAATGCATGAGCTGGATGTCAGTAAGTTGCGGTTTTATCTTAATGGTCAGCGCCATCATGTGTATCGTTTGTATGAGCTGCTGCTGAGCAAATTGCTTGCGGTGGGTATAGCACCTGCCGGCAACCCTGAAGCTATCCGTTTTATGCCGGCCGGCCAGCTGCAGGCCATTGGTTTTGCCGATGAGCATCAGGTTGTGCCTTATAGCCAGCGAAGCTTTGCCGGCTACCGTTTATTGATAGAACAATTCTTATGTCCGGAAAAGTTTTTGTTTGTTGAATTACAACAACTGGACCCGGATTGGCCGCAAATAGCCGATAAGTTTGAATTGTATTTTTACCTTGCCGATGGTGCAGATGAACTGGAGCGGCATATTACCGCAGACAGTATGCTGCTTGGGTGTACACCGGTGATTAACTTATTCAGCCAAAAGCTGGAGCCGGTCAATCTGGATGCGTCACAGTACGAATACCGGCTGGTGCCACGTTATCTTGATGCCGATGTCTGCGAAGTGATCCGTATTGAGCAGGTGCAGGCTTTTGACCCTTTTGGCAATGAAGTAACGCTGAATCCGTATTACAGCCAGGGCCATCCGGACTACCTGCAGCAACAAGATATGTTCTGGCACAGCCGGCGTGAATTTGCCGACTGGGCCGGCGGCTATTCTGAAACCGGCACCGAGATGTATTTGTCGGTGGTGGACAGAAAGTTTCAGGGCGTAAACGCCGGAGATACAGGCAAAGATTGGGTTGTCCAGGTGCAGGCCTTGTGCAGTAACCGCAATTTGCCGGCTTACCTGCCGTTTGGCGGTGGTGAACCGCGTTTTAATATCAGCAAGCATGCGGATGTGATTAAAGAAGTGCGTTGTCTGTTAGCACCTACGGCCAGTGTAAGGCCGGCATTGCAGGAAGCCAGCCGTTGGCAGCTGGTTAATCATTTAACTTTGAATCATTTTACCGGCGATGATGCATTAAGCCGGTTAAAAGAAACACTGCAGTTATACGACTTTCGCTGCACGCCGGAATCTAAAGCGTTAATTGATGGTATTTGCAAATTACAGATCAGTTCCGGCAGCGCGCGGGTAAGCCATCAGGGGCGGGTTGCGGTGTGCAGTGGCAGCGAAATTCTGCTGGAGTTTACCCAATCATCTTATGCCGGCAGCGGTATTTACTTTTTCGCTAATATTCTGGATGTGTTTTTTGCCCAGTACGCCACGGTAAACAGTTATACGCGGTTAACCGTGAAACTAAAAGATCACGAGCAGTTATATCACCGCTGGCCGGCACGCTCCGGTACTAAGGTATTGCTGTGAAACCGGAATTATTAAAACAAAATCCGTCAGAGTTTGATTTTTATCAGGCGGTATATTCGCTGGAGCGTCAGTTTGGCAGCGAGCATAAACGCTGGCAGGGCGTTGGCCGTGACGGGTTTCCGAAGAAAGAACTGGTGCGGTTTAAAAGTGTGCAACATCTGGGTTTCCCGGGGCAGCCGGTGACAAAGGTAGAAAGTCGCACGGCACAAATGGAAAACCCGCAGCATGACGCCGTGGCAATGCATGTCAGTTTTATGGGTTTAACAGGGCCCAGCGGCGTGATGCCGCAGCATTACACTGAAATGGTGTTGCAGCGACTGAAGCAGCGCGACAAAACCATGCGCGACTTTTTTGATCTGTTTAATCACCGCTTGATCTCGCTGTATTACCGCGCATGGGAAAAGTACCGCTTTGCCTGCCAGTATGAAATTTCGGCTCCGGAGCAAGACAGTTTCAGTACGGTGTTAAAAACCCTGTCCGGTGCCCGCCAGGCATTAAGTCTGTATTACGCCGGGGCATTCAGTCAGCACAACCGCAGCGCGCAGCAATTGACGCAAATTCTGACCGAGTTGTTAAAAACGCAAGTGGCGCTGCAGCCATTGCAGGGGCGCTGGTTAACGCTGCAAAAAGATGAGCAAAGCCGGCTGGCAATGCGGCTGCTACCGCAGGGGCAACATGCCGGCCTGGGGATGTCTGCCATGCTGGGCGGTAGGGTGTGGGATATCAGCTCGGCAATTGAATTAGTTATTAATGTACCTGCCGGTCGTGGGGCGCAGTTGCTGCCCGGCAGTTATCAACACGCACTGATCAGTACCGTATTGGCAGATTTTCTGCCGGCTGCACTCAGAGTGCGCATTACATTGGTTGGCCAACGGCGGGATTTTCCCTCCGCGCAGTTGGGCAAACGTTCCTTAAGTCTTGGTCAGAGCGGCAGTTTGTCGGTCAGAACCGCAGTACAACATCAGCTTACCCGGCTCAGTTATCAATTGGCCCGGCCTTAGTTATTGCACAGGAAGCATATATGTCTACTACAACGTTAAAAAGTCTGGTTGAAAAATTAAACCCGGCCAGCCGCCAATCTTTGGAAGCGGCGACGGCGCGTTGCCAATCACGCAGCCACTACACTGTTGAAATTGAGCATTGGCTGGATGCCATGCTGGAACAAGCTGACGGCGATATGCAATTATTGCTGCGTAGTTTTGCTATTTCTGTTGATACCGTAAAGCAACAGTTGCAACAAGCGCTGGAGCAAATGAAAACCGGTAACAACGCTTTACCGGGGATCTCAGTGCAGCTGATTAACTTGCTGCGAACCAGTTGGTTAAGCACCACTATTGAATTTGCTGATCAGCAGATCCGCTCAGCCTATGTTATCTACACCTTGCTCAAAGATGACAGCATGGCAGCATTGCTTAGTCGTCGTGTACCGGCGTTGGATAAAATCGACACGGCAGAGCTGTTACGGGTGTGGCCACAATTAGCGCAGCAAAGTGCAGAGCAACAGGGCAGCGTAGCAGCAACAGCAAAAACTGCCGGCGGTAAAACGCCGTCGCTGGATCAATTTACCACTGATCTTACCGCACAGGCGCGATTGGGAAAGATAGATCCGATCGTTGGCCGCGATGACGAGATCCGCCAAATGATTGATATTCTGACGCGTCGGCGGCAGAACAACCCGATCCTGACCGGAGAAGCCGGCGTTGGTAAAACAGCCGTAGTGGAAGGTTTAGCGCTGAAAATTGTCGCCGGTGAAGTGCCGGACAAACTGAAAAATATCAGTTTGCGGGTGCTGGATTTGGCACTGCTGCAAGCAGGTGCCGGCATGAAAGGCGAGTTTGAAAACCGGCTGAAAAATGTCATCAAAGAAGTGAACAGCTCTGCCACACCGGTGATCCTGTTTATTGACGAAGCACACACCATGATTGGCAGTGGCGGCCAGGCCGGCCAAAATGATGCGGCCAATCTGTTAAAGCCTGCTTTAGCACGCGGTGAGCTGCGTACCATAGCGGCGACAACCTGGGCTGAGTATAAAAAATATTTTGAAAAAGATGCGGCGTTGGCCCGACGTTTTCAGGTCGTAAAAGTGGAAGAGCCAACGCCGGAATTGGCTGTGGTGATGATGCGTGGCTTATTACCGGTAATGGAGCAGCATCATTTGGTGTCAATAACCGGGGAAGCGTTACGTGCTGCGGTTAACTTGTCTCACCGCTATATTAATGGCCGCCAACTGCCGGATAAAGCCGTTGGTTTATTAGATACGGCTTGTGCCCGTGTCGCTATGAGTCAGGATGCGGTACCGGGCCCGGTAGAAGATCAACAGCGCAAAGTAACGCAACTGCAACAGGAAATCGATATTCTGCAGCGCGAGCAACGCCTCGGTGTTAATCATCATGAAGTGTTGCAGGAGTTAGCGCAGAAGTTAACTCAGGCAGTGCAGCTACTGGAAACCCTGCAACAACAATGGCAGCAGCAAAAAGCTCTGGTAGCAGAAGCCCGCGAATTGGCAACACAATTAACGGCAGAACAGCAAACAGCAGATTCGCCACTATTAGCACGTTTGCAGCAAATAAAAGCAGATTTTGCCGATATCGCCGATCCTATGGTGCATTGGCAGGTAACCGAAGAGCTGGTTGCTGAAGTAATTTCCGACTGGACCGGCATACCGCTGGGCAAAATGCAGGCCGACGAAATAAATACAGTACTGGCCTTAAATACCTTTTTACAGCAAAGAGTTATTGGCCAGGACCATGCGCTGGAACTGATTGCCCGCACGGTGCAAACCTCGCGGGCGCAGCTGGCTGATGAAAGCAAGCCAAATGGCATCTTCTTGTTAACCGGCCCCAGTGGGGTAGGTAAAACCGAGACTGCTCTTGCCCTGGCTGAGCAGGTATATGGCAGTGAAGAGCAGCTGACTATCATCAATATGTCAGAGTTTAAAGAAGAGCATAAAGTGTCGTTGTTGCTGGGCTCGCCACCAGGTTACGTTGGCTATGGCGAAGGAGGTGTGCTAACTGAAGCCGTGCGTCGTAAACCTTACAGCGTGATCTTATTAGACGAGATGGAAAAAGCGCATCCCGGGGTGCAGGACATTTTCTACCAGGTATTTGATAAGGGCACCATTAAAGATGGTGAAGGCCGCGATATCGACTTTAAAAACACCATTATCATCATGACGTCGAATGTGGGTACTGATACCACGATGCGTTTGTTTGAAGACCCGGAAACTGCACCGTCAACCACCGGGCTGGCAAAGGCGCTGAAAGACGACTTGTTAGCCGTATTTAAACCGGCTTTTCTTGGTCGTTTAAACCTGATCCCTTATTTACCGCTGGATAACGCTAAGTTAGCCATTATTGCCGGCTTGCAACTGGGCCGGATTGAAAAACGCCTCAGCCGTAATTACCGCGCAGGCTTCAGTTACAGCCCGCAAGTGACAGAGCTGATAGTCAGCCAATGTCTGGATGCCGGCTCGGGTGCCAGAACCATTCATAACATTTTGCAAAACCAGCTGTTGCCGGAGCTGTCAGTACGCATTTTACAACGTGTGGCTAAACAATTACCGGTTAGTGCTGTAGCGCTGGACGTGCAGGATGGCGCCTTTAGTTATGTTGTGCAGTGATGGAATTCTCACCTGCAAGGCGAAATAAGTGGTTGGAAAGAAAGAAAAGTAAAAAAATAGGCAGTTAAATAGTTAATAATGTGTTGTCAATGTTTTGTTTGGCGATATAATTTGTGAAGTTTAAAAACATACTGATATTTTATGTTTACGTAGTGGTTAAGTGATTAATGTATTGCTTTTATTATGTAAGCGTGGTGGTTTTTAACGTTTTGTCCTGGTTAACTAGTGACCCGGGCTAACCTTGATGTCCAATATCGGGCACCTGTTTAAATATGCAAAAGGAGCATAGCATGCAAGCAAATACCTACCTGAAATACGGCGCAATCAAAGGCGAAACGACCGCTGAAGAGTTCAAGGACATGATCACTGTGTTGTCATTGGACTGGGGTACTCAGCGTGAACTGAGCTCATTCACCGGCACCGCAATGGACCGTGAAGCCAGCGCTACCCGTTTAAACGATATCGTTATTACTAAGCTGCAGGACAAAGCGTCTCCGGACCTGTTCAAAGAAGCGACCATCGGTAAAGGTCAAAAAGCTGTGTTCCACATCACCAAACAAGGCGATAAAGTGGAAGAGATCATGAAAATCGAATTAACTGATGCGATGATCAGCAGCTATCAGATGTCAGTATCGGGCGACCGTCCGGTAGAAACTATCGTTATCAGCTACACCGAACTGATGATGACTGTTACACCTACAGATGACAAAAACAACGTTACTGCACCGTTGGTATACGGTTACAGCGGCGTTAAAGGTTCTAAGCTGTAAGCTAAACCGGTTAACTGGTGTGGCTTGCCACACCAGTTTTCTTTTGTATTACTTTTTTACCGATCATCTTACCAGTAATCAGTTGAGGCGAATGGATGCAACAGGCAACCCAGGACAAGAACAGCATCAAAATTGACACGCCGCTTGGCAAAGATGCATTGATTTTAACCCGGTTTGTATTTAGCGAGGGGCTGTCACAACTGTTCAGCGTTAAAGCTGAAGTGTATGGCAACGGTCGTGAAATCAAACCCGCTGAGCTGATCGGTAAAGAAGTAACCATTACGCTGGAGTTAGGTGGCAAAAAGCAGCGTTATATTCATGCTGTGGTAGCAGACGTAACAGCTTTAGGTGCCAGAGTAAGCAAAGAGGCGGCAGAAGCCGAGTACCGTGATTACAGCCTGCAGCTGGTAGCCAGTGCCTGGTATATGCAGCACAGAATTAACAGCCGTATTTTCCGTAAGAAAAATGTGCTGAAAATAGTGGAGCAGATAGCCGGTGAGCATGGTGTAAAAATTGACGTTGCGGCAAAAGTGCAGGGCAGTTACCCCGACTACGATTTTAAAGTGCAATATGAAGAAAATGATCTGGATTTTATTCAGCGTTTACTGCAACAAGAAGGCATATTTTACTACTTTGAACACACTAAGAGCGCACATAAACTGATACTGGCTGATAAAGCTACGGCTTATGAACCCTGCGCTGAAGCAAAAGTTAAATTTAATAACGGCAGTTTGGCAGAAGCGCATATTCATCACTGGCAAAAAGCGCTGGTTATGGCGCCGGGTAAATATGTACAACGTGGTTTTGATTTAAAAAAGCCTGCGTCTTTACCTACCGGCGAAGCGAACAAAGGCCGGTTAGTCAGTGGCCATGCTGATTATGAAGTGTTTCATTATGATGCTGAGTCTGAATTTCATCCACGTTCCAAGCATATTGCCGATATCCGGCTTGAAGCTTTGCAACGCGATATTGAGCGCCGTACCGGTGCAAGTAACTGCAGAAGCTTCAGCATCGGCAAAACCTTTACTTTAACTGAGCATGAAGATAAATCCGAAGCCGGCAAACAGTATGTCATTACTGAATTAGTGTTAACGGCGGCTATTGCCAGCCAAACCGGTGCGGCAAAAACGACCCAACAGCAGATCAGTAATACGTTCTACTGTGTACCGAAAGACGTTGCTTACCGGCCACATCTGAGTCTGGTAAAGCCATTAATTACCGGTGTGCAAAGTGCTACCGTTACCTGTAAAGGCAGCGAAGAAATTTCAGTCGATGAACTGGGCCGCGTTACGGTGAAGTTTCACTGGGACCGCAGCGATATTACAGATCACGAAAGCTCCTGCCCAATCCGCGTAAGTCAAAACTGGGCGGGTAAAAACTGGGGCGCGTTTTTCTTTCCGCGCCGCGACCAGGAGGTATTGGTTGAGTTCTTAAACGGCGATCCGGACCAGCCGGTAATTATCGGCGCTGTGTACAATTCCGACCATATGCCACCTTACAGTTTGCCTGATGAAAAAACACAAAGCGGTATTAAAACCCGCTCCAGTAAGGGCGGTGGCGCAGCTAATTTTAACGAAGTACGCTTTGAAGATAAAAAAGGCGAAGAGCTGCTTTATTTGCATGCCGAAAAAGATTTTGAGCTGCAGGTTGAAAACAATCAGACCGACATGGTGGGTAAAGATCGTCTTACCACAGTAAAAGGTAATGATACTGAAACGGTGAATAAAGACCGTAAAAACACCATTGATGGTAATGACAGTCTGAAGGTTGGCAAGAAACTGGTGATTGATGCCGGTGATGCAATCACCATTAAAACCGGTGCTGCGTCCATATCGATGAAGAGTGATGGCTCTATCGATATTAAAGGCGTCAATATCACCATTAAAGGCAGCAAAGTCAGTATTAATTAAGCGGTGTAAGCTCGCTTCAGGCAGACAGGATAAGTCAGAATGGCAAAACCCGCAGCAGTAATAGGTTGTATGCATGTTTGCCCAAAGGTTGACCCAGGGCCAAAGCCGCATGTAGGCGGGCCGGTAATACAGGGGTCGCCTAACGTGGCTATTTGCGGCATTCCGGCCGCACGTAAAGGCGATAAATTAGTGTGCATAGGCCCGCCGGATACGATCAGCGGCGGCTCTGCCACTGTATTCATTAATGGCAAAAATGCGGCCAGATTGGGCGACGATACCGCTCATGGCGGCAAAATTGTTGTTGGTGTGCCTACTGTATTTATTGGTGGGTAGACGCCATGCTGTTGGTTGAAAATGTACAGCAACAATTGCAATTATTAGTGCGCCAACGTTTAACGTTAATACATAACCGCTACAGCGGCTTTGCGCAATTACGCCAACATGATTACCGTTTGCTTGATTGTGTGCAGTTAGCGTCAGATTGTGCTGCCGACAGCACTGCACCGGGCTGGTTAAACTGGTTGCTGGCAGCAGATCGCTCAGTGCTGTTAAGGCCGGAAGCGTTAAGCGAATTTGAGCAGCAATCTGATATCTGGTTGTTGTTACATGAATTAAAAATTCGGCGCAGTCCCGGGCTTAAGCAAGCTGTTCTGGCGCAGTTGCAGGCTGAAAACACTGCTGAAACCGATCTCTATCTGAGGCTGGCTGCACGCTTACAGTTAACGTTCAACCCGTTTGATACAGCGCTTGCATCTACACCGGATGCCACTACACCGGAAGTATTGTGGTATGTAGCCTGCAGCGGGCAGTTGTCTTTATTGCCCGCACTTATAGCTTTTACACAGCAGCTGTCAGCAGATAATCCGCTGTTGCCATGTTGCCATCTGGCGATTTACCTGTTGAACGATAAAGCGCAGCAGAAAACAGATGAAGCAGAGCTTGCACTGGCATTAGCGGCTACAAGGCAGTTAAGCCATCAGACACTTATGTTGTTGATGGCCGGAGCATCCGATACGGTACAAAGCAGGGTTATTAATCAACTTAGCAATAATAGCGGTACTGCCAATATGGCAATAGCCGCTATGGGCTACAGCGGTCAGTTAAAGTTTGTGCCGTTGTTGCTTGAGTTGGCGCAGGCAGATGACAGCCGTGAAGTGGCAACAGACAGCCTGACAGTATTGTTGGGTAGTATTGAAGCCGACAGTTTGTTATCTGCACCACAACTTGTAACAGATTTTCAACTGCCGCCGGCCGGCGCGCGCCAACTTGGCGGTAGCCATATCAGTTCGGCGCAGTTGGCGGGGATATGGCAAGGTGGTAATACGCAGCAACGTCAACTGGTGGCGTGTTATCGCAGCCTTGCGACTGCCGGTACACCTCTTTCAGATGCCTGTGCGTTGACTACAGCATGATGAATATTGCGCAGCAAGCGGGGTTAGCGATCACGCAGGTAGCAATGACACTGGGCATTGCGCAGGACAGAGCGCAGGCATTAGCGTTGGACGTTATTACACCGCAGCCTGAGCTGATTGATTGGCAGGGTGTAAAGGTGCCGGTTGCCTTTGTTGCGCCGTTAGCGCCGGATGAGAGCCGCAATGAGCGGCTGTTAGTATTGTTGCAGCGCTTATTGGCGCAACCTTGTTGTCCGCAGCAGCACGATACCGTGTATCTGGTGTTGCCGGAGTATGCCGGCAGCGACAACAGCGAGCTTAATGCCTTGCTGCAAATGATTATGCGCCGTTTCCCGCAGTTACTGCAATCGGCAGATTGCCGGGTGTTTCCCTATGGCAGTGCCGGTGCGCTGATGGCATTGGCTGCTGCCGCTGCGCAGTTACAACAGGGCGCACAAAACGCAGTGTGGCTGTTAGCGGTCGATAGCATGGCAAGCTCAGCTGTATTGTCACATTATGCCGGCACTGATAGTTGGAATGGTGTGCTGTCTGAAGGTGCGGTGGCATTGTGTTTAACTGCTGACGGAGCGGGCAGCAGGCTGGTTTTCAGTGGCAGTGATGCGTCCCCCTTAGCAAAGGGCACGGATGACCCGGCCATGGCGGCGCTGTTTATGCAGGTGGCCGCCGCGGTCTCGCAACCGTTGCAGCAACTGTATTTGCCGGACAGCGGCGATGACGATGCTACTGCGCGTTGGCTGGGGCAATATCAGCATCTGCACGGTGCGGTACAACTGACAACAGAGTTTGTGTTTCCGTCTTACGCCACTGGTGAATTAGGCGCCTGCGGCGGTTTATACCGGCTGTGGCATTTGATGCAGGCACAGAAACAGGGGCGTCTTCAGGGGTTAACTTTGCAGTGTGAGCTGTCAAACCGGTTGTATCGTGCTGTTGCGATACTCACTCCGGCACCAGCGTTTTCTGACAACAAGGAAGTATAAACAGCATGGCCAGCTTCGAAATAAAAAACACCTTTGGTACTGTGGTGTGCTTTAGTCACACTGCGGCAGAAGCCAAAGGTACGGTGCAAACGTTTGTCTCTGTTGTGCAGGCAGAAGCGTTTTTGCGCAGTAACTTCCCGAATTTTAATACTGCCGACAGCAGCCTTTCACGGGTTTACACCTGGTTTAGCGGCAAAGCACACCATAGTACGGCTGTTGCAGCCAAAAGTCAGGTATACCGGGAATTGGCGCAAGCCATTGCCGGCGGAGAATTGTCGCTTAGTGTAAAACAAGCGAAGCAAGCGGAGATCATCAGCGAGCCTGCAGCGCCTGCTGCAAAGACACAGAGCAAGGCGGCAAACCCCGGTGGAAAAAGTGCTGAACAAGCCCCACAGAGCGGGCAGTCTGCAGCGAATATCAGCGCAGGTAGCAACGCCGCCGGCACCGTAAGCCCTGCCAGCAGCGATATCGCCTTTGAGGGCGATCCGGTGGCGATGTGTAGCGGTGAAGAAGTGCTGGAGTTAACCGATTTTGCCTTATCAGGGCCACTGCCATTGCAGTTTAAGCGCACCTATCGCTCCGGTCAAAGCCATGAAAATATTGGCCTGGGTTTTGGTTGGCGCAGTAATTTTCATTTACAGATTGTGGCAGAGCCTGAAGCACAAGGCACAACACAATTGGTGTTACATAATGAAGAAGGCCGCCGCTTGCTTTTTACGCCGGTTGCGGCCGGGCAAACCAGTTATCAACTGAGTGAAGGCCTGGCGCTACGCCATGAAGAAAATGGTAGCCAGGTGTTATTGCGACCGGATAACACCCACTGGGTGTTTGTGCCGGTAAAAGCCGATGTCAGGCAGCCGCAGCGCTGGGCACTGCATCAGATTTTTGACAGCCTGGGAAACTACCTGCAACTGTATTACGACCGTTTCGGCCGGCTTAGCCGCATAGATCATACCCGTAAGCGCGGTATAGAGCTGCACTACAACGCGGCGGGGCTACTCAGTCGGATTGACGCCGTTGAGCAAACCGCAGAAGGCCTTAAAGCGCTGGATGTGCTGTTGGCGCAATATCAATATGATGAACAGCGCGATTTAACAGCCGCCACTAATCTGGCCGGCCAAACAGAACAATATGCTTATCAGGGCCATTTATTAACCGGGCGTTGCCGTGCCAGTGGCTTTAAACATTATTTCAGCTGGCAAGGCGAAGGCCCGGCAGCCCGCTGCAGCCGCAATTGGGGTGATGACGGCTATTACGATTATAAGTTTGACTATGATGACAATCAGCGTTTAGCCATCAGCACCGACAGCCGTGGCCAACGCTGGCAGTATTTTCATAACGAGCGTAATCAACTGATTAAAAAAGTAGCCCCAGATGGTGCAACCTGGCTTTACAGTTGGAATAGTCTGGGAAAAAAGAGCGCGGAAACAGCACCGGATGGCAGCGTTACCCGCTACTACTTTAACGATGTGGGCCAGCTTATTACTGTAGAGCAGGCCGACGGTGCTATCAGCCACTTTCAATACAATGAACTGGGCCAACGCAGCGGTTTTACCGACGCAGAAGGCCGGCACTGGCAGCGTGAATACAGTGCCGGAGGTTTATTAAAAAGCGAAACGCGGCCTGATGGCAGTATCAACCGGTATCAGTACAATCAGGATGGGCAACTAACCCAACTGCAGCATGCCGATGGTCGCGTTGAACATTATTTATGGAATGAAGAAGGTCAGTTACTGGCCCGTAAACAAGGAGACGCTGTAAGCCGTTTCAGCTATGACAAGTTGGGCCGGTTAAACGGCGCGGTAGATGCTGCCGGCCTGGTAACGGAGTATCAGCGCGACGCCAGTGGCAATATTACTTCACAGCGCAGCTATAGCGCTGACGAGCCGCAACACGCCGTTACAGAGCAATTCAGTTATGACGCGGCCGGCCGTTTAACCGGGCGGCATAATGCGTTGGCGCAGCATACCCAATGGCTGTATGAAGGCTTAAGCCAGCCCGTTAAGCAGTTGCAGGCTGATGGCAGTGCACTGAATTACGAATATGATAAAGAGCGCAATCTTACTGCAATTATGCGCAGCGATGGTGCGCGCTACCAACTGGATTATGACGGCCTGGAGCGGCCGGTAAAGTTGCAGGGTTTCGATGGCCGCGTGCAGCAATATCAATATGACATTAACGGTAATGTCAGTGCGCTTAGCGATGGCAGTAAGCGTCAGCTCAGAGTAAAGCGTGACAACCGCGGCCGTATTATTGAACAAACCGCACTGTTTGGCCGGCAATTGGCCAGCAACCATTTCCACTATGACAAACTGGGCCGGCCATTGCGGGCCAGCAATGCCCAGCGCAAACTGCGCTTTGCCTATCACGCCAACGGTCAGCTGAGCGAGCAGTGGCAAGATGACTGGCGAACCTTGCACCATTATGATGGTGCCGGCCGGCGCCAATGCACCGTGCTGCCTGATGGCACAGCGTTGGATTATCGTTATAACGAACAAGGCTTATTATCGCAGTTAGCGTTGGATCAACAGCCGCTATTGTGGCGAAGTTTTGATGCCGCAGGGCGTGAAACGGCGCGTGAATACAGCAGCGGTTTGCAGCTGTCTCAAAAGTTTGATGCCTTTAATCGTTTAACCACTCAGCAATGGCAATACAACACAGAAGAGAGTGCTGCACAGCAGCTACGGCAGTATAGTTACAGCGCCTTGCATCAGTTGTTAAAGGTAACGGATAACCAGGCCGGTGACACGGAGTATCAGTACAACAGCCTTGATCAACTGGTACGCAAAACACACAGCAGCGATAACAAGCAAAGCGAGCAGCATCAGTGGGACAGCTTCGGTAATCCTGTCGGCGAGACAGTAGAAGTAAAGCAAGACCGCTTGCTGCGCTATCACGACAACCAGTACCAATATGATGACAGTGGCAATCAGTTAACTGCCATAGCGCCCGGCAAACGCCAGCAGCGCGAGTTTAACGGCTTTAACCAGCTAACGGCGCTAAGTGGCGGTGCCGGCAACAGTTCCGGTGATGTAACGCGTTACGAATATGACGCCTTTGGCCGGCGCAGTGCTAAGATAACCGGCTCAGGTCGCACCGATTATCTGTGGGAAGGCAACACCCTTATCGGTGAATATAGCCAGGGTGAATTCAGCTGGTATATCTATGAGCCAAGCAGTAATAAACCGCTGGCATTGGTTAAACAAGGCCGGGTGTATTTTTACCAGTTAGACCAGCTTGGTACACCACTTAGTTTAACCGACAGCGAAAACAACATCGTCTGGCAAGCGCATTACAGCGTGTTTGGTAAAGCCATGGTAACGGTGAATAAAATTGATAACCCCATCCGCTTTCAGGGCCAGTATTTTGATAACGAAAGTGGGCTACACTACAACCACTTCAGGTACTACGACCCGGAGACCGGCCGCTTTATCAGCCAGGACCCGATAGGGCTGTTAGGTGGTATAAACCACTACCAGTACGCACCGAATCATATTAACTGGATTGACCCATTGGGGCTGAGTTGCAAAGAGGCAGTTGCGGCTGCTCCCCAAGGGCCTTTCCAGACAATACCCGAGAATTATGATCCGTTAACTGACACTTATACTGGTGTCGATATTAACTTGTTTTCATCGAATGAAAATATTCATAATTACGCAAAGAAGGTTAACAATACTGCATCGGTGTTAAGGGTAGGGGCGCATGGAGATCCAACACAGATTGTTGACAGTATAGGGTTGACAGTTTCAGCTAAGAAACTTGCATCGATGATAAAAGCTCATCCAAAATATCAGGACGGTATGATGGTAGATCTGCTGTCTTGTAACACTGGTAAAGGAGAGAACAGTTATGCTCAACAGTTAGCCGAAGAGCTTGGTTCACCAGTGCGAGCGCCAGATGAATTTCTTTGGTATTACTCTGATGGAAAATTAGCTCCTATGGGTATGACTGATGCCGGTGACATGGATATGTCTAAACCAGGTAAAATTCATACTTTTACGCCGAAAGGTACTAAATAGAACTATTCAAATGAAGTTATTTTTTTTGATTATTTTAGTAACAACGATGACTGGATTTAACGCGAAAAGTCAAGAGGATATAAATGTGGCAACGTCTACAGGAAGTACTTTTTTTATTGATGCAGACGAACTCCCAAAACTGATCTCTGCAGCGCAAAATGGAGAGTTATTTGCAGCTGTAAGACTTCATAAACACTATAAGTTTTCTACAATGGATAGTGAAAAAGCCTTTATTTGGTTAACTAAGGCAGCAGAGCTCGGCGATATGGTAAGCCAATATAATCTGGCTCACTTTTATCTACAAAATGGTCAAGCAGAGCTCGCTGAAGAATGGGCTTTAAGAGCACTTGATAATGGCCTTGCAGAAGCATCCGAGTTGCTGAATGAAATAAATAATGAGCAAAGATAGTTAGCAATTTGGAGGTTCCGGTACAGCATCCAGCGCCTTTTAGCGAAAGGCATCGGAATTAGGCCCAAAGGGTCAGGTCTTGCCTTTTGTCTTTTCTGTATGATGCACTAAAGTTTAGTGCTAAAAAATGCCAGACGGAACGAATAGTATGGCAAGGCCATTGAGACTGGAATTTGCAGGCGCGCTTTACCATGTCACCAGTAGAGGCAATGAACGCAAAGCCATCTATTTTGACGATACGGATTTTAAGCTGTTTTTGGTTCTGCTTGGCAAGGTATGTGAGCAATGTAACTGGGTGGTACATGCGTATTGCCTGATGATGAACCATTACCATTTATTGGTGGAAACGCCGGATGCCAATCTGAGTATGGGCATGCGCCAACTTAACGGCAATTTTACCCAAGCGATTAACCGAAAATACAAACGGGTAGGGCATTTATTTCAGGGCAGATATAAAGCCATTCTGGTAGATAAAGATGCCTACTTACTGGAGTTAAGTCGGTATATTGTGCTAAACCCCATCAGGGCAAATATGGTGCAGTCGGTTGATAACTGGCCATGGAGCAACTGGCATGCGGTAATGGGGCTAACCGCTTCTCCTTCCTGGCTGGCGACAGATTTTTTACTGGGAATGTTTGCCAAAAACCGTAAAACAGCCAGAGAAAAATATGCAGATTTTGTGCAGCAAGGTAAAGGTTTGCCCGTTTGGGATAGGCTCCGCAATCAGATTTTTTTGGGTAACGATGACTTCGTGCAAACCCATTTAGCGCTTCTAAACGAACATGATGAGTTATTCGATATTCCCCAAAAGCAGTGGCGCGGAGCAACCCAATCACTCGCAAAGTATGAGCATGCAGCTGAAACGCGTAACGAGGCTATTATTGCAGCGTATTGTTCTGGCGGTTACACCCTTAAAGAGATTGGCAGTTATTTTGGCTTACATTACTCGCGGGTAAGTAAGATAGTGGCAAAAAGCAAGACCTGACCCTGAGGGTGACCCTGAGGGTTCAGTTTAACAGTGATAACTTTTCAGCGGGCTATTACTCGGGGATCCGTGCGGATGCTCGCGGTATATCAGGCTACCGGGGTTATTTAGGAACACCCGGTGGGTTATTTAAGATATTCAATCCGGAAGATGGAACTGTTTCGGTGTTAAAAGAATGAAAATTTTATCGTCTATTGCACTACTTATGCTTATGGAGAATTCCACATTGTCAGAGATTAAAGCGCCTGTAGAAGTATTATCAATTAAAGCGTCGCATTTTGATGTTATTAAGCTTGCTGGTGAGCGAGTTGACGAAGAGAGTCTGGGTATATCGGGTTACAACATCACGCTTATGGAAGATGATAATAACTGGATTGTTTATTACCAACCTGCTGACTACCCTGCAGGTCAAAGAGGAAGTATTGGTAAAAAGACTTATGTTGTTGAACTTAGAAAAACTGACCTGAAAATTGTCAACGCATATTATGGCAGGTGAAATATCTGGTTGTTAGTCATCATTAACCCCTGCAGGCTTGGTAGCATCTGTTTCTTCAGGATAGTCCGGCTTATGCGCCTCTACCCATTGCTCGTCCTGGCGCGGATCCATTTGTGCCAGTGATGCGCCTGAGGCTGCAGGCACGGCAACAAACACACTTAGCTGCTCATTGGCTATCCGCTCTGCGCTTAAGGCATAAACACCCAATAGCAGTGCAGCTACTGCTAAAACAGTAAAAAACAGACTACCCGATACACCTAAGATTGCGCCCAATACCAGCGGTGCTAAAAACGAGCCAATGCCATAGGCAAACAGCAAGCTGCGGCTAATTTCAACCAGATCTTTGCCGTGGTCTAATCTGTCGTTGGCGCGCGCCACGCTAAGCGGATAAATACTAAACAGGCTGGTACCAAGCAAAAAACCAAGTAAATAAAATAACCAAAGTTGCGTTGCCAGCAGCGCCAGTAGCAAGCAAATGGCCGCACTAAATAAACCGGCCCAGGCGAGTAACTTACGCCGGCCGTAGCGGTCGGATAAAGTGCCAACCGGCCATTGCGCCAGTAAACCGCCAAGTATCGAAAGTGCCATAAATGACGCAACAACTGATTGTTGTTGGTACATATTCAGCACAAATACCGGCATCATGGTGTAAAACCCGCCGACAAAAAAGCCGCCAATTATGCTGCCTACCAGTGCGAGCGGGGCGATATGTAATACCCTGGGTAAGCTGTAGCGCTCAAAAGGTTGCAACACAGGCTGACTGATGCGGGTAATCGCCACTAAAAACAGCGACGCCAGCACCAGCACTGACCCCAGTACAAACACCAGATGTGATGTTACGTTCAGGCTTAAAATCAGTTGACCCAGAGCGGTAGCCATAAAAAACACTACTGTGTATACCGCTAGAATCCGGCCCCGGTCATGCTGGCTGCTTTTTTCATTTAGCCAACTTTCCAGCACTATTAGCAGTGCGTAAAAGGCGAAGCCAGACAGTAAACGGAGTATGGCCCAAAACCAGGGGTCATAATGTAAAGTATGACCAAGGAAGGCCATTACCATGAGCGCAGAAAAGGCAGAAAAACTGCGGGCATGCCCGACATTTACTATCAGTTTCTGGCTAAAAACCGCTGCCAGCAGGGCACCGAGAAAAAAAGCTGAGTTAATTATACCAATGGCCATTTCCGACAGGCCGGCCTGCTTTAAATACAGCCCGATATAGGTCATCAGCATGCCGTAACCTGTGGCAAGAAAGGCAATGGAGATAAATAAAGATGAAATGGGTAACAACGCCTGCCTGAAAAACACCGGAGTACTCATGCTAAATGGAGCAATGCGCGTCCGGCAATACCAAACGCGGCCACTATACCGATAAGCCACATTAGCGAGCGGCTGGTGGCATAGTCTAACCAGTAGCAGGCTAAGTACGCGATGCGACTCATGATAAACACCCAGCCTAAAATTACCGTGGTTTGGTCTACCGCATTTAAACCCACCACACTGAGCACTGCACAGGCATATATTAACAGCGCTTCAAAGCTGTTGTAGTGAGCAGCATTGGCGCGCTGGCCAAAGCCTTGCAGCGCGCTTTGTTGCACCCGCGGGTTATGGTTGTCATAACCGCCGGATTTTTGCATGGCAAAGGCCAGCGGAGCCTTGGCTAAAAAGGGCAGTAACATCGCGATAAACAGCGTTAGCAGCAAAGAGGTTGTCATAATTCGCTCCGTTACAGGCCCGGCCTGAAATATTGTTAGCGCAGTATTTTGGCATAAGGTTGTTGTAACAACTGCAGTAATGGGTTTTGCGCTAATACTTTCTCTTTAAGTAATACACCAACCACTAAACCTGTCGCCAACCCACCTAAGTGTGCCCAGTACGCTACGCTTAAATCTTCTGACAGTAAACCAAAGATATTAAGTGCGGCCCAGATAGCAAAGTACCAGGCCGGGTTAAGTTTTTTCTGCCAGACCACAAACATAAAGGTCAGGCTGGCATGACGGAACCACAATAAATACATGCCGAATAAGCCGGCAACGGCGCCGCTGGCACCGACCATCAGTAAATCGCGGTCTACCAGATAACACATCAGCATTTCTACTACTGCAGCGGCTACGCCGCATAGCAGATAAACGGCAAGAAACTTCCACGGCCCCAGCGCATCTTCCAGGTTGTCACCGATGATCCAGAGGAAATACATATTGCCGGCTAAATGCAGCAAGCCACCGTGTAAAAACTGATAACTCAGCAGGCTCCACCATTGCTGTCCATCCAGTATAGAAACAGAGTCGAGTGCAAAATGGCTGAATACCCATTGCGTGGCATTGTCGTCAAAACCGTGCAGTAAATAGATAAGGATATTCAGTGCCAGTAAGGTCCAGGTCATAACCGGCGTGCGATGCGGCTTGATATTGTACTCTTTCGGCATCTGGGTGAAAAACTGAAACAGCCAGCTTTTTGCACAGACTTTTTTATTCAATTCGGTTAAAGCAGCTTGCAGCTTAGGTGCAGCAAGCACTTGCTCTGCTTCATCACCATCTACCCAAATTCCTTTGCAACTGCTGCATTTATCCAGCGTTACCTGGTAGTCTTTTAACAGATGAAATTGCTGCATTTGTTTATTACAGCGATGGCAATGATATTGATGTTGCTCGAGTTTTTCACCAAAGGCCTGCTTTACGCAATATGGATCTGTTAGCTCACTGCTGTGTGCTATGGCATCACTCAATTCTTTGTCATCAAACCAAAGACCATTGCATTTGCAACAGCGGTCTACTTGCTGGCCATGTAACTCAACAGTCTGTAGCGACTGATCCTGACAACAGGGGCAATATAATTGTACTTTGCTCACGTTACTCTACCTCTACTTCCTGCTGTGACAGGGCTTGTTTCAGCTGGCTGGTATCTGCCTCAAACATCGGCAGTACCACTGTTTCCATATGCTCTACTTGCGCCAATAATAGCGTGGTGCCGTAATGAGGACTGTAAAAGCTGCTTAGAATTTTGCCATGAATATCATTAACTTCGCGATAAAACTTGCGGCTTTCACTAAGTAATGCCGGCGGCGTTTCCAGGGTAGCAGGGGAGAATTTCATGCTCTCCCAAACAAAGGTATCCAGCGTCAGGGAATGGCGTTTGATATTGTGCGTGCCGACACCTTTAATTTGTTCGGTAAAGGTTTTAATCAGCTGCAGGTTGTCACTAAGCTCTTGCTGTAACGACTTACGCAAGTAGTAGTTACTTTTGTCGCTTTGAATTTGCTCAAACACAACAGCCTGGCGTAAGCCTTGTTGGGCCGCAAGATACACACCTAATATCGTGGCGATGATCATGGATATCTGACTTACCCAGAAGCTCAGGTTGGATATTTCGCCTTGTTGCAGTGGTAAAGCTTTAGTGAGTTTGCGTCTTTGGTTAGATTCAACCACACGCACGGTATTGGTTAACGGATCGCGGCCGGGCATAACTACGTCTTCTGCTGGTGAACTAAAAGTGACGCAAGTGTAACCTGAAAGAACCGGCCAGTTACAGCTGGTTAGTTAACCGGTACGGTTGAGTGCTTATTTTTTGTGCAAACTGGCTTATCATAATGCTTCAACATGAAAATTACCCTGCTTTAACGCAGTGGCCAGTTCATGCGAACGGGCTATGACCTCTTGCCAGTATGCAATTCTTATGTGGTCGGGCAGCTTAAAATCATTACGATCCGGTATTTTGCCAAACGGTAAAGACTTAACCCAACCGTCTGTCGGGCACAGCAGCACCACATTATGCAAATGTGCCGGGTTTACTTTGCGCCATTTCAGCGCCTTATCAAACCAGCCCGGTGTCAGGCGCGGATAAAAGTGCGGATATAGCACCAGGCCGTTGTCGCTGAACGGCAGGTCGAAGTGGTAGTCGGTAACGCCGCCGTCATAATATAAACCCGGACCGGCTCCGGCGATATTCTCTACCGCGTTTAACACCATAGGAATAGTACCGCTGGCCATTACTGCCTGGCGCAGGTTATCGCGGTTTAGGGCAACATGCTGAGTGGGTAACACACCGGCATAGTGAAACGGCGATGGCTCGCCGGCAACATGAAACAACACACGCTGAAAAAAATGTTGCAAATGTTTACGGCTAACCAGGTTAGCACCGGCGGCAAGTGTAAGGCCGCCGGCCTGCAATAACCTACTGCGCGCTGCGGATAAACGCCTGGCTTTGGCCACCACTAAATTCAGTTTTACTATCGGGTTGTCTAATACTTGCTGTAAATGCTGTTCAGTCGGAAAGACGTCATCGATAATAGCGGCAGAAATTTGCGTAATCAGCTGTGTGTCGGCGGCTTTTGGATAGGTAATGTGGGAGTAGGCCTGACAAAACCGCTGCGATGCAGCAGCCGGGTCTGCCTGAGCAAAACAGGCAAAGCGCCAGGCACCTGCCGAGCTGCCCAGAATGTGCAGCGGTTTGTTGCGGCCGGCAAAAAAATCACCAAATAAATACTGATCCAGACCAAATAAACAAAACCACTTCGGCCCGCCACTGGCGCCAACCATTACATTAAAATCAGCCTGTTGCAGACCATGTTGCTCAATATGCGCCAGAGCTGTTGGCCCGGCCAGTACGCGTAATGCTGTATGTGTCAAAAGCTGAAATACCTGTCAGTTAAATGTTAAACAGTGGCATAAAGCCGGCGATACATATGCTCGGCGTAATCATCGGTCATACCGGAAATATAATCACAAATTACCCGCACTTTAAGTTCGTCTGCTGCCTGTTGCCAGCGCTGTTGTGTATTGGCCGGTAACAAGCGGGCGGGGTCTGAACTAAAGGCATCAAACAGCGCCATCAGCATATTCTGACAGCGAAAGCGTGATTGCTGGATCTCCGGTTTTAAGATCACGCAGCGATACACCACCTGCTTTAAACAATGCAAAATAGCCAGCGGAGCCGCTGAGAGTGTCGCGTTATAGCGCACTAACGGCTCCTCTGCCTGCGGCAGCACTTCTGATAACGTTACTGCACTGATCAGCAGGTTTACCAGTGAGCCAATGGCGTCTTTACGCAGGTGATGTTGATTACTGAACAAAGCCGTGCTGATCTGCTGCATCAAAGGTTGCAACTCATGTGGCAGAGCAGCCCAGTCATCGGCGGTATGCTGTTGCCATTGGCTTTGGCTGATGTTGCCCAATACTATAGCGTCTTCCAAATCATGCACGCCATACGCAATATCGTCGGCTAACTCCATAATAGATGCATCCAGCGACTTATAACGCGACTTAATATAAGGCGACTTATCCAACTGCTCTGTGCTTTGAAATAAAGCACAGTCAGCCGCGCTAAGCGGTGCTAAAATCCACTGCAGAATATCGGCATCAGCAGCAAAAATTGCTTTTGCCGGCTGCCACGGCGTTAAATTCAGCGGGTTAGTTGCAGGTAGTGTTTGCCGGCTTAAATCCGGCTGTAACACCGGGTATTTTAATAAACCCAACAAAGTACGGCGCGATAAATCCATACCGTGCTGCAGGGTATAAGGTTCTAATTTGGCTACAATGCGCAGTGTTTGGCCATTACCCTCAAAACCACCGGCATGCAGCATTTTAAAATTAAGCGCGGTTTCGCCGCCGTGGCCAAAGGGCGGGTGGCCGATATCATGCGCCAGACATAACGCCTCCATCAGGCTGTCATCAGGCAAATAACTTAACTGTGTCTGGTTAACTTTGGCACGCAGCTGGCTGACTAAACCGGTACCAATTTGTGCCGCTTCCAATGAATGGGTCAGCCGTGTGCGGTAAAAATCATTTTGGCCGATACCGAGGATTTGCGTTTTGGCTTGTAAGCGGCGAAAAGCTGCAGAATGCAGAATACGGGCGCGGTCACGCTGCCAGGGACTGCGCTGATCGCCCGGTCTGCTGCTGGCTGCGCCGGACCGACGCTCTGACCAAAGTGGATGTGGCATAGTATTCCTTGTTAATTCAAACAGCTAAAACATAAAACGCGCTGGTCTGCTTATTTGCGTTATAGTACGCCAACTGCAGCGAAACTTCGAGCCCGACTATAGTGGCAAGCGTAATAAAGGCTGTTGCAAAAAGCATTCGACAAGCCGGTTTTTATACTGTATAAAATAACAGTAAATTAATCAGGGGAAAACGCCATGGCTGTTATTATTAAGTATGTAGTAGAAAGAAACGGAGCGGAAAAGATGACTTTTACTTCTAAAGCGGAAGCTGATGCTTATGACAAAATGCTTGATACCGCTGATGAGTTAACGCACTTTTTAGCTGCCAGCACATTAATAGCCGATGAGCAGTTGGCAGAAGCGTTGGCGCTGTATATGGCGCAACAAAAAGATAACTTACTGGTCGCTCTGGGAGCCAAAAAGCCTTCTGCCAAAGCAGACAAAGTTGATAAAGCTGAAAAGACCACTAAAACAAAAATTGCTGCAGTAGAGCAGGCCGCTTAACGGGCCTGCCGTTTTTGCCAATAGGCGTTCAGATCTGCTTTTACTTCGGGTAACAGCAGATACAACGCCAGAATATTCGGCACCGCCATTAAGAAAATCATTGAGTCGATAAAATCGAACACGGCCATAACATTAGGTACTGCGCCCATCGACACGATAAAACAAAACAGCACTTTGTATAGCCGGGTTAAATGTTTGTCTGTACCGACCAGATAACGCCAACCTGTCATGCCGTAATATGACCAGCTGATCACAGTGGAAAAACCAAACAGCAGCAACGCCACCATTAGTACCCACGGAAACCAGCTGAATACCGAGGCAAAAGCACCGGACGTAATTTGCACACCATCCAACCCCGGCGTTTGATAAGCGCCGGTTAAAATAATCACCAGGGCCGTAATGGTGCAGATAACCACGGTGTCAATAAATGGCTCCAGCAGGCCGACAAAACCCTGGCTTACCGGGTCTTTGGTTTGTGCCGCAGCATGAGCGATAGGCGAGGAGCCGATACCGGCTTCATTAGAATAAGCTGCCCGACGAAAGCCCTGAATAAGCACACCAATAAAGCCGCCATAGCCGGCCTCCGGTGTAAAGGCGCCCTGTATTATCAGCCACAGTGCCGCAGGAATGGCGCTGGCATGGGTTAGCATAACAATTAATGAGGCAAGTAAATAAATGCCGCACATCAGCGGTACTAATTTGCTGGTAACCCTGGCAATACTTTTTAAGCCGCCGATAATTACTGCACCGACTAAAAATGCGTAAACCGCACCAAACAACCAGGCATTATCAAAACCGGTAACGGTTTTTACCTGCACAAAGCCTTGATTAACATGCACAAAACCGGCTGAGCCGAAAATAACAAATACGGAAAATGCCATTGCTAATACGGTGCCGGTTAGCGGCAGGTTATATTTATCCAGCGCCGCTTTAATGTAATACATCGGGCCACCGGATACGCTGCCATCCGGATTAATTTGCCGGTATTTCACCGCTAAAGTACATTCAACAAATTTGGTCGACATGCCAAGCAGACCGGCAACAATCATCCAAAAGGTAGCGCCCGGCCCACCTAAGCTGATGGCAACAGCCACGCCGGCGATATTGCCGGTGCCAACAGTGCCTGACAGCGCTGTGCTGAGCGCCTGAAACGGTGTAATTTCGCCCGTTTCGCTGCTGCGTTTATTGTTTTTCAGCAAACCTATAGCGTGACTAAAACCACGCACATTGATAAAACCCAGGTAGCAGGTAAACACCAGCGCACCACTTATCAGCCATATCAGTACCATAGGAATGGCCACGCCATTAATGTCAAAGGCGTAAAATACTACAGCGGCCAGTTTTGTGGTCAGGCTTTCAAAAGCGTGTTGAAAAGAAAAGTCGCTAGTCATTCGTATGTTTCAGCAGTATGGACGGCTATTAATTGCAGCAAGGTTACTGCGTAATGGCAACAGAAACAAGAAATTATATTAACGTCGCCGATTGTTTCAAGGCGGCTTTACTCTTATGCTGGCAATGAAATAATTCAGGGGCCCGTTATGGCTACATCGCATCAGCACCAGCATTCAGGCCACAGTCATGGCCATCATCACAGTGAAAGCAGTAATATTGCGCTGGCGTTCTGGCTTAACTTCGGTTTTGCCCTGATTGAGATTGTCGGCGGCATTTTAACCAATAGCGTGGCAATTATTGCTGATGCCATTCATGATCTTGGCGATAGCTTGGCCATTGGCTTTGCCTGGATTGCCAGCAAAGTGGCGGCCAAAAAGCCGACAGAGCGTTACAGCTATGGTTTCCGGCGCTGGTCGTTACTCAGTGCTTTAATTAGCGGTATTATTTTATTAGCGGGTTCCGGCTGGGTGTTGGCAGAAGCTATTCCCAGATTGTGGCAGCCGCAATTGCCGCATGTTGGCGGAATGTTTGCGTTAGCTATTTTGGGCGTAGCCGTCAATGGTATTGCGGTATTGCGTTTGCGCACTGGTAAGACGCAAAATGAAAAAGTGCTGAGCTGGCATTTGCTGGAAGATGTATTGGGGTGGGTTGCGGTGCTGCTTGGTGCCGTACTGATGTACTTTACCGGCTGGGCCTGGCTCGACCCGGCCCTGTGTATTGGTTTTACGCTGTTTATTTTGTTTAATGTAGTCAGAAGCCTGCGCCAAACACTGGCGCTGTTTTTACAAGTTACCCCGGACCCGGCATTACAGCAGCAGATAAGTACAGAGCTGAAACAACTGGACTTTGTAAAATCTATCCACCATTTACATCTGTGGTCGCTGGATGGCGAGCAGCATGTGCTAACCATGCACGTTGAAATTGCGATGCCGCCAACACCTGAGCTGCAAATCAGTTATAAACAGCAGATAGCCAAAGTGTTGGCACCCTATCATTTAAGCCATACCACGGTAGAATTTGAAGTCAGCGGTGAAGGCTGTCGCGACGCTAAGTCATGTTGTTAAGTCTGACTTCAGTAAAGCCGTCTACACTCTGTCTGTAAATCTGAGTCTGTAAATCTCAGTCTGAATATCTGACAGGAGCATGTTATGTGGAAATTCATTTCAGCAGTAATCTTAAGCTCAGTATTTATGTTGCAAGGTTGCGCCGGCGGCTTAAATGCCAGCGCTGCTGAGCAAAAAAACGCGATCAACCAAATGCGTACTGAGGTGTTAGCGCAATTGTATCGTGAGAAATCCGCTGCCCGTGCTGAGCTGCAAAATGCTCCGGGCTATGCCACTTTCAGTAATGCTAATGTGAACCTGATTTTAGCCAGTTTTGGTGGTGGTTATGGTGTGGTGCGCGATAATCGCAGTGGTAAAGACAGCTACATGAAAATGGGAGAAGTCGGCGTTGGTTTAGGCGCCGGGGTAAAGGATTTCCGTTTGGTCATGGTGTTTCATACCGCAGATGCTATGCAACGTTTTATTGAGCAGGGCTGGGCGTTTGGTGCTCAGGCTGACGCTGCTGCTAAAGCCGGCGATAAAGGTGGTGCAGTGGGCGCTGAAGCCAGTGTTGATGACGTGACTATTTATCAATTCACTGAGGCAGGTTTAGCACTGCAGGCCACGTTAAAAGGCACCAAATTTTGGCTCGATAAAGACCTGAACTAATAGGTTTAAGAAATACAAAATAAAAAGGCAGCGAGGCTGCCTTTTTATTTTGATGTTACGGCCTGATACTATTGGCTGTAACCGGGTAGAAACTGTGCCAGTTTGCCAATTGCAGCCGCCAGCTGTTCTTTGTGCGGCAGAAATACAATGCGAAAATGATCTGGCTCCGGCCAGTTAAATGCGCGGCCATGCACCAGCAGAACTTTGTGTTGGCGCAGAAAATCCAGCACAAATAACTCGTCGTCTTTAATTCGGAATTTTTTCCGGTCAATTTTCGGAAATAAGTACATGGCGCCTTTGGGCCGCATGCAACTGATACCATCAATTTGCGTAACCAGCTTGTGCGCTAAGTCCATTTGCTCGTATAAACGCCCGCCCGGTACCACCAACTCATTAATGCTTTGGTAACCACCTAATGCAGTTTGTACAGCATGCTGGCAGGGCACATTGGCACATAACCGCATGGAGGCCAGCACGTTTAAGCCCTCAATGTAATGTCGCGCAAGATTCTTGGCGCCGGAAATAAACAGCCAGCCGACACGAAAGCCGGCGATACGGTAGTTTTTCGATAAGCCGCCAAAGGTTAGCATGATTAAATCATCGGCCAGCGAGGCGGTGCTGACATGCTCAGTACCGTCATACAGCACTTTGTCGTAAATTTCGTCGCTTAACACCACTAAGCGGTGTTCGCGGGCAATTTTCAGCAGCTCAAGTAAAAAGGCTTTATCGTACACAGCCCCGGTGGGGTTATTCGGATTAATCAGCACGATAGCTTTAGTTTTCTTGCTGATTTTTTCTTTAATGTCAGCCAGATCCGGGTACCAGTTCTGTTGCTCATCACAGCGGTAATGCAGTGCTTTACCACCGGCCAAATTAACCGCGGCTGTCCACAATGGATAGTCGGGGGAGGGAACCAGTACTTCATCGCCGTTATTCAACAGCGCCTGCAGCGACATTAAGATCAGCTCAGACACACCATTACCGATGTAGACATCATCGGCATCGGCACCCAAAATGCCGCGCTGTTGGTAATATTGCGCCACTGCTACTCTGGCCGGGTAAATGCCTTGCGAGTCTGAATAACCCTGGGCAGTAGGCAGGTTATGGATCACATGTTTCAAAATTTCATCCGGCGCTTCAAAACCAAAGGGGGCCGGATTGCCGATATTTAACTTGAGGATGCGGTGGCCTTCCTCTTCCATGCGTTTGGCTTCCTGGGCTACAGGGCCGCGAATGTCATAGCAGACACCGTCTAATTTGGTTGAGCGCTCAATGGGTTTCATAACAACGACCTTAATGTCTCCGTTTTTTATCCGTCCGGACAGCTATATAGCTGTAGCTACCTGTTTTCACATAACTGTCGGCGCTTTGCAATGGATGGCGCCGCGTTTTTGCAAAAAAACTAACCAAAAGCAGTTTTTGGTCGTATAAAGCGATGGGCGCAGGTAAAATGGCGCGTTATGTTGTAACAAACCGGTTACTGGTATCGCAAGGGTGCTATACAGGAAGAGTAACTTACAGGTGATAGATGTTATTGAAAAAAACCATTATTTCAGCTTTTTGGCTGCTGGTTGCGCTGGCTGCAATCAGCCCTTTTACCGAGCTGGAGCCGGTGCAACAGTTAGACTCGTTGGAGGACTGGCAAAAGCCGTCACGGATCACCGCACTAAATGAAGCTGATAAAAAAAAGGTATTGCAGCGACTGGCTTATACTTCTGCCGCACCACCGTTTGTTGCTTTACCGGACTTCAACCAATACAGCGATACCACAGCCAAAAAGCGGGCATTTTTTGATTATTTACGTCCCTATGTAAAACGCGAAAACGCACGGTTACGTTCATTGCGTCGTCAGTTAATTGAAATACAACAGAAAAAAGAAAAACAGCTGCGTATTTCGTTAGAAGAATATGCGTTTTTATACAGCTTATACGATGAGTTTCGCATGGAAGTGGCGGAAACTGACCAAAACATGTTGCGGGAGTTGCTGAAGCGGGTGGATATTATTCCCGATACGTTGGTGTTAATGCAGGCGGCGAATGAATCAGCCTGGGGCACCAGCCGTTTTGCGGTAGAAGGCTATAACTTTTTCGGCCAGTGGTGTTTTCGCACCGGCTGCGGTTTGGTGCCGCAGGAACGTGTTGAGGGCAGTTATCATGAGGTGGCAAAATTTGCCAACCCCGCAGCCAGTATAAAAAGCTACTTTTACAACTTAAATACCTTTCATACTTACGAGTCACTGCGGGTAATACGGGCCCATTTGCGCGCTGAGGGTAAACCTGTGAGTGGTGTGGCGCTGGCCGCAGGGCTTGGCTCTTACTCTGAACGCGGTGAAGACTATATCGCTGAAATAAGCGGCATGATCCGTTTTAACCGCAAATTACTGGAAGAATAATATGCGTTATGTCGCCCCTCTGGTGCTGTTACTGTCAGCACCGGTGTCTGCCGATTTGCTGCTGAACTACAACAGCTTTTATCAACGGATGAAGAAACTGCAGCAGCCGCAGTACAGTGATATTACGCTGGCGTTTGCTTTAACAGGCGAGCGCAGCGGCCAGGCCTGCAAATACTATGGTTTGGGCCTGAAAAGCGATCAGCATGATATCGCTCTGGATATTGCCGGTAACGGCGAAATCAGTTTACCGTACGATGAAGCGTTAAAAGACAGTAATGCTATTTTGCAGGTGTTGCTGGCTGACAATGCGGAACCTTGCCAGGTGCAGTTCAGGCTGCGTTCGCGTATGCGACTGGCAACAGAATTAACGCTGCAGGACGCACAGCATTACCGCAGTCAGTTTGATTTATTGCTGGATGATATGGCCGGCATCAGCAAGTATTGGTTGCCGGACGTTGCCGGAGTTATCGCCGAATTTGCTGATACCGTAACGCCACCACAGATGACAAGCGCAGCGGCCGCGGTAACTCAGTGCAGTGAAAAGCGCTGTATTATCCGGCTTAGCACAGATTTAGCGGCCGACACCAACTGGCAATTCAGCCAGCGACCGCTATATTTATTGCCGTTAATCGACAGCGCAACTGACTAAGTTGCGCTTTTTCTTTAGCCCAGAGCGATGATCTGAGGGCTGGTGTCTTGCTCTGCCGCTGCTTCATCATCGCCGGCCAAACCAACAGGAATAGCAGGTACGGCTTGTTTATCAAACGCCGTATCCCGCTCGCTAAGCTCAGTGTCTTTTGTCAGGCCGGCAAAATTAAACAGCGTTTTATCAATCATGTGCGACGGCACTATATTTTGCATGGCCTGAAACATGGTTTCTATTCTGCCCGGGAAGCGTTTATCCCAGTCCTGCAGCATTTCTTTTACGACCTGACGCTGCAAACCATCCTGTGAACCACACAGATTACACGGAATAATGGGGAATTCACGCGCGACAGCATATTTTTCAATATCCTTTTCTTTGCAGTATGCCAGCGGCCGGATCACGATATGCTCACCGTTATCGCTGACCAATTTCGGTGGCATCGACTTCATCTTGCCGCCGTAAAACATGTTCAGAAATAAGGTTTCCAGCATATCATCACGGTGGTGACCCAGGGCAATTTTGGTGGCGCCCAGCTCTTTAGCCGTACGGTACAAAATGCCGCGGCGTAAGCGGGAACACAATGAGCAGGTCGTTTTACCTTCGGGAATTTTATCTTTAACAATCGAATAAGTATCTTCGGTGACGATCTGAAAATCGACACCAATACCGCTCAGATATGCCGGTAGTACGTCGGCTGGAAAACCGGGTTGTTTTTGGTCCAGGTTAACCGCTACGATAGCAAAGTTGATTGGCGCAGATTGCTGTAAATTCAGCAGAATATCCAGCAGGGTGTAAGAGTCCTTGCCACCGGACAAGCACACCATAATTTTATCGCCTTCTTCAATCATATTGAAATCGGCAATCGCCTGTCCCACGCCGCGGCGCAGGCGCTTATGCAGTTTATTTAAATTGTATTGGGCTTTAGCTTGCGCTGCGTGAGTCATAACTACGGTTACCGGAAACAAAAATGGCGCACATTATAGCTAAGCGTGCGCCAATACCAAAGCAGTGCAGCAGTAAAACTCAGTCTTTCTGTAACGGGCAGACAAAATCTGCCGGTTTAACCGCTAATACATCGCAGTCCAGCCGGTCAATTACATGTTCAGCAGTGTTACCGATAATAGCCGCTGATAATCCTGTGCGACCGATGGTACCTATAATCACCATTTCAGCATCCAGCTCTGTGGCTACTGTCGGCAGCACATCTTCCGGCATACCTTCCTGCACATGGCAATGGCTGCTGTCGATATCAAACTGTTTTGCCAGATTGGTTATTGCATCAATATGATGGTGTTTCATTGTGCTGCTATATTCTTGCGGGTTAAACTCCGGTATTTCAATAGCAATATTGACCGGCGTGCCGGGGTAAGCATTAACCAGATGGGTATGAGCATTAAGCATCGCTGCCATCTGCCGGGCTTTGTTGATCACCCGCTGATTTAAGGATAAATGGTGGGCTTGCTCACTACCGGCATTTACGGCGGCGATAATGTTACCGCCCTGTGGCCAGTCATGGTCTTTTACCAGTAACACCGGGCAGGGGCATTTACGCAGAATATGCCAATCTGTTGGGGTGAAGATCATTGATTTAAGTACGTCGTGATCGTGGGTGCCTTTTATAACCAGGTCGTAATCGTCTTCAAGCACGGCGAGCACTACCGCTTCAAATGGCCGGTTATGCCACACCACCTTAATATCGATATTAATGCCACCGGCACGGGGAGCGGCCAGAAAATCACTGATCCACAGCTCACGATCTTTAATCACCGCCTGGCGCATTGACTCGCGCTCTTCGCCGGACAGCATGGTGGTCATCTCGTAAGAGAAATCATAGACAGATAAAAAAGCTGTTAATTTGCAGTGCTGCAGCCGTGCCAACTGCACAGCGCGATTAAGCGCTTTTTGTTGATCTACGGTAGGGTCAAGTACCACTAAGACATTGTTGTAAGCAGACATAACAGGCTCCACAGTAAAAAAGCTTTACTTAAGTGTAGCTAAACTAGCCTGGTTTGCCGGACTAAACCTTGCGCCAGCGCAAAGCAAAGTGGGTTAGCAGTGAGCCGTAAGCGAGCCCAGTTTACTCAGAGCCGCCTGGTCTTTTAACGTGATAAGTTTGCCATCTACCTGAATTAATTCTTCTTTATCAAGCTTGCTCAGTAAACGGCTGATGGTTTCGACCGTTAAGCCCAGATAATTACCGATATCACTACGGGTCATGGTTAACCGGAATTCTGTGGCGGAAAAGCCGCGGTTGGCAAAGCGCTGAGCCAGTTGCGACAGAAAAGTTGCCAGCTTTTGCTCGGCCGTTTTACGGTTTAGCAATAGCATCATTTGCTGATCGGCCTGAATATCCTGGCTCATCAGTCGCATCATTTGTTGGCGCAGGCGCGGTAACTGGTCAAGCAGTGTTTCCAGATTGGGCATCGGAATTTCGCATACCATAGCGGTTTCCAACGCTTCAGCGTAACTTGGATGCAACTGATTATGTAAACCATCAAAGCCGACAATATCACCGGGCAAATGAAAACCGGTAATTTGCTGTTCACCCTGGTCGGTCAGGGTAAAGGTTTTAAATGAACCGGTACGAATGGCAAACAACGATTTTTGTACGCCGCCGGCTTCGAATAACATATCACCTTTATGCAGCGGCCGTTTACGCTGGATAATATCATCCAATTTCGTCATTTCAGTGTCGTTTAATGAAAACGGCAAACACAGCTGGCTAAAGCCACAGTCCTGACAATTTATTGCAGAGCGTTGTGTCATGGTGAGGTAAACCTTTTCTAAGATGCCGACATGCAGTAGCTTAAAAAACCAGCCGGCGGATAGCAAGCCAAATCGTGTAGCCGGCGTAAATAGCTAACATAATGGCCGCACTGTAGCGCAACCAGGAGGTGTTTTTCAACTTCTGCAGCACACCGGCGGCGCTGCCGGTAAGTAGTATCGCCGGCAGCGTGCCGACGCCGAAACTCAACATCAGTAAGCCACCTTGTATTGCACTGCCGCTGGCCAGGCTCCAACCTAAGGTGCTGTATACCAGACCGCAAGGCAGCGCCCCCCAACACAGACCATAACTGTAAGCCTTAGTAGCAGAATTCAGTGGCAGCAATTTAGTGGCAAGCGGCTGCACATAGCGCCAGAGTTTTTGTCCCAGTTGCTCCAGCCGGATTAAACCAAACCATAACCGGCTGATATATAGCGCCATCATCAGCAGCAGCAATCCGGCTAACAGCCGTAACCATAACAGTGAGGCACCGGCCAGTTGCATAGCGCCGGCGCCAAAATAGCCGACCAGAGCGCCGAACAGTGCATAGGTGGTCAGCCGTCCGAGACTGAGCAGCAGTTGCAGTTGTAGCTTACGTGCACGGTTTTGTGCCGGCATGGATAATTGCAATGCGCCTGCAATGCCACCGCACATCACTAAGCAATGGCTGCTGCCGATAAAGCCAATTAACAGCGCTGCCAATAAATCTGTATTCATGGCGTTGTTTTATCGTCTTTTTCAGTATCGCCGGTGTTGTCTTCATCAAACAAGATGCTAAAGCCTTCCTTATCCAGGTCTTCAAATTGTTTGCTGCGCACTGCCCAGAAAAATACCGTAAGTCCAATCAGTACAAACAGAATGGCGATGGGGATCAGTACATAAATAATACTCATTTTTTCAGCAGCCTTAATGAATTAGATACCACCAGCAGTGAGCTGAATGACATACCCAGCACTGCTATATAAGGCGAGACAAAACCAGCCACGGCCAATGGTATAATCAGCAGATTATAACCCACCGACCAGCGCAGGTTTTGTTTAATAATCCGTTGCGCCCGGCTACTGCCGCTTAGCAGCTCAGCCAACAAGCCTATACTGGGTTGTAACAATACCACATCGGCCTGGTTTTTGGATAAATCGCTGCCGCTTTGTAAGGTTACCGAAACATGGGCGGCATGAAAGCCCGGGTTGTCATTAATACCATCGCCTAACATTAATACCTTTTGGCCGGCAGCAACCAGGCGGTTAATTTCTGTCACCTTTTGCTCCGGGCTGCAGCCCTTTACCATAGCGTCGAATTGCAACTGTCGTTGTAACTCATCAGCCTGTGCTGAGCTGTCACCGGTAAGCATCATCAGCCGGTAGCCTTGTTGGCGCAGCATCTGTAACAACCCCGGCACTTCCGGCCGCACGCCGTCTTGTAACTGAATAGCCGCGATATTTCGATCATTTACGCTTAAATACACCATGGCGTTATGCTGTTGTGTTACTGCGCAAAATGCCGCACTGCCAACTTTAATATGCTGGCCATTACAGATGGCACTAATGCCGGCGCCAATATGGATCTGAGTCTGTGCTAACGGCAGCGTGGAGGTACGATAGCTATTAAACGCCCGGGCAATAGGGTGTTCGGAATAAGCTTCTAAATTGGCTATCAGATCCAGAGCCTCTGCCTGACTATAATCATCAGCCAGTATTTCAACCGAGCTGACAGAAAAACGGCCTTCGGTCAGGGTGCCGGTTTTGTCAAATACCAGATAGCTTAATTGCGGCAGCACATCCAGCACGGCAGAGTTTTTAATCAGTACACCACGGCGGTTTAAACTGGCCAGCGCGCAGGTTACTGCCGTGGGTGCAGCCAGGCTGAGCGCACAGGGGCAGGTGGCAACCAACACTGACAAGGTCACCCAAAAGGCGCGGTCGGCATCGAGCCAAAAATACCACAGCACAAAAGTCGCGGCGGCGATAAGCAATAAGCGCTCAACAAAATATCGGGCCAGCGTATCCGTTTTTTGCAGTACCGCCGGTTTTTGGCTTAGTGTGCGCTGCTGCAGCTTAATAATTTGCCCCAAACGCGAGGCTTGCAGTGGCGTAGTGACCTTAATTTCTAATAAACCATCATGGTTAACACTGCCGGCCAGCACCTTATCGCCAATGCCCTTGGCAACCGGCCGGTATTCGCCGGTTAACATCGACTCATCAGCCGAGCTTTGGCCACTGCTAACTTCACCGTCGGCGGCAATGGTTTCGCCGGGTCTTAAGATAATAACATCGCCTTGCTTTAAGCGTCTGGCTGAGACAATTTGCGGTTGGCCATTCACCAGTAAAGTGGCACTGACCGGCATAATTTTCAGCAGGTTACCGGTGGCTTCCCTGGCGCGGGCGCGGGCGCGATACTCAAAAAACTTACCCAGTTGCAGCAAAAAAGTGAACATGCATACCGACTCAAAGTACACTTCGCCGGTGTTAAAAGCCGTAGCATAAGCTGAGGCAAAAAAAGTGTAGTAAATGGCCAGACTAACCGGCACATCCATATTCAGTTGCCGCGCTTTAATGCCGCGCCATGCACTGCTGACAAAGGGCAGGGCGGCGTACAGCACCACCGGCAAAGTTAAAAACAAACTTATCCAGCGCAGATAGCCCTGATGTGAGGCTTCAATACCGCTGTAGTCGCCAAAATACAGCGCTATGGCCAGCATCATTACCTGCATCGACATAATGCCGGATACAGCAAGGCGTTTTAAAAACCGGCTGAGTTCGGTTTTAAACAGCTGCTCTTCTTTATCGGCAACAAAAGGGCTGGCCTGATAACCAATGTTGGCCAGACTGTTCAGCAGATTACTCAGTGGCGTTTGCGCCGAATTCCACACCAGATGGCAGCGCGCCGTAGCAGAGTTAACATTAACCTGGTGTACTGCAGATGATTTACGCAGCTGTTTTTCAATTAACCAGGCGCAGGCAGCACAGCTGATACCGCTGACAGATAATTCAATTTCGGTAAGCTCACCTTGTTGATGGCTTACATTAGCCAGCACATCCGGTGCATCAAAGTTAGCCAGTTCTGCGCGCAAGCTGTCAGGCATAGCAGAGGCTTTACCGGCCGGCTCTGTACGAAAGCGATAATAATCGGCCAGATTGCTGCTGATTATGGTATCAGCCACGGCCAGGCAGCCGGCACAGCAGAAAGACCGCGCACGGCCATCAAAATTAAGACTAAAGTTGAAACCGTCCGGTACCGGCTCGTTGCAATGAAAACAGCGCTCTGTGTTCACTTCGCTGCCTTATCAGTAGCCGAGTTTAATTTCAGCAGTTGCCGGCAGTTGCAGCGTAGCCCGCAGCTTCCAGTCTTTTGAGGCATCAGATACCACCAGCTGCCATTTACCGTCCGGGGTTACCGGTAGAGTCGCGACATACAGCAGTTCACCACTGCGTTCTGCGTCCAATGCAAAATCACGATCAGCCAGGGTAGGGTGGTAAAAATCCAGATGTAAGGTTCCGTCGAGTACCGTGTTCTCTGCAAAGCGCACTATCGCACGGTTACCGGCTATTAATACATGGGCACTTAAATTACGCAGCTGAGCTTCCCGGTACTTGGCTAACTGCATATTAATCGCGCGCCCCTCTTTGTAGTAATCATCTACCACCAGGTCCGGGGTGTGTTGCTGCATTAAATAAACGGTATGAACGGCTTTAAGTGCTGTAAATACAGGAATAGCAATTAAAAGCCATGGCCAAAGCTGTTTGTACCAGGGTTTTGTATCGTGCTGCATTTACACCTCACAGAACAACATGGCGTTATTTATAACGCATAGAAAGAAGCCCCGAAACGGGGCTTATAAATTATCACACCAGCCGGATTACTGCGCCGCGGCGCTTTGCTCCGGATGTGCCAGCCGGTAAACATAGGCGGTAAGGATATGTACTTTATCTTCGCCCAGCGTTTGTTTAAACGCTGGCATTACGCCATTGCGACCTTTAGTCAGCGTTTCTGTTACTGCACCGGCAGAGCCACCGTATAACCAGATATTATCGGTCAGGTTTGGTGCGCCAAACGGCAGATTATGCGCCAGGCTGCCTTTGCCGTCAGCACCGTGACACGCGGCGCACAGGGCAAATTTTGCTTTGCCGGCTTCGGCTTCGCGATCGTTCACAGTGCGGCCGGATAAGCTCAGTACATAGGCGGTCATTTCTTTAATACCTTGCTCGCCTAAGGCATCAAACCAGCCCGGCATTGCCGCTTTACGGCCATGTAGCAGGGTTTCTTTGATTTTGTCCGGTGTACCACCATATAACCAGTCGTTATCCGTCAGGTTAGGGAAACCGTGTTGGCCGCGGGCATCTGAGCCATGGCAGACTGCGCAGTTTTGCAAAAACAAACGCTGACCAATTTTGATGGCGTCATCGTCGTAAGCCAAATCTAAAACATCGCGTTTGGCAAACTGCTGAAACACCGGGCCATACACTTCATTGGCACGCACAATTTCGCGATCCAGTTCAACGTTGCGGCCTTCTTCAACGGCTTTTGCTACCGCTAGACGCGACTCTTCCAGTGACTTAATGCCCTGGTTAGAGCTGCTCCAGCCTAAAAAGCCTTTAAAGTTGCCTAACCCGGGATACGCCGCTAAATAAAACACCGACCACACCAGGGTCAGGATGAACATATAGGTCCACCAACGCGGCAATGGGTTGTTAATCTCAGAAATACCGTCTACTTCGTGGCCGGTAGTTTGATCTTCAGGCACACCGACATAATTCTTCAGGTTCCACGTCAGCAGTATTGCACAGCCGATCAACACCGGAAGGGTTAACACTATGATCCAAGCACTCCAAAAGCTACTCATGATCCGACTCCTGTTTGGTTTTTTGTTGTGCTTTTTGTTCGTCGTCAAACACTAAGTTTGCTGCCTGGTCAAAATCGGTTTTGCGCTTTTTGCTGTATGCCCAAATTACGAAGGCAATAAAACCGACGAACAAAATGACGGTAAAAATACTGTGTATCGTTGCGTATTCCATCAGCGTTACTTCAGGTGCGTGCCAAGCGATTGCAGGTATGCAATTAACGCCTGAACTTCAGTTTTACCCTGAACAGCTGCTGCAGCCCCGGCAATATCTTCATCGCTGTAGGGGACGCCATAGCTTCTTAACACTTCCATTTTTCGCGCTGTATGTTTACCGTCCAGCACGTTTTTATCTAACCACGGATAGCCCGGCATATTTGATTGTGGCACCACAGAGCGTGGGTCCATTAAATGTGCATGATGCCACGCATCGCTGTAGCGCTCACCAACACGGGCCAAATCCGGGCCGGTGCGTTTAGAGCCCCACAGGAAAGGGTGATCCCACACGCTTTCGCCTGCAACAGAATAGTGGCCATAGCGCTCTACTTCTGCACGAAACGGCCTTACCATTTGGCTGTGACAGCCAACGCAGCCTTCGCGGATGTAGATATCGCGACCTTCCAGTTGCAATGCGGTGTAAGGCTTCATACCGTCAACCGGCTGTGTGGTTTCATCCATAAAAAACAGTGGAGTAATCAACACCAGAGTACCGAAGCTGATGGCAACGATGGTTAGAATGGCTAACAGGCCAACGCTTCTTTCAATTTTGTCATGATGATTCTTGTTCGACATGATTTACCTCTTACGCTGCTGCTGGCACAGGTTGTAGTGTTTCATCTTTAGCGCGCACCGTTTTATACACGTTGTACGCCATCAGCAACATACCGGCTACCACGAACACACCACCAATAAAGCGCATCAGGTAGAACGGCATCGACGCTTCAAGACTCTGCACGAAGCTGTAGGTTAAGGTGCCGTCGGTATTAACCGCGCGCCACATCATGCCTTGGGTAATACCGGAGATCCACATTGCAACGATATACAACACTACACCGATAGTATGCAGCCAGAAGTGAGTATTAATCAGAGCAATACTGTACATGCGGCCCTGGTTATACAACACCGGAATTAAATGATAGATCGCGCCGATAGAGATCATCGCTACCCAGCCCAGTGCGCCTGAATGCACATGGCCTATAGTCCAGTCAGTGTAGTGTGACAGCGCATTTACTGATTTTATTGCCATCATCGGACCTTCAAAGGTCGACATACCGTAGAATGACAGCGATACAATTAAGAAGCGCAGGATAGGGTCAGTTTTCAGCTTATGCCAGGCACCGGACAGTGTCATAATACCGTTGATCATGCCGCCCCAGCTCGGTACAAACAGTACAACCGACATCACCATACCTAAAGACTGAGTCCAGTCCGGCAGGGCGGTGTAGTGCAAGTGGTGCGGGCCCGCCCAGATATACAGTGCAATCAGTGCCCAAAAGTGCACGATAGATAAGCGGTATGAATACACCGGACGTCCGGCTTGCTTAGGTACAAAGTAGTACATCATGCCAAGGAAACCGGCAGTTAACAGAAAACCTACTGCGTTATGGCCGTACCACCATTGGATCATGGCATCTACGGCACCGGCATAAATAGAGTAAGATTTAAAAGCACTGACCGGAATGGCCATGCTGTTAACAATATGCAGTGCGGCAACGGTAAGAATAAAGCCACCAAGGAACCAGTTGGCCACATAAATATGGCTGGTTTTGCGCTTGACCAGGGTGCCGAAGAACACAATAGCGTATGACACCCACACCAGGGTTATCAAAATATCTATCGGCCATTCCAGCTCGGCATATTCTTTGCTGCTGCTTAAACCCATAGGCAGGGTAATTACAGCCGCAACGATAACCGCCTGCCAACCCCAAAAGGTGAACATGGCCAGCTTTTCGGCAAACAATCTTACCTGACAGGTGCGCTGTACAATATAATAACTGGTCGCGAACAACGCGCTGGTACCAAAGGCGAAAATTACCGCATTGGTATGTAAAGGACGAAGACGACTATAGGTCAACCATGGCGTATCGAAGTTTAATGCCGGCCAATATAATTGGGCCGCAATTAACACGCCCACCGCCATGCCGATAATCCCCCACAAAATGGTGGTTAAGGCAAAGAGGCGGACAACGCTATAGTTGTAGTCAACATTTAACGATTTGGTCTGGCTCATGTTGAGTCCCGCTGCAGTTAGTGCTGGTTACTGATACTGGCTGTTTGCGCAGCCATTCTTGTTATAGGCAGGGTAATACACCCACAGTCTGCAATGTTTTGCCCTGCCAATTTTGGGCTGCATATTAAGGGTTTTACCCCTGAAAAGATAGGTAAAACAGCCCGTTTTATGATTTAGAACAAAGTCATTGCTCACTAAATAACCAAGTGTAGCCGCAGTTTGAAGCTTTTCACTAAATCCGCGTACAATACAACGATATTCTGTCATCACTGGTTGGTTATGCGGCTATTTTACCTGTTTTTGTTAGCGTTTATCTGCCTTGCCGGCTGCCAGCCAACGGATAAAGCGCCCGCTTTATCTCTTATGTTATTAGATGATGCCGGGTTACAGCTACAGCTGACACCCGGCAATGCTCCGGTAGAAACGCCATTGCAGTTGCAGTTAACGGCAGAAAACCTGGCCGGTGTCAGCGCTCATATAAGCGGTGTGTCGATGTATATGGGGCAAATACCGCTTCGGTTCAGTCAGCAGGGCAACTCGTGGCAGGCAGAGTTTTTACTGGGTGCCTGTAGCGACCCGGATATGCAATGGCAACTGGAATTAGAGCTGACGTTTGTCAACGGAGAAAAACGCATGCTAATACAACAGTTTCAGTCTAGTTGGCGCTAAAAAGTGAAATTTTTGCTTGTGATTTGCTTAAAAAATGGCCACTATCAGGCGGCAAAAATAAGTTGGAGTTAAGCAAATGACCAGCGAGTTTGTACGTAATATTCACCTGGCTACCGCGCAACACCTGAAAGATCAAGGCGCTGATCTGTATGGCATTATTGAGCATTTTGAAAATGTGTTTATGCCGATGGATGAAGTACCTGAGCTGCTGGGGCAACTGGGTTACCCGCAGCAGGACTTAAAGCAATTTTTAAAAGGCGTGGATGGTTAAAGCGCTTTAATCTGTTGGCTTAGCGCCAGTGCCTTGCCGGCGCTATCTAACCTTGCTGTTTCAACACAAATAAACTGCCGGTAACTGTCTGCTGCCAGATCTGCTATCGCTTCGCTTTTAGCTTGCCACGGGTTCCACACTACTGTTGCATCGTGCCCCGATTGCGTCAGAGCCAACTGAAGGTTATCACTGTCTACTCTCAATTGTGCCGCACTGTCAGGATAGATGCGGTCAGTTTCGCTTGTTATCTGTGCTACCTTGCTGCTGTTTTGCTGCATGCTATCGCTGACTTTATCGTAGTAGCTGTGCGGTAATGGCCGCACTGCAACCTTGGCAATATCAGCCGTGGCAAAATAACTGTGCAGTGCAGCTTGCTGTGGTATCGGGCTGCTGCAGCTTAACGCTATGCTCAGGCTGTCAGTTAGGGTTAAACAAAGTTGCAACTTAACACTACCACTGTAGTACGGCAGTTTATCAAGCTCTGTCATCAGGGTTACGCTGGCTGCAGTTGCACCGGTATGTTGCTGTATGAGTTGCCACAGCCGGTTACGCACCAAACCATGATTTGGCAAGGCTTCCTGCGTTGGGTTAAACACTGCGCCTGCCGGGCCAAACCACGGCCAGCATACCGGTACACCGCCGCGAATAGCTGCCTGATTATGCCACTGTGCCTTAGGTGATAACCACAGCAACTCTTTGCCCGGCGCAGGTTGATAAGACAGCAGCTGTGCACCGTACAGCGATATAACTGCGCTGGCGGTACCGTACTGTAATTTAATGCAGGGCAGGTCGGTTAGATGCGCAAAACCGGTTTGGCTGCTGATAGCGGTCTGTTGCATAACACTTCTCCGGTAATTTTAAAGACAAAAGGGCCCGGACATTTTTTCTCCACCGCCTTCAACAGCACATCCCTGTGCTGTCTCAGCCTGCGCGGCATCCCTGCCGCTGTTACGAAAAAAATCCGACCCCTTTGCTATCGCAGCTGAATATTCGTATCGGCTGCAAAAACAAAACAGCCAGCATAAAGCTGGCTGTATCAGTGTGCAATATATTAGGCGTGTTTCATAAACTCAACGGTGTTATCCAGCATACGGTTGCTGAAGCCCCATTCGTTATCGTACCAGCTCATTACTTTTACCAAACGGCCGTTAACGCGCGTTTCGGTGGCGTCAAAAATAGACGATTTCGGGTTGTGATTAAAATCAACCGATACCAACGGTAAATCGTTTACTGCTAATACGTCAGCCATTACACCTGTTGAGGCGGCTTTGCGGATAATGTCGTTTACTTCGTCAATCGAGGTATTACGACCGGCAATAAAGGTTAAATCAACCAGGGATACATTCAATGTCGGCACGCGCACCGCTAAGCCATCAAATTTACCCATCAGCTCCGGTACTACTAAACCTACCGCAGCGGCGGCGCCGGTTTTGGTGGGGATCATCGACATGGCGGCAGCCCTGGCGCGGCGTAAGTCGGTGTGATACACATCACTTAAACGCTGATCATTGGTGTACGCATGAATAGTTGTCATCAGGCCTGACTCAATACCCAACACATCATTTAACGGCTTGGCAATCGGCGCCAGGCAGTTAGTGGTGCAGGAGGCATTTGAGATAATGTTCATTTGCGGCGTTAAGATATGCTGGTTTACGCCATACACTATAGTGGCATCAACATCTTTGGCCGGCGCCGAGATAATCACTTTTTTCGCTCCGGCTTCCAAATGCGCGCCGGCGCTTTTACGGTCGGTAAACAAACCGGTACATTCCAGTACCACATCTATGTTCAGCTGTTTCCACGGTAAGTTCGCCGGGTTACGCTCACTTAAGGTGATGATTTCGTCCTGATTAACATAAATTGCTTTGTCGTTGTGCTCAACGTTAGCGGCGAAAATGCCGTGGGCTGTGTCATACTTCAGCAGGTGTGAATTAATGGCAGCGTCACCCAAATCGTTGATTGCTACTACTTTAATATCGTAATTTTTGCTGCTTTCATACAAAGCACGCAATACATTACGGCCAATGCGGCCAAAGCCGTTAATCGCGACACGAATAGTCATATTAACCCCGTTAAATAGATGTTCTGAAAGTTTACCAACTAAGTTGTGTAGTAAAATTACATTATTGGCCGACTTTTTCAAGTTTAAAACGCTATAAAACCGTTATTTATGTAATTAAATGACATAAATGAACAATGACTTTAGCGCCGGTACGGCCTAAAATGAGCCTTAGCGCATTGACAATCCACTGACTATAAAAAGGAATTCCCATGGACGCCACCTTACTGGCTGAATTGATCGCATTTTGTGGTATTGAAACTGAATTTAACGATGCCTGGGGGAATCCGACGACTGTTAGCCAGCAACATCAGCTGGCACTGCTGCAGGCCCAGGGCTTTGATACCGAAGATGATGAAACCGCAGCACTGCAGCTACTGCAGCGACAACTGGATTTTTGGCAGCAACCGCTGCAGGCGGTATCGGTGCAGCGTCAGGACGAGCCGGTTCAGCTGTTATTGCAGGTAAACCTGGAGCAGGCTAACAGCGAACTTGCATTAATCCTGACTACCGAGCATGGCGATGAGCAGCATTTTAAGCTGATACCGGTAGAAGGCGAACTGGTGCAGGTGGTGGTGCTGGATGAGGTGGAATACCATCAATATCAGCATCGGCTGCCGCTGACTTTAACAGCCGGCTATCACCAACTGCATATAGCCGACACCGACATAAAGCAAAAGCTGATTATCACCCCGGGCCGCTGTTATCAGCCCGACGCGTTTACACAACGTAAGCAATGGGGTATTGCTTTGCAATTGTATGCGCTGCGCTCAGAACGCAACTGGGGCATCGGTGATTTTACCGATCTGGCCACTACAATAAAATATCTGGCCGGCGTCGGTGCTGATTTCGTCGGGCTAAACCCGATACATGCGCTGTACCCTGCGATGCCGGAAAGTGCCAGTCCTTACAGCCCCTCATCCAGACGTTGGCTGAATATCAGTTATATTGATGTTAGCGCTATGCCGGGCTTTGCCGCTTGTGCCCGTACGCAAAGCCTGGTTAATGCCCCGGTGTTTCGCACAGCGCTGCAAACGCAGCGCAGTAAAGATTATGTTGATTACAGCGGTGTTATGCAGTTAAAGCTGCCGGTAATGAAGAGCCTGTATCAATGGTTTACCGAGCAGGATAAAACCGGCAATAAGGCGCAGCTAAAGGCTTTTAAACAGTTTAAAGCTGACGGCGGCGCCAGCCTGCAGCAGTTAGCCTTGTATGATGCGCTGCATGCGTATTTATATCAGCAGGACAGTATGCACTGGGGCTGGCCGAATTGGCCGGAGCAATACCGCCAGCCGCAATCGGCCGCAGTGCAACAGTTTGCCAAACAACATAAGGCAGAGCTGGATTTTTATTGTTACCTGCAATTTATTGCTCAGCAGCAACTGGCTCAGGCGCAACAGGTCGCAAAAGATGCCGGCATGTTGCTGGGCTTGTACCGTGACTTAGCGGTGGGCGTCAGCGAAGCGTCTACCGAAATTTGGGCTAACCCCGACCTGTACTGTCGTGATGCCAGCGTTGGGGCGCCGCCGGATCCGTTAGGCCCGGCCGGACAAAACTGGGGCTTGCCCCCCATGTACCCGTATCAACTGTATAAGCAGGGCTATCAGCCGATAATCGACTTGTTGCGCGCCAATATGCAGGCTGCCGGTGCCTTACGTATTGACCATGTCATGGCGCTGCTACGGCTGTGGTGGGTACCGAAAACGGCTGAAAATGCCGGCGGTGGTGCCTATGTGTATTATCCGATCATGGATTTGCTCGGTATTCTGGCACTGGAAAGCCAGCGGCATCAGGCGGTGATTATCGGTGAAGACTTAGGCACAGTGCCGGACGGCATCCGCGAGTTGCTGGGTGAGTACGGCGTCTATTCATACCGGGTATTCTTTTTTGAAACCGCTGCTGATGGTGGTTACATCTCGCCGGCGCACTATCCGCAGCAAGCCATGGCGACATTGACTACGCACGATTTACCTACCTTAATCGGCTTTTGGCACTGCGATGATCTGCGCCTGGGTAAAGAATTAGGCTTGTACAAGGATGACGCCCAGTTGCAGAATCTGTATGCACAGCGCCATGCTAATAAACAGCGTATTCTGGATTCTCTGCATGGCCATGCTTTTAAGGGCCAAAGCATATTACCGCCGGATTATGAGCGCAGTGTCGATCATCTTGGCATGGACAGCACGTTAAATTACGCCATGCAGCGCCACTTAGCGGCAACCTCAAGCCAGTTATTGTGCTTGCAATTAGAAGATGCGTTGCAAATGACACAACCGGTAAATATTCCCGGTACCAGTACTGAATACCCGAACTGGCGGCGTAAACTCAGTCAGCCGATAGAGCAGTGGAGCCAAAACAGCGATATTTTACAGCTGTTTACCGACATCAGTGCCCGTCGCAACGGTTAAAGCCGCACATTGGCGTAAAATGCCATCGCTATTGCGGCGCCGGCTGTTAAGGTATCAGCATAAGCAACAGAAATAATAAAAGGGATCCGTTATGAGTTTAGCGCTATTGCAACAGGTACAGTGTGCAGAACCGTTTTCACTGCTGGGTTGGCAGCCGCTTAAGGCCGATAGTGCGGTTGGCTTGCTGCTAAGGGTGTATCTGCCACATGCTACTGCGGTTAGCGCTGTCTCGGCTAAAAGCGGCAAAGTGTTGGGGGAACTCAGTGCGCATGCTGATCACGCCGGGGTGTTTGAGCTGGTGCTGGCCAAAAAACGCAAAGCGGAAGCCTATATTCTGCAGGTGCACAGTAACGGTTATCAGTATCAGCTGTACGACCCGTACCAATTTACTGACGAAGCCTTTTATGCCGTGCATTATGTCGCTAACCAGCCGGAAAACCTGTACCGGCAGTTGGGTGCGCAGCTAATCACGCTGGATATCGGCGGCAAACGGGTTACTGCCACCAGGTTTGCGGTGTATGCGCCAAACGCGGCGAATGTCAGCTTAATTGGTGATATGAACAGCTGGGATGGCCGTATTCACCCGATGCAGCGCACGCACTGCGGCCACTGGGTGCTGGTAGTACCGGAGGTTGCCGCCGGCGTGCGCTATAAGTTTGAGATTAAAGACGCCCGCGGCTTGTTGTTACCGCATAAAGCTGACCCTATGGCATTTTATGCCGAACAATATCCCTCGCATGCGTCGCTGGTGTACGATCATAATCACTATCAGTGGCAAGACAGTGACTGGCGTAACCGCAAAGCCGTTAATCCGCTTAACAGCCCCATCAGTATCTATGAATTGCAGGCCGGCAGTTGGCGGCGCAGCAGTGACAACCAGCCGTTGAGCTATCGGCAACTTGCCGCTGAACTTATTCCTTACGTGTTGGATATGGGCTACAGCCATATTGAGCTGATGCCGGTAATGGAGCACCCGTTTGATGGTTCCTGGGGTTATCAACCGTTGGGGTTATTTGCGCCAACATCACGTTTTGGCACACCGGACGATTTTAAATACTTTGTTGATGCCTGCCACCAGGCCGGCATCGGCGTTATTCTGGATTGGGTGCCGGCGCATTTTCCGGAGGACGGCCATGGTCTGGCGCGGTTTGACGGCAGCCATTTATATGAATACGAAGATCCGCGCCGTGGTTGGCACCCCGATTGGAACTCCTGCATTTATGATTACGGCAAAGACTATGTGCGGCAGTTTTTGGTAGCCAGTGCCTTGTACTGGTTAGAGCATTTTCATATCGACGGCCTGCGTGTCGACGCGGTGGCCTCAATGTTGTATTGGGATTATTCGCGTAACGAAGGCGAGTGGATCCCCAATATCGATGGTGGTAATCATAATTACGAAGCCATCAGTTTATTCCGTTGGTTCAACACTGAAGTGTACAGCAAGTTTCCGCAGGCAATGACTATCGCTGAAGAGTCAACCTCATTCCCGATGGTATCGCGGCCGGTAGATATGGGCGGGCTGGGCTTTGGCTTTAAATGGAATATGGGTTGGATGAATGACAGCTTGCGTTATATCAGCAAAGACCCGGCGTACCGGCGTTACCATCATAACGACCTGACGTTTTCTATGGTGTACGCCTATAACGAAAACTTTATTTTGCCGCTGTCGCATGACGAAGTGGTGCACGGCAAAGGCAGTTTATTAAATAAAATGCCGGGCGATGAATGGCAGCAGGCGGCCAATTTACGCGCCTATTATGCCTTTATGTTTGCACACCCGGGCAAAAAGCTGAATTTTATGGGTAACGAGTTCGCGCAAAGCCGCGAGTGGAGCCATACACAAAGTCTGGACTGGCATTTACTTGATTACGACAAACACCGCGGCATGCAGCAACTGCTGCGCGATTTAAACCACACTTATCGTCGCTGTGCACCCTTGTACGAGCTGGATTACAGCCACGATGGTTTTCGTTGGCTGGATCACCAGGATGCCGATAACAGCACCTTAAGTTTTCTGCGCCGTGACAGCCATGGCAATGCAGTGTATGTGGTATGCAATTTTACGCCACTGCCGCGTAATAACTTTTTACTCGGGGTAGAGCAGGCCGGTGACTATGAGATTATCCTCAACACCGACAGTGCATATTATTGGGGCAGTAATTACGCCGCCGGCGATGCGCTTAACAGTGTGGCTTCGCCATACCATGGCCTGGCACAACATATTTGTTTGCAGCTACCGCCGCTGGCAACACTGTACTTACGCAAAAAAATTGCGTAAAAACGTAGCTAACACCATAGGGCACGATTAATTAAAAAGCGGTAGGCTATGAGTAACCATATTCCGGTATTAAAGTTAGCTGTGGGTAAAGCATCGCCGTTGGGGGCGTACAGCAGCCAGACACCGGATGGCGATACGGTATGGAATTTTGCCGTGTTCGCCCCGGATGCAACAGCGTTAATGCTGTGCTTGTATCAGCCCGATACGGAAGAGCTGCTGGGCGAGCTTAGCTTTAGTGCCCGCACCGGCGATATCTGGCATTTACAGGTTAGCGGTATTGAAACCGGCACTTTATACGCATTTAAAGCCGATGGGCCGCATAATCCGGATGCCGGCCTGGTGTTCGATGCCGGGCGCATTGTGCTGGACCCTTATGTTAAACAGCTTAACCGCAGTGTAAGTTTCAACGAGCGCTTATACGCAGCTAAAAGTCACTATATGTTAGCCAAAGGTGTGTTGTCAGAGCATGAATTTGACTGGCAAGGCAGTGTTAAGCCGGTAATAGCCCGCGAAAAAACCGTTATTTACGAAGCCCATGTTAAGGGCATGACCATGTTGCATCCGGACGTGCCGGACGAGCTGCGCGGTACTTATTTGGGGTTGTGCCATCCGGCGGTAATTAAACACCTGCAACAGTTAGGTATTACCAGTTTGCAGTTGTTACCGGTGGCCGCCTTTATGAGCGAGCCCCGGCTGAACAAACTGCAGCTGAGCAATTACTGGGGTTACAACCCGGTAAGTTTTTTTGCGCCGGAGCCGCGCTACCAGTACCGTGATGCGCTAACCGAGTTTAAAACCCTGGTGCGCAGCTATCATCAGGCCGGTATTGAAATCATTTTAGATGTGGTGTTTAACCACACTGCAGAGGCCGGTGAAGACGGGCCTTTGCTAAACTTACGCGGCCTGGCCAATAAACATTACTACTTGTTTGAAAGCCATGCCGATATTACCGATTTCAGCCAACACTGTAATTACACCGGCTGCGGCAATACCTTAAACGTGGCACACCCGGCAGGGCAAAAACTGGTGATGGATGCGCTGCGTTATTGGGTTACCGAGATGCAGGTAGACGGCTTTCGCTTTGATTTAGCCACTACTCTGGCGCGTGAGCATAAACGTTTTAATCCTTATGCTGCGTTTTTTCAAATTATTGCTCAGGACCCGGTGCTGTCGCAGGTTAAGCTGATTGCCGAACCCTGGGATGTCGGCCCGATGGGTTATCAACTGGGCCAGTTCCCGGCGCAGTGGTCAGAATTAAATGACAAATGCCGCGATACTTTTCGCGCCTTCTGGCGCGGTGATAAAGGCGTATTGCCGGAATTTACCACCCGGCTACTCGGCTCGCGCGATATTTTCCAGAAGCATCACAAGCCGGCCTGTTGCAGCGTCAATTATTTAACCTATCACGACGGTTTTACCCTGCATGATCTGGTGAGCTACAAAGATAAGCACAATTGGCTGAACGGCGAGGAAAACCGTGACGGCCACAGCCACAATTTAAGCTGTAACCATGGCATTGAAGGCGCGACTAAAGATGCAGCAATCCTGGCCAATCGTTATTTACATAAGCGCAATTTGGTGGCCAGCCTGCTGTTAAGTCAGGGCATGATCCATTGGTTAGGTGGCGACGAGCTAAGCCACAGCCAGCGCGGCAATAACAACGCCTATTGTCAGGATAATGACATCAGTTGGCTGGACTGGCACCTGGACAGCGATGAAGAAGATTTTCTTAACTTTGTGCGCCAGATGCTGCTGTTCCGGCGAAAATTCAGCTGTCTGCAGCAGTTGTCGCTGCTCGATGACAGTTATCAGCTGCATGGCGACAAACATCAGATCCAGTGGTATTTGCCTGACGGCACGGAAAAACAGCAACACGACTGGCATGATCCGGAGCGCTCCGGCTGTATGTTCCAAATCAGTAATAAGGCCGCCAAAGCCAGCTTGCTGTTTGTGTTTAACGCCTCAGACAAAACCGTAGCGCTAACGTTGCCGCAGCGGCCATGGCAGTTGTTGTTCGATACCAGTGTGGATAAAGGCCTGGCGCAAAGCCGTACAGTTAAATTGCAACAGTATCAGCAGAATGCGCACAGTATCTCGGTGTGGCAGTAGGTTTATCCGGCTCTTTTCAGTATAATGCGCGCCGTTCAGACGTTACCGCCCGGTAGTTTGGCGGCGCGTAAAATGAAAAATAATGAAGGAATGTCAGATGACAGACACAGCTGCACTTTGTGATATCGGTTTTGTCGGCGCCGGTGTAATGGGTAAAAACCTGATCCTGAACCTGGCAGACAATGGCTACCGCGTTGCCGCCTTTGACCTGGACCACCAGAAGCTGGAAGCCGTATTGGCGCAGGATAAAGCCGAGCGTGGTGACAAACCGGCCCGCGTTATCGCCTGCAGCTCTTACACCGAATTATTGTCACGTTTATCAGCACCGCATTTAATCGTGCTATCGGTGCCGGCCGGCAAGCCGGTCGATGATGTCTGCCATAAACTGATTGATGCCGGCATTCAGGCCGACGACATTATTGTCGATACCGGCAACAGCCTGTGGACAGACACTGTCGCCCGGGAAAAAGATTTTGAAGGTAAATTTATTTTCTTCTCTACCGCCGTATCCGGTGGTGAAGTAGGCGCCCGGTTTGGGCCATCGTTAATGCCAAGTGGCGACCCGTACGCCTGGACCCGCATTAAACCGCTGTGGCAGGCCATAGCCGCTAAAGTTGACCCGGCTACCGGTAAGCCGATAGAGCGCTTTGAGCCCGGCAACCCGGTTACCGAAGGCGAACCCTGCGCTACCTATATTGGCCCCAGCGGCTCCGGCCACTATGTAAAAATGGTGCACAACGGCATTGAATACGCTGATATGCAGCTGATTTGTGAAGCTTATCAGGTGATGCGTGACATTCTGGGCATGCCGGCAGCTGAAATTGCTGAGGTTTTTAAAGGCTGGAACGAAGGCAAACTGCACAGCTATTTAATTGGCATCAGTGCCGATGTATTGGCCACCAAAGACTCCGAAACCGGTTTGCCGCTGGTAGATGTGATCATGGATAAAGCCGGCCAAAAGGGCACAGGGCTTTGGACCGCAGTAAGCAGTTTGCAACTGGGCAGCCCGTCACCGACTATCGCAGAAGCGGTATATGCCCGTTCGTTATCAGCACTGAAACATGAGCGGGTAAAAGCCGCTACAGTGCTGGCGGGGCCGGCGCAAAATCTGATTTCGCCCGAGCAAAAAACTGAGATTATTCAGGCACTGCACGACGCGCTGTATTGCGCCAAAATTTGTGTTTACGCCCAGGGTTTCCATTTAATGAAAACCGCTGCCGACGAGCACGGCTGGCAGCTTAACTTTGCTGAAATTGCCAAAATTTGGCGCGCCGGCTGTATTATCCGTGCGGTGTTTTTGCAATCTATTACCGAAGCGTACGAGCGTAACGACGAGCTGGAAAACCTGTTGCTGGATCCATTCTTCGCCAAACAAATTTCGGTGTATCAGCAAAACTGGCGTAAAGCCGTGGCCAACGCCACCCTGGCCGGCATTCCGGTGGCAGCACTGAGTTCAGCCCTGAGTTACTACGACTCGTACCGCACCGCAGTACTGCCGGCAAACCTGTTACAGGGCCAGCGCGATTATTTCGGTGCGCATACCTTTGAGCGCACTGATAAAGCTAAAGGCAAGATGTTCCATGTTGACTGGAGCCATCCGCAGCGGCCAATGGTGAAAATAAAATGAGCCAACAGAACATCCAACATATAGGTACCCCGGGCACAGCAAGCAGCACTAAGGTGTTGTTATTAGGCGCCGGTGAACTGGGTAAAGAGCTGTGTATCGAACTTAAACGCTACGGCTGCGAAGTAATAGCCGTAGATCGTTACCCCAATGCACCGGCAATGCAGGTGGCCGACAAAGCCGTAGTGATGTCGATGCTGGATAATGCAGCGCTGCGCCAGTTAGTAATCAGCGAAAAACCGGCGTTAATCGTGCCGGAGCTGGAAGCCATTGCCACCTCAGTATTAATTGAGCTGGAAGATTGCGGTTTTAACGTGGTACCCAGCGCCAAAGCGGTAAACCTGACCATGAACCGCGAAGGTATCCGCCGCTTAGCGGCAGAAGAGCTGAAACTTGCTACCTCGCCGTTTCAGTTCGCCGGTGACAAAGACAGCTTTATCGCTGCCGTAAATGCTATCGGTTATCCTTGTGTGGTTAAGCCGATAATGTCATCCAGCGGCAAAGGCCAAAGCGTACTGCGCTCCGAAGCAGATCTGGACGCTGCCTGGCTGTATGCCCAGGAGGGCGGCCGTGCCGGCAAGGGCAGGGTTATTGTCGAAGGCTTTATCGACTTTGATTACGAAATTACGCTGTTAACGGTAAATTCGCTGTCCGGTATTCAGTATTGCGCGCCCATCGGCCATCGCCAGGAAAAAGGTGATTATCGCGAAAGCTGGCAGCCGCAGGCGATGAGTGACCAAGCCTTAGCCACAGCGAAAGATTATGCCAAAGCGGTAGTGCAGGCGTTAGGCGGGCGTGGCTTATTTGGTGTTGAGCTGTTTATTAAAGGTGATGCGGTGTATTTCTCTGAAGTATCACCACGGCCACACGATACCGGCATGGTCACGCTGATATCGCAGCAGCTGAGTGAGTTTGCGCTGCATGCCCGCGCTATTTTGGGTTTGCCCATTCCACAGATAAAACAATACGGCCCGGCAGCTTCGGCTGTGTTACTAGTGCCTGGTAACAGTGCCGATATTCAGTATCATGGTGTAGCAGAGGCTTTAGCTGAGCCGGATACCGAACTGCGTATTTTCGCTAAACCGGAAGTACAGGGCGAGCGCCGTATGGGCGTAGCATTAGCGTTAAGTGACAGCGTTGAGCTGGCTACGCAAAAGGCGCTGAACGTAATCAGCAAGCTTAAAGTGATACTGAAATAAAGTTGTTGGCTCATTTAGAAAAACCACCTGCGGGTGGTTTTTTTATGTTTGGTGTTTATCTAAGCGCCGGCAGTAACCGGGCATGTTGTTAAAGCGGTACTTTTCTTTGCCGGCCATTCACATTTTGATACCAAAAACCGCAGTAGCATTACTTATTCTATGCTAACGTTTCAGCAATAAATGCAATTAGCGCAGGGAGCTTGTTATGGCCATTGATGCCAGCGGAGTAAAAATTGAAGATCGGCCGTTTGCTCAGGTTCGTGAAGAAGCTATCGATCAGCTGATTATGAATTACAGCCATGGCATTATTTCGGCAGAAGCCTTTGAGCGGCGGCTGGATATAGCAACTGATGCAAAAAGCCATCAAGAGCTGATAGACGTTGTCGCCGATTTAACCTTGCTGCCGGACAACCAATACCAACAGCAGCGCCAGCGCAACTTTTCACCACGTTATCAGGCCGGCAATGATAACCGTAATGAAAAAATGTTGTGTGTGCTGTCTTCAAATCAACAGCGCGGCCAATGGCTGGTACCCGGCGAAATACACATCACCAATATTGTTGGTTCAGTAGAACTGGATTTCTCTGAAGCTGTTTTTCAGCACCAACACATTGTTATTAAAGTGCATAATTGGCTTGGCAGCCTGAATATTCTGGTGCCGCCGCAGGTTAACGTGGTGTCGAATATGACGAATGTCGTCAGTAGCTGCGATAACCAGGCGACAGCTTTGGGCGATCGTCAGGCGCCGCAGATTGTTATCGAGGGCTACTCCATCCTCGGTTCGCTTGAGATAAACCTGAAACGTACTATGAAAGAAAAATTCAATGATTTTGCCAACCAGTGCCGGTCAATGTTTGGTTTAAATAAACCGTGAAGCTTGCTGAAATCTGAGTTTATTCCGGCCTGATATTAATGCGTCGGCCATTGTTCACTTTGCAAATAAAATCTATTAGCATCAAAGCTTTATCGCAATAACTAAAACAGGCAAAGCGGTATGCAACAACAAAAACAACAGCGCATAAAAGACATAGATAAGCAGATCATAAAAATCAGCCTTATCGAAACCCCCGGCAGTATTTTGTTTGGTGTAGGGCTGTACAGTAAGTTTGTTGTCACTGATACACCAATACTACCGTTTTTGCAGGATCAGGCAGTCGTTAACTCTATCATTGTTATCGGCGCCGCCATTATGCTGTGGGGCACTTATAAAATATTGATGCTCAAGCTGGAGAAATCCCGTTTGCAAAAAGCGGCAGGGGTTTAACCATATGGCGCATATTGTAAAGCTTATCGCATTGGTCTTTGTTGTCAGCGCTCAAGCCGCTGATATTTCCGGTATTTGGAAGCATGCCGATAAACCGGCCTGGCTAAACATAAATATGCAAACCGGCCTTGTTACAGTGCAACGACATGATAATGCACCAGGCGCAGTAGGCCTGACGGTCATCAAAGATCTCAGCGCAGCAGCACCAATCTGGCATGGCAAAATGTACGCAGCAGAGGAGGGAGACTATATAGCGGTGTCGCTGGAGCTAAAAGATAATCAGACATTAATAGTCGTTGATTCCGATGTTGTTGAAATACTCAGATTAATAAGGCCGTAAGCAGAGCGGTTGTAGTGACAGGGATAGCAGATGCAGCAAATAACTATCAGCGATGATAAATCACGGCTGGATATTGACAAAATTCATCATTTTCTCAATACAGAAAGCACTTGGGCAAAAGGTATTCCGCTCGATATTGTGCGGCGCAGCATTGATCATTCAGTATGTCTGGGGGCTTATATAGAAAACCGGCAAGTCGGTTTTTGCCGCATTATTACCGATCAGGCTACCTTTGCGAACTTGGTGGATGTTATTGTCTGGCCGGAGTATCGCGCTCAGGGTATCGCCAAAAAGTTAATGGCGGCAGTCCTGCAGCACCCAAGCGTAGCGACTGTGCGCCGTTTTACCCTGGCGACATCGAATGCCCACGGTTTATATGCCAAATACGGTTTTACCGCGCTAAATAAACCCGAGACGTTTATGGAGATTTACCGGCCTGATGTTTATACCAGTTAAAAAATTATTATGCTGCAGGGCTTAAACCATATCACCATTGCTGTTAGTGACTTAGAACGCTCGCTGGCGTTTTACACTGAGCTGCTTGGTATGAAAGCGCATGTGCGTTGGGATGCCGGTGCCTATCTCAGCCTTGGTGATGTCTGGTTTTGTTTATCCTGCGATAAGCCTGCACCAAGCCTTGATTATTCCCATATTGCTTTAGATATCGCAGAGCAGGATTTCTCTGTCTTTGCAGAAAAACTGCGGCAGGCAGCGGTACCGGAGTGGCAGCAAAACAGCAGTGAAGGGCAGTCGGTTTATTTTCTCGACCCGGACGGGCATAAGCTGGAAGCCCATTGTGGTAATTTGCAAACACGGTTAGATGCACTGAAAAATAAGCCATATTCAGGCTTAATATGGTTATGAGTACTAAAAGAAGTATCGACAACAAGCGCTGATTGTCGCTGAATTAATAAACCCAAAGGAATGAATAACGTGCAAGATTCAATATCTAAAGCTTCGCTGCTGGCGTCAGCTTTGTTGTTATCGGCCTGTGCCACTAAGCCTGCAGCGCCGCAGCCGGTGGTGCAAGCAGTTGCACAAAGCCCTGCGCCGGCGAAGGTTATTAAGAAAACGGTATACACCGGCCAACCTTATACGCCGCAGTTATGGTCCGGCCATAAAGTGCTTAAATTGCCTGTAGAGCAGTGTGCTGCTAAAGGTAAGGCTGTACTTGAAACTATGCAGTTTGGTTCTGTGGTGCAAAATGGCAATTATGTATACGGTAACTATCTGCAAAACCGTGTCGCGGTTAAATGTGTGGCGCTCGATAGCGGCAGCTTTTTGTATGTTGCAGTAGCGGGCAAGCAGAAAGAAATAGTAGAACAGCTGCGTAACGAAGTTGTCCGGCAGTTTTAAATATTGGCCCGGTGCTTTTACATTACCACCTGAAACGCGGAGACTAACGTGAGCTTACTTAAACAAAACACGCTATACGCCGCCACGCTATGCACGATGCTGGCGCTGTTTTTATTGTTATCCGGTTGCACGGTAAAACTGATTAGCAGCTATGATGAAAAAACCGACAATGCGGTAAGCGCGCTGCAAAAAGATATAACGCTGTTTTTTATCACGGTGCAAAGCCAGGCCGGGTTGCCGGAGTGTGTTTACAGCAACCATCTTGGTTTTTATCAGCAGGCCAATGTCGATTTGAGCGCTATAGCGGTGCGAACTAAAGCTATTGCGGCTAATGATATAACCGTTGAGCAGGTCGCGCTGTTGCAAGATAGCTTAAGTATGTTAGAGCAATTACATCAACTGGGTTGTTTTTCGCCCGCTCAGGTGGCCAGCCTGCGTAGCAGTTTCGACAGCAGTATTACAGCCATTTTAAAACTTGAACTGGCGAAAAAGCGCGGCCAATAACCGGTTAGATAAAGGAAATAGCATGAGCTTAAATGTGGCAGAGTTAACTGCCGGAATGCTGCAGGCGTTCAACAGTGAGCTGGCAGATAAATGGCCGGATATTAAAGACTATGCTGCCGTTGAGGCAAAAAAGCTGGCCGAAAACCTGGTACTGATAGAGCGCATGCAACTGGCCGGAGATATTACGCCACAGCAAGCCAGGCTTCATCATCAGATCCAGCGCAATGCCACGCGCACTGTATTGCTTACTGTTACGGGGCTTAGCCGTGTGGCGGTAGAGCAAGCGATAAATGCGGCGATGGATGCGCTCAGAGACAGCGTCAACGGTGCGTTGAATTTCAGCTTACTTTAACAAATTCATTCAGTACTTTATCCGGGAGTAAATATGTATCAGGGTGCCTGTTTGATACCTAAGATCGTAACCGTTTGTTTTGTTATTTATTTCAGCATCAATTGCATACAACTAAATTAGCAGCTATAAAAGAACTACTCACTGAGTATTTAAGTTGTTAAGGTAGTAATACTGCTGTCATGGAGATGCAAAATGATAATAATGCGATGGATCCTGCTGCTGTGCTTTAGTTTAATATCATTGCCACTGTTGGCAAAAACCGGCATCAGTTTTAATACTGAACAGAACAAACTCTGTTGGCGCATGATAGAACAAAAAGCAGCGGGCCATTGTCGGCTACATTTTAGCGGTGGAGCGGCGCCAGCCGGCAATAATTTTGCTGATCGCGATGTGATATCCCGTGCATTCAGTGATTACCTTTCAGTGCGTAAAGATTTTCCAACCTCTTTTCAGCAGATAGAATTTGCACTGCAGTTTTTTTACTACAGCTTAGAACGCTTTGCGGTACGTGACAGTCTGAACTTTATCCGCAGCAATGATGGTACCATTCAGCTGAGTATGAGTATCCGTACCTCTGCTACTGGCGGTTACAGCTTTGTATTGGCCGATACCGACGCTCAGATCCGGCAAATAATGGCTACGCTGCAAAATGATAACGCGGCAAAAGCCAGCAATTATTATCGCACTATCGGCAAATTGTTTGCTGACTAAGCCTTGGCTCAACAGCATTAAACAAGCCGGTGTTAAATACCGGCTTGTTTGTTTTACGTCATCAATTACTTAAGGTTAACCTTGGCGCTGTGTCGTTGAAGACTACTGTAGCCCGCTGTTGCCGCTGCGGTAACAGCGCTGCCGTGCTGTGTTTTATGCCATCAACGTAGAACCAGTCGCAGTGCAGCTCTGTTTGGCTGAAGGTTAGCAACATAAAACCTCTGTCGTACAAATTGGCATATTGCAGCGCCGGCACTAATTGCACTAAGCCGGCTTCAGTTGCCGCGGCGGCCTCTCTGTCAGGCAGATTAATATATTGCTCAAGCCCTGGCGAGGTTACCGACGAAGTGGCCAGCTCAACGCCAACTGCAGTATCGTCGCTAAGGTTCAGGTTGCTGGCCCAGCTGTTATGGGTATCGCCGGCCAGTACCACCAGCTTTTTACCTTGAGCCAGCGCGTGGGCAAGGATTTGTTCGCGCTCGGCCGTGTAACCATCCCAGGCATCCAGGTTGTAAGGAATAGCCGGCAGTTGCAGCAAAGCGACAACCTCCGGTGTCAGCCGTTGCTGGTTCGCTTGTAAGTAGGCCAGTTCATTGGCTGTCAGTGTCGGGTCGCCGGCTTGGGCCCGTGCCGCCAGTTGCGCCAGCGCTGCCAACTCTGCAAAGTCATTAATGCTCAGTTGTTGCAGTGCTATGGCTGCCGGCAGCTGCATACGGCCCATTAATACCTGTTGCCCTAACACCTGCCATTTGCTGTCTGACTGTTGCAGTTTATCCAGCAGCCATTGTAATTGCTCAGTACCAAGCAGGGTGCGGTTGGGTTGATTAAGATCACTGCTAAAGCGGGCGGCATCTAACTGGCCGCTTACCGGGTCAATATAATCAGCATATGCCAGTTGCTCGTCACGGCCGATAACGCGGGTATCCAGCATTAACAAGTCAACCAGAGAGCCAAAGCGGAACTGGCGATAGATAATTTCCTCGTCGCTGGCACTGACAGGGCGAATCGGCATCCATTCAAAATAAGCCCGCAGTGCCGCTAATTTACGCGCGGTAAAGTCGCCTTCATCGCTTTGATGGTTTTCAGCACCATCGCGCCAGGTGTCGTTGGTAATTTCATGGTCGTCCCACACGGCAATAAAAGGCGCGGCGGCGTGTATTTGCTGCAGCTGGGTATCGGTGCGGTATTGGGCATAACGCCGGCGATAGTCGCTAAGGCTGAGTATTTCGTTGTCCGGCTGCACCACGCGATTAAGCGCAGCCGCATCTTCAGAGGCATAGCCGTCGGCAGCATATTCATAGATGTAATCGCCAAGGTGAAGGGCGGCATCTAAATCAGTGATTTCTGCCGCTTTAGCATAAACATGAAAATAACCGGCCGGATAATTTGAGCAGGAAAATACCGCCAATTTCACGGAGCTGACATCGCCTTGCGGCAGGGTTTTGCCGCGGCCAACCGGTGAGATAACCGTACCGGCGATAAAGCGGTAAAAATACTCTGTGCCGGCGCTTAGATCACGCACGTCTATTTTTATGGTGTAATCGCTGTCTGCCGAGGTTTGCGTGTCGCCACTGCGCACCAGGTTGGCAAAACCGGCGTCTGTCGCTACCTGCCACGTTACCGGCACTTGCTCAGCATCGGCGCTGATTCTGGTCCAGAGAATTAACGCATCAGTGCCGGGATCGCCACTGGCGACGCCATGTAAAAACTGGACGCGGTACGGCAGCGGCTGTGGCGCGCGGGTGTCACTGCTGCAGCCTAACAGGCTGGTTGATATCACCACGCTGCCAAAGCCGGCAGCGGAAGCTTTAATAAAATCACGTCGGGTAAGGGTTGGCATTATTATTCTCCGTAAATATCCGGCGCCAGCTAACCAAACTTAGATGACGTTTGTGTGAAGAAATAATAATCGTCGTGTTACATCAGGCTGTTGCAGCATGGCTGGAGAAAAAACTACTGACACACTTTGTCAGTAGCATGGGGTAAACTGCAGTACCTGCCACCGCTTAACAGTAAATACAATGGATAAAACCGCACGGTTATTTCGTTTAATGGACAAGTTACGCCATTACCGACACCCGGTAACGGCAGCGGTGCTGGCAGAGCAATTACAGGTGTCGGTACGTACGGTATATCGCGATATTCAAACGTTGATCACCCTCGGGGCTGGCATCGACGGAGAAGCCGGTATTGGTTATATCCTCAGAAGCGGCTTTTTTCTGCCGCCCTTGATGTTTGACGAAGCCGAGCTGGAGGCGTTGGCATTAGGTTTACGTTGGGTTGAAGGTCAGGGCGACGATGAATTGGTTGCCGCGGCCCGCAATGTGTTGGCAAAAGTAGCCGCATCGGCACCAACCGATTTACGTGACCGGATCCATGATATCGGGCTGCTGGCTTTTCCGGCCCGCGATGATAAAGGGGCGGCGTTTTTGCGCCAGGTGCGGGAGGCCATCCGCCGTGAGCGCAGGTTGCAAATCAGCTATATCCGCGAAGACGGCACCGCCAGTGAGCGTATGGTATGGCCGATTATGCTGGCGTTTTTCGATCGCAGCCGTATGCTGGTTGCCTGGTGTGAACTGCGCAATCAGTTTCGCCATTTCCGGCTGGACCGGATTGGCCAACTTGTCGTAGCTAAAGAGTGCTATCCGCGCCGGCGTATGCAGCTTACCCGTGAATGGCGGCTGGAAATGAAACATCAACATCAGGGGGCATCCTAATGAAATCAACCGGACAACTTACGGAACAACTTACCGAACAACAATGGCGTGAACGCTTAACCGACGAGCAATACCGTGTCACCCGGCTTAAGGGCACCGAGCATCCGTTTAGCGGCGAGTTGCTGCATAACGAACAAACCGGCACTTATCACTGTGTCTGTTGCGGTGCAGAGCTGTTTAGCTCGACAACCAAATTTGATGCCGGTTGCGGCTGGCCCAGTTTTTATCAGGCAGTAGAGGGCAGGGTAAAATACCAGAAAGACAGCAGCCACGGCATGATCCGCACCGAAATCCTCTGTGCCAACTGTGACGCCCATTTGGGTCATGTGTTTGATGATGGCCCGGCACCCACCGGCCAGCGTTATTGCGTTAACTCAGTGTCGTTAAGCTTTAACGGCAAGGCAGAATAAAATTGTTGTAACTGTTGTCGTAGGCTTTCAACTTCTATTACAATACGCGCCGTTGGAGCAACAGCGGCGCAGACCGTGCTTTAGCATCACCGATTAATTCATTTTACTGAAGTAAAAGGCCTCTACACATGACCCTATCGCACGCAGAGCAGTACCAGAAAAGCTGGCAGGAACGCCAGGAATACGCCGAAAACATGCAGCCCATTATCGGCCGCTTATATCGTAACAAAGGGATTGAAGTGGTGGTGTATGGTCGTCCGCTGGTAAATGCTACCACTATCGACATTATCAAAGCCCACAAGAGTGTTGAACGCTTTGAAGGCCAAAAGCTGCGCCTGCGCGAGAGTTTTCCGGTACTGGAAGCCATCAGCAAAATGAATTTAGCGCCGGGCCGCGTCGATATCGGCAAGCTGGCATACGGCTATATTTATAAAAATGCGGCTAACGGCACTGAGCTGGAGCAGTATTTAGCGCGTGAACTGGCGGAACTACTGGATCATGAAGATCAGGTAAAACCGGTAGACGTGGTGTTATACGGTTTTGGCCGCATTGGTCGTTTGTTAGCCCGCTTAATGCTGGAACGCTCCGGCCCTAGCAGCAAACTGCGGTTACGTGCCATCGTGGTGCGTGGCGGCAAAAAAGGTGACCTGGAAAAACGCGCCAGCTTACTGCGTCGTGATTCTATTCACGGCCCTTTTAACGGCAGCATCACCGTAGATGAAGAAAACCAGGGCATTAAAGCCAACGGTACCTTTATCAAAGTCATCTATGCCAACTCACCGGAACTGGTCGATTACACCCAATACGGCATCAGCGATGCGCTGGTGGTAGATAACACCGGTATCTGGAAAGACGACAAAGAGCTGAGCATCCACTTTAAGAGCAAAGGTTCAGCTAAGGTGCTGTTAACTGCGCCGGCCAAAGGCGATGTGCCGAATATCGTGTATGGTGTAAACCAGCATATGATTTTAGCGGAGCATAAAATTGTTTCGGCCGCCAGCTGCACCACCAATGCGATTACCCCGGTATTAAAGGCGTTGGAAGATGAGTTTGGCATCCGCAACGGCCACGTTGAAACCGTGCACTCGTACACCAACGATCAAAACCTGATTGATAACTTCCACAGTGCCGAGCGTCGTGGCCGTGCAGCACCGCTGAATATGGTATTAACCTCTACCGGTGCTGCCAGTGCCGTGGCCAAAGCCTTACCACAATTAAAAGGTAAGTTAACCGGTAATGCTATTCGTGTACCGACGCCCAACGTGTCGATGGCGATTTTGTCACTGAATTTAAACCGCGAAACCAGCCGTGACGAGATGAACGATTTCCTGCAGCGCACCTCGCTGTTTTCAGAATTGCAGGATCAAATCGACTTTACCGCGTCCACCGAAATCGTGTCGTCAGATCTGGTCGGTTCACGCTACGCCGGTGTAGTCGACTCGCAAGCCACTATTGTTGATGGCGATCGCTGTGTGTTGTACGTATGGTATGACAACGAGTTTGGTTACAGCACCCAGGTTATCCGCGTTATGAACGACATGGCCGGCATTAAGTACCCGACACTGCCGGTAGCGCGTTAAAACGTTACTTTACCGAAAAGCCGCTTTTAAGCGGCTTTTTCTTTGGCGCTAACCTGTTAGAATCCGTTTTAACAATTTCAGCGCCGGCGGCGGTTGCGTAGCTGCCGGCTTATGTTAGTCTTTTCACAGTTTCAATTAATGGATCCGATTATGAAAATCAGCAGCAATTTTGACAGCGGCAATATTGAAGTATTACAGGCCGACTCTCCGGACAACATTCAACTGGCCATCCGCAAAGACAATCAATCTGACTTTTACCAGTGGTTCCACTTTCGCTTAAGCACTGAACATGCCCAGTTGCATACGCTAACCATCACCAATGCCGGTGGTTCTGCTTACCCTGACGGCTGGAAAAATTATCAGGCTGTTGCCTCTTATGACCGGCAAACCTGGTTCCGTGTTGATACGGAATTTGATGGCAAAAACCTGACCATCAAGCATTTCCCTGAAGCCAACTCAGTGTATTTCGCTTACTTTGCGCCTTACAGCTACGAGCGCCATATGGATTTACTGCACCAGGCACAGTCTGACTACAACTGTCAGCTGGTTGAACTGGGCGAAACTTTAGATGGCCGTGATATGAGCCTGTTAATTGTTGGCGAGCCGGAAGAAGGTAAAAAGAAAATCTGGATCACCGCACGCCAGCACCCGGGTGAAAGCATGGCGGAGTGGTTAGTAGAAGGCTTACTGGACCGTCTGTTGGATGAAGATGACGGTGTGGCGCGGGCACTTTTGGACAAAGCGGTATTTTACATAGTGCCGAATATGAACCCGGACGGCTCGGTACGCGGTCATTTACGCACCAACGCTGCCGGCATGAACTTAAACCGCGAATGGCTTAATCCGTCGCTGGAGAAAAGCCCGGAAGTGTATTTAGTGCGGCAAAAAATGCTGGAAACCGGCGTTGACTTGTTCCTTGATATGCATGGCGATGAAAACCTGCCGTATAACTTTGTCGCCGGCAGCGAAGGCGTGCCGTCATACAATGAGCGCATTAAAACGCTGGAAAACCTGTTTAAGCAAACCCTGTTGGCGGTAACTCCGGAGTTCCAAACCGAATTTGGTTACGATTTAGACGAACCGGGCAAAGCCAATATGACAGTTGCTACCGCCTGGGTAGGCGAGCAATTTAACTGCCTGGCGTACACGGTAGAAATGCCATTTAAAGACAACGCCAACCTGGCGGATGACGCCTATGGCTGGTCAGATATCCGTTCAATGAAGCTGGGCCAGGATATGCTGCCGGCCGTATTGGCCGTGGTTGATAAACTGCGCTGAGAGCTGTAGATGCCAACACCTGTTAAAGCCTTGCTGGTAGCGTCGGTATTACTGACGCTAAGCAGCTGCGCCGCGCTACAACATTGGTTGGCAGTTTCCCCCGTGCCTGTGGCACGCCAGGGGGAGGCTCAGCAGCTGGCGCTGCAAAGCGGCACAGCGGTGGGGCAACTGGATGTGCGCTGGCCGGAGACTAACAGTAAGCGGGCTTTGGTGAATAACCGGCGCAGTTTTACCGCCTATCGTCAGCAGGGACAGTTGTTGGTTGATTTGGGCAGCACGCAATCTTTTACCTTAAGTATTAATGGTACTGTGCTGCCGATATCTGCGCCGGCAGCGCTTGGTCGCTACCTGACGCTGGATATCAGCAAGGTAACGCGTGACGGCATTAATCAACTGGAATTGCTTGATATTCAGCCGCTTGGCGCACAGCTGCGTATTGTGGTGCCTTATCCGCAGCTGATACAAGGTACGGTAGAAGATGCCGGGATGTCTGCCGGCATTTTGTCACAGTTGGACGAGTTAATCAGCCGGGAAGTGGCGCAGGGTTTCCCGGGCGCCGTGTTGCTGATTGCCAAAGACGGCAAGATTGTTAAACACAGCGCCTACGGCTATGCCAGCCGTTATGACACTACCGGTAAAGCGTTGGCACAACCCGAGCCGATGCAACTTGATACCTTGTTTGATCTGGCGTCTAACAGCAAAATGTATGCGACTAACTACGCCATTATGCAGTTGGTACAGCGCGGGCAATTGGATATTAATCTGCCGCTGCAACATTATTTGCCGGAGTATCAGGGCGATGGCCGCGAGCAGCGGCTGGTAAGGGATTTATTGCAGCACAATGCCGGTTACGAGCCCGAGGTGCATTTTCATAAACCGGATAACCACCTTGGCGCGGCGTTTTACTCTACCGACCGTGCCCGCAGTATGCAATTGATTGCCACACAGGTGCCGTTTGTGCGCGAGCGCGGCGGTAAGGCGGTATACAGTGATATCGACTATATGTTGCTGGGGTTGCTAATTGAGCGCATCAGCGGTATGGCGCAAGATGACTATCTGGAGCAGCAACTGTACCGGCCAATGGGGCTTAACCACACCCTGTTTAATCCGCTGCGCAAAGGCATCGCGGTAACACAAATTGCCGCTACCGAGTTAAACGGCAACAGCCGCGGTGGTCGGGTGCAGTTTCCGGCCGATCAGGGCGGGGTAGTACGCGGTACCGTGCACGACGAAAAAGCCCGCTATGCCTTTGATGGTGTAGCAGGCCATGCCGGTTTATTTTCTACCGCCTTTGAAACCGCCAGCCTTGCTATGCTGGCACTGCACGGCGGTTATGACTTAACCCCCGTATTCAGCCAGGGCATTATTCAGCAGTTTGTCCGGCCGTCGGTAAGCGACCATACCGTGGGCCTGGGCTGGCGCACGGCGGTGCAGGGCGAGCTAAACTGGCACTTTGGCCCTTATGCCAGTGCTTATGCTTTTGGCCATACCGGTTGGACCGGAACCGCTACGCTGATTGATCCGTATTACGGTTTAATCGTGGTATTGCTGACCAATAAAAAGCACAGTCCGATTTTGGCAGAAGGTGAAGACAGTTATTATTTTGCCGGCGACCGGTTTGAAACTGGTATGTATGGCAGCATCATGAGTAAAATATACCAGGCAATGCAGTAGGCGGGCGCAAGCCGCCGCAATTTAGATTGGAGTACCATGGCTATTATTTCCTGTCCGTTTTGCGGACAAAGAATTTCTGACAAAAGCCCGCAATGCAGCGGCTGTAACCAAGACTTAAGCAATCTGTCGGCAGAAAAACTGGAGTCGCTGGCCCGCGATAAGCGTCTGAGCAAATCACAAAGCCTGATGAACCATGGCATGTTGTCTATGCTGTTGTTTTTAGGCGGCTTTGGCTCCATATACTGGTTTTCACCAGCTCAGGGCAGCTTGCAGCAAATAGCCTTTATGGGGCTGAGCGCAGTGGGTTTTTGCTGGTATATTATTACCCGCATCCGCATTATGTTGTTGAAAAAAGGGCGCAAATAAATGGCGTTTAATGCCTTGGTGCAGGCAATGACACCTGACACTTATGAAAAACTGGCAGAAGCTGTGGCCACCGGCCGTTGGGCGGACGGTAATGCCATGACAGAAGCACAACGGGCGCACAGTTTGCAGTTGGTGATGGCCTATCAGGCGCAGGTATTAAAGTCAGATGAACTCTTTACCATTGGTGCCGATGGCCAAATGATACAAAAATCCAAAGCCGAACTAAAAAAACAATTCGAAACTCAGCCGTCCATTGCAAGGTTCTCGCACGATGATCTTTAAACGTTTTTTCAAACCGAAATGGCAACATCCTGATGCCGCTGTGCGTCAACTGGCTATAGCCGAACTGAACAGCAATGATCAGGCACAAAAATCTGTACTGCATGAGCTGGCATTTAATGATGGCGCCGAAGCTGTGCGCAAAGCGGCACTGCTGAAATTGAACGACTTTTCACTATGGTGGCAGGCGAGTAAACAAGACAGCGCCGTACGTCTGCAGCAGCTGGCTGAGCAAACACTGATTACCCAACTGGTGCAAAATCAGGTAGAGCTTAAGCTGAAACAGCAATTTATTGCTCAGTGTAACCGCAGCAGTATTCTGGAGCAGTTAGCACAAACCGAAACCGATGCCGGCATTAAATTCAGCTTATTGCAGCGCTTAAACAAAACCGAATTGCATATTAAAGCGCTGCAGGACCCGGTATTACAGTTAGCGCAGAAACAGCAATTGCTGGCGCAGATTGATGATGAAAAACTGCTGGAAAAATTAGCCAAACAGCTCGACGGTGAACTACTGGCCGGCGTTCAGCACAAACTGGCACAGCTACAGGAACAAAAACAAAAACCACAGCTGCTGCGAAAACAGCTTACGCTGTTGCTGGCCAAACTAAACGCTGCCCGCGAGCGGGTTGATGTGGCGCAGTTACCGGCGCAATTGGCAGAATATCAAACGCAGTGGCAGGCCTTAGCGGCAGATCTGCACTGTTTGGGCTCTGAAGCGGCAGAGTTCAGCGCCAGGTACGACAAAATCGTCGGCCAAATTAATCAGTGGTTAGCACCGCGTTTAGACGAGTTAAGCAGACAACAAGCCGAACAGGCCGCAGCCACTGCCAAAGCAGAAATACAGTCGGCGTTACAGCAACGTATCGACAGCTTAGAGCAGGCATTGCAGCAAGCCTTATTATCTACCGATATCAGTGCGGCGCAGCAATTGGAGCAGCAGCTTAACAGTCTGGCCGATGAGCTTGGCGCAGCTGATGTACCGGCTAAAGCAGTGCTGCACAAGCGTATTGCGCAATTGCAGCAGCAACTAACCCGCTTACCTGAGCTGGCAGAGCAACTAACCGGTTTAACCCGCATAGTGGCAGACTGGGCGGCGCAGCCGTTGCCGGACACTGCTGAAGCCTATGCCATCACCTCAGAGCAGGTACAGCAATGGCAACAGCAGTGGCGTCAGCTGAGCAAAGCGATGATGATAGCCGTGCCGGCCAGTTTACTGCAGGCGAAAAATGCCCTGGCACAGCAGTGGCAGCAGGCAGAAAAAGGCTTTAATCAACAGGCAGAAAAAACACAACGCCAGTGCCGTAGCAAGTTAGCGCAATACCGGCGGTTATATGCTGCCGGTAAGTACAAAGTATTATTCGGTTTATTTAAAGGCATTGAGCAGGATTATCAGCAGCTGACTGCGGCACAGCAGGCACAGTTGAGTAAAGACTACGACTTTGCCCGCGATAAAATGGCTGAGCTGGCCGATTGGCAGGAATATATTGCCACACCGCGTAAGCAGCAGTTACTGCAGCAAATGCAGCAATTAAGCACTGAGTTGGCAGAAAGCCAGATGCGCCAACGCGCTGACGAAGTTAAACAGGCCCGAGCGCAGTGGAACAGTTTGGGTAAAGCCGACCCTGCGTTAGAGGCAGAACTTAATACCGCCTTTGACGTTGCTTGTGAACAGGCATTTGCGCCGTGCCGTGCCTACTTTGCCGCTCAGGATGCGCTGCGCGCTGAACATGTGCTGCAACGTCAGCAGATCATCGCGCAAGTACAGCAGTTTGCCCTGAGCCAGCCGGATGCCAAAGCACTGGATACCGGCCTGCAACAGCTAAAGCAAGCCTGGCAGCAAGCCGGTGCCGTTGATAAACAGCAGTTTGCGGCGCTGAACGAGCAATTTAATCAGGCGCTTATGCCACTGCGGGCACAGTTAACTGCGCTGCAGCAGCAAGCGGCCGCCGCCAAGCAACAATTAATTGAGCAGGCCAGCGCGGCGCTTAATCTGGCAGAGCCGAACCAAACCGCCAAGGTGCTGAAGGAATGTCAGCAGCAATGGAAAACCGCCGGCAATGCGGCCCGCAAACAGGATCAAGCGCTGTGGCAGCAATTTCGTGCGCTGTGTGACGGCTTTTTTAATGCCCGCTCTGAGCAGTTTGAACAGCAAAAACAAGCTGAACAAACCCAGCTGAAACAGCTTGAGGCAGAACTGGCCGCATTAACAGCAGCGTTGGATGCAGCAGACGAACCTGATGCGCTGGCTCAGGTACAGCAGCAATTGCAGACGCTGCAGGCTGATGGTGGCGCTGCGCAACAGGCAGTGCGCCGCTTGCAGGATAAACTGCAACAGAAACAGCAAACATGGCAGCAACACCAGCAGCAACGCGAATTTGCCCGCATGTTTGACGTGCTTGCATCTGCGGATGTCAGCGCCGGGCAATTACCGGCCGGCTACAGAGAATGTTTTAACAATCAGCAGGAACAGCAATTTAACCGCGCGCAACTTACCCTGGCGTTAGAGCTGATAGCCGATATGCGATCACCGGCAGCTGAGCAAAGCGCACGCCAACAAGTACAGTTGCTGTTGTTATCGGATAAACATAATCAGGGCAGTGCGCTGGATAAACACAGCCTGTTAAAACGCTGGTTGCAGTTTGGCGCGGTAACGCAAGCGGAATTGCCGTTGCTGGCGCGGGTTAAAGCAATATTTGTTTGATATTCAGCTACTGTCTTACCCACGCTGACAGCTAAAGTTAGCCGTACAGCGTGGGTAAAGTGAGCCTCTTTAATTTTTAGTCAGCAGTAAGCTCTCCGCGTAAGTTTTGCTGCATCTGCTGTCGTACCTGCTCCGGGCTAAGTGGCTTACTCAGCAGGTAATGCAGCTTGGTTAGCGCCGCTTCTAATGTCATATCGTAACCGCTTATTACGCCGCTTTGTTGCAATGCATTGCCGGTGGCATAGCCCTGCATATTTACTGTGCCTTTAAAACACTGGGTGCAATTTACAATAATTAAGCCACGCTCTGTGGCGTCGCGCAGTATTTGTAACAACTCCGGCCGCTGCGGTGCATTGCCGACACCAAAAGACTTAATAATTAACGCCCGTGCCGGTGCCGCTGTCATATTGCGGAACATATCGGTGTTAATACCCGGATACAGTGTTACCACACTGATAGGCTGCGGCACTACAGAAGCCAGGTTCAACGGCGCGGCCACGCTACTTTGGCTTAATTTACCGGCCAGCAAATTGATATGAATGCCGGCTTCGAGCAGTGGCGGAAAGTTCGGCGAGGCAAAGGCATTAAAACCGTTGGCGTCGGCTTTGGTAGCGCGGTTGCCACGAAACAGTTGGTTATTAAAAAACAGCGCTACTTCGGCGATAGGGTAATTCGCTGCCAGATACAAGGCGTTAAGTAAGTTCACCTGACCGTCTGAGCGCATTTGTGCCAATGGAATTTGTGAGCCGGTAATAATCACCGGCTTTTCCAGGTTTTCCAGCATAAAAGACAGCGCTGAGGCGGTATACGCCATGGTGTCAGTGCCGTGCAGCACAACAAAGCCGTCGTAGTGCTGGTATTGCTGCTGAATATCTTCAGCAATATGGCGCCAGTGCTCCGGTGTCATATCAGATGAGTCAATTACCGGGTGGTATTCATGAATATCAAATTCCGGCATTTCAGCGCGGTAGAATTCCGGCATGCGTTTTACCGTATCGGTTAAAAAGCCCGGTACCGGCACATAGCCCTGGTCGGAGTGTTGCATACCTATAGTGCCGCCGGTGTAGGCGACATAAATGCGTTTTCTGCTCATATTGGAGTTCAAATAAAAATGCCCGGTAGATGCCGGGCATTGTAATAGACTTTATTGCTGCTGTCAGTCAGCGCGCGGTGTTAACAGCTCAGTTAACGCTGCAGCTGACACAGTAGGAGTAAACGCCATTGGGATCGTTAAACTGGTTCAGCAGTACAAAGTCCTGTTTCAGCTGTTGGGTTAATTTGCCAAGCAGTTTTTGCTCTGCGCTGATACCGCTGTGCGGTAACCAACCCTGTGCTTTGGCTTCGCCGAGAAAGTCTTTGATCATCTGCTCGGCAGGGGTCAGCTGATGCTGCACCACTTTTACATCGTAGTTGCTCAGGCCGGCTTTATCTGCCGCAGCTTTTATCGCATCATCAATAGTGCCGAGTTTATCGACCAGGCCCAATTCCTGCGCTTTACGTCCGGTCCAGACACGGCCCTGGGCTACACTGTCTACTTCAGCATTGGTCATATTACGGTTTTCACCTACCATGCTTAAAAACTCGGTATAACCGCGTTCGATCAGCAATTGAAACAAGTCTTTCGCTTTTGGCTCCAGGCCTTTAAACAGTGGCAATCCGGCAGATAAACCGGCCAGCTCGGTAGTGCCGACACCGTCCACGTTCAGGCCCAGCGTAGGCATAGCTTGCTCGGCAGTGTGCAGCAAACCAAAGATGCCGATAGAGCCGGTAATGGTGGTAGGTGCTGCCCAAATTTCATTGGCCGGCGCCGCTATCCAGTAGCCGCCGGATGCAGCAACAGCGCCCATCGAAGCAATAACCGGTTTGCCGGCTTCGCGCAGTAAGCTGATTTCCTGGCCAATCACTTCAGAGGCATAAGCACTGCCGCCAGGGCTGTCAATGCGCAGTACCACGGCTTTTACTTTGTCATCATGCCGTGCCTGGCGCAGCAGAGCAGCGGTAGTGTCGCCGCCGATAGTGCCGGCCTTGGCACTGCCATCAACAATTACACCCCGCGCCACTACTATGGCCACTTTATCGGTTAGCGGGTTATCAAACTGCTGTGCCGGGATCACTAAATCGGCGTAATCCGCAAACGTAACGTGGTTGTAGGTGTGGTCGTCATTTTCACCGACAATCGCTATCAGGTCGCGGCGAAAGGCTTCACGGGTTTTTATCTGATCAACCAGGCCGGCGTTTACCGCATACTGGCTTAAATCGCCTTCAGCAGCGGTCAGTTTTTCCAGCAGGGCAGCATAGGTTTCGTCAAAGTTATCTACCGCAAAGCCACGACGCTCAGCTACCTGCTGCTTATAATCAGCCCACAACTCATTTAACCAGGCAATGTTGGCTTCTTTGGCTGCATCTGACATGTCATTGCGCAGGAACGGCTCAACAGCAGATTTGTAGGTGCCGACACGAAACACATGGGTGTTAATCTTCAGCTTTTCCAGTGCATTTTTGTAATACATCGGGTAGCTGCCATAGCCTTCGAGGATCACGGCACCCATCGGGCTTAAACTAATCTCATCAGCGTAGCTGGCCAGGTAATACTGGTTTTGGCCATAGTAACCGCCGTAGGCCAGTACTTTTTTGCCACTGGCTTTAAAGCCTTCAATAGCGGCACCAATCAGCTGCATTTTGTCCAGCGAGCCACGGCCCAGCATGGATAAGTCCAGCACCAGCGCCTGAATGCGGTTATCTTTGGTCGCTTTATTAATTACCGTGACAACGTCACTTACCAGTACTTCAGGAGACTCTTCCTGGCCGCCTAAGCTTTCATTAACGGCCGTGGCGATAGGGTCGGTCCAGCGTTTTTCTTCTACCAAATCACCGGTAAGATCTAATACCAGCGCGGCAGTTTGCGGTACCTGCACTTTATCTTCACCGCTGAATATCGATACAGCGATTAACGCCACTATACTGATAAACAGCAAATTGAGGATAACGGAACGAAAACCGCGGTAAACCCGCGCAATGGCACTAAATAACCGGCGAATAAGGCCGGGGCGTCTGTCTGTCATGGCTAATTCCTGTTTAAATATCACAACTTGTGCATAATGCTATGCTAACCAATTTAGCGTTAAAGGCTAAGCGGAATTTGTAAGTAAATGTGTTGCAACGGCTAAGGCTGTTTGTGCAACTTGCTATACGTTGGCAAAGCAGCTAAAGTCTGCCCCAAACAACAGGTACGACCAGAGAGGGTGATGTGGCATACCAAAAATTATTACAACCACTGGACTTGGGTTTCACCACGCTGAGAAACCGCGTCATTATGGGCTCGATGCATACGGGTCTGGAAGAAGAAAAGCAGGGCTTTGCTAAACTGGCCGCTTTTTATGCCGAGCGCGCCAAAGGTGGTGTCGGTTTAATTATTACCGGCGGGATCAGCCCGAATTTTCGCGGCAACCTGGTGCCCTTTGGCAGTCAGCTGAGCTTTTGGTGGCAAACCGGTAAACATAAGCAGGTTACCCAAGCGGTGCACCAGCACGGCGCGAAGATTTGCTTACAGTTACTGCATGCCGGCCGTTACGGTTATCATCCGTTTAGTGTGGCGCCAAGTAAAATTAAATCGCCTATTACGCCGTTTAAGCCCTCGCAAATGTCGGCCAGGCAAGTAAAGGGCACCATTAAAGACTTTGCCCATGCCGCTGCGTTGGCCAAAAAAGCCGGTTATGACGGCGTAGAAGTGATGGGCTCGGAAGGCTATTTAATTAACCAGTTTATTTGTTCGCGTACCAACCAACGTACCGACGACTGGGGCGGCAGCTTTGAAAAGCGCTGTCGCTTTGCCATTGAAACGGTAAAGGCGGTGCGTGAGCGCTGCGGCAACGACTTTATTATTATTTATCGCCTGTCGATGCTGGATTTAGTCGAAGACGGTAACAGTTACGATGAGGTAGTCGCATTAGCCAAAGCGATAGAGCAGGCCGGTGCTACCTTAATTAATACCGGTATCGGCTGGCATGAAGCACGGGTGCCCACCATCGGTACTATGGTACCGCGCGCGGCTTTCAGCTGGATCACCGAAAGGGTTAAAACCCAGCTGACTATTCCGGTAATTGCCACTAACCGTATTAACGATCCCCAGGTGGCAGAAGACATTCTCGCCAACGGCCAGGCCGATATGGTGTGTATGGCGCGGCCGTTTTTAGCCGATGCTGACTTTGTGAATAAAGCGGCGGCCAACCAGGCCGAGCTGATCAATACCTGTATTGCCTGTAACCAGGCTTGTTTGGATCACGTGTTTCAGAATAAACGCGCCAGCTGTTTGGTGAACCCGCGCGCTTGTTATGAAACCGAACTGAATTTTAGCGCCGCAGCCAAGCGGAAAAAAATTGCGGTAGTCGGTGCCGGCCCGGCCGGGTTGGCCTTCAGCGTTTATGCAGCACAGCGCGGCCATGAAGTGCATTTATTTGATAAATCGCACCAAATCGGCGGCCAGTTTAACTACGCCAAGCAAATTCCGGGTAAAGAAGAGTTCCATGAAACGCTGCGCTATTTCGGCCGTATGCTGGAGCTGCACGCGGTAAAACTGTTTTTAAACAGCGAGCAAACTGCAGACAGTTTAGCCGCTGCCGGCTTTGATGAAGTGGTGCTGGCCAGTGGCATAGTGCCGCGCGATATCGGCCTGGCCGGCGGTGACCATGCCAAAGTACTCAGTTATATTGATGTATTGCGTGATCACAAAGCCGTAGGCAAAAACGTGGCAATTATCGGCGCCGGCGGTATCGGCTTCGATGTTGCTGAATACCTTACCGAGCCGCACTCGTTAACTTTGCAGCCAAAGGCCTGGTTAAAAGATTGGGGTATTGATCACAGCTATCAGGGCCGCGGTGCCTTGCTGCCGGACGAGCTGCCGCAACCGGCAGAGCGTAAAGTGTTCTTGCTGCAACGTAAAAGCAGTAAAGTGGGCGCAGGCCTGGGTAAAACCACCGGCTGGATCCATCGTGCCTCGCTGAAGAAAAAAGGCGTTGAGATGATAGCCGGGGTTAATTATCTGAAAGTCGATGACAACGGCTTATGGGTTGAGATTGCCGGTGAAGAGCGTTGTTTAAATGTCGATAACGTGATTATCTGTGCCGGCCAGGAGCCATTGCGCGCGCTGGTGGCCGGGTTAACACAGCATGGCATTACACCACACCTGATTGGCGGTGCTGATGTCGCGGCAGAGTTAGATGCCAAGCGGGCTATCCGCCAGGGCGCTGAACTGGCCGCCGCTATCTGATCCAAGGCACCGCCCTGGTGCCTTGCTCTGCACTATATTAGTGAAGCTTACCAATAAAGGCACCATTTTGGTGCCTTTGTCATGCTAAAGACATTTATGGCTTTTATCTTGTGCCGGCGCAAACTGTTATGCATATTGACTGCTGGCCTTTTCGCCATTCAGGCTGCTATTCTGGTATCAGCTTTGCAAACTGCTTATAAAACACACACAGCAAGCACAACAGGGAGTTTCTATGTCCGGGGTATTAACCATGATACTGGCAGGCGGTGAGGGCACGCGCTTAGCCCCGTTAACCGGTGTCAGAGCAAAACCTGCAGTACCGTTTGGCGGTAACTACCGCATTATCGATTTCGTGTTAAATAATTTTGTAAACTCGGATTTGCTGCAAATCTTTGTTATTACACAATTTAAATCGCACTCCTTAATGAAGCATTTAAGCCGCGCCTGGCGGGTTACCGGCTTAACCAACCGCTTTATTGACCCGATCCCGGCGCAAATGCAAACCGGTAAACACTGGTACCTGGGCACGGCAGATGCCATCTATCAAAACCTGCATTTAATCCACGGCCTGGACCCGGAGCATGTTTGTGTGTTCGGTGGCGATCATATTTACAAGATGGATGTACGCCAGATGCTGGATTATCACCGCCACAAGCAAGCCGTGCTTACCGTAGCCGCTATTCCGGTGCCGGTAGAGCAGGCGCACGAATTCGGTGTAATTGAAGTTGATGCTGATGGCAAAATGATTGGCTTTGAAGAAAAGCCGAAAACCAATCCGAAAACCATCCCCGGCCGGCCGGGCTTTGTGCTGGCCTCAATGGGTAATTACATTTTTGAAGCCAAAACTCTGGTGAGTGTGCTGGAAGAGGATGCTAAACAGGCCGATTCAAAACATGACTTCGGCCATAATATTATTCCAAAGCTGTATCCGGCGGGCGAGGTGTATGTCTATGATTTCTCTTCTAACAGCATCCGTGGTGAAAGCGAGCGCAGCAGTGGTTACTGGCGTGATGTCGGCACCATAGACTCCTATTACGACGCTAACATGGACCTGATTTCAGTAGAGCCACCGTTTGATTTATATAACAAATACTGGCCGCTGCGTGGCTACACGCCGCCGGTGCCGCCGGCCAAGTTTGTCCACGATGAAGCCAACCGCACCGGCCAGGCGATTAGTTCCATGGTGGCGTCCGGCTGTATTGTCAGCGGCTCTATTGTGTATCAATCTATTTTGGGTTTTAACGTGCATGTGCACAGCCACAGCTATATTGAAAAATGCGTGCTGATGGGCAATAACGATATTGGCCGTGGTTGTCGTATCCGCCGCGCCATTATTGATAAAGACGTTAAAATTGCACCGGGTACTATTATCGGTGAAGATCCGGTGCTGGATAAACAACGCTTTCATGTGTCGGCCAGCGGTGTGATTGTGATCCCCAAAGGCGCAATGATTGGCTTTGACTAAGCCGGCAGTGTCAGCGTAAGCATAACGATTAGCAAAGGGCGGGGCCGTAGTGCGGATATTGTTTATATGTAGTGAGTATGAAGGCCTGGTTAAAACCGGCGGCCTGGCCGATGCCTGTCGCGGCCTGGCACAAAGCCTGTTGGCTGCCGGCCACCAGGTCACGGTAATGTTGCCGCGCTATGGCGTATTGTATCAACACAGCACGGCTGAGTGGCAATCGGTGTATTTTAATCTGGCCGGGCGTGACTTTGGTTGTGCTGTACGCCACTTTAACCTGGATGGTGTGGATATCGCCCTGATTGAGCATGATGATTTTTTCCGGCGTGAGCGGCCGTATGATGACGGCGAACATGGCTACAGTGATAACCCGCTGCGCTTCGCGTTTTTTTGTAAAGCGGCACTGGAGTGGGCGCAGCAGTGCGAACAGCCGTTTGATCTGATCCACGGTCACGACTGGCAAAGCGCCGCTGCAGCGTATTATTTAAAGCAGCATTATGGCAACAGCAGCCTGGCGCAGGTGCCCTTTGTGTTCAGTATCCATAACGGTGCCTATCAGGAAAAGTGCGCGCCGCATTGGCGTCACGAGCTGGATATCGAACCGCAGCGGCATGATGACTTAAACTTTCTGGCCACGGCGCTAAGCTACGCCGATAAACTGAACACCGTAAGTGCCGGTTATCGCGATGAGTTAATGCACGAGCCGCAGGCAGCCGGCCTGGCGGCGTTATATCAGCAGCGCGCAGCCGATTTCAGCGGCATTTTAAACGGCTGCGACTACGCTATCTGGCACCCGGCAAAAGATCCCTACCTTAGCGCGAATTTTGATGCCGCCGATTTAAGCGGCAAAGCGCTGTGCAAAGCGGCAGTGCGTGAGCAGTTACAGCTTAGTGATACCAAATTGCCGTTGGATACCAAAGTGCCGTTATTTGTCGGCGTAAGCCGGTTAACCGGGCAAAAAGGCTATGACTATTTGCTGCCGGCATTAACGCTGTGGTTGGCTCATACTACAGCGCAAGTAGTTATTATGGGCACCGGCGAGGCCCGTTATTGCAACGCGCTTAATACCTTGCAACAGCAATTTCCTGCGCAGTTTCGCTTTGTGCACGGCTTTAGCGAAGCCATGGCGCATCAACTGGAAGCGGCCGGTGATTTTTTCCTGATGCCATCCTTATTTGAACCCTGCGGTTTAAACCAGTTATACAGCCTGCGTTATGGCACTGTGCCGCTGGTACGTTTAACCGGCGGCTTAAAAGATACGGTAAAACCCTGGCCCGGCCGCGGCGCTACCGGTATCGGTTTTTACGAACCGGACATCAGCGCTACGCTGCAGGCGTTAAAACAAGCTGAAGAGTTATACAGTAAGCCGCGCAGTTACCGCACTGTGCAACAAAACGGTATGGCACAAAATTTCAGCTGGCCCAAAGCGGCTGAGCACTATGTAGCGCTGTATAAACAAGCACTCTGGATAAAAGCGCATTAAAAAACAGCAAACAGATTGCAAGCCCGAAGACCGGGCGTTACCTTGCCATAATCTGATGTTAAGCTTACTGTTAATTTGCAAGGCGGCATGCCGCTCACTTCATCGGGGTTTTTTATGGATGCATTGACGTTACTTACCGGTCGTTTTTCTTCTGCGCGTTTAACCGAACCGGCACCGTCCGGCGAGGTGCTGGAAAACATCAAACGTGCGGCACTGCAGGTGCCGGATCACGGCAATTTACGGCCATGGCGTTTTGTTATCGCCGAAGGGCGTCAGGCACTGTGCCGCCTCGGTGATATTTTTGCTGAAGCGGCGGTAGAGGACGATCCGGTTATTGCCACTGAACTGTTAGAGCGGGCGCGGCAATTACCGCTGCGCGCACCTATGGTCATTATCTGTATCGCCAAAGCGGTAGAGCACGCTAAAGTGCCGTTAATTGAGCAGCAACACTCAGCCGCCTGTGCTGTTATGGCGATGCAACAAGCCGCCTTTGCTCAGGGCTTTGGTGGCATCTGGCGCACCGGCGCTTATGCTCAGCTGGATTTTGTCAAACAAGCATTAGAACTGGGCGAAGACGATGAGATTGTCGGTTTCCTGTATTTGGGCACGCCCAACAGCGAACCGGCCAAGCGCCACACGCCGGACCCGGCAGAGTATTTCTCCTACCTGTAACGCCTTTGCAGCAAATCCAAAGAGCCGCAACGCTCTTTGGATGCAGCGCTCTTTGGATGCCCTGACAATTTCCAGCCCTTACTTGCGGCAATCTGCCGTACAGGTCTATACTTAGCACGTTTTTTATACAACAGAGGTTGTTATGGCCGCAGAGCTTCGTGAACGCATTGAAATGCGTGTAGATGCAGAAACCAAACAGCTGGCCGAACGTGCTGCAGCGGCTTTGGGTTGTGCTTCTTTAACCGAGTTTATGGTGCGTCTTATCCGCGACAATGCGCCTGGCATCCTGCAGGCACAAACCGCAATTAAGTTAACGTCAGCACAGTTTGATCAGTTCATCCAGGTGTGTGAATCCGCTCCTGCTCCTTATGCACGGCTGAAAGCCGCTGCCGATTTGTTGGATAAAGAGGGCTTTTAATTGGCTCTGGCGCCGGCATTTGTGCAGGCTGATGCCCGGTTGCATGCTTTAAAAGCGTTTGATTGCGGCAAAGCCAGCCTGAATACCTATCTGAGTCGTTACGCTATTCGCAACAGTGAGTTGGGGTTAAGCCGCACTTGGGTGCTGGCAGAGCAAAGCCCGCAGCCAAAAGCAGCGATAGCCGCGTATTTTACCCTGGCCGGCAGTACAGTGTTACGCGCTGATTTACCAAAGACAGCCAGTTCGTTACCGGCTTATCCGGTACCTGTAGTCATACTGGCACGCCTTGGCGTGTCGCTAACGCACCAGGGGCAGCAGTTAGGTGCTAAAACCTTAGTGCAGGCTCTGCGCACCGCTCGTGAGTTGTCAGAACGGGGTTTACCGGCATTCGGTGTGATTCTGGATGTACTGGATGATGACGCACTGCAGTTCTATCAACATATGGGTATGTTTGCACCTTTAACTGACCAGCCCAGGCGCTTGTTTGTAGCTATGGAAACTATTCGTCAGCTTTAGATTTAAACCAAACTAACACTGCATATATGTTGTGTATGCGAAATACTTTCGCTAAGTTAAATGCTTAATGTGGCGAGTACGGAGATATAACGCACACTTGTTTTTTATGGTGCGTGGTAATTGGTTGGTATTTTATTGCTTTTATTCAATAAGTTAACAGCCATTGTCTGTATTGTATGATATGAAAAAACAGTAATGCTAAAAATAAAATTTTAGCCTCATAGGTCAGCGAGGACTATAGGAAATATGGATAATTATGTTGATGCCTTGAATGCTATTTCAAAAGCGTGTGCTAATGCTTCAAAAACATATGAAGATGAAGGTTTTGGTGATTTATTAGCTAAGTTAGAAGAAGCAATTCGAACAATTGGACGGGCATCTTCAAACTCATGGATTGGTTATCAGTCATGTGTTTACTATAAAAATTTTAAGACTCCTAAACCTGGAGATCATTTTAGTTCTGAGTGGGGGTTCCAAAGTTCATTTGTTCAACCTGTCTCTGAAAATTGGGTAGAGTACAGTCCGGAGGACGTAAAGCGACTGATATTTGATATGGCAGAAGTCCCAGAAGATTCAGACTATGTACAAAAATCTATAAAGGTTGGAGAGAAATTTTCTAGCTTAAAAGATGAACTGGTGACATTGTTAACAGTAATAGTTGAGAGCACAAAATCTGAGTCCATTGAAGAAATTAGAGATGCGGCAAAAAAACTAAAATCACATTACACGCAAGAGCAGCTAATCTCAGTTCGAAGTCCCAAAGGTCAATTTATCACAAGAGACTCATTAGCTATGTCTCAGGGAGTAATTGCTCCCCCACATATTGCAGTTCAATGCTGGCTATTGTCTTTTCAGTCGTATTTCACTCAAATTGAGGAGTTGGGAAAGCTTGCAGATCGTGTCGCGACATATTTGCGTCAAAAATATAGAAACACAACAAATCACAAAAGCATAGTTGATGGAAAGGTGTTTATTGGGCACGGTAGAAGTTCAGTCTGGAAAGACCTGTCTCATTTTCTTTCAGATCGGCTTAAATTGGAATGGGACGAGTTCAACCGAGAGTCTTCGGCAGGAATTTCGATAAAGGACCGTTTGGAAGCAATGTTGGATCAAGCTTCGTTTGCCTTCTTAATAATGACTGCTGAAGATGAGCACATTGATTCCACGATTCATGCTCGGGAGAATGTGATACATGAAGTCGGTTTATTTCAAGGTAGGCTTACATTCAAACGAGCAATTATCTTGCTGGAGGATGGTTGTGAAGAGTTTTCAAATATTCATGGCGTTGGTCAAATACGATTTCCTAAAGGAAACGTTCGTGCTGCTTTTGAAGATATACGGATGGTTTTGGAACGTGAAGGGCTTATTCCTGAATAAATAATACTAACAAGCAATTATATTGGTCATTGCTGCGGCATCAACCCGTTGTGCGGCTTTCCGTACTGAATTTTTGCTGTAGGTTTGAATAGGAGAATGCAGCTTGAGTAGAGAATCTTATGAAATGGAGCGTCGATGTGTTGATAGACACAACGATTTGGCCCGCAATATAAACAGAATGGGACAAGAACAAGCCAGAATGATGACGAACGAGAATATAAATGTAGCAAAAGAAGTTGTGGCTCATGCTTATGGAAAAGCTAACTCATATACCAATGTGATTATCGCTGCGGGTTACGTTGGGTTTTTCACGCTATGGGGAAGTTTAAAGAACGATTTACCTTTGTGGGCGATTCTAGTATCAGGGGCACTTATTTTAATCTCGCTTCTAATATTTATAGGATTTGAGATATATAAAATGATTAGCAGTTCAGTGCAAATGCATAGGATATCTAAACGGTTACAGACTCCAGATATGGGAACACTGGCAGCAATTCAACAAATTGAACGGGAAAGCTCATTACGTAACGCCAAAGTATGGGTATTCGCAGTTATACCAACAGTAGTAACTGGCTTTGGGGCTGGTTTGGTGTTGCTTTTTTGTTTTCTAATTGAGTTTTTATCACCTTATTTACAGCAAAACTAGCATATAAAAAGCAGTCAGACGCACATTGCGTCTCTGTTTTCAGAGGGGGCTTTGAAATCATGGAAGGATGCAATGGATTCTAGTGTGGACGTTATAGCATCATTTTGGGCAATGGTTGGCATAGCCTTTGCTGCCATTTTAAGCGCTATTGGTTACTGGTATAGGGGCTGGGTTGAATCAAAGCGCAGCGCCAGGCAGGTGCTGTATCTCTTGCTTGAAATCAGACATGCACTTTCTGCATCTATTTTCGATTCAAGTAAAGCAGCAAAAGAGTACCTTATTCATTACGCTGATCGATTAAGCACCCATGGGTTTGATATACAGTTAGAGGAAGTCGAAACCAAAGTAGGCGAGATCGTCAAGGATTACTTTAGCCGTGTCGCCGAGATTTCTAAGACCGATATAAATGAAAGACTGCTTCAGCCATTCGAAGATTCACTATCCAGGTTGTCTCAGGACTCGCCTGTACTAGCATATAGATTGCGAGGAAAGGAGAAGCTGGAGCTTTTGGCGAAGCTCAATGCTACGCACATTTCCAAAAGTGAGCACGGAATCATTACTGAGATAGGCGAACAGTGGGCAAAAGAAGCAATGTTGAAATTCACGAAAGAGATGGAAAAGAGCGCATTGCAAAAGATTTCAAATCACCTAGATGAAGAAATCCTGACGCTCTCGTTTCACTGCGGCTGTCTAGAGTATGTTAGATGCAAAAAGATTCTATCGGTAAAGTTCGGAGCCTTTGATAAAAAGCTATTTTCGGAGCTAGACAAACTTATAGATGAGTTTGTTTCTAAAATTATGGAAGAAGCTAACAAATCGATACAGCCAACAAACGGCTGATCTTAGATATCTGTGGTGAAATCAAGGGCGTGAGATGGAAACTGAATACTATTGGTGGGATTTAGAAGAATCTACATTCAAAGGTGTCCTTTACGATTCTATAAATACGTACTTCTTGCATGATCACCCCTACAAAGACTGGGAAGAATTTTCTACCGCAGATCCTCATATGGCGTATGCTCATTTAACCTATGTTAGATTTGACGCTCTCGAACAACAATTTGTCGACCTGAGAGTTATTCCTCAAATGCTAGGTGCGAAAGCGGTACCTTTGCCGTCATTGGTTCAAGATATAAATAGGTATGATTGGTTAAAATCTATCGTTGATCTGGCTTTGTTTCGCTTTGCTAGTTTGAGAGACATTGCATATCACTTTGTGAACGAAGTTCTGGAAATTAATCTACCGGACCATAAGCTTAATATTAAACAACTGGGTAAAGTTCTGAAGGATAAATATCCTGAAATTTTAGAACATTTAAAAACATTAGATAAAACAGGGATGCCCCTGCGGCAAGACCGTAATGAACGAGCACACAAAGGTTTTTGTAATCTATATACCGAAGACGATCAAATGTTTAAAAATATGGCATGGTCAGAATCCCATAGCATGTGCATTACAGGTTATGACTTGGTGGCAACTTATGAAAAATCGCGAGACGAGATATACAACATCGTAGTGAAAGAGGTCAAGGAAGCTCTTCAGGCGTGTGTAGAGTTATCAGATGATCTTTATGTCTATTACCGTGATAGGCATGACGCTCTATCAAAAAACTCTAGATGTGGTGTCTCGCATCACTTTCATGGTTACCATAGAGAAAGGTAGCTAATAAACTACTAGCTACTACAGCAAATTCTTATAAAACAAGGAGATGTAAATGGGTACTTGTAATCAACAGCATCGTCATTGGCCTTTTTTAGAATCATTACCACATGACCAAGGCGGCTATGGACGTCATAAATGTGCAGGTTGTGCTTACGAACTTGGTTATCAAGCCGGAGCTCGCAGGGATGAGCGATTACATATTGATTTGGATTCTTTACCTGAAAGCCAAGCTGGGACTGTTCGCCATAGAAGTCCACATGCTGCTTTTGCTAAAGGTTACTATGACGGTGTGCATTCAGCCTACAATCGTAGCTAACAAATAGTTTGATTTCATTTCAGCCATACACAACGTGGCCTCCTCGGGACTGTCTACACTGCGCTGCGGCATCCCATTATTAAAATGTTCTCTTAGGTTTCTTATGTTGAATAAGCTATATAAATATACTGCCTTGCGGTTAGAATTTTTTGATAATTTAATGATCAGAGCAAGTCAAAAATATGCTTTAAATGATCCGTTTGAGTTAATGCCAACCCAAAGTCATAAAAATAAAAATTTTTCTGATGATTCATATTTTGACTATGCAGTTGCATCGTTATCCGAAACTAATAATAACCTATTAATGTGGTCACATTATGCGGATCAACATCAGGGGATTGTAATTGAATTCTATCCTAACAAGCCACTATTTGACTCATATAAAAGCTTTGCTAAAACGAAATATGACTCTAATGTTGAAGGGGAGGTGATAGATGAAGAAGAAACAGAAAAAAGAAAAATTATTAATGCAGGTGTTGTTCAGCGTGTACGTTATAGCTCGATGCGGCCTAAATTAAATAAATATGAAACTCTATTAGAGCACTTTCTAGTCAAGAGTGAGGAATGGATTTATGAAAAAGAGCATAGAGTTATCCTTCCTTTAGTTGCTGCAGATAAAGTGATAGTGCATGAAAAACACTTAGCAGAAATTGAAGAGTTGTCATACAGTGAAGAAGTGTTGGAAAAAACATATTTAGGGAAAAATATGTTTATGGTTAATTTCAAAGGTCCATTACTTGATGAATATAGAGCTCTATATAGCTATAACTCAGACTATTTACCAGATGAAATAATGGAAGGGGCTTTTGTAGAAAGTATTATATACAGCTACTTGCAAAAAATATCTAAGGACTCATCTACAGTTTTCTTGTATAAAGTTCCACCTGATGCTATTAAGGCTATTTACATCGGATGTAGAGTTGCTGAAAGTGAAAGGCAAATGGTTTTAGATAAAATAAAGAGTAAAAAAGACTTGTCACATATTTCTGTTTTTCAAGCCGAAACAAGTTCAAATCGTTTTGAGCTTAAGTTTAAGAAGGTGGCAAAGAATTTAATCGGAACTAAAAAATCATTTAACAATAAACGGGGTTAGATAAAGATAAAGGTAAGCTGCTGGAAGATATCATGTTTAATTTTTATCTGACCTTGATAATTTAAACTGGAAAAATGAGTTAGAAAGGATAATTCCAATTGGTACTTCTAGGGAGCAGGCTATTAAATTACTGCAAGCTGTAGACCATAATGCTGCTGAAAATATGCTTTCAGGTAAATATTGATTCAACATTAGAAACCATAGAAAGTAACGATCTTCCATGCAAGAGTTATGTGATTAAAGGTACAACAGAACTAACTAATTCTCTTGTCTCAGGGCATTCAATAGCAATGGCAGGGCGTTGTTTATAGATGTCACCTGACAAGCAAAATGGATTATCTCGGTAAGACGTTCGCGTAAGAGTGAGGTAGAGTTGTATGAAAACTAAAGAGTTTGACACAAAATTCGATGAGGCGGCAGAGGACATCATTGATGACCTTGATATCACGACGGCACGCCGGGTAAATCAGGAAGCAAAGCGCATTAACGTTGATTTTCCTGCTTGGGTAGTTGAGTCGCTCGACCGTGAAGCTGCCCGAATAGGGGTCACTAGCCAATCCATTATTAATGGTTTGGCTAGTTGAGCGTTTGCGTGCCGAAGCGGCTAACAAACCGCTGAAAAGTGACACCGCAAGCGGCACACTGTAAGCGTAACACTATAGATACATCATCGAATAAACAGCAGGATTATGTTTAAACTAAAACTTATTGCTGCAGCAATCAGCATCTTGGGCTTGCTGGTTTTCGCTTTTTTCGCCAACGAAGCCCGAAAGGAAGTGTATTATCTTTGCGGCAATTTTAGTAAAGGCACTGCTTACTCAAGTGTGATCCGGCAATTAAATACGGTTAATTTGTCAGAATACAAGGTGGAAAACCTGCAGCAGGGTAAACGTGTTGTTCACAGCAGCGCACTGCATTTTCACTTGCTTAGCTGCGATATAGAATTTAACCCGCAAGAAAAGGTGGTTTTTGTTTCGTATGGTTAAGCATAACAAGAGCAGTAAAATACGCCGACAGCGCGGCCTGAAACTCAACCTTTGCGCTGATTTCGGCCTGTGCTGCGGTTGTTAGGAGTATTTATGATAAACGGGCGTCCGGGTGATCATCCCCTGACAGACATTTTGCACTACGAAACATCAGAGTTCGGAAGTGATGTACGAATGTTGGTAAAACGAATGGCGATACACCAGAAATTTCCTCAGGTGCGTATAGACGTCACGAAAGTACTTATGGAGTGCTCTCCCTATGGAAATAGCAAAGATCCAAAGTCTCTCGACGCGGAGGCAATGCAACGATTGCTGGCAATAGAAACTCAAATGACTGGTGCATCATCGTGAGCATGCAGCCCATAGACAAAGCTTAGTAATCGCGGTTTTCTGCTGCAGGGACAGCCAACATCTGCGTCTTTGTATGGCGTTGGCTGGTCATGCAGATGGTCTTGTGCAATAGTTGGTTATATATGTGACAGGGAATTATGAGTTATGGACTTTTCGCTTCATAGTTACGTAGATTTAGCGCTAATTCTGTTGGTAGCTTTTGTGTTAATGCTTCCGCGCTCAAGTAATTCATACGAGGATGTCGCTATCCCCACTCAGTCTGGTGCTATATGTAAATGTGCACGGCGATATGACCTAATTTTGCACGACGATCAAACAGTTACATTCGGAAGAACAAACCAAAGTTTTTCTGTTTCGGACATAGCGGCAATAACTGACTATTTATACGGGCCATTTATGAATTTTAGCCCTGTATATGGTGTTGTTACTGTAAGAGCTAACAAAAACGTTAGTTTTAGCACTTTATTCACGTTGACGGAGCAGCTGAAAAACAACGGTGCAGAGATCGTTGCGTGGAGCAGGTTGCAGTAATTGATGAGGCTTAACTTTATGAGTAAGAACACTCCTTAATTTATGATTACAGTCGGATCTGTCCTCTCTATGCCTACACGTCCTTGTGATCACTCTTTGGGATTGCAGGACGACAGCGTTTTTATTGATTTGAATATAGATAACAAAAAATGCTTCTATTTAGTTCGTATATCTTTTGATGGTTATGGTTGCTGCAGGCTAAGTGAGTCAGAGCAAAGACAAAGTGTTATGAACCTTCAAGACTCTCAGCGGCTTAAATTACTCTTAGACTCAAGAGATTTTAAGAATCCATCTATTGGCGTGATAATTGGTCGTTTTCTTCATGAAATTAAAGATCTTGTTTGGGAGGATGCTCTTATAGAGCACAACCTCATATAAGCATACAGCAAATAAAGCGTTCAAATTTGCCCACTTTACCAGCTGTGCAAGCAACTTGAATAATCCTCACTTTGAGCAATAAAAAAGGCGCTGTTTAAAGCGCCTTTTTTTGTATTTTGTGCATCGGGAGTTATTAAAACTCAGCGTTGCCCGGTGTACGCGGGAAGGCGATTACGTCGCGCACGTTACCTACACCGGTAACGTAAGATACTAAACGCTCAAAGCCTAAACCAAAACCGGCGTGTGGCACTGTGCCGTAACGGCGCAGGTCGCGGTACCAGCTGTAGTCTTCTTTATCCAGGCCCATTTCCGCTAAACGCTTATCAAACTCTTCCAGACGCTCTTCACGCTGGCTGCCACCGATAATTTCACCGATACCCGGTGCTAATACGTCCATCGCCGCTACGGTTTTGCCGTCGGCATTTAAGCGCATATAAAAGGCTTTAATGTCTTTCGGGTAGTTTTGCATAATGATCGGTGCGCCGATGTGCTCTTCAGCCAGATAGCGCTCGTGCTCAGATTGCAAATCGACACCCCATTCCACAGGGTATTCGAATTTCTTACCGCAGGTTTTTAAAATCTCGATAGCGTCGGTGTAATCCATCCGCACAAAAGACGAGTCAACCAACTGCTGTAACCGGGTTACGGCGGTAGGGTCGATACGCTCGGCAAAAAAGGCCATATCATCAGCGCGCTCGGTCAGTACGGCTTTACAGACGTATTTGAGCATATCTTCTGCCAGCTGGGCGATGTCTTTTAATTCAGCAAAGGCCACTTCCGGTTCAATCATCCAAAACTCGGCTAAGTGACGGCTGGTGTTGGAGTTCTCGGCACGGAAAGTCGGGCCGAAGGTGTAAATTTTTGACATGGCACAAGCATAGGTTTCGCCGTTTAACTGGCCGGATACGGTTAAGAAGGTTTCTTTACCGAAGAAATCTTTGCTGTAATCAATATTGCCTTTATCAGTGCGCGGCAGGTTTTCCAGATCCAGCGTGCTGATGCGGAACATCTCACCGGCGCCCTCGGCGTCTGAGCCGGTAATAATAGGCGTGCTGATCCAGTAATAGCCTTGCTCATGGAAAAAGCGGTGTACCGCCTGAGCTAAACAATGCCTAACCCGGGTAACTGCACCCATAATGTTGGTGCGGGCGCGCAGGTGCGCGTGTTCACGCAGGTATTCCATACTGTGACGTTTGGGCGCCATAGGGTAGGTGTCCGGATTTTCAACCCAGCCTAATACGTCAACCACAGTGGCCTGCAGTTCAAATGCCTGGCCCTGGCCTTCAGAACGTGCCACAGTGCCGGTTACCGCCACTGAGCATGAAGTGGTCAGGCGTTTTACTTCCGCTTCGTAATTAGGTAAGTCAGAAGGGGCTACGGCCTGTACCGCATCGAAGCAGCTGCCATCATGAATAGCTAAAAAGGAAATACCGGCTTTTGAATCGCGGCGGGTGCGGATCCAGCCTTTAACGGTGATTGATTCACCAACGGCATAGCGACCAGCTAAAACATCTTTAATAACGGCGTGCGTCATGCAACAAACTCCAGAGGGTGTAAACTTAGACAACTGCGTAAAGCGGTAATGATACTGAGCCAGGCGCACAAAACAAGTAAAAGTTATCAGGACTTTAAAATTGACCACAGAGCAGGAAAAACCGGAAAAATATGAGCGTCGCCAGGGGCCGGATCTGTTATGCCGCGCCTTTAGCTGGCTGGCTATATTGGGCTGGGTATTATTTATTGCCGGCATGGTGCTGGCACATTATGCCAGGCCGGAGCTGGATACCGGGCTGGTGCGCTATTGGGGCATTGAAATCCGCAGTGACTGGCACCCTAAGTTAACCGTGTATCTGCAGTATTTGCTGTGGGCGGTGGCACTGGTCAGTGCTTTGAGCTTATCGCTTAACCGGTTGCGTTTGCGCCGCAGGGGCGATCATCTGCATGTTAATATTGTTATGCTGTTACTCAGCAGCATTGGCTTGCTGCTGTACCTGTACCGGCAGGTCTGATTTTTAAGGTATGAGTTGTGAGTTTTAAGGGATGAGTTTTGAGTTTATACTCCGCTTACCTTGCGCATGGCTGAGGTAAGTTGGCTTAGCTGCTCCGGGCGGATAATAAACGGCGGCATTACGTAAATAAGCTTGTTAAACGGCCGGATCCACACCCCCAGCTCAACAAACTGCTGCTGCAGTGCACCCACATCGACCTTGTTATGCATCTCCAGCACCCCTATAGCCCCCAGCACCCGCACGTCTTTTACCAGCGGTGATTGGCGGCAAGCGGCCAGTTCCTGTTTTAACTGTTGCTCAATAGCAGTTACCTGCTGTCGCCAGTCGCCTTGTGCAATCAGCGCTAAACTGGCACAGGCCACCGCACACGCCAGCGGGTTGGCCATAAACGTAGGGCCGTGCATTAAACCGCCGGCCTGGCTTAGGCTGATACCACGGGCCACTTCATCTGTGCACAGTGTAGCCGCCAGCGTGATATAACCACCGCTGAGTGCTTTACCCACGCACATAATATCCGGCTGAATAACGGCATGTTCACAAGCAAACAGCTTGCCGCTGCGGCCAAAGCCGGTGGCAATTTCGTCGGCAATTAACAGCACCTGGTATTGATCGCACAGGGCGCGGGCGCGGCGTAAATACTCCGGGTGATAAAAGCGCATACCGCCGTAGCCCTGTACTATGGGTTCTAAAATCAGCGCGGCGATTTCAGAGTGGTTTTCTGCCAGCAATTGCTGCAGCGGCGCGATGTCACTTTCCAAAAACTCACCGTTAAAGCGGCTTTGCGGTGCCGGTAAAAAATAATGCTGTGGCAGCAGGGCGGCGAACATATCGTGCATGCCGTCTACCGGGTCACATACCGCCATGGCGGCAAAGGTATCGCCGTGATAGCCCTTGCGCAGGCTAATCAGCTTTTGTTTTTGCGGTGTGCTGCTTGCCAGCCAGTACTGCAGCGCCATTTTTATCGCCACTTCTACCGCAATAGAGCCGCTGTCGGCCAAAAATACCTTGGTTAAATTTTGCGGCACCATACTCAACAGCTGCTTGCATAGCTCAACGGCCGGCTGGTGGGTAATGCCGCCAAACATTACATGCGCCATTTTGGCCAGCTGCGCTGTAACTGCAGCGTTAAGAGCAGGGTGGTTGTAGCCATGCACCGCCGACCACCAGGATGCGGTGCCGTCGATTAAACGCTGACCATTTTCCAGCACCAGCTCGCAGCCATCAGCGGCTACCACCGGATACACCGGCAACGGCTCTTGCATCGAGGTGTAGGGGTGCCAGATATGGGCGCGATCAAAAGCCAAATCAATGCTCATTATTTAACCTGCAGTAAAGTTTTAATTCTGGTCAGCGTTGACAACGCCAAGGTGGCGGTTAGACTAGCCGAAAACACCTTTAACCTCAATTTAAACAGGGATTTTTATGCAGGCTGTTGTCCGCCACGATTGGACCCTCGCGCAGGTCAATGCACTTTATGCGCTGCCGTTTAACGATTTATTGTTTCAGGCGCAAACCGTGCACCGCCAGCACTTTAAACCGAATGAAGTTCAGGTGAGTACCTTATTGTCGATTAAAACCGGCGCCTGTGCCGAAGACTGCAAATATTGCCCGCAAAGCGGCCACTACAATACCGGGCTGGAGCGTGAGCGCCTGTTAGAGGTAGAAAAAGTATTAACCCAGGCTAAAGCGGCAAAAGAAAAAGGCGCCAGCCGCTTTTGTATGGGCGCAGCCTGGACTAACCCGAAGCAGCGCGATATGCCGTACATTATTGAAATGGTGCAGGGCGTAAAAGCGTTGGGGCTGGAAACCTGTATGACACTGGGCATGTTAACCGGTGAGCAGGCGACAACCCTGGCTGGCGCCGGGCTGGATTACTACAACCACAACCTGGATACCTCACCGGAGTTTTACGGTGAAATTATTACCACCCGTACCTATCAGGACCGGTTAGATACTTTAACCCATGTGCGCGATGCCGGTATGAAAGTCTGCTGCGGCGGTATTTTGGGTATGGGCGAGAGCGCGAACGATCGCTCAGCACTGTTGATGCAACTGGCTAATTTACCCGAGCACCCGCAAAGTGTGCCGATTAATATGCTGGTAAAGGTAGCCGGTACACCGCTTGAGAACGTTGATGATTTAGACGCCTTTGAGTTTATCCGTACCATAGCAGTGGCGCGTATTATGTTGCCGCAAAGCCATGTGCGCTTATCGGCCGGCCGTGCACGGATGAACGAGCAAATGCAGGCACTGTGTTTCTTTGCCGGTGCTAACTCGATTTTCTACGGCGATAAACTGCTGACCACCGATAACCCCGAAGCCGACGCCGATATGCTGTTATTTGCCAAGCTGGGTATTCAGCCGGAGCAGCGCCATGATGTGTCTGACGAAGCGCACGAGCTGGCATTGGCCGATGCGATAAAAGATCAGGTTAACCCGCCGCTGTTTCACGCGGCGCAGTAAAGATGCCACAGGCAAAGCTGGCGCAGTTAAGCCAGGCGCTTGAGCAACGCGCAGCACAACAGCTGCTGCGCGTACCGGTAACACTTGAACGCTACGACGGCCGCCTGCTGGTTGTTGCCGGCAAAAGTTACCTTAATTTTTCCGCTAATGACTATCTGGGTTTGGCTACAGAACCACAGGTATTGCAAGCCTTTGCCGAAGGTGCCGCCCGGTTTGGCGCCGGTAGCAGCGGCTCGCCGCTGGTTACCGGCCAGCATGCGGTGCATCAACAGCTTAGCGACAGCCTGGCCGATTGGCTGGGCGTAGAGCGGGTACTGTTGTTTTCTTCCGGCTTTGCCGCTAACCAGGCCATGTTACTGAGCTTAAGCAATAAAACCGACACGCTGCTGCTGGATAAGCTCAGCCATGCCTCATTAATTGATGCAGCCCTGCACAGTGAAGCCGGCTTAAAGCGCTTTGCCCACAACGATATTGCTGCGCTGCAAAACCTGCTTGGCCGGGTAAGCCAGCCGATGGTAGTAACTGAGGGCGTATTCAGTATGGACGGCGACAGCCCGGACTTACCGGCTATGTTGGCGCTGTGCCAGCGCTATGATGCGCCGCTGCTGCTGGATGATGCCCATGGTTTGGGCGTGTTGGGGCCTCAGGGCAGAGGCACGGCAGCAGCGCAGGGCCTTTCGCAAAGCGCGCTGTTTTGCACCATGGCTAACTTTGGTAAGGCATTGGGCAGCGGCGGCGCTTTTATCGGCGGCAGTAAAACGGTGCTGGATTATATCGAGCAGTTTGGCCGGCATTATATTTACAGCACCGCCTTGCCGCCGCCACTGTGTGCCGCCGTGCTGAAAAGCATTGAACTGTGCCGTGCCGATAACTGGCGGCGCGATAAGCTCTACAGCAATATCGTCTTGTTTCGCACATTGGCGGCTGATTTGGCGCTGCTTAACTCGCAAAGCGCCATTCAGGGCGTGGTATTGGGCAGCAGCGAGCGCGCGTTGGCCGTTAGCAACCAATTAAAACAACAGGGCATTTGGCTTAGCGCCATTCGCCCGCCCACTGTACCGCAGGGCAGTGCCCGTTTACGTATTACGCTAAGTGCAGCGCACACGGCAGACGATATTACACTGTTGGTGCAACAATTAAGGCAGGTGCTATGACAGCAGTTAGCGCTGAAACCGCAGAGGGCTTTAGCCGCCAGGTGGCGCAGAGTTTTGGTAAAGCCTGCGACAGTTATTTACCCGCAGCAAGGCTGCAGCAGCAGGTGGCACTGGATGCCCTGGCATTATTGCCGGCAGACCAACAAGGCCATTTGCTCGATTTAGGCTGTGGCCCGGGCTGGATCCATCCGCGCTTTGCCGCCTATTGCCGGCATTTTACTGCTGCCGATTTAAGCGCCGGCATGCTGGCTAAAGCCGCAAGCCAACCGTTAGCCGCACACTTAGTTACTCCGTCAGCGACCAACTACCTGCAGGCCGATGCTAAACAATTACCCTTGGCTGCACAGACTGTCGATAAGGTGTTTTCCAGCTTAATGCTGCAGTGGTGCCCTGAGCCTGCTGCAGTATTTGCCGAAATAGACCGTGTATTAGCACCCGGTGGCAAGGTAGTGCTGACGACATTGGTTGACGGCACGCTTGCAGAGTTAAAGCAGGCGTTTGCCACACTGGATGGCAACCAACACGTTAATGAGTTTTTGCCCGCTGCGGATGTCAGCGCCGCAGCCCGCACTGTTAGCAATATTCACTGGCAGTTTGAGCAGCGCTGCTATCCGCTGTTTTATGCGGATGTGATAAGCCTGGCGCGTGAGTTAAAAGCGCTGGGGGCAAATCAGGTGGCCGGGCGACAAAGCCGCGGTTTAACCGGCAAGCGCTATTGGCAAAACCTGGCCGGCGCTTATGATGTTAACCGCAGCATGCTGGGCTTACCGGCCAGTTATCAGGTGCTTATTATTACCGGGTATAAAAATGACAATTAAGCGCTGCTTTATTACCGCTACCGATACCGACGCCGGTAAAACCTATATCAGTACTATGTTGCTGCAAGGCTTTAAAGCCTTGGATACAGCAGCGCTTGGCGTAAAGCCAATAGCGGCGGGGGCTGACGAGCAAGGTTATAATAGTGACGCGTTACTGCTGCAGCAGCATTCCGGTATCGCGTTACCTTATTCCGCAGTTAATCCAATCTGCTATCAGGCACCGGTAGCCCCGCATTTAGCGGCTGCCAATGAGCAACGGCCGATTGACGACGCGCAGTTAGATGCTGCTCTGGCGCAGTGGCAAAAGTTGCCGGTACAGCAGTTATTAATAGAAGGCGCCGGCGGTTGGTTATTGCCGATAAGTAATCAGCGTTATCTGGCCGACTGGGTGGCCGATAAGCAATTACCGGTGATCCTGATAGTAGGCATGAAGCTGGGCTGTTTAAACCATGCCATGCTAACGGTGCGTGAAATTGAGCGCAGCGGCTGCAAGCTGTTGGGTTGGGTTGCGAATTGTATTGACCCGGATATGGCGTTACCAGAGCAGAATATTGCCGATTTACGCCAGCGTATCAACGCACCTTGTTTGGGTGTTGTACCTTTTGCGCCGAAGCCGGCGCAGTATCAGCAGTTGGCAACAGAGCTGGCAACCCGCTTGCTGAGCCTCAGAGGTTAGAATACCCGATCAGTCGACACAGAGTGTCTGTGCAGATTAAGCGTGCGACAAATTCGCCGGGAGCGAATTTGAACAGCGTTAGCTGGCCGAAGGTACCGGGCAGGATTGCCCGGTATAGTTGCTGTGGCGAGCTTATCGGGTGTTGTAACCGGCGCTGGTGACAGTTAACTAAGGACATTAGGTTTGCCCTAAACCAACCGTTGAAGGCATGGATGCCTGAATCGAGCCTACAAGGACGTATTTACGGCGTGTTGGTGTGGGCAAACCGGTTGTCCGTGTTCAATACTGCGGCGTTACTCCAACATATCAGCTAAATCGCTATTTTCTGCCAGTGGCGTTTTATTACCGCCGAGAAACAGATAACCGCCGTCTGCCCCCAGCAAGGTCAGGCTGTCGCCGCTGCGTTTTAGTGCCGTACCTTCCGGCAGAGCAATAATCGGCGTGGCAGGATGCAGCTGCATAAATTCAGCTAAACGCATATCGCGGGTTTCACCGTGAAAGCCCTCCGGTTTATAGTCGGTGTAATGCGGGTTTAACTGCAGTGGCAGCAGGTTTAGCGCATTAAATGACGCCGGTTCAATAATCGGCATATCGTTAGTGGTGCGAATGGTCGCCCCGGCAATGTTTGAGCCGGCACTCCAGCCAATATAAGGCACGCCTTCGGTTACGCGTTTTCTGATAAGCTGAACGATATCCTGTTGATATAACTGATAAAGTAGATGAAAGGTATTGCCGCCGCCGACAGCAATGGCCTGCGCCTGTGCTACAGCCTGGCGTGCATCGTTAAATTGATGCAGGCTGCGCACTTTTATGCCCAAAGGGGCCAGTGCCTGCTGCACTGTGGCCAGATAGTCGTCATAGTTAATGCTGATGCCGGCGTAGGGAATAAACAGTAGCTCATTAACGCCTTGCAAATGCTGCGTGATCCACGCCATATAAGGGGCCAGATAAGCGCTGTTATTAGCGCGTGAACTGCTCAGTAGTAATAATTGCATGGCTAACTCCTTCATGTTGCAGCCATTGTAGCCAAAAGCCCTACGGTAGACACCTTTTCTTACAAATAATCTGCCGCCATTAAATTGAAAATAGCCTCTAAGCCCATATAGTACAAAGCAGCAAACCAATTGAGGAAAGCAGTATGAAGCGTATCGTTTTATTTTTAGCCACCAACCTGGCGGTTATTCTGGTGCTGAGCATAGTGCTTAACATCGTATTCAGTTTCCTTGGTGTCGATCGCAGTAGTATCGGTGGTTTATTGGTATTTGCTGCCGTGTTTGGTTTTGGCGGATCTTTTATCTCCCTGGCTATGTCAAAATGGATGGCCAAACGCTCTACCGGCGCTGTGGTAATTGAACAGCCACGCAATGCTACCGAGCAGTGGTTAATGACCACCGTAGCGCGTCAGGCCAAAGCCGCTGGCATCGGCATGCCGGAAGTGGCGGTGTACGACTCGCCGGAAATGAATGCCTTTGCAACCGGTATGAACCGTAATGATGCCTTAGTTGCGGTGAGCACGGGGTTGCTGCGCAATATGCGCGAAGATGAAGTTGAAGCGGTGTTGGCGCACGAAGTGTCACACATTGCCAACGGTGATATGGTGACGCTGACGCTGATCCAGGGCGTGGTTAACACCTTTGTTATTTTCCTGGCGCGGCTGGTGGCCGGTATGTTGAACAACAACGGCAATAATAATCAGGGCGGTGGGCTTGCCTATTTTGCCACTGTTATCGTGTTGGAAATGGTATTTGGTGTGCTGGCCAGTATTATCGTGATGTGGTTCTCGCGTCAGCGCGAATACCGTGCCGATGCCGGTGCCGCTAAGCTTGAAGGCGGGCCGAATAAAATGATCGCCGCATTAGAACGCTTAAAGCATAACCATGAAAGCCGCTTGGAAGGCAGTATGATGGCGTTTGGTATTGCCGGTGGTGCGGCGAAATCTGAGCTGTTTTTAAGCCACCCGCCGTTGGAAAAACGTATTGCGGCATTGCGCGGACGTTTTTAAATCGGGTTGATATAAACAAAACGGGGCTTAAGGCCCCGTTTTGTTGTGTACGACAACTTAGTCCTGCACTTTACGCACAAACTCCGACTTTAAGCTCATGGCGCCAAAGCCATCGATTTTACAATCGATATCATGATCGCCATCCACCAAACGGATGTTTTTTACCTTAGTGCCGATTTTTACTACTGAAGATGAGCCTTTTACTTTTAAATCTTTAATTACCGTGACGGTATCGCCATCTTGCAGCACATTGCCGGCGCTGTCGCGCACTTGCTTGCTGTCTGCGGTATCAGCGGCGGTTGCCGACCATTCATGGCCGCACTCCGGACAAATTAACAGGGCGCCATCTTCATAGGTGTAAGCAGACTGGCATTTAGGGCAGGCGGGTAAGGTACTCATAGCAAGGTTCCTGAAACGGCGCTTAAGCGCAAAAACGCGCATTATACCCCAGGCCGGCGCGGTGGTGGCACTATTAATCCTTTCAGCTGCTGATCCGGCGGGCTATTAATCCCTTGAATGGCGGCAATAGCCGAACATTACTGGTATCCGGCCGGGGTTTTGCTATGGTAAGCAAAAATTATTGTACGGAGTGAGTATGCAACAAGCTTTGATAGCACCACCGAAAATAGCGGCCTTTATGCCACCACGGCGCACGTTAATGGGCCCGGGGCCTTCTGATGTGCATCCACAGGTGCTGGCAGCGCAGGCCAGGCCGACAGTCGGCCATTTAGATCCGCTGTTTATCGGCATGATGGATGAATTAAAGCAGCTGCTGCAGTATGCCTTTCAAACCCGCAATGAAATGACGCTGGCGGTATCAGCACCCGGTAGTGCCGGCATGGAAACCTGCTTTGTTAATTTACTCGAGCCCGGCGATACGGTAATAGTGTGCCGTAACGGCGTATTTGGTGAGCGCATGCGGCAAAATGTTGAACGCTGCGGTGCCAGGGCCATTACGGTAGACAATGGCTGGGGTGAGCCGGTAGATCCGGCTGCTGTGGAAGCCGCACTAAAAGCTAACCCGCAGGCGAAATATCTGGCCTTTGTGCATGCTGAAACCTCTACCGGGGCGTTATCCGATGCGAAAACCCTGTGTGCGCTGGCACAGCAATATGACTGCTTATCTATTGTTGATGCAGTAACCTCATTAGGCGGTGTTGAGCTGCGGGTAGATGAGTGGGGCATAGATGCGATTTATTTCGGCAGTCAGAAATGTTTATCCTGTGTGCCGGGTTTATCGCCGGTGTCGTTTTCAGCCAAGGCGGTTGAGCGCATTAAAGCGCGCACCAGGCCGGTACAAAGCTGGTTTTTAGATCAAAGCCTGGTAATGAGTTACTGGAGCGGCGGTGCCAAGCGCAGTTACCACCATACGGCACCGGTTAATGCGTTGTATGCTCTGCATGAATCACTGCGTTTGCTGGCCAGCGAAGGGCTGGAGCAAAGCTGGCAGCGCCATGCCGATATGCATGTGTTGCTTAAGCAAGGTTTAACCGGGCTGGGGCTTAAGTTTGTGGTAGCAGAGCCGTACCGCCTGCCGCAACTTAACAGCGTATATATTCCGCAAGGCGTGGATGATGCTGCTGTGCGTAAACAGTTGCTGGAGCAATATAATCTGGAAATAGGCGCCGGCCTTGGCGATTTAGCCGGTAAAGCCTGGCGCATCGGCCTGATGGGTTATGGCGCCAGACGTGAGAATATTGCGCTGTGTATCAAAGCATTAGAGGATGTTTTGTCGTAGCTTTCCGGCTAATCATGCCTTGACGTTATTTGGTCGTTTTTGTTTGTTGGCCGTTTCTGCTTCTGCTAAGTTGAAGCACAACAGCAACATAACAACACCAATTAGCTACGGGGCCACAATGAAATTACGTCACACTTTATTAAGCTCAGCCTTGCTGGGCTTATTTTCATTACCGCTGTTGGCGGTACAGGGCTATTACCGTTCGCCGGTATTGCAGCAGGATCAGCTGATCTTTACTGCAGAAGGCGATTTATGGCAGAGCACACTGAGCAATGCACAAGCCCGCCGCATTACCACCCATCCGGCAGAAGAAACCCAGCCACTGTTATCGCCCGATGGCAGCCAACTAGCCTTTGTTGCCAATTACGACGGCGCTGCAGAGATTTATGTTATGCCGTTAGCCGGTGGTGTTGCTAAACGCATCAGCTATGACAACAGCCGGGTGCGTATTCAGCAGTGGCTGGCCGATGGCCGTATTTTGTATAGTACCGACAGCGCGGCAGGACCGGCTAATTACTGGTTGTTAAAAACGGTGGACCCGCAAACACTGCAAACGCAAACGTTGCCGCTGGCCGATGCCTCTGCCGGAACGATAGATGAGCAGGGCGGTACAGTTTTTTTCAGCCGCTTCGGGCTGCAGCTGACGGGCGACAACACTAAAGTGTATCGCGGTGGCGCCATGGGCGAGTTATGGCGTTGGACCCTGGGCAGCAAAGATGAAGCCGTGCTGTTAAGTTCAGGCCATAAAGGCAGTATCAGTCAGCCGGTGTTTTATCAGGGCCGCGTGTATTTTGTCAGTGATGCCGATGGCAACAGCAATATTTGGTCGGTTGCCGCAACGGGCCGCGACTTTAAACAACATAGTTTTCATCAGGATTGGCGTATTGGCCGTATCAGCGTATCAAATGGCCGGGTGCTGTATCAGCTGGGCGCCGATTTACAGCTGCTGCAGTTAGCCGATGGCCAAAGTACGTTGTTGCCCGTTGAAATACAGTCTGATTTAGTGCAACAGCGCGAACGCCTTATCAGCAAGCCGCTGCAGTACTTTAATTCGACGTATTATCAGGCACAAGCGGATGACAGCGATAAAGTACTGGTAACAGCGCGCAGCCAGCTGGCAGTAGCCACGCCCGGTAAGCAGCGGTTGGTACAAATCAGTACACCAGCAGGCAGCCGTTCGCGCCAGGCGGTGTTGTCAAAAGACGGCAAATGGGTGTACGCCATTAATGATCACAGTGGTGAAAATGAAATCTGGCGTTTTGCCGCCGATGGTTCAGATAACAAGCAACAATTAACCAAAGATGGCAGCGGCCATCGCTGGCAGCTGACGTTATCGCCTGATGGCGAATATCTGGCACATGATGATAAAAACGGCGATCTGTGGCTGCTGCAGCTAAGCAGCGGCCGTAACAGTAAAATATACAGCGGCGGCATCGGCTTGGCTGGCTATGATGATATTCGCTGGTCGGCCGATAGCAAACTGTTGGCGTTTACCTTGAATCCGTCCCGCCAAAGCCGGTCTCAGGTGGTGTTATACAGTCTGGCTGAGCAGCAAAGCGCGGTGATTACCTCCGAAAAGTATGATGCCTTTTCAGCGGCATTCAGCGCAGACGGTTTGTGGTTGTATTTTATCTCTAACCGTCTGTTCAACGCGACGCCCGGCCATCCCTGGGGCGATAGAAACCTGGGGCCGATGTTTGACCGGCGTAGCCAGCTGTTTGCCGTTAGTTTAAAACAACAAGCTTGTTTTCCGTTCCGGCCACAGCAGGAGATTGACAACTGTGATGATAAAGCAGCTAAAGACAGCCGCAGCGCAAAAAAAGGCGCTTTGGTTGACTGGGTGGGGTTGAGTGCGCGTTTGTGGCAGGTGCCGGTAGCGGCCGGTAACTACAGCCAACTGGCGGTAAATGATAAGCGGCTGTATCTGTTAGATCGTGACACTAAGCCCGATGCTAAGCCGGTATTAAAGCAAATTGAGTTCAGCCAAACAGAGGCTAAAGCACAGGTATTTGCCGTGGATATCAGCGATTTTCAGTTAGCGGTGAATGGCAAAAAACTGTTTATGCGTAAGCACAGCGAGCAGGGTGCCGGTGATATGTATGTCGTAGAAGCGGCAGCTAAGGCGCCGGCTGAGCTTAATAAAAGCCGCGTAAACATTGCCGGTTGGCAGTTAAGCATTAAACCAACAGAAGAATGGCAGCAAATGTTTGCTGATGGCTGGCGCATGCATCGCGATTTCTTGTTTGATAAAGGTATGCGTGGCCTGGACTGGCAAGCCAGTAAAGCAAAGTATCAGCCGCTATTAGCTCGGGTAACCGACCGCTACGAACTGGATGATATTTTTGCCCAAATGATGGGCGAGCTTAATGCATTGCACTCTCAGGTGCGTGGTGGCGAGTATCGCAACGACGCCGCTGCGGCTAAAGCCGCCAGTTTGGGGGCAGAATTCAGCCAAAGTAAAGACGGGCTCAGCATCAGCCATATTTACCGTACCGACAGCGAACTGCCGGCGCAGGCTGCGCCATTGGCCAAACCCGGTGTTAATGTCAAAGAGGGCGATATTATTACGGCAATAAATGGCAGCACAGTAACTGATGTAGCGACACTAACCGGCTTGCTGCGTAATCAAGCCGGTAAGCAGGTATTGCTTAGCTTAAAACGCGGTAAACAACAATGGCAAACTGTGGCAGAGCCGGTAAGTGCCGGCCATGACAGCATGCTGCGCTATCAGGATTGGGTGGCCGCTAATCAGCAAAGCGTTGCTGCAGCCGGTAATAATCAATTGGGCTATTTACATCTGTATGCGATGGGACCGAATGATATTGCCAACTTTGCCCGCGAGTTTTATGCCCACTACGATAAAGCCGGTTTAATTATTGATGTGCGGCGTAACCGTGGCGGTAATATTGACAGCTGGATCATAGAGAAACTGCTGCGTCGGGCCTGGGCGTTCTGGCAACCGACACAGGGGGCAGCTTATACCAATATGCAGCAAACGTTTCGCGGCCACTTAGTGGTGCTGACAGATCAACTAACCTACTCAGATGGTGAAACGTTCTCGGCGGGAGTTAAAGCGTTGGGGCTGGGGCCGCTGATCGGTAAGCGTACGGCCGGTGCCGGAGTTTGGTTATCCGGCCGCAACCGGATGGCTGATAACGGCATGGCACGGGTGGCGGAAACGGCGCAGTTTGCCATGGATGGGCGCTGGATTATTGAAGGCTATGGCGTAAGCCCGGATCAGGAAGTCGATAATTTGCCGTATGCCCGCTTTAACGGTAAAGATGCGCAATTAGAGCAGGCCATTGCTTATCTGCAGCAAAAACTGCAAAGTCAGCCGGTAACGCCGTTAAATGCACAGCCATTAACCGCACCGCTGGCAACAGATATCCTGCCTTAAGCAGACAGCAGCATCGCAGCCCGGTACTTCACCGGGCTTTTTTTAGCGCGCTATTTCACTTCAGCACTTTGCTTTTAGGCGAAGGCCAGCTATGGTGAGTAAAACAACAGAGCAGGAACTCACCTATGCCAATATCGTCGCAACTTAATGCTGAAATTCGCGTGTTAACCCTGTTTAATCTCGACAGCGCCATGGAGGGGATCAAGATCCATCAATCCGCCGATCCGGAAACACAGCAGGCAATAAAACGGCTGCATGATAAAGGTCTGGTATCGCAGGCCGATGGCGGTTACCTGACCGATTTAGGTATTCACTGCGCTGAACATCTGCAAACCGCCCTACGTATTCTTAACACTGCTCCGTAATTGTTTTATTTGTAGCCGCCGGCGTTTAAGCAGTGCAGCTAACTGCATAAGCGCCTGTGGTTTGTCAGCATAAACAGCCTGCTCATATACATCACTTAACTGTTGCAACCACTCGCGGTGTTGCGGTTGGCTGATGGCCAATTGCTGCAGGTAAACTGACAGCGGTTGCGAGGGCGGTTTAAGCTGCAAAACCGGATGCAGAGCACGTTGTAGCAGCATTGTCGCCGGCGGTACTGCTGCCGGTGCGCGGCGTTTAAGCAAATAGCCGCCGCCAATCAGCAGCAACAATAGCAATATACCGGCTATGCTAGCGGCAATAGCCGGCAGCTGCTGTATAAGTTGGCGCCACAAGTTACGCTGGCTGTTATCATCAAAACCCAATACCCATACCGACCAATAATAATCCAGATGCATTAACTGTTGTCTGGCAGCCTGCAAAAACGCCAGCTGACGCCAACCGGAATTCAGCAGGTTACGCTGCTCCTGCGGCAAGATATCATCCAGGTTATTTAAAACACGCTCGGGTGCAACAGCGGCAGTGGGGTCGAACGGTTGCCACACGCCGTTATCCAGATACTCTACCCAGGCATGAGCTTCACGCTGCCTTACGGCCAGATAGTTTTGCTGCGGATGCCATTGTCCGCCCTGATAACCGCCGACAACTCTGGCTGCAATGCCGGCAGCGCGGAGTATAACGGCAGTAGCAGAGGCGTAATGGCTGCAAAAGCCGCTGCGACTGCTGAATAAAAACTGGTCAATGCTGTTGGCGCCGGCTAATAACGGCGGCGTAAGGCTGTAATAAAACGCTTGATTGCCAAAGTGCTCTGCGATGGCCGCGACCAGTTGCGCCGGCTGCGGATACTGCTGCAATAACTCTGCGGCAAATTGTTTTGTTGCCGGATTACCGCTACCGGTTGCCAGATTAAGCTGCTGCTCTTGTGCTGACAGCAGTAAAACAGGGCTGGCTGTACCCTTTACCTGATAACTCAGGCGTTGGCTTAGTGGTTTATTGGCGCTGACCAGGCCGCTGCTGTTTAATTGCAAGTTGCCGCTGACACTGTTTGGCGTAGCTAAAGCGAACAGACCGGTTTGCCGGCTGGCCTCGGCGATGACACTGTAACTAAGCTGTGCCGCTGCTGCGTCATTGCCGGTTGGCGCGGCATTGTAGCGCGCTGCCGTGCGGCGCAAAGGGCTGATATGCCAGCTGCGGCCGTCAAAATCTTCATATAGCCGTGCCCGCCAATACAGTTGCTGACGTGGCGGTAAAGCGCCATCAAACTCTACCCGGAATGCCAGGCTGTCATCCTGTACCAGTTTCTCAATGCTGCCGGGATCAATACTGTCGCCCAGTCCGGTGGCCGCCACATTGGCCTGAGGTATTTGCCAAAACGCCGGTAATCGGGGGAAAAGTAAAAACATGCCCAGCCACAGCGGCAGGATAATCAACACACTACGGCCGGTTTGCGGCCAGTTGAGCCTTGCACCAGAGGGCGCAAACAGGCGATAGTGGCTGTACAAATTAAGCAAAAATACCGCCAGCACCAGCATGGCGATGGCCATATCCTGATGCAAAATAAAACAGCAACCAATTAAGAAGTAATGTACCCATACCAATTGCCGGGCTTCATACAAATGTTGCAGTGCCAGTAGCCGCGCGACTGCTGCCAACAGCAGTATTTGCAGCATAAAATGCAGCACACCGGCCTGACGCAGGTTTAGCAACAAAGCAACTGCAATAATACCTGCCAGCAGATTTACCCATTTCAGACTAATTGCAGCGTTGTTACGCAGTAGCGCAAACACGCGGTAAAACAGCAGCACGGCAAACAGGCTGATGATCCACCAGGCGAAAGCTTGCTGTAACAGTAACAACAGGCTCAATTGCAGACCGGCCCAAATTAATAGCAGACTTTTTTGCCTTAACACAGTGCCAGCTCCTGTAGGCAGCGCTGCAGATGCGCCGCGCCGCTTGATTGCGCTAATGTCAGCCCGGGCAGCTTTAAACCATAACGTTGTGCAGATTGCTCCAGGGCTAATAACTGCCATGCTGCATGGCTTAGTCTGCGCTCCAGGGCTTCTCCGGTTGCAGGTGGCACCACCACCCAGCATGGCTCAGCTTGCGGCGTAAACTGCTGCTGGCGCACCACCGGGTTCATCGGGTCCCGCGCCAGACGCTTCCATACCATATGGCGTAAGCTATCGCCGCTGCGATACGGTGCTAACAGATCGCCGCTGTGTGCTTTGGCCTGTGCACCTGAATTTTCTGTGCTGTTATCGTCGGCTTGCTGCAGCATTTTCTCCGCATGCGGGTATACCCAGTAGTCTTGCGCCAGCGCGACGTAACTCCATGCCCGCCAAAGGCCGAACGGATATTGGCTGCTGATTTTAATACGTGGCAAGCTGTATTTGCCGCGTCGCTCAGCGGGCAGTGGCAGCGTAAGCGATGTAGCGGGTAACGGCATCAACTCAGTGTGTTGCTGTTGCATAAAACTGAAACTCAGCATCAACTGCGGCTTAGCCGAACTTAACTGCAACGTCACTTGTAATGTTTCGCCGGCAAAACCGGCTGCCGCTGTGCGGCATTGCATTGTTAAACCGCTCATATTTTGATACACCAGCACTATGCTGAGTAAAAACAGGCTTAGCAGCAGATAACACAGCAGCAGAATCAAATTATTCTGATAGTTGGTACCGAGCAAATATAACAGGCCGAGCAGCAATACAAACCACCAGCCGTAACGGGTTGGCAGGATAAAAATCAGCTTTTGCACCAGGGTAACGTTGTCGGCCGGCGGTTGGCGTTTATCCAGATAACGGCGGATAAACGTCAGATAGTGCTGATACAACCGCTGTTTCAGTGTTATAGCGGGCATGGTGTTTGTTGCAATAACAACTGGCTAAGCCGGCTTTCCTGAGCGGCAGAGGATGGATCCAGCCGGTGCTCTGCGACATAGGGAAATACCTGCTGCACATCAGCGGCACTGACATAATCACGGCCATTGATAAAGGCAAAGGCTTTTGCTGCTCTTAAGGTGGCTTTTGACGCTCTGGGCGACAACGGCAGCATATCACTGCGGTGGCGGCTGCTGTTAATCAGTGCCAGCAGATAATCAATTAACGCATCTGATGCGTTAACCTTTGGCACTTGTTGTTGCAAGGCGCGTAGTTGATCTGTGTTCAGTTGTTCGCTAAGCAGATCCAGCCTTGAGCGGCTGCTGTCGCGTTGCAGTAACTGATGCTCAGCCTGGTGATCAGGAAAACCTAACGACAGCCTGAACATAAAGCGGTCCAGTTGTGACTCCGGCAGGGCAGAGGTGCCGGCATGAAATAACGGGTTTTGTGTAGCGATAACAAAAAATGGCGTGGGCAGGGCGCGGGTTTCGCCATCAACAGACACCTGCTTTTCCTCCATGGCTTCAAGCAGGGCGCTTTGCGTTTTCGGACTGGCTCGGTTTATCTCATCAGCCAGCAACACTTGGCTGAATACCGGGCCGGCCTGAAAACGAAATTGCTGTGACCGGGCATCATAAATATTTAAGCCAACCAAGTCTCCCGGCAGCAAGTCACTGGTGAATTGCACACGGCGGTAGCTTAGCCCGAGGCTGTTGGCCAGCGCATGCGCCAGCGTGGTTTTGCCCATACCGGGTAAATCTTCTAACAGCAGGTGGCCTTCAGCCAACAAACAGCACAGCGCCAGACGGATCTGTTGCTGCTTACCGAGGATCACCTGATTTAAGCTTTGTTCCACCTTGTGCAACTGTGTTAACACCTGAACTCCTTACTGCAAAATCAGCATAGTGCTGTAATAGTGCTACGACAATTGTCTGTCGCTATTACCGGCTATAGTAACGCCCACGTGGACAACTGCAAATATAAAAAAAGGCGGCCTAAGCCGCCTTAACATTGAGCCGGGCAGAGGTTAGAAATTTACCACCACATCAGCAGAGCAGGCGTCTGTTGCGGTCAGACACAGCTTGTAAGTTACCGATACGGCTTGTGAGTTAAACCGATCACGGTAGCGACCGTTGTTATCCAGCGTATCCACTAACTGACCATCGCGATATAAATCTACCATGGCGTCAGCACCGTTCCAGCGCAGGTCAACAATAGTTGAGCCGGTGCGGGTGCGCACAGAGCGCAGTACGCTAAGGTCAATATTGCTGTCGGTTACGGTAACGGTTTGCTCTGCAGTATCGCTAAGCCCGGTGGCATCGGTGGTGGTTAAGCTGACATTGTAACTACCGGCAGCAGCATAACTGTGTGTCGGGTTAGCGTCAGCGGAGACATTACCGTCGCCAAAATCCCAGCTCCAACTGCTGATATCGTCGTCAGCATCGGTTGACATATCACTGAAGTTAACGCTTAAGCCGGAGGTAGCAAAGCTGAAAGCTGCTACCGGCGCCACCGGGCCCGGTGGTGTGCCATCATCCGATAACGCAGTCAACGTCAGGTTCCAGCTGTTCAGTGTGCCGGTATCCAGCGAGGCATTATCAGATACTACTAAGGTCCAGTCACCTTGCATGCTCTCGCCGTTAAAGCTGTCCAGCTGCCAGTTTTGCACCAGATCATCCGCGCTGCCGCCGGTGCGGTTGTGCAGAGTATGCTCTGTGCCCTCTGGCGAGCGCAGCTTAACCAGTAAATCACCACGCCAGGTGTGAGTGATATTTACACCAACATCAGTACCAAATACATTGCCTGATTGCGGCACGGTAATAACACTTTCAATACCATCGGCATTGTTATCCGGAAGCTCAACCGGAGTCGCGTTGCTGTAAGGGTAATCCTGCAGCCCTTGCGGCAGAACGCTCAGGCTGGCATTAACGGACTTAACCAGTTCGCCGCTGGTGCTATCGGTACCGGTGACGGTGAATTGATAACTGCCCCAGGCTGTTTCAGCCGATGTAACTACATCCAGTGTCAATGTTTGGCCCGGTTGTGCAGTAGTGGCGGATAAGCTGACGCCTTCCAGTGCCGGCTGTACATCAACGCTTAGCGCGACATCACCCATCCAATCGGCAATATTGCCGATATCCAACGTATATTGTGCCGCATCGCCGGCAGTGATCTGTTGCGTGCGTGGCGCGAGGGTAAGTTTAAACGACGGCGTTGGATCAGCTTCTACCATGGCATTCACCAGGTTAACGCGTTTGCCGGACACGGTTTTGCCTTCTAATGCCGGCAAGCTGTCGCCGGAGTCCATTAAGATGGCTTTCATTTCAAGTGGCGTAATATCCGGATTGACTGACCACAAAAGCGCTGCAGCACCGGCTACATGAGGTGATGCCATAGACGTGCCGGAATAACTGGCATAGCCGCCACCGGGTATCGTGGATAAAATCGCTGACCCCGGCGCGCCCAAATCAACAGATGTTAAACCGTAGTTGGATGCACCATTGGTAAAAATTGACAGGTTATCATTGCGGTCAGTTGAAGCTACTGACACGATAACATCCAAATCATAGGCGGCCGGATACATAGGAGTGCTGTCAGCATCTACGCCGTCATTGCCTGCTGCGGCAATAAACAGAATACCGGCATCGCCGCCGGACTGAATAGCAGCACGCAGGGTTTCAGAGAAACCTCCGCCGCCCCAGGAGTTGTTGGTTGCTTTGATATCTACACCGTGGTTCAGTTTTAAATCAGTAAAATAGTTAATACATTCTATAGCGCCCGCAGTACTGCCGCCGGTAGGGCCGAGAAATTGACACGGCAGCAGAGTAACGTTCCAGTTAACACCGACAACACCGGTGGCGTTATTGCCTGAAGCGCCGATAGTACCGGCTACATGGGTACCGTGGCTGTCGCTGTCCATCGGGTCTTGCTCAGCGTTCAACGTAGAGTAACCGTAGGTACTGCCGGGTAAGCTACCCGGATTAACCCAGCGGTTATCAATCAGGTCAGGGTGGTTGTAGTCCATACCGCTGTCAATTACCCCGATGATAATATCCTGGCTGCCGGTAGAAATGTCCCAGGCTTCTACTGCTTTGATATCTGCGCCTGCGGTACCGCCGCTTTGTCCGGTGTTATGCAGGCCCCACAATTCGCCAAAACGCGGATCGTCGGGCGTTGCCAGCGCTTTTACCGGGTAATCCGGTTCTGCCACTTCAACCGCCGGATTCGCGGCCAGTTTTTTAATTAAATGATCGCGGTTTACGCCTTTAGGAACATTAACTTTAACGATACGGCCATCGGCGACATAACGCATTTTCATATCGCGGCCCTGCGCATCTAACTGGCGCAGGCTGGCGCCTTGTTGCGTGATCAGTTGTTGTCGTTCTTGTTTTGATACACCGGGTTTAAACATGACGAGAATTGAGTCTTCAGCACCAGCTACAGAGTTGGCTGCTGCAGAGGCAGAAACCAGAGCCGTTGTTACGGCAAGGGCAATAAGTGTTTTATGAGTCATAACTGTCCCTAATTTAACTAGTTGTTAATTATATGCTTACCTTTTAGCACAATTAGGGATAGCACGGATGTTAACTATATATAAAGTTTTTTTGAAAAATAGTCCTAATGTCCTAGTTGGTTTGGCAGTCTATTTGTTAATGTTTTTCCATAACAAACTGATTTTAAATGCTTGTAGTATTTACAGCTAATTAATAACTAATTAGTAAAATAGCTGTTTTTTCCTATTGCGGCTTTTTATTAGTGCTTTAGCCTAGCTTTTGTAACAATAGTGAAAGGGAATAGCGGTGTTTAATGTTACTAAATGGCTACTGATCGTTGGCGTTGCTTTTGGCTCAGCCAGTGCTGCTGCAGATGTCTCTGTGCAAATTACATCTTTGCTGGAGCGTCATGCCTTGGCAAACGGTGTTGACATTACCCAGCTTGGTGATCTGAACGTTGCTGATGTAACGCAATCCGGTACCGGGCATTACGCAGTTTTGCTACAGCAGGGAGTGTTAAACCAAATTCTGTTGCAGCAAAGCGGCATGGGCAATCAGGCGGAGCTGCGCCAGTTTGGCAACAACAATTCAGCTCAGATTATCCAAAGTGGTGCAGATAATTTGATCCGGGTTGAGCAGTGGGGTAACCGGCAATTTTCCATTGAGCAGTCGGGTGTCGGTGCTGAAATTTCGATTATTCAATACTAATAATGAGTTAGGGAGAATTTTATGAACGTAATCTTTCCACGTAAGCATATTTTGGGTTTGGCTGTTGCGCTGGTAGTCAGTGGTCCGGCTATGGCGGTCAGCAATGAAGTAGTAATTAATCAAACTTCTGCAGTAGCCGCAGTTAATGGCAATTTGGCTGAAGTTACGCAAAGCGGCGAGATTAGCCTGGCTGTTATCGACCAAAATGGCGATGCCAATAACAGCACTATTACCCAGGATGGTGTTTGGTTAGAGGCTTATAACTTTGTTGCCGGTAACGATAACCAGGTACGCACAGAGCAGTTAACCGACTGGCATATTGCTTATATCGACATTGCCGGCGATGACAATACTGTTACCGTAACTCAGGATGGCTTTTTTAACCAGGCCGAAGCGATAATCAGCGGTAATACCAATGATGCCGCCGTGCTGCAAAACGGTGATGTTAACGAAGTTTTTGTTAACCTGTCAGGCGATTTTAACCTGGTTGAAATAGAACAGCAGGGTATGGCGAACTGGAGTAATGCCGGTTTTAGTGGTAACGACAACAGCTTATTTAGCGTGCAGGTGGGTGATAATAACGAATCCGGCATGTTTAATTTAAGCGGTAACCGCAACGCCTTTGAAGCAGAGCAAACAGGTAATGCCAACGTAGGTGGTATAGTTGGTTTAACCGGTGACAACAACAGTTTTTTTGTATCGCAACAAGGTGATAGTAACGTATTTATTGCCTATGATGTGGCCGGTAATGATAACCTCGTTGATGTTATGCAGGACGGTAACGCTAACCAGTTTTTACTGGACCCGCTGGCCGGCGAGCAGAATCTGGTATTAATCGACCAGCGCGGTGACGGTAACAGCGTTGAAGCGCCGATTGGTCTGATTGGCAATGATAACCAGGTTGATGTTTGGCAAACCGGTAACCTGAACAGCGCATTATTCGCTACTGACGGTGATGGCCACAATGTTGAGATCCGCCAAAACGGTGACGGTAACGTCAGCGAAATGGTGCTGATTGGCGATGCTAACGTTGGCACCATTTACAGCCGTGGTGACAACAATATTGCCGGTGTAGGTTTGGTGGGTGCCGGTAATATTGCTGATATACAGCAGTTTGGTGATGACAACTATGCGGTAGTCGATATTGCCGGTGATACCAACGATGTATATGTTGACCAATCAGGCAGCGCTAACGAAGTATTGCTGACCAGCGAAGTCGCAGTAGCTGCCAATGCCGTAACTATTGAACAGAATGGCGATATTAACCTGGTCGATATTTTACTGTCCGGCAATGGTAATACTTTAGATATTCTGCAAAATGGCGCCGGTAACTGGGTAGCAGGTGATGATGGTTATTTTGCTGTAGCCGGCAACGATGGTTTGGTATCAATTACCCAGCAAGGTAACGATAACCTGGTGCTGGGTGGTCAGGCCGGCAGTGGTAATCTGATGTCGGTATCACAGATGGGTGATTTTAACACTGCAATAGTGGTGCAAAACTAAGCTTGAGGTTAGCTCAGGCTTGGTTTTGCCTGAGCTAACCGTTTTTCAGGTAACTATACCAATGAATTTGTGTCAATGAAGTTTATCAGCATATTGTTGCTACTCTGCAGCTGTGCAACTGCGCAAGCAACAGACATAGAGTTGGGCGGTCTGGTGCTGGACCGCACCATTTCCCGCTTTGGCAAAGACTTCACTTTTTATTACTCCGGTTACTGGCGTGATATGCCGTCAACTGATGGCGTCACGGTGGTGATCTATGAGCAGGTGTACCCGCAGGCCGGCACTTTCCTTTGGGTTGAGATGAATCAAACGCGGGTATATCAAACCTATTTTGGCCGGCGCTATAACGACGTAAAACAAATGGCTGAGCAAGCCGTGCTACTGAGTATTAATGAACTTGCCAATATTCAAACCGGTAAAATGCTGGGTGAACCGCTGGCCGATAAGTTGTAAAAGGAATAATAATAATGAAACTGATGTCGTTGATATTGCTGCTGTGTTGCAGTGCCGCGTCTGCTACTGAGTTGGTGTATACGCCAATAAACCCCAGTTTTGGCGGTAATCCGCTAAACGGTAATTTTCTGCTGCAAAAAGCCCAAAGTCAAAATGCGCACAGTGCTGATCGTGATGGTTTGTCTTTTGTCGACAAGTTTCAGGATGCGCTGGAGCGTAATATTATTAACTCGTTAACACGGCGAATTGCCGACGGCGAGTTGGTAGAGGGCGTGTATAACACCGGTGAGTTTATGGTGGAAGTCAGCGGCGGTGCTGATGGCAGTGTGGTTGTGCATATCACTAATCTCAATAGCGGTGAAGTTACCGTCATAACGATACCGGCAATAGGAGGCTGATATGAAGTATTTGCTGTTAGTTTCCGCGCTGCTGCTAAGCGGCTGTTCGCTGGTGCCCAAGCCGCAACTTAATATCTCTGCTGCTGCGATTGATAATGTCAGCCCGGCAATACTAAACCTGCAACAACAAGGCAGGCCACGCACGGCTATTCCGGTGTCGGTGTACGCGTTTCGTGATCAAACCGGACAGTATAAACCGCAAGCCAATGTTTCCAGTTTTTCTACTGCAGTAACTCAGGGCGCAACCTCAATGCTCACGCAAATACTGCTCGATAGTGGCTGGTTTGCACCGCTGGAGCGCGAGGGCCTGCAAAATCTGCTGACAGAGCGCAAAATACAGGGTGCGAACAAAAAGGCCGTTGAACTGCCACCGCTGAAAGAAGCACGTTTGTTGTTTGAAGGCGGCATTATCGGCTATGAAACTAATCTGAGCACCGGTGGCATTGGCGCTGAGTATTTCGGTATCGGTGCATCTGAATTGTATCGCGAAGACCAGGTAACGGTTTATCTGCGGGCGATCGATGTGCATACCGGCCAGGTGCTGTTGTCGGTATCCAGCAGTAAAAAAGTGTTCTCACAAGAGCTGCGCGCCGGCTTGTTCCGTTATGTATCGCTGAACCGTTTACTGGAAGCTGAAGGCGGCTACTCTACCAATGAGCCGGTGCAGTATTGCGTAAAGCAAGCCATGGAGGCAGCGGTAGTGGAATTGGTAGCCCAGGGCCAACTGCGCGGTTTCTGGCGCGCAGATGATCAAACCGGCCTGAACAGCGACGGTACATCCTGACGCACCGGCTGCTGCAACCAACGCAGCAGCTCCACTCTGTTACGGGCTTTGGTTTTACGGAAAATGGATGACAAATGCGCTTTTACTGTGTGGGCACTGATATTTAAACTTTCAGCAATTTCTTTATTGCGCGCACCTTCTGCTACCAGTTGAATAATGCGTTTTTCCTGGCGTGTCAGTAAGTTGTTATCCGGCACGGCCAACGCATCCTGGCTGGTAAGCAGTTGTTGTTGCAGCATCTGATCAACCAGTTCTGACATAATACGGCGGGCATAATACAGTTGACCCGACATCATAGTTTTCAACGCGGTAAGTACACGGTCCAGTTGTTCATCACGAAAAATCACACCGCGAATGCCGGCACACAATGCCTGGCCGGAGTCGAGCAAACTGCGCTCAGCCTGGAACAAAAACAACGGTGCTTTATGCAGCAAATATTGCAGCTCAGGTGATAAGCCTTTTTTATTTATATCGCTGTTGGCATAAGGGTATGCCAGTAACACACCGGATTTTAGCGCAGCACCGTACAATACCGCATTTTTACTCTGTTGCTGGACATTAATACCGATAGATTGGGCTAACAAGGTAAGATTATGTAATGACTCTTGTTCTGAGAGTACGATAAGTTTAGTAAACTTATCCATCAGTTGTGCTCCTGCGTACTGCTGATGTGACGAAAGCGGAATTTGCTTATACTGGACCCGACAGTGTTGAATTGCAACCATTTAACGCCGTGTTCATAGCGTGCTGACATCAACGCTTAATTTCCAACCGGAGCCACAATGACCACAAAATTATTATTTGTTTGTTTAGGCAATATCTGCCGATCGCCGACGGCACATGCCGTCATGCGGCATAAAACAGGCAACTGCGGACTTGATATTGAAATTGAATCTGCCGGCACCAGTGCATCACATCGCGGTGCGCCACCGGACAGCCGCTCTGTGCGCGAAGGTATGGCAGTAGGCTATACCTTTGACGGCATCACATCGCGCCCGGTAGCGGACAGCGATTTTGTGTATTACGACCTGTTATTGGCGATGGATAAAGACAATTTAGCCGAATTAAAGCAACGTTGTCCGGCAGAGCTACACCATAAACTGCAATTGTTTATGCAATATCATCCCTCTTACCCGGCGTACAGTGAAGTGCCGGACCCGTACTACGGCGGCAGCAAGGGGTTTGCCTTGGTGTTGCAGCTGATAGAGCAGGGGTGTGATGGCTTACTGGCGCGACTTGAGCAATTAGAAAAGGTGTAAATTAACCACAATTGCCGGCGGTAGTGGCGAAATATGCAGCGCTTTAGCGATAACTGACGAAATTGTCATAAATTATGCCAAAGCCGGCATTGAATTTACGTCCGGAAGTCTATAACTTGCTTGGCAGACAATCAAACATAGGAAAAACATCGTGACCACCTGGACGCCTCAAAGCTGGCGCAGCTTCCCGATCCAACAGCAACCCGGCTACAACGATCGGGATTTATTGCAGCGTGTAGAACAGCAATTACATAAATATCCACCTTTGGTGTTTGCTCAGGAAACACGGGATCTGTTTAGTCAGCTCGGTCAGGTGGCTGAAGGTCAGGGTTTTTTACTGCAGGGCGGTGATTGCGCCGAAAGTTTTAACGATTTTAATGCACCGAAAATCCGCGATACCTTCAAAGTATTGCTGCAAATGGCTGTTGTGCTGACGTTTGCCGGCGGCTTACCGGTGGTAAAAGTTGCACGTATGGCAGGGCAATATGCTAAGCCGCGCTCCAGTGATCTGGAAACAATCGATGGTGTGTCACTGCCAAGTTATCGTGGTGATATTGTCAACAGCTTTGAATTTACTGAAGCGGCAAGGTTGCCGGATCCTAACCGGTTAACCACGGCGTATCACCATTCTGCCGCAACGCTGAATTTGTTGCGCGCTTTTGCGCAGGGCGGTTTGGCCGATTTACATCAGGTTAGTAAATGGAATATGGGCTTTGTCGAGTCTAATCCACTGAAAGACCGCTATCAGGACGTAGCCCAGCGCATCCAGGAAGCACTGCGCTTTATGGAAATTTGCGGTATTACCGGACAAAACTCACCGTCTATCCGTGAAACCCAACTGTATACCTCGCATGAAGCCTTATTACTGAATTACGAAGAGGCCTTAACACGGCGCGATTCGTTAACCGGTGATTGGTACGATTGCTCTGCACATATGGTATGGATAGGCGAGCGCACGCGGCAGCTGGATCATGCCCATATCGAGTTCTTCCGCGGTATTCATAACCCGGTTGGCGTAAAAGTTGGCCCGGGCATGCAACCGGATGACTTGATCCGTTTAATTGATGCGCTTAACCCAAATAATGTGGCGGGCCGCTTAACATTGATCACCCGGATGGGCGCCGACAAACTGGCGGATAAACTGCCGGCATTGGTACGCCGCGTGCAGCAGGAAGGCCGTAAAGTGGTGTGGAGCTCAGATCCGATGCACGGCAATACGGTAAAAGCCAGCAACGATTATAAAACCCGCGATTTTGAAGCCATTTTGCGCGAAATCCGGAATTTCTTCGCTGTACACAAGGCTGAAGGCAGCCATGCCGGTGGTATTCACCTGGAAATGACCGGTGAGCATGTTACTGAATGTACCGGTGGTGCCTACGGTTTAAGTGAAAATGATTTGGGCAAACGCTACTTTACCCAGTGCGATCCGCGTTTAAATGCTGATCAGGTACTGGAATTAGCCTTTCTGATTGCCGATACTCTACGCACTGCGCGTAAATAATCACGCGCTCACAGGAGCGTAAGTGTTATCAGAACAGGCTCAGGACGCTGGCCAGCATTCAACAGCAGGTCAGCGTTATTGTATTGGCATAGTGGGCGCCGGTAGCGTTGGCTGCTATTTGGGTGCCCATTTATGTCAGGACAATGCACTGGACGTAAAATTCTTCGGCCGCGAAACCATGGCATTGGAGTTGGCTGCCCATGGGTTAAGCGTCACTTCGTTTGATCACCACACCTATTTTGCCCAGCCGGTAGCATTTTACAGCTCGCTTAACAGTTTAATTGAGTGTGATGTGGTGTTGCTAACGGTAAAAGCTACCGCACTGGTACCGATGCTGACGCAGCTAAAGCGTTTTTTGCGTCCGGAAGTACCGGTGGTGGCGATGCAAAACGGCATTGGCATTGGTGAAATGCTAAACCAGGACTTGGCCAACCCGGTACTGCGGGCCATAGTGCCGTTTAATGTGGTAAAAAATCGCGCCGGCCAATTCCACCGTGCCAGCGCCGGCGCGGTTGTCTGGCAGCAAAACAACCACAGTGCGGTTAATTATGTTATTCAGGCTTTTAAACAGTTTAAATTGCCGGTGCAGTTATGCGCCGATATTACCGCGGCAGAATACGGCAAGCTGCTGTTAAACTTAAATAATGCTCTGAACGCCATCAGCGACTTACCGCTGCTGCAACAATTACTCGACCGAAAATGGCGCTTGCTGCTGGCCGCAGCGATGCAGGAATGGCTGTATATCTGCAGCAAAGCCGGCGTAAAACCGCTGGCGTATACGCCGCTACCCAACGCGTTATTACCCTGGTTTCTGCGCTTGCCGACGGCACTGTTTCGCCACGCTGCCGGCAGTTTGCTGGCTATCGACGAGCAGGCCCGTTCATCTATGTCAGATGATATCCGCAGCCATAAACGTACTGAAATTATGTTTTTAAACGGTGCTGTGGTGCGAATGGCGCAACTGCACCAGATCACAGCACCGGTAAACAGCTTATTGGTAGAACAAATAAAACGGCTGGAAAGTGGCGAAGCAGCGCTGCCAATTGATGAGCTGCTGCGCCAGGCCGGGCTTAAGGTTTAATACTTATGCCGCTTCAGGCCGGTTTTGGCGATAATTTTTGCCGAGATCTCTTCAATCGACAAATGTGTCGAGTTTAAATACGGGATCTGTTCACGCAAATACAGATTTTCGACTTCTGCCAGTTCCAGCTGACATTGGCGTAATGACGCATAGCGGCTGTTGGCGCGGCGCTGCTCGCGAATTTGGCTTAAACGCTCCGGCGTTATCGTTAAACCAAACAGCTTTTCCCTGTTACGCAGCAATACATCCGGCAGATGCAGGTGCTGCATATCCTCCTCAACAAAGGGGTAGTTCGCCGCTTTAATGCCGTATTGTAATGCCAGATACAGGCTGGTGGGGGTTTTACCCGAGCGGCTTACGCCGACCAGAATAATGTCGGCCTGAGCAAAGTTTTTCAGGTTAGAGCCATCGTCATTAGCCAGGGCAAAATTGACCGCATCGATACGAAAATCGTAGCTTTTCTCGTGCATGCTGTGAGTGCGGTGAGTTTTAGGTACCGGCGCTACGCCAAGTTCACGCTGGATAGGTTCAACAAAGGTGTTAAGGAAGTCATAGCAAACGCCGTTGCTGCTGTTAATTATCTGCCGTAACTGGTCATCAACAAAGGTTTGGAATATCAGTGGCCGTTGTCCCGTTGTTTTATAACGATCGTTAATGCGCTGCTTTACCTGCTCGGCCATATCGCTGGTTTCAACAAAAGGGATAGTAACGTGCTCAAATTCTGCTGGAAAAAGAGTAAGTAAGGCATGGCCAAACACTTCTGCGGTAATGGCGGTTCCATCTGAGATATAAAAGGCTGTGCGCACCGGTTACTCCGTTTTGTTGTTATAAAATTACATTGAAAATTAAGGTTTTATTTAGCCTGAGCAGCGGTGTAAAATCGCTGAGCGTTGTAACGCTGACTGTAAGCTTACACGCCACTCGACAAAAAATGGAGATGAACTGTGCAAGAATTTGTGATTTGGTATGAAAACCTGGGTATGCACGATGTAAATCGGGTAGGCGGAAAAAATGCCTCTCTGGGAGAGATGATCAGTAATCTGGCCAATGCCGGTGTACAGGTACCGGGCGGCTTTGCCACCTCAGCTTATGCTTTTAACCAATTTCTTGAACAAAGCGGTGTTAACGAGCGCATTTATCAACTGCTCGATGGTTTAGATGTTGACGATGTTACCGCCCTGGCTAAAGCCGGTGCGCAAATTCGTCAATGGGTTATCGATACTCCGTTTCAGCCGGAATTAGAGCAGGCCATTCGTGAAGCTTACCAACAACTACACCCTGATGCCGCGCATGATGTCTCTTTTGCCGTACGTTCATCGGCCACCGCGGAAGATATGCCGGATGCATCCTTCGCCGGGCAACAGGAAACCTTCTTAAACGTCCGTGGTTATGACGCTGTCATCGTGGCGATTAAGCACGTATTTGCTTCACTGTTTAACGACCGCGCTATTTCTTACCGCGTACACCAGGGCTATGACCACCGCGGCGTGGCGCTATCTGCCGGTGTGCAAAAGATGGTGCGTTCAGATTTAGCCTCCTCCGGTGTAATGTTCAGTATTGATACCGAGTCCGGCTTTGAAGACGTGGTATTTATTACCTCTTCTTATGGTTTGGGCGAAATGGTAGTGCAGGGCGCAGTTAACCCTGACGAATTCTATGTACACAAGCCCACATTAGCAGCCGGACGCCCTGCAGTAGTTAAGCGCAACTTAGGCAGTAAAAAAGTCGAGATGATTTACTCCGGCGAACAAGGCCATGGTAAGCAGGTGAAAATAGTCGATATTGCTGCCGAACGTAGCCGGCAGTTCTCGCTGACCAATGCCGAGGTTGAAGAGTTAGCGAAACAGGCAGTGATTATTGCTAACCACTATGGCCGTGCGATGGATATCGAATGGGCCAAAGACGGTAACGATGGCAAGCTGTATATCGTGCAGGCACGGCCGGAAACAGTAAAAAGCCGCGAAGACAGCAACAGTATGGAGCGGTTTCAACTGTTGGCCAAAGCACCGGTAGTGGTAGAAGGCCGGGCCATTGGTCAGCGCATCGGTGCCGGTACTGCCAAGGTGCTCAAAGGCATTGAGCAGATGGACCAAATTCAGCCTGGCGATGTATTGGTAACCGATATGACCGACCCGGATTGGGAACCGATCATGAAGCGGGCCTCAGCCATTGTCACCAATCGGGGCGGCCGTACCTGTCATGCCGCTATTATCGCCCGTGAGCTGGGAATTCCGGCGGTAGTGGGTTGTGGTGATGCCACCGGTAAGATTAAAACCGGCCAGCAGGTTACCGTGTCTTGTGCTGAAGGCGATACCGGCTTTATTTATGACGGCAAGCTGGACTATAAAGTGGTAAGCAGCCGTGTTGACCAGATGCCCAAGCTGGATTTAAAAATAATGATGAACGTGGGCAACCCGGAGCGGGCGTTCTCGTTTGCCAAGCTGCCACACGCCGGTATTGGCCTGGCGCGGCTGGAATTTATTATTAACCGCATGATAGGCGTGCACCCCAAAGCATTGCTTAACTTTGATGCCCAAACTCCGGAGCTTAAAGCCACCATTAGCGAAATGATCGCCGGCTATGCCGACCCGGTCGAGTTTTATATCGCCAAGCTGACCGAGGGTATCGCGACCTTAGCCTGCGCTTTTGCGCCGCAAAAAGTGATAGTGCGGATGTCTGATTTTAAATCAAACGAGTATGCTAACTTAGTCGGCGGCCGCCAGTACGAGCCACACGAAGAAAACCCGATGATTGGTTTTCGTGGTGCCTCGCGCTATATCTCGAAAGATTTCCGCGATTGCTTTGCACTGGAAGTCGAGGCGTTAAAGCGGGTGCGTAATGTGATGGGCTTTACCAATGTAGAGGTAATGATCCCGTTTGTGCGCACCTTAAGTGAAGCAAGTAGCGTAATTGATTTGTTGGCAGAGCATGGCTTAAAACGCGGCGATAACGGCCTGCGTGTAATCATGATGTGCGAATTGCCGTCCAATGCCCTGCTGGCAGAAGAGTTTCTGGAATACTTCGATGGCTTTTCGATTGGCTCGAATGATTTAACCCAGTTAACCCTGGGGCTGGACAGAGACAGTGGTTTAATTGCGCATTTGTTCGATGAGCGTAATCCGGCGATTTACAAGCTGCTGGAAATGGCCATTAAAACCTGTAAAGCCAAAGGCAAGTACATCGGCATTTGCGGCCAGGGCCCGTCGGATCACGAAGATTTCGCCGCCTGGTTAATGCAACAGGGCATAGACAGCGTATCGCTTAATCCGGATACGGTGCTGGAAACCTGGTTGTATCTGGCAGAAAAATACGGCAAAAACTAGGCTGTTATCAAGCTGATACAAACCCCGCGCCGCGGGGTTTTGTTTTTATGGCATTGTTATATTTACTTGCACCGGGCGCAGACACTGGCATAACCTTAAGCTGTGTAGCCTGACGCACTGTTATCCGAATTCACCGCCGGGGAGCTTATTTTGACCATTTCATCCGCCTCTGTCTCACTGTGGCAGCTATTTCTGATTTTTTTCCGCTTGGGCTGCAGTAGTTTTGGCGGTCCGGTGGCACATCTGGGCTTTTTCCGTCACGAGTTTGTTGAGAAGCGGCAGTGGTACAGCGAGCAAAGTTATGCTGAGCTGGTGGCTTTATGTCAATTTTTGCCGGGCCCTGCCAGCTCTCAGGTCGGTATTGCCATAGGGCTTAACGCCGCCGGCTATCGTGGTGCCTTGTTATCATGGTTGGGTTTTACCATGCCCTCAGCCATACTTATGTTCAGTTTTGCCTTTGTTTATCTTGGTTTGGCGCAAAGTGCAGATACGCTGTGGCTGAGTGGTTTAAAAATTGTCGCGGTAGCGGTAGTGGCGCAAGCGTTGTGGGGCATGGGGAAAAGTTTATGTCCGGACCCTGCCAGGGCCAGTATTGCGCTGCTAAGCGCGGTGTTAATGTTGCTGCTGTCCGGTGTGCTGGTACAAATAGCGGTTATGTTGCTGGCGGCTATTATTGGCAAAGCCATATTACCGCAACCGCCGCCGGCATCACCTCAGGCAACGTCCACAACCGGTAAAGCCAGTGCACTGTTTTTTTTATTCCTGTTTATCTTATTACTGACGTTATTACCGCTGTTAGCTCAACTGACTAACAATAGTTGGCTAAGCTTGTTTGACAGTTTTTATCGGACAGGGGCGTTAGTGTTCGGTGGCGGGCATGTGGTATTGCCGTTGCTGCAAACTGAACTGGTGCCGCAAGGATTGTTGTCAGATGAGGCCTTTTTGGCCGGATATGGCGCAGCGCAGGCGGTACCGGGCCCGTTGTTTACCCTGGCGACTTATCTGGGGGCGGTATCGGCAACGTCTTTGTTACCCGGTGCACTGCTGGCCACGGTGGCCATTTTTCTGCCGGCATTTTTGTTGCTGTTTGCGGCACTGCCCTGGTGGCAGCAGCTTAGCCGTTATCCGGCGATGCGCCAGGCTATGGCGGGCATCAACGCCGCTGTTGTTGGCCTGTTGCTGGCCGCCTTGTATGACCCGGTGTTCGTCAGCGCTATTCACGGCCCGGTAGAGCTGGCGTTTGCGCTGCTGGCCTTTTTAGCGCTTATGTACTGGAAGGTACCACCCTATATCGTTGTATTGTTAGCCGTTATTACAGGTTTTATTATCAGCTGGTTTAATTAAGGAACACATTATGCGTGAACTGTATATCGCCAACAAAAACTATTCATCCTGGTCGTTACGGCCCTGGCTGCTGATGACCCAGCTGAATATTCCGTTTATTGAGCAGTTGGTACCGTTTAGCCAGCAGGGCAACTTTGAAAAATTCCGCACGTTTTCACCCAGCGGTAAAGTGCCGTGTTTAGTGCAAAAAGATATAGTGGTATGGGACTCGCTGGCCATAGCGGAATACTTGTATGAAAGCTATCCGGCGGTGTGGCCGAAAGAGACAAAAGCCCGCGCATTCGCACGCTGCGCTGCAGCAGAGATGCACTCCGGTTTTAGTGCACTGCGTAATATTTGCGGTATGAGCTGTGGCCACCGTATTAAGTTGCACCTTATAAATGAGCAGTTACAGCGGGACCTGGACCGCATCAGCGAGCTGTTTGAGCAGGGACTGAGCGACTTTGGCGGGCCGTTTTTGGCAGGTAAGCAATTTAGTGCTGTGGATGCGTTTTTTGCGCCGGTAGCATTTCGCGTACAGAGCTATGGTTTGGTATTAACCGACAATGCTATGGCTTATATACAAACCTTATTAAATTTACCGGCAATGCAGCAATGGTACCAACAGGCATTGGCTGAGCCCTGGGTAGACCAGGCGCATGATGAAGAAATAGCCGAGGCAGGGCAAATTACCGCAGATCTGCGGCAAAGCAACTGACAGCGTAGCAATTCTGTTGTTGCTGTGGCAAATTAAGCGCCGTATAACGCGTTTTGCTGAAAAATAATTATAAGGAAGGGAAATGGAAGGCTTTATTAGTGCGCTAAACGGCATTATCTGGAGCCCGGCGCTGATTTATCTGTGTCTGGGTGCCGGTTTGTTTTATTCAATACTGACCCGGTTTGCTCAGGTTCGCCATTTTAAAGAAATGTGCAAACTGTTGCTGAATAACACCGAGTCAGACAAAGGTATTTCATCATTTCAGGCCCTGGCCGTATCACTGTCCGGCCGTGTTGGTGTCGGTAATATTGCCGGTGTAGCTGCAGCTATCGGCTTTGGTGGCCCTGGCGCCATCTTCTGGATGTGGGTAGTGGCGTTTTTGGGTGCCAGCACGGCCTATGTTGAGTCCACCTTAGGTCAATTGTATAAGGTAGAAGAAAACGGCCAGTACCGCGGCGGTCCGGCGTACTATTTTGAACGCTGTTTGGGCTGGCGCTGGCTGGGTATTTTGTTCGCCATTTCAGCTATTATCGGTTGTGGTATCTTCCTGCCCGGCGTGCAAGCCAACGCGGTAGGTAATGCGGTAACGCAAATTTTCGGCGACGGTAATATGGTGGTCACCAGTTTTGGTGAAGTGGGCACCCATAAACTGATCGCGCTGGCTGTAATCCTTATCGTGCTGGCGTTTATTATTTTTGGTGGCATTAAACGTATTGCTCACTTCACCCAAATTGTCGTGCCGTTTATGGCGCTGGGCTACATTGTGCTGGCGTTAATCGTGGTGTTTTTAAACCTGGATAAAGTACCCGGCATATTCAGTTTAATTTTAAACGACGCCTTTACGGCACAAGCCGGGTTTGGTGCAGCTATTGGCTGGGGTGTAAAGCGGGGCATATATTCCAATGAAGCCGGTCAGGGCACAGGCCCGCATGCAGCGGCAGCAGCTGAAGTAGATCATCCGTCACAACAAGGTTTGGTGCAGGCATTTTCGGTATATGTCGATACCCTGTTTGTGTGTACCGCTACGGCACTGATGATTTTAATCACTCAGCAATACAATGTGGTGGGTGAGCTGACAGACGGTAGCTTTATCGTACAAAATGTTGATGCAGCAACAGAAATTGGTTCAGCAGCCTTTACTCAGTTAGCACTGCTTAGTGTATTTGGTCACTTTGGTCAGATATTTGTAGGTATAGCACTGTTTTTCTTCGCCTTTACCACTATCCTGGCGTATTACTACATTACCGAGACCAACGTAGCTTATTTAAACCGGGTGTTTAACAACAAGCTGCCTAATATCGTATTTAAACTGTTGCTGATGTTTATGGTGGCATATGGCACGGTAAACAGCGCCGGTTATATCTGGAATATCGGTGATATCGGTGTGGGCTTAATGGCTTGGGTTAACGTGCTGGGTATATTAACTATTTTCTTAATGTATAAACCCACTATGCGCTGTCTGCGTGATTTTGAAGTGCAGAAAAAAGCCGGTGGCCCCATTACCTTCGATCCGGTAAAACTGGGCATTAAGAACGCTACCTTCTGGGAAAAGCGGCTGGCAAAACAGCAGCAAGAGCAACAAGAACAAAAGTAATCTTTAGTTAAGAAAAAGCCCGGCCAATGAACCGGGCTTTTTTTATGTTTTAACCGGTTTAATCTACACCGATAAAGCCACCGGTTTGATGCGCCCACAACTGGGCGTATATGCCGCCGCTGGCGATAAGCTCGCTATGGCTGCCTTGTTCAACGATATTGCCCTGGTCCAGCACAATTAAGCGGTCCATCTGCGCTATGGTCGATAAACGGTGGGCGATAGCGATGACCGTTTTGCCGGCCATTAAGGTATTTAAACTGGCCTGAATGGCGGCTTCTACTTCTGAGTCGAGCGCTGAGGTGGCTTCATCCAAAATTAAAATCGGTGCGTTTTTCAACAGCACGCGGGCAATGGCAATGCGCTGGCGCTGGCCGCCGGATAATTTAACGCCACGCTCGCCAACCTGAGCATCAAAACCGCTGTTACCCTTAGGATCGGTTAAATCGCTGATAAAGTCGCTGGCTTCGGCTTGCTCTGCTGCCAGCTGCAATTCAGCTTCTGTAGCGTCTGGTTTGCCATAGGCAATATTATCGCGTACCGAGCGGTGCAACAGCGAGGTATCCTGGGTCACCATGGCAATATGCTGACGCAGGCTTTCCTGGTTTACCTGGCTGATATCCTGACCATCAATCAGGATTTTACCGCTTTCTACATCGTAAAAGCGCAGTAGCAGGTTTACTAAGGTTGATTTACCGGCACCGGAACGGCCAACTAAACCGACTTTTTCGCCGGGTTTAATTTCCAGGTTTAATTGCTGCAACACCGGCGCTTTGCCATTATCACTGCCGACTTTACCGTAATTAAAGCCAACGTTATTAAAGCTGATAGCGCCTCGGCTTACCTGTAACAGTTTGGCATCGACAGCATCCATTACCTGTGCCGGTTGCGATAAAGTAGTAATACCGTCCGCCACAGTGCCGATATTTTCAAACAAGCTGCTGACTTCCCACATGATCCACTGTGCCATGCCGTTTAAGCGCAGCGCTAAACTTACCGCTATGGCGATGGCACCGACACTGATGGCGCTGTCGGCCCATAAATAAATCGATAACGCCGCTATGGCGAATACCAAAAAGTAGTTCAGCGTTTGTACCGACACACTTAAACCGGTGGCTAAACGCATTTGGCGGTACACCGGTTTTAAAAACACTTCCATGCTGTCTTTGGCGTAGGCTTCTTCGCGGTTGGTGTGAGAAAACAACTTAATGGTAGTGATATTGGTGTAGCTGTCGACAATACGGCCGGTCATTTCCGAGCGGGCATCGGCCTGGCGGGTAGAGGCGGCTTTTAAGCGCGGTACAAAGTAAAACTGCATAGCAACATAAATTGCCAGCCATACCAGCATTGGGATGATCAGACGTAGATCGGCGTCAGCAATAAAAAATAACATCGAGCCGAAATACACCAAGATGTATACCATTACGTCCAGCAGTTTCATTACCGTTTCCCGCACCGCCAGCGAGGTTTGCATCACCTTAGTGGCAATACGGCCGGCAAAGTCGTTTTGGTAAAAGCTGATACTCTGGCGCAATAAATAGCGGTGAGCTAACCAGCGGATGGACATCGGATAATTACCCAATAAAGTTTGGTGCACAATTGCCGCATGAAAAAAGCTCAACGCCGGCAGTAACACTACGGTAACGACGGCCATCTTAATCAACGTGGCCCGCTCGCTGGTAAACAGGGCTTCCGGCTCATTTTGTACCAGCCAATCTACCAACTGACCCATAAAGCTGAATAATGACACCTCTAACATCGCCAGCAGGGCGGTGCTTATCGACATCAGGATCAGTGATGGCTCCATACCTTTGGTGTAATGGCGGCAAAATGCCAATATGCCTTTAGGTGGCTGGGTTGGCTCAACGGCCGGAAAAGGTTTAATAATACGTTCGAAAAAACTTAGCATGAAAAATAACCGGTAGCTAAAACAGCGGCTATTGTAGCGGGTTTAATAAAAATTGCATGGCTGCTGCGCCGGTTAACCAGATTTTATCGCTACTAATCGTAACAGACATTTTGCAGCTACCTTATGTGATAGTATCACATTATGGTTACATCAATTTGTATCAGGGCTGCTATAATGCCTGCAGCCGTCAGCCTTGAATTACCACTGCTTTGGCCCAATAAAGTTTGCGCTGTAGCCAACAACGCTTTTGCTGTCTTAAGTGCGGCCGTTATCTGAGAAGTCATGATGAAATTAAAACTTGTAACCTCAACACTATTGCCAACCCCTTTTGCCGAATTTCGTTTACATGGCTTTGAGGCACCTAACGGCAAAGAGCATGTCGCATTAACGCTGGGCGATGTAACAACTGCTGAGCCGGTATTGGCGCGGGTGCATTCTGAGTGTTTAACCGGGGATGCCTTATTCAGCCTGCGCTGTGATTGCGGGCCGCAGTTGGAAGCGGCAATGCGTAAAATTGCGGATTTAGGCCGTGGTTGTATTTTGTATTTACGCCAGGAAGGCCGTGGCATTGGCCTCATCAATAAAATTCGTGCTTATGCCGAACAGGATAAAGGCCTGGATACGGTAGAGGCCAATGAAATTTTAGGCTTTTTACCCGATATGCGCGAATACGATATTGCCGCGCAAATGTTTGAACAATTAGGCATTGGGCAAGTGCGTTTGCTGACCAATAACCCGCGTAAGCTAAAAGCGTTAACCGACGCCGGTGTTAATGTGCTGGAGCGGGTACAACACCGGGTAAAAACTACTGCCCACAGCCATCGTTATCTTGCCACCAAAGCCAGCAAGCTGGGGCATTTACCTTAAGCTGCAGGTTAACAGATAGCGGGATGCGGATTTAACGGCGGCTGTGGTATCATAGCCGCCGTTTTTCATCTGACTTTGTTTACAGGACACTATCTTGACCAATAACGACGTACTGCGCAGCTTGCGTTACACGCTGGATGCACCTAACCATGGCATGATAGCCATTTTCGCCTTAACCAATGTCACGGTGACAAAAGAGCAGGTGATAGCCTGGTTAGAATCTGATGAAAGCGAGAGCTTTGCATTAATCAGTGATGAGTTATTGGCCGGCTTCTTAAATGGCGTAATTATTCAGCGCCGCGGTGCCAAAGACGGTGTTATTCCAGCGCCGGAAACCAAGCTGAACTACAACATTATTTTGCGTAAACTAAAAATCGCCTTTGATTTAAAAGACGATGATATCTTAGCCCTGTTAGAGGGTGCTGAGTTTCGTTTAAGTAAACATGAACTGAGTGCGTTTTTCCGCCGGCCGGACCATAAACATTACCGTGCCTGTCAGGAGCAAGTGCTGCGCTATTTTTTACGCGGTATTTCTCTGAAATTCCGTCCTGCTGCCAGCTGATCCTACAGTCAAGTTAATGTTATACTGCAGGCACTTATTGCCGAGTGTCTGCAGTTATGATCCCAAAGCTTAATCCCGAACTCGCGCTGGATGCCAGCATTGTTGCTTTTAGCAAAGCCTTAGTTGCCGCCGGCTTTAGCGGCGATATCGAAACCAGCTACGGCAGCCGTTTGGCGGTGGCCACCGACAACAGCGTATACCAGGCGTTACCGCAAGCAGTATTGCTGCCAAAATGTACTGACGACCTGGTTATTCTTACTTCGCTGGCGCAAACCTCCAGTTTCTCGCATATCAAATTCAGCCCGCGCGGCGGCGGCACCGGCACTAACGGCCAGGCGCTGACTGAGCATGTGGTGGTGGATTTATCGCGCCATATGCGCAACATTCTGGAAATTAATCTCGAGCAGCGTTGGGTACGGGTGCAGGCCGGGGTGATTAAAGACCAGCTCAATGCATTTTTAAAGCCATATGGCTTTTTCTTCGCGCCGGATTTATCCACCTCTAACCGTGCCACTATCGGCGGAATGGTCAATACCGATGCTTCCGGCCAGGGCTCCCTGGTATACGGCAAAACCAGTGACCATGTATTGGCACTGAAAACCGTGTTGATCGACGGCAATGTGTTAAAAACGCACAAAATGGCCACCTTTGAAGCTGAGCATCGCGCCGAGCAGCCCAATAGTATCGGCCGCATTTATCGTCAGGTGCTGAATAGTTGTCGGCAGTTCAGGCCACAAATATTGGCCAAATTCCCGCGTATGAACCGGTTTTTAACCGGCTACGACTTAGAACATGTGTTCAACGACGATTTAACCGAGTTTGATTTATCGCGCATTATTACCGGCTCGGAGGGCTCACTGGGCTTTGTGGTTGAAGCCAAACTGAATATTACCCCGATTGCCAAATGCAAGTGTCTGGTGAATGTGAAGTATGACAGCTTTGAAAGCGCGCTGCGTAACGCGCCGTTTCTGGTGGCGGCAGAAGCCACTTCTGTTGAAACCGTTGACAGCAAAGTACTGAATTTAGCCCGCAATGATATTATCTGGCATCAGGTAAAAGACTTAATCACCGATGTGCCCGGCATTGAAATGCAGGGGCTGAATATGGTGGAGTATAACAGCGAAAGCCAGGCTGAGATTGAGCAAAAAATTGCTGCGCTAACGGCACGGCTGGATGGCGCAATAGCAGATAAAACCGACGGCATTATCGGCTATCAGCTGACTTATGATAACGCGGCTATCGGCAATATTTACGCCATGCGCAAAAAAGCGGTGGGTTTGCTTGGCAATACTGCCGGCCGGCAAAAACCGATTGCCTTTGCTGAAGATACCGCTGTACCGCCGCAGAATCTGGCGGACTTTATTATGGAGTTTCGCGCACTGCTTGACAGCCATGGCTTACATTACGGCATGTTTGGCCATGTTGACGCCGGGGTGTTGCATGTGCGGCCGGCACTTGATTTATGCGATCCGGCGCAAGAGCAACTACTGCGCACAATCTCCGATCAGGTGGTGGCACTTACCGCCAAATATGGTGGCTTAATGTGGGGCGAGCATGGCAAGGGCTATCGCAGTGAATACGGTCCGGCATTTTTCGGCGATGAGCTGTTTACTGAGCTGCGCAAGATTAAAGCGGCTTTTGACCCGCGCAACAGAGTAAACCCCGGTAAAATTTGTACGCCGTTTAACAGTGCCGACAGCTTAGTGTCGGTCGATGGCGTAAAACGGGCTTACTTTGACCGGCAAATTCCGGTCGCAGTTAAAGACAGTTTTGACAGCAGCCTGAACTGCAATGGCAATGGCCTATGCTTTAACTATGAAGAAAACTCGCCAATGTGTCCGTCCAGCAAAGTCACTAAAGATCGGCGCCACAGCCCCAAAGGCCGCGCCGGTTTGATGCGTGAATGGTTACGCCTAACCGAAATGCAGGGTGTCGACGTGCTGGCACAGGAGCAGCAATTACTGCAGCAGTCTGGCGGTGTGAAAAGCTTGTGGCAACGGACAAAAAACAGCCTGGCAAAACGGCGCGGCGAAGAAGATTTCTCGCACGAAGTGATGCAGGCGATGGAGGGCTGTCTGGCGTGTAAAGCCTGCGCTGGTCAATGTCCGGTAAAAGTAGACGTACCTTCATTTCGCTCGCGCTTTTTGCAGCTGTATCACAGCCGCTATTTACGCCCGGCGAAAGATTATATTGTTGGCAATATCGAACGCACCGCGCCCTGGTTGGCCAAAGCGCCAAAGTTAGTTAATTTTGTTGTTAAGCAAAAAGTTACCGCGGCGTTATTAGAAAAAACCGTCGGCTATGTTGATACGCCGCTGCTATCTGTGCCCACCTTGTCAGAACAGGTTGGGGATTTATACCGCTTTGATTTAGCGGCACTGCAGCAGTTATCGGCACAGGACAAAGCGCGCACTGTGTTACTGGTGCAAGACCCTTTTACCAGCTTTTATGAAGCGGAGCTGGTAGCAGATGCGCTGAATTTACTGCAAAAGCTGGGCTTTAACCCGGTATTGTTACCGTTTTTACCCAATGGCAAGCCGCAGCATGTAAAAGGCTTTTTACGCGAATTTGCCAAAACAGCCGCCAGCGCCGCACAGTTTTTAAATCAGCTGCAACAGCTTGGTTTGCCTATGCTGGGGCTGGATGCATCTTTAGTGCTGGTATACCGGGATGAATACCATAAAGCGCTGGGCGATAAGCGCGGTGACTTTATTGTGCAGCTACTGCATGAATGGCTGGTACAGCAAAGCTTACCTAAGGTAAATAACAGCGCTGAGTTTGCCTTATTAGCGCATTGCACTGAAAAAACCGCCTTACCGGCGACAGAAAAGGCCTGGCAGCAAATCTTCAGCAGCGCAGGGCTAAGCTTAAAGCCGGTGAGTGTGGGCTGCTGCGGTATGGCGGGTACTTATGGCCATGAAGCGCAGAACCTGGATAACAGTAAAGCGTTGTTTGATATGAGTTGGCGCGCACCGGTTGAGCAATTTGGTACTGAACAGATATTGGTGACCGGCTTTTCCTGTCGTAGCCAGGTAAAACGGCTGGTAGGGGATAAACCGAAGCATCCGTTACAGGCTTTGTTGGCCGCGCTGTAGAGCTGACGATAATAAAAAATCCGCCGGTAAAGGCGGATTTTTGGTTTAACAACTATGTGTTTACACTGTCGGACATCAGAACTTATAAGTACCTTTTAAGTAGTAGTAACCGCCGTTAATGCCCATAGGTGAGGTTTCATAGTACTTGCCACCCCAATTATTATTTGGCACGCCAGATTGTTGCTCAAAGTCTAAACGTTCTGGCTTGGTATCAAAAATATTCTGCGCGCCTGCGGCAACGATGAAATTGTCGTTAACGTAATAGCTAACTTCAAGATCGAACGTTATCTTAGCAGATGCATTTTTCTCTGTACCTGGCTCCTCTGGTGTTCCTACCCAATCTACGTGAACCCCCTGATATTCACCATAATAGTTACTGCGCAAAAACATTGACCAGTCATCCCAACTTTGATTCCAGGTCAGTGTAGCGCGATGGTTTGGTAGATCATTTTCCAAGCGGGATATTTTATCGGCTCCTGTTATAGCAGGTTGTCCTTCTGGCGGCACAGTTACACGGTCTACATTGGTATCAGTCCAGTTGTATGCAAAGTTAAAGCTACTACGCCCACCGAACAAATCGGTAGAATAACTTGCAACAAAATCTATGCCCTGTGTGGTTGTATCAAAGTCGTTGGTAAAGAAGCTGACTTGTTGGAATGAGTCTACGTTACGGACACCTGCAGCTTTTAACGCCTCCTTGTTGGCTTCACTTAAAGTAATTTTACTGGACTGCGTGATCCGATCATCAACTTTGATATTGTAATAATCCAAAGTCATAAAGAAATCAGCACCCGAATACACTAAACCTGCAGCAAAGCTGACGGACTCTTCGGGTGTCAATTCCTTACCACCAAGCTCAATTGCAATAGGATTAGTTGGTGGTAACAAAGCTGAGTCTACCAACATGCCATCGGCCAGGCTGGTTTGTACATTACTTACATTTGCCTGACCAACCGTTGGTGCTCTGAAGCCCGTGCTATGAGATGCACGTATAGCCCAGTCATCACTCAGGCGAAACTGGCCGGTCAGTTTGTAATTTATCGTATCACCAAAGGTATCATAGTCTTCATAGCGCAGCGCTAAGCCAGCTAAAAAGCTCTCTGTGATCTCTGCTTCCAGATCGGTATAAACTGCGTAGTTGCGCCGGCTGTTTACGCCACCATCTTCTGGTTTAAAACCTGGAAAGCCGTTTGAGCCAATACCAAAGCCCTGGCTCGTAAGCGGGCCGTCAATAAACGACGCAACGTCACCTGCTACAACTTCAAAGGTTTCTTCTGTCCATTGTGCGCCAAACGCAACCGTCAGATCTTCGTACAAGCCAGCACTGACATATTTGACAAAATCGGCAGTAAAGGTTTTTTCAAGCTGAATGTATTTACCAGGTGTAAATTCGGTTGGTGTATCAGGGCCCAGAGACGCATTGATAGTGTTGGTCATAACATAAGTTGATTCATTGCGACCAACCGAGCCGGTAAAGTCATACAAAACGTCTGCCAGCCAGCCCTGTTTAAACTCGCCTTTGGTACCAATAGCCAATGCTGTGTCAGTAACATTTCCGCCGAAAGTTGGTGTAAAACCACCAGGGAACATTGAAAAAAACGTAAAACAATGGGCAGGCAGGGCACTAACGGCTTGGTTCACGGTTGCAAAATCGAGGTTTGCACCTTGCGCGTCTTTCAACGTAACTGCCGGGCAAGGGCCAGCAGTGTCGTCTAAATTACCGATAAGTAAGCTTTCGCCGCCGTCATTTGAAAATACAGATAAACGGTTGTATGGGTTACGCCAATAAAAACCACCGGTAATATCACGCTCAGAATAGTTACCAAACATGTAAGCTTCACGGCCGTTACCCAGATCTAAACCGGAGTTTACGAAGAATGAGATGTCATCTTTTATCTTCGGAGAACCCCAGATCTGCGCCAGTGGTGCGATAGCCGGGTTGCCGGCATCAGCAAAAGACTGCGCATCAGCGACCTGCACACTGCGACTTGTAGGATCGGCATTTTTATACTGAAAACTGGCATTAACAAAGCCATCTTTGGTTAATGGTAAACCAATGTTGCCGGCAAACTCGGTGCCGGTGCCATCACCTTCATAATATTCACCATGTTTGACTTCAAAAGAGCCGCCACTATCGGCATTTTTCAACTGAAAGTTAACCACACCGGCAATAGCGTCAGAGCCATATTGAGCCGCGGCACCATCACGCAGGATCTCGACCTGACGAATGGCGATGCCAGGGATAACGGAGACATCAGCGCCTTGTGCGCCGTCGTTTATACCACCGCCAAGAAAGGCGATAACAGAAGCTTTGTGCCTGCGCTTCCCATTGGTAAGGATTAAGGTGCTGTCTGAAGACAAGCCTCTTAAGTTCATAGGTCTGACTAGAGTTGCTGCATCACTGATTGGGTTTGCGTGAACATTTAGAGATGGCACTGATGTCGAGATCATATTCAGCATGTCGCTGCTGCCATTTTTACTTAACTCATCTCCACCAATAATATCGATAGGAACAGGAGAGTCACTAATAGAGCGCGGCGCTGAGCGACTACCGACAACAGCGATTTTTTCTACAGCTTGTTCTTTAGCCGCCGGTTGTTCTTGTGCCGCGACGGTGGCACTGATGCCTAAAGATAATGATGCTGCCAGCGCAAATTTAACGGCGCGCGCGACCGGATGGTAGTTATTCTGATTTTTCATAATTATTGTCCTGGATTAAGTTTTATTTTTCTGGCGCTTATGTTTTTATTTTTACGCCTTATTAACCATATGAGATAACAGCGCCGTTGTCTATCGCATATTTATGGCACTTCGTCTCCAGTCCGGGTAATCGCATACGATTGCAGCAAAAAAAACAGATTGCAGCAAAGCGACAGGCTGATTTATAACAACAGTCTGTTTTCTGTTGGGGCTGTAAAGTGCAAATAACTGAACTTACTGCGACATACTTTCCTGCCGTTATCCGCCTTGCCAATCAAATTCATGGCGATAATTACCTTAGCCCGGCCGGTTTAGAACAAATGCAGCAGCAGGGTATAACGGGGGGGATTAACGCCAGCTTTGTAGCGCTTGATGCACAACAACAGGTTATTGGTTACCGGTTAAGCTTTGCTGCCGGCCAGTGGCAACCGGATCAATGGTGTAGCCAGACTTTGTGGCCGGTTGACGCGGCGAAAATGGCCTACTTCAAATCAGTGGGGGTAAGCCAAACGCAGCGGGGCAAGGGTATAGCGTCGGCGTTATTGAACACCTCTGTTGCTGCACTGCGCCGTCAGGGCGCCGCTGCCGGGTTGGCACACATTTGGCGCGAGAGCCCGGGCAACGCTGCACAGCGCTACTTCAGCAACGCCGGTGCAACACTGGTTAAAGTTCATCCGCAGCGCTGGCGACATTTATCCGAAACGGTTGGCTATCAGTGTCCGGTGTGCGGCGCACTGTGCAACTGCAGCGCGGCTGAAATGGTGCTGTTATTCCCGGAGGCCAAACACCATGTATGATCCGCTGACGGACACAGAGATTGGTACTAACCTGGCTTACCCATCGTCTTACTGGGTAGATCACACCGCCACGGCAATACAGACTGCGCCACTGCAACATGATCTGAGCAGTGACATAGTGGTAATTGGTGCCGGTTATACCGGCCTGAGCTGCGCCTATCAGTTAGCAAAGCGTTTTAAGCGTGAAGTAACGGTATTGGAAGCCAACCAAGCCGGCTGGGGTTGCAGCGGCCGTAACGCCGGTTTTGTACTGCGGGGCAGCGGCAGGTTAGGCCTGGCACAATTGACACAACGCTTTGGTTTGGACAGCGCCCGCTTGTTCCATCAGGAATACGGCGCAGCCATAGCGCAGGTTAAACACATGATTGCAGATGGTAATATTGCCTGCGACAGCCAACCGGCCGGCTATTTAAAAGTCGCTCACAATACTTCTGCAGCAGCAGAGCTGCCGGCACAGGCGGCGTTTTTACAGCGTCAGTTCGGTTATCAGGCAGAGTACTTGTCTGAGTCACAACTGAAAAACGACTATATGCACAATGCCCGCGCCTATGCTGCGGTTAAGTTTCCCGATTGCTTTGGTGTTAACCCGTTGGCTCTGGCACAGGGCTATGCAACTATGGCGCAGCAAAGCGGGGTACAGTTGTACACCGGATCGCCGCTGCTAAGCTGGCAACGCAGCGCCGACGGCAGTTTTGTGCTGCAAACGCCACAGGCTTCAGTGCGCTGCAAACAACTGGTGCTGGCTACCAATGGTTATACCCCCAAGGGTCTGTACCCTGCATTTAACCGCGCTTGTTTACCGGTGCTCAGCAGCATTATTGTTACCCAACCGCTCACACCGGAGCAGCTTGAGCAAAGTGGTTTACAGCATACGCAGCTGGTCATGGATACCAGGGCACTGAAATACTATTACCGTAAGTTACCGGACAACCGTATTTTATTTGGCGGGCGCAGTGCAGTGTATGGCAAAGATGCTGAAAAAGCTGTCTATCCGGCGCGGCTGTTATCCGCACTGAAAGCCTGTTTTCCGATGTTGGCAGAGCTGCGTGTTGAATATCACTGGAGTGGCTGGGTTGCAGTGTCGTACGACGATTTACCACGGGTGTGTGAAGCTGAACCAGGATTGTTTTATGCCGGCGGTTATTGCGGCAGTGGTTTATCATTCAGTACCCAGGCCGGCGTGCGCCTGGCGGAACTGGCCATGGGCATAGAGCTGCCGCCGTTACCGATATACCAAAGCCGGTTAGTACCGTTTCCGCTACCGGCCTTCAGGCGGCTGGGCCAGCAAGGTTATTATCAGTGGGGCCGTTTTAAAGATCGTTTTCTGTAATTATCGGCAATAAAAAGCCCGGCAGAGCCGGGCTTGATATGTTAGAACGTTGCCCGCAGGCCAAGGGTTATTGCCCGACCCGGCAGCGGTGCATCGGCTTTAATAAAGGAGCTGTGGACAAAACCTAACTCATTTGTCAGGTTAGTGCCGCGTAAAAACGCCGTCATATCCAACTGCGATAAGCTAAAGTCATAGTTCAGGCTGGCATCAAGCAGGGTATAAGCTTTGGTTGGCGCTTCATTGGCAGCAACTTTGGTCTGCTTAGCGTAACGCGTAACACCAATGTCAGCGCTCCAGCTGATGCCTTTATACTGATAACCTAAACCGGTTTTATACGGCGGAATGCGTGGCAGGTAATCGCCGCCGTCGAGTTTGGCCCGCACGGTGTCAACAAAAACGTTAACAGATTGTGCCTCATCCAGCCGGTAACGTGCTTCAAATTCCAACCCGTATAAGATCGCATCCTGCTGTCGGTACTGATACACCGCGAAGCTTTCATGGGCTTCATGCCCGGCTTCGTCGTGTTCCTCGTCATGTTCGTCGTGCGCTAAATCTGCCATAGTCAGACCGGTATCAGCCAGATACAGATAGTTACGCACCTTGTTATAGAAAAAGTTGTAGGTAAAGCTCAGGTCGCCTTTGAAGCTGCGAAAGGTAATATCGACATTATTAGCTGTCTCTTTTTCAGGCTTCTGCTCTGACAGCTCAATTTCGCCATCGTGTAATTGATAGCGCATACCTAACTCATAACTGCTGGTAGCGATGTGCGCACCGTTTGAATACAGTTCTGCAGCGCCCGGCGCCCGCTCTGAGCGGCTAAGGGCCAGAGCCCAGGAGAATCCCGGCACAAATTCCCATACTAAACCTGCGGATGCACTTAAGGCGGTAAAGTCGTCAGATACACTGGTTGTAATGTCGGTGTCATGGCCGATGGCCAACCCTGTTGCGTCATGTGTGGTGCGCTCAATACGACCGCCTAACTGGGCAGAAATATTACCGAACTGTTTTTCTTCCAGTACAAATACCGCATGCGACAAGGTTTCGCTGTCGGGAGTAAAGGCTTCCTCGCCAAACGCCCGGTAATCAGCGCGTTGCAAATGATAACCCACCAGGCCATGCCAGCCACCGAGTTCTTCATGCTCAAGGCTAAGGCGGCTCTCGAGTGCTTTATTTTTAAAAGTGGTGCCTACGCTGCCATCTTCAATTTCCTGATGCTGATAATCAGTGTAAGCAGCGTTAAAAGACAAGGTTTCAATACCGGCAAACGGCGTATACCATTCACCGGCCATGCTGACACGATTTTGCTTTAATTTGGCAAATACACCTTCATCTGCATGCTCTTCATCATGTGCTTCATGATCGTCATGCTCTTCTTCGTGTTCATCATGATGATGATGGCCCGGAATACCATAATCTGATTCTAACCGGCCAATACTGATACCAAATAAACCACGGTTGCCGATATAGCTTAAACCGCCGTTCAGCGCTTTACTTTGTGTCCATGAGTTTTCCAGACGGCTGGCCGTTTCGCCTTCGTCATTGCTGAAGCGGGGCACATCATAATCTGACGTATCACGGTTAAAGCCATCAACATGCCAGGCGATATTGTTGCTGCTGCCTTCGTGGTTCAGCGCAACGGTTTTTTCATCTGATACATCAACATAACGGCTTTCCAGTTTGGTTTCGCTGTCAGCACGCAACTGGCGCGGAATACGGTTATCTACTACGTTAATTACGCCGCCGATAGCGCCACTGCCGTAAAGTAAGGTGGCCGGGCCACGCAGCACTTCAATTTGCTGTGCGGTAATGGCATCGGCGCTGATAGCATGATCTGGCCCGATACGTGATACGTCAGCGGTGTCTAAACCGTTATTTAAAATACGTACGCGCGGGCCGTCTAAGCCGCGGATCACCGGGCTTGATGCCACCGGACCATAGTAATTGGCATGCACACCGGGTTCATATTTCAGGGTTTCGCCGATGGTTGGTTCGCTACGTCGGCTTAGCTCTTCCCCGGTCAGTACCGATACCGGCGTGGCCATTTCCAGGTTGTATTTATGAATGCCGGAGGCGGCAACCACAATACGCTCAATACCGCCGGGCGTAAGGTTAATATTCAGTTGTGGTTGTGCCGGTGTTACCGTAACAAAGCTGTCACCGTAGCCGGCAGCTGAAACATGCAATTCAGCATTGGCAGGCGCCTGAATACTGAAACGGCCTTGCTCGTCAGCATAGACATATTGCTGGCGACCGTGGATGTGTACACGAGCGTTTTTCAGCGGTTGTCCCTGAGCATCGGTAATGACGCCGTCGTAGCGCTGTGCCGACTCCTGCGCTGAAGCACTGAACGTCAGACTAACCAGAGCTGCTAACAGGCTGTAACGTGGCAAAGCAGATAAACTGCGCATTGGGTTTCCTTTGAATTATTGCATGCGTGATGTTATAACATTTTACAGAATTATCTTAGCGCGGCAAGCCAGCATGGCGCTGAAAGGATAAAACGGTGAACAAACGCGATTAACTGCTGGCATAACCAGGCCCCCGGTTATTAGAATGGTTATTTTTTTCTGTGTGGGTTTAGCGTTATGAGTTTTTGGCCGGAGTTTATGTTAATTGCCCTGGTGCATCTGATGGCGGTGGCCAGCCCGGGGCCGGATTTTGCCATAGTGCTGCGTTATGCGGTGCGTTTTGGCCGGCAACAGGCCCTGGCAGCCAGCATTGGCATTGGTGCAGCCATTCTGTTGCATGTTACCTGGTCGTTGGTGGGTATAGCAGTGCTTATTCAAACCACGCCTTGGCTATTTAAGGTATTAAGTATCGCGGCGGCTGTCTATCTGGCCTATATCGGCGTAATGGCATTGCGCAGTAAAGCGCCGCTACATCCGGAGCAGGCTATAGCCGGTAATGCAGAGGAAACCGTACCCTCTGCCGGTAAAGCCTTTGTCGCCGGTTTTATTACCAATGGTTTAAACCCTAAGGCCACCTTGTTTTTTCTATCGTTGTTTGCCGTCATTATTTCGCCGCTTACACCACTTTCTTACAAAATTATCTACGGCGTATATATGGCGCTGGCCACCGCGGCCTGGTTCTGTATGTTATCTATGGTGCTAACACACACTAAAGTAAGGGGTTTTCTGCTGTTGAAGGGCTACTGGTTTGACCGCTTAATGGGTTTACTATTATTGGCACTGGCTATGCATTTGGTAGTGACCGCGATTAACAGCTAAACTCTGCTTGCGCCAGCCAGAGTCTGGTTTGTGGGGTAGTAATGATGCAAATGGCCAGCAAAGTAATAAAGCTGGATCTGCAATACAGTTGCGATGCCAGCCATGCCTATCTGCAGCAACGGCATTATGTCTCGCCCTGGCAGGGCGAGAGCGCCGAACATTTTGCCAAACGCTTACTGGTTTATCTCAGCCTGTACGAGCAACAGCCGGGTTTTGCCAAAGATGACTCAGGCGGTAAAGCACCGGACCTGTTTATTCAGGATCAGCAACAACATTTTCAGCTCTGGTGCCAGCTGGAATTAGTAGCAGAAAAGCGCCGGCTAAGGGCATCGCATCTGGCCGATCAGTTGTTGTTGGTGTTAGACGAGCAGGAAACCAGCAAAGCAGAACACGACGACTGGCCGGCTAATCAACGTATTTTCACGCTGACGTCAGCCCAACTGGCAGAGTTTTGTCAGATGCTGAAAAGCCATATGAAACTCAGCGTCTGGCGCGAAGATCCGCTGTTATCCATTACCGACGGTGAGCATGTATTACAGCTTAACCTTAGTGCCTTGCTGGAAAAACCACATTAATATTGTGGCCTTGCCTTAATTTCAGCGAACGCTATAATACGCCCGATTTTAATATTGCTACGGATTTACGGTCCGTCGTTGCAAGAGGTAGGTTATGTACGTAGTTGCTGCTTTATACAAGTTTGTCCGTTTACCCGATTATATTACCCTGCGCGATACCTTGTACGACTACATGGTCGCCAACAAAGTCAAAGGCACCTTGTTATTAGCCGAAGAGGGCATTAACGGCACCATCTGTGGTGAGCGTGCCGGTGTCGATGCGGTAAAAGCCTGGCTGGATGCTGATGGCCGCTTTGACGGCATGAGCTACAAAGAGTCCTTGTCTGATGAGTTAGCGTTTTACCGCACTAAAGTAAAATTGAAAAAAGAAATTGTTACCATGGGCGTTGAAGGGATAAACCCGGCGCATATAGTGGGTACCTATGTTAAAGGCGATGACTGGAACAGGCTGATCAGCGATCCGGACACTATTCTTATCGATACCCGCAACGATTACGAAGTCGCCATCGGTACTTTTAAAAATGCCGTCAATCCTAATACCACCACTTTTCGCGAGTTCCCGCAGTGGGCAGCCGACAATTTAGATAAAACTAAACATAAAAAAGTCGCCATGTTTTGTACCGGCGGTATCCGCTGTGAAAAATCGACTGCCTTTTTAAAAGAGCAGGGCTTTGACGAGGTGTATCACCTTGACGGCGGCATTCTAAAATATCTGGAAGAAATGCCACAGGACAACAGCTTGTGGCAGGGCGAATGCTTTGTGTTTGATCAGCGTGTTGCGGTCAAACACGGCCTGGAGCAGGGCAGTTATGATCAGTGTTATGCTTGCCGCATGCCGTTATCAACAGCAGAAATGGCATCTGAGCACTACGTTAAGGGCTTAAGTTGCCCGCATTGCCATGATAAAACCACTGATGAGCAAAAAGCCGCCTTTGCCGAGCGTCAGCGCCAGGTTGAATTAGCCAAACAACGCGGTGGTAAACATATCCGCGATGGTAAATTCGAGTAAGCTGTAAGGTGGATAGTATTACAAAGCCGGCGTAAAGCCGGCTTTGTTGTTTCTGTACAGTGCTGTGCTGTACTATGGCTGAATAATTCTAATAAATAGAAAGGTTAAACAGCAATATTGCAATTTTAGTTTAATCGTATTGCTCTATTATCGTTAGGCTTAAGGAGTTTTGCATGCTGAAAAACAGTTCATCACATTATGGTGTCGTCAGTGTTGTGCTGCATTGGCTGGTTGCTGTGACCGTATTCGGTTTGTTCGCCGCCGGTTTCTGGATGGTAGATTTAAGCTATTACAGCGAATGGTACCGCACAGCGCCGCACTGGCATAAAAGCACAGGGATCTTGCTGGCAATAGTAATGCTGCTACGCTTGCTGTGGCGCTGGCTAAGCCCGCCGCCGCAGGCGTTAGCGACGCACCGCAGCTGGGAGAAAAAAACCTCTGCGGTAGTGCAATGTTGTTTATATCTGGGCATTTTGTTATTGGTGATCAGTGGTTACCTGATCTCTACTGAAGATGGCCGGCCTATTGCTGTATTCGACTGGTTTGAAGTACCGGCACTAGGCGCATTATTTACTAATCAAGCCGATATTGCCGGGCTGGTACACGAATACGTTGCTTACAGCCTGATAGCACTTGCAGTGTTGCATGGCATGGCGGCATTGAAACATCACTATATTGATAAAGACCACACGCTCAAACGTATGTTTGGCCGTAAACCTTAACATTGGAGATCACTATGAAAAAATTACTGTTAGCGGCATCTGTAGCTGCGATGATGACCTTACCGGCTCAGGCGGCAGATTACGTAATAGATACTCAGGGCGCGCACGCTTTTGTCCAGTTTAAGATAAGTCACTTAGGCTACAGCTGGTTATATGGCCGTTTTAATACCTTCTCCGGTGATTTCAGCTATGACGCTGATAAACTGACCGACGCAAAAATTCAGCTGACCATTGACACCGCAAGTGTTGATTCTAACCACGCTGAGCGTGATAAACATTTGCGCAGCGGTGATTTTTTAAATGTAAGCAAACACCCTAAAGCGACTTTTGTCAGCACCAAAATTGTGCCAAAAGCCGGTGAAACCTTTGATTTACACGGTAACCTGACGTTGAACGGCGTGACTAAAGAAGTAGTAATTGCTGCAGAGAAACTGGGTGAAGGTAAAGATCCATGGGGTGGTTACCGTGCTGGTTTTGCCGGTACTACCACTTTAACCCTGAAAGATTTTGCCATTAATACTGATTTAGGTCCGGCATCAGCCACGGTGCAACTGGATTTGACAGTAGAAGGTATCCGCAAGTAATGCAGCAACCGCAGCAGAGCATCAGATCTGCTGCGGTTTATCCTCTGTTTGATGCTCCGGCTCTGCTTTAGCTTCTTTCGTTTTTAATGCACTGAGTAAGCTCACCAGAATAAGATTAAACTCTTCATTTTCAACCTGCGCATTGGTCAGGCCCGCGACCAGTAAACTGGCTTCAAAAGTATCACCGGTACGGTACATTAATTGCGCCAGCCTTAGTGTGGCCCAAGGCAGGGTTTTATTTTCACTGTCACGGTAAAACTCCAGATACTGCTGCAGTGCCGTAATACCCGCCATAGCATCTTGATCAGCGGTTACAGCCAGCCGGCCAATATGGTACAGCGCATTATATTTATCGGTTAAATCTGTAGCGTGCTCTGCTGCCTGACGGTAATTAACAAAGGCTTCATCATATAAAGCCAACTCATTGAGGATCTGCGCTTTACGCGCCAACAGCCTGGCATTTGGCGGGTCCGGTATCATGCTGTTTAGCAGTGCCAACGCCTCAGTAGGTTTTTTCTCATTTAATAAAATGCGGCTGCGGGCCAACAATGCCTGGGCCGGGTTTTCTTCAGCCAGTTGCGCGGCCATACTATTGGCCAACTCTTTGTCACCTCCGGCAGCAGCAGGGGCAATACTGTAAAAATCGATTAATGCCTGGCGCGCAGCATAGTGATCCGGTTGCAAGCTAACCGCCTTTTGCAGCAAGGCAACACCGCGGGCAGCACGTTCTTTGGCGGCAAACACATTGCCATCACTGGCCAGACGAATTTTACTTAAGCCGGCCAGATAATTCAGTTCGCTATTCTGCGGAAATTGCTCTATGGCATAGTTAAGCAGGGTATTGGCATCTTCGAGCCGCTGTTGGTTAATTAACGCTCTGGCGTAAATGACCAATAGTTCACCTTGTTGTTTGTAATCCGGCTGTTGGATTAACTGATGCTCAAGCTCAGTGTAGCGGGCGCTGGCCAGCAATTGCTCATAGTGGCTTATATCTGCAGAAGAAACAGTCGCAGCAATAAATAACAGCAGGGCTTTCATCAATGATCTCCTTAAAGATCAGCGCGTAATGCGCTTAGTCTGCGGCATCAGCAGAGAAATTACCAGACACTCAGGGGATTTCAATTTCGATATCTGTATCCGGCGTGCTACAGCAGGGTAAAAATTCACCTTTACGAACAAACGCCAGCGGTTCGTTAATATAACTGACAGCACCTGATAACAACTTGCAGCGACAGGCACCGCAATAACCTTCACGGCACTGAAAGTTCACCGTTAATTTTTGCTGCTCCAGCGCATCAAGTAAGGTGCGGGCGCGGCCATCGAAATCAATGACAACGCCTGCGGTAACCTTAACACAAGGCATAACCTAAAGGTCAAAATCGCCGAAGTCGCCACCATCAACTTCATTGTCAATCTGGCCAACCAGATAAGAGCTGATTTCAGCTTCCTGCGGCGCAACCTGTACGTTGTCTGATACCAACCAGGTATTGATCCACGGAATGGGGTTTTGCGTGGTAGAAAAAATGGCTTTCATGCCGATAGCCTGCATCCGGCTGTTGGTAATGTATTCCACGTACTGGCAGAGAATATCTTTGTTCAGGCCAATCATTGAGCCGTCTTTAAACAAATATTCTGCCCAGTCTTTTTCCTGTTCGGCCGCTTTGCGGAAAATGGCGTAGGCTTCTTCTTCACATTCTTTAGCAATCTTCGCCATGTCAGGGTCGTCATCACCGGCGGCCATAATGTTCAGCATATGCTGGGTGCCGGTTAAATGCAGCGCTTCGTCACGGGCAATCAGGCGGATAATTTTAGCATTACCTTCCATTAATTCGCGTTCGGCAAAGGCAAAGCTACAGGCAAAGCTAACGTAAAACCGGATCGCTTCCAGCACGTTTACCGACATAACACACAAATATAAGCGGCGTTTTAACTCGTACAGGCTGATGCTGTGGCTTTGCCCATTAATAGTATGCGTGCCTTCACCACAGCGCTGATACAGGTTTATGCCGTCGATTAAGGCATCATAGTAGCGGGTAACATCGTCAGCACGCTCTAAAATGCGCTCATTGAGCATAATGTCATCAAATACTTTATGCGGTTCAGCGCTGATATTACGCACAATATGGGTATAGCTGCGGCTGTGGATGGTTTCGCTGAAAGCCCAGGTTTCAATCCAGGTTTCCAGCTCCGGCAATGACACTATCGGTAAAAAGGCCACATTGGGCGAGCGGCCCTGCACCGAGTCCAGCAATGTCTGGTACTTCAGATTACTGATAAAAATGTGCTTTTCGTGTTCCGGCAGGTTTTGGTAGTCGATACGATCTTTACTGACATCGACTTCTTCCGGCCGCCAGAAAAAGCTCAACTGCTTTTCGATCAGTTTTTCAAAAATGCCATATTTTTGCTGATCATAGCGTGAAACGTTCACCGGATTTCCGAAGAACATCGGCTCTTTCATCTGGTCATTTATTTGTCGGTTAAAGGTTGTGTACGCCATTGCCACTTATCGTCCTAACAGGGATTTATTACAAAGTACGGGCTACCGCAGCAGCCCGTTTAGTTAACTATTAAATTTTACAGGCGCCGCCGGCACAGCCGTCGTCTTCCGCTTCGGGCTTAATGTCTTCCTGGACATCTGACGCGCCGTCACGGGTGTTGTGGTAATACATAGTTTTTACACCCAGCTTATAAGCTGACAGTAAATCCTGCAGCAACAACTTCATCGGTACCTTACCGCCGTCAAACTTGTTCGGATCATAATTGGTGTTAGCCGAAATGGTCTGGTCGATAAATTTCTGCATAATCGCCACCAGCGAAATATAACCGCTGTTGTTCGGAATATCCCATAACAGCTCATATTGGTTTTTCAGCCGCTCATATTCCGGTACTACCTGCTTTAAAATACCGTCTTTACTGGCTTTAACACTGATATGACCGCGCGGTGGTTCAATACCGTTAGTGGCGTTGGAAATTTGCGACGACGTTTCAGACGGCATTAATGCCGATAACGTTGAGTTACGCAAACCATGGCTGAGAATATCGTTACGCAGTTGCTCCCAATCCAGCAGCAGCGGCTCGTTACACACTTTATCCAAATCTTTCTTATAGCTGTCTATCGGCAGTATGCCCTGAGCATAAGTGGTTTCGTTAAACTTAGGACAAGCACCGAATTCCTGTGCCAGCTTGTTTGATGCCTTCAGCAAATAATACTGAATCGCTTCAAAAGTACGGTGGGTTAAACCGTTGGCCGAGCCGTCAGAGTATTTCACGCCGTTTTTCGCCAGGTAGTAGGCGTAGTTAATGACACCCACACCTAAGGTGCGACGGCTGATAGAGGCATGAAACGCGGCTGGGATAGGGTAATCCTGATAATCCAGCAGGCTATCGAGTGAGCGCACGGCCAGTTCAGCCAGCGGCTCTAACTCGCTTAAATCTTCAATAGCACCTAAGTTAAACGCCGACAGGGTACAAAGCGCAATTTCACCTTCCGGGTCATTTACATCGTTCATCGGTTTAGTTGGCAGAGCGATTTCCAGACACAGGTTGCTCTGACGCACCGGAGCTAACTTCGGATTAAACGGGCTGTGGGTATTACAATGATCGACGTTTTGCAGGTAAATACGGCCGGTACTGGCGCGTTCCTGCATAAACAGGGTAAACAGCTCCAGTGCTTTTAAGCGCTTCTTGCGGATAGACGTATCGGCTTCGTACTTAACATACAACTCTTCGAACTTTTCCTGATCTTCAAAGAAAGCATCATATAAGCCAGGTACGTCAGACGGGCTGAACAGGGTGATGTAATCATCTTTAATCAGCCGGGTGTACATCAGGCGGTTAAACTGCACGCCGTAGTCTAAATGGCGTACGCGGTTTTCTTCCACACCACGGTTGTTTTTCAGTACCAGCAGCGACTCAACTTCCAAATGCCACAGTGGGTAAAACAATGTAGCCGCGCCGCCGCGCACACCGCCTTGCGAACAGCTTTTAACTGCTGTTTGAAAATGCTTGTAAAACGGAATACAGCCGGTGTGGAAGGCTTCACCGTTGCGGATTGGGCTGCCCAGCGCACGAATGCGGCCGGCGTTAATGCCGATACCGGCACGTTGGCTAACGTATTTTACAATGGCACTGGAGGTGGCATTGATTGAATCCAGGCTGTCACCACATTCGATCAATACACAAGAGCTGAACTGGCGGGTAGGGGTACGCACGCCGGACATAATCGGTGTCGGCAGAGATAGCTTAAACAACGAGCAGGCGTCATAAAAGCGGCGCACATAATCTAAGCGTGTGGCTTTAGGGTAGTTAGCAAACAAACAGGCGGCTACCAGCATATACAGGAACTGCGCACTCTCGTATATTTCACCGCTGACACGGTTTTGCACCAGATATTTGCCTTCCAGCTGTTTAACGGCAGCATAGCTGAAGTTTAAATCGCGGCTGTGATCGATAAAGCTGTTCATCTGATCCAGCTCGTCACGGCTGTAATCTGCCAGGATGTGCTGATCGTAGCGTTTGGCTTCAACCATCTTCACCACCTGGTCATACAGGTGTGGTGGTTCAAATTGGCCATAGGCTTTTTTACGCAGGTGGAATACCGCTAAACGGGCGGCAAGGTACTGATAATCCGGCGTGTCTTTTGAGATCAGATCTGCAGCGGCCTTGATAATGGTTTCATGAATGTCTTCCGACTTAATGCCATCATAAAACTGAATATGAGACTTCAGCTCAACCTGAGATACCGACACATTAGATAAGCCTTCGGCGGCCCAGGTAATAACGCGGTGAATTTTATCCAGATCCAAAGGTTCACGGCGGCCATCACGTTTAGTGACGAAAAGAGATTGAGTCATCGCGGCAGATTTCCGTTTCAGTTATAAATTGTTATCGTCAGCCATGTAGCGCACGGCCATTTTAGCGGCAGCTATTGTTGCTTAATTACACAACATATAGATGCTTTTGAGAAAGTGATCACAAGATAGTGTGGATCCGGCTTTTTTGCAAGGGTGAAATTCAGCGGAATTTTAGCGTTAAAACGGCGGTTAGTAGCTGCTAACCGCGTCAACAGTGTCGTGGGGAAAGGCTGGCGTACGCAAGCTTTTTTTCCGGTTAAATTTATTTGTTCTATTAATATTTTTTTTATAGCCCACAGCTATTTAGATGCTGCTAATTTAACCACTGCCGGCATTCAGGCCGGTTTGCGTGCCACCACGATGTAATTAACATCGACGCCGGGGCCGGTTTTAAAGCTCTGCTGCAGCGGGTTATAGTGCAAGCCCGTTGCATCAACCACTTCTAAGCCGGCTTGCTCGATAAAGCGCATCAGCTCGGATGGGCGAATAAATTTATCAAATTCATGCGTACCTTTGGGCACCAGTTTTAATACCTGTTCGGCGCCGATAATTGCCAGTAACCAGGCTTTGCGTGTACGGTTTAACGTAGAAAAGAACAAGGTGGCACCTGGCTTGGCTAAGTCGGCACAGGCTTGCACCACCGACTCAGGCTGAGGCACATGCTCGAGCATCTCCATGCAGGTCACCACATCAAACTGTGCCGCGTGGTTTTGCGCATAGTGTTCGGCGGTTGCCTGTTGGTAATTAACCTCTACGCCGGCTTCCAATGCGTGCAGCTTGGCTACGCTAAGCGAGTCTTCGGCCATATCCAGCCCGGTAACGTTGGCGCCGCTGCGTGCCATGCTTTCCGCTAAAATACCGCCGCCACAACCGATATCAATAACTGTTTTACCAAACAAGCCCTGCAATTCGTCGCTAATGTAGCTTAACCGAACCGGATTAAGTAAATGCAGTGGTTTAAATTCGCCGCTTGGGTCCCACCAGCGTGAGGCAATATCGTTAAACTTGGCAATTTCGCCGGCATCAACATTCATATCTGCAGTCATATAGCATGCTCGTTAGTTTTTGCGCATTATAAAGCCTTGATCCATTTGAGCAATGCCGAAGCTTAATTTGCTATGCATTTCAGGCATGGCAAGCGGGATTTTCTGTGTTAGAATCCTGCGTTGTCTCGCGCTTTATAACATCGACAAAAGCGAGTTATCTATCTGATTTAAGGGAAATTAGCGTTTTATGACAGATCTGGCCAGAGAAATAGTTCCTATTAATATCGAAGACGAATTAAAGAATTCGTACCTCGATTACGCAATGAGCGTCATTGTTGGCCGCGCCTTACCGGACGTAAGGGATGGTTTAAAGCCGGTACACCGCCGCGTGCTGTTCGCGATGAAGGAACTGGGCAATGACTGGAACAAAGCCTATAAAAAATCTGCCCGTGTGGTAGGTGATGTTATCGGTAAATACCACCCGCACGGCGACAGTGCGGTATATGACACTATCGTACGGATGGCGCAGCCATTTTCACTGCGTTATATGCTGGTAGACGGTCAGGGCAACTTCGGTTCTATCGATGGTGACTCTGCCGCTGCGATGCGTTATACCGAAGTGCGGATGTCACGTATTGCCCACGAGCTGCTGGCCGATTTAGATAAAGAAACCGTCGATTTTGTGCCTAACTATGACGGCACTGAACAAATTCCGGCAGTCATGCCAACCAAGTTACCTAACCTGCTGATTAACGGCTCCAGCGGTATTGCTGTGGGCATGGCCACCAATATTCCGCCGCATAACTTAACCGAAGTTATTGACGGCTGCTTAGCTTTAATTGCTAACCCGGATATTGAGCTGCACGAGCTGATGCAGTATATCCCGGGCCCGGATTTCCCGACGGCAGCTATTATCAACGGCCGTAAAGGCATTGAAGAAGCCTACCGTACCGGCCGCGGTAAAGTGTATATCCGCGCCAAAACCGTGGTAGAAACCGACGAGAAAACCGGCCGTGAAGCCATTATCGTCAACGAAATTCCGTATCAGGTTAACAAAGCCCGCTTAATTGAAAAAATTGCCGAGCTGGTAAAAGAAAAACGCATCGAAGGTATTTCGGCGCTGCGCGATGAGTCTGATAAAGACGGTATGCGTATTGTCATTGAGCTTAAACGCGGCGAGTCTACCGATGTAATGTTGAACCAGCTGTATACCAATACCCAGATGCAAACGGTATTCGGTATCAATATGGTGGCATTGGATCAGGGCCAGCCTAAGCTGCTTAGCTTAATTGAAATGCTGAAATGCTTTGTGCTGCACCGGCGTGAAGTGGTTACCCGTCGTACCGTGTACGACTTACGTAAAGCCCGTGACCGTGCGCATATCCTCGAAGGTTTAGCCATAGCGCTGGCCAATATCGATGAGATTATTGAACTGATTAAACATTCTGCCAGCCCGGCCGAAGCCAAAGCCGGCTTGGTCGCCCGCGGTTGGCAGTTGGGTGATGTCAGCAGTATGTTAGAGCGTGCCGGTAAAGATGCTGCGCGGCCGGAATGGTTAGAAGAGCATTTTGGCATTCGTGATGGCATGTATTTCCTCACCGAACAACAAGCTCAGGCCATTCTGGATTTACGCTTACATAAGCTGACAGGGCTTGAGCACGAGAAAATTCTCGACGAATACAAGCAACTGTTAGAGCTGATTGCTGAGTTACTGCATATTCTGGCCAGCCCAGAGCGCTTAATGGAAGTAATTTGCGAAGAATTAGAAGCCATTAAAGCCCAGTATGCTGATGCACGGCGCACTGATATCCAGGACAATATGCTGGATATCAATATGGAAGATTTGATCACCGAAGAAGACGTGGTTGTTACCTTATCGCACCTGGGCTATGCCAAATATCAGCCGTTGTCTGATTACGAAGCCCAGCGCCGCGGTGGTAAAGGTAAAGCCGCAACTACAGTAAAAGATGAAGACTTCGTCGATAAGCTGTTAGTTGCCAGTACCCACGACACCATTTTGTGCTTCTCTAACCGTGGCCGTCTGTATTGGATGAAGGTATATCAGTTGCCGCTGGCCAGCCGCACGGCACGTGGCAAGCCGATTGTAAACCTGCTGCCGCTGGAAGAGGGCGAACGTATTAACGCTATTCTGCCGGTGCGTGAGTACGAAGCCGATAAATACGTGTTTATGGCGACTGCCAACGGTACCGTGAAGAAAACCTCATTGGTGGAATACTCACGGCCACGTTCAAACGGCATTATTGCTGTTAACCTGAACGACGGCGACCACTTAATTGGCGTGGGCATTACCGACGGCAATAACGAAATTATGCTGTTCTCTGATGACGGTAAAGTGGTGCGTTTCACTGAAGATCAGGTGCGCGGCATGGGCCGTACCGCTACCGGTGTACGTGGTATTAAACTGCGCGAAGGTGGCTCGGTAGTATCGTTAATTATACCTAACGGCGATGGCCCGGTGCTTACTGTAACTGAAAACGGCTACGGCAAACGTACCTCGTTAACCGAATATCCGGCCAAGAGCCGTGCTACCCAGGGCGTGGTATCTATCAAGGTATCTGAGCGTAACGGCCTGGTGGTAGGTGCAGTACAAGTGAACGAGTTGGATGAAATTATGATGATTTCCAACAAAGGCACTTTAGTACGTACCCGCGTTAATGAAGTATCCGAAGTGGGCCGTAACACCCAGGGCGTTATCCTGATCCGTACTGCGGATAACGAAAAAGTCGTTGGGGTGGCTAAAGTAGATGAGATTCAGGATGCGGAAGAGTTAGCCGCTGCCGAGGCAGAAAAGGCCGCCAGCACCGTACTTACCGATACTCAGTTAGCCCAGGATGAAGAAGAGTAACAACTGACCATAAAACGGGCGCTTCTGCGCTCGTTTTGCTTTTTATCAGGCATAAATAAAAAGATCGGCATTAAGCCGGCAACAGTAATACAACCAAGCCAGTTGAATAGAAATGTTAATTCAGGAGCAAGTAGTAAAGATGAGCACTTTTAACTTTTGTGCCGGGCCGGCCATGTTACCCGTAGCGGTAATGCAGCAGGCACAACAGGAATTTATTAACTGGCAACAACATGGCTGCTCGGTAATGGAAATGAGCCACCGCAGCAAACCATTTATCCGTGTTGCGGCTGAGGCTGAGCAGGACTTACGTGATTTACTCGATATTCCGGCTAACTACAAAGTGCTGTTTATGCATGGTGGTGGCCGCGGTCAGTTCTCTGCTGTGCCACTTAATCTGTTAAAGCCCGGCCAGAGTGCGGATTATATTATCTCAGGCGCCTGGTCTAAATCGGCGGTAGAAGAAGCGGTAAAATACGGCAATATTGCGCCGCAGGATATCCGGCAAAAAAGCCCGGGCGGCATTCGTACTGTGGTCGCCCCCAATGACTGGCAATTAACCCAAGGCGCTGCCTATGTGCACTGCTGTCCGAACGAAACCGTAGACGGTGTTGAATTTACCGCGTTGCCTGATACCAACAGCCCAATCGTCGCCGATTTATCCTCTACTATTTTATCCAGGCCAATTGATGTCAGCCGCTATGGGATGATTTATGCCGGCGCACAAAAAAATATTGGCCCGTCCGGTTTAACCCTGGCCATAGTGCGGGAAGATTTATTGCCGGCAAAAGATGCGCGTATTCCATCAGTACTGGACTATCGCTTAGCCGCAGAAAACGACAGCATGTTTAATACGCCGCCAACCTTTGCCTGGTATCTGGCCGGGCTGGTATTTAAATGGTTAAAACAGCAGGGCAGCGTTACCGCAATGGCTACGCGTAACCAAGCCAAAGCTGGTTTACTGTATGATTATATTGATAAAAGCGATTTCTACAGTAACGACGTTGATAAACAATACCGCTCGTGGATGAATGTACCGTTTTTCTTAGGTGACGAGCGCTTAAACGATATGTTTGTTGACCAGGCTGAGGCGCATGGCTTGCTGGCGTTAAAGGGCCATCGTATGGTTGGCGGTATGCGGGCCAGTATTTACAACGCTATGCCAATAGAGGGCGTACAAACGCTGGTGAGTTTTATGCAGGAATTTGAGCGTGTGCACGGATGAAAACCTTAACCTTAAACCCTATTGCTAAAGTCGCCGGTGAAGTGCATTTGCCGGGCTCAAAAAGTATTTCTAACCGGGTATTGCTGTTGGCCGCGCTGGCAAAAGGTACCACCCACATCACCAACTTGCTTGATAGCGATGATATTAAACATATGCTCAACGCGTTAACGGCGCTGGGCATCGGCTATAAGTTGTCTGATTGTCGCACCAGGTGCGATGTGCATGGCATTGGCGGCCTGTTTAACCACCCGCAGGCGCTAACGATGTTTCTCGGCAACGCCGGTACGGCAATGCGGCCATTAACCGCTGCACTGGCGGCATCCAATGTCGATGTGACCCTAACCGGCGAGCCGCGCATGTACGAGCGGCCGATAGGCCATCTGGTTGATGCATTGCGTCAATGGCAGGCCGATATCCGCTATACCGGCAGCGAAGATTTTCCGCCGTTACACATTAAAGGCAAGGCGCTGCAGGGCGGCAGTATGCAGATTGACGGCAGTATTTCCAGCCAGTTCTTAACTGCCGTGTTAATGGTAGCGCCGTTGCTTGCCGGTGACAGCGAAATAGACATTACCGGCGAGCTGGTATCCAAACCCTATATTGATATTACGTTGGCCCTGATGCAGCGTTTTGGCGTTACGGTGCAAAACCATAACTACAAGCGTTTCAGTATCAAGGGTAATCAGCTTTACCGCTCGCCGGGCCAATGGCTGGTTGAGGGTGATGCGTCATCGGCATCCTACTTTTTAGCCGCAGCTGCCATTAAAGGCGGCAGCATAAAGGTAACCGGCATTGGTAAACATGCCGTGCAGGGCGATATCCACTTTGCTGATGCGTTGGAAGCGATGGGCGCCGAGGTTGAGTGGGGTGACGACTATATAATGGTAACGCGTAACACGCTTAATGGCATCGACCGTGATTACAATGCTATTCCGGATGCGGCTATGACCATCGCCACCACAGCGTTATTTGCCAAAGGGCCAACGGTGATACGCAATGTGTATAACTGGCGGGTAAAAGAAACCGATCGTTTGGCTGCAATGGCAACTGAGCTTCGAAAAGTCGGTGCAGAGGTAGAAGAAGGCCACGACTACCTAAAAGTGACACCGCCGGCCACGCTTAAGCATGCCAGTATTGCTACCTATAACGATCACCGCATGGCGATGTGTTTCTCTCTGGTGGCGCTGAGTGATACCAGCGTGACCATTGAAGACCCCGATTGCACCGCAAAAACCTTTCCGCATTATTTCAGTTTATTTCAACAACTGGCTTGTTAAATAACAGAAATCATTTAGACGCGTAGCCTTCTGACTGCGCGTCTTTCCTTCGTTTTATCTTAATTAAACACAGATTTTGTCGCAAAAAGCTGTATAATACTGCGGTTTTGAAATCCGATTAACCAGTAGTTTGGAAAGGGGGTAGGATGCCACACTCTGCAGCAGTAATTACCATAGATGGCCCCGGCGGTTCCGGTAAAGGTACAATATGCCGCTTACTGGCCCAGCGTTTAGGCTGGCAATTACTCGATAGTGGCGCTATTTACCGCGTATTGGCTCTGGCTGCCGTACATCACGACATTGCCTGTGATGACGAAGAAGCCCTGCAGCCGTTAGCGGCCCACCTGGATGTTCAGTTTAGCAGCGACGAACAGGGTAATGTGCGCATTACCCTGGAAGGCGAAAATGTATCACACACCATCCGTACCGAAGATGTCGGCACCCTGGCATCGAAAATAGCCTCATTACCCAGGGTACGCGAGGCTTTATTACGGCGTCAACGCGCTTTTGCGGAAGCGCCCGGTTTAGTGGCCGATGGCCGCGATATGGGCACTGTGGTTTTCCCCCAGGCAGAGGTTAAAATATTTTTAACAGCTTCGGCGGAAGAGCGCGCCAGACGGCGCTATTTAGAGTTGAAAGAAAAGGGCTTTGATGTTAATATCGGCGACCTTTTGAGCGAAATCCAGGCCAGAGACGAGCGCGATATGAACCGCGCCACCGCGCCGCTGAAACCAGCAGCCGACGCCTATATGCTGGATTCGACCAATAAATCGATTGAACAAGTGTTGGAAGAGGTACTGAACTACGCCGGCATGAAATTGCCAGCTGTGGTGTGAACCAGGCCAAAGCCGCATTTTGGACAGCCTGTTAAACGGATTTAAACAGGTAAATTTAGCAACCCCATACGAACATGATGTTCTGTGGCGCACTTAACTGAAAAAGTGAATATGACTGAAAATTTTGCACAATTATTTGAGGAAAGCCTCAAGTCTATCGAAACCCGTCCGGGTGCCATTGTTAAAGGTACTGTTGTAGCCGTTCTGAAAGACGTCGTTATGGTTGACGCCGGTCTGAAGTCAGAAGCCGCTATTCCGGTTGAGCAGTTCAAAAATCTGAGCGGCGAAATCGAAGTAAGCGTTGGCGACATCATTGACGTTGCTTTAGATGCGATTGAAGACGGTTTCGGTGAAACCCTGTTATCTCGCGAAAAAGCCAAACGTCACGAAGCCTGGGTACGCCTGGAAAAAGCTTGTGAAGACAAAGAAACCGTTATCGGTGTTATTACCGGTAAAGTTAAAGGTGGTTTCACAGTTGAAGTTGACGGTATTCGTGCATTCTTGCCTGGTTCATTAGTAGACGTACGTCCGGTGCGTGACACACTGCACCTGGAAAACAAAGAACTTGAGTTCAAAGTTATCAAGCTGGATCAGAAGCGTAACAACGTGGTGGTTTCACGTCGTGCCGTTATTGAATCAGAAAGCAGCCATGAACGTGACCAGCTGTTAGAAACGCTGGAAGAAGGCATGGAAGTTAAAGGTATCGTTAAGAACCTGACTGACTACGGTGCATTCGTAGACTTAGGTGGCGTAGACGGCTTACTGCATATCACTGATATGGCATGGAAGCGCGTTAAGCACCCAAGCGAAATCGTTAATGTTGGCGACGAAATTCCGGTAAAAGTACTGAAATTCGACCGCGAAAAACAACGTGTATCTTTAGGTCTGAAGCAAATGGGTGAAGATCCATGGGCCGCTATCGCATCACGTTACCCTGAAGGCGCACGCATCACTGGTCGCGTAACTAACCTGACTGATTACGGCTGCTTCGTAGAAATCGAAGAAGGCGTAGAAGGCTTAGTACACGTGTCAGAAATGGACTGGACCAACAAAAACATCCACCCATCTAAGGTTGTTAACCTGGGTGACTCTGTGGAAGTTATGGTACTGGAAATCGACGAAGAACGTCGTCGTATTTCTTTAGGTCTGAAACAGTGTAAAGCTAACCCATGGGAAGAGTTCGCTAAGGGCTTCAACAAGGGTGATCGTGTAAGCGGTAAGATCAAGTCAATCACTGACTTCGGTATCTTCATCGGTTTAGACGGTGGCATCGATGGTCTGGTTCACTTATCAGACATCAGCTGGAACGCCACTGGCGAAGAAGCGGTTCGCGACTTCAAGAAAGGCGACGAAGTACACGCAGTTGTGTTACAAGTTGACCCGGAACGTGAGCGTATTTCTTTAGGTATCAAGCAGCTGGACGAAGATCCGTTCAACGGCTACCTTGCTGACAACAAAAAAGGTGCTATCGTTAAAGGTGAAGTAACTGCCGTTGACGCTAAAGGCGCTACTGTTATGTTAGAAGGTGCTGTAGAAGGTTATGTTCGTGTATCTGACATCGCGCGTGAGCGTATTGAAGATGCCACTACGGTACTGAAAGTAGGCGAAGAAGTTGAAGCTCGTTTAATGGGTGTTGATCGCAAAAACCGCGTAATCAGCCTGTCAATCAAAGCGAAATTCGAAGCTGAAGAAAAAGAAGCTATGGATACTGTCAACAGCAAGCAACAAGAAGCTGATTTTGGTGGTAACGCTATGGCCGAAGCATTTAAAGCTGCTCAGAAGCAGGATTAATTGCCAGCAAAGCAGGGGGCTTGTGCCTCCTGCTTTATCCAACAGCAGGTTTGCCGGAGGGTCTATGACCAAATCTGAATTAATTGAAAAATTAGCTACTGATTTCCCCCATATTCAGGTCAAGGATGTTGAAGCTTCAGTTAAAGAAATCCTCGAGCAGATGGCACAGTCATTAGCAGGCAACGAACGCATTGAAATTCGTGGCTTTGGCAGTTTTTCACTGCATTACCGTGCACCACGTGTCGGCCGTAACCCTAAAACCGGTGATAAAGTTGAATTAGACGGTAAATATGTACCGCATTTCAAACCGGGCAAAGAATTACGTGACCGCGTAAAAGACAATACCTGATCTCATTGCATTGAGTTTGCAGGCGTAAACGGAGTTTCCCTTGCGCAGACTACTTTATATCGCAGTAATAGTAGCCCTGATTGTAGTAGGGGTGCTGTTTGGTTCGATTAATCAGCAACTGGCTGATTTAAATCTTCTTATTATCAGTGCCCGCTTAAGAGTCGTCGACATAGCACTGATATTCCTGTTGCTTGGCATAACACTTGGCCTGATGATCGCTTTGTTATATTCATTGCAACGTAAAGCTAAGGGTTGGCTGCGTAAATCAACGGATAACAGCTAGCCTATGTTAGAGCTGCTGTTTCTGTTATTACCTGTGGCAGCAGCCTACGGCTGGTTTATGGGCCGCAACAGCGTTAAACATAAAGAGCTGAAAGGCCGCGCCAACATTACCCGCAACTTATCCTCCGGTTTAAATTTTTTACTCACCGATCAGGAAGATAAAGCCATTGAGCAGTTGCTGGAACTGTTGGACATCGAAGCCGCCACTATTGAAACCTATCTGGCGCTGGCCAACTTGTTCCGCCGCAAAGGCGATTGGGATAAAGCCATTCGCATTCATGAAAAGCTGCACCAGCTGAAACTGCCCAAACCACAGGCGCAGCAGATCCAGTTTGAATTGGCGAAAGATTATTTCTCTGCCGGTTTATACGACAGAGCAGAAAAGCTGCTGGTTAATCTGGTAAAATCGCCGGTATTAGCCGAAGCCGCACTAAAACAATTATTCAGTATTTTTATTGCTACGCACGAATGGCATAAAGCGCAGCAATACAGCGATGCGGTCGATAATACTGATTCGCGCTCGTTGCGTATTGCCCAGGCCAATATGCAAATTGAGGCACTCAAACCACAGGCACAGCAAACGCCTGACGCGCTGTTGCAATTGGCAGAACATTATCCGGCCGCTATCCGCCCTAAGTATGAGCTGGCTCAGTGGGCTATTAGCCGGCAACAGCCACAACTGGCAAAATCGGCACTGTTATATATTGCGCAGCACAAGCCACAGTGGAGTGCCGACATACTGCCAATGCTACAACAATGTGAGCTGGCAGATGATGAGTGGTATCAGTTACTCAGCCAGTTAGCCAATAAACAGCACAACATCAGTGCCATAGTAGAGTTAGCGCGCTGGTTGGCGGAGCACGGTTCAGCCACTGCCGCAGAGCAATTTTTACTGGATAAGCTGAAACAACAACCGGGGATCCGCTTATTTCAGCAGCTGTTGCAAATACGCCAGCAGCAATCGGCCCCCGCAGCCGACGTATTGTCTTCTGTGGAAGAGCTGGTGAACGCCTACCTGGAGAAGAAATCGTTATACAGTTGCCGCAATTGTGGCTTTAAAACCCGCAAACATTATTGGTTGTGTCCGTCATGTCAGCAATGGGAAAGCGTAGAGCCTATTCGCGGTATCGATGGTCGTTAGAAGGAAAGTACATGTCTTGTCAAACCCCGGTGGTTGTCGCCCTTGATTTTGAACAAAAAGCCGCTGCACTGAATTTGGTCAGTCAGTTAGACCCGGCCTTATGCCGGTTAAAAGTCGGCAAAGAAATGTTCACCCATTTTGGCCCGCAGTTTGTGCAGGAGCTGCAACAACGCCGCTTTGAAGTATTTCTCGATTTAAAATTTCATGACATCCCCAATACCGTCGCTAAAGCCGTTAAAGCCGCAGCCGATCTTGGCGTATGGATGGTTAATGTGCACGCCAGTGGCGGCAGTAAAATGATGAGCGCGGCCAGAGAATCTCTGGTATCTTATGGTACTGATAAACCACAGCTTATTGCCGTTACCGTGTTAACCAGCATGGAACAGAGCGACTTAACCGAGCTGGGTATTAACCTGACTCCGGCGCAACAGGTGGTAAAACTGGCAGGGTTAACGCATAAGGCCGGTTTAGATGGAGTGGTGTGTTCAGCACAGGAAGCTACACTGTTAAAACAACAATTCGGTAAAGCCTTTTGTTTGGTAACACCGGGTATTCGTCCGGCCAGCAGTAGCCAGGACGACCAAAAGCGCGTGATGACACCGGCTCAGGCTTTAGCTGCCGGCGTCGATTATATGGTGATCGGCCGTCCCATTACCAAGGCTGCACAGCCGCTGGACGCGCTTAACGCCATAGTACGGGAGCTTGCAAACGCTTAATTAATCAGGAGGTTAGGGTGGATGGCATAAACCTCGCAATATTAGTTGGCGGTTTTCTCTTTGTAATCAGTATTATAGCAACTCTTATTTCGGCGCGTCTTGGCGCGCCTATGCTATTGGTGTTCCTGATCATTGGTATGTTAGCCGGCGAAGAAGGCTTGGTTGGCATTCAGTTCGATAATCCTCAGGTGGCGTTTTTAATCGGCTCTATTGCGCTGGTGATCATATTGTTCGACGGCGGCATGCGCACCCACCCGGAGCGCTTTCGCGTCGCCCTGGCGCCGGCGTCAATGTTGGCCACCCTTGGCGTAGTATTAACCTGCGGCATTGTCGGTGTTTCAGCGGCTTATCTGTTAGATATGACCTTGCTGCAGGGCTTATTGCTCGGCGCCATATTAAGTTCTACCGATGCGGCGGCAGTATTTTCAATCTTCCAATCTCAGGGCCTGCGCATTAAAGAGCGGGTGGCGTCTACGCTGGAAATCGAGTCGGGCAGTAACGACCCTATGGCCGTTATGTTGACGCTGACATTGGTCGCTGTGCTGGCCGAAGGTAAAGCCCTGAGCTGGGATGTGGCCGGCAGCTTTTTACAGCAAGCCGTAGTCGGCGGCGTAATGGGGTATGCAGCAGGGCGGGTGTTTGTGTTCTTATGCCGCAAACTGCCGCTTAGCTTTGCCTTTTTTCCGTTGTTGGCTGTGGCCAGCTGTATCTTTATTTATGCTGTAACCAACACCTTTGGCGGCAGCGGCTTTTTAGCTGTTTATCTAATGGGTTACCTGGTCGGCAATGCCAGGCTGCCGCAAATTATTCATATTTTGCGCATGCACGATGGTTTGGCCTGGATCAGTCAAATTGGCATGTTCCTGATGTTAGGTTTGCTGGTAGTACCGAGCAACCTGATGAACCACTTGGTGCCGGCGTTAATTTTGGCGGCGGTGCTGATTTTTATCGCCAGACCCATCGCGGTGTTTCTCAGCTTAATTCCGTTTCGTTTTCCGGCGCGTGATCAGCTGTTTATCAGCTGGGTTGGCTTGCGCGGTGCAGTGCCGATTATTTTGGCATTGTTTCCGTGGCTGGCCGGCATGCCGGATGAACACCTGTACTTCGACGTCGCCTTTGTGGTGGTTATAGTGTCGTTAGTGGTGCAAGGCTGGAGCATAGTGCCGGTAGCGCGTTGGTTAAAGCTGGAAGTACCGGCCGAACTGGCGCCGGACCAAACCATGCCGCTGGATGCCGTGCCCAGTAACGATGTCATGGAAGTATTAGCATTTAAAGTTACCGATACTTCACCGGTATTAGCCTTAAGCTGGCAGGATCTGCAATTTAAGCAACCCATACAGTTTTTGGGCGTACTACGTGACGGCGAATGGATTTTGCCGGAGAAAAAACCGGTATTTAATGCCCACGACACGCTAATGGTATTGGCTAAGTTAAAGCATGTGCAAAAAATCAGTGAAGTGCTGGCCAAAGATGCAGAGAAGTCTGTGTTAAGTAACAGCAGCTTCTTTGGTGATTTCGTACTCAACGGCAATATCAGCCTGAGCGATTTAGATTCATTCTATACGATAAACTTTGCCGGCGAAGACAAACTGCAAACACTGTCTGCCTATATAGCCCGCAGGTTTCACCGTCGGGTGGTTATCGGTGACCAGGTGCGCTTAGATCAATTGTTACTTACCGTACGCCAGGTGAACGAAGCCGGCGAAGCAACTCAGGTAGGCATAAAGCCGGTAGAAGCCGTCGGTTAAAAAACCGGGCGCCTAGTCAGGCGCTTTGGTTTCCAACAAACGCTCCAGCTTGGTTTTGGCCATCACGTACAAGGTTACCGTTTCTTTTAACTCAGCATGGGCGCTTAGCAGCGCAGCATGCTTTTTTTCCAGTTCATCAAAATCTTTCTTTAACTGCACATATTCCGACAAGCCTTTAAAGATGGCTTTGGAGTAAGTAAGCTCAGCAGTCATACGCTGCGCTTTGGCTAAAATAGCCAGTTGTTCGTCATTGGGGCGAATAGTAAGTGCCATATACAGCCTGTAAGGTAAAAAACAGTATGACTGCATTTTACAGCGTTAAACCCAAATGAAAAGCCTGAATTGAATTCATAACAGCAGAGACATAGATTTTTCGATGCATAACTGATGGCAATAGCCTGTTTAACCGCAAATACATAATATCCTATAATGTATATTATGTTAAATAGGCATTAGGACGCAGCAAGGCTGCTGTCGTCACTTGCCGGAGTCGTCATTAGTCCCACTATCAGACTGATGCACGCCACCGCTCCGGCCAATCTCTTTAGTACTTTGGTAAACTCTTCTTTCAGTTTAGGCGTTGACGCCCTGTCTATGTCGAGCTTCACAAGCACTTCACCTATGTCTAGCCCGCATTTCTCCGCTATGAACATACCTTGCTCTGGCGTTAAGTGCCTTTCAGCTTTTTTAATTTCACTGATATTAGGCTGGCTTAGCTTTGGTATTTCCCTTGATAGAGCACTAAACGAGGCTATGCCCATTTTACTCATGTAAATTTCAATCAACTCAAAGCTGTAGTTCATTCTCAATACCCTTCTGACTTTTCGTAATTCTACTTCAAAAGAATAGAATTAACACCCAATACCAAAAATGGTATTGACCAGCCATACCAATATTGGTATATATGCCAATACCAAATTCGGTATAGGCTGGAACCATGAAACCGACACTAACCGCTCTAACCATCTTAGCTACTGCTGACGGCATCAAGTCTGCCGTAGCTCTGTTAACCGCTAACGGTTTTACCCCGATTTTCAAAGGCAGCAACTTTTCTGACGGCTGGTACGAACTGCCGGAATTGAATTTCTGGATATTCCGTGACCGCATCTACGTTAACGTACACTCTAACCCGGCAAGCACACTGGCCACTGTGGCCCTTAAGTTACACGCTCAGCAGCAGGACTCGGCTATACAGGTTCCAGCCTCTGCCTCTCCTGTTGTTGAGCACCCTGTTATACAGCAACCATCCACAGAATCTGTGGATAACAAATTTCTCTCTGTCATTTCTGCTGCATTATCCAAGCCTGAGGTTTTACGCTCAATTCGCCGTACAGAGCTTCGCCTCAAACGCTCACAAGCCAAGGGCCATACAGCATGAGCGACGGAACTGCATATTTCGGCCTTTTTGGCTTTTTACTCCTCATATCCGGCTTTAAATTAGGTGAAAAATACCTTTATTCACGCAGTGTTACCTGTCTGATTTTTTGCGTTTCTCTACTTTTATCGGCCCTCTGCTTTTTCGTTTTAGCGTTAAGGTTTGCAGCATGACTTTCCCTGTCAATGCAGTAATGCCCACAGAGGGCTTTTTCATTGACAAGCTAAACGTCTATCAGGTGCATGACGCTGATTTGCCATTCATCGGCAAAAACGGCGCTATCGATTTCGACCTGCTGACCGGCGAAACCGACGACGCATTAAAAATCAAAGGCAAGTTGCCTATCATGGCCAGTTACAGCACCTCTATACGGGTGCACTGTGACGGCAACCGTGTTTACGTAGAGGGCAACCCTTCCCGTTTTGGCCGCTGTGAAAATCTCTTTGGCTTCACGTGTATAGACGACTGCATAGCTGTTTATAACCACGTTTTACGCTCACTGGGTTTGCCACCCTTCACAGTTGGCCGCTTTGAGTTCCTGCAGGGCAAGGACGGCGAAAAACAGCGCAAGACCTACACCGGCGCAATTATCACGCATATCGACATTACCAAAAACCATATGGTTGGCGAGGGCGACGAATACGCTTTCCTGCGCGCCATAAGCACCCTGTCACTGCCAAACGGTAAACACCCGTATTTGTACCCTAACGGCGCCACAGTCGATTTCAGCACGTCTAAGTGCGGTCGTGGCAGCAGCTGGGATTACACCAAGTTTTACATTAAGCATATCGACCTGCTGGATAAGCAGAAATCCAACCTTAAAGACGCAACCGACGAAGACTGTGACTACTACCAAAAGGTAATTGAACACTGTCAGGCAAACGGTGTTATCCGTGAAGAACACTCATTTAAAAGCAAGAAGTTGCAGCGTTACGACCTCTGTTACTACGGTTTCGTTACCGTAGAAAAACTCGTAAATCACCCGACGCTGACAACACTCGAGAAGCTGACTAAAACGCTGGAGGCAGCAACTATGGATTACGTAACCATCGCAGACCAGTTACTGGCTAAAAAAATTGTCACCAGTCGTCAGGCGGCGAACGCAACTCAGAGCATGGCTATGTCATGGCTCAATGACCCGCGATTCAACGATAAGACGGCCAAAACATCAACCTATTACGTGCACAAAAAGCGCTTATTGGCATTGGGTTTGGATATATCCATCCCGTTCCGCGCTGACCGTAATGTCCTGCCAATGATACGCAACCAGCGCGAAATTACGCGCTTTGAGTACCGCGACCAGCCCAGCTGGTACAGGGCACCCACTACCCAACCCCGTTTTCAGTTAATCGCTTAGGAGCAATAACATGGCTACAGATACGTTTATTTTACTGTCGGTTTCAGCCGGCATCATGGAAGAAAAAGGCCGCGACCCGATGCCGTATGCATCAATTGAAGTCGCCAACGTCCGCGCAAAAGACAGCAGCCGCGATGGCCGTGTGGTGTATGGCTCGCCGGTGTTAAAGCTCAAACTCATTGACGAGCAAACCGGCCTGCCGAATATCCAGTTGGCCAAGGCGCTGGCCAAAGCCGATTGCTACGGCAAGCCGGTAAATTTCAGTGGTGTTTATGAGCTGGCCAAAGTCAAAGGCGTTGAGCAAATGACATTCACCGTACTGGATGCCGAGCTTGACGCTAAGCCGGTTCCTGTTAAGGCCGCCAGCTAATGGCTCTTTGCGCAGTTCCTGACGCCACCGGCGCGTTAATCGTTACGCAAGCAACGGTTGAGAACTGCACCGGTTTTATTTTATTGGAAAGCGCTGATTCGATGCATTTTATCAATCAGCTTTTCGACCCGAACTTCCTGACTGAAGCGGAATATACAGTTCTGTTTCAGTTGGGGGTGACAATGCCAGTAATGGCGTATTTAGTGGCTTGGGGGTTCCAAGTCGTAATTAACTCATTAAGTGAAAAGGATAAATGAATGGACTTTACAGCAATCACAGGCGCCGTTGATGGTGCCGTAGTAGTAGCGGGTTTAGGCGCAATTGCAGCAATTAAAATTCTGCCTGTTGCCGCCAAATGGGGTTACGGCAAAGTTATCAGCATGCTGGGCCGTTAATCGTAAAAACGGGCGGTTTAACCGCCCTTTCCTTTTGAGGTGTATATGGTTTGGGCATTGGCAGTTTTCGTATTGGGAGCAATAACCGGTGAATGTATCGTCAGAGGTTTTAGTACACGAAATTAAGCGGCTTTCAGCCGCTATCTATCGCCGGCTTATTGCCTGGCTGTTATATCTGGTAAAACACCCCGTTAAAATCATCGTTTTCATCATCAAAGCCTACCTGCTGCTAATGCTGTTCGCGTTTTTTCTGGCATTTTCATTTGGGTCATTTGCACAAGAGGCACCGCCACCAGCTTGTACAGAGGGCGGCCAGTGGATACCTGAATTGCAGGGCTGCGGTATCGTAAAGCCCGAGCAGGCTTGTAAAGTTACTAACGTTCGAGGCCCAACTACTTCCGGCCCATACACGCAAGTTGATAGACCAACCGTTTCATCGTACAACAATTATATTTCATCATTTTCTTATGGTGATCCTTCAGTCACACCAACTTGTCCTGGCACCGCCCAATTCGGTAATTACACAAGTGATTTGGAATTCACTTGTTCGGACCCCGGTTCTTTTGTTGTTCCTTTTGAAATAACCCGTCATAACACCCTTAAAGTTAGACAATTACCACAATGGGCTCAACAGTGCGACCCAATGACCACTACTTCTACCAGCACTAATGCTTTTTCTGTTCCTATTACTGCGCGCATTACAGTAATTTTATCGGACGACGTTGAATGTGAAGCCCCTTATCCGCTGGAAGGTCAAGCCGGATCAAACACATATTGTTACTACGTGCCTCAAGAGCCTTGTGACTGCTCTGAATTAAACGGTGAAGGCTCCTACACATATCAAAGTTTTTTAGCGTCTCCTGACGCTTACAGTCAGGAAAACCCTCCTCAATGTTTGAGCGTCCGCGATAGTGCCGACCCGTCTATACCATCGTGTGATTGCCAGATATTGGCTACAAGGTGGTTTTCTCAGATAGCCAACGTTAACGGCGTTGAAATGGTTCGCTGGCAACCTTTACCGGGCTTAAATGGCGGTGAAAGTGGTGTATTTACCGGCGCTGCCTGTGGCGAGGAAGAGTCTACAACCCCGCCGGCTGAAAAAGAAAACTGCGTCACCATGAAAAACGGCCAAAAATTATGCGTCGCAAAAAAAGCTGAAAAATGCATCACGCTTGACGGTGTTCAACAGTGTGAAGCAGGTTGCGGCACTATTAACGGCGAGTTTATGTGTGCTGAAAGTGACCAGCCCGGCGCACCTGACCCGGACGAGCCTGACGTCGAGCCTGATGATGAAGTCGAAGACCCGGACAAAACAACTGAGCAAATGACCAAGCAGGACTATAAAGACGTCAACAAAGGAATTGAAACCCGCTTAGATTTACTGGCCCAACTCATGGAACGGCAGACCGGTCAAACAACAGTTGGCGGCGCTGCTAATGGTTCAAAAATTGATGCTACTAACAGAATGCTCGGCTCTATCGACGGTAAGTTAAGCGAACTTATTGCACAGGGCGAAGGTGGCGAGGATGGTGGCGACGATAGCAACCCGCAGCCGGACTATTCAACAGATGCCCTTGAAGAGTTCGTTAACCCTAACGATTGGGAGCAGCGCAACTTTGGCACTGTTTTACAGGCTTCTGTCGAACGCATGCAGCAAGCGCCTGTTTTCACTGCTGTTGAATCATTTTTTGATGTCAGCATAACCGGCACCTGTCCAACGTGGCAGACAAACGTTTCTTTGTTTGGTGCTAGTTTAGACATTAACATTGACCAGTTTTGCTCCCCCGAAATGACCAATATTTGGCTGATAATCCGAGCAGTGTTGTTACTTGTTTTTTCTTATTACGCTTTTAGAGAGGCTATTTTATGACAGCTATTAAACAGTGGTTTAAAGACCTTTGGAACGGCTTCGTAGAGTGGCTGGTAGAAGTCGTTATCCTGATACTTACCTTCTTAAAAGATATTGTTCTCACGCTGTTTGAGCTGCTTCTTGATGGCGTAGCCTATATGTTTGAACTGATATCGCCACCTGAATTTTTGGCAACCGGCCTTGGTTCGTTGTTTTCCGCTCTGCCTGATTCCCTTAGCTACTTTTTAATGCAGTCAGGTCTTGCTGAGGGCTTAAGCATTTATGGTGCCGGTGTCACTTTCCGGCTGCTACGCAAACTTTTCACAATTGGCCAATGGTAGGTTTTAGCCATGATTATATTCCACGAAGGATTGCCCCGCTCTGGCAAGAGCTATGAAGCGCTTGTTAAATGGATAATACCGGCCATAAAAAAAGGCCGTAAAGTTTATGCCCGTATTAACGGGCTTAACTATGAAAAGATTGCAGAGCTGTGCGATATAACGCTTGAGCGCTGCCAAGAACTGCTGATACACATACCTAAAGAACAGGTAATGACTATTTACGAGCATATTAGTAATGATGCGCTCGTAATTATTGATGAACTTCAAAACTTTTGTCCTAACGGCAGGCAAAAGCTGACCCCTGAAATGACCGCATTTATCGCTGAACACGGTCACAAGGGTTTAGACATAGTAACAATGGGCCAATCTTTATCTGATTGCCATAGTACGTGGCGCAACCGAACAGAGCGTAAAATCCAGTTTTTAAAACTCAGCATGCTTGGCCTTGAAAAGCGTTATCAATGGACGTCTTACCAAGGCATTAACCAGGCTAACGGTTCTATTAAGTTTGTTAAGTCCAACACCGGAACGGCAACATATGACCAAAAGTACTTTGGTGCTTACGCGTCACATGAGGATGACACCGAAAATAAAGGTAATTTAGCCGACGCCAGGCTAAATGTATTTTCAAGCAAAGCGTTACGTTATGGTATTCCCCTGGCTATTGTTGCCGCAGGTTATGCCGTTTATTACTTGTATGGTTTTTTTAATCCGGCAAGCGTAAAGGCAGAGCCTGTTGCCGCAACTCAGCTAAGCACGGTTCCTCAGCAAAAAACCGCTGAAGCTAAGTTGCAAGTCAGGTCTGAACCTGTGCGCCCCAGCTCGTATGATTTTGTTCAGTCAAACACTGAGCGTTACTCTGCTAAGCTCACTTACATGGCCGGTTACCACGATTACATACAGGATTTTTTGGTCGTTTGGGAGGATAGCTCTGGCCGCATAATGGATCAGCTTTATTACGGTGACTTTAAGCAAGCTGGTTACACTGCATCTGCAAAAGGCAGTGGCGTCGAAGTCTCAAAGGGCAATGTTAAATTGTGGTTTCGCTTTATGCCGCCGCATGAGTCATATGGCCGCGTTCCGGTTCAAACCCAAGAGCAGTTAGTCACATCTTTGTGATGCTTTGCATCTATTCATAAATGCTATCAAAATGCTGCGCCGGCAGAACGCTGCAGCGAGCATTTTGATAGCAAAAATCTGCAACCGCTGCCATCGATCGAACTGCTTTTGATGGCGAAGCCATGCAGCGAGCACGCGACGGAGGAGCGCGCACAGCGGGAACCAAACCACCGCTTGGCTGCAGAAGTCTTTTTCGCGTAAAACCTGCCCTGCCGTTCAATCGGCGGCCGGTTCGCGCCCTGCCGAACCACAGCAGCGCAGCTGCATAAAATCTCTGGCGCAGCCAGGCATTAGATCGCTTTAGCGTTCCGCGCCCAGCGCGTTTTTCTCCGGCCGTCTCCGGCCCCGCAATTTTTTGCGTTTTCCCCCTTCTTAGCGCGTCTCCGCGCCTGCGATTTTTCCGGCTCAAAATACGGCGATTTGCACATGGTTTTTTCTCTCAAAACACCTCGCCGAAGGCGAGCTGTTTTGAGAGAAAAAAGGTCGCCGCGAAGTTCGGAGTCCTATTACATCCGAACTGAGTCCCGAGTTCGGGAGTCCTGCACGACTAAAAACGGAGCTGGGAACGGCCCTAACTATCTGATATAACTTGACTAAGTGGCAAAAATCACGGCCTTTGTACTCTTTATAGGTAAAAAAGGAAGTTTTTACATCAAAATGTTACCGAAAAAGGAACAATTACCGGGCTTTTTGGACATGTATATTTCATGTTTTGGGTACTGGCAAAAACGGCACAAATTGGCAGCTGAATTCTTCGGTGTTTCAGAGCAAACTTGCAAGCGCTGGTGTGACACAAATACCCCCCCTTTGATGGCTCACAGATACCTTGCTGTACACTACAGGGGGTATTTACCGCTTATGGGCGGTTGGTCGCACTTTAGTATCGATTCAAAAGGCGTTCTTCATACACCGCACGGAAACTGCACGGCCGGTGACATCTCGATGATATGGCGCTATAAGTGGACAGCAGAACAGTCAGCAATTCAGCTCAAGGCCACAAGGGAAAAGCTCAAAGAGATAACCAACGGCACAAAATACAAAATGCTGTTGCATACTGCAGATTATCTGAATAGGCTGGTAAAGGATTTTGCCGATTCATAATCAAATACAGGGGTTACAAATGAGTTCACGACAACTTGAGGATATGCAAGAAGAAGCCGCCCGTAAAAATCTTGCAAGTATATTAGGTATTTCTGTTTCTGAGCTGGATGAATTAGATTGGGTTGAGGATACTGAAGAAAGTGAAAATGGAGATCATTATTCTACTATCATAACTTTTTCAGAATCTTGTCCTGAGGAAATTTTATCAAAAATAGAAGGTATAGACTCTAATCGTACTGTCTACATTTTGCTCGGCGAGTTTGGCGATGATGATCATTACCACTATGAACCTGATCACGAGTAGCTGTGCTTTTTAACCTCTGTCTCATTCGGTAATACACCCATTTTTAATTGACGCTAAAAGTAGA
>NZ_JABSOD010000007.1 GCF_013283795.1 Rheinheimera lutimaris
AACCGATCTGAAAAATTCTTATCTGATCGGCATTACGGCATATGCCGGCCTTTGTTTTTAAGCCAAAAATATCATCTACACCGTGATATTAATGTTTTGTCCCAGGTTACCTACAGGGGATGAAGCCTGTACCTGCTCAACCGATTGCATAGCACTTTGCACCAGCATGGTTGCCATTTTAGCTTCCTGGTTTTGTTGCTTTTTGGCCATTACAGCCCCCAGTACTTCAAAGCCCTGGTTCGACGCCGCGGCGCCAACGGATTGACTCATAGAACCTCCTTTGCCAATTCCTCAAGACTGTAACGGCCGGAACATAAATAGCTTTAGCGTTTATTGCGGATTTTTTTACAGATAAAAAAATGCCGCCCGTTGCAGCGGGCGGCATTCCAACTTAGCGCGGAGTGACTCATTTCTCCATGTGCGTTAAGAAGCCCGGATCAGCGCAGTTTGCTGCGCCTTAATTTGTGAGTGTGACAACGCCGGCACCGGCAAAGTATTGCCGCTTTGCGTTGCCGGTTTTAGTGAACGTACCGGCCGGGTAGGGCCCGTTTTCACTAAACCTTTAAACATAGGTTCAGGTTTGCTAACCGCTTTACCAAGGCGGCCGGCAATGGCAGCCTGAATATCGGCCGCAGTATAGCCGGCTTTTATTTTCATGCGCAGATAAGGCACGCCGGCAGCGTCTAAAGCGCCGTTTACGAACCAATCCGGCACGGCTTTATGGCCGTCCTTATTGCTGTTATTTACCAGGTCCAGTACTGCTACGACACTGAAATCTTGTGGATCGCACAATACAAAGTCCAAATACTTAGCGTTTAGCTTTTGCATGGTGCTGGCGCGGGCTTTGTCGCTGGTGCCGCTTTTCAGCTCCATCACGTCAGCCAGCCGCACCCGGTTGATAATTTTGTAGTCATTGGCCACGGCTTTTTCCAGCAATTGCATAAAAGAGCGCTCTACCGGGCTGAACAAGCTGCCTTTTTTCTGCAGCGGAAAAGGGTTACCGTTGTCAATAAAACGGCTGGCTACCATCGCGACCACTATTACTAAGAGTAAAATTAATAGCAGGACAAACTCCATGCGCACCTCCGACAGAAAATTGACCCGGTGTCTGACACACCACAACATTGTCATAGTTAAAGCATAAGCTGTGCCAACATTATGGCTTAATTTGCCACTTAACTATTTATACTGCGAATGGCAGGCATTGTTTGCATTGATATATTTTATAGCTGAAAAGCGCTTATAGTTAGTGCGTATCCCTGATCCCGCACGACTATATTAGCCGCCGGGTATTAGCAGCAAAAAAGGACTGAATTATGACAACAAGCATCAGCCGTGCCGGTTTAACCATTAACGCACCGTTACATGAAGGCTATGACAGCATTTTGACGGAGCAGGCTTGTGCCTTACTGGTGGAACTTACCAGAGAGTTTCGCCCGCGCTTAGCAGCATTATTAGCGGCACGCCAAACCACGCAGCAGCGTTATGATGATGGCGCCTTACCGGACTTTTTGCCGCAAACTGCCAATATTCGCCAGTCAGATTGGCAGGTAGCGCCAATACCGGCAGATTTGCAAGACCGTCGTGTTGAGATCACCGGGCCGGTTGATCGTAAGATGATCATTAATGCCTTAAATGCCGATGTAAAAGTGTTTATGGCTGACTTTGAAGACTCACAAGCGCCCAGCTGGACCGGCGTTATTGACGGCCAGATCAATCTGCGCGACGCTAACCTCGGTACTATCAGCTATACCGATGCTCAAAGCGGTAAGCACTACGCACTGCAGGACAATCCGGCGTTGTTAATTGCCAGGGTGCGCGGTTTGCACTTGTGGGAAAAGCATTTGTTAGTCGACGGCGAACAGATTCCCGGCGGTTTAATGGATTTTGCGCTGTATTTTTTGCATAACTACCAAACCCGCTTAGCTAACGGCAGCGGTGTTTACTATTACGTACCTAAACTGCAAAGCCATTTGGAAGCTAAATGGTGGGATGATGTGTTCCGTTACACCGAGCAAAAATTCAGCCAGCCGGTAGGGACAGTACGCGCCACGGTGTTAATTGAAACCCTGCCGGCGGTGTTCGAGATGGATGAAATTCTGTATATGCTGCGCGACCACATTGTGGCGCTGAACTGCGGCCGTTGGGATTATATCTTCAGTTATATCAAAACGTTAAATAACCATCCGGACCGCATATTGCCTGACCGTCAGGTGGTTACTATGAAGCAACCGTTTTTAAATGCCTACTCGCGTCTGCTGATAAAAACCTGCCACAAGCGCGGTGCGCTGGCCATGGGCGGCATGGCCGCTTTTATTCCGGCTAAAGACGCTGAACAAAACGCCGCTATTCTGGCGAAAGTAACCGCAGATAAAGAGTTGGAGGCCGCCAATGGCCATGACGGCACCTGGGTAGCGCACCCTGGCCTGGCTGCCACCGCCAATAGCGTATTTGCTAAGTATCTGGCCGGCGGCAAGAAGAATCAGTTAGATGTAAGCCGCAGTGACGATGCGCCGATTACTGCAGCACAGCTGTTAGAGCCTTGTGACGGTGAGCGCACTGAAGAGGGGATGCGCACTAATATCCGCGTGGCGCTGCAATATATTGCCGCCTGGATCAGCGGCAAAGGCTGCGTGCCGATTTATGGTTTGATGGAAGATGCCGCCACGGCAGAAATTTCACGCACCTTTATCTGGCAATGGATTAAACACGGTAAAAGCTTAAGCAACGGCAAGCTGATTACCAAAACCTTATTTGCTTCGATGTTAGAGCAAGAAGCAAAAGTGGTGCGGGCAGAAGTAGGTGAAACGCTATGGGCAGAGCAAAATTTTGCCCGGGCGCAAACTTTATTGCTTGATATCACGACTTCTGATCAGCTGGTAGATTTCCTGACCTTACCGGCTTATCAGTTACTTGATTAACCTGAGTAAACCACCAATGCAAAAGGCGCTGACTTGCTGACAGCGCCTTTTTTTAATTCAATTCATCTGCAGTTTCGACAATCAGCCGGCGAAACCAGATATGGCTGGCATCCTGATGCAGCAACGGGCTCCAAATCATCTTCAGCTCAATTGACGGTATGGCAAACGGTGGGTCCATAATGGCCATAGTCGGATCTTTGTCATACAGCTTAGCGGCGCGGCTGGGCAGGGTGGCAATTAAATCTATGCCTACTGCTAAGTGCATCGCCACATGGTAGTTGCGGGTAAATACCGAAATACTGCGCTGCTTACCCAACTTCGCCAGCGCTTCATCGACCCAGCCCAACTTTTGCACATCTTTCGGGTCCATGCCCACGCCAACACCAAAGCCGGTTTTGCTGACCCAAATATGCTGTGCTTTTAAGTAACTGTCTAAGTTGAAGTTTTTCAATACCGGGTTTTGTGCATTAATCAAACAGGAGAAGCTGTCGCGCCAGACGGTTTTCTGGTGAAACGACTGCGGCAATTGGTCAAAGCGGTTAATCGCCATATCCACTTTGCCGTTTTCAACATCATGAAAGGTAACATCGGATGGCGTCATAATATCCAGGCTGGTATGCGGTGCCTGTACACGCATCTTTTTCAGCAGCGCCGGTATTAAGGTTGAAGCGGCATAGTCACTGGCCATAATGCGAAACACGCGTTGGCTGTTAAGCGGCTCAAAGTCTTTGTTTGGTTGCAGCGTTTCTTCCAGTGTTAACAGTACGCCACGTACCACCGGGGCCAGCTCGCGTGCACGTTCAGTCGGTACCATGCCGTCGGAGGTGCGCACTAAGATTGGATCATTCAGTAAGTCACGCAGCCGTTTTAAGCCATTGCTCATTGCCGGCTGAGTAATATTCAGTTGGTTAGCGGCGCGGGTAACGTTCTTCTCCCGCAGCAGCACATCTAAGTACACCAACAGATTTAAATCCATCTTATTAATATTCATTAGTTAAATAGCCCAGCCTTTTTGCATAACTTAACTGAATCATAGCATTGGCTACCCGGCCAGCGTCAAGCCCGGTTTGGTATTAATGCCATGAATGGCCGTCATCACAAAAATCACCTTTATGAATTACCAAAATGAAACCTATAGTGTAAGTCAACAGGTAACACGTCAGCCTGGGAACAGTCAGCGTCCGGCAAGCCGGACAACAGCAATAAGAGGATACTGCTATGTCAGCTTACCAAGATGCAATACAACAAATCGCGCAGTTACGTCAGCAAAACGGCGACGCATGGAGTGCGATAAATCCTGAATCTGCCGCCAGAATGCGTGCACAAAACCGTTTTCATACCGGGCTGGATATTGCCAAATATACCGCCAAAATTATGCGTGCCGATATGGCTGCCTATGATGCTGACAGCAGCCAGTACACCCAGTCGTTAGGTTGCTGGCATGGTTTTGTAGGTCAGCAAAAACTGATCGCCATCAAGAAACATTTCGGCAGCACTAAAAGAAAATACCTGTATTTATCCGGTTGGATGATAGCGGCGCTGCGCTCTGAGTTTGGCCCGCTGCCGGACCAGTCCATGCATGAAAAAACCGCGGTACCGGCCTTAATCGAAGAGCTGTATACCTTTTTAAAGCAAGCCGATGCCCGTGAGTTAGGTGGCTTGTTCCGTGAGCTGGATGCTGCTAAAACCGCCGGCGACAGCGCCAAAGCCGCTGCAGTTCAAAGCAAAATTGATAACTTTGAAACCCATGTCGTGCCTATTATTGCTGATATCGACGCCGGCTTTGGTAATGAAGAAGCCACTTATTTACTGGCGAAGAAGATGATTGAAGCCGGTGCCTGTGCTATTCAGATTGAAAACCAGGTATCGGATGAAAAACAATGTGGCCACCAGGATGGTAAGGTTACTGTGCCGCATGCTGACTTTTTGGCCAAAATTAACGCCGTACGTTATGCCTTTTTAGAGTTGGGTGTGGATGATGGCATTATCGTGGCCCGTACCGATTCTTTAGGCGCCGGCTTAACCAAACAAATTGCCGTTACCAATAAACCGGGCGATTTGGGCGACTTATACAACAGCTTTCTTGATGGCGATGTGATAAGCGGCGCCGACGATATTGCTAACGGCGATGTAGTGGTAAAAGCCAATGGTAAGCTGTTAAAGCCAAAACGTTTGGCCAGTGGTTTGTTCCAGTTTAAGCAAGGTAGCGGTATCGACCGTGTAGTGCTGGATTGTATTACCTCATTGCAGCATGGCGCTGATTTACTGTGGATTGAAACGGAAAAGCCGCATGTCGGCCAGATTGCTGAAATGGTAAACCGCATTCGTGAAGTGGTGCCCAATGCCAAGCTGGTATATAACAACAGCCCGAGCTTTAACTGGACACTGAACTTCCGTCAACAGGTATTTGATGCGTGGAAAGTCGCCGGTAAAGACGTTTCGGCATATGATCGTGCACTGCTGATGAGTGCCGATTATGATGCGACAGAGCTGGCACTGGAAGCTGATAACCGCATCCGTACTTTCCAGGCTGACGCGGCGCGTGAAGCCGGTATTTTCCATCACCTGATCACCTTACCCACTTACCATACTGCGGCGTTGTCTACTGACAACCTGGCGAAAGAGTACTTCGGTGCGGCCGGTATGTTGGGCTACGTAGAGGGAGTGCAGCGCAAGGAAATCCGTCAGGGTATCGCCTGTGTTAAACACCAGAATATGTCAGGCTCTGATGTTGGTGATGACCATAAAGAATATTTCTCCGGCGAAGCTGCATTAAAAGCCGGTGGCGCACATAACACGATGAATCAATTTTAACTTTTAACAGCTAACTGTTGAGTTAAATAAAGTTTTACACTACGTGGTCAGGTAACTGACAGTTTGGGCAGCCATTGGCTGCCCTTTTTTCGTGCTGCTTATGCTACACCGGCGCTAATAACGCTGCTCAACATAGGCCACGACCTCCTGATATTTTTCCTGCATCTGGCGGATATACTCGTTAATCACCGACCAATCGCTTTCTTCTGTGGCTTTTTCCAGTTTCAAAGCATCGGCAGATAAGCTAAGGGCGCCGACGCTTTTTGCCACTGATTTAAATTGATGTGCTATCGAGCGCGCCGTGCTGCGATCTTGTTGCTCTGCACTGTTGCTCAGGTTGGTTAGTAGTTCAGCAGCATGTTTGACAAAGTAATTCAGGTATTCTTCGTGTTTGGCCGGGTCATTGCCAAGGAAATTGGCGATGGTGGTAAAACAAATCGGTGAGTTATTCTGGCCGTTATCGCCACTGACAGGCACTGTTTTTTTGCTGCTTTGCGGGTGCGGTAGCCAGCGCGCTAACATCAGTTCCAGCGTGGCCAGCTCAATCGGTTTGGTAATATAACCGTCCATACCAATGCTCAGGCACTTTTGCTCTTCACCTTTGAGTGCATTGGCAGTTACGGCAACAATACGGGTAAACTCGGCGCCTTCGCTCAGGTGCAGGCTTTCTTTACGTATTGCGCTGGCGAGGTCATAGCCGCTCATATTTGGCATGTGCAAGTCGGTTAGCAACAACGGATAATGATAGCGCCGCCATTTTTCCAATGCGATAGCGCCGTCATCGGCTACCTCTACTGCATAACCCAGAGCATTTAGTTGGTCGACAATAACCCGCTGGTTCATCAGGTTATCTTCAGCCAACAATACCAGCCGCCGTTGTTTACGGGCTTGCTCAATAGATGGTGCTGCGGCTGTAACGGTTTTTTCGCCCGCGTATACCGGCTTGGCTTTACGTTTAGCGGCAATTAATACCGCGTCATATAAGTGGCTGCGGCAGATAGGTGAACTGTGCAGGTAATACACTTTGTCATTGCTGCGCTCGGACAATTCAACCTGATTAGTTATCACAACAAACTGTACCTGTCCCATACCGGGCATCTGTTGCAGCTGGTCTATTTCATTGGCCGAAATTTGCTCGTAAGTGGCATCCAGTACCCATACTGCCGCTTGTTTCGGTGGCAGTGGTTTCATTGCAGCTGCTCTGGCCTGCAATGCTGCAAAGCTGTTTTCTACCTGTAACTCCGCACCGGCATAGGCGAAGTAAGCCTGTAAGTGCGCTTCATTATGGGCATCGGTGGTAAACAAACACAGGTGGATATCGCGTAGCAGTTCTTTATCCAGATAATGAATTTCATCTGAGCGGCGCATCGGCACCCGCACTTTAAACTCGGTGCCTTTGTTGACCTCACTGATAACATTAATGTCGCCGTACATCAGCGTGGTTAAGCGCTGGCAAATGGACAGCCCCAGCCCGGTGCCGCCAAACTTGCGGGTAATTGAACCCTCAGCCTGATTAAATGGTTGAAACACGTAGCTGATTTGGCGCTGTGTCATGCCTTTGCCGTTATCGATAATGCTGAACAGGATCTGGCTGAAATCCATATTTTCTTCCAGCAATTCAGCTTTGATCACCACCAGGCCGGTGGTTTCCGGAGTTGTTTGGGTGAATTTAATCGCATTACCGGCCAGGTTATACAGAATTTGCCGCAGCCGCACCGGATCGCCGACCAAGCCATCGGGAATGCGCGGGTCGATAAACAGTTTTAAATCGATTTGGCGCTGATACGCTACAGACACCAGAATACGGCCTACCGCCTCAATAATTTCGACCAGCGACAACGGTATGGTTTCCAATTCCAGCTTACCGGCTTCAATTTTGGAAAAATCGAGAATATCGTCCAAAATACGCAGCAGTGAAAAGGATGACTCACGCACGGTATCCGTCATGCGGAACTGCGAGGTGGATAGCTGAGTTTTACGCAGTAAATCTATAGTGCCGATAATGCCGTTCATCGGCGTGCGTATTTCATGGCTCATGGTAGCGAGGAAAGTTGATTTAGCCTCGTTGGCCTTTTCTGCAGTAAGTTTGGCGGTTTCCAGCGCATCGGTGCGCTCTTTAATGCGGGTGTCAACTTCCTGCTTCAGGGTTTTAATGTTCTGTTCTGATTCAGCCAGGCCCTGTTGTGCGGTTTCAATTTTACGGAACAACTGGTTAATGTAACTGCTCAAAGTGCCGTAGCTGTCACGCACGTGGCTATCCAAGCTGCTGTTAAACTGGTTTTTATCCAGTGCTTGTTTAGTTCCCTGCAGTAGGGGCTTGATACGGCGGCTGAAAAAACCGGAGATGGCAGAGGCAAAAAAAGCGCTGAGTAACAGCCCGATTAACAAACTAACGGCAAAAATAGCCGCATAGGGCCACAACGGTTTCACTTCCAATTGTTGTACATACACCAGCAGCGCTTGTTGCCCACCGCTATTAATAAGATGATGAACCACCAGATAGTTGTCTTGTACCATGGCCGTTTCCTGCCACGCTGGCTGGGGCACAAAGCCTTGCACATTGCTGGTATTGGCAATCAGCTCTGCGTCATTGTTCTCAGTTTTGCGATACAGGTATATGGCACGGTCGGTATTACCATCACGGGCCTGAGCCAGTATTTGTTCTATTGTGCTTTGGTCGTTGCGACGCAATAGAGGTTGTACTACGCGCCCGACAAGCCGCGTATCGGCGGCTAAGCGCTCCAGTTGCTTATTAACCAACCCGGGTTCAGGTTTGTTCCACAATAACAACAGCGCAGCTTGCACTAATAAAATCAGCACCGACAGCAATGCCAGCGGTTTAAAAATCGATTTACTAAACGAAGTATTTTCCATTAGTGATCCAATAATAGCCGCCAACTGCGCAGATTACGGTTGATAACCGGCATTCTAACAACTTTTGCTAAATAAGGTAGTGGCTTAGTTTCTATGCAAAATTAACCGCATTTGTTAGCCCGTCTGCTTATATTCCGGGCTTTTGCTCAACTAATAAGCTAACGCACCTTGTGCACTAAAATATCTGTTGACTTAAGATCGTAAAATCCGTTTAATACGACCCGCGTTGCCCAGATAGCTCAGTCGGTAGAGCAGCGGATTGAAAATCCGCGTGTCCCTGGTTCGATTCCGGGTCTGGGCACCATTAATTTCGGTGCTAAAGTTGTTGTAAAGTATCAAACTTAAATAACTTTTTCTATGTTGTCGCAGCCGCTTTAGCTCAGTTGGTAGAGCAACTGACTTGTAATCAGTAGGTCATCCGTTCGACTCGGATAAGCGGCACCATTTAGCGGGACAGTTTTGCCCACATAGCTGAGTCGGTAGAGCAGCGGATTGAAAATCCGCGTGTCCCTGGTACGATTCCGGGTCTGGGCACCAGTAATTTCGGTGCTAAAGTTGTTGTAAGGTATCAAACTTAAATAACTTTTTCTATGTTGTCGCAGCCGCTTTAGCTCAGTTGGTAGAGCAACTGACTTGTAATCAGTAGGTCATCCGTTCGACTCGGATAAGCGGCACCATTTAGCGGTACAGTTTTGCCCAGATAGCTCAGTCGGTAGAGCAGCGGATTGAAAATCCGCGTGTCCCTGGTTCGATTCCGGGTCTGGGCACCATTAATTTCGGTGCTAAAGTTGTTGTAAAGTATCAAACTTAAATAACTTTTTCTATGTTGTCGCAGCCGCTTTAGCTCAGTTGGTAGAGCAACTGACTTGTAATCAGTAGGTCATCCGTTCGACTCGGATAAGCGGCACCATTTAGCGGTACAGTTTTGCCCAGATAGCTCAGTCGGTAGAGCAGCGGATTGAAAATCCGCGTGTCCCTGGTTCGATTCCGGGTCTGGGCACCATTAATTTCGGTGCTAAAGTTGTTGTAAAGTATCAAACTTAAATAACTTTTTCTATGTTGTCGCAGCCGCTTTAGCTCAGTTGGTAGAGCAACTGACTTGTAATCAGTAGGTCATCCGTTCGACTCGGATAAGCGGCACCATTTAGCGGTACAGTTTTGCCCAGATAGCTCAGTCGGTAGAGCAGCGGATTGAAAATCCGCGTGTCCCTGGTTCGATTCCGGGTCTGGGCACCATCATTAAAACCCTAACCATTTGGTTAGGGTTTTTTCGTTTAATAGCCGCTAAAATCCGTTGTGTTGAAATAGGCAAGAGCCGGCTTCTTTGTTAAGCTCGGTGACGCCTATAATAACCAGAAACAGGAAGTCCGCGCAGATGAAACATGTTTTAAGCATTCTTACCCTATCTTTACTGGCCGCTTGTGGCGGCGCCCCTGAAACCGACAGCGTAACCGAGCCAAACAGTATTACTATGACTGAAACTAAAAACGGCGCTATCAGCTATCCGCAAACTGCCAAAGGTGAGGTGGTTGACAGTTACTTTGAACAAAAAATTGCCGACCCGTACCGCTGGCTGGAAGATGACCGCAGCAGCGAAACCGAAGCCTGGGTAAAGGCGCAAAATAAAGTGACTTTTGATTATCTTGAGCAAATTCCATACCGCGAACAAATTAAGCAAAAGCTGGCGGCATCATGGAATTATGAAAAAGTCAGCGCGCCGTTTAAAGAAGGTAAATATACCTACTTTTATAAGAACGACGGCCTGCAAAACCAGTATGTGTTGTACCGTCAGTTAGCTGATGGCACAAGCGAAGTGTTTTTAGACCCCAATACTTTTAGTGAAGACGGCACTACATCTCTGGCCGAAGTCAGCTTTTCTAAAGATGGTTCTAAACTGGCGTATTCCATTTCTGAAGGTGGCAGCGACTGGCGCAAAATTATCGTTATTGATGTTGAAACCAAGCAGCAATTGGAAACTGAACTGGTTGATGTAAAGTTCAGCGGTATCAGCTGGTTGGGCAACGAAGGGTTTTACTACTCCAGTTATGACAAACCGGATGGCAGTGAGCTGTCAGCCAAAACTGATCAGCATAAGCTGTATTACCACAAGCTGGGCACAGCACAAAAAGACGACCCGGTAGTGTTTGGTGCTGTTGATGCAGAAAAACACCGTTATGTCGGTGCCACTGTTACAGAAGATGACCGCTATCTGCTGATTTCTGCTGCGGTATCTACATCCGGCAATAAGTTGTTTTTAAAAGATTTGACCAAGCCGGATAGCGCCCTGGTTACTATTTTGGACCACACCGGTTCTGATACCGACTTACTGGATAACGAAGGCAGTAAATTGTATCTGGTGACTAACCTTAATGCGCCGAATAAAAAAGTGGTAACAGTAGATGCGGTTAAGCCACAGCCAGAACATTGGGTTGATCTGATCCCGCACACCGACAATGTGTTAAGTGCCTCAACCGGCGCCGGCTATATTTTTGCCGAGTATATGGTTGATGCTATCGCCAAAGTGCAGCAATATGACTACAGCGGTAAACTGCTGCGTGATATCAGCTTGCCGGGCGTCGGTAGTGTGGGTGGTTTCAGTGGCAAAAAAGCTGACGATACGCTGTATTACACCTTTACCAACTACACCACTGCGCAAACCATATACAGTTTTGCACCGGCAACCGGCAGTTCAGAGGTTTACAGTAAGTCAGGCGCAGATTTTGACAGCAATAACTATGTGTCTGAACAGGTATTTTATAGCTCCAAAGACGGTACTAAAGTGCCGATGATTATCAGCTATAAAAAGGGCTTAAAACGCGACGGCAGCAACCCGACTATTTTATACGGCTACGGTGGTTTTAACGTTAGCCTGACGCCGGGCTTCAGTATACCGAACGCGGTATGGCTGGATATGGGCGGCGTATATGCTGTGCCAAATCTACGCGGTGGTGGTGAATACGGTAAAGCCTGGCATAGCGCCGGTACGCAGATGCAAAAGCAAAACGTATTTGACGACTTTATCGCTGCCGCAGAATATCTGCAACAAGAGGGCTACACCTCAAAAGACAAGCTGGCCATTCGTGGTGGTTCAAATGGTGGTTTGCTGGTGGGCGCGGTAATGACACAACGGCCGGACCTGGTAAAAGTGGCGCTGCCGGCTGTGGGCGTGCTGGATATGCTGCGTTATCATACCTTTACTGCCGGTGCAGGTTGGGCGTATGACTACGGCACCAGCGAGCAAAGCAAAGAAATGTTTGATTACCTGCTGGGTTACTCGCCGGTGCACAATGTTAAAGCCGGTGTGGCGCATCCGGCCACTATGGTGACCACGGCAGATCATGATGATCGTGTAGTACCGGCGCATTCGTTTAAATTTGCTGCTGAGTTGCAAGCGAAAGATGCCGGGGTTAACCCACAGCTTATCCGCATTGAAACCAATGCCGGTCACGGTGCCGGTACACCGGTATCAAAACAGATTGAGCAAATGGCCGATATCTTCAGCTTTACCTTGTATAACATGGGTTATCAGCAACTGCCGTAACCGGCGATTTGTTACCCAAAGCCCGCCTTTATGGCGGGTTTTGTTTTTCTGTAAAACAGCCATATTTATGTCACTGTTGTAAAGCAAAGCACTTCGTTTTACACTGCGTGCCCTTTTTTTAAATGTGCCGGCCACTGTTGCATGAACCCTATAGCGGTTATGCTGGTCGCATCAGATATACAGACAAATAACTCAGGTGTCAGGAGCAGGACTATGGCAAAAAAAGCAGTGATCCTGGTATTAGATAGCTTTGGTATCGGTTATGCGCCGGATGCAGAAGTATTTGGTGATGTCGGTGCCAATACTTTTGCCAGTATTGCCAAAGCGTTTCACGCTAAAACCGGCCGTCAATTGGCGTTACCTAATCTGGCGCGGCTGGGATTAGTAAAAGCCGCTACCGCAGCGTCACAAGGCGTGCAGGCCGATATCGTTGACAGTAGCGATGTTGTCGGGGCTTATGGCTATGCCAGAGAGTTAAGCAGTGGTAAAGACACTCCCAGCGGTCACTGGGAGATAGCCGGCGTTCCGGTGTTGTTTGATTGGGGTTATTTTCATAACAAAACCGACAGCTTTCCGCCGGCATTAATAGACGAGCTGTGCCGGCGTACCGGTGTACCCGGCATCCTGGGTAACTGTCACGCGTCGGGTACTGATATCCTGGTAAAGCTGGGTGACGAGCATATTAAAACCGGTAAGCCGATTTGCTATACCTCGGCAGACAGCGTATTTCAGGTAGCGGCACACGAAGAGCATTTTGGCTTGCAGAAGCTGCTGGATTTTTGTCTGGTAGCACGTGAATTGCTGGACGATTACAATATTGGCCGCGTTATCGCCAGGCCGTTTTTGGGCAATAGTGCAACCAACTATGCCCGCACCGGCAACCGCCGGGATTATTCCGTGCTGCCGCCGGCGCCGACGGTGTTAGATAAACTTACCGCCGCTGGTGGTAGGGTGGTAAGCATTGGTAAGATCGCGGATATCTATGCGCATCAGGGGATTAGCGAAAGTCTGAAAGCCACCGGGCTTGAAGCACTGATTGATAAAACCCTGGCGCAAATGGCAGTGCAGGCTGACAAAAGTCTGGTGTTTACCAACCTGGTTGATTTTGATCAGAATTTTGGCCACCGCCGTGATCCTATTGGCTATGGTGAGGCGCTGGAATACTTTGACAGCCGCTTGCCGCAGCTGATGGCAGCTTGCGACAAAGACACGCTAATGCTGCTGACTGCCGACCATGGCTGTGACCCAACCTGGCCCGGCACCGAGCATACCCGTGAATATATTCCGGTATTAGCCTATACCCCAGGCATGCGGGGCACCGACTTAGGTGAGCGGATGAGCTTTGCCGATATCGGCCAAACACTGGCTGACTATTTTACGCTGGACGCTATGGCGTACGGCGATTCCTTTTTGCATAAAATTAACTAAGAGATTGATATGGCTACTCCGCATATTCATGCGCCAGAGGGCGCGTTTGCTGAAACAGTTTTAATGCCGGGCGACCCGCTGCGGGCAAAACACATTGCCGAAACCTTTTTAACTGATGCGGTGTGTGTAAACACCGTGCGCAATATGTTTGGCTACACCGGTACCTACAAAGGTAAGCCGGTTAGCGTGCTGGGCTCCGGCATGGGTATTCCTTCGATGTCGATTTATGCCACTGAGCTGGTAAAGTTTTATGGCGTAAAAAACATTATCCGTATCGGCTCCTGTGGTGGCTTGCCACTGGACGTTAAAGTACGTGATGTGGTTATTGGTATGGGCGCAAGCACCGACTCCAACGTTAACCGTAACCGGTTAGCCGGGATGGATTTTGCCGCTATGGCCAGCTTTGAGTTATTGGAAAAAGCGGTAGCTGCTGCCCGCGCAAAAAATATAAACGTTAAAGTAGGTAATGTGTTTACCTCTGACTTGTTTTACAACCCAAGCGAAACCCTGTTTGATACCTTAGAGAAATACGGCGTGCTGGCGGTAGAAATGGAGGCCGCCGGTTTATACGGCGTGGCAGCGGAATACGGTATCAATGCGCTGGCTATCTTTACGGTAAGCGATCACATCCGTACCGGCGAAGCTTTAAGCGCTGAACTGCGCCAGAACAGCTTTAATGAAATGGTTGAAGTAGCCCTGGGCTGCTTATAATTTTCAATTAACCGAGTTGCAGGAACCCCTGATGTCCTTATCCACTAATAAAATGTTTTATGTGTCGTGGGAAGCGTTTCACCGTGCCACCAAAGAGCTGGCACATCAGTTGCTGGGGCATGATTATAACGCCATAGTGGCGGTAAGCCGCGGTGGTTTGGTGCCGGCTGCAATCCTGGCGCGTGAGTTAAATATCCGTGTGGTAGACAGTATTTGTGTGGCCAGTTATGAGCATGATAAACAAGGCAGCTTAAGCATTTTAAAAGATGCCAGCCTGGCAGACTCAGAGAAATTACTGATTGTGGATGACCTGGTAGATACCGGTGAAACCGCCAGGGCGCTGCGTGAACATTTCCCCAAGGCCTGCTTTGTTACCGTGTATGCCAAGCCACAAGGTAAGCCTTTGGTGGATAAGTACATAACAGACATTGAGCAGGATACCTGGATCCAACTGCCGTGGGATATGGAACTGGCATATAGCAAGCCATTGGCTGAGAAGTAAATAAACACAAGGCTGAGAGTCGGATTGCCCTAAGCTAACCGTTGAAGCCCCGGACGGGCTGAGACGAGCCCCCAGGGATGGGTTTACGGCGTGTTGGCGTGGGCAATCCGGCTCGTTTGCTGGCAGCAGATGTTTTGGAGTAATAATGACAGCAGTACAACAATTAACGCTTAACTTGCCGGCGTGGATTAACGACGTAGTCGACTGGCAGAAAGTGTATCAAAGCGACGATGAAAAAATGGCCCTGGCTGTTGAGCTGTCAAAGCAGAATGTGCTGCGCGGCACCGGCGGCCCGTTTGGCAGTGCTATTTTTGACTGCACCAGCGGTAAGTTAGTTAGTGTAGGCGTAAACCGGGTAATGCCACTGCATAACTCTACCGCACACGGCGAAATGATGGCGATTATGCTGGCTGAGCAAAGCATACAGAGCTTTAGTTTGTCAGCCGATGGTGTTAAGCGTGAGCTGTTCACCTCGTGCGAGCCTTGCGCTATGTGTTTAGGCGGCACGCTCTGGAGCGGCGTTAAGCGTTTAGTGTGCGCCGCGACGGCAGAAGACGCCCGTGCTATCGGCTTCGATGAAGGCCCGGTGTATGACAGCAGCTATGACTATCTTACCAATGCCGGTGTTGAAGTGGTTAAGTTGGTGCAACGCGATGCGGCTAACAATGTGCTGCAAAGCTATGTAAATGGTGGCGGGGCTATTTACAACGGTTAGACGAAAAGCTGTATCAGCTTTGCTGATACAGCTTTTTTGCCACATATAACTCTTCCACTTTTTGTCGTGCCCACGGCGTTTTGCGCAGAAATTTCAGGCTGCTTTTAACCGATGGGTCGATTTTAAAGCAGTTGATATCTATTTGCTGTGCCAGAGCCGGCCAGCCAAAGTGATCTACCAGTGCGGTAACGATTTGCTCCAGCGTAACACCGTGCAGCGGGTTCTTCGGTTGAGACATGTCTGTTCCTTAATTAAATAAAATCAGACACTTTATGATTTCAAGCAGGAATCGACTTGCGCTAAGTCAACCGTTGAAGGCATGGATGCCTGAGTCGAGCCCCCATGGATGGGTTTACGGCGTGTTGATGTGGGCAAGCCGGTTCATGCCAGAACCGGCCACCAATCGTCAAGTTGTTATAAACGCTCTAATACCGCAGCGGTAAAGTCGGTAGTGCCGAAGCTGCCGCCTAAATCACGCGTGGTACGGTCGCCACTGGCGATAACATCAGCCAGAGCACTGCGGATCTTCTCTGCTTTGTCCTGCATACCTAAGTATTCCAGCATTTGAATAGATGCCAGGATCACTGAGCTCGGGTTAGCCAGGTTTTTACCGGCGATATCCGGTGCGCTGCCGTGAACTGCTTCGAAAATAGCACAATCTGCACCGATATTGGCGCCAGGTGCCATACCTAAACCACCGACTAAACCGGCACATAAATCCGATAAGATATCGCCAAACAGATTAGTTGTTACAATAACGTCGAACTGCTGCGGGTTCATTACCAACTGCATACAGGCGTTATCGACAATCATTTCCTGCGCTTCAATATCCGGGTAACGGGTTGCCACTTCACGCGCCGTTTTCAGGAATAAACCTGAGGTTGATTTCAGGATATTCGCCTTGTGCACAATAGTTACTTTTTTACGCTTTTCGCGACGTGCGGTTTCAAAAGCGAATACGGCAATGCGCTCGGCACCCTCTTTGGTCACGATACTGGTGGCTTCGGCTACCATGCCATCAGCTGATACTACCTGGCCATGGCCGGAGTACATGCCTTCAGTGTTTTCACGGATAGTGATAATGTCGATATTCTCGTAACGTGCTTTAGTGCCCTTAAAAGAAATGACCGGCCGCACGTTTGAATACAGGTTGAATTTTTTCCGCAGGGTTACGTTAATAGAGGTAAAGCCGTCGCCTACCGGAGTAGTCAGCGGGCCTTTTAACGTGATTTTATTACGCGCTATAGCATCCAATGTGGCTTGCGGTAATAACTCACCGGTTTTTTCCAGTGCCGTTAAACCGGCATCGACGTATTCATAGTCGAAGTCACAGCCAACTTTATTTAATACTTCAATGGCGGCTTCAACGATACTCGGGCCTATGCCATCGCCTTTAATGACAGTAATAATTTGCTTGCTCATCGGGGGTCCTTAGCTGTCGTAATTATTCGGAAAGAGGGCCTCTGGCGGGCCTGAAAACGGCGCAGAATATAGCATTTTTCGGCCCAAAGCGCCAGTTTGGTACAGTTTTACTGCAGTTATCGACGTTATACGCACTATAAAGCCGGTGAATGTTGTAATAAAACTACAATGTTAACTCTAACGGGTAATAGCAATGGCTGCCGGCCAGCACGTGTTGCAGCCAGTTATCGCTGTCGGCAGTGAGCTGCAGTGGTCGCTGTGCCAGGTTGAGTACACGTGGCAGGGTGTCAGCTTTATGCGGGCTAAACAGGCTAAGGCTGCTGTGCCAGGCCAGCAGTAATGCCAGAGTGTGGTTGTCTGCGGCTACGGAGTCGCCGCTAAGGCTTTGCAGCCATTGCTGAGCCGGTTTTACCCACTGTTGCAGTTGGTAGTGCTGCAGCAATGTACTCAGCCGGCTGGCACAAGTGGGGTCTTGCGTGTAACAGCGCAGGTCAATAGTGCTTTGTATGCCTTGTGTGGTACGCCGCAGCAGGCCGGTAGTGTAGGCGGCTTCGCTGAACCATAGCGGGCTGCACAAACACAGCGCAATAGTACGGCATTGCGGCAATGACAATTGCAATGTGGGCAGCAAATATAACGCCTGCGCCATACAGAAACTGAACTGATGTAATAACGCCTGTGCCGGCTGCTGCAGCTCTGCCAGATTGGCCTGTAATTCTGCTTCGGCCAGAATATAGGGTAATTGTTCACGTCCTATCAGATTCAGTGCCAGGCGCAGATCCGTAATAGGTTGCTGTTGCCGGTTCAGCTCTGTCGCCAGCGCCAGTACCGGCGCTGACAGCGTCACAGTTTGCCCCAGATAAAGCACCAGCTGTTTGGTGTCGGCATCACACATGCGGTGAAACTGTGACATTGCGGCTAAGTCGGTGCTGTCAGACAGCTGAATGCTATTTAACGCCGGCTGTAATAAGCGTTGCAGCAACTGCAACTCATAATCACTTTTCGTCAACGCAATACGCCGGCCTATGCTTTGTCGCAGCGATGCGACAGATGCAATGTTGTCGCGGCACAGATATTCACATTGCGTCAGCAGCAGGCTTAGCGGATTTTGTTGCCAGAGCGCAATATTACGCTCTGCCGGGTAGCAGGCTGCCAGCAACGTTGTTACCGCTGCGGCTTGCGGCACTGCCTGCAATAACTTTGCCGCCAGCAGAGCAGGGTAGGGCTGTAACTTGGCGAACTGCGCCGCTTGCGGCAGATGTTTGGCCAGCGCCGCACAAAAGCCGGCGCTCAGTAGCAAGCGGCAAACCTTAGCCGGCCAGCGGTAATGCTGAGCAAACCATAACAGCAACTCTGTTGCTTGCAAGGCTGCAGGCAATGCGGCGTTGTGCAGCAAGGTGGCGGTAACAGCCGGCATGTCAGTCGGGTCTGCAGCGGTATCATCTGTCTGAGCTTCTGCAATAACCAGGCGTTGTACTGCAAGTTGCCGGCTTAGTGTCAGCAAAAGAGTGATATCTGTTGTATTGCCAAGCTGAGCAACGCTGTGTTGCCATAAGTGTTGGTATTGCTGCAAGGCAGGGTTGTCAGCCGGCATTCTTAGCTGCAATTACCTGATATTGCGTTACGGCAGGTTCGCCCAGCGCAATTAAACGACGGTTTTTAAACAGCAGTGCCGTGCATTCATCTGCGGTGGTAATGCCGTCGGCTACACTGCGGTGGGTGCGGTAATATAGCAGCTGATACACGGTATTATTTTGTTGCAATGCGCTGGTGATATCCGGGCTGCCCAAGCGTTGCAGCACGTCATCTTGCTGAATATTGGCGGTGGTACTGTAGCTGCTGATAATTTTATGATTAAACACTTCGCGGTCTACCCAGCTCATTTGCTCAACATCGTCCTGGTACCAGAACAATACTGCCAGCGTCAGTAGCAGATAAATCCCGAGCCCGGACAAAAAGAATGTCAGCTTACGGGAACGGATAGATGGCATAAGGTGCGGCGCCTCCGTTCTACTAAGGGGTTGCATGCTGTTGGATCCGCATATCTTGCAGATTAAGCCCCAACTGCACATCAGTTTTCAGGGATAAAATCTGCATAAAAATTTTGATTTGTTCTTTGTGCTGCAGAATTTTCTCGCGTAATTTTTTATGACAATCCGGGTGCTCCAGTGCTTGTGTCAGGGTAGCTCCCAATGCCATAAGATCATGGGCGCCTTTGGGGCCAATGCCGTGTACACCGGGGATATTGTTAGTACTGTCACCGACCAGGCTCCAGTAACGCACCAGTTGGTCGCTGCTGACGCCGAACTTTTGCTGCACAGCTTCTTCAGTCTGAAACTGCCTGGCAAAGGCGTCATAAATACCGATGTGTGGCCCCAGCAACGGCAAAAAGCCTTTATCGGTGGAGACGATGGTTACCTGTTGGCCATGCTGAGCTAATCTGACCGCAACCGAGGCGATAACATCATCGGCTTCATAATCAGCTTGCTGCACGCTGTTAAACCCTAACGTCTGCGCCGTTTGCTGCAAGCCCGGCAGAGCATCGGCAAGGATGACCGGCATCGGTTTGCGGTTGGCTTTGTAATCGGCATACAAAGCTTTACGCCACAGGCTGTCACGGCCATCAAATACTAACAACGCATGGCTGGGTTCCAGCTCTGCTTGCAACCTGGCCAAAGCCTGGCGCAGCATATTTTCAGTGTTGCGGATAATCTGTGCTTTAGTACCTTCGGCCACATCATCCGCTAATGGCAGATACGGCCGCTCCTGCACGGCATAAAGCCGTCTGATCAGGTTCAGTGCATCTATCAGCAGCAGATGTGCCATTAACGCAGCACCTGATAACAAGGCTCATATTTGCTGCCCGGCAGTTTCATCCTGCCTTGTTCGACAAAGGCCTGTAGTAGGGTATCCATCATTTGCATCAGTTTAGCTTCACCGGTTATCTGAAATGGCCCATGCTGCCGAATGGCTTTAATGCCTTCATCTTTTACGTTTCCTGCCACTATGCCGGAAAAAGCGCGGCGCAGGTTAGCCGCCAGTGTCGCGCTGTCCTGATTAGGGTGCAAGTCCAGTGCGGCCATATTCTGATGATTCGGGATAAAAGGCTGTTGAAAATCAGGCTCTATCTTCAGTGTCCAGTTAAAGTGATACGCATCGCCAACCGACTTGCGGTAGTGACGCACTTCTGCGGTGGCTTGTTTTAGTTTGCGGGCCACGGCCGGGGCATCATCAATGATAATTTCTATCAGGTTTAATGCGTCATTACCCAAAGTGTTTTCGATAAAGCCGGCAATATCACGAAAGTACGCTTCGCTTTGCTTCGGTCCGGTTAAAATTATCGGTAAGCTCTGCTGACGGTTATCTTTGTGTAGCATAATACCTAACAGGTACAGCAGCTCTTCTGCTGTACCTGCGCCGCCCGGGAAAATAATAATGCCGTGCGCTACGCGGACAAAGGCCTCTAAGCGTTTCTCGATATCAGGCAGGATCACCAGTTCATTAACGATAGGGTTTGGCGGCTCAGCAGCGATAATGCTTGGCTCTGTCAGGCCCAGATAACGGCCACTGCTGATACGCTGCTTGTTGTGGCCGATGGTAGCGCCTTTCATTGGCCCTTTCATTGCACCCGGGCCGCAGCCGGTGCAAATGTCCATGCCACGCAATCCCAGCTCATAACCCACTTCTTTGGTGTATTTATATTCTGTTTCGTTAATCGAATGGCCACCCCAGCAGACAATCATATTCGGCTCGTTGCTGGCATCGATAACGCGGGCATTACGCAGGATGTCAAACACTGTATGGGTAATATGGTCACTGTTATTTAAATCCAACCAGCTTTTGTTGCTTTGCAACCGGCTGTGATAAAACAGAATATCGCGCAGTACGGCAAACAGGTGCTCGTGGATACCTTTAATAATCTGGCCATCGACAAAAGCACTCAGCGGCGGGTTAAACAGTTCTATTTTAATACCACGTTCACGGCTGAGCAGGTTGACAGCAAAATCTTTATACTGCTCGTAGATTTCAGCTGAGCTGTCGGTATGGCTGCCAACATTAAGTACCGCAAGGCAACAGTTGCGGAACAGATTAAACGCGGCTTGTTGTGTATTTTGTTTTAAATGGTCGACTTCCAGTTGTGACAATAAATCCATAGACCCGAGCGGGTTTAATTGCACATGCATATGTGCTCCTTAATACAATCAGTTAATACCGGTTCAGGATGCAGGTTTAAGAATGACCTTATCCCGGCCGGCTTTTTTGGCTTCGTACAGCGCCTCATCGGCGCGGTCGAAGGCACTGCGGTTGGTATCCTGTTCGGTAAAGCGGGTTGCACCGAATGAAATGGTAATAGGTACGTTTACATTTTTAAATTTAAACGGAATTTTTCCTATTTTCTCTCTTAATGTATTCAGCCGCTTTTCCAGCTCTGCTAACTCGGTTTCCGGAAACAACATAATAAATTCTTCGCCACCGTAGCGGGCGATAAAGTCGGTTTCGCGCAGGTTAAGCTTAAGTGTTTTGGCAATGACTTTCAGCGTTTTATCGCCGGCACTGTGGCCATAGCTGTCATTGATGTTTTTAAAATGGTCGACGTCTGCCAGTACCACACATAGTGGCTTTTTATAGCGTTGCCAGCGTTTAATTTCTAATTGATAACGCTCATCAAAGGCGGCACGGTTAGGTATTTCTGTTAAGGCATCTTGCAAGCTGCGGAAATTTTGCTCGGCAATACGCTTTTTGAAGCTGCCGGCGTCGGTTTCCAGCTCACCCAGCCGTTTCTCCATGTTGCCAAGAGTTGACAACAATTGCTGGCGCTCCTGCTGCTCCAGTTGTTCTTTCTCCCGCAGGGAACCGGTAATCGCGGTGAGCTTATCACTGACTAAGATTTTTAATTGTTCCAGCGAAGTGGCTTTTTGACTGGCGTGACCAAGATGGTCAATTTGCTGCTCAATTTGTTGATTCAGCAACTGCATTTTTTGTTTTAAATCAGTAGAGGCGCTGAGTGACGACACTACCGATTGCTGCACGCTGGTCAGGGCGTCATTGAGTTTTAACAGAAAATGTTCAGCAGACTGGCGTTCGCGGTTAATGCTGCTGATAATAATGCCAATGGTTTTTAAACAGGCTTCCAGCAGGGCATCAATCGGTAGTTTACCCAGCAAGCTTACACGGATCTCGTCAATTTCAGCGGCACTGTCTTCGGCAAACGCCAGCTCGCTGAGTAAGTTTGTTAACTCGACGCTGATTTGGCGGCAAATATGGCCATAGCGCACATCATCATCGCTACCTTCGGCTAACTGATGTTTGGCTTGCAGCACGTTTTGGTACAGTTTGGCCAGCTCAGTTAAGTGCGGTAAAAATGCATGTACCGTAGCAGAGGGTTGGCCGACTTTACCCAATAACTCTCTTAAGTCACGGCGCAACTGATCCGGCAGGCCTTTTTGTTGCTGCAACATCTTGCCGGCGTCAGCCAGGCCCTGCTGCATACGTTGAATATCTGCCTGATGGCGCGATTCCAGTAATTTAAGATTGTCGCTGGTAGCTTCAATAAAAGGCAGCAGCTTTTCCAGATCGGTGCCACGATTTAGCTCAGTGCGCAGTTTTGCCAAGCGGTTATCCAGCTCAATATCAACACCTTTACACGCCAGTGATAATCTGGATACAAATAATGCCAGAATTTTAAACTGTGCTTCATAGGTGTCTTCCAGCGTTTTACGTGCTTTCAGAGCATTGGTCAGTTGTTGATGCGTGTCGTCCTGCAAAGCCACCACCTGAGAGTTCATGGTTAAATGCATGTTTAGGCGTAAGTATATCGACTATCGCTGTAAATGCGATCACTGATTGTACAGAAATAAGCTAAATGTAAAAAAACAGCGGGCAAAAGCCCGCTGTGGTAAGGGATGTTTTTGCCGGTTTACCGTTTACACAGGTAATAAGGTAACCAGGTCTGTTCTTCAGTAGAGGTAAGATATTGCATAATCAGCATTCCTTGTTGGAACTACTGTCCGGCAGTCCGTCTGCCAAACGCCGACTATTTAAACAGAAACAGGGCTTTTTTGAAAGTTGGAAGGTATTGTTTCATTTGTTGTTTCAGTTTTTGGCTGTATTTTAAAATGTACAGGCCAGCGTTACACTTTAAAGTTATTGATAAATAACGATTAATTATTTATGCACTTCCTGCTGTTGGTTGTTTTTGTGAAAGTGATGCTGTTTTATAACGACATAACTTACTGTCTGCTAAGGCGGATCACCGGCGGCGGGCAGGGCTCACTGGCGCGCCAGGGATTAATATCCAGGCCGCCGCGTCTGGTATAGCGGGCATAGACGGCCAGAAAAGATGGCTGGCAGCGTGACCAGATATCAGCGAAAATACGTTCGACACACTGCTCATGAAATTCGTTATGGCTGCGAAAGCTGATCAAATAGCGCAGCAGTGCTTCATGGTTCAGTGCTTTGCCGCGGTAGTGAATATAAACACTGGCCCAGTCAGGCTGGGAGGTGATTAAGCAGTTTGATTTAAGCAAATGCGAGTGCAGTTTTTCTTCAACAATATCGGCGTCGGTTTGGGTTTGCAGCAAGCCGGCATCGTATTGATACTGATCAATTTCAATATCCAAATCATCAATGCAGCGACCCGGGATCCAGGTCGGTTGAAATGCCATAATTTCATTGACGTTGTGCAGGCTGACTTTTACCGGTTTGCCGGCACAGGCGGATAAGTCGCGCTGTAAATGTTGATATACCTGGCCAAGATCAGAAAAGCGACTTTGGTTAAAACTGTTCAGGTACAATTTAAAGGATTTGGATTCAATTAAGTTAGCTGAATCAAACGGTACGACAAAGGTAGCCAGTGCTACCATTGGTTTACCTTTGGCATTAAGCCAGGACAGTTCGTAACCGTGCCAGATATCCTGACCGACAAAAGGCAATGCAGCGGGGTCTAAGCCAATATCATCCCTGCCTAAACTGCGCGGCACCGCTTGTAATAAACCGGCGTCGTATTTATCGGCATAGGCGGTAACTTTACCAAGGCTTAGCCCGGCAAGAAGATCTGAGTGGCTGCTGGTCATGTCTGCTTTTGTCATCACGGCGTAGTTAGCGTTACAATGACGCCAAGTTTATCATAAAGTTTGACGGAAGGTCGCGTGACTCTGGCAACGAATTACAGCCAATTTATCCAACAAGCCATTCAATGGCATCAACAGCAGCAGCTGACACTCAGTAGTTGGGCAGATCCGGCCAGCCCATCGCCTTGCCAGCAAGGTGATATTGTCGATAACACGGTACAGTGGCAACCGGTGTTACAACAGCCGGCTGCCGATTTCAGTAATGTAGAGCAGGCACTGGAATTGCAGTTACACACTGATATAAAAACGTTTTATCAGCTGTATTACGGTGCTGGCCTGGCCGCCTCACACCCACGCGGTAAACTGGCGCTGCTGATGGTGTGGAACAGTGATGATGTAAAACGGCTGCAGGAAAATATTATCGGTCATATCATTATGAAGCGGCGGTTAAAGCAGCGTGAAACGGTATTTTTTGCGACCACGGAAGATGATGAAATACTGCTGTCGGTGCTAAACAGCAGCGGCGAGGTGTATCTGGAGCATGTTGGTCGAGAGGTGACAGAAAAGCTGGCGGATAATCTGGCTGACTTTCTGGCACAGTTGACGCCGTGCGGTTACGACGGGCTTTGACAATCCCAGGCTATATTGCTGACTAAACGGCAATGCCGGCACTGAAAATCAAACAGCTGGTGCAGCGGCCGGGCTAAGCGCCAGTCGCCACCGCAGCCGGGGCAGGTTTTACCGGCTTCCGCTGTGCAATCCATCGTGCTGCCGCTGTAGAGTGCGTAGTACACCGCTTTGCTGTTGGCTTTTTCCAGTTGTGTTGCCAACCTGCGGCCTTGCTTATTTAAGTTGCTGTTAAGCTGCTGCAAACTGCGCTCAGCGCTTTTAAGCAGCACTCTGCTGTGTTGCATTTGAATTTCGTCCAATGCCTGGTACTGCAACTGCCAGCGGATCAGCTGCTCATAATCCGCTCCGCTATTGTGCAGTTTATACAATGGCACCGGCGCAAAATGCTCGCCGCAGCGCAGTGCTGAGCAGGTATCACTAAAACGACTGTACAAAATGTAGAAACCGGCGCTGTCACAGGGATCGGTGTGCTGCGACATCAAATCCATGCCTTGCAGTTGCAGTTGCGGATAAGCCAACCCGGCCTCAGCCAATTGCTCCAGTGCATAAAGGCCACGTGCACTGTGATATTTTTGCAGCAGCGCATCTTCTGCCGGCAGCACAACCCGGCTGCTAAAGCTGTCTTGTTGCCAGGCAGTAGGAAATTCGCGGCCAAGTATCTGACCGTTAAAAATCAACGCTTCAATATAGCGGCGAATAGCCGTTTCGGCGCGATTGAAATCGGTATCGGCAATCAGTTTAAACCGCAGCTGTGCGACATACATAGTTAGTTATCCAACTTCGCCAGCAGTAAATCCAGTTTGGCTTCGATACGCGCCAGGGCGGCCGCCAGGTCGCTATTATCGGCCTCAGTTTCAGGCGTTGTGGCAGCGGGTTCTGCGCTTGTAATAACACTGGCTACCGTGGGATTGTTGCGCCAGTGCTGATAAGCAGCGAACAGTTGTTGCGGTGGCAGTTGCCCTGCCAGCCTGGCACGAAACAGCGCCAGGCAGGGAGTTTTGCCTTCCTGTTGCAGTTGTGCGGCTACTTGCTGCAGTAGTTGTACCGGGTCTGTCATTTGCTTTGCCTGTTTGACTAACTAGTGGTGGAATTTACCACTGATAGCTATTGAATAGTAGCTGGATTTTATTAACCTTATGTTTTATATAGGTTTAATCTGTGGCATGCTCTTTGCTGACTGTATAGGAGCCTGAAACGACGGCTACTTGATAAAACAACACAGGAAAATCATTATGTCAGGAAAGTTTTTTATTGCTGCAGCTTTAGCAGTGACGTTGTCGGGATGTGTTATTGCCGTTGGTGGCGACCGCGAGTTTGATAATGACAGCAGTTGGAAGAAAACCCAGCAATATAATCAGCAACAAATCAATAAGCTGGCATTAGATACCAGCGCAGATGATGTCCGCACGTTGTTAGGTACGCCGGATTTTACCGAATCGTTCAGCCATGAAGGTGAAACGGTAACGGTGCTGTTTTATCGTACCCATCATGCCAAAAGTGATGGTAAAACCTCAAAAGAAGAATGCACGCCGCTGATCTTCAGACAAAACCGTTTAACCGGTTGGGGCGACAAAGCATATAAATATCTGTAAGCCTGAACATATCGATAATAAACCGCTCTGCAGCTCAGTGCAGCAGAGCGTTCAGCTCATCGATAATCTCACACCACTCGGCGTCCTGCTTTAACGACTCGCGCAGAAAACCGGCCTGGGCACTGTTCCAAAACGGCGCATCCTGAATGGCCATGCCCGGTGCCAACTTATGTTGTTGAATAAACTGCGCCATAGCTTGTTCGTTGTTGTTTAGCCCAAGTTGAGCAAACAAGGTGCGCAGGTTGTGCTCTGACATATCCATATAACGTCTCCTGTTTAAAGCCTTGCTGTAAGCATAGCCAGCTTTGCGACGGATTGCTGTGATCGGTTGCTTGGCAATTGATAGCCGCACTGCTATTGTGGATAAAAAAACAACAATATCAAACGGGGAATTTATGTTAGCTGAACTTAATGCGGTAGCGCCGGACCGGTTAAAAGCCATGTTACTCAGTGCTGATGAGTTAAAATTGGCGGCGTCGTTGCTGTATCAGTCTTATCATGACGACCCGTTGTTTATGGAGATTTTTCGTGCGGAAAAGCCGGACTATGAACAGCGTTTACGGGCAGCAATCAGAGAGGAGCTTAATACCTTCTGGCAAGCCAAACAGCCGATGATAGGCTTGTTTAATGCAGAGCAGTTGTTGGGCGTGGCTTGTGTTATCGCACCGGACTCCGGCATAGGCGCCGGCAGGCTGTGGCACTGGCGCTTGAAAATGCTGCTGACAGCCGGTTATGTTTCTACCAAACAGTTGCTGGAGAAAGAGCAAAAAATTCATGCCGCCATGCCGGCGCAGCATTATCATATGTTGGCTTTTATTGCTGTGGCACCAAAGCAACAGCATTTGGGGTTGGGGCATTATCTTATCCATGCGGTGGATTCTATTGTCGACAAAGATCAGCAATCTGCCGGTATAGGCGTGTTTGTAACACTGGAAAAGTACCTGGCTTTTTTTGCCGATGATAAATATCAACCGGTCACCGAACTGGCGTTTAATACGGTAAGTGGTACCCTGATGTTCCGGCCGCGGCAGCAGATGGCCGTTGAATAAGCAGGGGCAATGCCTATGAACACATTTCGCAGTTTCGCCGAGTTTTATCCGTATTATTTAAGCGAGCATCGCAACCCGGTGTGCCGTGCTCTGCACTATACCGGCAGCACTTTAGTTATTGCTGTGTTGGTGTATGCGTTGTTTACGCAGCAATGGCTTTGGTTGTGGCTACTGCCGCTGATCGGCTATGGTTTTGCCTGGGTTGGTCATTTTGTGTTTGAACACAATAAGCCGGCTACGTTCCGGTACCCGTTTTACAGTTTGGCTGCAGATTGGGTTATGTTAAAAGACTTTCTCACCGGACAATTAAAGCACAAATTACCGGCTAATTAATGCGGTACGCCGGTAAATTAAACGCGGCGAGGCGCATGCCGCTAAGTAATAACTCTGCCTGATAGCGGCTTTCGCCGTCACCGCTGAAGTCAACCTGATACAGCGTAATAAAGCGTAACCGGCCGTTAATCCTGCGAAAACTGTGGCCACTACGGCCGCAGTCTAACAGCTGCAGCTGTTGTTGCTGACACAGTTGGCGGGCTACCACAACAGCCCGCTCATCTTGCTTGCGTTGCAGCCAAAATACATAACAGATACTGCTGATTGCCAGCAGTAATAATACCGAACCCATACTTTACTCCTAAAGCTATCAGCAGATAATGCTGATTAGTCTGCTGTTTTACAAGGGCTGGCTGAAGCTTTAGCTTATGGTAAACTGCCTGGCTTATTATGAGGTCGTTATGTCAAATACGGTTAAAACCCTGCTTGGGGCACTTGAAACAGAGCTGAAACAGCAACAGCTTTGGCGTTCATTGCCGCCCTCAGCAAGCGCCATGGCCAGTACGATGCCGTTTTGTTACGACACTATGCCGCTTGAGCAATGGTTACAGTTTATTTTTCTGCCGCGGATGCAGGCCTTGTTGGATGCAAAGCTGGCGTTGCCGGATAAGATCAGTGTGTTGCCGATTGCTGAAGAGGCTTTTAAACCACTGGGCGTGCGTCTGGTGCCCTTGCTGGATATTATTGCCCAGCTTGACAGCGCATTGTCGGGTAACAGATGAGTTCTGCTGAGCCTTTTGTATTAACGCAACCGCTGGGCATTGTTTATCAGGATGAGTATATTGTCGCAGTAGATAAACCGGCCGGTATGTTGGTGCATCGCTCGTTTTTAGATAAGCACGAAACGGTGTTTGTCATGCAAACATTGCGTGACCAAATTGGCCAACACGTATTTCCTGTGCACCGGTTGGACCGGCCTACCTCGGGCGTATTGTTATTTGCTTTATCTGCCGATATCGCGCGCTTGCTTGGCCAGCAGATAGAGCAGCAGTTGTGGCGTAAACATTACCTGGCGGTAGTTCGGGGGTTTATGCCCAGCGGCGGCGAGCTGGATTACCCATTGAAAGAGCAACTGGATAAAATCGCCGATAAATTCAGCCGGGATGACAAGGCGCCGCAACAAGCGATAACCCGCTATCAGCCGTTACAGCAGGTAGAATTGCCTATACCGGTAAGTAAATACCCTGCGGCTCGTTACTCGCTGGTGGCGCTGCAGCCGTTAACCGGCCGCAAGCATCAGTTACGCCGCCATCTGGCACATTTACGTTATCCGATAGCGGGTGATACCAGCCACGGCGACGGTAAACACAATGCGTTATTTAAACAGCATTTTAATTGCAGGCGTTTGTTGTTAATTGCAAAACAACTGCGGTTACCGCATCCGGTTAGCGGCGAACTTTTAACGCTTAACGCCGGTCTGAACGAGCTTGAACCCTTGTTCAGCCGCTTTGGCTGGCCGGTAGATGAAATCTATTATCAGCAACAGTTTGCTGAGCTTTTTATGGAGGGAAAATGGCAAAAATCGCCCTGATTGTCGGTAGTGTATATGGTGCCGCCCAATATGTCGCTGAAGAGGCACAGCCTTTATTAGCCGGCCTGGGACACGAGGTTACACGCTATGAGGAAGCGAAACTGGATGAGGTATTAAGTTTTAATGCCGATATCTGGTTGGTAATAAGCTCTACCACCGGCCAGGGTGATATTCCGGATAATTTACTGCCGTTTTATCTCGATGTACAAAACCGTTTTCCGCTGTTAACCGGTAAAAAATTTGCAGTCATTGCGCTGGGCGACAGCAGCTATGACACCTTCTGTGGTGCCGGCGAGCAGCTACGCGAATTACTGCTGGAGATTCAGGGCACTGAATTGGCACCGATGCTGCGCATTGATGCCGGCGAAACGCTGGAGCCTGAGACTATCGCTTTGCCGTGGCTTAAGCAGCATTTCACCCATCTGAACTAACAATATTTATCCAGTTTGTTGTATGCCTTAGCGCCCGGTGCTTTTAATGCCGGGTCGTTTTGCGCGGCCAGTTTATCTACCCACATCGTGGTGGCGCCGCATACCGCTATCGGCATCACAAACAGGTTAAACAACGGGATCATGCAGGCGATATTTACTGTCACGCCAAAGGCAAAGCTGGTGCCCGGTTGGCTGCGTAGTTGTTGACGCATGCTGCGAAAGTCAATTTTGTGGTTGTCATAGGGGTAATCGGCATACTGAATCGCCAGTAACCAACTGGTAAATAAAAACCACAGTACCGGGCCGACAAGCGGCAGAAATAAAAACAGCACAAACAAAATAATGGCGCGGGGCAGGGCGTATAGCAGCTTTTGCCATTCGCGGCCCAGCATGCGCGGTATATCTTTAACAAAGGCGGCCATGGTGGTAGCAGGAATTACGCGGCCGGACAAATGCGCTTCCACCTTTTCACTCAGTAAGCCGTTAAAGGGCGCAGCAATAAAATTGGCTACCATGGTAAAGCTGTACGCCAGGCCGATAACCAACGTCATCACACCCAATGGGATCAATAAATACTCCAGCCAGTGCAGCCAGCCGGGCAGATATTGCTGTACCGCGCTCACCATAGCACTGACTTGTTGCAGCAGAACATAAAAGGCAAAGGAAAACAGCAGCAGATTAATTGACAGTGGCACCAGCACAAAACGCTTTAAACCTTTGGTATGGATCAAAGTCAGGCCACGAAAAAAGTAGTACATTTAAACCTCATAAGATACCGGCCACTGCTATGGCGCCAGTATAAAGCCTTTAGCTTAAACTGCGCTGTACTAAAGCCTGATTTTTAGTAACAGAATATAACGTTGTAACAGAGCTCTGGCGTACCGACGCTGTTTTTATGCTAGAATACGCTCAGTTTTTTGCCGCCGCGCGGCTTAACCGGTTTTAAGATCAACTTCAGATAAGGGTGACATATGGCGATGTTAGGTTCTGCGCTGGTATTTGCTTTAACCACACTGTGTTTATTGGCTGGGTTAACCTGCTTATTTTCTGCGCTGCTGGTGCCGGCAGATGCGGGTGCTGAGAAACAATTTGAAAAGCGCCTGGAGTACGGCATGTTTGCTGCCGTCGGTTTGGTTAGCTTTGCGGTGATGCTGTATATCGGCTGAGAACACTGCTACGACATAAAAAACGGCAGCCAGGGCTGCCGTTTTGCTATCTGCTACAGATTACTCGACGCTGCGCAGCAGCGCGTTAATACCCACTTTAGCACGGGTTTGTGCATCGACTTTCTTCACAATAATAGCCGCATATAAACTGTGGCTGCCATCTTTTGACGGAATAGAACCCGGCACAACCACAGCACCGGCCGGTACGCGGCCATAACTTATTTCACCGGTTTCACGATCATAAATACGCGTGCTCTGGCTGATATACACACCCATTGACAACACCGCGCCTTCTTCAACGATAACACCTTCTACCACTTCTGAGCGGGCACCGATAAAGCAGTTGTCTTCAATAATGGTTGGGTTAGCTTGCAGCGGCTCTAATACGCCGCCGATACCAACGCCGCCGGACAAATGCACGTTTTTACCAATTTGCGCACAGCTACCTACAGTTGCCCAGGTGTCTACCATGGTACCTTCGCCGACATAGGCGCCGATATTGACGTAAGAGGGCATCAATACTACGTTTTTAGCAATATAGCTGCCACGACGCACGGCGGCTGGCGGCACTACACGCACGCCATCGGCGCGGAATTGGGCATCGCTGTAATCCGCGTATTTCATCGGCACTTTATCAAAAAAGCGGTTTTCGGCGCCATCCATCACAGCATTATCGTTAATACGAAACGACAGCAATACCGCCTTTTTCAGCCACTGATGTACTACCCATTCACCGGCAATTTTCTCTGCCACACGGGCGCTGCCGTTATCCAGCATGCTGATAGCTGTTTCTACTGCGTGTTTTATTTCGCTGCTGACGCTGGCCGGTGTAATGTCGGCACGTTGCTCAAATGCGTGTTCGATAATGCTTTTTAACTCTGACATTGTCTGTGTTAGCCTTCTGTTTGCTGTGAAAGTTGCTCGATCAGTGCCCGCTTCAACGCGCTTTGTTGCTCGCTGTTTAGGGCCTGGTCGTCGCTATTTGAAATCATAAAAAAATCTTCTGCCCGCTCACCAATGGTGGTGATTTTGGCGGCATGAATATTGACATCGCAGCGCTGAAACACTTCGCCGATATTGGCCAGTAAGCCCGGGGTATCCAGCGCTGCCAGCTCAACCATAGTGCGTTTGGCGGTATTGCCGGGTAAAAACACCACTTTAGGCGGCACGTTAAACTGGCGCATTTGGCGTGACAACCTGGTTTTTTGCCGCGACAAATCCGGTTTATCCTGAATATACAGCTCCAGTGCACGCTTGATGCTTTGCTGACGTGATGGCGAATTCACCGGGTCGCCGTTTTGTTCAAGAATAACAAAGGTGTCCATGGCGTAACCGTCTTTGTTAGTCATAATTTGCGCATCAAAAATATTGACTTTTTTGCTGTCCAGCGCGGCCACTAAACGGGCAAAAAGCTTTGGCTGATCTTTAGTGTAAATAAATACCTGGGTACCGCCGCGAATAGGCGCTTTGCTGATCAGCACCATCGGTTCATCGGGGTTTTTATGCCGCAAAATATGCTCGCTGTGCCAGGCAATTTGCCGTGCGCTGTAGCGGGCAAAGTAATCGGCTTTTATCCGGCTCCATAACTGCAAAATTTCGCTTTCACTAAAGGTTTGCTTTAGCAGCAACGGCATGGCTTCACTTTGGTTTTCGCGGATCAGATCGCGCAAGTCCATCGGCTTTTCCAGCCCGCGACGGAAGGCTTTTTGCGTGGCTAAAAACAGCTCACGCAGCAATGAGCCTTTCCAGTCATTCCATAAGTTGTCGTTGGTGGCGCGGATATCGGCCAGTGTCAGGCAGTACAGATAATTCAGCCTGGTTTCGTCACGCACTTTTTCGGCAAATTCAGCCACAACTGCCGGGTCATGGATGTCGCGGCGCTGCGCAGTTACGGACATCAGCAGATGGTGTTCTACCAGCCAGGCGATCAGTTTGCTGTCAAATTCGCTGAGCTTGTGCAGCTTGGCAAATTCGCGTACATCCATAGCGCCCAATTCGGAGTGGTCACCGCCGCGGCCTTTGGCGATATCATGGAAAATACCGGCCAAATATAACAGCTCGGGCTTTTCCATTTTTTTGACGATATCGCTACAGAGCGGAAATTCACTTTCATGTTCGCTCAGCGTGTATTTATACAGGTTTTTCAGCAGGCGGTGGGTATGTTCATCCACTGTATAAGCGTGGAATAAATCAAACTGCATTTGGCCGACAATATTGCGCCACTGTGGTAAATACGCTGCCAGTACACCGTAGCGGTGCATCAGGGTAATGGCTTTGTCCATACCGCGCGGGTGGCGGATAATGGCTAAAAACAGCTGACGGCAGGCTTCATAATCCTGTAAGTCCCCCATTAAGCGCCGGCGTACCTGGCGAATAAGCCGCATAGTAGAGGAGTGCACCCCGGTAATGTTGGAGTTATTAGCAATATGCCAGAACAGCCGCAACAGGTTGTCGCGCCGAGCAAATACTGCATTATCCCGTGCCGTAATTAAGTGGCCCTGTAGCTCAAAATAATCATCCAGCAGCAGGGTTTTAACTTTTTCTTTGTGGTTTAAAATACTGCCGTCAAAGTGTTGCAACAGCATTTCGTTTAATTCTGCGACACGCTGCACGGTGCGGAAAAACCGCTTCATCATGCGTTCTACCGAGGCTTTACCGTCGGCGCCAAAGCCGAGGCGTTCAGCCACTGCCGGTTGGTAGTCGAACAAGATACGGTTTTCGTTACGACCGGCCTCGATATGCAGCGCAAAGCGCATTTGCCATAAATAAGCCTCGCACTCCATCAGTTCCTGATATTCATCTTCCGTCAGGTATTGATAAGCAACCAACTCCCGCATGGTGCGGGTTTGAAAATGCCGTTTTGCCACCCAGCCGATGGTTTGAATATCGCGCAGGCCGCCCGGGTTGGCTTTCAGGTTTGGTTCAAGGTTGTAGGCGGTGCCGTGGTACTGGGCATGGCGCTGCTGTTGTTCATGGCGTTTGGCCTGAAAAAATGCCTGGCTGGTCCAGAAGCTGTCTTTACTGACTTCAACCTGCAGTTGCTCAAACAAGGCTTTGTTACCGGTTAGCAGGCGCATTTCCAGCAGATTGGTGGCAATGGTGATATCGTCTTTGCCCAGCTTTACCGATTCTTTTACCGTACGTACGCTGTGGCCGACTTCGAGGCGTAAATCCCACAATACAGTAATAAACTGCGCTATCGCATCTTGCTGCGCCGCAGATAAACGGCCGTCGGCCAGTAGCAGTAAGTCGATATCCGAGCAGGGGTGCAGTTCGCCACGGCCGTAGCCGCCCACGGCAATCAGGCTTAAGTCTTTGCTTTTGTGCAGTTCGTACTTGTGCCACAGTTGTACCAGCACATCGTCAATAAAATGCGCGCGGGCTTTGACCAGCGCATTAACCGGATGCTGCGAGAAACTGCGGCTTAGCCAGTCATGAAAGTCGGCGAAATGCTTTTTATAACTTTCCAGGCTGTAACTGTCCGGAAGCGCTTTGCTGTAGGTTACCGCCTGGCTCATACTGCTACTCCGTTGGGGCGGTTATTCCGCCGTTAAGATCCGCTCTATGGTGTCGTCGCTGCGTAAGGTTAAAATTTCGCAGCCGGTATCGGTAACTAAAATAGTGTGTTCAAACTGGGCAGATAAACTACGATCTTTGGTTACCACTGTCCAGCCATCGGCCAACAGTTTGCTTTGTCTGGCGCCGGCGTTAATCATTGGCTCTATGGTTAAACACATGCCGGTTTTTAACATCTCGCCGGTGCCCGGTTTGCCGTAATGCAGCACCTGAGGATCTTCATGAAATACCGCACCAATGCCATGGCCACAGTATTCACGCACCACAGAATAGCTGTGTTTCTCTGCATGCTGCTGAATCACATGGCCAATATCACCCAGGCGCACGCCATTCTTTACTTTTTTCAGCGCCAGATACATGCACTCTTGCGTAACGCGGATTAAACGCTCGGCCAGAATGCTGGGTTTACCCACCACAAACATTCTTGAAGTATCGCCATGATAACCGTCTTTAATTACGGTGATGTCGATATTAATAATGTCGCCTTCTTTGAGCTTTTTATCGGCCGGAATACCGTGGCAAATTACCTGATTAACCGAGGTACAGATAGATTTAGGAAAGCCGTGGTAGTTTAGCGGTGCCGGAATGGCCTGTTGTTCATTCACAATATAGTTGTGGCAGATAGTGTTCAGCTCGTCAGTGGTGACGCCGGCTTTAACATAGGGCTCAATCATTTCCAGCACGTCGGCGGCAAGACGGCCTGCCACACGCATTTTTTCAATTTCGGCCGGGGTTTTGATGGTTGCTGTCATGCCTGTTCTCTCTGGTTATACCGAAGGACTATCTTACGCGCACCGAAAATGAATGGCTTCATTTTAGGATTCCGTTGCCCGCCGTATTGCTGCAAAAATACACATTTGATTGTGTTTGTAAGGTGCCTATGGTATAAAGCGCGCCGCAAATTAGCAAATCGCTTTGGCTGTTATTGCAGAACCTTTTGTTCTTAGATAGAGAAAAAGCGCGGCTGATTAGCGAAATTAAACCAAAACACACATGTATCGACACATATTCCGGGGTGCTTTGCTTTGCGCTGAACAACAGCCAGACCAAGGTCGGCATATGGGATACATGGAGGCTTAACCCCTTATACAGGAAATTAAATCATGGCAAAAGTTTCTATGCGCGACATGCTCCAGGCGGGCGTGCACTTCGGTCACCAAACCCGTTACTGGAATCCGAAAATGAAGCCGTTCATTTTCGGTGCGCGTAACAAAGTACATATCATCAACCTGGAACAAACTGTTCCTATGATGAACGATGCACTGGCATTCATTCAGCAAGTAGCTGCGAAAAAGGGCAAAATCCTGTTCGTTGGTACTAAGCGTGCAGCTTCTGAAGCAATCAAAGAAGCGGCAAGCAAAGTTGATCAGTTCTATGTAAATCACCGTTGGTTAGGTGGCATGCTGACTAACTGGAAAACTGTTCGTCAGTCAATCAAGCGTTTAAAAGATCTGGAAGCGCAAAGCCAGGACGGTACTTTCGACAAGCTGACCAAGAAAGAAGCTTTAGACCGTACCCGTGAAATGGACAAGCTGGAAAAGAGCTTAGGCGGTATTAAAGACATGGGCGGCTTGCCAGACGTGCTGTTCGTGATCGACGCTGACCATGAACACATTGCGATCAAAGAAGCTAACAACCTGGGCATTCCGGTTGTATCTATCGTTGATACCAACTCTGATCCAAAAGGCGTTGACTTTGTAGTACCGGGTAACGATGACGCGATCCGCGCTATCCAGTTATACCTGGCTGCTGTAGGTCAGGCTATCCTGGAAGGTCGTGACAAAAACATCGAAGTTCAGGCTGAAGCCGAAGCCTTCGTTGTTGAAGCAGAGTAATTTCTCTGTCATTAGCGCAGGCTAAGCTTGCGCTAACACAGTGCAAAATTGCGACAGGGGCCACGGCCCCTGTTTGTCCAACCCGAATTATTACGAGGAAGCTCCCATGGCTGTAACTGCCGCTTTAGTAAAAGAACTTCGCGAGCGCACCGGCGCTGGCATGATGGATTGTAAAAAAGCATTGGAAGAAACTGCAGGTGATATTGAAGCTGCAATCGATGCGATGCGTAAAAGTGGTCTGGCCAAAGCTGCCAAGAAAGCAGGCCGTATCGCCGCTGAAGGTACTATTTTAACCCGCGTAGCTAACGGTTACGGTTTAGCTATCGAGTTTAACTGTGAAACTGACTTCGTTGCCCGTGATGCCAGCTTCCTGGCCTTTGCTAACGCAGTAGCTGATTTAGCCCACGCTAATAAGCTGTTCACTGCAGAAGCTATTCTGGCTGCTGATTTAAACGGCACTTCAGTTGAAGATACCCGTGCAACTTTGGTTGCTAAAATTGGCGAAAACATCAACGTACGTCGTGCTGCGGTAGTTGAAGGCGCTGTTATCGGCTCTTACGTGCACTCTGGTCGTATCGGTGTATTAGCTGTGCTGGAAGGCGGTAGCGAAGATATCGCCAAAGACGTAGCAATGCATGTTGCTGCTAACAACCCTGGCTTCTTAACACCAGACGACGTTCCGGCTGATGTGGTAGAGCGTGAGCGTGTTATCCAGATCGATATCGCGGTTAACTCTGGTAAGCCACAAGAAATCGCTGAGAAAATGGTTGCCGGCCGTATGAGCAAGTTCACTGGTGAAGTGAGCTTAACCGGCCAGCCGTTCGTGAAAGATCCATCAGTTTCTGTTGGTGATTTCCTGAAGCAAAACAGCGCGAAAGCGGTTTCTTTCATTCGCCTGGAAGTAGGCGAAGGTATCGAGAAGAAAGAAGAAGACTTCGCAGCTGAAGTTGCTGCGCAAATCGCGGCAGCGAAGAAGTAATTTATTCTTCTGCCTGAGGGCAAAACCCGCTAGAATAACCGCGGCTTCAGGTCTAACGACCTGGCCGCGGTTTTTTTTACCCGCAATAATCCTAATTAACCACGCACTATGGGGATCTCATGAGCACGAATCCAAAACCAACTTACCGCAGGATCTTATTAAAACTCAGTGGCGAAGCACTGATGGGCGATGAGGGTTTTGGTATTGACCCCAAAGTACTGGACCGGATGGCGCAGGAAATTAAAGAGCTGGTAGAGCTTGGTGTCCAGGTAGGCATTGTTATCGGCGGCGGTAATATTTTCCGCGGCGAAGGTCTGGCTAAAGCCGGTATGAACCGCGTAGTTGGCGACCACATGGGCATGTTAGCCACCGTAATGAATGGCCTGGCGATGCGTGATGCGTTGCACCGTGCTTATGTTAACGCCCGCATGATGAGTGCTATTCCGTTAAACGGCGTGTGTGACAACTACAGTTGGGCTGAAGCCATCAGCTTATTAAAATCCGGTCGCGTGGTGATTTTCTCAGCCGGTACCGGCAACCCGTTTTTTACCACCGATTCTGCCGCCTGTTTACGCGGTATTGAAATTGAAGCCGACGCAGTATTAAAAGCCACTAAGGTAGACGGCGTATTTTCGGCGGACCCGGTAAAAGACCCCACGGCCACGCTATACAGCCAGCTTACTTATAACGAAGTACTGGATAAAGAGCTTAAAGTGATGGATTTAGCGGCCTTTACCCTGGCGCGGGACCATAATTTGCAAATCCGTGTGTTTAATATGAACACCGCAGGCGCCTTGAAGCGGGTAATTATGGGTGAGCAGGAAGGCACAGTAATCGACCACGCGGAAAATTTACAGTAAACTAGAGCGCTGAGTACGGCGTGCTGAACAGACGCCATGAATAAACAAGGATACCGATCGTGATTAACGACATTATTACAGACAGCAAAGTGCGGATGGAAAAAAGCGTTGATGCGCTTAAAATTCAATTAACCAAAGTGCGCACCGGTCGCGCTCACCCAAGCTTATTAGACGGTATTTCTGTCTCGTATTACGGCACAGATACACCGCTGCGTCAGGTTGCTAACGTATCTATCGATGACGCCCGCACATTGGCTATTACCGTGTTTGATAAGAGCATGACTGCTGCGGTAGAAAAAGCCATTATGGCTTCAGACCTGGGTTTAAATCCGATGTCTGCCGGCACTATTATCCGTGTGCCGTTACCGGCGCTGACAGAAGAGCGGCGTAAGAGCCTGGTTAAGCTGGTGCGCGGCGAAGCAGAAAACGGCCGTGTTGCCGTGCGTAATATTCGCCGCGATGCTAATGCAGATTTAAAAGCGCTGCAAAAAGACAAAGAAATCAGTGAAGATGACGAGCGCCGTGCAGCGGAAGAAATCCAAAAGATTACTGATACCTTCGTGAAGAAAATTGATGACGTACTGGCAGAGAAAGAAAAGGAATTAATGGAAGTCTGATTTGGCCTTCTGTTAACATTACAGCGTCGTGACGCTTTGGCATTACGGCGCTTTTTTCTATCCGGCAAAGGTTTTATCTGACACCAGCAACAGACTGGTGGGTATAACAAGTTAAGGACAGGTCGCACGTTATGACTGCAGACTCGCAGCTCAAACCGCAAAACTTGCCGCAGCATGTGGCAATTATCATGGATGGCAACGGTCGTTGGGCACAGCGGCAAGGTAAACCGCGGGTATGGGGCCACAAGAAAGGCGTAGAAGCGGTACGACGCAGTGTCAGCTTTTGCCGCGAACTGGGCATCAAATCGCTGACGTTATTTGCCTTTAGCAGTGAAAACTGGCGCCGGCCGGAAGATGAAGTGTCAACCTTGATGCAGCTGTTTCTGATGGTACTGCAAAGCGAAGTAAAAACGCTGCATAAGCACAATGTCAGGTTGAAAATTGTCGGTGATTTATCAGCCTTCAGTGACAAACTAAAAGCTAATATTGCCAAAGCAGAACAACTGACAGCGGATAATACCGCTATGACACTGAATATTGCCGCCAATTACGGTGGCCGCTGGGATATGGTAAATGCCGCCCGGCTGTTAGCTACGCAGGTACAAAACGGTACACTGACGCCGGCTGATATTAACGAAGACACTTTTGCTGCGCAGGTACAGATGGCAGAGCAGCCGGAACTGGATTTATTGATCCGTACCGGTGGTGATGTGCGCATCAGTAACTTTCTATTATGGCAGGCTGCTTACGCTGAGTTTTGGTTTACCGACACCTTATGGCCTGATTTTGATCAGCAGGTGTTTTCTGAAGCTATAGCGGCCTTTGTGAACCGTGAGCGTCGTTTTGGTTGTACCGGAGAACAAATCCGGCAACTGGCCACGCTGGGTAAAGGATAACTAATTTGTTTAAACAACGCGTAATTACTGCATTGATATTGGCGCCACTGGCTTTACTGGCGGTATTTTATTTGCCGCTGCCGGGTTTTGCGCTGTTTATCTCCGGCGCTTTTTTACTCGGAGCCTGGGAATGGAGCGGCTTTTGTGGTTTACCAACCAAAGCAATGCGTTGGGTGTATGTGGGTTTAACCGCCGCAATTTTCGCGCTGTTATATTGGCAACTGCCGGTACAGAGCAGTTGGCCGGTAGAAACCAATGTACTGCTCAGTAGCCTGCTATTGGCTGGTGTCAGCTGGTGGTTGTTGGCGATAGTGTTAGTGCTTACTTATCCGCGAAGCCAGAGATTATGGGCCAACAGTGATTGGCGCAAGGCGCTGATGGGCTGGTTAACTTTGATCCCCGCCTGGGCGGCCGTGTTATTTATCCGCTCTACCGATTATGCCGCATCGAACTTTACCGGTGCCTGGCTGATTTGTTGTCTGCTTGGTTTAGTGTGGGCAGCAGATATCGGCGGCTATATTGTTGGCAAACCCTTCGGCAAGCATAAGTTGCTGCCTAAAGTGAGCCCGGGCAAAACGATAGAAGGCATGTTGGGTGGCCTGATATTCGTCGGCATAGTGGTAACAGTGGTTGCTGAGTTGCAGGATTGGCCGGCACAAACGCCGGTATGGTATATCGCTGCTTTTCTGTTAACTATTTTGTCGGTGTTTGGCGATTTAACTGAAAGTATGTTTAAGCGTGTGGCCGGCAAAAAAGACAGCGGTGCTTTTTTGCCCGGCCATGGTGGTATTTTAGACCGTATCGACAGCTTAACGGCAACAGCACCGTTGTTCGCCATTATTCTGGCCATCTTTAGCGGTTTTTACTAATGCGTCAGGTGGTGATCCTCGGTTCAACCGGTTCTATCGGTGTCAGTACCTTGTCGGTACTGGAAGCGCATCCACAGGCTTACCGTGTATTAGCGCTGACTGCGGCGACGCAAACCGATAAGTTGCTGCAACAATGTTTGCAGTATCAACCGCGCTTTGCCGCTATGCTGGACGATAATGCTGCTAAAGCATTAGCAACGGCGTTAAAGCTGGCCGGTAGTAAAACTGAGGTATTGGCAGGCATGGACGGCTTGTGCCAGTTAGCTGCGCACCCGGATGCAGACATTGTGATGGCTGCTATCGTCGGTGCGGCCGGCTTATTGCCCACCCTGGCGGCAGTGGAGCAGGGTAAAACAGTATTACTGGCCAACAAAGAAGCGTTGGTTATGAGTGGTGAGCTGTTTATCAGCAAGGTGCAGCAATACGGTGCGACCTTGTTACCGATAGACAGCGAGCACAATGCTATTTTCCAGTGCTTGCCGGCGGCGTTGCAGCAACATACACACGATCAGCAGATCAGCGACTTTGGCATCAGCAAGTTGCTGCTTACCGGCAGCGGCGGCCCGTTTTTGCATACGCCGTTATCTGAGTTTGGCAAGATTACTCCGGCGCAAGCTGTGGCACACCCTAACTGGAGTATGGGGCATAAAATCTCCGTCGACAGCGCTACTATGATGAACAAAGGCCTCGAATTTATTGAAGCTCGCTGGCTGTTTAACTGTCTGGCAGCCGATATTGAAGTGGTGATCCATCCGCAAAGTATTATTCATTCTATGGTGCAATACAGCGATGGCTCGGTACTGGCACAACTGGGCCAGCCCGATATGCGCACGCCTATCGCACATGCGTTGGCGTTTCCAAAGCGTATTGCCAGCCCGGTGGCGCCGCTGAGCTTTAAGCAAATGCGTGATTTTACTTTCACCGAGCCTGAACCCGAACGCTACCCGAATTTATACCTTGCGATGCAAGCATGTCAAAACGGTCAGGGTGCGACGACGGCGCTTAATGCCGCCAATGAAATCGCTGTAGAGGCCTTTTTGCAGCAGCAAATCCGTTTTACCGACATTGCTGCGGTTAATGCGCACAGCCTTGAGCATTTTGCCGGCTTTCGTGCCGGCACGCTGGATGATATATTGGCATTGGATCAGCAAGCACGTGAGCATGCGCGGTTACAGCTAAGGAAACTAAGTTAATGTCTGGTGCGGTTTGGAATTTGTTGTCATTTATTGTCGCGCTTGGCGTATTGATTACAGTGCATGAATTTGGCCATTTTTGGGTGGCACGTAAAAACGGTGTGCTGGTAAAGCGCTTCTCTATCGGCTTCGGCAAGGCCTTGTTGCGCTGGCGTGACAAGCAAGGTACAGAGTTTGTTATTGCTGCTATTCCGCTTGGCGGTTATGTTCGCATGCTGGATGAGCGGGTAGATCCGGTATTGCCGCAATTTAAAGACCTGGCGTTCAATCATAAAACAGTGTGGCAGCGCATGGCTATTATTGCCGCCGGCCCCGCCGCAAACTTTATTTTTGCCGTATTTGCCTTGTGGCTGATGTATCTTTTGGGCGTGCAAACGATGCGTCCGATCGTTGCCGCTGTGGCGCCACAGTCTATTGCCGCGCAAGCCGGTATCAGCCCACAGCAACAAATTGTGTCAGTTAATCAACATCAGGCGACAGACGCCAGCAGCGTTAATTTATTGCTGGTAGAGCAAATCGGCCGCGATGCCATTACTCTGGGGCTGCGCGACATTGCAACACAGCAGCAGCGCAGTGTGCAATTAGACACCCGTAACTGGCAATTTAATCCGGAAACACAAAGCGTCTTTGATAGTTTGGGATTGCAGCTTGCAAGGCCGCAGGCACTAACCGACATTGCTGCGGTAGCGGATGGCTCAGCTGCGCAGCAAGCCGGTGTACTGGCAAACGATAAAATTTTGCAGATTGATAATGTTGCCATTCGCGATTGGCCGCAACTGCAAGGTATTATCGTTAATGCGGCTGAACAACCTTTAACGCTGTTGTTGCTGCGTGACGGTAAGGAAGTCAGCCTGACAGCAACGCCGGAATTATCGATAACAGCAGACGGCTTTTCGCAAGGTGTGTTGGGTATCACACCTAAAGTCAGCGATTGGCCGGATGGTGTACTGTATACCCAACGTTATGGCGTATTCGACGCGGTAGGTGCGGGTGTAGCGCATACCTGGCAGTTAACGCGGCTTAGTGTGGCCATGATTGGCAAGCTGCTGAGCGGCGATGTTTCTGTTAAGCATTTAAGCGGACCGATTTCGATAGCGCAAGGTGCCGGTACTACAGCCAGCATAGGTTTGGTGGCATTCTTATCGTTTTTGGCGCTGATAAGTGTTAACTTAGCCGTCATCAATTTGCTGCCGTTACCGGTACTGGATGGCGGGCACTTAATGTATATGCTGCTGGAACTAATGCGCGGCAAACCTGTCTCTGAAAAGACGCAGGAAATAGGTTTCCGGTTCGGAGCGTTAATCCTGCTGACATTAATGGGAATTGCGCTGCTCAACGATATTTCTCGTTTGTAAATAACTAATCATAAGTAGTTCAAATAATGACAATTAAACGATTAGTAGCTGCGATGTTACTTGCCTCTGCCAGTAACTCGGTGCTCGCTGAAGAATCATTTACGGTTCAGGATATTCAGGTCGAAGGTCTGCAACGTGTTGCGCTGGGCGCGGCGTTGAATAATTTACCTTTTAATGTTGGCGACACAGTTACGGAATACAGTTTATCCCGCAGTATCCGCACACTTTACGCCGCCGGCCATTTTGACGATATAAAGGTGTACCGTGACGGTAATACGGTTATTTACCGTTTGCGTGAGCGTCCGACCATTAATGCGATAGAATTTGATGGCAATAAAGATATTAAAGAAGAGCAACTCAATGAGAGCTTGGCCGGCAACCGCGTTGAAGTGGGAGAGCCGCTGGATAAAACTATTTTAAAAAGCATTGAAAACGGCTTAACAGAGTTTTATCACGGTGTGGGTAAATATCAGGCAGAAGTCGAAATTGAGGCCACTTACCTGCCGCGTAACCGTGTTAATCTGAAAATTAAATTTGAAGAGGGCGACGCGGCGTCGATACGGCAGATTAACGTGGTGGGTAATCAGCTTTTTTCTGACGAAGAGCTGTTAAGGGATATTGAGTCTAAGCAAGATTTACCCTGGTGGCGCTTTTTATCCTCTGACCGCTACCAGAAGCAGACACTGCAAGGCGACATAGAGAAAATCAACAGTCATTACCTTGACCGTGGTTATCTGCGTTTTAATATCGACTCGTCGCAGGTATCGGTTAGCCCGGATAAAGAGTCAGTGTATGTCACACTTAACGTGACTGAAGGTGAAAAATATACCATCAGTGGCGTTAAATTTGTTGGCGATCTGATAGGGCAGGACGAGTTTATCCGCCAGATCCTGCCATTAAAAGACGGTGAGTTGTATAACGGTGCGTTAGTGACTTACACCGAAGAGAGCATCGCTAAGTTATTAGCCCGTTTCGGTTATGCCAATTCTAAAGTACGTACTATTCCGCAAATTAACGACGATACCAATCAGGTAGAGTTAACCATTAGTGTTGAGCCGGGTAAACGCGTGTATGTGCGGCGCATTGCGGTAAGCGGTAACAGTAATACCCGCGACGAGGTATTACGCCGTGAACTGCGTCAAATGGAAGGTGCCTGGTTGTCAAATGATGCGTTGGAGCTGTCGAAACAGCGGATCCAGCGTTTACCTTATATTGAGAGCGTTGAGTTTGACACCACCCCGGTTGCCGGTGTTGATGACTTGGTAGATATCGGTTTTAACATTAAAGAACAGCCATCAGGCAGCTTTAATGCCGGTGTTTCTTATGGCAACTATATGGGGCTGTCATTCCAGATTGGTGTGCAACAGGAAAACTTTTTTGGTACCGGCAACAGTGCCGGTATCAGTCTGAATACCAACAAATACCAAAAATCAATCAGTGCCACTTATACCGATCCGTATTTCACGCTTGATGGTGTAAGCCTTGGCGGCCAGGTATTTTACTCTGACGTCGATTACAGTAGCGCTTCATCAAACCTTGAAGCCTATAATCAACGTCGTTATGGTTTTGGTGCCAATATCGGCTATCCGATAAATGAGTATAACCGGCTCAATTTTGGCGCTAACTATGTGGTAAACAAGATTAATTCAATTAATGAATATGATCAGTTACGCCATTTCCGCGCCGTGTTACTCGACGCGCAAAATCCTGATGGCGGTTATAACTTTACTAACTATGAATTATCCGCCTCCTGGGTGCGCAGTACACTAAACCGTGGCTTGTTTCCAACGGCTGGACACTATTTGGGACTAAGCTTAAAAGCTACTACACCCAATTCTGACTTAAACTACTTTAAAACCACGTTTGAAGGGCGTAATTATATTCCACTGAGCAATGACCATGCCTGGTCATTCTTGTCAAAACTTGAGCTGGGATACGGCAATGGCTACGGCTCAAAAAATGGCTATGACTACACCTTGCCGTTTACCGAAAACTTTTATGCCGGTGGCCAAAATATTCGTGGTTTTGAAAGTCGCATTATCGGCCCGCATGCTATCTTCCGTGAGGCGCAATTCGTCCCTGGCTTGCCGGACCCTAATAGTGGTAGTGCACCGTTCCCCAGTGGGCCGGAGAATGATACTTACTCAGTATCGCCGCGTTCTATCGGTGGTAATGCCATGGGGGTGTTAACGCTGGAGTTGATCACACCTACGCCGTTTTTAAGCGATGATTATCGTAACTCTGTGCGTACCAGCTTATTTGTTGATGCCGGTAACGTTTGGGATACTGAGTTTGATCTTAACCGTTATGCAAGCTTGATTCAGGCTCCGCGCTTTCAGGGAGAGCCAGCGTTGCAGGATTATTCAGATGCCGGTTTGATTCGTGCTACCGCTGGTGTATCTTTACAATGGATTTCGCCGATGGGGCCGTTAACCTTTAGTTTGGCTAAAATCATCAAAAAGTATGAAGGCGATTTGCAGGAAAACTTTAGTTTCAATATTGGTACAACTTTCTAGAATAGAAAAATAGGGAATAAAAGATGTTAAATACACGTGTAGTAAAATCTGCTTTAGTACTGATGGCTGGTTTAATGTTGGCCGGTAATGTAGCGGCAAAAGAGATGAAAATCGGCTTTGTTGATGTACAAGCTGTTGCGGCAAAAATCCCTCAGTCAGCTGCTATGCAAGAAACTATTAAGAATGAGTTTGCCCAGCGCATTGAAGCCGTTGGCAAGTTAGAAAAAGATATTAACTTTAATATTGAAAAGCTGCGCCGTGACGGTCCGACAATGAGCGAGAAACAGCAGGAAGAGTTAAAGGCAGCAGTAACAAATCAGCGCCAGCAATATGAGCAGTTAGCCCGTCCATTGGATGAAGAAATCCGCAATCGCCAGGCTGAAGAGCGTAACAAAGTGTTGTCGTTAATTAAGACGGCTATTGACGCAGTAGCTGAGCGGGAAAAATTTGATATGGTATTAAATTCAGGTGCCGCAGTATTTGCTAAGCCGGAATACGATATTTCTGATGCGGTTGCTGCTCAGGTCGGTAAAGCGAAGTAATGCGTAGTTATAGTTTGGCAGATTTGGCTGAGCAGTTAGGTGCTCAGCTGATTGGTAATGCTAAGTGCAACATCAGCGCTACAGCGACATTAGAGCATGGCGGCACAGGGAAAATTGGTTTTTTGTCTAACAGTAAGTACCGCAAGTACTTAACTGAAACTAACGTTTCTGCTGTGTTGCTAAATGCTGATGATGCCGCTTTTGTACCGCCGGGTGTAAACGCTCTGGTGGTGAAAGACCCTTATGTGGCGTTTGCCCGCGTGGCACAATTGCTCGATTCTACTCCGGCTGCCGCCAAGGGTATCCACTCTTCAGCTTGCATTGATCCGACGGCCGAAGTTGCGATCTCTGCTGCTATCGGGCCGAATGCGGTTATTGCCGCTGGTGCCATTGTTGGTGAGAACGCGCAAATTGGTGCTGGCTGTTTTGTCGGTGAGAGAGCCGTGTTGGAGGATAACGTCAGGCTTTGGCCTAATGTTTCGGTTTATCATGGTGTCAAAATTGGTCGCAGTACCATAGTACATAGTGGCGCGGTTATCGGTTCGGATGGCTTTGGTTTCGCTAATGAGCGCGGTAACTGGCTTAAGATCCCGCAAACCGGAGCGGTAGTTATCGGTGCCGATTGTGAAATTGGTGCTAATACCACCATAGATCGCGGTGCTATAGATAACACCGTAATCGGTAATAATGTGATTATCGATAATTTGTGTCAGATTGCCCATAACGTTAAAGTAGGCGACCACACAGCTATTGCGGGAGCCACTATTATTGCGGGCAGTACCAAAATTGGCCGCTATTGTATTATTGGCGGCGGTGCTTGCATTAATGGCCATATAGAGATTTGTGATGGCGCGCATATTTCCGGTATGGCCATGGTGATGAAACCCATTACTGAAAAAGGCGTATACTCATCAGGTATTCCCGCCACCAGTAATATAGAATGGCGCAAAAATACTGCTAAACTACGCCAGATTGACCAACTTTATCAGCGGGTAAAGCAGCTGGAACAACAGCTGGCCGGTATGCACACTGCAACCGGTGCTGATCACTAAACAGAGGAACAACCTTGGCTAACCAACTTAATAGTCTCCAGGTACAGGAGATTATGGCGTTACTGCCACACCGGTATCCGTTTTTACTCATTGACCGTGTACTGGATTTCACGCCGGGTGAGAGTCTGACAGCGCTGAAAAATGTCACTATTAATGAGCCGATTTTTACCGGTCATTTTCCGGGCATGCCTATTTTCCCGGGCGTATTGATTCTTGAAGCATTGGCTCAGGCTACCGGTATTTTGGGTTTTAAAACGGTATCAGAGCGCTCAGAAAACGAACTGTATCTATTCGCCGCGATCGACGAGGCCCGCTTTAAGAAGCCGGTGGTACCCGGTGATACGATGATCCTGGAAGTTAAGTTTTTAAAAGAACGCCGCAACATGTGGAAGTTTTACGGCGAAGCAAAAGTAGAAGGCCAAATTGTCTGCTCGGCTGAGCTGATGTGTGCCAGAAGAGAACTATAACGTGATCCATCCATCTGCTGTAATAGAAGCCAGCGCCAAGCTTGGCAATAACGTTAAAGTCGGGCCGTTTTGCTATATCGGGCATGATGTGGTTATCGGCGACGACTGCATATTGGAATCGCATGTAGCGATTAAAGGCCCCTGCACAATCGGTAAAGGGAATCACTTTTTCCAATTTGCCAGCATTGGTGAAGCCTGCCAGGACAAGAAGTATAAGGGTGAAGCCACACAACTGATTGTCGGTGATAATAACATTTTCCGCGAAGGTTGTTCTGTGCACCGCGGTACGGTGCAGGACCAGGGTAAAACCATTATTGGCAGCAATAACTTGTTTATGAATACCACACACATCGCTCACGACTGTGTGATTGGTAATAACGTTATTTTTGCAAGTGGCGCACAAGCAGCCGGCCATGTACACGTTGGCGATTGGTCGATTCTGGGCGGTATGACCGGCGTGCATCAGTTTGTGCATATCGGCGCACACAGTTTCTGTGGCGGTGGCTCTATCGTACTTAAAGATGTTCCGCCGTACCTGATGGTGCATGGTGCACCTTGCGTACCGGCCGGTATTAATACTGAAGGTTTAAAGCGCCGCGGTTACAGCAGCGAAGCGCTGTTGGAAATTCGCCGTGCCTATAAAGAAGTGTACCGGAAAGGCCAAACGGTAGCCGAAGCTTTAACAGCGCTGCAAGGCAAAGCTGCAGAAATGCCTGAGCTTAAGCTGTTTACCGACTTTATTGCTAACGCCAGCAGAGGCATAGTGCGCTGATGCCACTCACTGACCGGCCGTTGAAAGTCGCTATTATCGCCGGAGAACACTCCGGCGATATTTTAGGTGCTGATCTGATCACAGCGCTTCAGGCCATTCACCCCGATGCGGTGTTTTACGGCATTGGCGGGCCGCGTATGCAGGCGCTGGGCTTTACTGCGCTGTTTGATATGGAAGAGCTGGCGGTAATGGGCATTGTTGAAGTGCTGGGCCGTCTGCCACGTTTACTGCAGGTAAAGCGTGAAATTCTTGCAGCGTTAATGGCCGATAAACCTGATGTGTTTGTCGGTATTGATGCGCCTGACTTTAATTTGCCGGTTGAATTAAAGCTGAAGCAAGCCGGCATTAAAACCGTACACTACGTTAGCCCTTCAGTGTGGGCGTGGCGGCATAAGCGTATTTTTAAAATTGCTGCTGCCACTAATATGGTGTTGTCGCTGTTACCGTTCGAAAAAGCGTTTTACGATAAATATCAGGTACCCTGTACCTTTGTCGGCCATACCATGGCAGACTCTATGCCACTGCAAGTGGATAAAGCCGCAGCTAAAACTGAACTGGGGTTGCATCCGGCCCGCACAGTGCTTGCGATAATGCCGGGCAGCCGTACTAACGAGATTAAGTTGCTGGCACCGGACTTTTTGCAGGCAGCGATGCTGTTGCAGCGACAGTTCCCCGATTTGCAGTTTGTTTGTAATATGGTTACAGACGCCAAAGCCGCTCAGTTTAACGCCATTAAACAACAATTGGCGCCACAGCTTGATATCACTCTGTTTATCGGTAAGGCGCGCCAGGTGCTGCTGGCGTCCGATGCTACCTTCATTACCTCCGGCACAGCTACCTTAGAGGCCATGTTGGCAAAATGCCTGATGGTGGTGTCGTACAGAGCCAATTGGTTAACTTACCAAATTGGCCGGCGTTTGGTGAAGCTGGCGCATTTCAGCCTGCCGAATTTATTGGCTGGTAAGGCTATGGTACCTGAGCTGTTGCAACATCAGGTTACGCCACAAGCGCTGGCGGAGGCGATGACACCGCAGCTCAGTGCTGAACGCGATGCCTTACTGGCAGAGTACCGTACCATTCATCAAAGCATTAAGTGCGACGCCAGCGCAAAAGCCGCGCAGGCCATATTACAGGTAGTTAAAAATGATGCTGTACCAACGGCCTGATGTTCAGCTTATTTGCGGTGTTGATGAAGTAGGCCGCGGCCCGCTTATCGGTGCCGTGGTGACTGCCGCGGTTATTCTTGATCCGGCTCATCCTGTAGCCGGCTTAACAGACTCAAAAAAGTTATCGGAAAAGCGTCGTACAGAACTGGCACAGCTGATTAAGCAGCAGGCGCTTTGCTGGGCGCTGGGTCGTGCTGAACCTCACGAAATTGATGAACTGAATATTTTGCACGCTACTATGCTGGCGATGCGTCGCGCAGTAGCAGCCCTGCAGATAACACCGGAATGGGTTTTGGTAGACGGTAACCGCACTCCCGACTTCGGCCTGCCCGCTACAGCGGTAGTTAAGGGTGATTTATTGGTGCCGGAAATCAGTGCGGCATCTATCCTGGCTAAGGTCGCGCGTGATGAAGAAATGCATACCTTGCATCAGGCTTATCCGCAATTTGGTTTTGCTGATCATAAAGGCTATCCGACAGCGGCGCATTTGGCCGCGATTGCGCAGCACGGTGTATTGCCGCAGCACAGGCGCAGTTTTAAGCCGGTGCGGCTGGTGCTGGAGCAACAGGGCCTATGAGCTCGCCGGCTTTCGTTCACCTGCGTGTACACAGCGACTTTTCAATGGTCGACGGTGTCGCCAAAGTTAAACCTATCGTTAAAGCCGCACAAAAGCTCGGTATGCCGGCACTGGCATTAACTGATCAAATGAATTTCTGTGGTTTGGTGCGCTTTTACAGCACCGCGCATGAGGCCGGTATTAAGCCCATTATCGGTGTAGATTGCTATGTGCAGCATCCGCTGTTTGGTAGTGAGAGTAGCCGTATGTTACTGCTTGCAGCCGACAACGACGGTTATCAGAACCTCAGCCAGTTGATATCTAAAGCCTATTTACGTGGTCATGTCGACGGTAAACCGCAAATTGACCACGACTGGCTGGCAGAATATGCTAAAGGCATCATCATTTTGTCCGGTGGCAAAGATGGCCTTATCGGTAAAGCCTTACTTAAACAAAACAGCCAAACAGCGACGGAATTGCTGGCGTTTTATCAGCAGTATTTTCCGCAGCGGTTTTATCTGGAATTAACCCGCACCGATCGGCCGGATGAAGAACTGTATATTCAACAAGCGGTGAGCTTGGCTGAGCAGCATAATTTGCCGTTGGTCGCCACTAACGAAGTGGTGTTTTTACAACCGGAAGATTTTCCGGCGCATGAAATCCGCGTCGCTATTCATGATGGTTATACGCTGGATGATAAACGCCGGCCAAAAAACTACTCAGAGCAGCAATATTTAAAGTCTGCTGAGCAAATGCAGCAACTGTTTGCCGATTTACCGGAAGCACTGGAAAACTCAGTTGAAATAGCCAAACGCTGTAATGTGACCATCCGGCTGGGAGAGTACTTTCTGCCGGCGTTTCCAACCGGCGGCATGAGCGATGCAGACTTTCTGGTAATGAAATCACGCGAGGGTCTGGAAGAACGCTTGCTGCAGCTGTTTCCTGATGACAAGGTCCGCGCAGAAAAGCGTATTGGTTACGATGAACGCTTGCAAATCGAGCTCGACGTTATTAACCAAATGGGTTTTCCGGGTTACTTCCTCGTGGTAATGGAGTTTATCCAGTGGAGTAAAGATAACGATATTCCGGTAGGCCCGGGCAGGGGCTCTGGTGCGGGGTCTTTGGTGGCTTACGCGCTTAAAATTACCGATCTGGACCCGTTGGAATTTGATCTGCTGTTTGAACGGTTCTTAAACCCTGAACGGGTATCGATGCCTGACTTTGACGTCGACTTCTGTATGGACCGGCGCGACGAGGTTATTGACCACGTTGCTGATATGTATGGCCGCGAGGCCGTATCGCAAATTATTACCTTTGGAACCATGGCTGCCAAAGCGGTGATCCGCGATGTTGGCCGCGTGTTGGGCCACCCCTATGGTTTTGTCGATCGGATCTCTAAACTTATTCCGCCCACGCCCGGCATGACGCTGGAGCAAGCGTTTAAAGAAGAGCCACGCCTGCCTGAGCTGTATGCCCAGGATCAGGAAGTTAAAGATCTGATAGATATGGCGCGACAGCTCGAGGGCGTCACCCGTAATGCCGGCAAGCACGCCGGCGGTGTGGTAATAGCCCCCACCAAAATTACCGATTTTTCGCCGTTGTACTGCGACGATGAAGGTAATAACCCCGTTACTCAATTTGATAAAAACGACGTTGAATATGCCGGCCTGGTAAAATTCGACTTCCTCGGCCTGCGCACCCTGACCATATTGCAGTGGGCGGTGAACATGGCCAATACGCGGCTGAAAAAAGAAGGCCGCGACAGCATCGATATCAACAGTATTCCGCTGGTAGACAGAAAAAGTTTTGACCTGCTGCAAAAAGCAGATACCACAGCGGTATTCCAGCTCGAATCGCGCGGTATGAAGGACTTGATCCGCCGTCTGCAGCCGGACTGCTTTGAAGATATGATAGCCTTGGTAGCACTATTCCGGCCCGGCCCGCTGCAGTCGGGCATGGTAGATAACTTTATCGACCGTAAACGCGGCCGCGAAGCGATATCCTACCCCGATGCGACCTGGCAGCACGACTCGTTAAAACCCATTCTGGAACCCACCTACGGCATTATCCTGTATCAGGAACAGGTAATGCAGATAGCCCAGGTGCTGTCGGGTTATTCGCTCGGTGGCGCCGACTTATTACGCCGTGCTATGGGTAAGAAAAAGCCGGAAGAAATGGCCAAGCAGCGCGATACCTTTCAGGAAGGCGCGGCAAAAAATGGCATCGACCCTGAGCTGGCAATTAAAATCTTCGACCTGGTAGAGAAATTCGCCGGCTACGGTTTTAACAAATCGCACTCGGCGGCCTACGCTCTGGTGTCATACCAAACACTGTGGATGAAAGCGCATTATCCGGCTGAATTTATGGCGGCAGTAATGTCAGCCGATATGGATAACACCGACAAAATAGTCACTCTGGTGGATGAATGCGAGCGGATGAAGCTAAAGCTTATTCCGCCCGATGTGAATGCCGGTGTGCACAAATTTACTGTGAATGAACAGGGCCATATTGTGTATGGTATCGGCGCTATTAAGGGCGTGGGTGAGGGCCCGATAGAAGCCATTATTGAGGCGCGCCGCCAGCATGGCAGCTTTAGTGACTTATTTGATTTCTGCGCCAAGGTCGATTTAAAAAAGCTCAACCGCCGCGTAATAGAGAAGCTGATTTTATCCGGTGCTATGGACCGCCTTGGCCCGCACCGTGCGGCGTTGTCGGCAACGCTCGAAGAAGCAATGAAGGCGGCGGAGCAGCATGCTAAAGCGCAAGCAGTGGGCCAGGACGATTTATTCGGTCTGTTAAGCCCTGAACCGGAGCACGCTGCCGCAGCCTTTAAACAGGTTGAGCCCTGGGCGGACGAGGTTTGGCTGGAGGGCGAGCGCGAAACCCTGGGCCTTTATTTAACCGGGCATCCGATAAATCGTTACCTGCAAGAGATACCCAGGTACGTTTCTTGTCGCTTAGTAGAGTTACAACCGACGAAAAAAGATCAAAGTGTCACTGTCGCCGGTTTGGTTGTATCGGTGCGGGTGATGATTAATAAAAAGGGCCGGCGCTGGGCTATTGTTACCCTGGATGACAAGTCGGCACGGCTTGATGTGCGGTTTTTTCCGGATTTGCTGGAAAACTTCGAACAACAGCTACAAAAAGACCGGATCCTGGTAATAACGGGACAGGTCAGCTTTGATGATTTTAACGGTGGCCTTACAATGACCGGCCGCGATGTCAGCGAGATCACGCAAGTAAGGGAAAAATCTCTGAGATCGTTGAATATCACTGTACAATCGGCACAAATAGACCACAATTACCTGCAAAGATTACAGCAGGTACTGGGTGAATTTAAAGCAGGTACGGTGCCGGTCAAACTCCGCTATCAACGCCAGGAAGGCGAGGTTATGTTACAGCTTGGAACGCAATGGTGGGTAACGCCGGCCGACGCTTTGTTGCACCAGTTAAAGCAATTGGCAACAATAGAACTGGAATTTAATTAATTAGGTAGTGACAGTCGATGATGCTGAATTATTTAGAGTTTGAGCAACCTATTGCTGAACTTGAAGCAAAAATAGACGAATTACGTAATGTCAGCCGCAATGGCGACTACGATTTGGGCTTGGAAGAAGAGATCAACAAATTAAAAGAAAAGAGTCTGGGCCTGACGAAGAAAATCTTTGCTGAGCTGGGAGCCTGGCAGGTTGCGCAATTAGCGCGCCATCCGCTACGGCCTTATACGCTGGATTATATTCAGCATATGTTTACTGATTTTGACGATTTAGCCGGCGACCGCACCTTTGCCAATGATCAGGCTATTATCGGCGGCACTGCGCGTTTGGGTGACATACCGGTAATGGTTATCGGCCATCAGAAAGGCCGTGATACGCGCGAAAAAATTAAACGTAACTTTGGTATGCCACGTCCGGAAGGCTATCGCAAAGCACTGCGCTTAATGGAAATGGCTGAGCGTTTTAATATGCCCATCGTTACCTTTATTGATACGCCGGGGGCTTACCCTGGTATCGGCGCCGAAGAGCGCGGCCAATCTGAAGCCATAGCGCGTAACTTAAAAGTGATGGCAGGTTTAAAAGTACCGGTTATTTGTACCGTAATCGGTGAAGGTGGTTCCGGTGGAGCCCTGGCTATTGGTGTGGGTGACAAAGTAAATATGCTGCAATACAGCACTTACTCTGTTATTTCACCGGAAGGCTGTGCGTCAATTTTGTGGAAAAGTGCCGAAAAAGCACCGTTGGCAGCTGAAGCTATGGGCATAACTGCAGAGCGTATTAAAGAGCTGAAACTGATTGACGAAGTACTGCCTGAACCTTTGGGTGGCGCGCACCGCTCGCCGGAGCAAATGGCACAAACATTAAAGCAGGCGCTATTGCGTGATTTAGCTAAATTGCAAAAAATGAGCAGTAAAGAATTGTTGGACGTCCGTTATAAACGTTTGATGTCTTACGGTTATTGCTAGGCGTTGTTTAACCCCTGCTAAGCCAGTGCCTCTGCACTGGCTTTTTGTTTTGTGGTAGCCTTATCATCTTTATAATCCGGGTAATACGCCTGATGTCTGAACACACACCTGCTGTTAGCACTGCATTATCGCCTGAACTCAGCCCGCACTATATATTGCAGGCTCTGGCGTTGCGTGCTGACAGTCATGTAGTGCTGGCGCTCAGCGGCGGTTTAGATTCTGTGGTTCTGCTGGATTTACTGGCTAAAGCACGAAAAATGCAGCCCTTTGCGTTGCAGGCTGTGTATATCAACCATGGTATCAGTGCTTATGCCGCGCAGTGGGGCGATTTTTGCGCACAGCAGTGTCAGGCCCGTGATGTGTTATTTACCGTGCGCAGTGTAGAGTTGCATGGTCGTGACAACCTTGAATTAAAAGCCCGTACCGCCCGTTATCAGGCATTAGCTGAGTTTGTCAGCACTGACAAGCATTTGCTGCTTACCGCACATCATGGCGATGATCAGTTGGAAACGTTGTTGTTAGCGCTAAAACGCGGTTCAGGCGCAGCCGGATTAAGCGGCATAGCGGCCGTGCGCGGCTTTGCTGAGGGCACGATGCAGCGACCGTTGCTGCCATTTAGTCGCAGCGAGCTGGCAGCTTATGCGGATGGCAATAAGCTGAATTGGGTTACTGATGACAGTAACAACGATCTGCGCTTTGAACGCAATTTTATCCGCCACCGGATAACCCCGTTGTTGTTGCAACGCTGGCCGCATCTTATCAGCAGCGCCGGACGCAGTATGCAACATCTGGCCGACTTACAGCAGTTGGCAGATCATTATACAGAGCAGGCGTTAGCACAGTGCCTCGCAGATAACTGTCTGCAATTGGCGGCACTGGCGGGGCTGCTGCCGCTGCAACAGGACCTGGTGATCCGCCGTTGGTTAAGCGGTTACGGTTTAAACCCGGAAAGTCGCTGGTTAAACACATTGAAGCAGCAAGTGATCGCTGCCAGAGTTGATGCTACGCCGGTGCTGGTATTGGCTGATTACGAGCTACGTCGCTACGGCGGTAAATTGTACATACTTAAGGCGACAGCGCCTGAACCGTTGCCGCAGTTATTAACCTGGCAGGGGGAGCCGGAATTAACATTACCGGCACAGTATGGGCAGTTGCACTTTAGTGCACAGCCACAGGGGGCGGCGTTACCGCTGGGTGTCAGTGCTGCAGATGTGGTGTTTGCTAAACTTAGTTTGCGCTTTAAACCCGCCGGTGCAACTCTGCATAAGCCGTTAAAACAGTGGTTTAAACTGTGGCAGGTGCCGCCATGGCAGCGCCGGAGCATTCCATTGCTGCTGGTTAACGGTGAAGTAGTTGCCGTAGCAGGCTACGCCAGCAGTTACGCACCGGCGCAGGCGCTGTACTGGCTAAACTGGCATCGCCGTTAAGCGTTATGTGGTTAATCAGGCAAAACGTACTGTGCTTTTACCGGCGTTTTTGGCATCGTACAGCGCTTCGTCTGCCGCTTTAAACAGCCGGCCGGCATCCATGTCGGGTTTTAACTGCGCCAAACCGGCACTGGCACTTACCTTATATTGCTGGCACAAATGGTGTTGGTTAATCACTTTAAGCAGGCGTCTGGCCACCAGCTGTGCGCTGTCAGCATCCTGGCCGGACAACAGCACGGCAAACTCATCACCGCCAAAGCGGAACAGACTGTCAGTGGCCCTGAGCGTATCGCGCAAACAACCGGCTACTGTCAACAGTACCTCATCACCGGCGGCATGGCCGGCAATATCGTTTACTTGTTTAAAGTTATCTAAGTCGAGCAAGAGTAATGCACAACTGCTGTCGTTGCGCTGTGCCAGTAGTACCGCTTTAGCAATCGCATCGTCAAAAAACCGGCGGTTACCTAATCCGGTCAGCGTGTCTTTCAGTGCCAGTTGTTGCAGGCGGGCTACCACCAGCGCGTTGCGTAGGGAAAATAACCATTCAGATTCCAGCAACAGTAATTCACGCTGCAGCATAGGTGTGAAGGCATATTCGCTTTGATACACCAGTTCCGCCAGGCATTGTTGATTCAGTACCAGCATGCTGCGATGCTCAAAGGCTGCAACTTGAGAGCCGCGGGCAGGGAATTCACCCACCGCAGTATTTAATTGCAGCGCTGACAGCGGCAAAATTTTGCCCACCGCCATTGAAACGATATTCACTTGTTGTTGAATATCCAGCGTGGTTTGCAACTGACTGACCAGGCTTTGCTCGGCGCTTACCGGCAGCTCAGGCCAATGTTGTAATTTGGTAATTGTCGCATAGCCCGGCGCACTGCTGAATGCGACATCCTGTAGTAATGCGTATTCCATAAAATGACCTTTTGGTACTTATCTGCTTTTATAAAAGCAAATATCAGGCCATTTATTAAATGTATTTTAATTCAGTAGCTTAAAAAGACAACTTCGCCGTTCAGGCCAAACTGCCTGGCCGTTGACAGCAAATTGACGCTTTAATCGGCAAGAAACTGCATAATAGTGTCCATCTGTGCCATGGCATCTTCGTAGCCCAATTCGATTAATCTACGGGTGTAGCGCTGCTCAAATAACAGATAACTGGCAAGGCTGGAATCTGAGTGTTGGCGGATACCGGTAAAACGCAGCATGGTCCTGACGGCCAGCGGCAGTGATAAAAAATGCTCACTGGCTATTTGGCCGAAATTTTGGCTTGGGTTAATCAGCAGGCTTTGCACCGGTTTTAAATCAGATTGCACACCATGTTGCTGCAGGGTTTTAATAGTATTATTTACCCGCTGCATCCGCTCTAAATCTGAGTTCAGGGTGTCGGTAAACACGGTATCGAGTAAATGGCCGGCGATAGTAGCCAGGTCCGGATGATGCAGCATACGTTGGTTAAGCTCATTTTTACGCGGATCTGCTACACCAATGATCATAATTTTGTCGGCGCCCAGATGAATAGGGGCACTCAGAGGAGCCAGTTGGCTTACCGAACCGTCACCGAAGTACTGCTGATGAATACGCACGGTCGGAAACACCAGCGGAATGGCGGCAGATGCCATCAGGTGATGTACACCCAATAAAGTGCGCTGGCCACAGCGCTTGGCGCGGCGCCATTCCTGCGCACTGTCAGATTGAAAAAACGTAATAGAGTCGCCGGTGTTATAGCATGATGCGGTAACCGACACGCTGGACAGATAGCCGCCCATAATATTACGGTCAATACGCTTTAAATCCAGTACCTTGCTCAGCAATTGCCGTAACGGCTTATTGTCGAACAAACTTACCGCATGCTTATTGGCATAATCGGCCTGAAAGGCACTGAAAATACCGCGTAATAACTGACGGAAGATACGCGGATAATCAGAGTAATACACCTGGTTGGTGTGAAAATTACGCCAAATCCATTCCAGCTTTTTTACCCCGAGGTGGAAGCAAGAGGCATAACAGGCCATGGCGGCGCCATTTATAGCGCCGGCAGAGGTACCGCTGATAATTTGAAACGGCAATTTCGCGCTTCGCGGATATTGCTGTGCAATGGCTTTGAGCACACCAACCTGATATGCCGCTCTGGCGCCGCCGCCGCTTAACAGCAAGGCGGTCTTTTTTTCTGGCTTTACTTCTGTTTCAGACATAGCAGGGTTGAACTTTTTCCATACAACAGGCTCTTTGCCTAGTATAGTGCTGGAATAATTCAGGAATGCAACGCTTTATAGCGTTTCAATATCAGATCGCAGGTGAGGGCCTTATGTCAGAACAAAAATCCAACAACAGTCAACAGTTATACTACGCTGGTATTGCTGCTGTAGTCATAGTGCTGCTGGTAGCGCTGTGGTGGTTATTTTCAGCAAAACCTGAACCGGAACCCATTGTCGTAACTCCTCCTGCAGTGGAGACGCCGGCAGTAGTTGAGGCAGTACCTGAAGCGGATCCTGAGCCGGTAGTTGACGTTAGTCAGCAAACGCCTGACGCGGTAGCAGATGAACCTGAGTCAGCTCCTGTGGCAGATGAGCCGGTATTACCGGCATTAGAGCACTCAGATACAGAAGTAAAACAACGTTTACTGGCGCTTGATTGGCGCCCTGGGTTGGCAGGGCTGTTTGTTACCGAAGACATGTTACGCCGCGTCGTCGTGCAGATTGACAATATTGCTCAGGGCCAATTAGTGGCTGGCCAGCCGGTGTTAATGCCACTGGAACAACGTTTTAGCCTGGAAGAAGGCGAGCCTTTGCTGCTTGATGAGCAGAGTTTTGCTCGTTATACGCCTTATATTCAACTGTTGGAAAGTGTACCACCACAACAGCTGATGCCTTTGTTTCAGCGTTATGAGCCGTTGCTGCAACAAGCTTACGCAGAACTGGGTTATCCGGATGAGTTGTTTAAAAATAAGCTTATAGCGGCCATAGATCTGCTGTTGGCCACACCGCAAGTGCAGTATCCGTTAGAGCTGGAAAGGCCGTCAGTAGTGTATATTTTTGCCGATCCGGCGATAGAGCAATTACCCGCCGCGCAAAAGCAACTAATCCGGCTGGGGCCTGATAACCGCCAACGCATTGAGACATTGTTGCAGCGCTACCGTACGGCGTTGTTATCGGCACCTTAACTGTTGCCATATTGGCTTGCCATTAGGAAGTCAGCCGACAAAATAGTGTTTCGGGCAGTAAAAACAACTGGTTGAATAATAAAACTAACCTATGCTGAATGTTGATTGTTAACATTTAGCGAGGTTAGCCAGTTCATGTTGAATAACTACTCTGTAAAAAGCCGCCTGACAGCGTTAGCAGCGGTGCCGCTGGTCATATTGTTGCTGGTTACCTGGGTTGCCTTGCAACAGATGCAAGTGCTCAACCGGGGTATAAACAGCTTGTACCTTGACAGGGTACAGCCGCTGCAGCAAATTAAGCAAGTATCAGACGCTTATGCGGTTACTGCAGTGGATACATTGCATAAATATCGCGGGCAAATACAGGACAGTGCCACTGCAGCGGCTAATCTTAGTCAGGCATTGGCCAGCGCTGATATAGCATGGCAGGCCTACAAACAAACCGAACTTACCACAGAAGAAAGCAGTCTTGTTGCCGACGCAGAGCGCAAAATGGCGCCTTTTTTGGCGGCGATGGCACAATATCAACTCCGGCTCAGTGACAACAGTTTGCTTGGTGATAATGCAGATGCGTTTAATCAGGCGTTGTATCAGGTGGCAGATCCACTTAGTAGTGCCTTGGATAAACTGATTGTGTTACAGCTTAGAGAAGCTGATAAATTCCGCCAATTAGCACAGCAAGAATATGACAGTTTCCAACTATTGTTTGGTGTAATCCTGGTGGGTGTATTTGTTGGCCTTGGTCTGCTGGGGTTATTGATTTACCGCTCTATTCAACACCCGCTGCTGTTATTACGAAGCAGCATTGTTACTGTTGGTACTGATCTCGACTTGCGTGTTCGTGCCGATGTCTGCGGCAAGGATGAGATTGCTGCGACATCATTGGCGCTTAACGCCACGTTGCAGCGGTTGCAGCAATTTTTCACGGAGTTAGGCCAGGCTATAACACAATTGGCTGCGGCATCGGAAGAAATGAGCCATATCAGTGAGCAGGTAAGTAACACGGCTATGGAACAGGAGCAAAAAGCCAATTTAATTGCCACCGCTGTTACCCAAATGTCCGCAGCTATTCAGGAAGTGGCCAACAGTGCTTTGCGAACTTCAGAGCAGGCCAATGAAGCAGATGGCTATTCGCAGGATGGTTTTGAGCGGGTAATGCAAAATATGCGCTCGATAGAAAAACTGGCTGTTACCTTGACTGATGCCGGTAATGTTATTGGTCAGCTAAATACCGAATCTGAAAAAATTACGCAGGTATTGGCTGTTATACGTACTATTGCCGAACAAACCAATTTGCTGGCATTAAATGCCGCTATTGAAGCCGCTCGTGCCGGCGACGCAGGTCGGGGCTTTGCCGTGGTAGCCGACGAAGTAAGGCAATTGGCCACCAATACGCAAAAAGCAACAGAGTCGATAAAAGGTATGATAGACAACCTGCAAAATTCCTCGAAGCAGGCGGTCAGCTCCATGGACGAATCAAAACGTTTTGCAGATACCAGCGTCGATAATGCCAATGGCGCCGCCACTGTTATTGAACAGATTAAGAACGCTGTCGGCGCTATTGTTGATATGAATGTGCAAATCTCCACCGCTACTGAACAACAAACTATAGTGGCGGAAGATATCAGCAAAAATATCAGTGAGTTTACCGTCAGTATCAGTGAGGTAACACACAGTGCCAGACAAAGTGCAGAGGCCAGCGATATGCTGGCGCAACTGGCAGCAAAGTTACAATCACAGGCAGTAGCTTTTAAAGTTTAGCCGCAGTCAGGCTTGCAACAAAGCCTGCTTTTGCGCATAATGCGCGCCTGTTGAGGATTCAGCAGTTCAATGGTAACCCCATTGGTCCTCTCGCAATACTAGTAGGCGAACCTGGTCAGGTCCGGAAGGAAGCAGCCACAGTTTATGACGTATGTGCCGGGATGTGGCTGGTGGGGTTGCCACCCAAATCCCGCTTCTGTGAAAAATCCCGTGTGACAATTTCCAGCGCCTGCAACACTGTATCGGCGTCAAACTGCTGTTGTTCCAGCAGCATAATTAAATCTACCGCCAGCTTAATATGCTCAGGCGCTTGTTCCAGTTTTACTGTCACGTTGTGTACTCAGGCATTACTGTCTAAAAATTGCCGCGCTCTGGCTACTGCTTCTTTTACTTTCATCTGCATTTCAAAGCGCTCGCTTTGCGGCAGGTAGAATGCCATATCTACTTCATAACGAATATAACGCGGCGGTAGCAAATTGAGTGAGATGCAGCACAGGTCGGCCAGGTATTCGGCGTCTTTTTCCTGATCCAATCCCAGTTCAACAACATGATCCAGCGTAAGTTTTTCGTAATAGTTATGGATATCGTCGTCAAGTTTCATAGTTGGCCCTTAGTGATTAAGCATCTACCAAAGCATAATCAGCTTTAGCCGAAAACACCACTGAAAGATTGAGTTAGCAACAGTGGCTGCTACAATGCGCGCAACAGTGATGACAGAAGAACACTCATGCAAAAAAATACCACTCCTTGCTATTACGGCGACTATTTACAACTGGACAAGATACTGACGGCTCAGGCACCGGAAAGCGCCAAATATGCTGACGAAGCGCATGATGAAACCTTATTTATTATTGTGCACCAGGTGTATGAGCTGTGGTTTAAGCAAATTTTGCACGAACTGAAAGCGGTAATGGACGTGTTTGCCGGTGCCCAAGTCAGAGATGAACAACTCACCGGTATAGTGCATAAACTTAAACGGATTATGACGATCCAGCAATTGATGAATCAGCAGATAGGTGTGATGGAAACCATGACACCACAAGACTTTATGTCATTTCGTGACTATCTTGTACCGGCGTCCGGTTTTCAGAGTATTCAGTTTAAAATGCTGGAAATTGGTTTAGGCTTAAAAAGCGATTTCCGTATCGATTTTGATAAAAACTCGTTTTACAGCCGGTTAAATGAAAAAGACCGCACTTTTTTGCAGCAACTGGAACACGAGCCCAGCTTGTTTGAGCGTATCGAAAAATGGCTGGAGCGGATGCCGTTTCTGGAGTTGGAGAACTTCAGCTTTTGGCAAATGTATCAGCAGGCCACCGACGCTATGCTGGCGGAAGACAAAAGTACGGTGCAGGCGATTGCACAAATTGCCGAACATGAGCGCGAATTGCAGCTGGCTGAAATTGCCCGCACGGCAGAAAAGTTTGCTGCCTTACTGGACAAAGATAAGTACGTGCAGTTGCAACAATCCGGCACCTTCCGTTTAAGCCAACGCGCCATGTTGTCGGCGTTGTTTATTACCTTGTATCAGGAAGAACCTGTGTTTAACCTGCCGTTTCAGTTACTCACCTGCTTAACAGAGATTGATGAGTTATTCACTATCTGGCGTTATAAACATGCCATGATGGTGCAACGTATGCTTGGTACTAAAATTGGTACCGGCGGCTCATCCGGGCATGACTATTTAAAACGCACTACCGAGAAAAACCGCATTTTCACCGATCTGTTTAATATGGCGACGTTTTTATTACCCAAAGCGGATTTGCCGGTATTACCGCCGCAAGTAAAACGGCGTTTAGGTTTCTATTTTGCCGGCGAGATCTGAGCCACACAGGGTAAAGGCGGCTTTAAACAATTGCAGATGCAGTTGTACCAGTGCATCTACATTGCGCTGATAGCCGCCGCCAATAACGGCTGCTACCGGTATTGACCTGTCTTTGCAGCTTTGCAGCACCAGCAGATCACGCTGAAATAACGCTGGTGTGGATATGCTTAACAAACCCAGTTCGTCCAGTTGGTGAATATCAACACCGGCATCGTACAGCACTAAGTCCGGCTGGTGCCAGTTAAGCAAGCTATGCAGGCTTTCCTGCACAGCCTGCAGGTAATCGTCGTCGCTGCAGTCTTTTTCTACTGCGATATCCCAGTCTGATTGCTGCTTGCGGTAAGGAAAGTTTTTCCCGCAATGCACAGAGCAACTGATAATACGCGGTTCATCACTTAACATTAACGCGCTGCCATCGCCCTGATGTACGTCTAAATCAATAATCAGTATTTTATCCAGTCCTTGCGCCAACAGCGTTTTAGCTGCCAACACTAAGTCATTAAACAAACAAAAGCCGGAGCCTTCGGCATAAAACGCATGATGATAACCACCGCTTAAATGCAAGGCGATGCCACTGGTAAGCGCGGCCTGTGCGGTTTGCAAGGTACCACCGAGCGAATGCAATGAGCGTTGAAACAGTTGCTCTGACCAGGGAAAGCCAATACGACGCATCGCTTTGGCGTCAATGCTGCCGTCTGCCAAACTTTGAATGTACTGCGGGCAATGAATTTGCGCTAACAATGCTGTGCTTACCGGCTCCGGCTGCGTAAAAGCAGCGGCCGGCACACCAATACTAAGCAACTGCTGATACAGTTTACGGTACTTGGTAATGGGGTAGCGATGTAACGGCGGTAGCGACAGTTTGCTGTAACAGGGGTGATACAGCATGGCTGGTAAGGCGCTTGGCATAGGTTAATTCCGCCGCTCCAAATCCTGAATTTGTTGCTCTATGTCAAACAGCGCTTTGCGACAACGGCCTAACCTGGCATGCAGTGCCAGACCACGTTGTATTGCCTCTGCAGAGTTGTCACGCCCGTTCAGGCTGATCATGTCCTGCAGACGGCGTTCGAACTCCTGCGTATCGCTAAGCTGCTGGTACAACTGTTGGCTGCCGGCGCTAAGTTGCTGCACTACCGTTGCTACTTTGCGGCTTTTACTGGTGGATTTCTTACGTACATCAACATGACGAAACGCTTGGGTTAATGCTGCTGTTTGCTCACTAAGTCGTTGCACCAGGCGTTGTTTAGCGGCCGGGCTCAGGCGTGCGTCAGCTAAATGCGCCAGGTTGCGCAGTGCTTCACTAACGTAATCGGTTAAATGCGGCGATCGGCAGCTGAATACGGTGCTGTCGAACCAGTTTTGTGGTTTACCCGGTCGTTGCTGGCGGTCAATTTTTTCGGCTTGTTGCTGTAGCTGCAGCAACTGATGGCGTAAGGTGCCCTGTAAATCCATTTAGCTGCTCCAGGCTTGCCAGGCTAAGCGCAGGGCTATTGCCATTACCACGCAAATAAATACCGGGCGGATAAAGCGGCTGCCAAATTTAATCGCCGAATGCGCACCAAGCCAGGCACCGAGCATCAGACACAGGCCCATAGCAATCCCGAGCGCAAAGTTTACATGGCCCAGCGCGATAAACGCCACCAGCGAAAACCCGTTGCTGATAAAATTCATCGTGCGCGCTACGCCGCAGGTCAGCAGCAGGTTAATCCGGTAAATGGCCATAGTAGACACCATCCAGAACGCACCTGCGCCAGGACCTGCTATACCATCATAAAACCCCAGCGTTAAGCCCTGCGCTCTTTGTTGCCAGAACAGTTTGTTGTTTTGTGGCGGCAGTTGCAGCTGGTCATCCGGTTGCATGCGGTTAAACAGCGTATAAACGGCAGCTAATAAAATCAGCAGCGGCAATATTTTTTCCAGCGCTTCTTTGCTCAGCTGATCAACCACCAGAGTACCCAGTACGGCACCAATCGCCGTGAATACCAGGCTACGGCGCCAATAAGCAGGGTTAAACAATCGCTTACGGTAGTAAGTCAGCGAGGCGGTAAAAGAGCCGAAGGTGGCTGCCAGCTTATTGGTGCCCAGCACCACATGCGGTGGCAAACCGGCAGTGAGCAGCGCCGGCACTGTTAACAAGCCGCCGCCGCCGGCAATCGCATCGATAAAGCCAGCGCTGAATGCTACAGCACAGAGAATGAGTAGTACGGAAGGGTCTATGGCAAATTCTGCAAACAAGGTATTTTCCTGTTAATACTCAATCTGTCGGCGAAACGGCGGCAACGCATTGAGCATAGCTGTACCGTAGGACTTAGTCACCAGGCGCCGGTCCAGAATAACTATCCGGCCTTCATCCTGTTCTTGCCTGAGCAGTCTACCACAGGCCTGCACCAGTTTTTTCGAGGTCGCCGGAATTGTCAGTTGTAAAAAGGCATTACCGCCTTTTTTGGTGATAGCTTCGGCTAAAGCTTCTTCTAAAGGCGACGTCGGCACGGCAAAGGGCAGCTTGGTGATCACCAAATTAGTTAATAACTTGCCGGGTAAATCCAGCCCTTCAGAAAAGCTTTGTGTGCCAAACAGAATGCTGGTGCGCTTGTGCTTACAGTTGTCGCCATGTAGTTGCAGCAAAGCCTGACGTGAGGCTTCACCCTGTACCAATAAGGAGAAGCCTTTTTTACGCAATGCTTCTGCCACTTGCTGCATTTGCCAATATGAGGCAAACAGCACCAAACTGGCCTGATTTTCGGGTAAATATTGCGGTAGCAAGCTTACCAGCTCGTCAGTATAGGCCTGCTCTGTCGGTTCAGATTGCATTTTCGGAATAACAATTTCTCCTTTTTCCGCATAGGCAAAAGGGGAAACAACCTGCAGCGTTTGTACGCTGTCAAATTGGCTTAAACCAAGATCATACTTGATGTATTGAAAAGAATTCAGCGCAGTTAACGTCGCTGAGCACAGGATCACCGCAAAGGCATCGTTAAACAGTAATTGCTCCAGCTTGCCTGCTACCCCCAGCGGGCAGGCATGGCCGACAACATACTGGCTTTGGTTTTGCAGCTCAACCCAGCGTGCCTGATAAACATTTTTGCTTTGCTCTGCCGCATAAAGCTGCCACAGCGCTTGTTGTTGCTCAATTTTTTGCCGCAGGTAACTCAACTCTTGCAGCAGCGCCATACTTTGTTTCAACGGGATTTGCTGCCCGGTGATATTTTCCTGCAACTGTTGCTGAATTTTCTCTACCTGGCTCAGGGCTTTCTGGCTGACTTGCGCCAATTGCTCCGCTTGTTGCTGCAGCAATTTAGGCAGGGCAGCATCGGCAAAGCGAAACTCGGTTTTATCATTAAACCAGCGCGGTTTAAACTCTGTAACACAACGTTCTACCGGTTTAAGCAGGCTGTTAAGTTCATTGCAGCTGTCGTCAAAGCGCAGCAGTTCTTTCATTACCGTGGCCGGCAACAGAGTAATCAGTTGCTGGATGGTTTTTGCCGCTTTTTCCAGCCAAATACTATTGTGGGTCAGCTGTGCTTGTGCGGCGAAAAACTCGCGCGCGCTGTCCGGTAAATGGTGTGCTTCGTCGATGATATACAATGTTTCATCCGGCGGCGGCAGTATGCTGTTGCCGCCGGATAAATCGGCCAGCAGCAGCGCATGGTTTACTACCAATACATCGGCAGAACTGACTTCGGCGCGGGCTAAATGAAACGGGCAGTGCATATGACGCCGGTCTGCTTTACCGCAGTGCAGCGGATCAGCAACTATACGTTGCCACAATGTCTCTGGCAGCGGGGTGGCCAGCGTGTCTCTGTCGCCCAACCATTTCCGTTGCTGCCAACTGTCCAGCAAAGTTTGCCAGTCAAAAGCCGCATCGGCGGCGGTTGCAAACAGTTCCGGATGTTTTTGCTGCTGGCGTACCCGTTCAATACAGGCATAGCGCTGCCGTCCTTTTACCAAACTGAATTCAAACAGCAGCTTACTGTGTTGCTGAAAAAACGGCAGATCTTTGTTTACTAACTGCTCCTGCAGCGCCACTGTAGCGGTGGCTATAACTACTTTTTTCTTTTGCGCCAAGGCATAAGGAATAACAGCCAGCATATAGGCCAGCGATTTACCGGTACCGGTGCCTGCTTCAATTAACCCAATGCGCTCAGTTCGGTGATACGTGCCGGCGACAATCTTCGCCATCTCAGCCACCAGATGGTTTTGTCCCGGCCGCGATTGATAGTTAGGTAGCGCTGTTTTAATTCGTTGATGCACACTGCGGATTTGCGCTTTAAGCTGATCTGTTAACATAAAGGTTATGTGTTTTTATACAGTTGTTTGATTGTATACGTATTGCCAAAGGTTAGCAAAGGCGAATGACTTGTAAGCTAGCCATCTTTTAGTTCCAGTGGAGCTAAAATAAACTCAAAGTCAGATCTGTCAGTATGTATTCTTTTGTTTACGATTAAGGAGTGTGTTAATTAAATGCAATTTAGCTTACAATCATGCAGTTACTTGATAAATTCTGCCAAAATGCTGATTTGTAATCATTTTTTAGCTTGGCTTTTGTTTTTCCTATCTTAAAATATTTTTGTATTTCCTGCAGATATTTGTTACCTAACGTCGACGACAAGGTAAATTACAAATTGTTCCGTAAAAGCTGTTGACCCTGCTGAAAAATTACGTTTATTATCAGCAGGCGACAAATCGGAGGTTATCCGAGATGAACGGAGTGCCAAGCGCCGTAAAAGGTTGGTAACTGTTAAAAATAGAATCACTAGATAGTGGTCCAGGGAGAAATACATGTATACGAATAATAAATTAAGCAAAGCTGTGCGCTTAGCTATTGCATTTGGCGCTGTTTCAGCAACAGCGTTTACCGCATCAGTAACTGCGGCAGAAGAAGATGAAGTTGCTAAGGTTGAGCGTATCGAAGTTACCGGTTCGCGTATTAAACGTACAGATTTAGAACAATCTGTACCCGTTACCGTAATTGATCGTGCTGCAATTGATTTATCTGGTCAAAACTCTATTACCGACGTAATCCGTGGTACTACTTTTAACTCTGCCGGTTCTTTCCGTCCTCAGTCAGGTAGTTCTCAGCAGGGTGTTGCAACGGTTAGTATGCGTGGTTTAGGTGCTTCGCGCACGCTGATTCTGGTTGATGGCCGTCGTTTACCGAATTCTCCTTCAGCAGGTCAGGGCCAAGACTTAAACGCAGTGCCATTGGCTGCTGTTGAGCGTATTGAAATACTGTCTGATGGTGCTTCTGCTGTATACGGTTCTGATGCTATCGGTGGTGTAATTAACATTGTTACCCGTAAAGATTTCAATGGTGTTGAATTACGCTTAGGTGCTTCAGAAATTAGCCTGCCTTCAGAGGGCGGTGATCGGGAAGAAGGTTCCGTTGTATTTGGTTCTTCTAACGATACAACCCGTGTTATAGGTGGTGTGTCATGGAATAACCGCGACATTATTTTTGAGAATGCTTATTCTTGGGTTCAACCAGGTGCATCTGTTTACGGTAATAACTATGCAGAAGCTGATGGTAGTCAAGGCTGGCGTTCTATTCCCGGCGGTTGTAACACTCAAGATTTTAATTTACAACCATCTCAACCTAACAATGCCTTAATCAATGAACCTGCAGATCCTGATGATGTGCAAACTGACGAGCTAACTGTTATAGATAACTACCAGCAATGTGGTTACAACTTTAACGCCACCAACGCCAATGAAGCATCTACAGGCACTCAAGGTCTGTTTGTAAACGCTGAGCATCAAATTAACGATGATTGGCGCGTGTTTGGTAATTTTAATGCTGCTAAGACTAAGTCGTTTGGCCGTTATGCTCCATCGCTGAATGACCCTGGCAGTGCCTTAAACGCTGACAGCTGGAATAACCCGACTAACCCTGCGAATATCGCCGCTGGGGGTGTTTATGATGCTGCCGCAGTGGACGGTTCACGTGACCAACCAAACTGGAAAGGCGATAGTGTGTTTCCTAATGCTGGTGAAAACCGTGACCTGCAATACCGGCATCGTTTCGCTTCTATCGGTAACCGCGACAGTTATGATGACTCTTATGCTACCGACTTTTTAGTTGGCGCTCAGGGCATGATTGGTGATGTAGATGTTGATTTTGGCGTACGCAAAAGCAAACAAAAGACCTACAGCGTAGGTTATAACTATCTGTTACGCAGCGCAGCTGATGATTACGTTAATATCACTACAGCAGAAGTGGTGGCAGGTCAGGCTGCAGATCCTGATTTCGTGTTTTATGACTTGCGCGATCCATTGGGCTCGCGCTACGCTGACAATGCTGCTCAAGCTTCAGCTTACCAGCAGTTAGTTAAGAGTATGAACGTGACAATTGCTCGGGTAAGCGAGTCAGCACAGAAAGAAGTGTTTGCATCTGTCAACTTTGATCTGTTTGAAATGAACGCCGGTATTGTTCAGATGGTGGTAGGTGCTGAGTACCGTGAAGAAGATTATAGCGACAAGTATGACTCGCTGTCAGAAGCTGGTGTAGTAGGTGGTTCCGCCGGTAACTCTGCAGGCGGTGGTCGTGATGTTAAGTCTGCTTATTTCGAAACGCTGATCCCTCTGCTTGATAATTTAGAAGCAACAGTTGCTGGTCGTTACGACAAATATTCAGATTACGGTAATGATTTCTCGCCGAAAGTGTCTTTCCGTTATGAACCATTGGATGGCTTAGTTGTGCGTGCTTCTTATGGTCAGGGCTTCCGTGCTCCTACTCTGGACATCATTACTCAGCAACCTTCATCAGGTAACCCTGGTGTAGAAGATGCAGCTACCTGTCTTAACTTTGGTCTATTAGCAGATTGTGAAGTGCAGGTTCGTCAGATTACCCAAGCTAATCCTAGCTTAGAGTCAGAGCAATCAACACAGTACTCGTTGGGTGTTGCTTATCAACCAACTGACTGGTTAAACTTTGCTGTAGATTATTACAACATTGAAATTGAAGACAGGATTGCACTTTTCGGTGCTGTCGAGTTAATTGCGCTAGAAGCTGCTGGCGACCCTATTCCTGCTGGTTTAGGCGTTGTTCGTGGTGGTAACCCGCAGCCGGTGCCTGGCGGTAATCCTAATTTACCTATTATTAGTGTAAATGGTGGCTATGCGAACCAAGGTACTTGGGAAACATCAGGTTTAGATTTCAACTTTAAAACCAATTTTGATTTTGGTTCATGGGGCCGTTTAAACCAAAACTTGCAAGTTAGTTATGCACTTGACAGCACAGTTGATGGCGGTCGTAATTTGGTAGGTGAGCGTAACCCAGGCATTCCTGGTTCTATGCCGCGCAGCCGTGTTGCATTTGGTAACGTATATACTATTTCTGATTTCGATTTAAGCTGGAATATCAACATGATCGAAGGTCAGAATAGATACAGAGACTTAAGCAAAGTTCAAAGCTTAGGTAGCTGGACTACACATGACCTGCAGGTAACTTATAATACGCCATGGAACAGCAAGATTTCGGTAGGCGCGTTGAACGCGTTCGAGAAAGCACCGAAGTTGATTAATGCTGGTGGTCGTAACTATAACTTCAACTTGTATGATGCATACGGACGTGTAACTTACGTTCGTTTCACTCAAACGTTCTAAGTTAGAGAGCATCTTAAAAAGGCAGGTTTTCCTGCCTTTTTTATTTGCCTGAAGAGCTGCTACAAGGGTTTATTTTTCAGATGACACAAGGTACAGAACATTGGAGCCATTATTGGCAAAATAGCAAAAGCCTGAATAGCTTTGGTGAAGGTGATGCTGCATTGGGATATACGGGCAACGTGCAGTTTTATTGGCACGATATTTTTAGCAGAATGGCGACTGGTGCTGTTATTGTCGACATAGCCTCAGGCAATGGTGCTTTGGCCATTTCAGCTATAGCCTTTTCTGAACTGCATAACAAAAACTTTACTGTATACGCATGTGATATCGCAGATGTAAAACCTGAAGTACTTTTTCAAGCTGACCCGGATATTTTAACAAAACTTAAAAAAGTCCAATTTTATCCTGCTACGGCAATAGAAAATCTTCCTTTTGAAAATAATAGTATCGACCTGATTATCAGCCAATTTGGTTTTGAATACGCTAATCAGATTGAAGCGGTTGCTGAATGTAATCGTGTATTAAAGCCGGATGGCTGCTTCAATGCCCTGATACATCATGCAGACTCTTTTATCTCTAAAGATTCTGAGGCTGGTTTGGCGTTCTACAAACATTGTCTAAGCGAAGCGGGGTTTCTAACACAAGTAGAGCGGCTACTGATGTTGGCGGAAAGCTGCTGGCTGAAAAAAACATCACCGACAACGAATGTGGATTATGTTGCACAAAATAAAATTCTATTCAAAATCGCGACTGATCTAAAAGTACAATACAGTTCCACTGCTGCAGCATTCTGGTGTGATGATTTACTGAGTCGCTTAGTTCCGGTTTTAGCCAGTCCAAGGCCTGGTAATCTGACTTCCTTTCTTAGCTTCAGGCATACTGTTGTCTTATATATGGCCAGGCTCGAAGATCAGGTAAATGCCACTTGGTCTCAGGACAACAAAAATAATTTTATCAACACTTTCCAATCTAATTTATCCGCGTTGCGGGTTACGCCATTTTATGAAGAAAAGGCGCTGTTTGCCTGGAGTCTGTATTGGCATAAAGCTGATTAACAGGGCGATTCTTGATACCGACCAGATAAATATTGTAGCAAATCATAAATCTCTGAGCTGAATGCCGTAAATAATGTACCCATAAAATGTCCTGCTAGCCCTATATTTATTTGTAGTTGCTATAAGATAACGCCATCCCATTTATCGACTGCATTTTTTTTGCTAGAAGGTTGTAGTCAATAAATATATCTGTTAAAGATATGGTGTGTAACGAAATGTAACACACGCTATAAAAATAAAAATCCAAGGAGAATAACAAATGAGAACTAAGTTTTTCAGGAACACGTTGACGGCTGTAGCTGTTGCGGCATCATTAGGGACTATCCTCCCTGCCACTGCACAAGATGTATCTCGTGGTAATTTGGTCGGTCAGGCACAAGATCAAAGTGGTCAGGTCATCAGTGGCGTTGAAATTATTGTAACTAATTTAGAGACTGGTTTGACCCGAACAGTCATGTCAAATGACAGCGGTAGCTTTCGCTTTCCTCTGTTGCCGCCAGGTGCTTATTCATTACAGGCAACTAAGGCAGGCTATGGAGTTGTAGCTGAAGAGAATGTGAATGTTCGGGTTGGCGGTAGCACCAATATGGACATCGTTCTTTTGTCAGAAGGTGCGGTTGAGTCGATTGAAGTACGTGGTTCTCGGATAGCTATGCTTGATACTTTGTCGTCTGAGTCTCAACTGGTGGTAAGTCAGGAATTTTTATCTAAAATTCCTGTGCCACGCGATTTAGCGTCCGTGGCACTGTTAGCACCAGGAACAACAAAAGGTGATTCTGCTTTCGGTAATCATGCTTCGTTCGGTGGTTCATCCGTCGGTGAAAATGCATATTACGTCAATGGGTTAAACGTAACCAACTTCCGCAATGGCTTGGGTGGTGCTGAGTTACCTTTTGAAATGTATGAAACATTTGAAGTAAAAACGGGTGGTTACTCAGCTGAATACGGTCGTTCTACCGGAGGCGTTATTAATGCCAGAACAAAATCTGGTTCAAACGAATTTAAAGCTGGAGCGAGCGCCTATTTTGAGCCTTCATCATTGCGCTCAGACAGTCCAGATGTAACTCTGACAGGCGAAGGCGCTATTGAAGAAAATGCAACCCCTTATTACTTGGTTAATAGTAACGATAAAATCGGTGAAACTAACCTAAATTTATGGGCTAGCGGTGCTCTTGTTCAAGATAAACTTTTTTTCTTCGGTTTGGTTAACTACAAAGATCGCGTTAGTGACTACTCAACAGACACATTATTTTATAAACGTGATGCTGGCGATCTTTTATATGCGGCTAAGTTAGATTGGTACATCACACCAAATCACATACTGGAGTTCACGGGTTGGGATAGTTCAAGCGACCTTGATACCAGCAAGTATGACTACGATTTCGCCAGCAACACGCGTGGAGAGTTATTTGGTGACTATGTATTAGAACGCGGTGGAAAGTCTTATGCCTTGCAGTACACCGGTATTCTGACTGACGATATCACTATAAGTGCGTTGTATGGTGTCAATGAGGCGTCTTATAGCAATGTTAATGCTGGGGATACAGCTATTGGTGCTGTTCACTTCCCATCAGGCAGGCAGTTCACTCAGTTCGGTTTAAATTCTCCATCTGTGCAGGAAGACGAGCGGACTGCATATCGTTTTGATGTTGACTGGTATGCTCACGAAGATCATACATTACGCTTTGGTATTGACTATGAGGATATGAAAGCATTTGAAGAAACTACCCGCGTTGGTGGTACTTTGTATCAATATCAGAACTGTGCGAATGCTGACGCTGTAGCTGCCGGTGACTTGCTGGATGCAGAGTGTGCTCGTGTACGTTTTAATACTTACGTGAATGATGGTTCATTCCAAACAAAGTCGAGTGCTTTCTATATTCAGGATACTTGGCAGGTAACCGACAATATCGTGGCTCGTATTGGCTTACGTAATGAAACCTTCGAAAACTACAATAAAGCAGGTGATAAGTTTGTTGATGTAACTGACCAATGGGCACCACGTGTAGGTATCAGTTGGGATATAAATGGCGATGGTGAAAGTAAGGTTTTCGCAAACTATGGCCGTTATTTCTTGCCTGTAGCTACTAACACTAATATTCGTCTGGCAGGTGATGAGCTATATACTGTCACCATTTATGACGTGTTGGGTATTAATCCGGACTTAACACCAATAGTGGATGAAGATAATGCTGTTGCCGGTGCCGTTTATTCAGATGGTACGTTAAAAGGCACGTTAGAGACTGTCAATGCTGACTTAGACCCAATGTATCAAGATGAATTTATTCTTGGATATGAGCGTATGCTGGGAGATAGCTGGTCTGTAGGTATTAAAGGTACTTATCGTGAACTGAAAAGTTCATTGGAAGATGTAGCTATAGATTATGGCTTTAACGAGTACTTGGAACAAGAGTTCGGTTCAAGCTGCACCATTTGTTCAGGTTTCCACTACTATGTATTGACTAATCCCGGGCAGGCAGTTTCTATTACGACAGACCCAGATGGCGATGGACCGCTGGCAAATCAACAGTATACTATACCTGCAGAATTGCTGGGCTACCCAGAGGCTAAACGTCAGTACGGAGCCGTAGATATTAATCTACGCCGTGCTTTCGATGGCTTATGGATGTTGGATGCAACTTATACCTGGTCTCATAGCTGGGGTAACAACGAAGGCTTTGTTCGTTCTGATAATGGCCAAGATGACTCTGGTTTAACAACTAACTTCGACCAACCTGGTTTAGTTGAAGGGGCTTATGGCAATTTACCAAATGATCGTCGTCATATGTTAAAAGTACAGGGTTCATATTCCTTCACAGAGGATTTTAGTTTGGGCGCAAACTTCCGCTGGGAGTCTGGTCGTCCTCTTAGCTCGTTTGGTTTCCACCCAACAGATGTGTTTGCATCTTTATACGAAGCAGAGTCATTTGTTAAAGATGGTCAGCTGGTTAAGCGAGGTTCAGAAGGCCGCACTTCAAGTAACTGGACTTTAGATTTGACTGCGCGTTATGAAATGGACTTCCGCGGTACAGATATTGTATTCCGCGCGGACATTTTTAATGTGTTTAATAATAATCGCGTTACTGAGCGTAATGAAGTCAATGAAATTTATGCTGGCGAGCGTGATGATGGTAGTTATATAGGCGAAGCAAGCGCGCTTTATGGACTACCAGATGCATATCAGACGCCGCGTTATGTTCGTCTGAGTGCTGAAATTAAGTTCTGATAATTTGACAGCGATTTTGCTGGTTGTTTTATAACAGGACTGAATAAAAGCCAGGGAATGGTAACATTTCCTGGCTTTTTACTAAGGATTACAGGAGTCAACGTGGTCAGTCAGTATGATTTAAATGATATTCTCTGTGCTGTGCGGGAGGGGAAGAGAACTGAAGTGCATGCTCTGATCGCACATTTTATTGAAAACAAATCAGATTTGAAAACAGACTGGTTAAAAGTTTCGGTGTTGGCATTGCGCATCGGCGACACTAACCTAGCCGCACAGGCCGCAGACCTATTTCATCGTAGTTGCCCTAAAAATGCAGAAACAGATATACAGTATGCTGGTTTGTATGCAGAGATAGGCGATCTGGATAGGGCTTTACAAGTTGTTACCCCCTATATCGTGCGTAAAGTGGCTTTACCTTCGGTGTATCATTTGGCTGGAACAGTGCAAGCACAACAAGGAAAGTTAAAAGAAGCCAGACTAAACTTGTTGCAAGCTTTGGCATTGGCGCCTCAGCTTGGGATTAGTTGGTACACCCTTGCTAGTATTGTAGACTTCAACCAGCATCCGGGCTTGCTGCAAAAGATGGAGTTAGCTTTTAGCCAGCTACAGGCAAATGATCAACATAACATTCAACAATTTATGTATGCATTGGCGAAAGCTTATAGTGATAGGCGCGACTATAACAAAGCTTGGGAGTACTATTCAGCTGGCGCGCAAATAATGGCTAAACTTTGTAAGTATTCAGTTGATGATGATGCCAAAGAGATAAAATGCCTTGTTGCTGGCTTTACTAACAGTGCTATGCAACAAATGTCTAAATCCAGAAGCTTGTATGATAGGTCGATAGCTGTTCTGGGTTTACCTAGAAGTGGAACAACTTTGTTAGGACAAATGCTTAGTGCACACAGCAAAGTGAAAGGTGCAGGAGAGTTTAATGCTATAGGTGTAGCTTGTATGCACTTGCGAGGAGACAATTTCACGGATTTTCCATCTTTTATTGCACGGCATGGTCATTCGGTCGCCGCTCTTGAGCACATAGCGAATGTTTATCAGCAGGTCGCAGAGCAACGATATGCTGGTCAAGGTTATATTATTGATAAGTCCCTTAACTTGAACCGGCATTTTGGTATGTGGGCTCAAGCAATGCCTAAAGGGAAAGCCATTTATATTAGTCGTAACGATGAAGACACTGCTTGGTCTTGTTTTAAAAGTAATTTTAGATCTCAAGCTGGTTGGAGCTGGTCTATACCTCATATAGCTGCTTATATAAAGAATGAAAGGCAGTTGTTACAACATTGGCAGAAACTATATGCAGATCGCATTTTGCATATTTGTTACGAAGACTTGGTAAGCAAACCAAAAGAGGTATTAACCAAGGTGTGTCAGCATCTTGATTTACAATATGAACCCAGCATGCTGTCTTTTTACGAGAATAATGGCCCGGTGTTCACCTCTAGTGTTGGGCAGGTGCATCAGCCTTTGCATCAAGGGAATATAGGTTTATCGCAGCACTACCCTGATTTTGTTTCACTTTTCGCTCAAGCTAACCAAGCTGGCAGCGTTAATGCCGCTAATTAATTTTTGTCGTGGATTTGCAGTCAACAACGTTGAAATAATATTTGAGATGTATCGGTCTACTTCTGGCAACCCACAAACACAACAGGTGAAAACATGAAAACAGCAAAACACTCAAATGTAGCAATGGCAGTAGGTGCTTTAGTATTTGGTTCGCTGGCTACTGTGGCAACGACCGCTAATGCAAACCCATTTACTGCGATGGATCTGGCGTCTGGCTATGAGATGGTCGCCGGTGAAGGTAAATGTGGTGAAGGTAAGTGCGGTGAAGACAAAGCCAAAAAAGCCAAAGAGAAAATGCAAGACGGTAAATGCGGTGAAGGCAAGTGCGGCGAAGATAAGATGAAAGAAAAAGCTGAAAAAATGAAAGACAAAGCCAAAGAAGGTAAATGTGGCGAAGGCAAGTGCGGCGAAGATAAGATGAAAGAAAAAGCCGAAAAAATGAAAGACAAAGCCAAAGAAGGCAAATGTGGTGAAGGCAAGTGTGGCGGTAGTGTATAACACTGTCGGCTAAGGCCTGCAGTTGCAGGCCTTTTACTTTTCCGGAGCTGAGCAATGTCAGGAGCTGAGCAATGAGAGTGCCCTCAACTACGCCTTTAGCCGGCTCGGGTTTAGGCCTGCGCCGCGAAATGCTGAGTGATATACTTAGCGCTAAATCGGCGCAAATTGATTTTTTTGAAGTGGCGCCGGAAAATTGGATCCCGTTTGGTGGCAAGCTGCAAAAACAGTTTGCTCAACTGGCCGAGCAGCATCGTTTTATTTGTCATGGTTTGTCGTTGTCGATTGGCAGCCCTGAGCCATTGGACGTGGTGTTTGTGCGCCAGGTTAAACAATTTCTGCGTCAGTACAATATCAGCTTATACAGTGAGCATTTAAGTTATTGCTCCGGTGCAGGTCATTTATACGATTTAATGCCGATTCCTTTTACTGAAGAAGCGGTAAGCTATGTAGCAAAGCGGGTGCGCCAGGTACAGGACATTCTGGAACAGCCGTTGGTGTTGGAAAACGTATCTTATTATGCAGCGCCGGGTCAGCAGATGTCAGAGCAAGACTTTACCCTTGCAGTGCTGCAGGAAGCTGACTGTCAGCTATTGCTGGATGTAAACAATATTTATGTGAATTCGGTAAATCATGGTTATGACGCACTGCAGTTTTTACGCGCTATGCCAGGCGAGCGGATAGCGTATTATCATATCGCCGGCCACTTTAATGAGGCAGAGGATTTACTTATTGATACCCACGGCGCTGCGGTAATTGACCCGGTATGGCAGTTGCTGGCGCAGGCATATCAGTTGCACGGTGTTAAACCTACTTTGTTGGAGCGAGATTTTAATATCCCCGAGCTGAGTGTTTTATGCGAAGAGCTGGAGCAAATCAGAGCTTTGCAGCAAGGCAGCGACAGCGATACGCTGGAATTAAGGGCCTGAACCAATGCAATTTCAACAGCTGCAACAGGCGTTTATCGCTCATATTAAAGATCCGCAGCAGCCTGCACCGCAAGGTATTGAAGACAGGCGCATGGCGATTTATCGTGAGCTGTTTTTTAATAATGTGCTGGGCTTTGTCAGTACGGCCTTTCCGGTTTTAAAATCACTATACACTGATGCCAACTGGCAGCAATTGGTACGCCGGTTTTTTATCGACTACCAGTGCAGCAGCCCGTACTTTCTGCATATTGCCGAACATTTTTTGCACTACCTGCAGCAGGATTATCAGATGCAGGAACAGGCCCCGGTGTTTCTGCAGGAATTGGCGCATTATGAGTGGGCAGAGTTGTATCTGGCAACCAAACAGCCGGCGCAGGTTGAAATACCGCTGGCAGCAGAGCAAATCAGTAGTTCCGCGCTATGTTTGTCTGACTTATCAATGCTGCTGGCCTATCCATATGCCGTGCATAGTATAAGTGTGGATTATCAGCCTGTTGAGAGCGGTGAAGTACAGTTTTATTTGTTGTATCGCAATGACGCAGATGAGGTTAAGTTTGTTTTGATTAACCAACTAACCGCGGCATTGTTACAAACCTTGCAGCAGGCACCTGGTAGTACCTTATCGCAATTAGTTGAGCAACTGCAGCCACTTTTGCCGCAGCTGAGCGCAACGCAATTGCAGCAGGGGGCCATAGCATTATTACAGGACTTTGCCGCAAAAGGTGTACTGGTGTCTTTTCAAGCAGCGCAAAATTCATTACCATAAGCGCCCTTAATTTCGCTGATGACAGAAGAGAAAGGCAATGGCAGACGAGAAGTTTAAAGAGTCGTTTAACCTGTGGCAATTTATTGCTCTGGTGGCAGTGTTTGTGTCCTTACTGTGCCTGGCGCCAATAGTGCGTTGGTTTCAAATTCTGGCATAATACAGCAACAGTGTTGAAGGCCGCCTGAGGGCGGCTTTTTTGTCCCGGCCGGGACGCTTAATAAAAGGTTTTCTAACATGGACAAACAGGCATTAGCGCTTGAGTTAAAGCAGGTTATTAAAACGGTTGTCGATTACCCGAAGCCCGGTATAGTGTTTCGCGACGTGACCAGCCTGATGCAGGATGGCCCCAGTTTTAAAAAAGTAATTGATGCTTTTTGCCGGCTGTATGCAGATAAGGGCATCACTAAAATAGTGGGCACTGAGTCACGTGGCTTTATTTTTGGTGCGCCGCTGGCTTATGCGCTGGGTATTTCCTTTGTGCCGGTACGTAAACCAGGCAAGTTACCGCGTCAGCGTATTTCACAAAGCTACCAGCTTGAATATGGCGAAGATGCGTTAGAGTTGCATGCCGATGCGATAGTGCCGGGCGACAAAGTGTTACTGGTAGACGATTTACTGGCAACCGGCGGCACTATCGATGCTACGGCCAAGTTGGTGCGTCAACTCGGTGGTATCGTCGATGATGCGGCCTTTGTTATTGCTTTGCCTGATTTAGGCGGCGTGGCGCGGTTACAGCAAGCCGGGTTAAATATCCTCAGTCTGGTTGAGTATAGCGGCGAATAAGTTTAGTCTGTTGCAGACGCCAACAATCAAGATATCAGCAGCCGTATGAGTTATCAGGTATTAGCCCGTAAGTGGCGCCCGCAGCATTTTGCCCGCCTGGTCGGGCAAGATCATGTTAAAAATGCGCTGGGTAATGCATTAAGTAATAACCGGCTGCATCATGCTTATTTGTTTACCGGCACCCGCGGTGTCGGTAAAACTACCATAGCGCGTATTTTTGCCAAAAGTCTGAACTGTGAGCAAGGTATTACGGCGACGCCATGTGGCGTATGTTCGGCTTGCACCGAAATTGATGCCGGTAACTTTGTCGATCTGCTGGAAATTGATGCCGCTTCGCGCACTAAAGTAGAAGACACCCGCGATCTGCTCGACAACGTCCAGTATGCGCCCAGCCGCGGTCGCTTTAAGGTATATCTGATAGATGAAGTGCATATGCTGTCTAAGCACAGTTTTAATGCGCTGCTGAAAACTCTGGAAGAGCCACCGCCACATGTAAAATTCCTGCTGGCTACGACCGATCCGCAAAAGCTGCCGGTAACAGTATTATCGCGCTGTTTGCAATTTAATTTGCTGGCATTAAGCCCGTTGCAAATTGAGCAGCACCTGGCGTTTGTGCTCGGTGAAGAGCAAATACCTTTTGAGCAAAGTGCGTTAACTATGCTGGCGCGCGCCGCCAAGGGCAGTTTGCGTGACTCATTAAGTTTAACCGACCAGGCTATTGCGCAAAGTAATGCCAATATTACGCTGGAAAGCGTACGCAACATGCTGGGCTTTTTAGATCAAAGTTGGGCGCAGCAGCTGTTGCAGGCGATATTGGTGCAAGATGCCGCCCAGTTGCAAATTCAGTTGGCCGCGTTGGTGCAGCAACAAAGCAATTTTGCTCAGGTATTAGATGACATGCTGTCTGTGCTGCACCTGGCGGCATTAACACAATTTAGCCAAAATGCTGCGGCGTTTTCTGAGCAACAAGCTTTTGTGCAGCAATTGGCCGATACTTTGGCGCCGGCGCAGGTGCAACTGTATTACCAGTTGCTGATCGGCGGTAAAAAAGAGCTGCCTTACGCACCTGATCCGTTAACCGGGTTAGAAATGGCACTATTGCGGGCAATGGCGTTCGTACCTGAAACACAGCATAAAACCGCTGCACCGACTAAAGCCGGCCTTGCGATACCGGTGTCTGCACCGCCGGCTGCGCCAGCCCCTGCAGTAGAGGCTGAGGTTGCTCAGGCGTTAAAACAGACTGCCACAGACACAGCCGATAGCACTACGGTAGCACAGGCTGCACCAGCGGTTGAAGACAACGCAACAACAGATACCGTTACTCAAGCTCAGACGCAAAACGTGCCAGTTGCAGAAGGCGCCGCAGAGCCGGTCAGCGGTATCGACCCGGTAACAGCGCGCATTATGGCCCGCCGTGGCGTACAGGTAACAGCGGCGGCAGAGCCAAAAAAGCCTGAGCGCCGCGAGGCGCCGCTTCCGGCAACTCCTGTTCAGGCTGACAATAAGGCCGGTGTAGCACGGCAGCCTGCCGTTAATGTACAACCTCAGCCGCAAGTTATGCCGTCAGTTAAGCCGCCGCTAACGGCAGCTTCAGCCGAAATGCCGGCGCAAAGCGACGATGCGTATGAGCCGGATGAAGGCGATATGCCACAATATGATGCCGCAGCAGCAGATGCCTTGTGGCAGCAATATGAGCAGGATGCACAGCATAGCAGTGTAGCGCCGCCAACCGATATTGCGGTGTTGCAAGACAGTTTTGACGGCAGTATTAACGAGCAGAATTTCTCCGTGCGCTTTGCCGCCCAGGTGGATGCGTGGGCCGCGCGGGTAGAAACCCTTGATACCGGTGGATTAAGCCGGTTGTTTTTATTGAATGCTGCCATGCAACTGGACGGTAATAAACTCAGTTTAACGGTAGCGCAAAGCCAACAACATTTGGATAGCCCGGGCTTTCGTACTAAGTTACAACAAGTGCTGGAGCAGAGCTTTAACCAGGCGCTGAGTATCGATATTAGTTATCAGAGCGAAGTGGTTAAAAGTCCGTTGTCTATCCAGCAAAAAATTGTGCAGGAGCGCTTTGGTTATGTCAGCCGTTTGCTGCAGGAGGATGACAAAGTGCTGCAGCTGCAACAGTTGTTCGATGCGCAGCTACTGCCGGATACTATATTGGTTAACTAGGCAGCTTAACCTGCGCGTCAGGCGCGCATAACTTGTAATTTGGCGGCGAAGTTATTATCTTGTCGCCGGTAAAACGTCAGTGTCCGATACACTGCTAACTCAACTTAATTTTACGGCAGGTACACAGCTATGTTTAAAGGCGGTATGGGCAACATTATGAAGCAGGCGCAAGCCATGCAGGAAAAAATGCAGAAAATGCAGGCTGAAGTTGCGGCGATGGAAGTAACCGGTGAAGCCGGTGCCGGCCTGGTAAAAGTAACCATGTTGGGCAACCACAATGTACGTCGTGTAAGCATTGATGACAGCCTGATGCAGGATGACAAAGATATGCTGGAAGACTTAATTGCCGCTGCAATTAACGATGCGGTACGTCGGGTCGATGAAACCAGCAAAGAAAAAATGGCCTCAGTTACCGGCGGCCTGCAGTTGCCACCGGGTATGAAAATGCCATTCTGATGAGCCGTCATACGCCACTGGTGCAACAACTGATTGATGCACTGCGCATTTTGCCCGGCGTTGGGCCGAAATCTGCGCAGCGCATGGCGTTTTCGTTGTTAGAGCGTAATCGCGAAGGTGGCTTGCAATTAGGTGCCGCGCTAAGCGCTGCGATGAATAAAGTCGGCCATTGTCAGCAATGCCGTACTTTCTGCGAAACCGCACTGTGCCATATTTGTACAGATCCGTCGCGGGCACTGGATGGCATTATTTGTGTGGTTGGCTCGGCGGCAGATCAAATGGCGATAGAGCAAACCGGACAGTTTAAAGGTCGTTACTTTGTGTTACAGGGCTATTTATCGCCACTGGATGGCATAGGCCCGCAAGATTTGGGCCTGGACAAGCTGGCAGGCTTACTGTCGGCAGAGGGCGTTAACGAGCTTATTCTGGCGACCAACCCCACGGTAGAGGGGGATGCTACTGCGTTTTATATTGCTGAGCTGTGTCATAAACATCAGGTAAAGGTGTCGCGCATTGCTCAGGGTATTCCGGTCGGTGGTGAGCTGGAGTTTGTTGACGGCACCACACTGTCACATGCTTTTAGTGGCCGCAAAGCTTTCTGATTGTTATAACCCTGCTTGAAATCCGGTTAAATCTCCCCATATTAGTTGTCAGTGTTTGGCTGCTGTCGCAGCCTGCGTAATAACTGTCAAACTTAATGTTCGGGGATATACACAATGAGTGATACCACAGCCACTTCTAACGGCCAAAAGCAAACCCATGGCTTTCAGGCAGAAGTAAAACAACTGCTGCAGCTGATGATCCATTCACTGTATTCTAATAAAGAAATTTTCCTGCGCGAGCTGGTATCCAACGCTTCTGACGCGGCCGATAAACTGCGCTTTCTGGCGCTGTCTGATGGCAGTCTGTACGGTGATGACGGCGAGCTGCGCGTGCGTATCAGTTTAGACGACAAAGCCCGTACCTTAACCGTAAGTGACAACGGTATCGGTATGACACAAGACGAAGTAATAAGCCATCTGGGCACTATCGCTAAGTCCGGTACTAAAGAGTTTTTCTCGCAATTGTCCGGCGATCAAAGCAAAGACTCCAAGTTAATCGGCCAGTTTGGGGTCGGTTTTTATTCTGCCTTTATCGTGGCTGATAAGGTGACAGTGCGCACGCGTAAAGCCGGTGCTGCTGCCAATGAAGCTATTGAATGGGAGTCGGCCGGTGAAGGCGATTACAGCATTACACCCATTAGCAAAGACAGCCGCGGTACTGAAATTGTGCTGCATCTGCGTGAGGGCGAAGACGAGTTTTTAAACCGTTGGAAGGTCGAAAGCATTGTTACCAAGTACTCGGATCATATCAGTATTCCGGTCGAGTTATGGCAGGAAGAGCAACCGGAGCGCGACGGTGAAGATGGCGAAAAAATTGCAGCAGTGCCGGGGCACTGGCAAGCAGCCAACAAAGCCACTGCGCTTTGGACCCGTGATAAATCTGATATTACCGATGAAGAATATCAGGAATTTTACAAGCATATTTCGCATGACTGGAGCGAGCCGTTAAGCTGGAGCCACAATAAAGTGGAAGGTAACAGCAATTACACCAGTTTGCTTTATGTGCCGAAAAAGGCACCGTTTGATATGTGGAACCGCGAAGCACAACACGGCTTGAAGCTGTACGTGCAGCGCGTGTTTATTATGGACGATGCCGAACAATTTATGCCGGCGTATCTGCGCTTTATCAAAGGTGTGCTGGATTCAAGTGATTTACCGCTGAACGTGTCACGTGAAATTCTGCAAGATACCAAAGTAACCCAGACACTGCGTAAAGGCTGCAGCAGCCGGGCGCTGAAAATGCTTGATAAGCTGAGCAAAGACGCAGAGCAATATCAGGCATTCTGGAACGAATTCGGCCAGGTATTAAAAGAAGGCCCGGCAGAGGATATGGCCAACAAAGAGCAAATTGCGGCTCTGTTGCGTTTTGCTTCTACCCATAACGAAGACAGTACACAGAACGTCGCGCTGGCCGACTATATCAGCCGGATGAAAGAAGGCCAGGACGAAATCTACTATATTGTCGCCGACAGCTATGCAGCAGCCAAACACAGCCCGCATTTAGAAGTGCTGCGCAAAAAAGGCCTGGAGGTACTGCTGTTATCTGACCGTATCGACGAATGGCTGGTGCAGCACTTAACCGAATTTAGCGGTAAAAAACTGCGCTCTGTGGCCAAGGGTGGATTAGATCTGTCTAAGTTGGATGACGAAGAAACGAAAAAAGCCCAACAGGAAGCCGAACAGGCGTTTGCTGACGTGATAGGCCGCTTTAAAACCGCGCTGGGTGACCAGGTTAAAGATGTCAAAGTCAGCCATCGCTTAACAGAAAGCCCTGCTTGTGTGGTGACAGATGAGTTTGATATGAGCACGCAGATGATCAAACTTATGGAGTCTGTTGGCCAAAAAGTGCCGGACGTTAAACCGATTTTTGAGCTCAACACCGAGCATCAGCTGGTGAAACGTATTGCTGACGAGCAGGATGAAGAGCGCTTTAAGCAATGGGCCGATGTATTGCTGGAGCAAGCCTTGCTTGCCGAGCGCGGCAGTTTAAAAGACCCGGCGGCCTTTGTCGCCAGGTTAAATAACCTGTTATTGTCGTTAGCTAAGTAACAGGCAACACCTTTGCTGCGGCTGCAAGGCTGCAGCAATTGGCACGGTGGCAGGGGGCATTACGATACGTTTTTTGTCGTAGCATCTTCAGGTAAGGGGGGAACCGGCTACAACTTTAGTCGGGTAAAGTACTTCATAGGTCGAAAAAAGAGTTCGGTTTTCAGCCGTTTGACGCAAAAAGGCGTGGCGGCTGCTGTCTTTTGTCAGCTATACGACTAAAAGCCAATGAAATAGCCGGACCAGTTCGCACAGCAAGACAAACTTCTTGTCTCAGGCAATACATTATGTAAAGATCCGGCTTTTATTATTAATGGATCAATCCCAAAACATGAGGGTGTTGCTATGCGCATAATTTTGTTGGGTGCCCCGGGTGCCGGAAAAGGAACCCAGGCTCAGTTTTTAATGAGTAAATATGGCATTCCGCAAATCTCTACCGGCGATATGTTGCGTGCAGCTATCAAGGCCGGTACAGAACTGGGCTTAGCGGCCAAACAGGTTATGGATGCCGGTCAGTTGGTATCTGACGATATTATTATCGGCCTGGTAAAAGAGCGCATTGCCCAAGCGGATTGCAGCAAGGGTTTTCTGTTGGACGGTTTTCCGCGCACTATTCCGCAAGCTGATGCCATGAAAGACAAAGGCATTGTCATTGATCACGTTATTGAATTTGATGTGCCGGACGAAGTGATTGTTGAACGTATGAGTGGTCGTCGGGTGCATCCGGCATCAGGTCGGGTATACCATATCCGTTACAATCCGCCTAAGGCAGATGGCAAAGATGATGTAACAGGCGAAGAGTTGGTGATCCGTCCTGACGATGTCGAAGAGACTGTACGCAAGCGTTTGGCCATTTATCATGAGCAAACCGAGCCGTTAGTTGGCTATTACCGTGCTGAAGCGGATGCCGGTAATACCCGTTATCACCATATTGATGGTACTAAAGCGGTTGATGTCGTAACGGCAGAACTGGTGTCGTTGCTAAGCTAAACAACACCGCTAAAAAAGCCCTGACTGTTCAGGGCTTTTTTGTCTTTACGGTGCGCGGCCTGGCGTTTAACTCTCAGGCAGCAATTGCTGCAATGCGGCTAACGCTGCTGCGTAATCCGGCTCTTGTGCCAGCTCCGGCACCAGTTGCTTGTAAGCCAGCGTCCCTTTGTTGTTAATGATCAGTACGGCACGGGCCAGTAAACCCATGTCCTTGATTAGCAGGCCATATTTACCGCCAAAATCACGCCAGACGGCATCAGACAGCACTACAACTTTATCTATTTGTTCTTGCTGGCAATAACGTTTCTGGGCAAAGGGTAAATCAGTACTGATAGTCAATAGCACAACATTGTCAGGTAGGTTTGCCACTTCAGTGTTAAAACGTTTGGTTTGCAACGAGCAAATTCCGGTGTCTATACTGGGCACCACGCTAATCATAACTGTTTTACCGTGATAATCTGCCAGTGATATCGTTTTAAAGCCGGCATCTACCACTTTAAACGCCGGAGCTGTATCGCCGACAGCGGGGTTGTTACCCAGTAATACCACCTGCTGATTACCGGCTTTTACGTTACTTATCCGCTCCGGTAAGTCGGCTTGAAAAGCTGTAGCCTGGCTGTTGAAACTTAAACACAATATGCCGGCGGCAATAAATGTTTTATGACGAAGATAAGATAATGCTGACATGATACAGCTCCTGTTAAGATTGAATGCATTAAAAGTAATCAGCTGGAACACAACATATTTTTCGTTGTTTATGCGCGAACTGTTGATTTCAGTCTAGACTGAAATGAAGCCTGCGCGAAGTGAGAAGCCGATGACAATTGCTGTACTGATTTGTGACGATTCCAACCTGGCCCGAAAACAACTGGCAAGAATTCTACCACAGGAGTGGCAAAGCAACTTGTTTTTTGCCGGCCATGGCGGTGAAGCCATGGACACTCTGCTGCAGAAGCATATTGACTGGTTATTTTTGGACTTGAATATGCCGGTAATGGATGGTTACCAGGTACTTGCTGAGCTGCAAAAACGCCGGATAGCAGTAAATGTGGTAGTGGTATCGGGAGATGTACAACCGGAGGCCTTCGAGCGGGTTAAAAGCCTGGGAGCGCTGGATTTTATCCGCAAACCGGTAGACAGCAACAAGCTGCAACAGTTAATGCAACAATATGATATTAAACCCGGTGTTGCCTCTGTATCAGCTGTGGTACCCAAAGCCATGGCGCCGGCTGCAGAACTAAGCGCTGAAATGCGCGATGTATTGCAGGAGCTTACCAATGTGGCGATGGGCCAGGCCGGCGATTTGCTAGCCAGGCTACTGAACGTGTTTGTAAAGTTACCCATTCCCAACGTCAATTTAATTGAAGTCAGTGAACTGCATATGGCGCTGGCGTCGGTCGAGCACCAGGCCACTACCTCTGCAGTATGTCAGGGGTTTATCGGTGGCGGGGTAGCCGGCGAAGCCCTATTAATTTTGACCGATTCCAGTTTTAAAGATATCGCCAGGTTAATGAATTATCAGGGCGAGCTTACTGTTAAAGTCGAGCTGGAACTGTTAATGGATATTGCCAATATTCTGATTGGCGCTGTGTTAAAGGGTCTGGCGGAACAAATAGATATGAGCTTCAGCCAGGGGCATCCTGTGGTGCTGGGACAGCATGCTCCGGTCAGTGAGCTGATTATCGCTAACGCCAAACGCTGGCGTAAAACGTTAGCCATAGAGCTGAGTTACGGTATTGAAAACTACAATATCAGCTGTGATTTACTGCTGCTGTTTACCGAGGACAGCTTGAAAACGCTGAACTATAAAGTCGCATTCTTGCTGGAGGAGTAACGATGTCTCATGCTCAGGTTGATGTTTCCGAAATTCACTGGTTAATGGATATGTTCCAAACCGTGGATGTTGGTTTGGTTGTACTGAATTGTGATTATCGTATTCAGGTGTGGAATGGTTTTATGGAAAATCACAGCGGCTTAACGCCTCGCCAGGTGCGGGATCGCTATCTGTTTGATTTATTTTCGGAAATAGACGAGGACTGGTTGCGGCGTAAGTGTGACCCGGTGTTGTTGCTAAAAAACCGTGCTTTTACCATTTGGGAGCAAAGGCCGTATATTTTTAAATTCCGTAACTACCGGCCAATTACCGGCAGTGCTGAATATATGTATCAAAACAGCACTATATTTCCGCTAACCGATACCCGCGGTAAGGTAACGCATCTGTGTTTTATCATCTATGACGTTACAGATGTGGCAGTAAGCCGGTTGGAATTGGAATCGATGAACGGCCGCTTGCGGCAACTGACTAAAATCGACTTTTTGACGGGCTTATTTAACCGTGGGCATTGGGAAGAAAATCTGTTACAGGAATTTAAACGTCTGCAACGCTACAACCATCAAAGCACATTATTGATGTGTGATATTGATCATTTTAAACGTATTAACGATACCTACGGCCACGCTGCAGGCGATGAAGTGATCAGGGCGGTTGCTGATGCGGTGCGCAGTAACTTGCGCGCTACTGATATTGCCGGCCGTTATGGCGGCGAAGAGTATGCCATTCTGTTGGTGGATACCAATATTGAGCAGGCCGCCTGTTTGGCAGAGCGTTTACGCCAGTCGGTTGAGCAATTAAAGATTAATTATAACTCTCAGCAGCTTGGCGCAACGATCAGCGTCGGCTTGGCGCAGCATGATAAGAATATGACAGAGCACCGCCAGTGGATAGAGGCGGCGGATAAAGGGCTATATCAGTCTAAAGCGGCCGGGCGTAATAAAGTAACCTGCCACCGGTTTGATGAAGTTACCGGTTAATCATCCTGCAGCTGTGTCGTTTCAGGGCAGCTGTAAAGCGTTTTAATGCTGCCGTCTTCGTCTTGTTGTTCTAAATACACGCTAAAACCCCACAAGCGGTGCAGGTGTTTAAGTACTTGTTGCCGGCTTTTGGCCAACGGAATACGGTTTTGCGGAATATAGCGCAATGTCAGCGAGCGGTCGCCGTTAAAGTCTACGCTGTGTACCTGAATATTCGGCTCTATCTGGCTCAGGTTATACTGCTGTGACAGCATTTGCCGGATCCGCTGATAGCCTTCGGCATTATGGATAGCTGCAACTTCGAGGCTGCCTTCTTCGTCATCATCGACAATAGCAAACAAGTGAAAATCGCGTATCACCTTGGGTGACAGATATTGGCTGATAAAGCTTTCATCTTTAAAATTCTGCATGGCAAAGTGCAGGGTGTCGAGCCAGTCACTGCCGGCGATATCGGGAAACCATTGTTTGTCCTCAGCAGTGGGGTGTTCGCAAATGCGGCGAATATCACAAAACATCGCAAAGCCAAGCGCATAGGGGTTAATTCCGGAATAATACTTACTGTGATACTCCGGTTGTGCTACCACATTAGTATGGCTGTGCAGTACCTCCAGCATAAAGCGGTCGCTGACTTTGCCCTCGTCGTACAAGTGCTGCAAGATGGTGTAATGCCAAAATGTAGCCCAACCTTCGTTCATCACCTGTGTTTGTTTCTGCGGATAAAAGTACTGTGAAATTTTGCGGACTATACGCACAATTTCGCGTTGCCATGACTTTAATAACGGCGCATTTTTTTCAATAAAATATAAAATGTTTTCTTGTGGTTCGGCGGGGAATCTGACCGTTTTATGTTCGGCAGTGGCGGCTTTTACCGGTATGGTGCGCCATAAATCATTTACCTGAGACTGTAAGTATGCTTCGCGTTCCTGTTGACGCTTTTGCTCTTCATCCAATGAAATTTGTTGTGGTCTTTTATAGCGATCGACACCATAGTTCATCAGCGCATGGCAGGAATCGAGCATCTCTTCTACTTCACTGATGCCGTATTTTTCTTCACACTGGCTAATATAATTTCTGGCAAACAACAGATAATCAATAATGGAACCAGCGTCGGTCCAGGTTCTAAATAAATAGTTGTTTTTAAAAAATGAATTGTGTCCGTAGCAAGCGTGTGCCATTACCAGAGCTTGCATGGTAATGGTGTTTTCCTCCATCAGATAAGCAATACAAGGGTTGGAGTTAATCACTATTTCATAGGCTAAGCCCATATTGCCGCGTTTGTAATTTTGCTCGGTTTGAATAAATTTTTTGCCGTAAGACCAATGGTGGTAACCCAGTGGCATACCGACACTGGAATAGGCGTCCATCATTTGCTCTGCGGTAATCACCTCAATTTGATTCGGGTAGGTATCCAGCCGGTAATGTGCAGCAACGCGGGCAATTTCCCGGTGATAGGCATCAAGTAAATCAAAGGTCCAGTCGGGCCCGTCGGATAAGCACTGTGCTGTTTTCGCTTTTGCTTTAGCCATAAAAAAACCTCATTACAGATTGGGGAAGCGGCTAGGCAGCCTGCTTTTTAAACAGCTCGCGAAATACCGGATAAATATCACTGACATCTGTAATATGCTGAATGGCAAAGTTATCAAATGCCGGCAGTAACTTTTCGTATTCCTGCCACAGGCTTTGATGCGCTCTGGGCGTAATTTCGATATAGGCGTAGTAACGCACCAGTGGCAACAATTTATTGGCCATCAGCTCTGCGCAGGGCGCACTGTCGTCAGTCCAGTTATCGCCGTCTGATGCTTGTGCAGCATAGATATTCCATTCAGCCGGGTTGTATCGCTCCAGTACGATGTCGTACATCATTTTTAATGCGCTGGAGACGATAGTGCCGCCGGTTTCCTGCGAGTAAAAAAATTCCTGTTCGTCTACTTCTTTAGCCTGCGTATGATGGCGGATATACACCACTTCCACATTCTTATAGCTGCGGCTTAAAAACAAATACAGCAAAATGTAAAAGCGTTTGGCCATATCTTTGGTAGCCTGATCCATTGAACCGGATACATCCATCAGGCAAAACATTACCGCTTTGCTGGTGGGCTCGGGCCGTTTCTGAAAATTGCGAAAACGTAAGTCAAAGCTGTCGATAAAGGGTACTGCCGCAATGCGTTGTTTTAACTCTGCGATTTCGGCGCATAACAAACGCCGCTGCTGCTGATCCGGCACCGGCTCATGCTCCAGTGCTGCCAGTTGTTGCTCCAGCTCACGCAGTTTGGCTTTTTTGCCTGCTGTCATGGCGACGCGCCTTGCCAGAGAGCCGCGCAGTGAGCGCACTATATCAATATTGCTGGGTACACCTTCAGAGCGGTAACCGGCGCGCACATTTTTGTACTGCACCAGTTTATCCAGCTGATTTTTCTTCAGATTGGGCAGCTCTAAGTCTTCAAACAGTAAATCCAGATATTCATCTTTTGAAATGGAAAACACAAAGTCGTCTGAGCCTTCACCATCGGTACCGGCATCGCCTTGTCCGCTGCCACCAGCACCGCCCTGCGGCCGCTTTATCCGATCTCCCGGGCTGAATTGATCATTACCAGGGTGAATAATTTGCCGGCGGCCACCCTTGCCCTGATGAAAAAACGGTTCGCTGATATCTTTACCCGGCACGGTGACACTTTCGCCACTGCTGATATCAGTGACGCTGCGCTTGCTGATAGCGTCAGACACCGCTTTTTTAATTTGCTGCTTATAGCGGCGGATAAAGCGCTGGCGATTCACCGCGCTTTTATTCTTTCCGTTGAGTCGTCTGTCGATAAAATGCGCCATACTACCTCCGGCTTCGCGTATTACTGCGATTTGCGAACGCGCAAATACCATTCAGACAGCAGCCGCACTTGCTTGCGGGTGTAGCCTTTTTCCATCATCCGGTTGACGAAGTCATCGTGTTTCTTCTGATCATCGGTTGAGGTTTTGGCGTTAAACGAAATCACCGGCAGCAGCTCTTCTGTGCTGGAGAACATTTTTTTCTCAATCACAGTACGCAGTTTTTCGTAACTGGTCCAGGTCGGGTTTTTGCCGTTATTTTTTGCTTTTGCCCTCAGCACAAAGTTAACAATTTCATTGCGGAAATCTTTCGGGTTACTGATACCTGCCGGCTTTTCAATTTTTTCCAGTTCAGCGTTTAAGGCTGCGCGGTCAAACAACTGGCCGGTTTCCGGGTCACGGTATTCCTGATCCTGGATCCAAAAATCAGCATAAATCACGTAGCGGTCAAAAATATTCTGGCCGTATTCAGAGTAAGACTCTAAATAAGCTGTTTGAATTTCCTTACCGATAAACTCGATATATTTCGGGATTAAATAACCTTTTAAGTGTTCCAGGTAACGCTCGGCGACATCAGCAGGGAACTGTTCGCGCTCAATTTGTTGCTCCAGTACATAAAACAGATGCACCGGGTTGGCGGCGACTTCTGTGCTGTCGAAGTTAAATACCCGCGACAATATTTTAAAGGCAAAACGGGTAGATAAGCCTGTCATGCCTTCATCCACACCGGCGTAATCACGATACTCCTGGTAAGATTTTGCTTTTGGATCGGTATCTTTTAAGCTCTCACCGTCATATACCCGCATTTTTGAATACAGGCTGGAGTTATCCGGATTTTTCAACCGTGACAGCACGGCAAACTGTGCCAGCGAAATAAGCGTGCCCGGTGCGCAGGGTGAGCTGTTCAGTTCACTGTGTTCCAGTAGTTTCTGATAGATACGCATTTCTTCGCTGACGCGCAGACAATAGGGCACTTTCACAATATAAACACGGTCTAGAAAGGCTTCGTTGTTTTTGTTATTACGGAAGGTTTGCCATTCTGACTCATTACTGTGCGCCAGAATAATGCCGTCAAACGGCAAGGCCGCCAAACCTTCAGTACCGTTATAGTTGCCTTCCTGGGTGGCGGTCAGCAGTGGATGCAGCACCTTAATCGGCGCTTTAAACATCTCGACAAATTCCATCAACCCCTGGTTGGCCCGGCACAAAGCGCCGGAGTAACTGTAGGCATCGGGATCATTCTGGGCAAAGTGCTCCAGCTTACGAATATCCACTTTACCCACCAGAGAGGCGATGTCCTGGTTATTCTCATCACCAGGTTCGGTTTTAGCTATAGCCAGTTGATCAAGAATAGACGGGTACTTTTTCACTACCTTAAACTGGCTGATATCACCGTTGTATTCATGCAAGCGTTTACTGGCCCATGGCGACATAATGTTGCGCAGGTAGCGTTTGGGAATGCCGTACTCTTGCTGCAGAATATTGCCGTCTTCATTTACATCAAACAGGCACAGCGGGCTGTCGTAAACCGGCGAGCCTTTTAAGTAATAAATCGGGATCTGCTGCATTAAATGTTTTAATTTTTCTGCCAGCGACGATTTACCACCACCCACCGGACCGAGTAAATACAGAATTTGTTTGCGCTCTTCTAACCCCTGTGCCGAATGTTTCAGGTAAGACACAATTTGCTCTATGGCTTCTTCCATGCCGTAAAATTCAGAGAACGCCGGGTAACGGGCGATCACGCGGTTGGAGAACAGCCGGCTCAGCTTCGGGTCTTGGGCCGTGTCGGTCAGCTCCGGTTTGCCAATCGCCAGCAATAATCGCTCTGCCGCACTGGCATAGCAGCTCTTGTCTTCTTTACATAACGCCAGAAACTCTTGAATCGTATATTCTTCTTCTTTCGCAGCCTCGTAGCGTGATTTGTAGTGCTCAAAAATACTCATTTGCACCTCCGGCTTGTAAACATCGGGAAAGGGTAGCAGCCTGGCTGTTACTCTAAGGTTAGACAGTAAAGCTGATTCCCGCCTGACTAATTGACAGAAAAATCTATAATTTTCTTCAGGCTACACGTGCTGGCAGCGAAACAGTTTAGTCTGGCCGAATGGCCGGAATGTAAAGCAGAGCGGACAAAAAACCCGGCAGATGCCGGGTTTTATACAACAAAGTGTTATCAGGCTGCGAAGTTATCGGCAGCGAATTTCCAGTTAACCAGTGCCCAGAATGCATCCAGGTAGGTTGGCCGCGCATTGCGATAATCAATGTAGTACGCGTGTTCCCACAGGTCTACAGTCATTACCGGTGTCAGGCTGGTGTCTGTTAATGGCGTTGCCGCGTTGCTGGTGTTAACAATGTCCAGGCTACCGTCAGCTTTTTTCACTAACCATGTCCAGCTTGAACCAAAGTTATTTACCGCTTTGTCGTTAAAGGCAGTTTTAAAGGCAGCGAAAGAACCCCACTTGGCATTGATGGCATCAGCTAAAGCGCCTGTTGGCTCGCCACCACCGTTTGGTGATAAGCAGTGCCAGTAAAAAGTGTGGTTCCACACTTGGGCGGCATTGTTAAATACGCCACCTTCAGAGGTACGTACGATTTCTTCCAGTGATTTACCGGCGAAAGGTGTACCTTCAATTAGGCCGTTTAACTTCACTACATAAGTGTTGTGGTGTTTACCGTAGTGGTATTCCAGTGTCTCTGCAGAAATGTGTGGGGCTAATGCGTCTTTTGCATAAGGTAATGCGGGTAATTCAAAGGCCATTGTCGTTCTCCGTTGGCGTTGTTTATGATGTCTGCATGGCGTAGACTACAAAACCTGACTAAAATACTCAAGTTTTACAGTGTTTAGTTATAAGCTGATCCATTGTAGCGCGCTTTTAGGATCAGCTTGTTACGTTGTAACAAGGAAGTGGGGGTTTTTTCGTAAATCTCAAGTGCCACAGCGCACAGAACAGCGTAAAATGGCAGCCAATATTTAAATGCACTTGTTGTGAGGTATTAATGGAAACGCTGGACAAAATCAAACAGCAAATTGCTGAAAACGCTATTCTGTTGTTTATGAAAGGGTCACCTAAATTCCCCAGTTGCGGTTTTTCAGCCCAGGCTTCACAGGCGCTGATCGCTTGTGGTGAACAGTTTGCCTATGTTGATATTTTGCAGAATCCGGATATCCGTGCTGAATTGCCGAAATACGCCAACTGGCCAACGTTCCCGCAATTGTGGGTAGAAGGCGAACTGGTGGGCGGTTGTGATATCGTGTTGGAGATGTTTCAACGTGGTGAACTGCAGCCGTTAATCAAAGACGCGGCAGCGCGACATAAAACAGATACTGCTGCGGAGTAACATCTGCTGCAACAACAAAGGCCGCTGATAGCGGCCTTTGTACTTTATGCTACAGCGTCAGTGTCATCGTCTTCAGAACTGTGCTCTGTGTTGTCTTCCGGTTGTGCCTCTGCCATCGGCCAGCCACCCAGCTGCTTCCAACTGTTGACGATATAGCAAAATAACTCTGCAGTGCGTTCAGTGTCGTACAGTGCGCTGTGTGCTTCTTTGTTATCAAATTCGATGCCTGCCGCTTTACATGCTTTGGCTAACACTGTTTGACCTACGGCCAGCGCCGCCAGACTGGTGGTATCAAACGAGACAAAAGCATGAAACGGCGAGCGCTTGAAGTTAAGCCGCTCTATCGCTGCGTTTAAAAAGCCCTGATCAAAAGCGGCATTATGCGCCACTATTACACTGCGCTGACAGCCGGCGTCTTTCTGCGCTTTGCGCACCGCTTTGCATATTTCGGTAATGGCTTCGCGCTCCGGTACGGCACCGCGCAGCGGGTTAAACGGGTCTATGCCGTTAAACGCTAATGAACTGGCATCCAGGTTGGCGCCTTCGAATGGCTCAACATGAAAATGCAGGGTGGTCAGCGGAATTAAATTGCCGTCGTCATCCATATCGAGCAGTGTTGCGGCAATTTCCAGCAAGGCATCGGTTTTAGCATTAAAGCCTGCGGTTTCTACGTCGATAACTACAGGGTAGTAACCACGAAAACGCTGAGCCAGTAAAGAATTGGGTTGTGTCATAACGGCGCCATTTTGCAAATCAGCGGCTATTATGCCAAAAAATTAGTGCAACGTCTTGTTACGGCATAGTGTTTGCTAATGATATCAGTAATAACAGTATCAGCTGTGTGTAGTAACGCAGAACAGATAAACCCTGAACAGTGCGGCGCGACGTGCCGATAGGGGTAGGAAACCGGAAAATGCGAAGCTTATTATTAACTTTTGCCGCCACACTACTTAGTTTTGCTGTGTTGGCACAGCCGCAACTGCGTCAATATTCTGCCGCTATTGAAGAGTCGGTATGGCAGTTAAACCGCGACACGCCATTAGAGTGTCAGTTGCAGCATGAAATACCGCATTTTGGCCGGGCGGTGTTTCGCAGCGTGGCCGGGAAAGCACTGAACATGGATTTTGAATTACAAATGCTGCGTTTGCCGGACGGCTATGATCTGGCTGAAGTGCTGTCGGTGCCGCCGGCATGGCGACCGGGAGAACCGGCTAAAGCGGTGGCTAACATGCAACTGCTGAAGCAGTATAACGGCGATCTACCCAAAAAAGCCGCCTGGACGCTGCTGACTGAATTGGAACAAGGCTTTAGCCCGACATTCTATTTCAGTGATTGGCACAGCCCCTATGACAAGGTGGCAGCGGCGATGAACCCGGTACAGTTTTTAAAACAATATCAGCAGTTTAATCGCTGTATATCGGCATTACTGCCATACAGTTTTGACGATATTGCTTTTACCGTATTAAGTTATGAAACCGGCGGCGACCAGTTAACGCGCGAATCTCAACGCCGGCTGGCGCAGATTGCCGAATACCTGAAATACGATCAGGACATTGAATATGTGGAAATCCAGGGCTACACCGACAGTTACGGCGGCCGTTGGATGAATGAACAGTTATCAGTAAAACGGGCCGAGAAAGTAAAAAGCTTTTTTGTCGCCGCAGGCTTAAGTGAAAACAAAGTACAGGTAGAAGGCTTTGGTGAGCGGCGCCATGTTGCGCCGAACGACACCGCACTGGAGCGTAAGAAAAACCGTCGTGTAGTACTGCAGATGACTAAGCCCTGACGGGCTCAGTTCGCTGGCGTTAGCTTTGTAGTCTTAGTTTTGCACCATAATATCGACCTGGCGCCAGTCGTTCTGGCTTGAGATCAAAATGCGGACCTGATTATTATTAACGCTGAAATACAAATGTTGCCGGCCATACAGCGTCTGCTCGCTTACCGGTTCACCTAACTGTTGCACATAGTAATCACGTAACGCAGTTTCGGTTTGCTGGCTGAAAAAGCTCAGTACTGCCGGCATCTTGCTGTCAAGCCGGGCAAATTCCCGTGCATCTGCAGGGATTGGGATCTGGTAAAAATCGTTAGCCTGCAGCGCAGTGCTTAAGCTGCCGCAGGTTAATACCAGGCATAATAAAACGGCTGAACGCATCATCTTTCCTTTGCTTCAAGAACAATATTTTGGCTTACCTTAGCAAATTTTTTTTGCCTTTGCCCGACATTATATTGTGGGCGCAGTTCAGGCAGAAGCTAAGATCTGGTTTGCTAACAAGTGCATAGCGACCGGGTTAATAGCGTAATGCAGTTATTTTGCCAATAAGCTGCCGGCTTAACGGCACGGGTTCATTGCAAAGTTGGCATGCCAGCAGCTCTGCCAGCAATGGTGACAGCATAATGCCCCGCGCGCCCATCGCGCCCAGTACATATAAACCCGGCTGCTCAGCCATGCCACCTGCCAGCGGTAAATGATCCGGCACCGTAGCGCGAAATGCCGCAGCCGCGCTTACCGCCTTGCTGTTGGCAAACCAGTCCGGTTGGTTAAGCTGGTCATTAACCAACTGCAAATTTTCTGTATTGTCCTGCTCGCTGACAAAAGCTTCTGTCGCTGTACGATCGAAGGTGGCGCCAACGCAATGCAATTCCTGCCAACCCGGCGTTATATAGCCTTTATGGCACAACACGGTTTTTAATGAGGCCATGGCGCTGTTTTGCACATGGCTGACCTGGCCGCGTATTTTATTTACCGGCAGCCGGGCAGTTTGTGCAAACTCTGCCAGTTTGCTGCCACAGGCCAATACCAGGCTGTTGGTGTTCAGTTCGCCGGCTGTTGTCTGCAATAACCACCCGCCGTTAGCCGCCGCGGTTACTGCCGTGAGGGAACAGTTAAGGCTGAGCCGGAACGAGGCTTGTTGTTGCAGCCACGCCACGGCTTGTTGACAAAACTGCTGCGGGTTTAACCAGCCGGCCAGCGGTATATAAATGCCACTATGTTGCAGTGCGACACCGGCTAATTCAGTTGCGGTATCGGCATCAACGGCCTGCACCAGCTGCGCCGGCCACAAGGCATTATCGATTAACTTTTGCTGGCGCTGTTGCAGTAATTTATTGCTGGCCAGATGCAGTAAGCCACACCAGTCCATAGCGAAATCCAGCCCCCTGCTATGCCAGTATTGATAAAACTGCCGTGCGTATAAAAAAGCCTGCACATGCAGCTGGCTGTCGTCTGTCAGGTTGGCGTGCAGGTTAGGGTACACTGCGCCCTGGCGGTTCTGCGAGGCTTGCTGTGCCACCATGTTATCTTCGCAAATCAGATGTACGGCAACACCACGCTGCTGCAATGCCAATGCGGTGCATACCGAGGCAATACCACCACCGACCACGATAACCTGCGTTGGGGCAGGTTGCGATAATGGCTCGGCTTTCGTAAAACAGGCGGTCAGCATTTCGCGTTTACGGCCAAAGCCTTTAATTTTGCTTACCGTAAAACCGGCTTGTTGCAGGCCGCGCTTGACGATACCGGCAGCGGTAAAGGTAGACACAGAGGTGCCATTTTGGCTTAGCGCTGCAAGGCCATTAAACAGGCTGTCCTGCCACATATCAGGGTTTTTGCCCGGCGCAAAACCATCGAGGTAAACCGCATCAACCGGCGCTTCCAGCTGCGGCAGAAGCGCGTTTACATCACCAAACCATAAATCCAATATGACGCTGCCATCATCAAATTTAAGCCGGTGGCAGCCGGCGACGGCCAGTGGATAAGCGTTCAGCAATAGCTGACACAGTTCCTGCAATTCAGTATGCACGGCCAGCGCACGGCGTAAATCAGCATGGCTTAACGGGAATTTCTCAAAACTACTGAAATACAAACGCTGACACCTTGCAGCGGTAAATTGCTGCTTATGCTCGCGAAAGCGCAGCCAGCTTAGTAAAAAATTAGCCCCGGTACCAAAGCCGGTTTCAATAATATGAAAGGCCGGCTTGTTGTGTGTTTGCCAGCGCTGTGGTAAACCATTTTGCTGCAAAAACACGTAATCGGTTTCGGCCATACCGCCGTCGTTAGAAAAATACACATCGTCAAAATCAGACGCGACCGGGGTACCCTGGTCATTAAAGTGTATTTTGGCGTTGCTAATCTGATTGGCGCTAGGTTGTGACATAACAGGCGGGTCCACCACAAAATTCGGCTTGTAGTTTACCTCAAGCTACCGCAGAATTGAAAACAGAGTACAGGTGTGCGCTGAAAGCTGACCACTTGTTAAAACAAAATCCGTACAATGTCGCACAGTATTATTTTAACCTTGCCGGCATCAGGCTGGTTGATGGGAGTAAGCATGAAAAGAGCGGTAATCACAGGTATTGGTATTGTATCCAGTATTGGCAATAACAAAGATGAAGTACTGGCGTCGTTACAGGCGGGCCGTTCAGGCATTACCCGCGCTGAAGAGTTTGCGCAAATGGGCCTGCGCTCGCAGGTATGGGGCAATATCAAACTGGAGCCATCAGAGCTGATTGACCGCAAAGCCATGCGCTTTATGGGCGATGCCGCAGCGTATGCCTATATTGCTATGCAGGAAGCGATGGCAGATGCCGGTTTTACCGAAGAGCAAATCTCCAGCCCGCGTATTGGTCTGGTAGCCGGCTCCGGCGGCGCTTCCTCTAAAGTACAGGTAGAAGCGGCAGATATTCTGCGCGAAAAAGGTGTAAAACGGGTTGGCCCTTATGCTGTGCCAAAAACCATGTCCAGCACCTGTTCTGCCTGTTTAGCCACGCCGTTTAAGATTAAAGGCGTAAACTATTCTATCAGTTCAGCCTGTGCCACCAGCGCGCATTGTATCGGCCATGCGGTAGAACTTATTCAGCTTGGCAAGCAGGACGTAGTATTTGCCGGCGGCGGCGAAGAAGTGCACTGGACCCTGGCGATGGAATTTGATGCTATGGGCGCGCTGTCGACTAAATATAACGACACCCCAGAGCTGGCATCACGTACCTATGATGCCAACCGTGATGGCTTTGTTATCAGCGGTGGCGGCGGTATGGTAGTGGTAGAAGAGCTGGAACATGCCTTAGCCCGTGGTGCCACTATTTATGCTGAAGTGGTTGGCTATGGCGCCACTTCTGACGGTTATGACATGGTCGCACCAAGCGGTGAAGGCGCAGTGCGCTGCATGGAAATGGCAATGCACGGCGTTACTGCTGAAGTCGATTATGTGAATACGCACGGCACCAGCACCCCTGTGGGGGATGTAAAAGAGCTGGGCGCTATTCAGCAGGTGTTTGCCGGTAAGTCTCCGGCGATCAGCGCCACCAAGGCGATGACAGGCCATGCGTTGGGTGCTGCCGGTGTGCATGAGGCAATCTACTCGCTGCTGATGATGAAGCACAGCTTTATTGCGCCTTCTATCAATATCGGTGAGTTAGATGAAGCGGCTAAAGGGCTGAATATTGTATCTAAAGCCACCGCAGCTGAGTTGAATACCGTTATGTCGAACAGCTTTGGTTTTGGCGGCACTAATGCCACCTTAGTGATGCAAAAATACCGCGGTTAATTGACGCCGCCGGGCATTACAGATAAAAAAAACGGGCACTTTAAGTGCCCGTTTTTTTATGTAGCGGCAGCAGTCAGGCGTCGGTGTCGTCTAAATCCCAATCGTCCAGCAATTGGCGCAGCCGCTTTTGTTCCAGCAAGTCGTCAATCCGCCGTCTGGCTTCCAGCTTTTGCTTTGATTTACTGTCTTTTGGCGACAGCTCTTTGATGATCTCAACGTCATCTACCGGTTCTTCCAGCTCAAAATCGTTACTTTCTACCTGTGACATAAGCGCCCCTCAGAATTTTTCTGCTTATTTACCGGATTTATTGATTAACCACAGCGAAATATTTTTTTACAGACGATGAAAAGTTTTTAAATAAGCGCTTCAGCTTCGCTCAGCAGCGGCCGGAACGCTTGTTTCCGCGGTGACAGCAAGGTTTTGCTATATACCACCTGCTCAATAAAATCGATGACTTTTTCCTGTAACCGCACCCCGTTCAGGCGGTTAATCCGTGCTATGCCGCCCGGGCTCATCACGTTTACTTCGATCAGCTTGCCGTTTATCACATCAATGCCGGCGAAAAACAGGCCATCACGCGCCAGTTTCGGCCCGATATGGGCACAGAGCCGTTTTTCCTGTTCGCTTAACTGGTGTTTTATTACCGTACCGCCGGCATGCACGTTAGAACGTACATCGTCTGGTGGCGGAATACGCCGCATCGCGCCGATAGGTTTACCGTTAAGCATTAAAATACGGATGTCACCCAGTTCTGCGCCCTCCACGTATTCTTGTAAAATAACGTAGTTACCGCGCTCGGTATCTCCGATATAAAAATCCAGCAAAGAACGCGCGCTTTGCGCCGCCGATTTTTCCAACAGAATAACGCCTTTACCGCCATAGCCGTTCAGCGGTTTCAGTATCATTTTGTCGTTAGGAGATTCTGCCAGTACCCGTGCCAGATAGTCTTTATTCTTTGACACATGCGTTACCGGAATAAACTCGTTATCCGGGTCGTGCAGCGAGGCGGTATACATCTTATTGTTGGCAATCCGCACACCGTCCAGGTCATTCATAATAAAGGTGTCTTCACGCACCGAGTCGAGAAAGTTCAGTACGATAGGATCCAGCGGCGGGTTAAGCCGGATAAAGATGGCATCAAAGGCGGCCAGCGGCAGCTTTTGCTGGTTAAACTGCGCATGGCGGTAAAAGCTGGCAATATTGCTGGACACCTTTTGGCCTTTAACAAACACATTGCAAAACGCCTGAGCAATGCTGTCGCGCATGGTTAAGTTGGTGGCATGGGTAATCGCCACGCTGTGGCCACGGTTTACCGCCTCGTGGATCATGCGGATAGTACTGTCGCCATCGGGCTGCACTTTTTCCCACGGATACATTAAAAAACAAATGCGCATAAGCTTCTCTGGTTTGCCGTCAACGTTTAGCACTTTGCGCTAAGCATACGAGAGCGGCAGAAAAAAGGAAGCGGATGATAGCGGATAGCCAAAAAAACACACGTGAATTTTGTATAAAGCTGCCGGGTTACTGCATCCGAACGGCATACTGTGTCGTAACTACTGCTGATTAGTCAGTTTACCGGGGCGAAAATGGATCAATCACAACAACAATTGCTGCAATGGCTGTACGCTGCGGCGCAGCGAAACAAACCAGCATTTGAATAGTTATATCCGGTAGCGGCTGAGTTTCAGTAGTGCCGCTGGGGTCTGCGATATCAATACCCCCTCTGCCGACTGGCTGGTGCAGCGTGTGCAACAGGATATGTTTTTGTTGTTACCGTTAAAGGTACGCTGTGATAGCATTACACGCTGGCAGCTAAGCTACAACGCGCTGTTTGACCGTCAGCATAGCCACAAGTTGTTGCTGTCATGGCAACTGCCGCCTGATAAAGCTAACGCGGTATTATCAGTAACCAGCCCGCTTTATCCGGTACTGTTAAATTAAGGAATACACATGGCTTATCGTTATCTTGCTGCTTGTACAGCGGCATTACTGGCTCCGGTGCAGCTGGTAGCTGACCCGTTATCGGCGCATATATTAGAGCAAATCAGTGTAAAAGGCCGGCAAACCGATTTATTGGGCTTAGCCAGTTCGGCCTCAGAAGGCGTGGTAGGCAATAGTGAAATTGCTGACCGGCCCTTACTGCGCGGTGGCGAGATTTTAGAGTTTATTCCCGGCATGGTAGTTACCCAGCACAGTGGCAGTGGTAAGGCTAACCAGTATTTTTTGCGTGGCTTCAACCTTGATCACGGTACTGATTTTGCCAGCTATGTTGATGGCATGCCGGTAAACATGCGCAGCCACGGCCATGGCCAGGGTTACACCGATTTAAGTTTTTTAATACCTGAGCTGGTATCGCAAATTGATTATCAAAAAGGCGCTTATCATGCCAACAGTGGTGATTTCTCTGCCGCCGGTGTGGCACGTTTTGGCATACAAAACCGTACCCGCAACGGGGCTGAACTCACCTTAGGCATGGATAACTATCAACGCCTGCTGGTAAAAGGTAATACAAAAAAGGGCAATGCCAATGTGCTGCTGGCCGGTGAGCTGCAGCAATACGACGGCCCCTGGACCGATATTGCCGAAGATGTCGATAAACTCAACCTGCTGGCGCGGTACAGCAGGCCACTTGGCAGCGGCCAGTTTGCGTTAACTTTTATGGTCTACGATAACAGCTGGAATTCAGCTGATCAGATACCGCAACGGGCGGTAAGCCAGGGGCTGATTGACGCCTTTGGCTCGCTTGATACAAGTGTGGGTGGCAAAAGCAGCCGTAACAGTGTTTCAGCCAGTTGGTACAGCGATGCCTGGCAATGGAATGCTTACGCCATACAAACCGACCTGGATTTATGGTCTAACTTTACCTATTTCTTAAACGATCCGTTAAACGGTGATCAATTTGAACAGGCCGACGAACGTTGGATATATGGTGGCGAGCTTAGCCGGCACTGGCATCATCAACTGGGCGAGTTTGCCGTTGAGCATGTGGTGGGTGCACAGTTACGCTATGACGATATTAGCGAAGTTGGCTTGTATAACACCCGACAGCGTCAGCGTTTAAGTACAGTGCGCCAGGATGCTGTGCAACAGGGCTCGGCGGCGCTGTTCAGCCAAAGCACCATGCAACTTAACAGCGACTGGAGCGCCCATCTGGGCCTGCGTTACGATTATTTCAGCGTGGATGTTAATGGTGATCTGGCCGCTAACAGCGGCGATACAACCGACGGTATTGCCTCACTAAAAGCCGGTTTAAGTTATCAGTTTGCCGCTAACTGGCAGGCGTATTTCAATGCCGGCCAGGGCTTTCATTCCAATGATGCCCGTGGCACAACAACACAGATTGATCCGCAAAGCGGTGATAACGTGGCCCCGGTTGATCTGCTGGTGCGCAGCGACGGTGCTGAACTTGGCCTGCGGTTTTTTGACTATACCGCGTTTAATATCTCGGCAGCGTTGTGGTATCTGAATATGGATTCTGAATTATTGTATGTCGGCGATGCCGGTACCAATGAGCCCGGCCGTGCGTCCAAACGCTACGGTGTTGAAGTTGCCGCGTATTATTGGTTTAACAGTAATTGGAGCCTGGACACCGAGTTAGCACTAACACGCTCGCGTTTTACCGGTGCGGTAGCGGGTGAGGGTAATTACATTGACGGTGCTTTGCCGCTGGTGCTGAGTATGGGGCTGATTTATAAAGCCGATAACCCGTGGCAGTTGAGTTTGCGGTTACGCCATTTGGGCAAACGTACGCTGGACAGTTTTAACCAGCAACGCTCAAACGCCACCACTACCGTAAATGCCGGTTATCGCTATGAATGGCAACGCTGGCAGCTGGCGTTGGAGTTATTGAATATCTTTGACAGTAACAACAGCGATATCGATTATTTCTACGCCTCGCGTTTACCCGGCGAGCCGGCAGAAGGTATAGAAGACAGGCACACGCATCCGCTGGAGTCACGCACCGCCAGAGTAAAACTGGCTTACCGGTTTTAACGGCAGCCGCTGGCGTACAGATCGGCTTAGGCTTATGCTACGTATTAGCCGACTGCAACATCTGCAGCCCTACAGGAGATAAATATGAAAACATTACTAAGCGCGGCCACCTTGGCGGCTGGCTTGCTGGCGATGCCGGCACTGGCGAACCAGTGTGGCGACATTCTCGGCCATTCTATGCAGCAATTAAATACCCGTGAAAGCGTAGATTTATGCGACAGCTACAAGGGGAAAACCATACTGGTAGTGAACACCGCCAGCAAATGTGGTTTTACCAAGCAGTTTGAAGGCCTGGAGTCGTTGTATCAACAATATCAGGATAAAGGCCTGGTTATTCTGGGCTTCCCGTCAGACAGCTTTATGCAGGAATATGATGATGCGGAAAAAACGGCAGAAGTGTGTTACTTAACTTACGGCGTAAAATTCCCGATGTTTGCCAGCTCTAAGGTAAAAGGCGATGATGCTAATCCGGTATTTAAAGCGCTGATTGCCAAAACCGGCGAGTCACCCAGCTGGAACTTTAATAAGTATCTGGTAAGTAGCGATGAGCAAACAGTAAAGCATTTCGGTAGCCGCACCGCGCCGGACGATAAAGCCTTTATCGCAGAGCTGGAGAAAATGTTGGCGGTAAATGGTGCTGCTGAAGCTACTGCAAAATCCGGCGAGTAAGGTGTAGGTCAACTGCTTTTGCTGCAACACTCGCTTTGGCTTATCACAGCAACTCGCTCACGCTGGCGCGTTCACTCAGACACTCTGTGATAACCAAATCGAGGTTCCAGCCGCAGTTGACTGCTGTATATCGTTGCAGCGCAAGCAGTTGACGGGTTAGCTGCGACTGCAGTTGATTATCTTGGCAGCTTAAGCAGCATCTCTCTGGTGCTATGCCTTTTGGCTCAACTCAAACGCGGCATCCACAGTAGTGGGCTTAGCTTCAGCGGCGCTGCGCGCCAACACATCGCAGCGCTCATTCTCCGGGTGGCCGGCATGGCCTTTTACCCAGTGCCACGCCACTTTGTGCGTTGCTGCTGCAGCATCCAGCCGTTGCCACAAATCCTGATTTTTCACCGGCTGCTTCTGGCTGGTTTTCCAGTTATTACGTTTCCAACCGGCCAGCCATTGCGTAATGCCTAAGCGCACGTACTGGCTGTCGGTAGTCAAATCCACATCGCAGCTGTCTTTTAAACTCTCCAGCGCCATAATAGCGGCCAGCAGCTCCATCCGGTTATTGGTGGTGAGTTTATAGCCGCCGCTTAGCTCTTTGCGATGCTGTTTATAGATCAGCACAGCACCGTAGCCGCCCGGGCCCGGGTTACCCAGGCAGGAGCCATCGGTATAGATCGCAACTGTTTTGCGCATAAAGCCTTTCCTCAAACCAAAACGGCGTATAATCTAACCCAAATGCAGTAAAAAACGAAACCGCTATGGCTAAAAGACAAATTATCCTCGACACCGAAACCACCGGTCTTAATCCCAGAGATGGCCACCGTATTATTGAAATCGGCTGTGTAGAGCTTATCAACCGGCGTTTTACCGGCAATAATTTTCATGTTTACATCAACCCCGAGCGGATTATTGATGCGGAAGCCGTTGCCGTACACGGTATCACTAACGAGCGGCTGAAACACGAGCCCAAGTTTCGCGACATTGCTAAAAGCTTTTATGACTACATTCACGGCGCTGAGTTAGTGATCCACAACGCGGCGTTCGACGTTGGCTTTATTAACCATGAATTTGCCATGTTGCATCCGCAGTTACCCGAGGTTGGCGGCTACTGCGCCATTCTGGATACCTTATTGCTGGCGCGGGAACTTCATCCCGGCCAGAAGAATAATTTGGATGCGTTATGCCGCCGGTATGATATTAATAACAGCCACCGTACGCTGCACGGCGCCTTACTGGATGCCGAGATTTTAGCGGACGTTTATCTGTTAATGACAGGTGGCCAGGTAAGTTTAAACCTGGCTAACGAGCAAGACGGGGCGGATGGTAATACCGGGCCAATAGCCATTCAGCGTAATGGCCGGTTAACTGTCATTCGTGCTACCGATGAGGAGCTGGCCGCGCATGAAAGCCGGCTGGATCTGGTGCAGAAAAAAGGGGGCAGTTGCCTGTGGCGAAACTGATAAGTTGGTTAGCGGTATTGTTATTCAGCAGTATCGTGGCAGCACAACAAACGGATGCCGGACAAGCTACCACTGAAAAAACCACCACTGCGCAATCAGAGCAGCCGTTGCTGCACAATGGTTTTGAATTGCTGAGCGATTTGCCGACCAAAAACCAGATCCCGCTGTTTGAAAACCGCTTTCGTATTGATGAGCACGTGGAAGAAATTACTTTGTTGCTGTTTCGCCGGCGTGGCTCTGCGTCAACTGTGCTGGTGCAACCTGATGGCAGCAAGTTGCACTTTAATACAGCAGAGCAAAATAAAATACGCTGGCACGATGCCAGTAGTTACGATTTGATTGAAATTAAAAATCCGATGCCCGGCCCCTGGCAGGCGATAGGCCGGTTACTACCGGAAAGTCGCATTATGGTGCTGACCGACATTAAACTTGATGTCGACCCACTGCCCACTAACTTAATGGTCGGTGAAACAGTTAAAATTACCGCCCGGCTAACCAACGGCAATGAGCCAATGAATGCGCGTGATTTTCGTGAAGTGCTGATGCTTGAGGTTATCTTTGTCAGTACCAACAATGCAGAGTACGACAACTTTGGCCGTGGTGTGGTGCAGGTGGCGCAGTTTCGTGATGATGGCAAAGGCTATGATGAGCGGGCGCGTGACGGCGTTTTTACCGGCGAGTTCCAACTGCGCTTTGTTTCCGGCGAATGGATCCCGAAATATATAGTACGTACGCCGTTGTACACCCGCGAGGTAGAGCAGCCGCCGGTTGTATTACAAGCTGCGCCTATAGTGGCAGATATTATTGCCGCACCAGCCTTACCTGACGGCCAGCCGGCAGAGCAAGGAAAGCCGCATCAGGTATTGTTTCGTATAACCGACGACAGTATAGATAAAGCAAGCGTGCTGCTGCAGGGCCGCGTGCGTTACCCTAATGGCGAGGTAGATGAGTTTGCCCTTAATGAGCCGGGCTTAACTGCGCGTGAAGTGATGCTGCATAACCGCGGCCACGGTAGTTATATTTTGGAGGTGCAAGCCTTTGGGGCCATGCAGGATGGCCGCCAATTTATGCTGAGTTTGCCGGAAACCAGTTTTGTAGTGAAAATGCCGGTGTTTGAAGCACCGGTGCTGGATGAGCTACCGCAAAGTATTAAAGATGAAATAGCCGCCGAACAGGCAGAACCGGAGCCGGAATTTCCGTGGGGACTGGTGATAGGCGCTAATTTGCTGATTTTAATTGGTGGTGGCCTGGCTATTTGGTTTGTCATGACAGGGCGCTCTTGGACAGATTTACTGTTTTGGCGCAAAAAGCCGGTTGCACCAGAGCCTGAGCCAGAAGTAAAGCAATCACAGGAGCCCGGCACAGCGAAAAATAACGCTAATGCACAAAAAAACAACGATATGGATGACATTCTCGATCTGACCCTGCCGGATGATTAAGGATTAGGCAAAAGCGGCAAAAAAGGTGTTGACGGCCTATCGGCTAATCCGTATCATTCCCGCCGCACTGCAGGATACCCAAACGAAATCTTGCAGCGCAATTGGTGCGGAGCGGTAGTTCAGTCGGTTAGAATACCGGCCTGTCACGCCGGGGGTCGCGGGTTCGAGTCCCGTCCGCTCCGCCACTTTTTGATACACACCGGAGCGGTAGTTCAGTCGGTTAGAATACCGGCCTGTCACGCCGGGGGTCGCGGGTTCGAGTCCCGTCCGCTCCGCCACTTCAGTAAGTTGCCGTAAGGCAAAAGCCAAAGAGCATAAGCTCACTCCAGCGCGGAGCGGTAGTTCAGTCGGTTAGAATACCGGCCTGTCACGCCGGGGGTCGCGGGTTCGAGTCCCGTCCGCTCCGCCACTTTTTGATACACACCGGAGCGGTAGTTCAGTCGGTTAGAATACCGGCCTGTCACGCCGGGGGTCGCGGGTTCGAGTCCCGTCCGCTCCGCCACTTTGTGGAAAAAAGCTTCCTGATCCGGAGCGGTAGTTCAGTCGGTTAGAATACCGGCCTGTCACGCCGGGGGTCGCGGGTTCGAGTCCCGTCCGCTCCGCCACTTTATGCCAGCATACTGCTGGTTTTTTGTTTTCTGCAGTATAGTCATTGCCGGTAGTTCAGTCGGTTGCTCTCTGTTAAAAGCTTAACCGTCCTGTTACGCCAAAAGTCACAATTTAATGTTAACCTTTATTCCTTTTTCAGGTTTACTTCATTACGTTATTTAAGCTGCTTGTCTGGAAAAATGGAAACAATACTTCTATTGTTGTAACACTTGTCAATTATTAACAGCTTAAATTAGTAATTTATTGTATGGGCTGCTAACAACAAGGTTACGCCGCGTATGGATACATTTGAGCTGAGCCGGTTGCAGGATGCTATTGTACATTCTGCTGTCGATGCCATTATTGTGATAGACCAGCAGGGCTTAATTTGTGTTTTTTCGCCATCGGCAGAAACACTGTTTGGCTATGCTGCGGCTGAGTGTGTTGGCCAAAATGTACGTATGTTAATGCCGGAGCCGTTTCATAGTGAGCATGATGGTTATCTGGCTAATTATGTACAGCATGGCATGGACGCTAAAATTATTGGTTCGGGCCGTGATGTGCAGGGCAAGCGCAAAGATAACAGTGTTTTTCCGATGCATTTGTCCGTGGGGGAAGCTAAAGCCGGCAACAAGCGTTATTTTGTCGGCATTTGTCATGACTTGTCAGCTTATCAGGCCAGTGTAAAAGCGCATTTAAATTTGCAATCAATGCAGAATGCGCTGCTGGAGGCGGCGGTAGACGGCATAATCTCTATTGACGAATGGGGTGTTGTACAAACCTTCAACCGTGGTGCTGAATTGTTGTTCGGTTATAACAAACAAGAGGTTATCGGTAATAACGTCAGTATGTTGATGACAGCAACGCATGCTACGCAGCACGATAGCTATCTGCATAATTACAAAAGCGGTGGTAAGGCCAAAATTATCGGTATTGGCCGTGATGTGCAGGCAAGACGCAAGGACGGCAGTGTATTTCCGATGCATTTATCGGTTGGTGAGGCCCGTTCAGAAACGGGTCGGTTATTTGTTGGCGTATGCCATGATTTGTCGGAATTTAAAGCGGTGTTACAGCGGCTTATATCTGCTGAGCAACGTTATCGCGATATTGTACAAAATCAAAAAGAATTTATTTGCCGGTTAAGTAAAAACTCCAGGCTTACTTTCGTTAACAATGCCTTTTGCCGCCAGTTAAACCAGCAGCTGTTTCAGATGCTGGGTATTTCTGTTTTTGAATTTATCCACGCTGATGAACGTCACAACGTGGAAGCCTTGTTGACGCAGCTACGCCAGGCCGGTGAGGGCCATACTGTGTCATTGTCAGTGCGTATGCTGGGGCCTGAAAATGCGGTGCACTGGGTAGACTGGACCTTTAGCAGCCTGGCCGGTACTGCAGAGTCGGGCGATGAAATTCAGGGCGTGGGCATAGACATTACCGAACAGGTGAAAGCGAAGAATCACGCTAAGTTTCTGACCAGCTTTGATGCCTTAACCGGCTTATTGAATAAAGAAGGTTTATTAGAGCAGTTCAGCCGCCGCGCTGATCAGAGCCTGGCCATGGCGGTGTTGTTTATCGATTGTCACCGGTTTCGGCTGATTAATGAAAAATATGGCTATGAGTTCGGCGATTTAATGCTGATAGAAGCGGCACACCGGTTGCAAAGTTTATTGCCGCAGGAAGCCGTGGCATGCCGGCCCGGGGCTGACGATTTTATCGTGCTGTTACCCTTAGCTAACCGGATTGATTTACTGCCTTTTGTTTATCAACTTATTGAGAACTGTACCGAGCCTTATTGGTTGGCGCAGGAAAAAATTTCGCCGTCAATCTGTGTTGGCATCAGTGTGTACCCTGACGACGCCGGCGATTTAGCGATACTGATCCAGCAAGCAGAGTCTGCGATGTTTGACGCTAAGCATCAGGCGTTGCCGCTGCGTTTATATCATGCTGATATTCATGATGCGCTAACCCGGCGGTTAGAGATTGAACAAGGCCTGCGCCGCGCGCTGGAGCAAGACTTGTTAACTGTAGTGTTGCAACCCAAGTATCACTTACTCAGTCAGCAGCTTACCGGCTATGAGGCGCTGTTACGCTGGCATGATGCGGCACTGGGCACTGTTGCGCCGGACACCTTTGTGCCTATTGCTGAGGCGGTGAATCTGGGGAAAAAGCTGGATTGTTGGGTATTAAAAACGGTGTTGCGGCAAATCAGCTTATGGTGTGAAAGTGGCTTGCAGCCTTTGCCGGTAGCGGTAAATATTACCGCTAAGCATTTTTCCGATCCGGCGCTTTACGAATACATTCAAAGCAAACTTAGCTTACTGGCGTTGCCGGCGGACTGTTTGCAACTGGAAATTACCGAAGGCGTGGCGATGGATAACGCTCCGGCCATTCTGGAAAATCTCAATGCGTTTCGTAGTGTCGGCATTAAAGTGGCCATTGATGATTTTGGCACCGGTTATTCGTCATTATCCTATCTGACGTCTTTACCGATTGATTATATAAAAATAGACAAAGCCTTTGTGCAAGCATTGGATAAAGGCCATAACCTGAGTTTGGTAAAGGCCATGTTAGCAATGGCACAGGCAATAGACGTCTCTGTTATTGCTGAGGGCATAGAAAGCGCAGAGCAACAGGCTTTGCTGGCGCAGTTAGGCTGTGAATTTGGTCAGGGCTATTTTTATGCTGAGCCAGCTAGTTTATCTGAGACTGAACAACAATTGCTGGATGTTCATAACGCCGGATAATGTCTCAACTTAATCTTTTTCTTTGCACTAAGGTTGACGTTTTCAAATTTACCACTACTATAAGACAAATGAGACATTTGCCTTTTGGAGTCAATGATGCCAATTCCTGTAACGATTGCCGACGACTCACTAATGTCACGAAAAGCGGTAAAGCGAGCGCTTCCGCCTGAGTGGGATGTGGATATTACTGAAGCCTGTAATGGGAAAGAGGCATTGTTAGCTGTTGAATCAGGAAAAGCTGAGGTGTTATTTCTGGATTTAACTATGCCGGAACTTGATGGCTTTGGTGTGTTGAAGTATCTGCATGAGCATCACGCAAAAACGATCGTTATCGTTATCAGTGCGGATATTCAACCTGAGGCAAAGCGGCTCGTTGATTCATTAGGCGCATTCAGATTTTTGCATAAACCACTTCAGGCAGAGCAGTTACGGGAAACTTTGTTTGAAGTGGGGTTAATATGAACACTTTATTGTCAGAAGATCAGCGTGATGCTTTGCAAGAGCTGATGAATATCTCGATGGGGCAAGCGGCTAATGCACTGGCCCGGTTAGTTGGTGCAAAAGTTACGCTGTCGATACCACGAATTGTATCTGTTACTCCCTTACAATTTGCCGAAATGCTGAATGACACAGATGTTTGGTATACCCGGCAATCTTTCCTGGGGCATATCCGCGGCGAAGTACTCACGGTGCTGTCTAAAACGGGTTGCGACTCCATCGGCGAACTGATGGATTACGAAGTGCCACTGGACCATGATGCGCTTAGCGAGTTGTTGCTTGAGCTGGCTAATATTCTGGCCGGTGCGTGTTTGTCGGGTTTTACAGAGCAATTGGCGTTAAACGCAAAGTTAAGCATGCCTACGCTGTTTTTCCCGGAAAATCAGCAAACTGTGCATGTGCACTGGGCCAGCACACTGATGATGGAAGTCGAGTTTAAAGTGGAAGCCAGTCAGTTCGACTCCAGAGTAGTGATATGTCTGGAGGATATTGCTGTTGACACACTGTTGCAGGCGTTAAACCGGTTACTGGAGTAGTTATGCAGAACACATCCTTATTGAGTAAACTTGTATCGCGTTTGCCACTGGGGATCTGTATTGTTGATCAGAGTTATAAAATATTATTTTGGAACGATTTTTTTACTGACCGTTTGGGTATTTTGCAACAAGACATGTCATTACCTAATTTACTTGAGTTATTCCCTCACGAAGCACGCTTTTTGAAAAAAAAAATTAACAGCGTGTTTGTTTTGAATAATGCCAGTTTTTCGTATTGGGAACATCGTCCCCACGTATTTCAGTTTCGTAGTAGCCGCCCGATAACCGGCGAAGAAACACTGATGTTTCAGAATATTGAGTTTTTTCCGCTGGATGTTGAAGCGCAGCAGGTTAATACAGTCTGTATGGTGGTACAAGATGTCACTGAGCTTGCCAGCTATTATCAGGCACAAAAAAAACTGTCCGGGCAGCTTGAGCAAGAACATGCAGAGTTAATGAAGTTAAATTCCAAACTTGAAGCAGCACAGAATCAGTTACTGCAATCAGAAAAAATGGCGGCAATCGGCCAGTTGGCTGCGGGGGTAGCACACGAAATAAATAACCCGGTTGGTTTTGTTAGTTCTAATTTGCAAAGCCTGCAGGACTACAATACTAAGTTATTTAAACTGGTGCAGTTTTACCAAAAATTGTTCGCCAAAATTAACCATCCAACCTACCAGACGCTAGAGCAAGATATGCTTAAACGTCAACAGTTTGCCTTTATCAGCACTGATTTGCCTGAACTGCTGCATGAGTCAATTGAAGGGCTTGAACGGGTCGCTGCTATTGTAAAAAATCTTAAGGCTTTTTCGCATGTCGATAGCAGTGAGTGGCAGTATGCCAATATTATAGATGGCCTGGAGAATACGCTAAAAATTGCGGCAAACCAGATCAAGTATAAAGCAGAAATACATCGGAATTACCAGCCAAATTTGCCTGAACTGTACTGCCAACCAATGCAGCTAAATCAAGTGTTTTTAAATTTGTTGGTTAATGCCGCTCAGGCGATTGAAGATAAAGGCGATATTTATATTGATGTGGCGGCAACTGAGTCCGCTATTACCATCGCGATTAAAGATACCGGCGTTGGTATTGAGAAAAAACACCTGCAAAAAATATTTGAGCCCTTCTTTACCACTAAGCCGGTAGGAACGGGCACGGGCCTGGGATTGTCTTTGTCGTACAGTATATTGCAGAAGCACAAAGCTAGCTTATCGGTAAAGAGTGAGCCGGGCAAAGGCAGCTGCTTTACTATTACGTTGCCTATATTAGCTACTGAGCAGTTATCGGAATCACCGGTATCAAAAAATTGATAACTACAACCTGATGTTGGTTTCGATAGCTAACATCAGTTTAGATAGAAGCTGATTATCTATTTCAGATAATTTGAGTTTTAGTTCTGCCTCTGTTGCTGCCTGTGCGATAGCATCAAAACCAAAACAGGCACTGGTACCTTTGATCTTATGTAATTCGTGTGCCAGTTCTTCATATTTTTGCTGGTTTAATAGTGCCATCAAACTCACTTTCTTAGCGATCAAGCTTTGTTGGTATTCCATCGCTAACTCGTCAATTGCTTCAGCAGGGCTTACCGCCAGCACAGTATTCAGCAAGCGCCCGATGGTTTGCAGCAACGCTTTTTTATCAATGGGCTTGGCTAACACGCTGTCAAACGCTGATAATTCAGTTTGGTCGGTGAATACAGCAGCGCTCAGCTGAATTATCGGTGTTTTAATACCTAGTTGCCTGATTTTTAATGCAGCTGAGCGGCCATCCATTCCCGGCATTTGTTGATCCATTATAATCAAATCAACGGCGTGGTTTTTCACCATTTTAAGCGCTTCATGGCCGTCTGTTGCAAAGCTAAGCTCCAGTCCGGTACCCTTAAGTAAAGAAGCTATTAGCTCGCGTATATCTTTTACATCGTCAACCACCAGCACATGTTTACCAAGATATATTTCATCTGATACTGCTACAGTCTGTTCGACAGCTGCCGCTGCGGGCTGTGCTTCGATAGAGACTAATTTTGCCGGAATACGTAATGTAAAGGTAGAGCCCAGACTCAAGATGCTGTCAACTGTCAGTGTCATACCCATAGCATCAGCCAGTTCTTTACTAATATAAAGCCCGAGGCCGGTGCCGCCATAATCTCTGCTAATGCTGGTGTCAGCCTGAGTAAAGGCCTGAAACAACAAGGGTATTTTATCAGCAGCGATGCCAACACCTTGATCGGCAACGCTGACCACCAAATCAGTTTCTACATAATGTGCCGATAAGTTTATCGTGCCGCTGTGGGTAAATTTCACCGCATTGCTTACCAAATTGAGCAATATTTGCTTAAGCCTAAAAGGATCGGCCCAAATACAAAGCTCAGCCGGTAAGTTGATAGCAACGATTGCTGTAAGTGGTTTACTGTTGCATAACTGCGCCAGACTGGCGGCAATTTCGTCTAATACAGTCAGCGCGTTTACCGATTGGGGGGCGTAACTCATTTTGCCTGCATCCATTTTCGCGACATCGAGAATATCATTGACGACGTTATGCAGATGTTCCGTATTTTGCTGTATGCGAGTCAGCTGAGGCAGGACGTCGGCATTGGCTTGCGATATCAGGGCTTCGGTGAAGCCTTTTATAATGGTAATCGGCGTGCGTAACTCATGGCTCATATTGGCTAAAAAGCGGGTTTTTACCGCCGCAAGATGATTCGCTTTGTCGCGCTCCTGTTCAAGCTCACTGGTACGTTGCTCTACGCGTAGCTCCAGCTCGCTGTTTAGTTGCCGTACTTCCTGCATAGTCGCGATTATCGCGTGATGTGCACCAGATACACGGCGCTGCATATTAACAAAACTATCAGTTAAGGTTTCAATTTCTAACGCTGATTGGCTAAATTCAGGTTTGCCCTGACTGGCACTTTTGCCATCCCAGTGTTTGGTATAGTCTACGAGTTGTTCCAATGCCATGGTATAGCGGCTGACAAAGCGTTTAGACAGAGTTACCGACGCCTCCAAAATTAAAGTGATAAGGCCAAGGGCTATTGCGAAGTAAAAATAAAATAGCAATATTGCCGATTCGGTATCAATAAAGTAATTCAGCGACCAGCCGGTAGCGCCGATATGCTCTTGCAGCATAAAATGATGTGCATCTTCACTGATGATTATTGGTGGTAAAGGATTAAACACGCTGTTTTGTAAAAACGCTTTTGACATAGCGTTGGCATGCTCTGGCCGGTGCCACAGTTCACCAATATTTCCGCTGGTTTTGTTACCCCAGATTTTTTTACCCGCATTATCCAGCAAAATTTGATGTGACGCATCGTCACTGTCTATAGAGAATACATTCAGTAGGGCGTCCAGTTTGACAGAAAATTGTAAAATGCCATTAAAATCAGTACCTAATGTGATCGGTGCACTTACCGCAAATAATTGGTCTTCGCCTAACGTGCGACCGGTAAACGTATCGCTGATATAAGGCAATTGCCGGCTTTTAACCGCACTGAAATAGGCTCTGTCGGCGACACTGACACCCAGCAAAGCATCATTTTTTACATCCGCTTTATAAAACTGTGTAACGATACCAAGCTGGTCTGTTGTTAGCGCTGAAATAAATTCCGGTTTTTGTGCCACCAGCTGTTGTAACGTTGCTTTATCAAGGACGCTGTCAGGTAATGCCGCCATCGTTTGCACAATGGCTAAATACTCATTCAGTTTCAGCTCAACATCAAATTTTAACTCATCTGACTGAAAGTGATACGTAGCCATTTTTTTAACCAGATTAACACTGGTTGCTCCGTTTAATCCCAGTGCAATCAATAGGGTGGCTGGAATTGCCGCATAAAGGCCAAAGCGGTAGGACAACTGATTCTGAAGCGATTGTTGCCTTAATTGTTTTGCTTGAACAGACATTGCCAGGAATAATGTTGCCGCTTTTATACACCAGGCATAAACAGCAGCGCATAGCAGCGCAAACAGGCCAAGCAATAGCGGATGATGACTTATCGCTACCGGCAGCATCAGATAGCAAATAACAGCAGTAATCGCTATGTATGTCAGGCTGAACAGCCAGATACTGCGTTTGGGATAATTTAAATAAATTAAAAATAGCATGACCTGAACGGCGCTAAGAACGATCGCCGGCGATTGTGCCAGTGGCAGCGTCACAACTATAAAGCTTACTATGCCCCAGACCAGGCCTAGCCTGGCCAGAATGACAAAAATAGCAACGTTGCCGACTGTAAGCGGCACCGCAATTGGAAGTGCAACTGCCGAGAGGTTTGCCAGGTAACCCAGTAATATGCAATAACCGAAGAATATCACTCTGAAGGTTTTAACAGGTTTGCTTTGCCAGTTAATCATCAATACGGGTATCCACTGCGGGCAAACTAACAACAAAGACACTGCCATTGGGGCTGGTATGTTCCAGTGCCAGGCAGCCATTGTGCTGCTCAACAATAGCACGCGAAATAGATAAACCCAGCCCTGTGCCCAGACCTACATCTTTAGTCGTAAAAAAGGGCTCGAATATGTGAGGCAATACGCTGTCTTCTATACCGCAGCCATTATCGGTAATTTTTAACGTTAGCCAGCGGCCGAGTTGGGTTACTGAAATCACTATCAGGCCTTGTTTATGTTTAATGGCGTGATACGCGTTATTGATCAGGTTTAGCAGAACCTGGCTAAGTTGGGTGGCATTGCCGTTCACTAACGCGCTATCAATGTCTTTGCTTAGCGTTAATGTTGCGTGGCGTTTAATTTGGGTATTTGCGATACGAATGGTACTTTCCAGCAGCTCCAACAGGTCTACTTTTGATGCTGAAGTATCGTCCGGATGTGAGAAGGTTCTTAGGTTGTTAATGATATCCCGTGACCGTCTGGCACCGTCAAGGCTTTCTTCGATTAACTCAAAACTGTCTTCTAATATATAATTCAGGTTCGTTGCTGCGGCTATATCTTTTAGTTCTGGTGCTATCGAATAAGCACTGTGAATAAAACGCTGCACGGTTTGCATATAGACTTGTAGTGTATTGAGATTGCTGTAAACAAATCCCAGGGGGTTGTTCAACTCATGAGCAACACCAGCAGCCAACTGACCTATAGCTGCCAGCTTGTCTTGTTGCACCATGCTTTGTTCTATACGTTTTTGTTGGGCAAACAGCTGATCGCGCTCTGCTGCCAGGCGCTGGTTTTCAAATAGCGACAAGAAACTGGCAATAAAGTTGCTGTAGCTTGCTACCACTATTTTGGCTTCAATGGTAAATGTCTTCGGCTGATCCGAAAGTAACACAATGGCATAGTGGTGCTGCCCAATTCTGATAGGTTGGATCAATGCTGACTTGGCTTTCGGCAGCATGCTTCTAAACGCTGCCGGCCATTTCGGGCTTAGCGCGAGGTCAAAAAAAACCGTCGATTGACTGAATATATGCTGTTCTGATTTAGTCTTATTCTGCGTATGCAGAAACGGTGCTGCTAAATTTTTCAGCCCGGGGGCTGTGGCGTCTAAAATGCTAAAGGATGTCTCATCATCATTGAGTGCAATAATCAGTTGCTCATCGGCTTGCAGTTCCTGATGCAGCAATGCAAACAGGGAGGTAAATGGCGACTGCTGCCTGCCTTTGGCGGTAAAGGTTTCCAACGTATCACGCATAAGATTGTTTAGTTTTTTGAATTTAAGCAGTTGCTGGTTTTCAACTTTTAACTGCAGCAACAGTTCTTGCTGTTTTTCAGACTGACTCATTGACGCTCCCAAAAATAATTGCAGAGATCATCAAGTTGCCATGCCTGTTGATACCATCGGCAAAGCGTCCTTGCTCACCAAAGGTGTAGCCGCCGATAAACGGAATGTTTTCCAGCTTTTGCCTTATGCCTTGATGCACTCTTTTTATGTCATCAGGGATTGCCAGCATGCAACCGGCACAAAAAATAACAATGGCTGCCTGCGGTTTGCTATCGTATAAGTTACTCAGTTGCTGTCGGGCAATGTCCGATACCGTTGCAGCACGTTGAACCAGCAGTTCTGTATCTCCTTGCATAAAGGTTATACATTCTCCGGTATGTACCCGGGAAAAAAGATCAATTGAACCATCAGTTCTTATTCGCGCCGGGTGTGACAACAATGCCATGTTGATATCATGTTGTGGCACAATTCTGCCAAGTGGTGAGAAGGTGCTGGCAGCCAGAACCGGGCCTGCCGGTAAGGGAGGGTGGCGGTTTAGCGCCCGCCAGTTGTTATAAACATCGGCAGCTGGTTGGTTATCCAGGGTAATAAGTTGTCGTTCAGAGACACCGGTAACTACAGCAGACAAAGTCGTTTGTTCATAACCACAACTAAAGTAATAGCTTATTGGCACTGATGGAAACATAACCGCAATGATAAAACCGGTGTTTATTAGTTGCTTGCCATCAAACATACACCAGTTACCGCTGATATCATTATCAGCACTGCTGCCACCAAACACCGGTACATCGTTGCCGATAAGCTCGCGAATACCTGTTAGTAAGCCTTCTTCCAATCCGGGGGATGGGCTGCACCAAATAAACGCCGGCAGTTCACCGGGTTTATTTGCTGCCAGTAAGGCTTCTTCCAGAGCTGCTTTGCTGTCTTCAACAATGGTTTTGCTATTACTATGTCGACTGGCTACACCGTAAGCACCGTTTGGGTCGACAAACTGTAATATAGCCAGATGATGATTGCTTTCTGTGGCTCGATCAGAAAAGGCATCCCGGCACGAGCTCGTCGCTACCCAGCCAGCCGACACCATGGTGGCATAATGACAGCTTGATAATTCAGTGATGGCTTTAGTGCTGCCAAAAGCAATAGACAAAGATGCTGTTTCCGGCTGCTCCAAAGCCACTAACTGATCACAGAAACAAGCTTGGTCAGTGACATCAAGATAATGACGGATCACTTTCATTAACTATTCCTCTTCAGAGTCATTTATATCGATGATATCTACCGCTACAAGCAGAGTTTCTTTATGCTTCAACTGATAAGCCAGCAGTCTGTCCAGTGATGAACGGGTAATGATGTGGTCTTTAGGCAGTAACAAGATATGTTTTTTATTATACAGATTACTTTTAAGTTTCATGCCGGTTGCCAGCTGGGTGACTTCAAGGCCACTGCGCATATGCTCGATGGTATGCAGCTCGTTTTTCTGCAGCAATACTGACAAAGCTTTGATGACATCAGGATCGTAATTGCTACCCTGATGAAGCTTTATATTGTCAAACGCTTGTCGTAGCGTAACTTTTTTGCCATCCTGGAAGCCGTCTGTTATCAACCACAAATCTCGTACCGCGGAGAGAATTCTTGCGCCCAGCGGGATATCTGTACCGACTTTCTGTGCCGGTTCACCAGCACCATTAAAACGCTCCAGCTGGTTTGCAATAATTAACGAAACATCTGATAAATGTGTAGCAGGGAGCAGAATTTCCTCAGCATGTTGCGGATGTTCGAAAAACTGACGACGCTCAGTTCCGTCCAATTTTGTATAGACACTTGCAGCTATGTGAGGTGGTAAGGCAATTTTACCAATTTCACAAAACAACCCTGCTTTTCGCACGGCAATCATTTGCTCTTTTGGTAATTGCAGAACCTTAGCGACATTTTCACAGGTACTGCTGATTTTTCTGGCTAATTCACCACTCAATGGTGGATAGCTGCTGATGATGTTGTACAGCACCTCCAGGGTTGCCGCTTCTTCTTTCTCGCGTTGTGCAGCCAGTTCTTTGTATTTTGACAAGGTGGTTTTTAGTTGGGCTGTACGCTGGTGTACCATCTCCTCAAGCGAATGATTCATCTCTTTTAATTGCTTATTTTGCGCTGCTACTTTTGCTGTCAGAATTTTGTTTTGACGCACCAACCGGTATAAGGCGAGACCTTCGTCTACGGCGGCCAGCAGTTCCTGATTGTCCCAAGGTTTTTGGATATAACGATGAATTTTTCCAAGGTTAATAGCGGAAACAGTGGAGGCTAAATCAGCGTATCCTGTCATTAAAATGCGATAGGCATCAGGCTGGAGCTTAGCGGCCTGCGCCAGAAACTCGGCGCCAGTCATGTTGGGCATGCGCATATCGGTAACGATGACATTGACCCGGTGTGTGTGCATAAGCTCCAAAGCTTTGATGCCGCCGTCAGCCAACAGCAAATCGACTTCTGTATTGATAAAAAGCCGTTGCAAAGACTTAAGAATGCTTTGTTCGTCATCAACAAAAAGTACCAGAGGCCTTTTATCTTCAGATAGTGCTGTCATTTTAACACCTTTCGCATTTGTCTTATTTGTCCTTGTCTTTAAAACTATGCTATAACTTAGCAGGAATCAAGTTTAGTAGTGGAAGTTATAAGGTGAAAACGCTTAAACCCAGTGAAATTGCGCAGTACTGTGATGTGCATCAGCGCACGGTGAGCCGTTGGATAGCCAATGGGCAACTTAAAGGACATAAATTGCCTGGTAGAGGGAATTATCGGGTGCTGGTAGAAGACTTTATCAGTTTTCTGCACCGGCAGCATATGCCAATGCCTGATATCTTGCTGCAAGAGAGTGCAGTGCAAGCTGCTTCAGAAAAAAAACGCGTATTAATTATCGATGATGAAGTGGCTATGCGCAATGCTGTGCGCCGCGTGCTGCAATCGACACCGCATGACATTATATCTGCTCAGGATGGTTTTCAGGCGGGGGTAAAAATTATTGCTGAAAAGCCTGATTTGATCATCTTAGATTTATCAATGCCCGGCCTGGATGGTTTTGAGGTTATTCAGTTTATTCGTCAGCGCCCTGACCTTGCAGCACTTAAAGTTCTGGTGTTATCAGGTTTAGCACCGGCTGACTTAGCCGAATCGGTTAGGATTGGTGCAAATGACGCAATTGCGAAGCCATTTGACAATACAGATTTACTAAACAGGGTAAACAACTTGCTGAGTTAGGAGGCAAGATGGAAAAGTCGGTTCTGGTTGTTGACGACGAAACTGGCATTTTAAAGGCAATTAGCCGGGTATTGTCCCGTTCCGGCTATAGTGTCAAAACAGCAAGCTGTGGCGATGATGCGCTGACAATATTGCAATCATGGCCCTGTAAAGTAGTGCTGACTGATTTTCGCATGCCAACGATGGATGGTGCTGAATTACTTGCAACAATACAAACGCATTTTCCTGACATTGTCGGTTTGGTTATCAGTGGTTACTCTGACTTTGAATCAGTAAAAAAATTATTAAATGCAGGCACTGCATTTCGTTTTTTACAAAAGCCCTGGGAAGACGAAGAGTTGCTGCTGCAAGTTGGTGCCGCCTTGGAGCATTACCAACAACATCGTTTTAACAGACAAGCCGGCAAAATGTTGCTGGCGGCATCGGAACCGCTGCTTGAGCTGTCGTCTGAGGGCATTGTTTTACAGGTAAATGCAGCTGCACGTGCATTGCTGGGAGATGAAGTAAGCAAAGCGGGGTGTTTGCTTGCCAGTTTGGTGCGGGCAGAGGACAAAGATAAAATTAGCGCCACGCTTTTTGATGCAACCCGCAGCGTGTTTGTAACGCTGGATAGCCTTGTTGAAATTGAACTGAGCTGTCGCTTAGTTGGCCCGGGCAGCTGCATTATAGAATTGTCTTATGTAACGGTTCCGGTGTTAGTTAATAACGTGTTTGACTTACCCGCCATGTTAAATTACCAACAGTTGTTGCAGCTAATCCCCAAATATATACAAAATGCGCGCTCTTTAGCTTTGGTTGCAGTAAAGATACGTAGTTTTGAACTATGGAGTCGTGTTATTGGTTACACCGAAGCGGAGCGTGCACTTGAGTCTATTGCTGAACAATTGTTAGCGTCGTCGTCTGCTTTAGGAGAGCTGGCTTTTCTGGCCAATGAGCAGTTTGTAATTGTAATACCTGTGCCAGATAGTGAGATGCAGGTACTACAGAATATCACTGAAATACTCTCATCGATAACAGGCCACCAACAACTGGCAAAGGGGGCAATAGATTTTGCTGTGAGTTATTGTTTGCTACCAGAAGATGGCAATGATCCCCGTACTATATTAAACAATTTGCTGCTGGGAAATATGCTGGTTGCTCAGAGTACACTACGTATGTTCATGCGTTATGACCGCCAGGCGGTAGAGCGTAAAAAGCACCAATTGTCTTTAAGTCAGGCTTTACATAGTGCAATTGAACAAGATCAGTTATTTTTGCATTTTCAGGCCAAGTTCGATCTGCATAAACAAGCATTATCAGGTTGCGAGGTGCTTGTGCGGTGGCATCATCCTGAGTTCGGCATCGTTTCGCCATCGTTGTTTATTCCATTAGCAGAGCAGCAGGGGCAAATTATTGAAATCGGCTACTGGGTGTTAAAACAAGCTTTTCAAGCTTTAGTTAATTGGAATAAAAAGGGTATTCACATTGGTAAAATGGCGGTGAATATTTCTGGTCGTCAGCTGATGGAGCCAGATTTCATCGAGTGGGTCAAGCACCATTTAACGCAGCATGGTGTCAATGCTGCCCAATTGGAGTTCGAACTTACCGAAACTTTTTTACTGGAAAACTTTGATGATTGTGTCAACAAACTAAAGGTGTTGTCAGAACTCGGTATTAGTATAGCTATTGATGATTTTGGTACCGGCTATTCCTCTTTAGCCTATCTCAACAAATTACCATTAAATGTGTTAAAAATAGACCGTTCGTTGATTGCTGACGTTGAAAGTAATCTGCAGACACAAAGCCTGGTGGCAAATATTGTGCGCCTGGCACATGACTTAAATTTACGAGTTGTCGTTGAAGGTGTTGAAACCATGGACCAGTTACAACTTGTACAACAAATGGGTTGTGACGTTATCCAGGGTTACTTTATTGCCCGGCCACAATCAGAGCAAGGCTATATTGCTCTGCTATCGTCGGCTCAATCTCAAAGTGCCGTGTCGTTGTACGGAGGTGCCGATGTTTAACGTACTCTTTATTGATGACGATGACTTTATGCTGCGTGCTTTAGTGCGCCTTGCAAGGCGGCTGCGACCAGATTGGCAGTTTTTCACAGCTGTCGACGCCAATGCCTGGCGCAGTGCAATAGCGCCGGCTACAAAGCTTGATTTGGTAATATGCGACTACCTTATGCCGCAAATTAATGGTGATAAAGTACTTGCTGAGGTAGCGCTGTCTTATCCAGGGGCTGTAAGGGCATTGTTAACCGGCGACACTACAGAAGAAGTGGTCTGCAGCGCCAGTAAAATAGCCCATTTTGCGCTTAGTAAACCGTTTAACGAACTGGATATATTGCAATTGTTCCAAAGTGTTGAACTGACTCATAGTTTACCTGTTTCCGCCGATGTGCGGGAAATGCTGGGCAACAGTGCTTTGCTGATGCCATTGCCCGCAGTAGTAAAAAAAGTGCGTGATCTATTGCTTAATGAGGATTCTGATGCTGCTGATGTTGTTGAAATTATTCAACATGAGCCGTTAATTACCGCAAGAATATTGCAGTTGGCCAATTCTGCCTTTATGGGGTTTACCCGCTCAACGGCTTCGCTGGAAGAATCAATTAAGCGTTTGGGTGTAAAACTTACCAGTGCAGTGATTACCTCAATTGCGTTAGAACAAGCAATAACGCCAATGTTAGATTACGATAAGCATCGTCAGATAAATGATGCCGCCTTTGATACCGCCATGCATTCGCGATTGCTATGCCGCGGATTGGGTTATAAACAGGAGGTTCAGGAGGAGTTGTTTGTTGCAGCATTGCTGTCTTCTATTGGAGCCTTGATAACGGCAACTGAGCAATGGCAACAACAGTATTCTGCGGTCTATGCAGATTGGTCTGCAGTAAAACTTGAGGCGGTGGTATCTGCTTTTATGTTAACCCTTTGGGGGTATACGGAGTCGCTGCGGCACACTGTGTTATGGAGTGCAGATCCAGACTTCAGCTATACAGAGGGCAATAATGCTTTGTTACTTTTTTTAGCGCGTCAACGCAAAGAACATGGCGGTACGTTGCCCTCCGTGGTACTGAACATGATATCTGACACTGCATTCCGGCAAAAATTGGCTGAAATTTGACCGGCTGCAATTTGTTAAAGTAACCCAAGGCGTATTTCATTACCGACGCCCGCCGGAGAATTCAGAGACAACAGCAGAAGCAGTAATACACGCATAAGCAGCCTTTGGTAGAGAACTCTCACATACTAACGTAAAGTGTTCTGTTAACAATGCGCCGGTGCTGAATTGTATTACTGGTCGGAGTTTAGTGGTTGTTCTGCTACAGCGATTTACAACTGATACAACTGCAGAAATTGCGCTGCCGGCAACTGATTAAACTGCTGTAACAGTTGGCTGAATATTTTGCTGTCGCTGACGCTATCTAATGACTGGATAACTTGCTGCAGGTTAGTGTCTTGCAGGCGGCAGCATTGCTGATAGCGTTGGATCTGTAGATTGAGCGGCGCTTTACCTTGCTGCAGCAATAAGCGCTCTGCAACGACAAAAAACTGCGCGCCGCCCCAGTAGCCCGCGGCAAAGCGGCGCTGGCTAAGCAGTTGTGCGGCGGTCTCGACCATGCTTAATTGGTGCAGATAGTGTTTACGCTGCGGCGTGAATTTCGCATTGATTTCTTTGGTGGCACTGTCAATTAACCCTGCCTGTTGCATGATCCGGTATTGCATATAGCTGGCAAAACCCTCGGCAAACCAGGCATTTTTACGCCCAAGGTAAGGTAGCGCCAGATGGGCTATTTCATGGTAAGCGGTCCAGTCGGCGATAAATTGCTGCTTACTAAACTGCGGCGCAACATAAAAATGCACTTGCTGGCTGTGCTCCCGCCAGGTATTGGCCCAGGGCACCGGCTCTTTGCCGGCGCGACGGTACAGATATAACTGCATTTCAAACGGGTAGGGCCCGAGAGTATTTAGCGTAGCCTGACTGCTAAAGGCCAGCCACTGCTCCAGTTTCAGCTGCTCTGCCGCGCTGAATTCATGCTGCCAGTGCAACTGATGTGGTGGCGTTGCTGCCATGCTGATATTGCCGGCGCTGCCAAGCAGCACCAGCACAACCGCGATAAACTTAGGCACGTTTTTTCAGCAGCAAAGCAATATCATCACTGCTGCTTATTGCTGCTTCATCTTGGTTTACTTTACGCGGTCGCAGTTTTTCGCCCAATACCAGCATGCAGGGGGTTAAAAACAGCGTTAACACAGTAGCGAAGGTTAAACCGCCGGCTATAGCACTGGACAACTGTGTCCACCACTGGGTTGATGGTGCGCCAAAACCCAGGCTGGGCTCCAGCAGGTTAACGTTTACGGCCAGCACCATTGGCAGTAAACCCAGTACCGTGGTAACAGAGGTTAACAGCACCGGCCTCAGGCGCAGGCAACCGGTTTCCAGCGCTGCCTCAAAGGCTGAAAGACCGCTGTCGCGTAATTGGTTATAGGTATCAATCAGTACAATATTGTTATTTACCACTATACCGGCCAGGCCAATAATACCCATGCCTACCATCACGATGCCGAAGCTTTGGCCATTAACCAGCAAGCCTAATAATACGCCGGCGGTGGAGAAAATAATCGCCGATAAGATCAGCAAGCTTTGATACCAGCTGTTAAATTGCACCAGTAAAATCATCAGCATCAGGAAGATAGCGGTTGCAAAGGCCCCCATCAGGAACGTCATTGCCTCTTGCTGGTCGGCGCTTTCGCCGGCGGTTTTTATGTTAACGTTGTCCGGTAGTTTAATATCGCTTGCCAGTAGCGCCTGTAAGCGCTCACTTACCTGAGCGCCCGGGGCTAAATCGCTTTTTATCGTTACCGCGCGGTTGCCATCAATACGCTTGATGACACTGGTTTTGGGTGCCGGTACTAAGGTAACAAAGTTGCTCAGCGGAACCTGACCCCGTGCAGTTTGAATAGTTAACCGGCCCAGTTGATCTAACGAGCGCCAGCTTTGCGGAAACCGTACGCGGATATCCACTTCATCGCTGGCATATTCCGGCCGGAATTTGGCCAGTAATAAGCCGTTACTTATCATCTGCACCGCATTACCCACGGTAAGCACGTCGGCACCAAAGCGTGCGGCGGCTGCGCGGTCTACCTCGATGCGCCATTCAATGCCGGGTAAGCTGCGGTCATCTTCAATATCAACAAAGCCGCCCATTTTTTGCATTTGACTGATAATTTGCGTTACTGCTTGCTCTGTTGCGGCAGCTTCGTTGGCGCTGATTTGCAGCTCTATTGGCTTACCACCTGAGGGGCCTTCTTCCTGCTGGCGAAACTCCAGAATGATACCGGGAATATCCGCAGTAAGCTGACGCATCTCATCCAGAATTGCTGCAGCGCGGCGCCTGTCGTGCCAGTCGATAAACTGAAACTGCAAGGTGCCGACCACATCGGCCGCCAGCTCACCACCGGCGCTGGCTAACGAACGGGCATACAGTGCTTGTACTTCGGATAACCCCAACAAGCGCTGTTCGACTTTTTGCAGCAGGGCATCTTTTTCATAAATCGACATATCGCCGCGGGCCCGCACCCAAACCTGGGCCGACTCTGGCTCTACCGACGGGAAAAACTCCAGGCCGTGGTTGTATTTGCCATAACCAAAGAAAATCAGCACCATGGCGCCAAGCATACCGGCAAAGGTTAACCCGGGCCGGCGCAACAAACGGCCCAGCAGGCCACGATAAGCCTTACCGGCACGGCTTTGCTCTACTTCGTGCGCCGGTGGCTGCGCTTTGCTAAGCCCACCCATTACCGGCAAGAAAATCAGTGCCATAAATAGTGACGCCAGCAAGCACAGAATAACCGTGGCCGGCAGGTATTTCATAAATTGGCCGACGACGCCCGGCCAAAACAGCAATGGCATAAATACCACTACTGTGGTGGCTGTAGAGGCGATTATCGGCCAGGCCATGCGGCCGGCCGCATTGGCCCAGGCTTGTTTCGGCTTTTGCCCTTCAGCTAAGTTACGATCAGCCAGTTCACTGACCACTATGGCGCCGTCTACCAACATGCCGGCCACCAGAATAAGCGCAAACAGTACGATAATGTTCATGGTGTAGCCAAGCATGGCAATCATTAAAATACCGGCGAAAAAAGCTCCGGGTATAGTAATACCGACCAGCAATGCTGAGCGCACGCCCATGGTGGCAATAATCAGAATAAGTACCAGTACCACCGCCGTTAACACGTTGTTCAGTAAGTCTGACAACATGTTTTTTACTTCTTTCGACTGGTCCATAATGTAATTGATGTGCATACTGTCCGGAAACTGTGCACTTGCCTGCTCAATTAAGGCTTTAGTCTGTTCGATGGTGGAAATAATGTTAGCACCGCTGCGTTTTTTCACTTCCAGCACTACAGCCGGTTGGCCGTTAATACGGGCGAAACCGAGCGGATCTATAAAGCTGCGGCTGATGGTTGCCACATCGCCAAAGGTAATAACAGTGTCGCCGTCTACCTTGATAGGCATCGACAATACATCATCTAAATTTTCTATTACGCCGGGTACCTTCATTGCCATCCGGCCGGCACCGGTATCTAAACTGCCGGCCGCAACCAGGCGGTTATTGTTTGATACCAGGCTGAACAGCTGTTGGTAATCCAGGCCATAGCCTTCCAGCACTTGCGGGTCGACCACTATTTCCAGTAAGTCTTCACGATCGCCGCCAATATCCACTTCCAGTACTTCCGGAATCGCTTCAATATTTTCTTGTAACTGCCGGGCGATATACACCAGCTGGTTTTCTGATACCGGGCCGGATAAGCCGACTGACAACACCGGAAATAGCCCTACGTTAATCTCGTTTACTGTAGGTTCATCAGCTTCGCTGGGCAGCTTAGAGCGGGCGGCATCCACTTTTACCCGTACATCAGCCAGCGCCTTGTCGGCGTCGAAACCGGCATCAAATTCCAGCATCACCGAGGCATGGCCTTCGCTGGAGGTAGAAGTCATCTTTTTAATGCCCTCTAACGAGCGCAGCTCATGCTCCATCGGCCGCACCAGCAAACGTTCACCATCCTCGGGGCTGATACCATCGAGCGACATAGACACATACATCATCGGAATGGCGACATCGGGGTTAGCTTCTTTCGGAATCGACTGATAAGCGCTGATGCCGGCGATAAACAAAAACAGCAGCAGCATTAAGCTGGCGCGGCTGCGCTGTATCGCCGCCTGAATAATGCTGTTCATAGTTCAGCTCCGGCTACCCTTACTGAGTCGCCCGGTTTTACAAAGCCGGCACCCTGGGTAATTATTTGGCTGCGTGGCGGTAAACCGCTCACTCTGGCGCCGTTGTTATATGCGGTTAAAATCTGTACCGGATAAAACACCACTTGTTGTTGCTCATCGACCACGGAGACACCCAGGTTGCCGTTATTGTCCAGGCTTAGCAGGGCCGGTGAAATAAGATGTGCCAATACCGGCGTCAGTTGCACTTCTACTGTGGCGCTGGCGCCGGCAATACGCCAAAGTTCGGGGTTGGCGACTGTTACTTCAATATAAAAACTGCGGGTGGCGGTATCAGCAGCATAGCTGATAAAGCTCAGCTCACCCTTCAGTTCTCTGCCATCAAGTAAGCGCAACGTTACGCTTTGGCCTTGTTTTAATGCTGCAATATGCTGCTGCGGTACCTGTGCAGTGACTTTTAATTGATCAATTTGCACCAGTTGCATCAGCTCGGTGCCGGTTTGTATTAAATCACCTACTTCAATATGGCGCCGGTCTACCATGCCGGCAAAAGGCGCTGAGGGCTCTGTTTGGCTTACAGCCAGCATAGCGTTTTGCAGCTCGGCTTCAGCTTGCGCCAGCTCACTTTCCAGCCGTGTCAGTTCGGTGGTGGATAAAAACTGCGCTTTACCCAAAGTGCGGGCGCTGTCCAGTTCGCTTTTACGCAGTTTAAGGTTGGCTTGCGCCTGCGCCAGCTTGGCGGTGCGGCCTTCATCGGATAACCGCAGCAGCTTGTCGCCTTGTTGCACACTGTCACCCTGTTGCTTTAACAGTGCTTTAACCGTGCCGCTTTGTTGCGATTTTATGCTGACACTGCGCCAGGGCAATACCTGACCCTGGGCAATTTGCGTTAATTGATAAGGCGCAGCTTCAGACCAGCGGGTTTCTACCTGTGCCAACTGTGCTTCGGGTACCTGTTGCGCTGCCGGCGCTTCATCTTTAGCGCTGTAGTTGTCACCGCTGAACAGCCAAAACACCAGCATCAGGCTTAATATCATGGCAATAATCACAGGCGAGACAGCAATTTTCTTAAACATAAAATGTCCTTGGCGGCAAAAAGCGGCAGAGCGGGGTTAAGCGTAGTGTGAAATATACCTACAGGCATGAATGTCAGCAAGGATGCAACTGTAAGCAAATATGGCTCGCTGAACATTCTCAGGAGTTATTTCGTCGAACCGACTTGCCCACGCCAACACGCCGTGAACCCATCCCTGGGGGCTCGATTCGGCCATCCTGGCCTGCAACGGTTAGCTTAGGGCAATTCGATTCTCGTTCTGCGAAACAATATCTGTGCTGCGAAGATTACGACTCGCTGCGGGCAAACCGCCCCAGTTGCTGCTGGGTGCGGGCGGTGCCGCTCAACAAATCTTTAGCTGCCTGATCAATTGATGCCATCTGGCTGTAGGCGTCGCTGGTTACCTGTTCAATTGCGCTTAAATGTTGATGGGTATGTTGGTAACGCTGTTCCAGTTGCAGCACCGTGGTATTTATATTTTGAATACCGTTTTTTGCCAGTTGCAGCTCCTGTTGCAACTGGCTGAACTCATCGCCGGTATCGGCAATTTGCTGCTGTGCCTGCCGCGCCTGCTGGTTCAGGCTTTGTGACTCGGTGCGGGTTTCGCTTACCAAATGCTCCATTTCATTTAAAAAGCCGGAAATTTGTTTGGTGGCATCATTTACTTTGGCTGCCAGGGTGCGCACCTCATCCGCCACTACGGCAAAACCGCGGCCGGCGTCGCCGGCGCGGGCGGCTTCAATGGCAGCATTTAATGCCAGCAGGTTAGTTTGGTCGGAAAAGGTTTCTACCATCACCAGAATTTGCCGTACGTTTTCGGAGTTTTTATGCAGGCCGTTTATGGTGCTGCCAAAGCTGTCGAGCAATTTTACAATGCCGGATAACTGGCCGCTTAATTGCTGCATTTGGCTACTGGCAACTTTGGCTTTGTCTACCGCCACGCCGGATACCTGATTTACCTCATCGCCGTGCTGCACTATATCAGCCAGATTTTGCAATACCTGGTCACTGTCGCGGCGAATTTGCCCGCTACGCTGTTCGGTATCCTGCAAATGGCTGCGGGTGCTTTTTACCGCGCCTGACACCTGCTCGTTAACTAAATGTGTTTCGCCGGCCTGTTGGTGAATATCACCCAGCAACACCCCCAACTGGCTGACAAACTGGTTATATTCTTCCGACAGGGTACGAAACTCATCAAAGGTAAAAGCCGGCAGGCGGTGGTTTAAATCAGTGCCTTTGCGGTTGGTATCGTGTAAAGCTGACACCAGCGCTTTTACCGGCCGTACGATTAAATAGTGCATATAGCCAATGGTAAAGACAAATGCGCCGGTACCCAGTATCAGCAGAGCCCACCAGCGGGCATTTGCACCGCTGTCGGGGTAAGCAAGGTAAAGCGCGAAAAAGAAAAATACCGCTAAAAAGCTGATATTACCCACAATTTTCCGGCTTAAACTGCCGAAAAATGTGCGTTCAATAAACAGATAAAGGGAGGTGAAACCGTTCATAAGTCGCAATTCCTGCCACGTTATATACCAGCAAAGCAGCATAACATAGCAATTTTACGCTCGCGACCCTGCCGGCGTCACGCGCTTTGATCTGCAACAAAGCCGCGTCAGATAGCCAGCTTACGACTGATAAACCAGCCGGCAACCATGGCAGCAATAAACGCCAGAGTGCCACTGCTACCGGAGCTGATGGCGGCAAGCGCCGGGCCAGGGCAATAGCCGACCAGGCCCCAGCCGGCACCGAATATTAGTGAGCCGATAACCAGCGGTTTATCTAAATCTTTTTTGCCTGGCAAACTAAACTGCGCCGCAAATAGCGGTTTGTCTTTTTTGCCGAATAGCCAATAACCTGTGCTGTACACCGCCAAAGCTGCGGCCATAACCAGCACTAAACTGGGATCCCAGTTGGCGTTCAGCGTTAAAAAGCCCAATACTTTGTTTGGGTCGATCATCTGTGAGTAAGCAATACCGGCTGACATCAGTAACCCGGCAACGAAAGCAATAATAATTGGCATGGCAGTCTCCTTAACGCAGCAGGGTGGCAACCAGCATGCCGCTAAACATAAACAGCACAGTGGCGGTGATGGAACGCGGTGATAAACGGCTGATACCGCAAATACCATGGCCGGAGGTGCAGCCGCTGCCCCAGCCTGTGCCAACACCCACCAGTAAACCGGCAACGATAACCTGCCAGCTAAGCTCTGGCGTGCTGTAACTGAAATCAGCCAGCAGGGTGGCTATCAGTAAGGGCCCGGCGATAACACCGGCTAAAAATGCCAGGCGCCAGCTGCGGCCATCGCCGGAGAACAGCGCTGAGCCGGCGATACCGGAAATACCGGCAATACGGCCGGAAAACACAAATAATATCACTGCGCCCAAGCCTATCATGCCGCCGCCAATTAAGGCCGTATACGGGGTAAAGTTGTCCATGTTGTGCTCCTTACTGTGTTGAACCGCTGATTACTGCTTAACCGCTAAGCCGGCATCCAGCCAGGCTTGCATGCCACCTGCTACTGAATACACATCAGTAAAGCCCATGCGCTGCAATGACTCTGCCGCCAGCGCCGAGCGGGCGCCTGAGCGGCAAATCAGATACAGCGGGCTTTGAGCCAGTTGCGCCAGTGCCATATCCGGGGCACAGCCGCTGGCTGCCACTTTCGGATGATTATGAATGTTCATCTCCAGCACGCCGCGTGGATAATTTACTGCGCCGACAATATGCTGCTGCGCAAATTCGGCCGGCTCGCGCACATCGACCAATACTGTTTCTGCATCGCTGCTCAAAGCGGCGTGAAGATCATTAATAGTAACTTCCTTAATGGCCGCTTTTGCTTCGGCGATAAGTTGTTGTGAAGTTTTCATTGGATGCTCCTGTTAACTGACATTAAAGGACAGATTGATAAATAACGACGGCAGCCATGATCACTAAGAAGATGGCAAAGCCGCGCTGCAGTTGCTGTTTGGGTAAGCGCTTGCCCACGGCTGCGCCAACATAGCTACCGGCAATACCGGCGATAATCATCAGGCCAATGGTGCTCCAGTCAAATACCGCACCGTCTGCCGCCATCACCCAATAGTATTTGCCAAAACCGACAAAGGATTTCATCGCAATAATAACCAGGCTGGTTGCCACCCCAACCGGCATACTTAAACCGCCCAGCAGCACCAGCGCCGGCACGATTAAAAAGCCACCGCCGACGCCAACAAAGCCGGTTATGGCCCCAACTGCCAGGCCGTCGATAACAATTTTTACCGGTTTAAACGCTTTGCCATTGCCAAGTTCGCCAACCTTGCTGCGCCACATCATCACCGCAGCCACCAGCATCAGCAGGGCAAACACCAGCAATTGCCAGCGGGCATCTACCAGGGTACCCAGCCAGGCACCACCGTAGGTGCCGGCCATGCCGGGGATACCAAACCACAACACATGGCGCCAGCTGATCAGCCGTTGCAAACCATTACGTACTGAGCCGAATAAGCTGATGCCAGCGACAATTAACAGCGACGACGCTATCGCCAACTGCGGCGGCATGTGCAACAGGTACAACAATACCGGTACAGTAAGAATAGAGCCGCCAGAGCCAAACAAGCCTAAACTTAAGCCAATCACCAGGGCACCGAGCAAAGCTAACATAATGACTTTACCTTATATAACATAATGGAATATGCTTATAACACGAATTGCATTCTAGAGTGATTTTGGTTAAGCTGCAATCAAAATTTAGCATATTCTAATTTACGAGGTGTGTATGAGCGCTGACAAGCTGCATATTGAAATGTTTTTCGACCCCGACAGCTCAACTTTCAGTTATGTGGTGGTTGATACCGGCAGTGCCAGCGCGGCTATTATTGACCCGGTGCTCAATTACGACGCTGCTGCCGGCGAGGTGACCACCCTGGATGCAGATAAGATGTTGGCGTACATTGCGGCCAATAAGCTTAGCGTACAGTGGATTTTAGAAACCCACGCTCATGCTGATCATTTATCGGCGGCAGATTATCTGCACCGTAAAACCGGCGCACCGGTGGCCATAGGCGAGGGCATTAAAAAAGTGCAGCACACTTTTAAGCTGGTGTTTAATCTGGGCGATGATGAGCTGCTGGCGAAGGGCGATTATTTTCATAAGTTGTTTGCGGATAACGAGTGCTTCAATATCGGCAGTTTAACCGCGCAGGTGCTTAACACCCCGGGCCATACCAACGACAGTGTAAGTTATTTGATTGCCGGCAATTTGTTTGTCGGTGACTCGCTGTTTATGCCGGACGCCGGCACAGCGCGCTGCGATTTCCCGGGCGGTGATGCGCATATTTTGTATCGTTCTGTGCAGCGCATTTATCAGCTGCCGGATGAGACAAAAATTTATATGTGCCATGACTATCAGCCGGGCGGGCGTGAGCTGAAATACCAAACCAGCGTAGCCGAGCAAAAGGCGCAGAATATTCATGTAAAGGCCGGCACGCCGGAGCAGGAGTTTGTGCAAAAACGTGAAGCGCGCGATAAAACCCTGGCGGTACCACGGTTGATTTATCCGGCGGTGCAGGTGAATATCCGTGGTGGTCAGCTACCAAAAGTTGAACACAATGGCGTAAGTTATATCAAAATCCCGTTAAAACAGCGCTGAGTTTAGCTTGAAACGATCGGCTGACACTGACAGCCGATCGTTTTTGCACTATAAACCGTACACCTGCTGAACAATTAAGCAACGGGAAGCGTACGGATGACAAACAAAGCACAACAGCCCTCAACTCAGATATCCGCTCAGGCTTATAAGCTGTACGACAAATACGCCCATGGCATGCTTAGCCGGCGCGATTTTTTTGCCGCTATGGCCGGCCTGGCGGTAAACGCGGTGCTTGCCACCACCTTTATCAACAGCATGTTGCCCAACTATGCCTTGGCACAGCAGGTGTCGTTTAATGACGCTGATATTATTGCCAGCTACCAAAAGTTTGCATCACCGCAAGGCCACGGTGAAGGCCGCGGTTATCTGGTAAAGCCCAAAAATGCCTCAGCTGCCTTGCCTGCGGTGCTGGTGATCCACGAAAACCGCGGCTTAAACCCTTATATTGAAGATGTCGCACGCCGCTTAGCTAAAGCCGGTTTTATTGCTTTTGCCCCCGATGCCCTGTGGCCATTGGGTGGCTACCCGGGGAACGATGATGATGGGCGCGATATGCAGCGCAGCCTCGAGCCGGCAAAAATAGTCGCAGATTTAAAGGCCGCCGCACAGTGGCTGAAACAGCTTGAAGGCAGCAGTGGCAAGTTGGGGGTAGTGGGCTTTTGTTTTGGTGGCGCCATGACCGGCCGATTAGCGGCAGAGCTGCCTGATATCGTCGATGCCGGCGTGCCGTTTTATGGCTCACCACCACCGGCAGACAGTATCGGTAATATTAAAGCGCCGCTGTTGGTGCAACTGGGCGAACTGGACGAGCGGGTAAACGCCATGTGGCCAGCGGCAGAAGCGCTGTTTAAGCAGCACAAACTGGATTACAAAATTGAAATGTATCCGGCATCGCACCATGGTTTTCATAATGATTCGACAGCGCGCTATAACAAAGAGATGGCCGAACTGGCCTGGCAGCGCACGCTGGCGTTTTTCCGCCAACATCTGGGCTAACAACTTGTTTGTTACTAATGTTTTAGCGTAACCTGCCTGCAAGCAATTCAGACAAGGTTACCGCATGAGAATAGCGTTGTTAGGGCTTGGCGACATAGCGCAAAAAGCCTACTTACCCTTAATGGCGGCTATGCCGGGTATAACGCCGCTGCTGTGCACCCGGCAAGCGCCACTGTTGCAACAGTTGATGCAGCAGTACCGTATTAAGGAGGGCTATACTGAGCTTACACAGTTGATTGCCGCCCGGCCGGATGCGGTGATGATCCACAGCAGTACCGACAGCCATTTCAGTATCGCAACGGCCTTGCTTAACGCCGGTATAGCGGTATTTATTGATAAACCACTCAGTTACCAACTGGCCGAGTGTGAACAATTACTGGCACTGGCCGAGCGTAAAAATCTGTTGTTGTTTGTTGGTTTTAACCGCCGCTATGTGCCGTTATATCAGCCGGCATTGGCGGTTACGCCGATACAGCTGCAGTATCAGAAAAACCGGCACAACCTGCCGGCCGATACCCGCACCTTTGTCTATGACGATTTTATTCATCTGCTGGATTTTGCCCACTTTGCTACCTCATTACATAATCGCGGTAATTTCACCCCTACGGTGCATGGTCACTTTACCGACGGCCAATTAGGCTGTGTACAGGTAAGCTGGCATGCGGGCAATACCATGGTGTCGGCGTCAATGAACCGCCTGGCGGGTGGCAATTTTGAGCGGCTGGAGTATTTTGCCGTTAATCAGCACTGGCAGGTAGATAATCTGGTGCAGGGCCAGCTAACGGCGGATAACCGGCAACAGCAGCTGGCGGTAAACGACTGGCACGACACCCTATACAAACGCGGTTTTGTTTCAATGCTGCAGGCATTTATTCAACAACTGGCAAAAGGCGGCACTAACAGCGCGCAAAATAAAACCCTGCTTAGCAGCCATCAGCTGTGTGAGTTTGTGGTGCAACAACTGCAACAATAAAAAAGACCGATCAGAAGGTTGGGGTTCTGATCGGCCGAATACCATCAAGGGTAACACGCAGACTATATGCTATATAACAGCCGGCGCACCGGTTTTGATGCAGCGCAATAATAGCGCTGTTAAACCAGGCAACCCAGCAACAAAATGTAAGGTTTTATATCGGCGTAACACCTTGTTGCGTTGCCGGCATGGGTAGTTAAGCCACAAGCTGGTAAACTAGCGGCTGATATTTAGCGTTGGAGGCTGTAGTGCGTTACCCGTGGATTTTATTTGATGCCGACGAAACCTTATTTCATTTTGATGCCTTCGCCGGGCTGCAGTTGATGTTCTCCCGTCAGCAGTATCAGTTTAGCGCAGACGAATATGAGTATTATCAATCCATTAATCTGCCGTTATGGCAACAGTATCAGCTGGGCGACATCAGTGCACTGCAATTACAGGTCAACCGTTTTACGCCCTGGGCAGAAAAGCTCGGCCAAACTGCCGGCGCGTTAAACAGCGCCTTTATGCAGGCGATGGCCGATATTTGCACGCCGCTGCCAGGCGCCACAGAGCTGATTAATGCGCTGAAGGGGCGGGCCAAGCTGGGCATTATTACCAATGGTTTTACCGAACTGCAGCAAATACGACTGCAGCGCACCGGTTTTGCTGATGTATTTGACACCTTAGTGATCTCAGAGCAGGTTGGCGTTGCTAAACCGCATATCGACATTTTTAACCATGCGTTTTCCTTAATGGGCCATCCACCTAAACAGCACATATTAATGGTGGGCGATAACCCGCATGCGGATATTCAGGGTGGCATTAATGCCGGTATCGACACCTGCTGGTTAAACCGTCACGGCGCTGCGCGGCCACAGGGTATAACACCGCACCATGAAGTCAGCTCGCTTGAGCAATTGCAGCAGTGGTTGTTGGGCTAGCAGGGGGCACTGCAAAAGCAAACCGGCCAGGTTGATGCAGAACATTATTTAATCAGCTGATACTGCTGCGCTGCAGTGTCAGTTTGCAAACCAAAATGCCCCGGCAGGTAGTTATAGCTGGCATTTTCACCCCAGATACTGCTGCTGTAGCCTTTGGTCAGTAAGTAGTTATAAGTGTTATTCCAGCTCGCCGGTGTGGCGGTATTGCCGTGCACCAGCACCACAGCATCAACACAAGCCGCCTGCAGCATCAGGCTGCAACTGGCAAAAAGGGTAACAAGGGCGGTAAGTAGATAATTTTTATAGTTATACATGGTATTAGCTCCTGTTGGGTTACCACACAAGCTAAGCAGTTGGTGAAAAAGGCACCATAGCACTTTAGTGCTGAGGTGTTTTGCCAAACAAGCATCAAGTCGTTAATTGCAATACATAAACTTGTAATAGCGAAGTTTCATAACAGTGCGCCAGCAATGTCAAAAACTGTTAATACATACAGTTATATTTGGGTTTTTATATATTATCGGTCAGATATCCCGTTAACACTGCATATAAGCTGGTTGCCGGTTTTATTTACATGCTATAGATTAGGTACTTAACGCGAAGGGCGCAGAAATATAATGCAAAGCTCCCGAAATATAACGCATGCTTGTTTTTCCAAATTGTGAAAATAGAAGTTGAATAATTATGGTTATTTTTCAGTGGATTACCTGGGATTGTTTCCTCTATAGGAATTGACAAAACGAGCATGCACAAGAATAAAATGTTAGTTTCGATAGGAGTACTAATTTGCAATCGGTAACTTTTAATATAGTCGTTGGCATAGTTACAGGTTTAATAACAGCAACTGTCTTATTAATAATTAAAAGTATTTTCTTCTCCAGCTTTCTACCTTGGTATCGCCAGGTTATGTATAGAGGATTAAAAATCGAGGGAAGCTGGCACTCAATTTCTAGAGCTCAGAAAGTGCTAATAGAAATAAATCAGGCTTGTGAAAAACTAACAGGCAAGGCAACTGTTTTGTTAGCAAAAGATAATTTTCCGGAATCTACCCGCCAGAACCTTGAAATTGACGACATAAGAACCTTTGATGTTAAAGGGGAAATTTCAGAACGGTTTGTTAGCTTGCAACTAAAACACACCGACCGAAGTAGATTGGGTGTAGTTAATTATTTGCTACAAGTGGATGGCGATGGCACAAAACTAGCTGGAAAAGCAAATTGGTATGCTCCGCTTGGCTCAGGCATTCATTCAGGTAGTGAGACTTTTTATAGAGATGAAGCCAGAGCGCAAAGGTCCATGGAAAGGGAGCAAGTTGAAGATTCGGTAAGTTATTTAGAACTTGAGGCTATCGAGGAGTCTGAAATAGAAGACGCTGTCTCATCAGAGGAGAATGAAACTAACAAACAAAGCAAGGCGGACGCTTAACAGCGCCGCTTCTTTGGGCGTTAAATGCCGTCCGATGCAGGCCTCAATCTAGCCGTACTGGTGCAATTTGTACTTTTGAATAGGATATCTCATGACCATTCGATCTATGTTTCAAATTGTAAGTGCAGTAATGCTGTTAATCGCTTTTTTGTCGACTGGATTGTACATACTGTATATCAGTGAGATTAGCGCAAGTCCGTTACCGAACCCGCTATCGGGATGGCCGAAAGTGATTTTCGGAATCTTTCTGATGACCTGCATGGTGATGGGAATGGTAGCCAATTACCTTTGGGATCTCTTCAATGCAGGTAAATCATGGCTTGACATTACCTGGCGGGGTATTGCGTTACCGATTCTTGTTTCGCCCATCGTGTTTTTTACTGTTTGGTCCATGTGGAAAGGCGATCCAATTTCCTTTGGTTTGCCACTCTTTGCGTTTCAGAATGGTTTCTTTTGGCAGGTTATTTTTAGCAAAGCTGGGCCTAGATCGGCCTAACAAACCGTTTCTCAGCGACAAAAGTATGTTGGCGCCAGAACAGGGGCGTTAGCTACAGTCGAAATAAGTATGTCGGTCTGCAAAGACAAAGCCCGCAAAAGCGGGCTTTGTCTTTTAACAGCTAGCTGTTACCAGCCGCACTGCATACCTTTGTTTTGCTCGTCTAAATAAGCTTGTAGCGGGGCGAAGTAATCCAGTATTGCGGTGGCGTCCATTTCCGGCTTGCCGGTTACTACTTCAAGCGCTTGCTGCCAGCTTTGGCTGGAGCCCATTTCCAGCATCTGGTTTAGCTTGGCGCCGGCCTCTTTGCTGTTGTATATCGAGCAGCGATGCACCGCACCTTCGTTACCGGCGATATCACACAATGCCTTGTGGAACTGGAACTGCAAAATATGCGCTAAGAAATAACGGGTGTAGGGTACATTGCCCGGCACATGGTATTTGGCACCCGGATCAAAATCAGCTTCTGAGCGCTCTATTGGAGCAGCTACGCCCTGGTATTTCTCGCGCAGTTGCCACCAGCTTTGGTTGTATTGCTCCGGCGTGATATGGCCGTTAAACACCTGCCAGCGCCATTGATCGACTAACAAGCCAAAGGGCACAAAGGCAATTTTGTCCATCGCCATTTTCAGCAACAGGCCAATGTCTTTGCTCTCGTCCGGTACCTTATCCAGTAAACCAATTTGTTTTAAGTAATCCGGCGTGACCGACAGGGCAATGGTGTCGCCGATAGCTTCGTGGAAGCCGTCGTTAGCACTTTCCTGATAATACACCGGCTGATCTTTATAGGCGCGCTGGTAATAGTTGTGGCCCAATTCGTGGTGAATAACCGAGAACTCTTCACCGGTGCGCTGAATACACATTTTAATGCGCAGATCGTCTTTGGCATCTAAATCCCAGGCGGAAGCATGGCATTCCACGTCGCGATCGGCAGGCTTGGTAAACAGTGAGCGCTGGTAGAAAGTGTCCGGCAGCGGGGCAAAACCCAGCGAGCTGAAAAACGCTTCGGCGCCACGCACCATTTTAATTTCGTCGTAGTTATGTTTAGCTAAAAGCTCGGTAACGTCATATCCCGGATCGGCGTCTTTCGGTGCGACTAAGTCGTATACATTACCCCAGCTTTGCGCCCACATATTGCCCAGCAGATGTGCCGGAATCGGTTTGTCCAGCGGCACTTTGTCGGCACCGTATTGCTCAGATAATTTGCTGCGTACATGGCAGTGCAGTGATTCATACAATGGCTTTACTTGATCCCAGACGCGGTCCAGCTCTTTGGCAAAATCATCGGCCGGCATATCGTACTTAGAGCGCCACATCGCGCCGGTATCGGCATAGCCCAGCTCTTTGGCACCTTCATTGGTCAGCTCAATTAGGCGGGTGTAAAGCGGTCGCATCGGCTTGCTGATCTCACGCCAGCCCTGCCACATTTCCAGCTGTTCGTCATAGTCGCGGCTACTGGCCATAATGGCTGACATCTCACCCAGCGACAAACACTTACCGTCGGCTTTGCAGTATTTTCCTTTACCGTAGATGCCGCCCAAATCAGCAACAATTTTTGCCATTTCGGCGGTTTTGGCTGCATCTTGTGGTGCGGGTAAGGTTAGTGCCAGCTTGAGTTTATCCAGCTTGCGCCGGCTGTCATTTGATAACGCCACCTGGTCAAATTTTGCCGCGGCTGTGGCCAACTGCACCATTTCAACGGTCAGCTTCTCATTGACATCAGCGGCCAGTGACGCGGTATCTTCGGTAATAAAGTTTGAGTAAATCCACTCGGCGCGGTTGGACTCTTTGTACAGCTGTACCAGCTTGGTTTCAGTTTCAGCCAGAAACGCCTGTGCATCGGCTTCGGTAAGTTGTTTTTGTTCCGCCTGCTGTGGTGCGTCGGCTTGTTGCTGTGGGCTGCAGCCGCCCAGCAGTAAAGCAGAACCCACCAGTAACGCGGTGGCAGAGAGTTTAAATGTGATCATAGGGTACCTTTTTCATTGTTGTTTGTGTTTTGTTATAAAAAGATGGCCGTGGATTAACTGCACCAGTATAAACAGGCACTCGCGGTAAACGCCAGCCTACTGTACTACAGAGTGGCGTTGTGTCGGTTACAGCTGCTGCGGCTTGTTAACGCTGCTGCTTTTGTTGTAGCTGCCACATGCGGGCGTATTCACCATTAGCGGCTAACAGCACGTCATGGGTGCCTTGCTCGGCCAGCCGGCCGTGTTTTAGCACAATAATATTGTCAGCATCGGTAATGGTAGATAGCCGGTGCGCAATTACCAGGCTGGTGTGATTACGTGCCACTTCACGCATCGCTTGTAAGATGGCTTGCTCAGAGCTGGAGTCCAGCGCTGAGGTGGCTTCATCAAACAGCAGGATCGGCGATTTTTTTAAAATAGCGCGGGCGATGGCAATGCGCTGCTTTTCGCCGCCGGACACTTTTAAGCCACGCTCACCCACTACAGTGGCATCACCCTGTGGCAGGCTGTCGATAAAGCTACGCAGATGGGCAAGTTCAATGGCCTGGTCAACTTCGGCCTCGCCGGCATCGGGGCGGCCATAACGGATATTATCGCGAATGCTGTTGTTAAACAGCACAGTGTCTTGCGGCACTATGGCAATGGCGCGGCGCAGGCTGTCCAGCGTGAGCGTGCTGATATCCTGGCCATCAATGCAGATACTACCGCCGCCGATGCTGTAAAAGCGATACAGCAAGCGGGCGATAGTGCTTTTACCGGCACCGCTGGCACCAACTATCGCCACCTTGCTGCCGGCGGGCACGCTAAAACTCAGCTGCTGCAAAATAGGCCGCTGACTCTGATAACCAAATTCAACCCGGTTAAATTCAATAGCACCCTTAGCCAGAGCCAGCGGCTTGGCATCGGGCGTATCGACAATCTGCGGTGCACGTTTAAGCAAGCCAAGCATATTTTCCAGGTCGGTTAGCGCGCGGCGAATTTCGCGGTAAACAAAACCTAAAAAATTCAGCGGTAGAAACAACTGGATCATATAAGCATTTACCATCACCAGATCACCCAGTGTCAGCTGTTTATTGACCACTTCATCTGCGGCCAGCCACATTAGTGCGGTAATAGCGGCAGCTATAATCAGCGCCTGGCCCGAGTTTAATGCCAGCAGACTTAAGCGGTTTTTTAACCGCGCTTGCTCCCATTTGGCTAAAAAGCTGTCATAGGTTTGTGCTTCATACTGCTCGTTATTAAAGTATTTTACCGTTTCATAGTTCAGCAGGCTGTCAATGGCGCGGCTGTTGGTAGTGTTATCGGCCTGGTTGGCTTCGCGGGTGTATTTGTTACGCCACTCGGTAATCACCACGGTGAAGAAGATATAAATACTGACGGCCAGCACGGTAACCAGCGAATACAGCGGCGAGAACAGCGCGGCAAAAATGACGGCGACGGCCAGAATTTCAAACAGGGTAGGCGCGATATTAAACATTAAAAAGCGCATTAGGAAACTTAACCCATTGGTGCCGCGCTCTATATCGCGGCTGATGCCGCCGGTTTGCCGGTCCAGATGGAAAGACAATTCCAAACTGTGCAGGTGCTTAAACACTTTCAGGCCGAGCTGGCGCATGGCATGCTCTGTAACCCGGCCAAACAGGGCGTCACGCACTTCACCAAAAAATACCCCGGCAAAGCGCAGGCCACCATACAGCAGTAGCAGTGCCACCGGCACCAGCAATAGGCTGTGTTGGCCGCTGTCCAGCGCGTCGACAATGTATTTCAGTGCTAACGGCATCAGCAGTACCGCGGCTTTAGCGGCGATCAATGCCAGCAGCGCCAGCATTACGCGGTATTTAAACTGCCACAAATAGGGCCATAACATGGCCAGCGTTTGCTTAAGGTTAGTAGCTTGCGGCCGTTTTACCGCTTCAGGTTGTTTTGCTGCAGAGCGCATACCGCGCATGAAGGTGTCCTTGTTACGACATCAGGCATAGGTGCAAAGGTACGCGGTATCTACTGCTACCTGCAACTGAAATTTGCTGTTGGCCGGTACTTCAAATTGCTGGCCACGACTGTAGGTTTGCCAACCGTTCGCGCCCGGCAGCAATACCGTCAGGGCGCCGCTGACTACTGTCATCACTTCGTGTTGGCTGGTACCGAATTCATACTCACCCGGTGCCATTACACCAACCGTGGCCGGCAACTGCTCACCGGCAAAGGCAATAGAGGCCACTTTACCGTCAAAATACTGGTTTACTTTAAACATCTTACTCTCCGTTATAAAAGCTCTGCCACAGTAAACCTGATCCGCGCTGCAGATGGAAGTGGCGGGCTTAAATTCAGATGGCTTTACGGCTAATTATTTAATCTGCGCGGCGCCAGGTTGCGGGTGTAAAAAATGTTGACGCCAAGATGTAATAAAATAAGTGTCATAAATTAACCAAAGTTAATGAATATGCCATAAAAGCGTTTTATATTCGGTTGTCCTTAATAAAACAACCAGGGAGCACAAGAATGAAAATCAGGACATTATCAGCAACTATGGCCATGTTATTGGCGCCGGCAGTTTCTGCCGAACTGTTTATTTCCGAATATGTGGAAGGGTCCGGCAATAATAAAGCGCTGGAGCTGTACAACCCAACTGACAATGCGATTGCGCTGGATGGCTACAGCGTTCAGGTCTACTTCAACGGCAGTACCACTGTTGGCACTACGATTAATCTCAGCGGTAATATTGGTGCAGGAGCAACCTTTGTTATTGCCGACAATGACTCAGTAGCAGAGCTACTGGCACTGACCGACTTACAGGTAACACAAAGCCTGTGGAACGGTGACGATACGATTACGCTGAGCAAAAACGGCGTAGTACTGGATTCGATTGGCCAGTTAGGCTTTGACCCGGGCTCAGCCTGGGGCAGCGGTAGTATTACCACCGCTAACGATACTCTGCGCCGATCAGCCGTAAGTTATGATGCAAACCCCGAAGATAGCTTTGAGCCTGCAGAGCAATGGCTGGGTTTTGCGCAGGATGACTTTAGTGACATTGGCCTGTTTAACGGCGAAGGCGGTGACCCCGGAGATCCGGATCCGGACCCGATATTAGCCTGTGGTGCAGCGGCAACGCCGATTTTTGCTATTCAGGGCGCAGACTTTGTCAGTCCGTTAGTTGGCCAGGTGGTGCAGGTGGAGGCGATTGTCACGCAAACCTTACCGGGTTTACGTGGCTACACTATTCAGGCGCCGCTGGCAGAGCAAGATAACGATCCGGCAACCTCAGAGGGCGTGTTTGTTTATGTTAATAGCACTGATATTGCGATAACGGCTGGCCAGCGCGTGCGTTTACTGGCAACGGTAGCCGAATTTAACGGCCATACGCAACTGACCAATGTCGCTGCCAGCCTTGATTGTGGCAGCAGTGAATTACCGGCGCCAACGCCTTTTGCGCTGCCGGTAAGCAGCCTGGCTCAGCTTGAGGCGGTTGAAGGTATGTTGGTAAGTTTTGCTCAGCCGTTGACGGTAAACGACACCTTTACGCTGGGCCGCTTTGGTGAACTGACGTTAGCCAATGGCCGGCGTTACACGCCAACCCAGGTAGTAAGCCCGGGGCCTGAGGCTATAGCGTTGGCGGCAGAGCATGCGCTGAATAAAATTGTGTTAGATGATGCCAGCAGCGTGCAAAACCCTGAAACTGTGCCTTATCCTACCGGTGGTTTATCTGCGGCTAATGTGGTGCGCAGCGGTGACACCGTGCTTAACTTAACCGGCACTGTGCACTACGGTTTTAATGAATACCGCATTATGCCAACGCAAAGCGTTAATTTTGTGCATAGTAACCCGCGCACTGCCGCACCGGAATTAGGCTCTGATGGCAATGTTAAGCTGGCCAGCTTTAATGTACTGAACTACTTTAACGGCGATGGTCTGGGTGGCGGCTTCCCGACCGCCCGCGGTGCCCACAGTGCGTTGGAATTTGAGCGCCAGCGGGCAAAAATCCTCTCTGCCATGGTTGCGCTGGATGCTGCCGTAATTGGCCTGATGGAAATTGAAAACGACGGCTACGCTGACACTTCTGCCATTGCCGACTTGGTAACGGGCCTGCGCACTGTATCCGGTAATGACAGCTGGCAGTATATTAATGCCGGCGGCCCGGTGGGCACAGATGAAATTGCTGTAGGCTTAATTTATCGCGCCGATCTGGTTATGCCGGTTGCACCCTTGTTGATATTAGACTCCGGCAATTCTGCAGTGGATGAGCAGGGCGTGGCATTGTTTGATGACAACCGTAACCGGCCGATGCTGGCGCAACGTTTCCGTTTGCTGGATAACGATGCCGAATTTGCCGTAATGGTAAATCACTTAAAATCTAAAGGCTCAGGGTGTGGTGCAGAAGACGGTGATACCGGTGATGGCCAGGGTAACTGTAATATCAGCCGCACCCGCGCTGCGCAGGCGATAGGTTTGTTCGCTGCTGAGCATTTCGCTGATACCCCGGCCGTGGTAATGGGCGATTTGAACGCCTATGCCAAGGAAGATCCGATAATGGCGCTGGCGCAAGCCGGTTATATCAATGTGTTTGAAGCATTGGGTAAAGTGCCGGGCCATGGTTATGTGTTCTCCGGTCAATCCGGTGCATTGGATCATGCGCTGTTAAATGATATGGCGTTGCAATATCTGGCAGATGCGACCAAGTGGAATATTAACGCCGATGAGCCGATAGCGCTGGATTACAATGTCGAGTTTAAATCGCCCCAGCAGCAATTGGATTACTATGCTGCTGATGCGTACCGCTCGTCAGATCACGATCCGGTAGTGGTGTCGTTCAGTTTGCCGGCCGTTATACCACCGCTGGATGTAACCTTGGAGCTGCTGCGTACTGTGCGTTCGCGCTCAGGTCAAAGCTTGGTGCAACTGCGTTGGGATGGCAGTGCCACAGATTTAACCCTGTACCGTGACAACGAAGCAGTGCGCGGGTTAAACCGCTCTGGCCGGGTGAATGATAACTTCCGCTCTGATGCGATAAGCGTCACTTACAAAATTTGTCAGCAGGCGACAGCCAGTTGCTCGGCAGATTTAGTGGTAAATTTTGACTAAGCGTTGATGATTACTGTGTAGCAAATAAAAACGCCGGCGTCAGCCGGCGTTTTTTTGCATTATAAGCAGGATACCGCGTTATGCTGCTTTAACTTTTTTATCTGTCGCTACTGCACCGGGACCTTGTTGGGTCAGGGTTTTGTCAGCGGCCAAATAAGCCGGCTCAAAGTCATCAACGTTGATAGCGAACAAGCGGCCTTTTTCTGCGGTGCGCAGTATTTCGGCTTCGGCTTCGCTAATTACTTTCAGCTCTAATCCTAAGTCTGCCACTTCGTTTAAGCGGAAGAACGGCAACCGCTTACCGGCCGCGTGCGTGACCTTGTCAAACACCGGCTCTGCTGCCAGTACATCCAGTAACGCCTGCTCCATTAAACCAAGTTGGTTTTGCGGCTCATTGGTTAAGTACATATGGCTGCCCAAGCGCGAGCGTGCTTCGCCCGGCGTTTGCATAATACGGGCAACTTTGTGCTCGATAACGTCAGACGCTTTGCGCAGTGTACGGCCCCACGGGAACACCACACGTTTCAATGCCACACCCACTACGCGGTTAGGGAAGTTATCAAATAACTCGTTCAGCGCTAACTGGGCTTTAGCCAGGTTGTCTTCACAGGCCCATTGCACCAGCGGCAAGTCATCAATTTTACGGCCTTCGTCGTTGTAGCGTTTTAACACGGCTGAGGTCAGGTACAGCATACTTAAAATATCACCCAACCTGGCGGAAATGCGCTCACGGCGTTTTAAATCGCCACCCAGGGTACCCATTGCCACGTCTGACATCAGTGCCATAGCGGCGCTGAAACGGTTCATCTGCTTGTAGTACTTCGCTGTAGCATCGCTGTATGGCGCACTGCTGAAGGCTCCACCGGTTAACGATAACCAGAAAGTGCGGAAGAAGTTGCTGATAGCAAAACCGATATGGCCAAACAAGGCTTTATCAAAGGCTGTTACTGCTGCGCCCTGATCATCTAACTGCGCAGCCTGTAACTCTGCCAGTACATATGGATGACAGCGGATAGCGCCCTGGCCGTAAATGATCATATTACGTGTTAAAATATTGGCGCCTTCTACCGTAATAGCAACCGGAGCGCCCTGATAGCCACGGGCCAGGTAGTTATTCGGGCCCATACAAATACCCTTACCACCGTGTATATCCATGGCATCAATAATCGCCTGACGCATGCGTTCGGTCATATGGTATTTGGTAATGGCCGAGATAACCGATGGTTTCTCGCCCAAATCAATTGAACCTACTGACATGCTGGTAGATGCATCAGCCATATAGGCATAACCACCAATGCGCGCCATCGCTTCTTCAACGCCTTCCATTTTACCAATAGGTAACCTGAACTGACGACGGATACGGGCATAGGCGCCGGTAGCTAAGGCTACTGCTTTAATACCACCGGTGCTGTTTGACGGCAGCGTAATAGCGCGGCCTACGGATAAACACTCTACCAGCATACGCCAGCCCTGGCCGGCCATTTTGGCGCCACCGATAATGTAATCCAGCGGTACAAAGATGTTATCACCCTGGGTAGGGCCGTTTTGAAACGGCACATTCAACGGGAAGTGACGACGGCCGATTTTTACGCCAGGCGTGCTAACCGGAATAAGTGCACAGGTAATACCCAGCTCTTCGTCATCACCAATCAGCTTTTCCGGGTCGTACAGTTTAAAGGCTAAGCCCAGCACGGTGGCAATAGGCGCCAGCGTAATATAACGCTTGTTCCAGGTCAGGCGCATACCGATAACTTCTTTGCCTTCCCACTGGCCTTTACAAATAATACCGGTATCCGGAATGGCACCTGCGTCAGAGCCGGCTTCCGGGCTGGTCAGCGCGAAACAAGGTACTTCAAGGCCTTTGGCCAGACGGGGTAAATAATGTTTTTTCTGTTCATCAGTACCATAATGCTGCAACAGCTCGCCCGGGCCTAACGAGTTAGGTACCCCGACAACACTGGATAACACCATGCTTTTACTGGTTAATTTTTGCAGCACGCAAGATTGAGCGAACGCAGAGAACTCCAGACCACCATATTCTTTTTTGATGATCATGGCGAAGAAGCCTTTGTCTTTCAGGTACTGGTACACTTCCGGCGCTAAATCGGCACGCTCATGCGTGGTGTGCCAATCATCGACCATCGCCAGTAATTCTTCTACCGGACCATCCAAAAACGCCTGCTCTTCCGCGCTTAAACGGGGCACCGGGAAGTTATGCATCTTGTGCCAATCCGGGTTGCCGCGGAATAAGTCGGCTTCCCACCAGGTCGTGCCGGCGTCAATAGCTTCTTTTTCCGTGGTAGACATTTCCGGCATTATTTTGCGGTATAGTTTCAACAACGGCTTGGTAAGGTATTGCTGACGTATTACAGCGATATTTAATGGCAACGCCAGCAGTAAAAACACTACCCAGGCTATTGTACCTACGGCGTCAAAGGCAGTACCTGTAGCCAGAATTACCGCTATCGCGGCGGTAAACATAGTTAAGCTGGCACGGTTGTATGCCAGGATACCGATTGCGGCGATAAGCACCGCGCAGAGAATAAACACTTCCATCTTTTGCTCCTGATAAGAGGTCTGACCACTATCTGGCTAGAGTAGAACGCTTTGGTTAAAGTTGCAAGCCCTGAACGGCGTTGTTATACAAAGTGATTGTCAACTTAAGTTGCAACTCGCAGGCTTATACGCTTAAGCATAGCTGTTTGGCTCATTTTCGCCTGTCAGAAGCAGTTTTAAAGGTTCAAAAGAGCGTGGAGCACCTTTGGGTGTGGCGGGTTTATCAAACGTGGATGTGGATATTGATTTTACCACTCAAACCACACCCAACGACGTGGTAACCATTATTGCTACTGAGCCACTGACCAACAATGAGCAGTGGCACAACATGCAGCCCGGCGACAGCCAGTTGTTCCGTTATGGTGAGCCGTTGGCCTGAACCTGCGGTGTCAGATCTAATTTGTGTAGCTGTACATCAAATTGTTCGACATTATCTTCACCGCGCCATAAACGTACCAGCAGGTAGTCCAGCTCCGGTGCTACCCAGGCATAAATTTGTTTGTCGCTGTTTGCTTCAATCCGCGCAATACGCAGCGTGTTGATATTGCCATAAGGCAGGGGCAGCTTTTCTTCGGCTACTACTTTGTAGTGGTACAACTTACTGTTACCGTTACGGTTCAGTACGTTGTAACTGAATTCTGTTTTGCCGGCTTTCAGATCCAGCGCCAGTTGTAGCTGATAACTGATTTGATCTTGCCAGTCATCCTGCCACTCTACCGCCTTGGGTTTACGGCTTTTGCCCTCTGTCAGCACTTTGGTATCGGGGTTGAGATTCAGCTCGTAGTAACGGTTTGGCCCGCTACCGCTGCGGTTAAGTACGTAACGCAGAGGCTGGATTTTGCCGTTATTGACAATAAAGTCAGAGACTTCCTGCCGTTTATCGGAAAAAATCATCCAGCTGATATCGCTGCTGTAGCCAAGTTGATAACCTTGTTCAGTTACTTTTAAATAGCGGTTGGCTTCACCATGCTTTTTACCGGCACGATACACAACATAGTCAGCATTAAAACTGCTTAATGGTGGGATCTCAGCACGGGCTGCTGAGCAAAAAAGTGTTGCTAATACAATAAAAGGCGCCCACAGGCGCCGGTTAGTCTTCATCATCATTGGCATAACCGTTGGCTGCTAATACATTGCCATCCAACCATGCCTGATCTGCCTGCTGTTGTAAACGGTTTTGGCAAAACCAACGTACCACTAACGGATAAATACGGTGTTCTTGTTCATGTACCCGCTCTGCCAGGCTGGCGGCGTCATCATCGTTAAACAGTGGCACCTTGGCTTGCAAAATAACCGGCCCGCCATCGAGTTGCTCGTTAACAAAATGCACGCTGCAACCATGCTCAGTGTCGCCGGCATCAATGGCGCGCTGATGCGTATCCAGCCCCTGATATTTTGGTAGCAAGGAAGGATGCACATTTAACAAGCGGCCACTGAAGTGCTGCACAAAGGCCGGAGTTAAAATACGCATAAAACCGGCCAGCACCACCAGATCCGGTTGGTGCTGGTCTATGGCATCCATCAGTGCAATATCGTATTTCTCGCGGCTGGCATAATTTTTATGGCTGAGTACCTGAGTGCTGATGCCCGCCTCATTAGCGCGCACCAAGCCATAGGCGTTGGCTTTATTGGCAATAACGGCACTGACTTTGCCTGGAATAAAACCGCTGCTGCAGGCATCAATAATGGCCTGCAGATTAGAGCCGCTGCCGGAAATCAGTACGACGATAGATTTCATCGGTTGCCTTATTCGTTAATAATAACCAGCTCATCACCTGCAGCTGCAGATTGAATTTCACCCAAGTGCCATACTGTTTCGCCGGCATCACGCAGTATACTGATGGCCTGTTGCAGTTTGTCCTGTGGTACCACTACCAGCATGCCTACGCCGCAGTTAAAGGTGCGGTACATTTCGTGGCGGCTGATATTGCCCTGTTGTTGCAACCAGTTGAAAATGGCCGGCCACTGCCAGCTCTTGCCGTCAATAACAGCTTTGGTATTTTCCGGTAACACGCGCGGAATATTTTCCCAGAAGCCGCCGCCGGTAATATGGCACAGCGCATGTACCGGGGTTTGCTTAAACAGGTTAAGCAGGTTTTTCACATAAATGCGGGTAGGCTCCAGCAGATGATCAGCCAGTGATTTGCCTTCCAGCAATGTATCCGGGCTTTGGCCGCTAACTTCTAATACCTTACGGATTAATGAGAAACCGTTGGAATGCGGGCCGGAAGAGGCCATGGCGATTAATTGATCACCCGGTTGTACCTTAGTGCCATCGATAATATCGGCTTTTTCTACTACACCGACACAAAAGCCGGCGATGTCGTAATCTTCACCATGGTACATGCCCGGCATTTCAGCGGTTTCACCACCCACCAGAGCACAACCGGACTGATAGCAACCTTCGGCAATACCGTTAACCACTGCAGAAGCGGTATCGACATCTAATTTGCCGGTCGCGTAATAATCCAGGAAAAACAGCGGCTCAGCACCTTGAACTACCAAGTCGTTAACGCACATGGCCACCAGGTCAATGCCGACACCGTCGTGGCGTTTTAAATCCATTGCCAGGCGCAACTTGGTGCCTACACCGTCAGTGCCTGATACCAGCACCGGCTCTTTGTAGCCGGCCGGAATTTGGCACAGGGCGCCAAAACCACCTAATCCACCCATAACTTCAGGGCGGCGTGTGCGTTTGACGGCGCCTTTAATCCGTTCAACCAACGCATTACCTGCGTCAATATCAACTCCGGCGTCTTTGTAGCTTAACGATGTTTTCTGCTCGCTCACGGCAATCCTCGAATGACTGAAAGTGGAAAGGCTAAAAATTGGCGGCATTTTACCTGCTTAACGCCGCCGACAAAAGCCTTACTGCATAGCATTTGCCATCGCTTGCTTTACATAGTCATATAAACTGATGCTGTTGTCCTTGGTAAACTTGTGATAACACACTGATGCAAATGGAAATTCTTTGTCATTCAGCCGTATGTAAACAAAAGGCGCTTCGCTGTCTGTTTGATCATGCTGCCAGTGGCCGCCAACATTGGCGATAAACAGCTCGCCGATATAAGCGCCGATGATATTACATAAGGTAAATACCACTTCGGCTGAATGGCGCTGTTTTTGTTCTCTGCTGTTGAGTTCTGCCAGCAGAACATCAATTTGTTGCAAGCTGTCTATGCTGTGATCAAGTGTTAAGTTGTGCTCTTCTTTTGCGTAATCTACTGCGTCGGCGGCTGCGGACTGCATTAAATTGTTCAATTCTTGTTGTTGCATAATTGCCTCAGGATTTTTGATGAGCTGCCAGAATCAGCTGGCGTAATTGTTTGCTGCCGGGACCCAGAGTTTCTTCTTTCGGGGCCACCAGAGATAAGTTTGCCATGCGTGCACTGCTTTGGTTCAGGCTAAGTTGTACCAGAGTGCCACGGGCAATATAGTCTGTCACCATAAAATCCGGCAGCCAGCAAAAACCCAGCCCGAGTTGTAAAATTTCTATTGCTTCAAAAAAGTTATCTACCGTCCAACGCTGTTCTGCCCGCAGCCAACCGGCATTTTCCTGCGGTTTTTGTGCCGTATCGCGGATCACCAGCTGTAAGTGTTGGCTTAATTCATTTTGGTCAATTTGGTTGGCTGTGGCTAACTGATTGTTACTCCCGGTAACCGGAATAAAGCGGGTGCTGCATAAATGTTCACCGAGGTAGCCTTTGGGAATAACCGACGAGGCGGCAATGACCAGGTCGGCCCGCTTTTGCAGGATCACTTCTGCCGTGCCGGTAATAACGCAATCGATAAGCTGAATACGGCTGCCGCGGCTAAGTGGGTAAAAGGCCGCGAGGGCCTCATTTAAAAAGCGTCGCGGGTAGGCAAGCTCCACTGCAATACGGATTTCCGGCTCCCAGCCCTGGTCAATATTGGCAGCCAGCAACTCTAAATCTTCCACTTGCTGTGTCAGTAGCCGGGAGCGGCGTAGCATCACTTCACCGGCCTCAGTCAGATAGGCCTTGCGACCGCGCACTTCTAATAGTTCAACACCGAGTTGCGTTTGCAGTTTCGCTACGGCATGGTTCAGCGACGACTGGCTTTTGTTCAGCAGCTCTGCCGCCTGCGCATAGCCACCGGCATCAACCACCGCTTGTAAAATGCGCCATTGCTCCAGAGTTGAACGGGGACGGTAGGGCATAACTGGCGCTCACTCCTGTGGCATTAAATGTTGGCGACGATCACTGCCCGAAGCGGTGCCGGATAGCCTTCTATGGTTTTACTATGATCAGTTGCATCGAGAAAATCAATCAAACTTTCATTTTCCATCCAGTCGGTTTTGCGCTGCTCATCCAGGCTGGTGCAGTTTAAATCTGCCAGCCTTACATTGCTAAAGCCTAACCGCTGTAACCAATGCGTTAACGCCGCTACGCTGGGAATAAACCAGACATTGCGCATTTTGGCGTAGCGCTCCCCTGGCACCAATACCGTGTTTTCGTCGCCTTCAACCACTAAGGTTTCCAGCACGAGCTCGCCACCCGGGCGCAGCTGGTTTTTCAGCTGGTGCAGAAAATCCAGCGGTGAACGGCGGTGGTACAATACGCCCATTGAAAATACCGTATCGAACTGTTTCAGTGCCGGCATCTCGTCAATGCCGATGGGGATCAGGTTTACCGCAGGGTCGGGGTTAAAATGTTTAATCGCCTGAAACTGCGCATAAAACAGCTGCGACGGATCAATGCCGACGACAAATTCTGCGCCTTCACCGCGCATACGCCACAGGTGATAACCACTGCCACAGCCCACATCCAGCACAGTACGGTTTGTCAGCGGGGCGATATGCGGCAGTACCCGCTGCCATTTAAAGTCAGAGCGCCATTCGGTATCAATAGCAATACCATGAATATTAAACGGGCCTTTACGCCAGGGTTTTAACTGCTGCAGTAAGTAACGGATCTGCTGTGCTTCGCCGCTGCTGATATCGTCGGCGGTACCAAACTGCACGGCATGTTTTAATTCAATAACTGTCGGCGTTGTTACCGGCAAATTGCTAATGGTTTTTTGCCATTGCTTAAAGTCGCCATGCAGCGCCTCTTTGCTCCAGGCGGCCAGTTGCGCCGGCAAGGTTTCTAACCAGTTATGCAGTTTGTTGTTTGCCAGTTGGGCATAAAAGGGCGTGAAATCGAGCATAGCTAACCTTATTTAAGAGTGGCTTTATTTGATTGCGACCATGGAGCAGAAATTAAAACACTGAAACCACAGGGTTTGGCTGGTAAAGCCGGCTTGTTGCAACCGCTGCTGATGCTCGCTCAGGGTATCCGGCTTCATCACGTTTTCCAGTGCACTGCGCTTTTGGCTGATTTCCAGCTCGCTATAGCCATTGGCACGTTTAAAGTCGTGGTGTAACTCTACCAATAAGTCGTTGGTAATGGGGTCGTGGTTGATAAACTTTTCCGACAGGATCAACACACCACCCGGTTTTAAGCCCTGATAGACGCGGTTAATCAGGGTATTACGGTCTTCTTTTGGTAAAAACTGCAGAGTAAAGTTAATCACTACGATGGCGGCATTCTCAATAGTTTGCTGTCTGATATCTGCCAGCTTCACCTCAACCGGCACCTCTGAGCGAAATGCCTGTAAGTGCCGCTCACAACGCTCCACCATAGCACTGCTGTTATCTACAGCAATAATCTGACTGTTGGCGGCGGTGATATTGCGCCGCATTGCCAACGTTGCCGCACCCAGCGAGCATCCCAGGTCGTAGTAGTGGCTGTCAGCTTGCTGATAACGGCCGGTAAGCTTACCTATGGTGTGAATAATGGTTTGATAACCCGGAACCGAGCGTTGGATCATGTCGGGAAATACGTCGGCGACCTGGTCGTCAAAGCGAAAATCCTGAATATGAGCCAGCGGCTCGGCGAAAATAGCATCTTTTTGCATAAAAACTTGTCGGTAGGAAACAGTGTAAGTGGCGCTATTTTACCTTAAATGTCGTAAAACTACAGCAAGCTGAATTGCTGCTCGCTGGGCCAGGGTTCCAGACAGCTGTGAGGGTAGGCTAAATCCTGTGCAAACTGGCGGCATAACTGCGGCGCCAGATGATTATCCGGAGTATGAAAAAAACAAAACGGACTTTTGCCGTCGTCCAGCCATTGCTGCACTTTGGTTAACCACGGCTGATAAAACTGCCGGTTTAGCGTCATATCATCGGTACCGATAAAGCGTAACATCGGGGTTTGGCTAAAACTTATCGCATGCACCGGTACGCGGGGCTTTTTTGCCTGGGCATCTGTCAATGCCTGAGTAGTAGCAGGCACAGAAAATAAGGCCCTGCTGTCAATAACCACCCGTTCTGCGCCATAGTGTTGCAGCATTTTATGTAGTTGAGTTTCGTGTTGGCCTTTGTCAAAAAACGCCGGATGACGCACTTCCAATGCACAGCGATACTGTTGGCTAATTTGTTCAACTAACATGGCGATATGTGCCAGCTCTGCCGGACCGGTGCGGGCAGGTAATTGCAGATGTATCAGGGCTAATTTGTCGCCAAGCAGCGCCATACGGTTAAGCCAGTCCTGCAACTGCAGTGTGCTGTCTGCGCTGCCATGATGACTGATACGCTGCGGTACTTTCAGCACAAAACGGAACTGATCAGGTGTGTCCTGCTGCCAGCGTATTAAAGTGTCATCCGACGGATCGGCATAAAAAGTAGTATTACCCTCTGCGGTGTTAAAAAAACGGCTGTACTGCGCCAGATACTCAGCACTTTTTGCGTCGGCAGAAAACAGTGAGCTTTTCCATTTTGTATTGGCCCATACCGGGCAACCAAGATATAACATTGCTAACTTGACCTTGCTTCAGTGGCAGCGTAAAACTAAATACACTCTTTCGCAAAGCTTAACATAATGACAGCCAGAACTATTATTAGCCTGATTTATCTGTGTTTTTCACTTGCTGGCGCCAGTGCAGCACTGCCGGACCCACTGCGGGTTGCGGTAAGTGATGACACCTATCCGTACATGTATACAGATGAGCAAGGCCAACTTGCCGGGCTGGTAATAGACTATTGGCAAGAGGTAGGCCGGCGTGGCGGCGTGCAACTGCAGTTTGTCAGCGGCAACTGGCCGCAAACCATCGCTTTGTTGCAAAGTAATGCAGTGCACTTACATGGCGGCATTGCTTATACCGCCGGGCGTGAGCAGCGCTACCACCTTGGTGACACCGGTATTGATGTCTACAGCAATGTGTTTATTCAGCGCGATATACCGCCTGTGAACGCGTTGTCGGAACTAAAAGCCTATGCTATCGGAGTGGTGGATAAATCCAGCCATGTCGATACCGTAGCCGCATTAGTGCCCGATGCAGTATTAAAGTACTACCCCAATGTGACCGCGATGTATGACGCAGCCCTTGCGGGCGACATTAAGGTCATCAGCGGTTTGGACAGATTGCCGCCGCGTTACAGCCGTTATGATGAGTTGCAACAGCAATTTCCGCTATATCGCAAGATACCACTGCGCAAAATTGATCTAAATTATGCCGTTAATGACAATGCTGATTTGACGCAGCAGCTAAAACTACTGACACAGAGTATTGAGCGGGATTATCTTGATAAGCTGGAGCGTCGCTGGCTGGGTGTCGATGCTGATGAAAATACGCTATTGCTTGGTGTGGCAATAGATAATCCGCCTTATATGCACGTCACGCAACAAGGTGAAGCACAAGGTTTGTTTGTCGACTTGTGGCGGCAATGGGCTAAGGTTAGCGGCGTAAACATTGCTTTTGTACCTGATTCTTCTTTTAGCAGTTTACAAAATCTTGCCAAAGGTCGGATTGATATACTGGTTGCTTTTCCGGATAACCAAAATTTACCTGCTGGTATAGTACCGGCGCATCATCTATATAATTTTCCATCTGAATTGTTTTATCTCAAGAAAAATAACTATATTAACATCAGTGATTTAAATGGTGGGAAAGTAGGCATTTTTGCCAATGCGCCTTACGCTGCAACGCTGAAGCAACGCTATCCGCAACTTAGTTTTGCCCGCTATCGGCAGTTAACTGAAATGCTGCAAGGTGTTCAGAATGGTGAACTTGCAGGTTTTTTTGGCGCATCCGCTATTATACCTCAGCGTTTACAGCAGCTTAACCTAACCGATATCTTTGCCTCATTTAGTGATTCCAGGGTGGTATCACCGATGTACAGCCTGGTACACGAAAAGCAAACAGAACTGGCTGAAAAAATACGTCGTGGTTTTGTCAAGTTGCCGTTAGATGCGTTGGTGAAAACAGAGCAGCGCTGGTTAACCGATGAATCACACTACTATTTTACGCGGTTTCTTCATCAGGTACCGTTAACAGACGCAGAGCAAAACTGGTTACAGCAGCATAAAGTATTAAGGCTGGGGATGTTACGCAACTGGCCGCCGATGGAGTTTACCGATAAATATGGCGCGGCAGCTGGTGTTACCGTCGATATGTTTAACTTGCTTGCTAAACGGTTAGATGCCCGGTTCGAGTTTGTGTTATTCGATGATTTCGACACTATGTTGTTGCAACTGAAACGACAGCAGATAGATCTGATTGCTAATGTTTCCGATCGTGATGATCGTCGCAGCTTCGCCCGTTTTAGCGATGAGTTTTGGCCGACACAGTTGGCTGTGATCAGTGATAGCTCACGTCAGGCTGTTACCCGAACCGCAGATTTATATGGTAGCAAAGTGGCTATTTATCAAGACTACGAGTTGGCGCGGCGGCTGCCGCAGTTGCACCCCCAAATAACTGTAGTGGCAGTGAAGGATCTGGAGCAAGCGCTGGTACTGTTGCAACGTCAGGAAGTTGACTTTGCGCTCGACTCGGTTGAAGCCGTAAGCGAAACACTAAAACAAACCGTTATGCTTGGACTCAAAGCACAAGTTGTTGATGACTTGCCACATTATGCTTCTTTGATTGCTGTGCGCGAAGATTATGCTCCTTTAGTCACGATACTGAACAAGGGGTTACGTAGTATTGGCCAGACAGAGCGCAAGCAGCTTTATCAAAAGTGGTTTGATTTTCAGGTTACTCAAGGCATCAATAATGAGCAGTTTGTCAGAATGCTGTGGCAAATCGGTGGCGCGGTGCTGGCCTTGCTGACGTTTTTTGTGATTTGGAATTTGTCGTTGCGACGCGAAGTCACATTGCGCCGCCAGGCTGAACAAAAAATGCGCTTTATGGCCACACATGACGACCTGACTAAACTGCCGAATCGCGGTTTAATTAAAGAGCGTATTGAGCAAGCTCTGTTGCAACATGCCAGACACAACGAAATTATGGCGTTATTGTTTATTGATTTAGACGGTTTCAAGGAAGTTAATGATGCACACGGCCATGATGCCGGCGACGAGTTACTGCTGAAACTGGCGCAGCAACTCAGTGCAACAGTGCGTAAAAGTGATACCGTAGCCAGGTTTGGTGGTGATGAATTCGTCATTCTGTTAACAGGGTTGCTAAGCCGTGAGGACGCGGCCATTGTGGCCGGCAAAATATTGCACCAATTTGCACAGCCGGTTAGTTTGTCTGTCGGCGAGGTACAGGTAGGCGCCAGTATTGGTATTGCCATCTATCCGGATGATGGCACCGACAGCGCTAAACTGCTGAAAGTGGCCGATAGCCTGATGTACCGGATTAAACAGCAGGGCAAAAACCAGTACTGTTTTTCCAGAGCGGTGTTTTCGTAAGCGGGCAGTGACATTAGGCGTCATTTCTATATAATTAGCCGTCATTTTAGTGCCGCTGATTAGCAAGGTAGAAGGAAGGTTTAATGCGTAGCCATTATTGTGGTTTATTAACCGCACAACATGTTGGGCAACAAGTGTCTTTATGCGGCTGGGTTAACCGTCGTCGCGATCTGGGTGGGTTAATTTTTTTAGACTTGCGTGACCGTGAAGGTATGGTGCAGGTAGTGTGCGACCCGGATTTAAAAGACTTGTTTGATGTTGCCTATACACTGCGCAATGAATTTTGTATCCAGATCAAAGGCCAGATTCGGGCACGGCCGGATTCGCAAATCAATAAAGATATGGCGACCGGTGCGGTAGAGGTGTACGCCAGTGAACTGATTATCCTCAATAAAGCAGCCCCGCTGCCGTTGGACTCAAACCAGAACAACAGTGAAGAGCAGCGCTTAAAATACCGCTATCTTGATTTACGCCGGCCAATGATGACTGAACGATTGAAGTTTCGTGCCAAGGTGACCAGCTTTGTGCGTAACTTTATGGACAGCAATGGCTTTATGGAGGTAGAAACACCGATTCTGACTAAAGCCACACCGGAAGGCGCACGTGACTACTTAGTACCAAGCCGAACCCACAAAGGCGAATTTTTCGCCCTGCCGCAATCACCGCAGCTGTTTAAACAACTGCTGATGATGTCGGGCTTGGACCGCTACTATCAAATTGTAAAATGTTTCCGCGATGAAGATTTACGTGCTGACCGTCAGCCGGAATTTACCCAGATAGATATTGAAACCTCCTTTATGAGCGCCGAGCAGGTCATGCAAGTGACCGAGCAGATGGTGGTAGAGATGTTTAATCAGTTGCTGGATGTTGATTTAGGCACCATGCCGCGCATGCAGTATTGGGAAGCGATGCGTCTGTACGGCTCCGACAAACCGGATTTACGCAACCCGATGCAATTTGTTGACGTCGCCGACGTATTAAAAGATGTTGAGTTTAAAGTGTTCTCCGGCCCGGCTAATGATGCCAAAGGCCGCGTAGTGGCGTTAAAAGTGCCGGGCGCTGCAGAAAAAATATCGCGTAAAGATATCGACAACTACACCAGCTTCGTCGGCATTTACGGTGCCAAAGGCCTGGCGTGGATGAAAGTGAATGATACCGCTGCAGGAGCTGAGGGCGTGCAATCACCGGTAGCGAAATTTTTAACGCCGGACATTATTGCCACTATCATTCAGCGCACTGGTGCTGCCAACGGCGATTTAATTTTCTTCGGCGCTGACAGCTACAAAGTAGTGTGCGAAGCCATGGGTGCGCTGCGCTTAAAACTGGGTGAAGACTTAGGCATTACCCAGCCTGGCTGGAAGCCGCTGTGGGTAGTGGACTTTCCGATGTTTGAAGAGAATGACGACGGCAGTTTCTCCGCTGTGCATCACCCCTTTACCTCACCGTTGGATACCGCAGCCTTTTTAAATACCGCCAATAGCGAACTGGAACTGGGTAAACTGCTGTCTAATGCTTACGATATGGTGTTAAACGGCACCGAGTTAGGTGGTGGTTCGGTACGTATTCACAGCGCTGAAGTGCAGGCTAAGGTATTTACTTTGTTAGGTATTAGTGATGAAGAAGCCGCTGAAAAGTTTGGCTTCTTACTCGAAGCGTTAAAGTATGGCACACCACCGCATGCCGGGTTAGCCTTTGGCCTGGACCGTCTGGTAATGCTGATGACCGGCGCTACGTCTATCCGTGATGTGATGGCGTTTCCGAAAACCGCTACTGCCGCGTGCCCGTTAACCGACGCGCCGGGTGCTGCTAACCCGGCACAGCTGGCCGAGCTTGGCATTGCCGTTATACCTAAAGCGCAATAAGCTGTAATTTTACCTGCAATACTGTGGCAGCAATGTAGCTGCCACAACTAAGGAGTAACTGATGGCCGGCCATAGTAAATGGGCGAACATGAAGCATCGCAAAGCCCGTCAGGATGCGAAAAAAAATAAAATCTTCACTAAAATTATCCGCGAGCTAACCGTAGCGGCCCGATTAAATCCTGATGTTAGTGTTAATCCGCGTTTGCGCCTGGCGGTAGACAAAGCCTTGTCAGAAAATATGACCCGCGACACCATTGACCGCGCGATAAAACGCGGTGCAGGGGCCAGCGAAGGCGAAAACTACGAAGAGTTAGTCTACGAAGGTTATGGCCCGAACGGGGTAGCGGTTATTGTTGAAACCATGACTGACAACCATAAACGCACCGTGGCCGATGTGCGCCATGCATTTACCAAAGCCGGCGGCAGCCTGGGCACCAATGGCTCTGTGGCTTACTTATTTACCCGGCGTGGGGTGCTGATTTTTGCCCCTGGCGTTAATGAAGATGCGTTGATGGAAGCGGCATTGGATGCCGGTGCTGATGATGTTGTGGCGCATGATGATGGCAGCTTTGAAGTATTTACCGCACCTGAGCAGTTTAACGATGTTAAAGATGTGCTGCTGGCAGCTGGCTTTGCAGCGGATAACAGCGAAGTCACCTTAGTGCCTTCAACCCGCGCTGAAGTCGATGCTGACCATGTCAGTGCCTTTTTTAAAATGCTCGATCAGCTGGAAGACTCCGACGACGTACAAAACGTGTATCACAATGCTGAGATCAGTGACGAGCTGATGGCTGAGCACGGCTAAGCATGCAACTCACGTGAATATTATTATGGGCATTGACCCTGGCAGTCGTTTAACCGGTTATGGCGTGGTGCGTCAGGTTGGCATGAAATTCGAGTATGTCGCCAGCGGCTGTATCCGCCTTACCACTACTGATTTGCTGCCCGAGCGCTTGCTGGATATTTTCAACGGCGTCAGCGAAATTATCAGCCAAACCCAACCGACCATTTTTGCTATTGAGCAGGTGTTTATGGCCCGCAATGCTGACTCAGCATTAAAGCTGGGCCAGGCGCGCGGTGCTGCCATTGTAGCTGCCAAACATGCCGGGCTTGAGGTATATGAGTACTCAGCACGTCAGGTAAAACAGTCGGTAGTGGGCACGGGCGCTGCCGATAAAGCGCAGGTGCAGCACATGGTGCGTAGCTTACTAAAGTTGCCGGCTAATCCGCAGGCTGACGCTGCCGACGCGCTTGCAGTGGCGCTGTGTCATGGGCATACTCAACAAAGTTTAATCAGTCTGGCCGGCCAGGCGCGCAAAACGGTGCGTGGCCGCCTGCGTTGATTACCACCTTAATTCTATAAGCAGACCCTATGATTGGACGTTTACGCGGTATTTTGCTGGAAAAGCAGGCACCGGATTTATTAATCGAAGTGGCTGGTGTCGGCTACGAAGTGCAGTTGCCGCTGACCAGCTTTTACCAGCTGCCCGCGACCGGTATTGAAGCCACTATTTACACCCATTTTGTTGTACGTGAAGATGCTCAGCTATTGTATGGTTTTGTTAACCAGGCCGAGCGTGCGCTGTTTCGCCAACTGATTAAAGCTAATGGCGTGGGTCCAAAGCTGGCGCTAACTATTTTATCTGGCATGACAGCGCAGCAATTCGTGCGTTGTGTGCAGTTAGATGATGTCAGTACCCTGGTTAAGCTACCAGGCGTGGGTAAAAAGACCGCTGAGCGTTTAGTAGTAGAAATGCGTGACCGGTTAAAAGACTGGGGCATAGCGCCGAACACCCCGGTAACCGATGGTTTGGTACTGCAGGATGACGAGGCCATTTTCAGCCCGGAACAAAGCGCCGAACAAGATGCTGCTAGTGCGCTGGTGTCACTGGGTTACAGCCAGTTACAAGCCGATAAGGCCGTGCAAAAGGTCAAGCAAAGCGGAATGAGCAGCGAGCAACTGATTAAAGCCGCGCTGCGGAGCATGATGTAAACCATGATAGAAGCCGATCGTTTAATTCAAACCAGTGCCACCCGTGAAGACGAGGTAATTGACCGCGCGATAAGGCCGAAAACCCTCGCCGATTACACCGGGCAAGAGCATGTCTGTCAGCAAATGGCGATTTTTATCGAAGCGGCACGTGGCCGTGGCGATCCGCTGGATCATCTGTTGATATTTGGCCCGCCAGGTTTAGGTAAAACCACGCTGGCGATGATTGTCGCTAATGAAATGGGCGTCAATATTAAAACCACGTCTGGCCCGGTACTGGAAAAAGCCGGTGACTTAGCTGCGCTGTTAACCAACCTTGAGCCAAACGACGTATTGTTTATTGATGAAATTCACCGTTTAAGCCCGGTGGTAGAGGAAATTCTCTACCCGGCAATGGAAGATTACCAGCTGGACATTATGATAGGCGAGGGCCCGGCCGCACGTTCAATCAAACTGGACTTACCGCCGTTTACCCTGGTGGGGGCGACTACCCGTGCCGGAGCCTTAACCTCACCGCTGCGCGATCGCTTTGGTATAGTGCAACGCTTAGAGTTTTATAAAGTCAGTGAGCTTACCCAAATTATTCTGCGCTCGGCACACTTTTTAAATTTAGTGCTGGACGAAGCCGGTGCGGCTGAAATTGCCCGGCGTTCGCGTGGTACACCGCGTATTGCCAACCGTTTACTGCGCCGTGTGCGCGATTATGCTCAGGTAAAGGCAAATGGTGAGGTAACGGTAGATATTGCGTCTCAAGCGCTGCTGATGGTTGATGTCGATGCCGAGGGCTTCGACTATATGGACCGTAAGCTTATTCTTGCCATTATTGAAAAGTTTATGGGCGGCCCGGTCGGCCTGGATAATTTAGCCGCAGCCATCGGCGAAGAAAAAGATACCATCGAAGATGTAATAGAACCGTTTTTAATTCAGCAGGGCTTTATTCAACGCACACCACGTGGCCGTATCGCTTCGCCCAGGGCATATCAGCATTTTGGCTTTGACTTACCACAAACAGACTAAGTTAACTTAAAGTATTCGCCAACTAGTTGGTAATACAGCTAGGCGGCAAGTGATTGACGCCCCATGAGCATAGTTGTCTATGCGATTGGGGGGAGAGAGCGCAGCCAACAACGCTGTAGTGCCAAATAGGACGCGAATAAAAAAAAAGCCCGCTCAGGGAGCGGGCACAAGTTGAAGGAGTGCTTCAAAAAATCCAGGGAACATGTTGAAACAGCAACAAAATTTGGCAAAACACACAAATCTTATTACCAGATGATCTTCACTAAAGTTTGGTAACCCTCTTACCGCACTTTTGCGCTAGCTCAGAACACCTGCGTATGATAGAGATACTGAGTAATTACTTCAAACGAGAAAAATTACAACTTAAGCATAAGTAAAACTAATGCGATATCGCTGTGGTATTGTACAAACTATCAGCAATGCTGTAACGTGAATACGTGAAATGCCAGTGTTCATGCAGGGTTAAGTTACGATATGCATTATAGGTGAGATTACTTTTTTATTACTATAGATAATCTTAAATGCGTTGACCTTGCCATAATGGTTATTGGTCGCAAAAGCGCCGCTAGCGGAACTTTTACGGCAAAGTTCAGTCAACAGAAACAATAAAAAAATACAAGTAGCCGGCAAAGAAAAATATAGTTGTCTTTATTGCGCTAAGGCAATTGAGTTCGTTAGTCAGCTTACTTATCATACACACCAATTAAAGCGAAACGCATGTCTGATACAGTCTTTATATTCCCGGTGCGCGTGTACTACGAAGATACCGATGCCGGCGGAATAGTTTATTACGCAAATTATTTGAAATTTTTTGAGCGAGCGCGCACCGAATGGTTGCGCGCCCTGGGTATTGAGCAGGATTTATTATTGTCAAAAAACATCGCGTTTGTTGTTGCTCAAGTTTTAATGGACAATAAAAAGCCGGCTAAATTTAATGAATTATTGACGGTACATAGTCAAATCAGTACCTTAAAGCAAGCTAGTATGGTTTTTGAGCAAAAAATTTACAATAGCGCTGAACAGCTCGTTTGTTCAGCTGAGATTAAAGTCGCCTGTATTTCACTACAGCAGATGAAAGCCCGGGCTATTCCGGCAGAAGTGACAGAGGTATTAACGCGTGGCAGGTGAAATTTCTATTTTAGGCTTGTTAATTGAAGCCAGTTTTGTGGTGCAGTTGGTTATGCTTATATTACTGGCTATGTCGGTAATGTCCTGGACCATGATATTTCGCCGGCGCAAAGCGTTAAGTGAAGCTGTAGTAGATGCGAAGAAATTTGAAGATCGCTTTTGGTCCGGTGTTGATTTAGCCAAGTTGTACAATGAAGTCAGCGCCCGAGCAGCAAATAATGGTCTGGAAGCCTTGTTTAAAGCTGGCTTTAAAGAGTTTGCCCGCTTGCATAAAACTAATAGCCGCCAACCGGCTGCGGTAATGGAAGGCACACAACGCGCGATGCGGGTGGGCTTATCACGTGAAGTTGAGCGGCTGGAAATGCATCTGCCGTTTTTAGCCACCGTAGGCTCTATCAGCCCTTATATCGGCTTATTCGGCACTGTGTGGGGCATTATGAATTCATTTATTGCCTTGGGCGCAGTAGAGCAAGCCACATTGTCTATGGTGGCCCCGGGCATTGCAGAAGCGCTTATTGCTACGGCGATTGGTTTGTTTGCGGCTATTCCGGCCGTTATTGCCTATAACAAGTTTTCGCATCAGGTAGAAATGCTTGAAAGCAGTTACGCTAACTTTGTTGAAGAGTTTGCCAATATTCTGCATCGCCAGGCAGTATCTAACGGCGGAGAGGCAGCCTGATGTACGTGAGAAAAAAGCGTCGTTTAAAGGCTGAAATAAATGTTGTGCCCTACATCGATGTAATGTTGGTACTGTTGGTGATTTTTATGGTGACAACGCCGCTGATTACGCAGGGCGTAAAAGTTGAGTTGCCCAAATCGGCTGCGGAGCCAATTAAACAAATGCAGGACGGTAAAACGCCGTTGGTAGCAACGGTAGATCAGGATGGCCTGTATTATTTTGAAAAAGACGGCAAGCAGCAAGGCCCCTTTACGGCGGCAGAGTTAAGTGTTGAAGTTGCCGGTTGGTTGACGATTGAACCCGGCACCCAGGTGATTGTAAAAGGTGATCGTAAAGTGAGTTACGATGCCGTGATAAGGTTAATTAATGTATTAAAGGCAGCAGGTGCGCCGGCTGTTGGCTTAATGACCGATAACGTGGATACAAATTAGTATGGCTGTTGCGATTGATCCGCCACTGGCAAAATCGCTGGGTTTACATTTGGCTATCGTTGTTGCGCTGGTGTTTAGTGCCGATTTCTCCAGTAAGCCGGAGATGGTATCGGTTACGCTGGAATCAGAGGGCGAAGCACCGGTTCAGGCAGTGGCTATTGATCAGCAACAGCTGAACGCCCGTGTGCAGCAAATGCAAAAAGAACGGGCTGATGCTAAAGCTGCAGAAGAAAAGCGCATCCGCGATTTAGAGCGCCGTGCACAGCAGGCCGAGAATAACCGCGCAGCAGAAGAAGCACGGTTAAAGCGGGTGGCAGAAGAGAAGCGTAAAGCTGATGCAGAGGCTAAGCAGGCCAAAGCAGCCGCAGCTGAGGCGAAAAAGCTTCAGGAGCAGGAAAATGCTAAAGCGCGCGAAGCTGAGCAAGCAAGAATAGTAAAAGAGCAGGAACGCAAAAAAGCAGAAGATGCCGCCAAAGCGGCAGAGCAAAAGCGTAAAGCCGAACAGGAAGCGGCTGAAAAAGCTGCCGCAGAACGAGCGCGTCAGGCTGCTGAGGCTAAACAAAAAGCCGAGCAGGAGCGAGCCATGCAAGAGCAAATGGCCAAAGAGGCGCAGGCACGCTCAGCGGCCAGAGCGCGGCAAGCTGCGACGGAAGTACAGCGCTATACGGCGTTAATCAGAGATGCCATTCAACGCAATTTGTTGGTGGATGAAGGTATGCGTGGCAAGTCTTGCCGCATTAATGTGCGGCTGGCCAGTAGCGGCTTTGTTACCAGCGTTAGTGTAATTAACGGTGATAAAGCCGTATGTGATGCCACAGTACGAGCGGTGAACCGCGCCGGAACTCTGCCGGTGTCGCAAGATCCGGATGTGTATAACCAATTGAAAGATATTAACTTAACGGTGAGTCCAGAACTTTAATTATGTATAAATTTATTCGAAATGCTGTGTTGGTTACCGTAATGATGCTAAGTGCGCAGGCAAAAGCATCATTGGAAATTGTCATTACTGAAGGTATTGACTCGGCCAGGCCGATTGCCATCCTGCCGTTTACGTTTAAAGGCGCCACTTTACCTAACCAACGCCTGGACGAAATTATTGCTGCCGATTTAATGCGCAGTGGTAAATTCAGCCCGCTGGCCAGCATTAAGATGCCACAGCGGCCACAAAGTGCAGCACAAATTGATTACGCTGCCTGGTCACGCGAGGGTGTAGAGGCTATTGTTATCGGCCAGATCACCGAAGTAGGTATTGATCGCTACACGGTAAGCTTCGAGTTAATTGATGTATTAAAAGGCGGTAATGCTGCTGATCGCCAGTCATTGAATGCCGGCCGGCTGACCGGTAGCACCGAACATATACTGGATAGTCGTGAAACCACCATTAACGGCAGCCAATTCCGCCAGTACGCGCATCGCATCAGCGATATAGTGTACGAAAAGCTAACCGGTGAGCGCGGCGCCTTTTTAACCAAAATTGCATATGTGTTGGTGAATCGCCAGGCAGAGTTCCCGTTTCAACTGGTGGTAGCCGATTATGACGGCGCCAATGAACAGGTATTGCTGCGCTCGAAAGAGCCGTTGATGTCGCCAAACTGGTCGCCGGACGGCACTAAACTGGCTTATGTCACTTTTGAAAAGCGCCAATCGCAAATTTATATTCAGGATATCTACACCGGTCGTCGCACTATGTTAAGTAGTACCCCGGGTATTAACGGTGCGCCGGTATGGTCGCCGGATGGTAAACGTATGGCCATGGTGTTATCTAAAGACGGCAATACTGAAATTTATACTATGGATATTGCAACTAAAGCTTTAACAAGGGTTACCAACCACAGAGCGATAGATACAGAGCCTTCGTGGTCTCCTGACGGCAAAGAGCTGTTATTTAGTTCGGAACGCGGTGGCAATCCACAACTTTATAGCGTAAATTTGTTAACGGGTACGACCAGACGTTTAACCTTTGAAGGTGAAATGAATTTGGCAGGTTCCTACACTCCGGACGGCAGTTCGGTGGTCATGGTAAACCGGACCCGCGGCCAGTACCACATTGCAAAAATGGATCGTCAGACCCGCTTTTTGCAAGTACTGACCAAAACCAATTTGGATGAGTCACCCAGTGTGGCGCCAAACGGTTCGATGATCATATACAGCACCCTGCATGGTTCTGCACAGGTGTTAGCACTGGTTTCTATGGATGGTCGTTTTAAAGCACGGCTGCCGGCGGTGGAAGGACAAGTAAAGTCGCCGGCCTGGTCGCCTTTTTTATAAAAAGCAAAAGAGTTATTACATTTAAATACTAAGGACAACATCATGAAATTAAATAAAGTGTTAAAAGGTTTACTGATCGCATTACCAGTGCTGACCATGGCTGCTTGTAGCTCAACGTCTTCTACCGGCCAGTCTGCTGCAGACACCAGCCAAACAACTCAACCGGTAGAAACTGTACAAGTTGAAACTGTTGAGCAAGTTGTTAGCCCTGCAGAACAAATGCGTCAGAAACTGGATGCACTGCGTCAGGAAAACACCATTTACTTCGATTTCGACAAAGCGACAGTTCGCCCTGAGTTTGTAGAAACACTGCAAGCCCACGGTGCATTTTTAACTGCTAACCCAAGCGTTCGCGTTACCGTTGAAGGCCACTCAGATGAGCGCGGCACACCGGAATACAACATTGCGCTGGGTGAGCGTCGTGCTCAGGCCGTAGTACAGTATTTACAAAACCTGGGTGTGTCTGCCGGTCAAATTTCTACCGTAAGTTACGGTGAAGAAAAGCCGGTTGATATGTCACGCTCTGAAGCAGGCTTTGCTAAAAACCGTCGTGCGGTGTTAGTCTACTAATCCTGACTCATTACTATATAGATACGCATGACAGTTAAATACACTTTGTTAGCGGCCTTAGCACTGGTTAACACCGGTGTTATGGCTAACCCGGCACCGGTGACCGATATTAATCGTAGCCGGCCGGTTAATGCTGTAGTACAAGGCCAGCCAACCGGCTCAATAGAGCAACGTTTGGCGGCGCTGGAACGTATTGTTGAAGCCCGCTCAGAAGCACAGCTTCGGATGGCTCAGCAGTTACAGATGTTGTTGGACGAAGTCAGCGAGTTGCGTGGGGTTACTGAAACCCACACGTACCAACTGGATGAAATTCTGCAACGTCAGCGTGACTTGTATCAGGAAATTGACCGTCGGGTAAGTGCAATACAAGCTGCACCGGCTACTGTGCCTGTTGTACAACCAGACAGCGGCTCAACGGTGACGTATTCTTCTGATTTATCAGAAAACGATGCGTACGACAAAGCGGTCAATATGGTGTTGAAAGATCGGCGCTATGATGCAGCAATACCGGAGTTCGAGAATTTTATCCGCAGTTACCCAAGCTCGGGCTATACGCCTAATGCCCATTACTGGCTGGGGCAGTTGTTGTTTAACAACAACGAGCTGGCCAAAGCTAAGACGCATTTCGAGCGGGTAGTGAATAATTTTCCTCAGTCCAATAAAGTTGCCGACGCCTTGCTGAAATTAGGCCAGGTTGCCGAGCGCGAGAACAACAAAGACGCAGCACTGCGGTTTTATCGTCAGTTAGTTGATAAGCATTCTACTGCGACCTCAGCTAAGTTGGCGCAAGACAGAATTAACGCGCTGAAATAATCCTACCCGGCTATTGCCGGGTTTTTTTATCCCTGTTCAGGCTGAATAACGCTGGCATTTTGAGCAGTCAGACCACATGCGGCCGTTTTTTACCACTTTTTGGTTGCACAAAAGCCGTAAATCAGTAAGATATGCGTCCGCGGTTAGGGTCGTTAGCTCAGTTGGTAGAGCAGTTGACTTTTAATCATTTGGTCGCTGGTTCGAAACCAGCACGACCCACCAATTCATACTTAACCCCTGCATGGGACGTTAGCTCAGTTGGTAGAGCCGTTGACTTTTAATCAATTGGTCGCTGGTTCGAATCCAGCACGACCCACCAAACCGCGCTAAACATTGATATCGAAATGGGTCGTTAGCTCAGTTGGTAGAGCAGTTGACTTTTAATCCATTGGTCGCTGGTTCGAATCCAGCACGACCCACCACTTCGATAACCCTGATTGGGTCGTTAGCTCGGTGGTTAGAGCAGTGGAATTTTAATCAATTGGTCGCAGGTTCGTATCCAGCACGACCCACCACTTCGATAACCCTGATTGGGTCGTTAGCTCGGTGGTTAGAGCAGTGGAATTTTAATCAATTGGTCGCAGGTTCGTATCCAGCACGACCCACCACTTCGATAACCCTGTTTGGGTCGGTAGCTCAGTTGGTAGAGCCGTTGACTTTTAATCAATTGGTCGCTGGTTCGAATCCAGCACGACCCACCACTTCGATAACCCTGTTTGGGTCGTTAGCTCAGTTGGTAGAGCAGTTGACTTTTAATCAATTGGTCGCTGGTTCGAATCCAGCACGACCCACCACTTCGCTAACCCTGTTTGGGTCGTTAGCTCAGTTGGTAGAGCTGTTGACTTTTAATCAATTGGTCGCTGGTTCGAATCCAGCACGACCCACCACTTCGCTAACCCTGTTTGGGTCGTTAGCTCAGTTGGTAGAGCTGTTGACTTTTAATCAATTGGTCGCTGGTTCGAATCCAGCACGACCCACCACTTCGCTAACCCTGTTTGGGTCGTTAGCTCAGTTGGTAGAGCTGTTGACTTTTAATCAATTGGTCGCTGGTTCGAATCCAGCACGACCCACCACTTCGCTAACCCTGTTTGGGTCGTTAGCTCAGTTGGTAGAGCTGTTGACTTTTAATCAATTGGTCGCTGGTTCGAATCCAGCACGACCCACCAATTCTTTCTTTACCCCTGCATGGGTCGTTAGCTCAGTTGGTAGAGCAGTTGACTTTTAATCAATTGGTCGCTGGTTCGAATCCAGCACGACCCACCATGCCGCCATACTGTATTTTCATCACCGTCAGCGCTATAATAACCGCCCTTTAATGCCAGCAGGTAAGCCCTATGGAACAGACGTTGTATTTCACAGAGCAAGACTTTGCCTTTCCGAAAAAACCATTGCCGTTAAGCAGTGACGAAAAGCAAGCCTACAAANTGCCGCCATACTGTATTTTCATCACCGTCAGCGCTATAATAACCGCCCTTTAATGCCAGCAGGTAAGCCCTATGGAACAGACGTTGTATTTCACAGAGCAAGACTTTGCCTTTCCGAAAAAACCATTGCCGTTAAGCAGTGACGAAAAGCAAGCCTACAAACACCGTATCAAAACGCTGTTACAGCAAAAAGACGCTGTGCTGGTGGCGCATTACTATACTGATCCTGAAATACAAGCGCTGGCCGAAGAAACCGGCGGCTGCGTATCAGACTCATTGGAAATGGCCCGTTTTGGTAATGAGCATCCGGCAAAAACGTTGATCGTTGCCGGGGTAAAGTTTATGGGCGAAACCGCCAAAATTCTTACGCCAAACAAAACCGTATTAATGCCTACGCTGGAAGCGACCTGCTCATTAGATTTAGGCTGCCCGGCCGAGCCGTTCTCAGCCTTTTGTGATGCGCACCCTGATAGGGTTGTGGTGGTATATGCCAATACCTCTGCTGCGGTAAAAGCCCGCGCCGACTGGGTGGTTACCTCATCTATCGCGCTGGATGTAGTAGATTACCTGGACAGCCAGGGTAAAAAAATTCTCTGGGGCCCGGATAAGCACCTGGGTGCTTGGGTACAAAAGCAAACCGGTGCCGACATGCTGCTGTGGAATGCCGCCTGTATCGTGCATGACGAGTTTAAAGCCAATGCTTTGGTTGAGCTGAAAAAACAGTATCCGGACGCCGCCGTGCTGGTGCATCCTGAATCACCGGACAGTGTAGTACAGTTAGCCGACGCAGTAGGCTCTACCAGTCAACTGATTAAAGCCAGCCAAACGCTGCCTAATAACACCTTTATTGTGGCAACTGACAAGGGCATTTTTTATAAGATGCAGCAGCAGATGCCGGATAAGACCTTTATTGAAGCTCCAACCGGCGGTAACGGCGCAACATGCCGCAGCTGCGCCCATTGCCCCTGGATGGCAATGAACGGCTTAAAAGCGATTGAGGCGGCGCTGACAGACACTAACGGCCATGAGATCTTCGTCGATGCCGCCCAGCGTGAAAAAGCCTTAGTACCACTTAACCGCATGCTGAACTTTGCAAAAGAGCTGAAAATGCAGGTAAAAGGCAACGCTTAATGTGCTTTTCGCCTGATATGTATAAAAATCAGGCGGAAGCAAAGCGCAATCACATATAACAGTTGCAGCACGGCAGGAATTTCCCTAGTATAGCCGCGCTTGCAACGCAAGTTCCGGAGAGATGGCTGAGTGGCTGAAGGCGCACGCCTGGAAAGTGTGTTTAGGTTAACCCCTAACGAGGGTTCGAATCCCTCTCTCTCCGCCAGATTAAAATAAAAAACCCGAGCCAAAAGCTCGGGTTTTTTATTTTAACGCGGTGAGCGAGGTCTTGGTTCGAACCCTGAGTTCGACCAACTTGTCAGGAACAAGTTGGAACGCACTTTAGTGCGGCCCCGAAGGGGTGGAGGGCAGGAAGCCCGGAATAATCCCTCTCTCGGCTAAAAGCGTGGGCCTTTGTCATTTATGCGTCGAGACAGAGGATTTGATGAGAACCCTTCGGTTCGACAAAACGGCAGGATAGCCGTTTTGCATGGCTTTGCCACCCGCAGGGCCAGCGCCATGGATGGCGCGAGTGAATCCCTCTCCCGGCAATAAAGTGAGCTTTTTTAATTGCCCGATACCTGCAGTTTTATAGCGGCTCTAAGTTACAGAAAGATAATTACGTGACATTTTTGCGTGTATCAGGTTATCTTCGTGTTTGCCTGTTTGTAATTTGCGTGATTAACGCAATTGTTATCATAAAGGGAACGCAAGATGAGATTGATGGTATGTAGCTTTTTAGTTTTGCTCGGCGGTTGTGCCTCACAGCAGCAAGTTACCGGCTTTGAACAAGATATGATGAGTGAGATTGATTGCCCTGGCGGTGTCGAGCATAGTTATGACACAACAATTTTCAGTTCGGATGAGCCACAGAATGTTGGCAAGACCAAGGTGAATACAAAGTGCCGGCAAATTGATATGCGATCTGATTTGGAAAAGCAGCAAGGCAAAAGATGAGATTTGAATAGCCGTGTGCTGCTCGGATATTGCTGATAACAAAGGCCCACGCCAAAAGCGTGGGCCTTTGTCGTTACTCTGACCAATACCAACTGGTGACGTTATAGCGATACTGCTGTGTATGTTCAGTTGTTACGGCTTTTACCCAATGTTCAGAGCCGGGGGACGAGGGATCAAACAGTACGCAGCGGTTATACAATGGCGCGATGCTAACAGCGTTGTTTGCTGTACCGGTAAATACTAATTCGCCACCGTAGTTGGCTTGCCAGTCTTTATTTAAATACAACAGCATACATACCTCTCTTCCCGGCGAGTCATCCGCATGTTGATTCACAAAGTCAGCAGCACCGAGGCGAAAATAATTGCTGTTAATATCGGGGTTGGCCACGTTGATATCGGTTAACGACACTTTAAAGATACGCGATAACAGAGACATAAATTCTTCGCCGCGCAAAAATGCCAAAAACTCCGCCGCAATATTGCCGCCAGCGCCCGACGCAGGGCGTTGCCACACATCGCGCTGCACGAAGCGCTGCTTTTTCCGGGTTTTTTGCCACTTAATGTCGTCGACATACAAAGCTGAGTAGGTATGCTGCTGGGTTTGCCAGCCCTTGTCTTGCTGCAAAATATCACAGACAGCATCAAGTTTGGTGTGAGCAAATAAATTATCAATAACGACATGACTAGGGCCGCAGCGCAATAACGCCTTTCGATAGGTGCGTATCGCAGAGTCGGTGATCTGCTCGTTGTTCAGCCACATTAAAACGACTCACTTATAAGGTTAGCTGGCGAATTAAAGTTCTGATTATACGTTATTTTACAAAGGATTTATGCCTGTGCATTGTGGTAGATACTCGTCCGCTGCAGCTGATTTTCTGCCGGTGTACACCGCAAAATCTTTTTAACTGATTGCGCTGATAAATAGCGCAAGGTTCAGCTACTGCTCAGTTTGCCTGTCTTATGCTTAGCCTGTATTCGCGGTTTTCGTACTGTAAGTGAGTGCTGACCCGCTGCCGTTTTTAATGCAGGAGTTCGTTATGAGTGCCGTTAAACAAAGCCATATACAACAGCAACGTTTTTTCTTTCAACAGCAAAAAACCGTTGATTTAACCCAGCAAGAGCGTCAGGCACTGAGCCTGGTGTGGACTGACAACAGCGACGCTACGCAGAATAAGGCCAGCCGTCGTGACAGCGATACTTCATACTGTGCGGTACTGGGTTATAACTAAGTTTATTGCGTAAACAGCTGTGGTTGAATAAAGGGGATCATCGCCAGAATAATGGCTTGCTGGTATACGCCGGAGCGTGTCAGCAGATGGTTAGTCAGCATGGCGATCGCGCCACCTTGTTGTTTCACATTATGTTGCGCGAACATGCGATCTATTACGTCGCCCAGTTCTTCGCCCTGCTGTATTGCCATGAGTGCAGCAGGCGGCAGCGGTAAACTGGCAGAGCGGGTTTTACTAAGCCTGCCCTGATGCGATATGGCAATCCAAGCGAAGCTGCAGTCGCCGTCCAGGCCGGCTTCCAGCGCAACATAATAATCTGCACCCGGCGCGGCAGCTGCAACTGCCTGCAGCCGGTTCAGTGCCCCCTGTAAGGTTTCTTCACTGCTCATTGGCTGGGCAGACACGCCGGACTCTGTACTTTGACCACTGCACTGCAGTGTTTGGCCGGTAAATATTTGTGCTAAGGCGTCTTGTACGGCGCGTATCTTGGCCGGATTAGCGGAAGCGACCACTACTTTCATCTGTATTCTCTTTATTCATTTGTACCTGCCCAGCATAACCCGAATTAGCCGGTGACTGAAGCCGGAGCTTGCCCATAAGCGCTTAGCTGATTAGAATCTGCGCCACTATACTGTGGTTCTGTACTGCTTTGGTTTTACAATGCTTTGGTTTTGTAAGGTTTTGGTTTATCAGAGCTCAGGGTTTATCAAATTGAGGCAGGCATGAATAAAAATGTTGTAACAAATGGGATTGCCGCGTTAGTTACGCTGGCAGGTTGGTATTTACAGCAACCATTGCTGTTAAGTGTAGGGTTATTCGCCTTGTCCGGTGCATTAACCAACTGGTTGGCCGTGCATATGTTGTTTGAAAAAGTGCCGCTGTTATATGGTTCGGGTGTTATACCGGCGCGGTTTGAAGAGTTTAAAAGCGGCATTTACCAGTTAGTTATGACACAGTTTTTCAGCAGCGATAATATTGATCGTTTTTTGGCTGACAAACAGCAACAGCACAGCCACACCTTTGACTTTACGCCGGTAATTGAGCAAAGCGATCTGTCGCCGGCGTTTGACTCGTTGTTAAAGGTGGTAGAGCAATCTTCGTTTGGCACTATGCTGGGTATGTTTGGCGGCAGTGCGGCGCTGTTGCCGTTAAAAGAACCGTTTATCAGTAAGTTAAAGAGTGCTCTGACAGAGATATCGCAAACAGATGAATTTAATCAGCTGGTGTTGGCGCAGCTGGATAAACCTGAACAGCTGGAGGGGATCCGCAGCCAGGTCGACGTTATAGTGCAGCAGCGCTTAACTGAGCTGACACCCGCACTGGTAAAAGACATTATTCAGCAGATGATCCGCCGGCATTTAGGCTGGCTGGTAGTGTGGGGCGGCGTATTTGGCGGCCTTATTGGCTTGCTGGCGGCGTTTGTTCAGTAAGTTGATTATGTGAAAAGCGCGGCTTGAGCCGCGCTTTACTGTTATTTCTGCGGAATAGTGTTTAGCCGGCTGACTGCCGTGCGGCGTATTGTTCCACTTCACGCCATACACGCAAAAAGTTACCCGACAGAATTTTTTCGATATCGGCTTCGCTGTAGCCGCGCTGCAGCAAACCGTCGATTAAATTCGGGTAGCTGGCAACGTCTTTTAAGCCTACCGGTAGTGAGTCACCCACGCCGTCGTAGTCTGATCCGATACCCACGTAATTAATACCTACCAGTTTTACCACGTGGTCAATATGATCCAGCACGGTGTCTAATGTCGCAAAGGGATAAGGGTTTTTCTTGCGAAACTCCAGTTCAAACGCGGCATCATCTGCTACGCCGGCTTGCTTTGCTGCTGCTTTACGCAGTGCGCCATATTGGTTGGCCATTTGTGTAACAAAAGAGGAACCAAAATTAATCTGTACCACGCCGCCGTTTTTCGCCAGCGCTTTAATCATGTCATCATCCATATTGCGCTCAAAGCCCGGGGTATAACTGCGCAGTGATGAATGCGAGGCGATAACCGGTACCTTACTCAGCGCTACCGTTTGATAAAAGGCATCATCTGATACATGTGAGATATCAATCATCATGCCGATATTGTTCATCGCCACCACCAGCTCTTTGCCAAACGGGCTTAAGCCATTCCAGCGCCGGCGTAAATCGTAGCTGGAGTCAGCGATATGGTTGCTCTCAGAGTGTGACAACGTAATGTAACGGATGCCGCGTTGATAAAAATGCTGCAGGTTTTCCAGCTTACCGGCTATCGGTGTGCCGTTTTCCATCCCCAGTGCCAGCGAGACTTTAGCGCTGCCAAATTGGTCCAGCACATCTTGTGTACTGTAAGCCATTGCGAATTTATCCGGTGCACGTCCTACCAGTGCTTCCATGTTATCAATCAGTTGGTTTGCCAACTGATAACCACCGCCACTGCGCTCATACGACGCCGGAATGTAAATAGACATAAAGGGGGCATTTAAGCCGCCGGCTTGGGCGCGCGGATAATCAAACTCGCCGCGCTTTGTTGCCACGGTAACGTCTTCCCAGTCTTTGTGCAGCCGGTAAGGCACATCGATATGGGTGTCGATAACAATGTGTTGCTGTGCCAGTTGTTGCGCCCGCTGAGCCGTGGTTAATTGTGTATTGGTGCTGCTGCAGGCGTTTAAGGTGGCAGCGCAAAGCAGGGTAAGTGAAAGAGTTGTTAGTTTATACATGTTAGCTTCTCTTATAAGGCCAGGGCGTTATATAACCAGCTTCAGCTATTAACAGCAAGGGCTGTCAGACCAGTTCGTTAATATATGCGGCTGCTAAACGCAGCGACTACACTTAGTCCGGCAGGTTTACCCTAGGGGTAATAGCCTGCCGGGTGGCCGGGCTGTAACGCTGAGCAAACGGCACCGGCTTAAGCGTGTTACTTAGAGATAAAGGAGTAATCGCATGGGCTATAAATACTATGAAGGCAACTGGGGCGAAATGCGCGCCAGAGCAAAATTACAGTGGGACAAAGTTAGCTATGATGAGTTGGAGCAAACCAAAGGTAACTTTGACGAGCTGGCTGATATTATTCAGGAACGTTATGGCCTGGACAGAGAGGATGCTATGGCGCAGGTAGAGGACTTTTTCAGCCGCTACTGAGTGTTGTCATCACTATGTTTAACGTGTTTTTTGGCCGGCCCGGCAGTGGTTTACTGCCTGACCGGCTATTTTACGCTAAACTGCCTGCCTGTTTTTTGCTGAGTTGTTATTATGCGTACTATTAGTTTAGGCCTGTGCTTGTTTTTAACCTTTACCGCCGGCGCTGCCGTCGACCTTGAACAAACCATGAAGAACATGGGCTTTCAGTTTAAGCAAGCAATCGAAATCACCGACAGCAATAAGCTACTACCGGTGTTGGATGAACTGATCATGCTAACGGGGCAGGCGAAGCAGGCACAGTTTGCTGATGATAAGGCGGAGCAGTTTCGTCAGGGCCTGGCGCAGGTGCAAACAGAATTACAGTCAGCAAAGGCTGCGGCGCAGCGCGATGATATGGCCGCGGCACAACAACATTTACGCCGGGTAGAGGCATTGCGTAAGGAATATCACAAACAGCGAAAAGTCAGTATCTGGCAGTTATTGTTTGGCTAAGTGGCAATAAAAAAGCCATCCGGGCGGATGGCTTTGCAGGTATTATAATTGGTTAGCCGGCCAGGCCAACATAGACGTTTTGTACGTCGTCATCCGCATCAATAGCATCTAAAAAGGCTTCTACTTCAGTACGCTGGGCATCATCCAGCGTTACAGGGTTGTTGGCGCGATAAACCAGCTTAGCGGTTAATACTTTATAACCAAACTCCGGCAACGCTTTGGCGACTAAATCTAAGTCGGTAGCTTCAGTTAAAAACACCACTTCGTTATCATCACCGGCTTCAAAATCCTGCGCGCCGGCTTCAATTGCCGCCAGTTCCATATCGGCATCTGCCGTTTCAGGTTCAGCTTCAATTTGACCTAAGTGTTTAAAGTCCCAGGATACTGCGCCTGAAGTGGCCAGTTGGCCTTTACGGAACAGCTGACGGATGCTCATGGCACTGCGGTTCTTGTTGTCGGTTAAACATTCTACTATTACCGGCACCTGATGCGGCGCAAAGCCTTCATAAACTACTGTTTCGTAGTTTGCCGGGCCATCTAAAAGACCGGCACCTTTCTTGATTGCGCGTTCCAGCGTGTCTTTAGGCATAGATGCTTTTTTCGCCGCTTCAATGGCAGAACGCAATTTAGCGTTCATATCCGGATCGGCACCATTGCGGGCGGCGACGGCAATTTCTTTTGCCAGTTTGGTAAAAATACGGCCTTTAGCGTTGGCCGCATCCATTTTATGTTTGGCTTTCCATTGTGCGCCCATTATTGCGCTCCTGTATTTTTAGCTATCAAAACGAACAGGGCGCTAGTCTAGCCAATAGCAGGCTTTTAACGCAACAAAAGCCGGCATAAATCTGGCGCTGAATCAAAGATAAGTTGGCAGCCTGAGTAAGGCTGCACTACGCTTTGACCTGTTAACGAAGGAGAGCCTTATGTTTAATCCTAATCCGGTGGGCTGGTTTGAAATAGCGGTAACCGATATGCAGCGTGCCAGGCATTTTTACCATCATGTGTTTGCTGTCGAGTTTGACATGTTAGAAATGGGCACCGACACCATGGCAATGTTTCCGTTTGATCACAGTACGCCGGGCAGCAGCGGGGCTTTAGTGCAGGGGCCGGACTATGAGCCTTGTGATAAAGGCACTATGGTATATTTTGAATGTGCCGATGTAGCAACGCTGTTGGCAAAAGTGGAGCATGGCGGTGGTAAACTGTTGCTGGGTAAAACCAGTATTGGTGAGCATGGTTTTATCGGCGTGTTTCTGGACAGTGAGGGCAATAAAGTTGGAATGCACTCGCAGCAGTAAACGCTTAGTTTTCTAATGCCAGCGCTGCAATATATTGGCGTAATTCAGGGTACAACCATAAGAAGCTTTGCTCCAGTGCGGCATAATTCGGCTTAATTTCCTCTATCATGCCACCAAACTGATTAGCAAAACGGATCCGCTGTGCAATGCGGTCCAGCGCTGTACCTAATTGTGCCAACTGTTGATAATTGCTAAACCAATCATGTGTTCGCACACTGCGTATTGTCGCAGCCATGTGAGCCGGCATCAGATGTTCAGCCTCTGCCAGTTGCCGGTATAGCTGCTGTTTATAGTCGGCAAAAGGTTGCGGATAAAACTGCTGCCAATGAATAATTAAAAAGTGATCAAACAATACATCCAACGCTATACCGGCAAAACGGCGACGCTGGTCGGAAAATAGCTGCTTAGCGCTGCGCACTGCAGGGTGTTGATCAGTAAAACGGTCTACGGCGCGATGATTATACAATCCGGCGACAATACGCGGATGCAGTTGTGTTGTGTTAACACCTTTACAAAAGTCACCGAGTAGGTTGCCCGTTAACGAATAATGATTAGGTTGCGCCAAAACTGCATGGGCTAAATAATTCACCATTCCTCCTGCAACACCCGGCCATATTATTTGCTTATATTAATAAGCTTTTTTGCTATCAGTTTGAAAATATCAGTTTTTTGTCAAATTTGTAGCGCTATATCCACTGGTACTAACGGCATTTTAGCACTAGTATCGTTAAAGCTTTGTTACTTTGGTTGGAGAGGATACTATGGCAATCAGCAATATCAATAATAATACTGCTCAGCTTTATACTCAGGAAAAACCCGCAGCGGCAACATTAAAACAGCAAAACAATCAGAATGCGGCGACAGCGGCAACATCGCCACCTTCGGCAACTGATTCAGTACAGATCAGTGAGCGTGCGCAAGCGTTATTACAGCAAGAAAGAGCAAGTAACACGCAAGGTAACGGAGCAGGTATAGAACCACCAGGTAATGCAGCGATAGAGACGCAGGGTAATGGAGCAGGCATTGAGCCACCAAGTCAGGTCTAGTTGAGAGGCGCTCATGAATTGGTCAGAAATTGATGCTGTATTGTTCTCATTAGATAAAATAATATTTATCGCGTACTTTGTTTTGCTGATTTTGGTAATGTTATTTCAGCGCAAAGTGTCATCTTTTGTGATCACTCTGGTAGTTCTTAGTGTTGCCAATGGTGCTATGACCTCTTTATCTCCTATGTTGTATCAATTTTCCAGTCAGCCTGGGATGGCTTACAAATTTACCTGGTATGCAAGTTTTGCGCTGATCGATATGTTAGCGGTGTTTTTGTTGTACAAATTTCATTACTTACTTAAACAGAGTGTAAGCTTTGTTGCTAATCTGACAGGTATGTTTTTCGTCATGCTTGCTACATTGCAAACCTTCAGATTTATTGATCGCTTTATATTTGATGCTGAAGTCTTTCAACAAATATACCGGTATGGCATTCCCTCACTGAATATTGTCCAGGTGTCTGTTGTTGTGATCAGCTTGATATACGAGTTTAAGTTGAGTCAGCGCTATTTGAAAGCGGGTTCTATGGTATGAATATTATTTTTGTGCTGGCTATAGTGTTAATTAATACTCTCGCTTTTATGGCCTATAGAAAACTTAGTATTTTACGCTCTATCAGCCAAATACAAGCTGAAGTGGAACTGGAGATGCAGGATCGTGCACATCAGCTATTAGTGCGCCGTGACCAACTGGAGGTTGGTCTGGTAAAAGACGCTGCTGAGCAGGCCGATGAGCAATGGAAAGGCGACCTGGCAGAATATATGGAAGAGTTTGAGCAAGAAGCCTTGTTAAGGGCTAAGCGGCGTTTAACAAAGGTTTAATACTGCAGTTTAAACAACAGCTCTGCCAAATCGGGTTGCCACAGTGCTGAGCTATCCACTCTGTTCTTCTTCAGCACCACACCTTCTGCCAACAATAACTGCCGCTGCTGCAATGCCGTAGCGCAGCTTGGCGCAAATGCCAGGCTGCGGTCGCTACGCAGCACTCTGTACCATGGCACGGCCAGCTCTGCAGGGGCGTATCCCAGCGCTTTGCCTACCAATCTTGCTCTGCCCGGCAAGCCGGCTAAATCGGCAATTTGGCCGTAGCTGGCTACTTTTCCATTGGGGATCAGTAGCACAGTTTGCCAAATACGTTGGTAGTTATCTTTTGCCACTGCTTGCTCCGTGCTACATGGTTAGCTTGCGCCAGCTTAAATAGCGTGGCGGGCAACAACCGTTTTACCAATTGGCGCCAAGCTTAACAGCGCCAGTTTAAGATGTTGTATACCAAACGGAATACCGATAATACTGATAAAACACACTATTGCATGACCCAGATGCCCCAGCGCCAGCCATATGCCAAACAGTAAGAACCAGATAATATTACCAAGGGTACCTAAAGTGCCGGTACCGACATCATCATAACGGTTAATGTAACGCCGGTTTACCGCATCCTGACCAAAGGGCCAAAATGCCATTTCACCAATAACGAAGCAACTGCGGCCAAACGGAATACCAATAATGCTGATAAAGCATAACAGACCAACCAACCACCACATTAAGCCCATCACAAAGCCACCCAGTACAAACCACAGTATATTAAATAATAATCTGAACACACTCATTTTTTATCCTCGTTCATCAATGATATCTGCTACTAAGCAGATATCACGCCAAAAATATAATGATTAAAATCAATGTATTAAGAATTTGGCATATTCCACTAATGGTAAAAAAGCTAATTTGTGGCATAAATGACTAACTAACACAGGAGTTTAGCCTTGCAGTTACAGCATATTAAGGCGGTGGTATTTGATATGGACGGCACGTTGGTTGATTCAGCACTGGATTTTGCAGCGATTTGTCGCGATATAGGCTGGCCAGCGGGTACGCCGTTATTGGAGCAACTGGCGTTGTTGGATGACCCGCAGCAGTTTAGCAGAGCCGACAATATTATCCGCCAACATGAGTTAAACGGCGCTGCTAAAGCAACCTGGATGCCGGGGGCTGAGCAATGTTTGCATGCCCTGCGCGCCAACAAGATGCCGCTGGCATTGTTAACCCGCAATATGCGCGCAGCGACCAGCCTGACAATTCAGCGATTAAATATGCCGATAGAACATGTGCTGACCAGAGAAGACTGTGCTGCCAAGCCTGACCCGGCCGGATTGTTGTTACTGGCCGATACCTTACAGTTGCCGGCAGAGCAAATGATCTATGTCGGAGACTATATCTATGATATTGAAACGGCGGCCAATGCCGGTATGGTGTCTTGCTTATATCTGAATGAGCACAACCGGCATTTCGCGCCGCAGGCAGATTGGGTATTCAGCCATTTTGATCAGTTGACGCAAGCCTTGCAGCAGTAAAAGAGTTATTAAACTGATTAGGTATTCAGCAAGCTTGGCTCTATATTAATACAACGCAAGATTAGGCAGTACCCCGGAGGTTGTTGGTGTTAAAGCGGTTGCAAGACGATTTTTATCTGGCGATGCTCACTCTGGTAGGGGCAATAATAGTGCTCTGTATTACACCCTACGGCATATACCGGCTGTATCACGGCAATTATATTGTCGGTATTGCCGATCTGCTTATGGTGCTATGCGCCATTATTGCTACCCGGATGGCGTGGCGCACCGGTGACACCGTAAAACCCGGCTTGTTTATGGCGTTGGTGTTTTGTTTTGGTGTTGTTTTAGTGTGCATTAATTTGGGTGTGGACGGTCTGTTTTGGGTTTATCCGTTTTTGGTGTTTATTTTTTTTCTGGTGTCTCCGCTTAAAGCCTTTGTGTTACTGATCACAATGCTGAGCTGCTTGTTGTTGATTGCTAACCTGCGACCAGGCTTGGTATTTGCCAGTCAGTTTCAGATGGTGTCTTTTATTGTGACGACTACTGTCACCAGCATTTTTGCGTTTATTTTTGCCTATCGCGCACAAATACAGCGCCGCGAGCTTAAACGTCTGGCGACCACAGACAGCCTGACCGGTGCGGCTAACCGGCGTACGTTAAATGATCAGTTGGCTGTAGCGATTAATGAACATCAGCGTTTTGGCCGTCCTTACGGTCTAATGCTGCTTGATTTGGACCATTTTAAGCAAATTAACGATCACCATGGCCATAATGTGGGTGATCAGGTGTTGGCTGGGCTTATACCATTATTGCAATCAATGTTGCGCCAGAGTGATCAGGTATTTCGTTTTGGCGGCGAAGAGTTTGTCGTATTGTTGGCTGACATGAAGCCAGCCGATTTAACCAAGCTGGCGGAGAAAATCCGTAATGGTATTGCCAGTTATCTAATCACGCCGGACGGCTCGCATATGACCACCTCTATCGGGGTAGCCATGTTGCAGCCGGACGAGAATTGGGAAGCCTGGCTGCATCGGGCGGACATGGCGTTGTATCAGGCTAAGCATGAAGGCCGCAACAAAGTGGTTGCCGGTTAGCGGCAACCAACTGATGATTGCTCAATATAAGGCAATAATATCGGTGCCATGCTGTTTAACACCTGCAACGGCAGTGCAGAGGTAAAACTGAACTGTTCCGCTGTTTCATCTGCCACATAGGCTGTCAGCACGCCAAAATGTGCAGCGCCTAAATAAAACACATAGGTTGCCGTGCGGTTCAGCGCCTTAGAGCTGATTTGTTGACCTCGGGCATTGAGCTTCACCAAACGGTTGTCGCCGGTGCCGGTTTTACCACCTTGCGTCAGGTTGCTGTTAAAACCCTGCTGCAACCGGCGTGCTGTGCCGGCGTTTACCACTTGCTGTAACAGTTGTCGTACTGTTAATGCCACTTCTGCATCCATTAGCTGCACAGCCTGGGCTTCTGGCCGCGTAAAGCGGCTTTCATAGGGGGTATCAACAGCAAAATCTAAGCGTTCTACACGCATTGTGGGTAATTGCTTACCGTTATTAAGAATAATGCCAACCAGTTCAGCCAGGGCCGCCGGCCTGTCGCCTGAACTGCCCAGCGCCGTAGCCAGCGAAGGCACCAGATACTCAAACGGATAGCCAAGGCGCTGCCAGCGTTGATGTAAATCCCAGAAGGCTTCGATTTCCAGCATGCTGCGGATGCGGTTGTCGCGGGCGCTGCGAAAACGGGTTTTAAACAGCCATTGATAAATTTCCTGCCGTTGCTGTGCACTGGCGGCTACAGCGTCGGCCAGTGTGGCTTCAGGTTGCTGTTGTAAGTATGACAGCAGCCAGAGCTCGAGCGGGTGACTGCGGGACAAATAGGCAAGATCCGGTAAGCTAAACGCATCCGGTTGGTACTTCTGGTACAGGCTCTGCCAGTCGTTACTACTGTCAAACTGCTGCTGCATAAAGTCGCTGAATTGGGACAATGTGCTGTCCGGGCGAATGTAGAGGTATGCTGCAGCCAGGCGATCCGGCGTTTGTCTGCTGCTTTGGATAAAAATATCCAACTGCTGTTGTGCGGTTTTTGTCTGATATTTTTGCCAGAAACGACGTAAATAGGTGGTGCCTTCGCGGTCAGCAAAGCGACGTAAATATTGCTCCCGTTGCGGATTATCATCATCTTTCAGTAATTGATAACTGCTGTTTTCGCCGTGATAAATACTGTAGTTAACCATATCCTGCAACAGGCGTACAAACGGCAGGTTAATAGAAAGCTGCAGTGCTTCGGCTATAGTCGGATTGAGCTTGTCTTCGTCGTCATTAAAGTTACTGAAGGTATGTAAACCACCGCCGGTAAAAAAACTTTCTTTCGGGTTGGCGCTGTAACGTCGTTGCACAGCTGCCTGCAGCATAGAGATAAGGTCACTGCCAGGGTGTTCTGTCAGGTATTGCACGGCCCAGGCTGTCAGATGGTCTTGCGGTGCAATATCTAAAAATTGCAGTGTTTCGGCAGGCTCGGTGGCATACAGGCGGTGCAAGCCGGCAATAATTTCCAGATAACTTACCAGTACCCGTAATTTGGCGGTGGAGCCCAGTTCCAGTTTGCTGGCATCATTAAAGTCAAACGGTAAGTCGGAGTTGTCAGTTTGTAGCCGTACTTTATTGCCCTGCTCAGTACTTTGATACAGGGTAAAGCTGTAACGCAGCTGGTCTTGTTGGCCGGGTTTAAGCAAACGCTCAGCAAACAAGCCGGCAGCGGCGGCAGAGTCATATTCAGCAAGCTGGTGCAAGTGTTGGCTGACAGCGCGCTGTAACTTTGAATCAATAGTGGTCTGAGCGGTTAAATCCAGCCGGTCCAACTGGTATAAACTTTGCTGCAGTAAGGCTGCCAGCCGGCTGCGGGCCATGGTACTGGCTTTAAAATCATGATCGGTTGCACTGGCTATAACGGCTTGCGTCTGAAAGGTCAGCTGTTGTTGCAGTGCCAGAGTCGTCAATTCCTCAGCAATAATGCCTTGTTGCTGCATCAGAGCCAGATAAGATGAGGTTAACTGCTCCAGATCACGCCTTCCCTGCAGCAAATAATATGACGGCCGCCGCTGAGCGATAATCAGTGCTACTACCTGGCGCAGGGCTAATGCTTGCTGAATATTGTATGGCGCCCCTTGCCATAAAAGGCTGTTAACCAAGGCAGGGTCGGCACCAAACCAGGCTTTCAAACCATCCCCCAAGCCATGTACTTCGCCATGGCCGGGTGTTGCCGCCAGTGGCACCGAGTTCAGGTAATCCAGCACTATACGCTGCCTGCCGGCTAAGGTGTTTGTTGATTCAGCATAAGTGCGCACACTGGCGGATACCAGTTGATGGAACTTGTCTTTGCTATCGGAGGTGAAGCCATGCGGGCTATGGCGGTATTTTTCCAGTTGGGTTGCCAAAGTGCTGCCGCCGGCAGCGGCTGCCGGAATACCTGCTGCGCGCTGTAATTGTGACCATACTGCTGCCCCCAGCCGTGGCAGGTTCAGTACCGGGTTGGCGTTCGGGTGCGATGGTGTAAGCAGGCTGCGGTCTTCAACAAAAAGTAATGCGGCAACAATGGCTGGGGCTACCTGCTGCGTGGCAGCAAATTGATAGCCCGGAAAACGCGCCTGGTACAAGGTATCTTGCTGGCAGCCCAACACGGTTAAACCCGGTTGATTTTTTTCCTGGTAAGGCGGATAAAAGCCGTAACGGCTATAGCGCTGTAGTTCGCTGGAAAACTGGCTCTGTGCGCTTAGCACAAAGCCTTGTTGTTGCAGGCTGTTGCTCCAGTGCGGCAATGAACTGTAACCATAACGTTTGTCAAACGGGCCTTCGTCCGGAAAGGTGATCTCAGTCGCCGCCCCCGGCTTTACGGTATAGGTGAGTTTACCGGCATACCAATGCCAAAATGCTGACTGATAAAAGTGGTTACGGCTTTCCTGATATAGTGCCACCACCAGTAAAATAGCCAGCAATAACAATAACCAGCGCAGATAGCGCACCGGTGGTTGTGGCGGTGCAACATAGGGTGTTTCGCGCACATTATCAAACCGCATTCGTTGCAGTAGTGGGTCGGCGTTTAATGTCGGCTCAGTTCTGTGGGTGCTGCCGCGCTGTGCATTCATACAAAAGCATTAATCTCCGTATTTTGCGCTGTTAAGTTCGCCGGCCCGTTGCGCGCGCTGGTTATCGTTAGTAGCAGACCAGCCGTGTAAATTGTCTTTAATCAACTGACACAGGGCAGCAATATGTTGTGGTTCGGCGTTCAATGCGCTGATGTATTCATAGCGCTGGCCGCCGGCATGCAAAAAGTACTCTTTATTTTCTTCGCCAATTTCTTCAATGGTTTCCAGACAATCAGCAGAAAAACCCGGACAAAAAATTTGCACACTGCTAACACCCTGTTTTGGCAGTGCTTTTAATGTTTCGTCTGTGTAAGGCTTTAACCATTCTTCGCGGCCAAAGCGCGATTGAAAGGTGGTCATATACTGGTCTTTATTCAGCCCCAGCTGCTCAGCGATTAAACGAGAGGTTTTATAGCATTCGCAGTGATACGGATCGCCGTTAAGTAAATAACGCTTGGGAATACCGTGATAAGACAAAATCAGCTTGTCGGCCTGACCGTGTTGCTGCCAATGGCTACGAATTTTATCGGCGGCAGCGCTGATAAAGGGCGCGTAATCGGGATAATGTGACACAAAGCGCAAATCCGGCAGCCAGCGCCGGCGCATAAAGTTACGTGCCAGTTCATCAAAAGTCGATGCCGACGTCGACGCGGAATACTGCGGGTACAGCGGCAGCACAATCAGTTTGCGTACGCCTTGGGCAAACATTTTATCTAATACTGAATCAAAAGAAGGGTTGCCGTAGCGCATAGCAAATTCGACCACCACATCGTTCAGGCCATCTTGCTGCAGTTGTGCCGCCACGGCATCGCGCTGCGCCTGAGTATGAAATAACAAGGGAGAACCCTGTTCGGTAAACACCGTGGCATAAGCCTTAGCAGAGCGACGTGGTCTAAATTGCAAAATAACGCCGTTTAAGATTAGCCACCAGAGCAAGCGCGGTACTTCTACCACCCTGGGATCGGATAAAAACTGCTTTAAATAACGCTTCAACGCCTTGGGGGTAGGTTCATCCGGAGTGCCAAGGTTGGTTAACAGGATGCCGATTTTGTCGCTTTGCTGATGGTCGAAGTTGGAGGTATTGATATAACGCATAACAGAATGGCTGCTCTTCTTGCTGGAGGAACTGGCATTACGCTTCTGCAGCGCAGTCAGTTTACCTGATTTAAAGCCTGAGCCGATCTTAGCAGCTTATGCAGCGTATAAGTAAGCCGGCAGCAAAATTAATCTTGTTGTGTTTGCCGACAGGCGTTAGCCTGACACCAGACTTGAAAGGAGTAACACAATGGCAGTGACATTCAGCAACCGGTTGTCGGCGTTGTTGCCGGCGCTGGTGTTAACAACGGTGCTGGCGTGCATCACACAAAGCGCGTTTAATCTGGCGGCCATTGCGCCACTTAGTGGTGGCATTAACCCCGGCGATATAGTGGCGACAATCTGGTTTGATTTACGTCATTTCAGTTTGACCTATGCCCCAATAGCGCTGATTAATCTGTCAGTTGTGGCGCTGGTGTTGTATGTATTGCCGGCAACGCGGCGCTATTGGTTGGCGGCAATGATTGGTGCTGCGCTGCTGTACCTGATGTTGCTGCTTATTAATGCCATAGCGCCGATGCCAACGTTAATAGCTGCCACCCGCAGCACTGCCGGCCTTATCAGTATGTTGCTGTGCAGCAGTGCCGGCGCCTTATGTTATGTTGGTTTAGTGCAAAGGAGAGTTGTGCATGGTTAAGCAAGCATTGTTGTTGGCGGCGTTAAGCCTGTCACCTGCGGTACTGTCAGATAAAGTGCAATCCTATCAGCTCACTGTGCTGCACAGTCAGTTGCATTACCCCTGGGCTTTGGTGTTTTTGCCGGATGGCGATATGTTGCTGACTGAGCGCAGCGGCACCTTAAAGCGCCTGTCAGGTGATGGCACTGAACGTTTCAGTATCCGGCCGCAATTGCCACAGTTGCTGCAGGCGTCACAAGCCGGTTTACAGGATATTGCCTTAATGCCGGATTTTGCGCAAAACGCCGGCGTTGTGATTAGCTATGCCTGTGGCACCCTAACGGCTAATAACACCTGCCTTGCCAGCGCTGTGCTTACAGACAATGGCCTGAGTGATATAAAGCGTATTTTTCAGGCGCAGCCGCTAAAAAGCGGTGCAGCACACTTTGGCGGTCGTATCGCTTTTTTGCCGGACAACAGCCTGGTATTAACGTTGGGCGATGGTTTTGACTACCGTGAGCAGGCACAAAACCCGGCTAATCATTTGGGCAAAATTGTGCGGTTAAATGCTGATGGTTCAGTACCGCAGGACAACCCTTTTGCAGGCAAACCAGGTTATGCTGCTGAAATTTTCAGTCTGGGCCATCGTAATGTGCAGGGCATTTTTTATGATGCGCCTGGCCAAACCTTATACAGCCATGAACATGGCCCGCGCGGTGGGGACGAGTTAAATATTATTACTGCGGGAAACAATTATGGCTGGCCGGTGGCGACTTACGGCATTGATTATACCGGTGCCCGTATATCGCCTTTTACCACCTTTACTACCATGCAAGATGCAATTTGGGGCTGGACGCCGTCTATCGCCCCGGCGGGTATGACGCTATACCGCGGTGAGCTGTTTCCGGATTGGCAAGGCAATATCTTTGTTGCGGCGCTGGCCGCAAAAAGTGTCAGCCGGCTGCAACTGGAAAACCGTAAGGTGGTAAGCGAGCAGGTGCTGTTTACTGAGTTGAAGCAGCGCATTCGCGATGTGCGCAGCGGGCCGGATGGCGCTTTATATTTGCTTACCGACAGTGATAATGGTCAGCTGATTAAAGTGACGCCGGCAAACTAAGCTACAAGCCAGGCCCGCAAGCTTAGTTGCCAAAGCGTCGCAGGGCAGCTTAGTGGTGGTGATGGCCACCTTCGCCATGGGCATGGCCGTGGGCAATTTCATCGCCGGTAGCTTCGCGTACTGACACAATCTCAACAGCGAATTTCAGCGTTTTACCGGCCAGTGGATGGTTGGTGTCCACGTCGGCTTTAAACATACCTACTTTAACGATAGTGACCTGGCGTTGGCCATGCTCGGTTTGTACTACAGCTGTCATACCGGGTTGCCATTTTTTCGCACCCATCAGGTGTTTTACCTGCATGCTTTGAATGGCGTTTTCATCACGTTCACCATAGGCTTCGGTGGGCGTCAAAGTTACTTCCAGCTTATCACCGGCAGCTTTGCCGCTTAATGCCTGCTCCAGCGCCGGCAGCATTTGCTCATGGCCGTGCAGATACAGCAGCGGGTGGCTACCGTTGGAGCTTTCAAGCTCAATGCTGGCGCCGTTGCTTACGTCGGTTAGGGTGTAATGAAACTGTACTACGCTGTTTTCGCTGATTTGCATAAAATGAGTCCGCTTTGCATAAAGCCGCTATTATCGGGTGTCGGGCAACAAAAATCGACAGCTTTAATAAAAAATACGCCACAGCTTAATTGTGGCGTATTTTTTTGTACAAGTGACAAGGGTGCTGTCAGGTCGCGGCCTTCATACTGCTGACAAATTGCTTAAGCTGCGCCAGCAAGATTGCCGGTTCGTTTTGGTGCTGCTCAATCAGTTTAACGATGGCCGAACCGGAAATAGCACCGGCCGCACCACTTTGAATGGCATCTTTAACATGTGCCGGGGTGGAGATGCCAAAGCCCAGCAGCGGTGGTGCCGGGTTGTAGCTGCGAATACGGGCTATCAGCTCGCTGGTTGGCATAGCGGCAACCGTTTCGGTACCGGTTACGCCGGCGCGGCTTAACAGATAAGTGTAACCGCGGCCATAAGAGGCAATCTCGCGCAGGTCATCATCATCAACATTAGGCGGCACCACAAAAATTGGTGCTATATCATGTTTTATCGCACTTTGGCGAAACAGCTTGCTCTCGTGCAGCGGCACATCGGCAATTAACACCGAATCCACCCCGGCAGCTGCCGCTTTCGCGTAAAAGTCGTCAATACCGCGCGCCATCACCAGGTTGGAGTACAACAATAAGCCGATAGGGATAGTGGGGTGGTAAGCGCGGATTTTACCAATCACATCAAAGCTGATGGCGGGCGTTACGCCGGCCGCTAAGGCGCGGATATTGGCACCCTGAATGGTCGGGCCATCGGCTATCGGATCTGAAAAGGCGATACCCAGCTCCAGCGCATCAGCACCGGCGTCAATCAGGGTTTTAATGATCTCAAACGACAGCTCTGCTGTCGGGTCGCCAATGGTAACAAAGGGCACAAAAGCGCCACGGCCTTCGCGGTTTAAGCGGGCAAACATCTGCTGATAGCGTTTCATAACTGGCCTCCTGCTAATACGCTGTGCACATGGGCTAAGTCTTTGTCACCACGGCCGGATAAATTCACCAGTAACACGGTCGGCTCTGTTGCCTGTGCCGCCAGTTTTAAGGCATAGGCCAGCGCATGCGAGCTTTCCAGCGCCGGTATTATGCCCTCACTTTTCGCCAGTTGCTGAAAGGCCGCTAAGGCTTCATCGTCGTTAATGGCGACATATTCAGCGCGGCCGGTTTGCTGTAAATGGGTATGCTGCGGGCCCACCGCTGGGTAGTCCAGGCCGGCAGAAATAGAGTATGACTCTTCAATCTGGCCGTCGCCGGTTTGCATAATAGCGGTGTAAGCGCCATGCAAAATACCGTAGCTGCCGGTAGACAGGGCTGCTCCATGTTGATGGGTGTTAATGCCTTTACCGCCGGGTTCAACACCAATCAGTTTTACGCCCTCTTCAGCGATAAAATCTGCGAACATGCCAATCGCATTTGAGCCGCCGCCGACACAGGCAATTACGGCGTCAGGCAGCTTGCCTTCCGCTTTTAAGATCTGTTGTTTGGCTTCTTCACCAATCATCTTCTGAAAATCACGCACTATGGTGGGGAACGGGTGCGGGCCGGCTGCGGTGCCCAGCATATAATGCGTCGTGTCATAAGTGGCTGACCAATCGCGCATGGCTTCGTTTACTGCATCTTTTAATGTACCACTGCCGCTGGTTACCGGAATAACGGTAGCGCCCATCAGCTTCATGCGAAACACGTTCGGCTGCTGGCGCTCAATGTCTTTGGCACCCATATAAATGCGGCACTTCAGGCCCAGTAACGCACAAGCTAACGCTGTTGCCACACCATGCTGTCCGGCACCGGTTTCGGCGATAACCTCTTTTTTACCCATGCGTTTGGTCAGCAGCGCCTGGCCTAATACCTGATTGGTTTTGTGCGCGCCGCCGTGCAGTAAGTCTTCGCGTTTAAGGTAAATTTTTACCAACGGATTCGGCGAAATATTGCGACACAGCGTCAGCGGCGTCGGCCGGCCGGCATATTCGGTTAACAGCTGTTGAAACTCGGCATGAAAGGCCGGGTCTTCCAAGGCATCAACATAGGCTTGTTCCAGCTGTTTTAATGCCGGTACCAGCAGCTGCGGCACAAACATGCCGCCATACTGGCCAAAATAAGGGTTAAGTTTTAGCTCACTCATGGTGAAACTCCCGCAATAGTGTAAAAGCTGACCGGATCTTCGCCGCATCTTTGATGCCAGGTGCAGTTTCCAGCCCTGAATTGAAATCGAGCCCGGCAACGGGCAGCTTAGCTGCTGCTAAGCAGTTATCCGGCGTTAAACCACCGGCCAGCATAATCGGCTGGTTGCTGTTGTGTTGTGTCAGCAAGGCCCAGTTAAAGCTGATGCCGCTGCCGCCATGCTGCTGTGGATGATAGGCGTCCAGCAAGATGCGGTCGGCAAGCGCGCTAAACTCAGGTAAAGCCTCCTTTACCCGGTAGGCTTTCCAGATTTGGCATTGTGGCGGCAGCAAGGCTTTTAGCGTACTGATATAGCCATCATCTTCTTCGCCGTGCAGCTGAACTGCACTTAACGCTAAGCTTTGCGCCAACTGTGCGACTTTGGCCTGGTCAGCATTAACAAACACACCTACATAGTGCAGTGGGGCGTCTTGCTGCACCTGTTTTGCCTGTTCCGGGGTAACGAAACGAGGCGATGGCGGATAAAAAATCAGCCCGCCGTAATACGCGCCGGCAGCATAAGCGGCAGCGGCATCTTCCGGCCGGGTTAGGCCGCATACTTTGTGCTCGCTCAGCACTAATTTACGGGTGGCGGCAGCTAAATCGGTTTGTGCCATTAATGAGCTGCCGACTAAAAACGCATCGGCAACCTGCGCTAAATGCCGTACTTGTTGGTTAGTGTAAATACCGGACTCTGATACTACCGTTCTGCCCCCGAGGATCAGTTTAGCCAGCGTAAAGCTGGTATCCAGGTTAGTGCTTAAATCACGTAAGTCACGGTTATTAATACCAATAAGCTCAGCGTTAAGCGCCACAGCGCGCAGTGTTTCTGCCTCATTGCTGACTTCGGTCAGTACCGTCATATTCAGCTCGTTGGCTGTGGCGGCAAGGCTTCGGTACTCGTCATCGCTCAGCACCGATAGCATCAGCAAAACCGCATCAGCACCGCAGTGGCGGCCTAAGTAAATCTGGTAACTGTCGATAATAAAATCTTTATGCAGCAGCGGTTTATCGACTAATTCACGCATGGTGCGCAAGTACTCATACTTGCCCTGAAAGAAGGTTTCATCGGTTAATACCGAAATACAATCGGCGTATTGGCCGTACACCCGGGCTAATTCGGCAAGATTAAAATCATTGCGGATCAGCCCTTTTGAGGGGGAGGCTTTTTTACACTCCAGAATAAAGCGCGGGCCTGCTTGCTTTAGCGCCGCCAGAAAGTCACGCTGAGTCGGTTTTACCTGCGCGACAAAAGTTGTCAGCGGTTTTGCGGCTTTAAGTGCGGCGACTTCGCCGGCTTTATGCGTCACAATTTTTGCCAGCACATTCGGCATTGCTTCAGTCATTTGCCGGCTCCTTGCTTTGACTAAGGTGTTTAAACTGCGACAGGGTAGTAAAAGCCTTATTGCTGCTTAACAGCTCCAACACCGCCCTGGTATTCACTTTTAAATCATCACCCATGCCGGCAATTTTCAGCATTGCTGCCACATTTATCGCCACTGCCGCTTTATGGGCATCCGGGCCTTCGCCTTGCAAAATGGCCAGCGTAGCCGCAGCATTGTCGGCCGGCTCACCACCTGCCAAAGCACTTAGCGGTGTAAGTGCAACACCAAAATCGTCCGGGGTCAGGCTAAACTCAGTCAGCTCGCCGTCTTTTAATTCACAGACATAGGTGGTGCCGTGCAGCGCTACCTCATCACAGCCACTGCCGTGTGCTACCCAGGCGCGTTTGACACCCAGTTGCTGCAGCGCCTGCGCCATTACGCGGCATAATTTGGGATCATAGACGCCAAGCAACTGAAAATCCGGTGCGGCCGGGTTAACCAGCGGGCCCAGTAAGTTAAACAGCGTGCGGCTTTTTAGTGCATTACGTACCGGCATGGCGTGTTTAATACCGGCATGGTACAGCGGCGCAAATAAAAAACTGCAGTTAGTGTGCTCAAGAGCATTGGCCGCCTGCTGTGGTGTCATTTGAATATTGATGCCCAGCTGCTCGAGTAAATCGGCTGAGCCGGAGCGCGATGACACACTGCGGTTGCCGTGTTTTACCACCTTTAAGCCCATGGCCGCGCCGACAATGGCGGCCGTGCTGGAGATATTAATGGTATTGCTGCCGTCACCGCCGGTGCCACAGCAATCGATACCGCCACTGATCTGCCGCGGGAAAGCCGTAGCGGCAGCGCGTAAGGCGCTGGCAGCACCGGCAATTTCATCGGCAGTTTCACCGCGCATTTTCAGCGCCACCAAAAGCGCCGTCAGATGTATTGGCTCAACCTCACCTTGCACCACGGCGCTGAAAAATTGCTGCGCTTGTGAAAAACTAAGCGCCTGGCCACTCAGGCTGTGTTGCACTGTGGATAGAATGTTATCTGTCATGCTTTGCCCCGTAATAAATAATCAATGCTTTGTTTTAACAACGGTTTGCCCAGCGTCGTTAAGATAGACTCGGGGTGAAACTGAAAGCCCAGCATGCGTTTATCCTCGTTAATCACCGCCATTGGAATGTGCCTGTCATTGGCCAGCAAGGTTAACGCATTGGGCATTTCGGTGGCCATTAGCGAGTGATAGCGCGCCACTAAAAACGGCTGCGGTAAGCCGGCAAATAACGGATGATCCTGCAGCGTAATGGCTGCGGTTTTACCATGTACGATTTCACCGGCCCGGCCAACCACGCCACCAAAGTGTTCAACGATGGCTTGATGGCCCAGGCAGATGCCCAGTACCGGAAATTGTGCATCACACAGTTGCAGTAGTGGCGGCATGCTACCAGCTTGTGCTGGGCTACCGGGACCTGGTGATAACACTAGTAATACCGGCTCTGTTTCAGTCAACATTTGCTGATAGATGTAGTCAGCCGGCACCGTATTGCGATACAGCTTTACGCCGCAGCCCAATTGGGCAAATTCATCGACCAGGTTGTAGGTAAAGGAGTCGATATTGTCGAGTAAATAAATAACGGCCATCGGTTACTCCTTAACTGTGCTATTGGCATGCGCTGCATCATGGGCTGACACTATGGCGTTAATCACCGCCTGCGCTTTGCTGCGGGTTTCGTCGGCTTCGGCTTGGGCGACAGAGTCAAACACCACTCCGGCACCGGCCTGAATATAGGCGGTGTTATTGGCAACATAGGCCGAGCGGATGACAATGCAGCTGTCAAAATCGCCGTTGCCGGACAAATAACCGACTGCACCGCCGTAGCTGCCGCGACGTTTACCTTCTACACCACGGATAAGTTCGGCGGCTTTTACTTTCGGTGCGCCAACCAGGGTGCCCATATTCATACAGGCCTGATAGGCATGCAGGGCGTCCAGTTCCGGCTTTAACGTGCCCACCACGCGCGACACCAGATGCATCACATAAGAGTAACGGTCGACTTTTAGCAGCTCTTTGACGTAGCGGCTGCCCGGTACGCTGATGCGCGCGACATCGTTACGTGCTAAATCAACCAGCATTAAATGCTCGGCTTTTTCTTTTTCATCCTGGCGCAGTTCCAGCTCAATGCGGCTGTCCAGATCGCGGTCGATGCTGCCGTCGCTTTTAAAGCCGCGGCGGCGGGTGCCGGCGATAGGGTAAATTTCGACCTGACGGTTTGCGGCGTCAAATTTCAGTGCCGACTCCGGCGAGGCGCCAAACAAACTGAAGGCGCTGTCTTTTAGATAAAACATATAAGGGCTGGGGTTTTGCTGCTTTAAGCGGGCATAGGCCGCCAGCGGTGAGGGACAAGGCAGTCGGAAGCAGCGGGATGGCACCACCTGAAAAATATCTCCGGCAACAATATGCTGTTTCAGCTTTTCTACCTGATGCATAAAGTCAGCATCACTGATATCAACCTGCACTGCAGCGTCAATAGTTGCATTGGTTGTCGTTTCTGCCGGTGCGCTGTGCAGCAGCTGTTTTAACTGCTCCAACCGCTTGCCGATAACAAAGCAGTTAGCCGGGGCCTGTTCGCCACAAAATACGTTACCGACCAACCGGCTGTGGCCGCTTTGATGATCCAGCACTAACAGTGTTTCTGCCAGATAAAACACATAGTCCGGACACTGATTTTCTGCTGTTGGCACGTCAGGCAACTGCTCAACAGTGGCGACCATGTCATAACCGATAACGCCGCCTAAAAATATCGCGAACGGCTCATCGCTTTGGCACTTTAGCTCCCGCTGCAAAGTGCGCAGCACGCTAAAGGGGTTAGGTGCTTGTAGGCGGGCATTTTCTTCCAGTAACAGCGCCGGGCGCTGATAGGTAATGCTCAGCCGGTCGGTGCTTTGCTCTACTTCGGCGTCGCCACTTAGCTTAGTGGCCAGATAGGGCAGCAACACCGCGCCATTAGCGCTAACGGCGGTAATTACCACGTTTTGGGCATTGCATTCGATGCGCAGCGCCGCATCAATCAGTAACAGGCTTTTTAAATTGTCTTTGCTGTCAATTTCGGCTGATTCCAGCAGCAACGAATAGGGGCTTTGTGCCGTCAGCGCCTGATAGCAGGCCAATGCATCACTGTGGTACGGCAGTGGCATGGCGATACTGGCCACTTCGCCTGGCGTGTCGGTGATATGACTAAAGATCATGTTTCACTTTTTCCTTATGATTCATAAATATAGCTCGACATTTTTAGTTTCAGCCGCTTCGCACAGTTTTGCAGGCACATAAAAAAAGCCCGCTTCTTGTGGAAACGGGCTTCGGTAATTACAGCTAATACAACGCCTACACACGCCCGTTGGGAATGTGCCACCACCAGTTAGTCAGGTTAAGGGTTGTGATAAATTGCATTAGCTTTAATGACCTCATTTGTTATGCCACACATAAAACCGCAAAAGGGTGGCAGGCGTCAAGTGCTTATTTGTTATAACACAGAAATAAAAGCGTATAAGCGGCCGGATGGCTGCGGGCTTTTGTGCTTTATTCTTCAGCGTTCAGCCCCGGGCTGCGGTTTTTTCCAATTGCTGAATTTTCTGCCAGATTTCCTCGCTTTCTGCGGTTAAATCGGCAAAAAGCCGCATATCTCCGTTGCGCTGGGCATGCATCGCCTGCTCCAGTTTTTGGTCGTAAGCTTTACGCAGTTTTTTTACCGGATCGGATTTTAACCAGCCAAACATAGTTTTCGTCGCTCTGAATTAGGTGTAGCACGGTTACGCAGTGCAGTGGCAAAGAGTTCAGTTTATTTTGCGATAAGCCGCTGCTGTGCGACAATAACCAGCTTATTTTGAGGTGCTGATGAAAATTGATTTACACAGCCATACCCTATGCTCTGACGGCGTGTTATCGCCTGAAGGCCTTATCGCACGTGCGATAGAAAAGGGTGTGGATGTATTGGCTATTACCGACCATGATACGGTAGCCGGTTTAGCACCGGCACAGCAGGCAATAAACGCTCAGCAACTGCCGCTGCAGCTGATTAACGGCGTAGAAATTTCTACCGGTTGGCAGCAACTGGAAATTCATATAGTTGGTTTAAATATTAACCCGCAGTGTCCGCAGTTTTTACAGCGCCTTGCCAGCCAGCAACAGGCAAGATTAGTGCGTGCTGAGGAAATGGCGCGCCGGTTAGAAAAGAACCAGATCCCCGATGTGTTGCCGGCGGTGTTAGCCCTGGCCAACGGCGCTGCGTTAACCCGCACCCATTTTGCCCGCCATCTGGTCAGTATTGGCAAAGCCAGCTCCATGGATGGTGTATTTAAAAAGTATTTAGGTCGCGGCAAAATTGGCTATGTGCCGAATAACTGGGTTGAGATGGCAGATGCGATTGAATGGATACACGATGCCGGCGGTGTAGCGGTGCTGGCGCATCCGTTAAAATATAAGCTGACTACCAAGTGGGTTAAGCGGCTGGCAGAGCAGTTTGCTGCGGCGGGTGGTGATGCAATAGAGGTGATTTCGCCGCAGCAAACGCCGGTGCAAAAACGCGAGTTGTGGGCCCTGTGTCAGTTGCACGGGTTAACGGCGTCGGTGGGTTCCGATTTTCATCAGGCAACAACTTGGAATGATATCGGAAAAAATCTATATTTAACCGACGATGTGATACCGGTATGGGCGAACTGGCCGTTACAGGGTAACGCAGTAACGCCGGCATAAGACATTAATTTTATTTAAGAAGAATAACAATGAGCCAATTTTTTCATATTCACCCGGAAACCCCGCAGCAGCGTTTACTCAAGCAAGCGGTGCAAATTATTCAGCAGGGCGGTGTGGTTATTTATCCGACCGACAGCGGCTATGCATTGGGTTGTCATGTTGGTGATAAGAGCGCTATGGAGCGTATTTTACAAATCCGTCAGGTAAGTGGCGATCACCATTTTACGCTGATGTGCCGCGACTTATCTGAGCTGTCGGTATATGCCAAGGTAGAAAACAGCGCCTTTCGGCTGATTAAAAACAATACCCCAGGCGCCTATACCTTTATTTTGCGCGGCACCAAAGAAGTACCAAAGCGGCTGCTGAACGAGAAAAAGAAAACTATTGGCCTGCGTATTCCGGAAAACAAGATTGCGCTGGCACTGCTGGCCGAGCTGGGTGAGCCACTGCTTAGTACCAGTTTAATTTTACCCGGTGAAGAATTTGCTGAAAGCGATCCCGAAGATATGCGCGCCCGGTTAGAAAAGCAGGTTGATCTGATTATGCACGGCGGTGTGATTGGTGAAGCGCCAACTACGGTGATTGATTATTCCGACGATGAGCCTGTGGTACTGCGCGAAGGCCGCGGCGACCCGGCACCGTTTCGTTAAACACTGACGGCAAGCGCTAACCTTGAGCGATATCATCAGCGACAGCCTAACCATACAGCAACCGCTGCCGCTGGCCTTTGTCCGTGGCGAAGCGGTGCTGGACCGGCCGGAAGACTTATATATTCCGCCGGATGCGCTGGAGATTTTGCTCGATGCGTTTGAAGGCCCGCTGGACTTTTTACTGTATTTAATCCGCAAGCATAAGTTTGATATTGTCGATTTGCCGGTTAACGAAATTACCCTGCAATATATGGAATATATTGACCTGATGCAGGGGCTGAATTTTGAACTGGCAGCAGAATACCTGGTGATGGCTGCAATGTTAGCCGAGATTAAATCACGGTTATTGCTGCCACGACACACTGAAGCGGAGGACGAAGAGGCCGATCCCCGTGCCGAGCTTATTCGCCGCTTGCAGGAGTATGAAGTGTTTAAGCAGGCCGCGACTGAGCTGGACAGCCTGCCACGCGATGAGCGCGATCACTTTAACGCTACTGCCGTGCTGGCCGACAACTTCGCGCCGCTATTGATCTTACCCGATGTCGACTTAGCTGAGCTGACACTGGCGTTAAAAGACATAGTTAAACGGGCGAAGGATTTTCAGCACCATCATATTAAGCGCGAGCATTTATCTACCCGTGAACGCATGAGCCGTATTCTGGACTTACTCAGCCAACATAATGGCTATCTGGCGTTTTCCGGTTGCTTTGAAGTAACAGAAGGTCGCGAGGGCGTGGTAGTAACCTTTTTAGCCATACTGGAGCTGACCAAAGAAAAGCTGGTGGAGATTATTCAGGTGGAAGCCTACGGCCAAATTCATGTCAAACTTAAAGCCGGTGAGGCATAATGGCGGACAAAATTAATGATGTGCAGCTAATGCAGTTGGTTGAAGCTGCAATTTTTGCTGCCGATAAGCCACTGAGTAGCGACGATTTACAAAGCACAGTGCTGGATGGCTTTAATGTCAGCAAAAAGCGCCTGACTGACACTCTTACCAGGCTGATGCAGGATTACGCCGGCCGCGGTGTTACGCTAACGGAAACCGCATCGGGCTATCGCTTTATTACCAAACCGGAGCTGAGTGACTATTTAGCCAGGTTGTGGCCGGAGCGTTCGCCGCGGTATTCCCGTGCTGTGCTGGAAACGCTGGCACTTATAGCTTATCGTCAGCCCATTACCCGCGGCGAGATAGAAGATATCCGTGGTGTATCGGTAAGCAGCCAGATTATGCGCACCTTGCTGGATCGCAACTGGGTTAAGGTGGTAGGGCATAAAGAAGTGCCCGGCCGGCCCGGTTTATACGCCACTACAAAAGAGTTTTTAGATTACTTTGGTTTAAAACATTTAAACCAGTTACCCCCTTTGCCCGAATTTCAGGCCATCAGCCTGGATTTGGCTGACACCGTCGTGACGACAGGAGAATTGCACTAATGAGTGAAAAAACCGCAAGTGAAAAGTTACAAAAAGTATTGGCCCGCGCAGGCGTAGGGTCGCGCCGTGAAATGGAAGAGTGGATAAGCTCAGGCCGTGTCACGGTTGACGGCAAACCTGCCACCCTGGGCGATCGTATCAGCCCAACCCAGCAAGTGCGGGTAGATGGCCATCCGGTACAAATTGCCAGCGAAGAGCAGCAAATTTGCCGCGTACTGGCGTACCACAAGCCGGAAGGCGAGATATGCTCGCGTACCGATCCGGAAGGGCGGCCTACAGTGTTTTCACGTCTGCCAAACATTAAAGGCGCGCGCTGGATAGCCATTGGCCGGCTGGATATTAATACCTCAGGTTTATTGTTGTTTACCACCGACGGTGAGCTGGCAAACCGCCTGATGCACCCCAAATTTGAAGTAGAGCGTGAATACGCGGTAAGGGTATTCGGCGATGTGAACGATGCGATGATCCAGCGCCTGCGCACCGGCGTTGAGCTGGAAGATGGCAAAGCTAACTTCAAAAAAATCAAAGCGCTGCCGGGCGAAGGTATCAACCGTTGGTTCCATGTGGTACTAACTGAAGGCCGCAACCGTGAAGTGCGCCGGATGTGGGAATCGCAGGGCGCGGTAGTCAGCCGGCTTATTCGTGTGCGCTACGGTGATTTACTGCTGCCAAAACATTTACCTGCCGGCGGCTATGCCGAATACCCGCTGGAAGATGTAAACTACCTGCGTAAGTTAGTCAGCTTAGCACCGGAAGTAGCTACCTTAGTAAAACCGGAAGACAGAGACGAGCGCCGCCGTCGCATGGCCAGTATGAAACGCGCGGTACGTAAGCACGATATCGCCGCTAAAACGCCGGAGCGGACACCAAAAGAGCGCAAGCCTACAGAAGCACGGCCGGCTAAACCGGATGCCGCTAAGCCGGCAGGGCGCAGAGGTCCGGCCAAGCCCAAAGGCAAGCCGGCACGGCAGCCTAACGGTAAAAAGCCCAGCCGTGAAGGCAGAGGTTAAGCACTAAAGACAAAGGCGCATAAAGCGCCTTTGTTATATTTAAAAGGTATTGCAGTTGTAGTTAAGCGTCTGTGTAGATTGTTCTGCGTACTGTGAGCATAGTAGCCACAGCTATTAATCCACCGGCAACAGCAATCTACAGGCCTTTGATAATGCCGCCTCTGCAGATATCAGGCAATATCAACTCAGCTTATTGCTGGTTTTGCAGCTCGTTCTTATCACCGCGCATATCAAAGCTGTCAATAGAACAAGTTACGCTGTCCAAAATTGGATAACATTGGTTTTTAGAGCCACTTGAACGCGTACTCCATTTATTGCCACCTTTGTATTCAGCAAATGACATCTCATCTTCACCACAAGAGGTTGTATAAGTCAGTGCGTCATCAAAGCCTTTCATATAGCAATAGCCATAAGCGTTATAAGCGCCTGCCCATATTGAAAAATTATTAGAAGCAGGTGGAACGTTTTGAGTCACGTCATAGAAAGTAACTGTTGCAGCATTAGCAGCAGAAGACAGCGCAGCAACAGACAGTAAAGAAATAAGTAACTTTTTCATCATTTTATCCTTTTTTAACTTGAGGGGTAACTTCCATTGGACTGTTGTATTCCAACCCGGGTGAAATAACATACCCATATTGTCCATAATTTGTTTCGTTTTGATGAATTTAAAGTTACAGTTGTTTGCTGTGGCTATTTTGGGGTTAGGATAAGCCTGCCTGAGTTTAAAGGGGCCCACATATCAGCTGTTTTATCATCTGATCAGTATCAGCATGTTGCTGCTCGGTTTGCGGTTGATTTATCAGGCAGTGGTCAGTTAACGCACCTTGCTTTTGCGCACCATTTTATACAGCAGCTCCGGCGATAAGCGCGATACCAATGCGCCTAAGCGCTCTTTTAGGCCACCGATGACAATATAGCTTTTACCGTTTAGCAGCGCTTTTACTGCTTTTTCGGCAAATTGCTCTGCGCTCATGGCGTTGGCTTGGGCATCATCCATAGTGCCAAACGCGCTGCCATCGCCGGTTAAGGCATTAAGTGAAACGTTAGTTTTAACAAAGCCCGGGAAAATTGTCGCGACGGTTAAGCCCTGCTCAAATAATTCCGCGCGCAGGCTATTGGCCCATAAATGCAGTGCGGCTTTAGCAGCAGAATAACTGCCACGATATTGGGTGCCGACTAAACCGGCAACGGAGGAAACAAATACTGTCTTGCCACCGCCGTCTGCCAGCAACAGCGGCAGTGCCTGACGGGTAAGGTTTACCTGAGCAAAATAATCCACTTCAAACAGCTTACGCTCAGTGTCGATTGTGGTGTCGCTAATAAGTGCGCGCTGGCTGATACCGGCATTATTAATCAGCCAGTCCAGCCCGCCAATTTGTTGTTGTATGGTGTTAATAGCCGCACTAACAGCGGCAGTATCGGTAATATCCAGTGGCAACAGCAGGTGTTGGCTGCTGTTTGCTAAGCTGGAGCGTACCCGTTCAAGTTCACTTTGCCGCCGCGCACTTAAAACCAACCGGGCACCATCAGCCGCCAGCTCACGTGCTAACGCTTCACCGATACCACTTGAGGCGCCGGTGATCCAAATTACTTTATTTTCTACTGCCATCATAAGAAGTTGTGCTCAGTTATATTTCGCACGACCTTAAGAAATAACCGCTGTGTTGTAAAGCTGAAAAAGCTAGAGGGCAATGCTGAATTACCAGTTGATTTGTTCGAAGTGGCCGGGTAATGGCTGCCAGTACTCTGGCTTATCCAGCGGTGTAGCAGTTGGTAGCAATGGATTCTGCAGCTTAAGTACTTTACGTTTTTGTTGCGCTAATTGCGTGAGAATGGTGCCATATCGCTGTTCAAACAACGCATTAAAACTGCCGTCTTTGTACATCTCAATCAGGCCATACTCTATGGCTGCAGCTAAATTTGTATCGCTATTGGAGACGAAAAAGTACTCTGCTGTGGGGTAATACAACATTAAGTCCGGCGCAATAAACAGTTTTGCAGCGATATTTTTATGCTCATCAGCAATCTCAATGACTGAGCGCGGCAGCGCATTGACACGGCCTTTTTCAACCATGGTGAACATGGAGTGATAGTCATTGGCTGCATGAATTTTATAGCCATTTGCTTTTAAGATCTGGCTATCCGGCCAATCATGGCCTTGCACAAACAAGGTGTTTTGTTTGGTACGCGGCGTGGATAAAAATGGTGCATTTTCGTTTACCAGTAACAGGCGCCAGCCGAGCAAACCTCTGCTTAGTGGCACACGAACAGGCTTTAGCATTTTTTCCCGCTCAACGCTGGTCATGCTCCAGAACACATCGACTATGCCGGTGTGCTGGCTTATTTCCCTCAGTACACGGCTTTGTGCCATAGTTTCTTTTGCCGGCTGCAAGATGTAGGGGGTGGTGGAGTAGCTCAGTGCTTTTTGCAGCAATTGCACGTGATAATCTTGCATCACGTCCCTGTTGTCATAGGGCAGGGCAAAAATTACCGTTCGTGCATTTACTGCTGCTAATAGCTGAATGGCCAATAGCAGCAGTGCTAAACCAGTAAAAAAGACACTTCGCACAATAGAAACCTACAAATGTTGTTAAGCTGTATTTAATGTAGGTAATCTATGGCATTTAGGAAATCTTTATCTTACAAAGTTAGCTTTTATTTTTGTGAAACTGTCACTTTGTATTTGCGTTGGAAATATCCTTTTAAGAAAATAATGGCGCTAACGCCTATTACCGGCGCGGCCAGCCATGTCAGCATCATCCATTGCTCAGGCAATAACCCGCTTACCAATCGACGACCGCCGGCCGCGAAGAATGCAGTGTAAACTGCAATGCCGGTACCAACCATTGAGGTGAAGTGTTCAATAATCCATTGCCGTGGTTTAATTTCTGCTTTAAATACATACACACAAATACTTGCTGCGGCATAAAAACTGACTCCGGCAAAAATCATTAGCAATGTCTGGTTAAATTTGTGTCCCTGCCAGGCGACAAACAGCGATAACGGCAGCATAAGCAATACTGGCCCAAGAAAACTAAGGCGTTTTAACAGGTTGCGATTAGCTTTGGCTAGCAGTACGCCAATAGCGTGGCGCACTGACACCCAGGTAAGCAGGCTTAACAGTAATAAAAATTGCGAAAATACAACGCGCCAACCCAAAAAGCGTTGCAGCTCAATGCCGCTTAAATTGGGCATAGGATAGATGGTGAGCGGATCGTAGATGGTTAAGCCGCTCATCACCATGCCTGAGCCGGATACCAACAGCATGATGTAATAAAATACTTGCCCGGCGTTGTTATGTAACTTGCTACCTTTTTTAACGATAACCGGTAGCCAAAAAAGCAGTAAGGCAATGCTGCCAAGTGCGATGTGTAAGTATAATAAAAAGCTGTGTAAAGCGGACATATTAAGTCTCCTTAGTGGTTGGACTAAGTGTATTGCGACCGCTTGTTACGCACAGGTGCCAGAAGTCAGGATTTTACACTATGACTTTTGGCCTATTGCAGTTTTGCAAAGGAAAAGCATAATACGCGGATGACAAATAAGCTGCCTTTATCCAGCCTGGCCGGTGTGTTGACCTGGGCGCTGGTATTTATTATTACCTTATCTCTTTTGCCGCCAACTACCGAGATGCAACATTGGCTTGGCGTTATCAGCTTGTTTTTACTCTATGGTGCGGCCTTTATTGCCTTAACCTTTGATTACTTTCGCTGCCCGCCGCATTCGCCAGCAGGCAAAAGCTTGCTGGTGTTACAGTTAGTTGCTGCGCTTGCTTTGCTGGTGTTGTTGCCCCAATCGCATTTCGAATATTTGGCTATTCTGACTATCATCTGGGCTGCCGTTTTACCCTTTGCACTGTCTCAGCGCAATGCCATCGCGTTAACGCTTGTCGTCGTTATTCTTTGGTTTAGCATCGCATCTTACCAAAAGCACCATTCGCTGTGGATTACGGCGTTGCTGTATGGTGCTTTTCACTTATTTGCTGTTTTAGTGCAAAGCACGGCAAAGTCAGAGCAAACGGCAAAAGAGGAATTAGCGGCGAAACATCAACAGCTGCAGGCAACGCAGCAATTACTGCAGGCGGCGTCACGCCAAAGCGAACGTACCCGTATTGCCCGCAATCTGCATGATTTAGTCGGACATCATTTAACGGCGCTGACGATACAATTGCAGGTTGCCGGTCATATAACCGAAGGTGAAGCTAAGTTGCAGGTAGATAAATGCCATCAGCTGGCGAAGCTGCTGCTGGCCGATGTGCGCGAAGCGGTAAGCACTATGCGTCAGTATGCCGACGTTTCGCTGTTAGACGCTATACAGCCGTTAGTGGCGTTATTACCGGAGCAGCTTAAGGTCAGGCTGCAGATCCCTGCCGATATTATGCTGAACGATTTGCAACAAGCGCAGCATTTACTCTGCATTGTGCAAGAGGCGATTAGCAACTGCCTGAAACACAGTGGCGCGACTGAACTGCAGATCACTGCCGCTGTTACTGACGGCGAGCTGCAACTGAGCATGGTGGATAATGGTAAGCTGGCGGCAAACTGGCGGCCGGGCAATGGTATTAAAGGTATGCAGGAACGACTTGCCGAATGTGGTGGCGTACTGCAGGTAGATTCGACGCAACAGGCCATGCACCTTAGCCTGAGGCTGCCGTATATGGAGAGTGACAATGCATAAGGTGCTGCTGGTCGATGATCAAAAATTGATCCGCGATGGTATTAAAAGCTTGCTCGGCTTTTGCGGCAAAGTAGAGGTAGTGGGGGAGTGTGCCGACGGCAGCAGCGTAGTGGTTGCATGCCAGCAACTGAGCCCCGATGTGATCTTACTGGATTTATCAATGCCGGTAATGAATGGTGTACAAACCCTGGCTGCGTTAAAGCAGGCTGAGATTAGTGTGCCTGTACTGATTTTAACCACGTTCGACGAGCATGAGCTGGTGTTAAAAAGTATTACGCTGGGCGCGCGTGGCTTTTTGCTGAAAGATGTGTCGCTGGAAACTCTGGTAGAGGCGATTGCAGCCCTGGCCAGCGGTGGTAGCTGGTTTGCGCCGAATATTACCGAGCGCCTGTTAGGTACGGTGCGTAATAGCAGTAGCGACTTCACCATGCCCTCACAGCTTGAGCCGCTAAGTGATAAAGAGCTGGAGATTTTACAGCTAATGGCCGCCGGCTACAGCAATAAAGAAATTGCCGCAGCGCTGTTTAAATCTGAAGGCACGGTAAAAAACCAGTGCTCGGCAATACTGTCCAAGCTTGGGGTGCGCGATCGCACCCGCGCGGTATTGCTGGCGCTTGAGCTGGGGCTTATTAACTAGCTTTTGTAACCATTCGGGTTAGCTGACTGCCAGCGCCAGCTGTCGCGTACCATATCGTCCAATGTTTTCTCTGCTTGCCAGCCCAGTAGCGCTTTCGCCTTCGTCGGCTGCGCATAACAGGTGGCAATATCGCCGGGCCGCCGCGGGGCAATCTGGTAGGGCACCGCTACTGCATTTACGCTGCTAAAAGCCTTTACCATATCCAGTACGCTGTAACCTATGCCGGTGCCTAAATTAATGGCTTCAATACCGTTATGATTTTCCAGATATTGCAGTGCTTTGAGATGGCCGCGCGCTAAATCCACTACATGGATATAATCGCGTACCCCGGTGCCATCGTGCGTGGGGTAGTCGTTGCCAAACACACTAAGCTTATCGCGTTTACCCACCGCCACCTGTGAAATAAACGGCATTAAGTTATTGGGTATACCGTTGGGGTCTTCGCCTATTTGGCCGCTGTCATGCGCGCCAACCGGGTTAAAGTAACGCAGCAAGGTGATGCCCCAGTCGGGCTCGGCATGCAGCAGATCTTCAAGAATATGCTCGATCATCAGTTTGCTCTGGCCATAGGGGTTAGTGGCCGAGCGTGGTGCAGTTTCTGCGATAGGCACTTGCTTGGCATCGCCGTATACCGTAGCGGACGAGCTGAACACCAGCTTTTTCACGCCAAACTCGCGCATAACGCGGCACAGCGTAACTGTACCGGCAACATTATTATCGTAGTAATGCAGTGGTATTTGTGTCGACTCACCCACCGCTTTTAAACCGGCAAAGTGCACCACAGCACTGATGCTATAGCTGCTAAACAGCTGGCGCAGTGCTGCTTCGTCACGGATATCACCGTTAACGCTGGTAAGTTGTTTGCCTGTCAGTTGCTGCACCCGGTTAAGCGCTTCATCTGAGCTATTGCTAAAGTTGTCAAAGCTCAATACCTGATAACCGGCGTTTAGCAGCTCCAGTGCAGTATGGCTGCCGATATAACCGGCGCCACCGGTAAGTAAAACGTAACTCATGCTACTGTCCTTGAGGCCGGGAGTTTAAGGCAACACTTTTTTAAACGGTTTTACGATTGAGCGCGCATACACGCCGGCTGCCAGGTACGGATCGGCATCGGCCCAGCTTTGTGCATCGGTTAAACCGGCAAACTCTGCCACCACCAAAGAGCCGCTGAATCCGGCCGCACCCGGGTCAAGACTATCGATAGCAGGCGTTGGGCCGGCCAATAGCAGCCGGCCTTCATTTTTCAGCTGTTCCAGGCGGGCCAGATGGGCCGGCCGGGTTGCAAGGCGTTTTTCTAAACTGTCGGTAACGTCTTCGGAGTAAATCATATAGAACATAAAAGGCTGTCCTTCTGCAGAGCCGGTTTTCTGTGGCGCACGATAGCAGATCCTCAGCCGCGTTCCAACGCTGTTGAACGCATCGGAGCAGTACAGGCTAGGATTTACTGCAACAGCCTGTTAGCATGCAGAGCGCTATAACAATAACCGGGCAGCAGCTCCGGTATTCTAATAAGAAAAAATTCAGGGAGTCCGCGTAGCAATGAAACGTGAACAATTCAGTTCCAGCCTCGGCTTTGTACTGGCAGCCGCCGGTTCAGCTGTCGGTATCGGTAATCTGGTCGCCTTTCCGGTTATGGCCAGTAAAAACGGCGGCGCCGCCTTTTTAATTATGTATGCCTTTTTCGTATTTTTTATCTGTTTACCGGTAATGCTGGCAGAGATGAGTTTAGGCCGCCACACCCGGCAAAACCCGTTGGGTGCTTACACCGAAATTGGCCAAAACCGTGCCTGGCGCACTGTTGGTTGGATGTCGGTTATTACGCCGTTTATGATTGGTGTGTTTTATCTGGTGATCACCGTATGGATTTTTGGTTACCTGGGCAAATCGGTGATGGGGCAGTTGAATGAGTTGGCCGGGCCGGACAGTTTCGGTAACTTTATTAACAGTAACGAGCTGTTTGTTTATATGGCTATAGTAGTAGGCTTAACCTTTTTTATCCTGCAAGGTGGGGTAAAGCAGGGCATAGAGAAAGCCGCGCGGGTATTGATGCCGATGCTGTTTGTCATGTTAATTGCATTGGTTGTCTACGTATTTACGCTGGATAACGCCATGTTAGGCATTAAATTTTTCCTTATTCCGGAGTTTGATAAGCTAACGGGTAAGGTATTAAACGGCGCGCTGGCACAGGCATTTTTCTCGCTGTCACTGGCCATGGGTATTTTAATTACTTACGGCTCGTACATTCAGAAAAACAACAATATCGTGCACGCCGGTAAAATGGTGGCGGGCTTGTCGGTATTGGTGGCATGTTGTTCAGGCTTATTGATCCTGCCGGCAGTATTCTCGTTTAATCCGGATATTCAGTTAAGCACCTTGTCAGAATCCAGCATCAGCATGATTTTTACCTTTTTGCCGAAAATTTTCTTAGCTATGCAGGCTGACATTGGTTATTTCGGTGCCAGTTTTATTGCCGGGTTCTTTTTCCTGCTGGTGTTCTTTGCGGCATTAACCTCTCTGGTATCTATTATTGAAGTACCGGTATGCAGTTTAATGGATCAAAAAGGCGTAAGCCGTCGTACAGCGCTGTTTTCGCTTGGCGCGGCGATGATAGCACTGGCCGTTATTTGTGCGTTGTCATTTGGCCGGGTTGATGTATTCAGCAATCTGCTGAGCTATGGTGGTTTAAATAAGTCATTTTTTGATCTGGTGTATGACATCTTCTATGAAACCATCTTGCCACTGAATGGTTTCTTGTTATGTTTGTTCGTGATCTATCGCTGGAAGAAACATAATCTGGATGCGGAAATAAGCCAGGGCAATGCGACATTTGCTGGTTCCTTGCTGCAAAAATACGTTAACTTCTCGCTGGGCACCTTTATTCCGCTTATTCTGGCCGTGATTTTTATTAATACCGTGTCGACTATCTTTTTTGGTAACAACTTGTTGTTTTAACTAAACAGCTTGCAGGACTAAAGGCAGCTTAGGCTGCCTTTTTTGTTGCTGCAGTTTGCAAAGGCAAGATTTCTTGTATTAGTATTTAATACAGTTATCCGGAGGCATTATGGCACGTAATACATCAGTAACCCTTGGCGAGCATTTTGAGCACTTTGTTGCTGAGCGGGTGCAGCAGGGGCGTTATCAGTCGGTAAGCGAAGTAGTGCGCGCCGGGCTGCGCTTGTTGGAAGAAGATGAAATAAAGCTGGCTGAGCTGCGGCAGAAGTTAGAAGCTGCCGAGCAAAGCCCTGTAGTGGAAAACTTTGATGAGCTGGCTTTTGTTGCAGAGCTGTCGCAGAAATACGGTAAATGAACCGGCGTTATCAGCTTAGGCAGCATGCCAAAGATGATTTAGAACAAATTTGGTTGTATAGCGCTGATAAATGGGGCCAAGCACAGGCAAATCGTTATTTATCTCAGCTGTTTAAGTGCCTTAATCAATTGGCGCAAAACCCTGCGCTGGGTGTTAAGCGCGAAGATGTAAGGCCCGGTTATTTTAGTTTTAGTGTGTTGCAGCATCGGGTGTTTTATTTGCAGGATGCTTCCGGTATCGATGTAGTAGCCATTATTCATCAGCGTATGGATGTAAAGTCAGCCAATATTTAAGCAAAAAGGCAGCGAATTCGCTAATGCCGATCAGATAAGAATTTTTCAGATCGGTTG
>NZ_JABSOD010000008.1 GCF_013283795.1 Rheinheimera lutimaris
ACCTCCATAGGAGGTGGTTTAAGGCCGACAACAAAAACCGCAGCCGGCCAACGCCAACTGCGGTTTATTCTTACTGCGTCGTGCTTGTGACTAGACGCGGAAATGGTTAATTAATTCGCTCAGGCTTTGTGCCAAACGCGCCAACTCGGCGCTGGATGCCTGGGTTTCGTTGGCGCCGGCTGAAGTTTGCACCGACAAATCGCGAATATTCACCAAATTACGATCCACTTCACGTGCCACGGTAGCCTGTTGCTCTGCTGCACTGGCAATGGTCAGGTTTTGGTCACTGATTTGGCTGATAGCCTCAGCAATCAGCTGCAGTGCCTCGCCGGCCTGCTGCGCAATCTGTAATGTTTCGGTTGCTTTACCACTGCAGCTGCTCATACTTTCTACCGTGTTATGGGTTTCAGCCTGAACGGCATGCATCATGCGCTCAATCTCTTTAGTCGACTCCTGGGTACGATGGGCCAAAGCACGCACTTCATCGGCTACCACGGCAAAGCCACGACCACTGTCGCCCGCCCGTGCTGCCTCTATTGCTGCATTTAACGCCAACAAGTTAGTTTGCTCGGCAATGGCGCGGATAACATCCAATACAGAGCCAATGTCCTTAACCCTGTCAGCCAGTTTTTCTATGCCATGACGCGACGATTGCAGCTCGCCATCCAACGCGCGGATAGTATGAATAGTATGGTTGACCCGCTCTTGCCCCTGCCGGGCTTTATCATTGGCAATTTCGGAATCCCGCGATGTAGAGGCTGCACTGCGTGCCACTTCTTCTATGGCGGTGGTTAACTCAGTAACCGCTGTCGCGCCCTGCTCCAGCTCTTCACTTTGTTGATGCAAAATACGGCTTGATTGCTCGGTTACCACGCTCAGCTCTTCAGAGGTGGCGGCCAATTGCGATGACGAATGGTTAATTTCATGCACTGTCTTGCGTAACTGTTGCTGCATTTGCGCCATGGCGCGGATCATTTCTCCTGCTTCGTCCGGTTCATCATCAGCAAAGCTTTGGTTAAGTTCGCCGGCGGCAATTCGCTGACTGATTGACACTGCCGCCGACATTGGCCGCACCAAACTGCGGCTTAACATCAAGCCCAGTGCAACCGCAAGCACTACTGCCAGCACCAATATGGCAATCATATTGCTGGTCGCAAGTTCTATGCTGTGCTTGGCACTTTCTGCTTGCTGATGTGCCGTAGTTTGCTGATAAGCGGCTACCTCACTCAGCGCTTCAGTTACTTTGCGCGCTACCTCATCAATACCCTGGTGGCGAAATTGTTCTGCCTGCTCTATCTGGCCTTGCTCCATGAAGGCCAGCAACTGCCGGTGCAACTGATCATATTGTTGTTTAGCCGTTACGGCCTGATTAAACACAGCACTACCGGCTGCTGTTTTATGGAACGCCGCGGCGCTATCTTCAGCTTCGCTGTATTTTTTCATCGCACTTTGCAAAGTTGCCTGCGCCTGTTGCCGGTCGGCCGCAGAGTTGGCATACAGCACATTCAGCGTGTACAAGCGCATTAATAAAAACTCACGATTCATATTACCTACCAGCAAGGAGGCCGGCAGGCGGCGATCGGCAATGTTGTGTAAATTAGCTTCCGTTTCAGAAAAACGATACATTGCCACACCACCCACTATAACGCTGAGTGACACCATTAACGTAAAAACTACCGCCAGCCGCTTACCAATCTTAAGCTTTCTTAACATAACTACGTCATCCTGTTGTTTTTATAGACAGAATAAGCATAGGCGTATATCCGCCGGATACAAAGCGGACCTTGCAGTAACTCAGCCCAACATCAGCACGCGGTGAGCTGCGGCACCGGCTTTAACTCCGGCAGCCGCCGCCAACATGCCGTTATGCATCGGGCTGGCCATATCGCCGGCGGCAAACAAACCGCTGATTGAACTTTGCTGCATGGCATCGGTTTTAATGTATGCGCCAAGCGGCCCTTGCTCCAGCTCACAGCCCAGTTGCTGCGCCAAAGTGTGGCCGAAGGCGGTTTTCGGTGCCACATACACCACCTTTGCCGGCACTCGCCGGCCATCTGCCAGCAGCATATGGTTGATATCAAAACCTTCGCCTTCCACCGCGGTTACGGCGCTATGCTCCAGTGTTACGCCACGGCGCTTAAGCAACGCCAGTTGCTCTGCATCCGGCATAAACTGTCCCTGGCTGAAATAGGTTACCGGGCCCCAGTCCGGCAGAATTGCCGCCTGATGTACCGACGCCTCACCGGTGGCAATTACCGCTATCGGCTGATTACGAAACTCATAGCCGTGGCAATACGGGCAATGGATCACCGACTTGCCCCAGCGCTGTGCCAGGCCCGGTATAGTTGGCAAGGTGTCGGTAAGCCCGGTTGCCAGAATTAACGCTTTGCCCTGATATTGCGTGCCGGTTTCATCGCTGAGGAAGAAGTTACCATCGGCCAGCTTCTCTGCACTGTTAACGCGGCTTTGCCTGAACTGCACTGTCGGATACGCCATAAGCTGTTGCCAGGCGCGACCGCGCAACTCGCCAGGCTCTGCGCCATCGGCAGCAAAAAAACCATGCGACTGCGCCGCAAAACGGTTGCGCGGTTCACCGGCATCAATCAGCAACACCTGGCGCTGGCCTCGCGCTAACTGCATTGCCGCAGACAAACCGGCAAAACTGCCGCCCACTACTATTGCATCCCATATCATCTGAGTTCCTCACTTTCTCTGTTAAACAGCCAACTTAAATAACATCATAAGTTACATAAAAAGCGAAAACAACTCTTGTAACACTAAAAGTATCTTAAAACTGCGGTAGAATAGTCTGCAATACAGCGCTGACAGAGTAAAACATGAGAAAAGACAGCCGTTTATCGCGCATGCTGCACGTGCTGGTGCATTTGCACCAGCTGCAGAAAGCCATTACATCAGACCAATTGGCGCTGATGCTGCACACTAATCCGGTCGTGGTGCGCCGCACTATGGCACTGTTGCGCGAGCAAGGTTATGTCAGTGCGGTAAAAGGTCATGGCGGGGGCTGGACCTTAGCCAAACCGCTGCATAGCATCACTTTGCTGGACATTCACCGCTCACTGAGCGAAGGCACGTTATTTACCATTGGTTTAACCGACGAGCACAACCACTGCCCGATAGAAAAAGCAGTAAACCTGGCCATTGATGACGTGTTGCAAGAGGCTGAAAATCTGGTGCTACAACGCTTTGGCGAAGTAACGCTGGATAAACTGGCTGTGGGCTATAGCCCCAAACCGGTATAACGCAGCAGACGCTACTGCTGTTGCAGCCATTCTCTGGGGCTGGTGCCGGTTTTACGCCGGAACGCCCGCGCCAGTGCTGACGGGCTGTCATAACCCACTTCGTCGGCAATCAGTGCTATGGGTTTACCTTCACGCAGCCGTTTTTGCGTCAGGCTTACCCGCCAGCTTAGCAGGTAGTCCGCCGGTGTTTTACCCACCACTTTATGAAACTGCGCCGCAAAGCTGGCCCGCGACATACTGGCAGCACTGGCAAGCTCTGCCACCGACCAGCTTTTTTGCGGCTGGTCATGCATTAGCGTTACGGCCCGCGCCAGGCGCCAATCGGCCAACCCCGCCATCATACCGCTTGCAACGACGCGGTTGTTCATCACATGACGCAGCAACTGAATCATCACCAGCTCAAACAACCGGTTTAACACCGCATTTTTACCGCAGTTTTGTTCAGCAGCTTCGCTGAATAACCACAATACGCTGTCGCCCAAAATGGGTAACTCACTAACGGGCAGCAACATATAGTCAGGTAAGGCTGTGGTTAGCGGGTTATCCAGCCCGCCATCGAAACTTACCGCCGCACTAACCAACTGAGTATTGTCGGCCGCCACCGCAGTTAGGCTGTGTTTGCACGGCCGGGGAATAAACAGCAGGCTGGGCCGGCTGATAACAATCTCCTGCTTTGCTATATGCAACCTGGCTTTACCGGTATTAAACAAATACAGCTTGCCACTGTGGTCCTGTGAATCATACGCCAGTTCACCACTAAAAGTGCCGGCATAAAAAGTTGTAGCGTGCATACCAAACTGCGCCAATAAGGTTGAAAGCCTGTCCATAATCACCTCAATTAGACTATCTGCAGCATAATTTAGACAATTTGACGCCAAAAGTCAAAACAGACCCCTTAATATACTCCTAACGCTTGCAACTGAACTGCAGCTGAGTAGTAAGCCACTTGAGGCATTACGTTAACCAACAAAACATTATTAACTGAAAAGGAATACATGATGACTAAGTTTAAATTTCGCCATATCGCCGCTGTTGTTGCTACCACAGCATTAACGTTAAGCAGCGCTGTTTTTGCTGCTGAAAAACCAACAGTGGTGCTGGTACATGGTGCTTTCGCCGAATCATCCAGCTGGAACGGCGTAGCCGCTAATCTGCAGCAACAAGGCTACCCGGTGGTAGCCGTTGCTAACCCGCTACGCAGTTTAAGCGCCGATGCTGATTATGTTGCCAGCGTGGTAAAACAAACCAGCGGCCCGGTTGTATTGGTTGGCCATTCCTACGGCGGTGCGGTAATCAGCAACGCCGTGCAGAACAACACCAATGTTACTGCTTTGGTCTATGTTGCCGCATTCGCACCGGAACAGGGTGAGACAGTGCTGGAATTATCCGGCCGTTACCCGGGCAGCACTTTAGGCCCGACACTGGCCACGCCGGTGATATTAAAAGACGGTGATAAAGACCTGTATATCCAGCAAGACAAATTCGGCGAACAGTTTGCAGCCGATGTACCAACCGCAGAAGCCTCGCTGATGGCCGCGACACAACGCCCGGTCACTGAGCTGGCCTTAACTGAGCCCGCTGGCCTGCCGGCCTGGCATACCGTACCGTCATGGAGCATTTATGGTAGCGCCGACAAGAATATTCCGCCGGCGGCAATGAAATTTATGGCACAGCGGGCTAAAGCAAAAAACATCGTTGAAGTACCGGGCGCTTCCCATGTGGTGATGACATCACACCCGGACAAAGTCGCCGCACTAATAGCCGAAGCCGCAACTGCGACTAACAAATAACAGCTGTGTAAACAGCAAACCTAACTGAAGCTAAATTAACTGAATTATTGAGGAAACCATCATGAAAACACTAAACACTGTAATCACTGCCAGCCTGTTAGCATTAAGTATCGGTAACGCCATGGCGGCCGGCTCACCGGGTGTTGAAACGAAAACACAGGGCTTTTTAACTGCCTTAGCTCAGGGTGGCGGTAAACCTCTGGAGCAGTTATCAGCTAAAGATGCCCGAGCTGTGCTGGCGGGTGCTCAGCAAGGTGCGGTTTTGCCGGCAGCCGATGTCAGCGAAAAAACCATAAATGTTGACGGCCAGAGCATTAAACTGGTGATTGTAAAACCACAAGGCAGCACCGTCACCTTACCGGCCTTTATGTTCTTCCACGGTGGTGGCTGGGTACTGGGAGATTTCCCAACGCATGAGCGTTTAATCCGTGATTTAGTGCAGCGCTCTGGTGCAGCGGCAGTGTATGTTGATTACACCCCGTCACCGGAAGCGAAATACCCAACCGCAATTAACCAGGCGTATGCCGCAACCCAATGGGTGGCAAAGCATGGTAAAGAAATTGGCGTTGATGGCAGCCGTTTAGCGGTAGCCGGTAACAGTGTGGGTGGCAATATGGCGGCGGTAGTGGCATTGAAAGCAAAAGAAGCAGGCACACCAAAGCTGAAATTCCAGCTGCTGCTGTGGCCGGTCACCGATGCCGGCTTTAACAATAGCTCGTACCATACTTATGCCGATGGCCATTTCTTAACCCGCAATATGATGCAGTGGTTTTGGGATAACTACACCACGTCGCAGGAGCAGCGTAACGAGATTTATGCTTCACCCCTGCGTGCAACCAAAACCCAGTTGCAGGGCTTGCCACCGGCATTAATTCAGACGGCCGAAATGGACGTGTTGCGTGATGAAGGTGAAGCCTATGGCCGCCACCTGAACGATGCGGGTGTAACCGTTACCACAGTGCGTTACAACGGTATGATCCATGACTTTGGCTTGCTGAACGTGCTAAGCGATGTGCCGGCAGTGCAAGACGCACTGGACCAGGCCGGTCGTGAGTTAAAAGACCACCTGCAATAAGCCGCAGAGCCGGCTAAAGCCCCTGAATGGGGCTTTTTTGTTTAGCATAACAGGTTAGGATAACTGCAAGCGTGTGGCCGCAAAACGGTTTAACAACTGATGCATCAGATACACCGCAATCAGCGTACAAACCACCGAAATAGCGACTGAACTGAAACGGTACAAAGCGCTGTACACCAGATCACTTTGTGGCGTCAGGTACTGGCCGAATAAAATCCCCATCGTTGTCATGGCGCCAAAACCCGCGCCAGACTGGCCGCCTTCAAACATATGGTGCCGGGCAAACAGCATAATACTGATCCACATCGCCAGAGTGACAAACAGCAAAATATTCGAATGGCTATACAGCAAAAGCTGAATGGCCAGCCCGACGTTGCAGCCGACCAGGGTGCCAATAGCCCGGTTCCAGCCGGCTTTGCCGGCGCCGTGCCAGTTTAGCGGAAACAACACCAGTACCGAGGCGACCTGCGCCGACAGCGAATCAATCAGATCAAAGCTTTGAAATACGAGAAACGACAGGGTTGCCACCGTTGTTGCCAGGATCACTTCATGGCGTTGGTTGCTCAGCGGTTTAGCCGGCATCTGGCGAGCAGCGCGCGCTGAGGTATCCGGAAACAGCGTGTACATTAAAAACGTGACCAATAACGTAAAAATGCCGGCCACCAGATTCGACATCACGATATCGCCAACATGGGTCAGCGGTGCCGGATAACTGGCAAAATGCAGCTGCATCGACAAGCCTACCAGGGTGGTGGCACCAAACAAAAAATATACGCCTTGTGTCATACAACGAAATAAAAAACCAAACTGCAGAACCACCAGCAATGTCATCAGGCCCGGTTTGTCGCCAAACAGCCCCTGCACCAGTAACACACTGACACTGACAAACAAAATACCGGCAATAAACTGACGGACCACATGCGCATTTAATACCGGCACCAGCCCGAGTAGCAGCATCGGGTTCACGGCAAAAAAGGTGCCGTAGTTCCAGTCCATCAGTTTGCACACGACAAAACCCAGTGTGCCGCCAAAGGCAATGCGCAGACACTGCCTGACATCATTGCTGCTCAGCTGCAGTTTTGGGTGAGTAACACTGGCGGGCGAAGACATGCTTTGCCCCTTAATAGATGTAATGCAACAGGCTGATAAAGCGTGCCTGCGCCTGCCCCAACCAACGCGCCGGGCCTGCGGCAGGGTAAAGCTGCACAGTCGCGCGGGCACCGGTAGGCAACGCGGCCAACACCGCGTCGTTGTCATCCAGTGTCAGGTGTAAGCGTAAATACTGCGCATCACGCACCCAGCGATCCGAACTTTCCGGGTTCGCCAGGCTGCCGTCAGCACTGAGCTGACCATCTTTTACACCGGCATCGATAGCTCGCACCGTCGCGGCAAATACCTGCCCCGGCAAGCCATCAAATATCACACTGGCTGCTGTGCCGGCTTTAACTCTAGTCAGCGATTTCTCCCGAAAATCAGCAATAATGTCGGCATCATTTGCCACCAGTGCAGCCAGCGTTTTACCGGCTGTCGCGTAATTGCCCGGTACCAACTGCAGGTTGGTCATCACACCGTCTACCTTAGCGCGCACATCGGTGTACTGCAGGTTTAGCCGCCCATTCGCCAGTGTATTAGCGGCCTGGCGTAACAGTAAGTTAGCCTCGCCCGGCTCGCCCCGGCGTACCACCAGCTCATTAGCCTGCGCTTTAGCCGCGTCAACCTGTGCCAGCGCCGCCTGATAATTGGCCGCCGCTTTATCCAGTTGCTGCTGCGACACGTTACGTGAACCAATTAACTGCTGCAGCCGCTTAACCTCCAGCCCCAGTTCATCGGCCTGAGCCTGATACGCCGCCACACTGGCCTGAGCCGAGGCAATTGAGGCGTCCAGCTGAGTATTTTCCTGCTGCGCGGCCTCCAGCGCCAGTTCAGCTTTATCCACCGCTAACTGGTAGCTTTGCTTGTCCAGACTAAATAAAATGTCACCGGCTTTAACCTGCTGATTATTCTGCACCAGCACCTGTGTTACCTGACCACTCACGTCCGGCGCAATACCCACGACCGGGTGCATCACCCTGGCCTGGGCACTGAGTGGTAGCCAAATATCGGCGACAATAAAATACACAAAGGCGACAACAAAGACGACGATTGCGCCGTGCACCCAGCGTTTAAAAACCTGATCCGGTGTCATAGGCTATCCTCCACTGCGGTGGCCGCTGATGTTGTGGCCAGTAAAGTTCGGGCGTTGCGCTCCATCAGGTCCAGCGTCTGCATCAGCTGCTGTACGGCAGCCGGTGTTAAATCCCGATACAACGCCTGCCTGATCTGCATCGTGCATTCAATCAGTTTAGTCAGTGTTTGTTGGCCGGCAGGAGTAAAATAAAGGCAGTGTGCTCTTTTGTCGGTCGGGTGTGGCCGCCGTTCCAGCATATTCAGTTCAACCAGTTGGCCAAGCGTGCGGGTTAACGACGGCATCTCAATCCCTAACTCCTGCGCCAGCGCTTGCTGGGTAGCACCTTCGCCCAACATTTTCAGGTGTAACATTGCTGTCCAGCGTGATTCTGTCATATCCAGTGATTGCACTGCCGCGGTTATAGCACTGCGCCACAGGCGATGCACCCGCCCAATCTGGTTACCCAGCGGCACTTTAAGCATGGCTTTCATTTCTGTCAGGTTTGTTATATCGGTCATTACATGCCTATAAATTAGTTAGCTTGCTAAGTATTGTACACCCGCAAAAATACTTAGCAAGCTAACTAAATTACTGTCGCGTTAAACTGCTTATCAGTTGCGTTAAACGCAGTAACATGGCTGTCACTGCGGGTTCAATGTTATAGTGACATTATATTTTACGCTGCTGCCGGCAGCCTTTATTACTGGAACAACAATGGAAAAAATTTACCATATCGGCACTGTCGGTAAGCCCTGGGGTGAAGCCGAAAAAACACAGTGGCTCAGCGAACAACAACTTAAGCGCAGTTTTTTTGACGAAGTATTACCGGCTATAACAGCGCTTAAAAACGATTTTGATGTTGAACAATACGGCGAGCTGCCCTATCAAGCGGTTTGCGGTAAAACCTACCCGTTGTTTGCGGTAAAAAGCCGTAACTGGCAAAGCGATAAACCGACCATTTTAGTGAGCGGTGGTGTACATGGCTATGAAACCAGCGGCGTACATGGTGCGCTGCGTTTTCTGCAAACCAAGGCACAGGCTTACAGCAATAAAGTTAACGTATTGGTGCTGCCCTGTATCAGCCCCTGGGGTTACGAGACAATAAATCGCTGGAACCCTAAGGCGATAGACCCTAACCGCAGCTTTGACGCTAACGGCAAAGCCACTGAAGCACAGCAGGTGCGACAGTACTTAGCCGGCCTGAGTACCCACTTTGCGCTGCATATCGATTTACATGAAACCACAGACTCGGATAACAGCGAGTTTCGCCCGGCCAAAGCCGCACGCGATGGCACGGTGAACAAAAACTGGAATATCCCTGATGGTTACTACACGGTAGATGATGCCGAACACCCCTGCCCGGCCTTGCAAAAAGCCATTATCGACAGCGTGGCCAAAGTAACCCATATTGCTGAAGCGGACGAGGACGGTAAGTTAATTGGCGAGCCGATGCAGCAACCGGGTGTAATTAACTACGCCAAAGCCAGTCTGGGTTTATGCGCCAGCGTAACCGATGCGCCCTTGGTTAGCACTACAGAAGTATACCCGGATAGCCCAAGCGCCACGCCGGAGCAATGTATTCAGGCGCAGGTAGCGGCTGTGGTAGGCGCCTTGGATTATTTGCTGGCACAAAAAGGCTGATTTAAGCCGGAGTTAACGACACCGCAAGATGCTTTCACCACAACACCTTTTGTGCTCGCCACAGCAACTCGCCGGCACTTTCGTGCCGACTCAGACACTCTGTGGCTGTGCAAAAGGGTTCTGGTCGCATATTGCTATGATTGGCTGAGCGTTAACGATTAGCCAGGATCCGAAATCCCTCGTCTTGGCAAATCTGAGTCACTGCAAGCTACACACAACCAGACCGCTAAAGGTTGCAACCCTGTTAGCGCAACCGCAGAGTGTCTGACTGAGCGCGCCAGCGGCGAGGGAGTTGCTGCGGTGAGCACATCAGGGTTACGACCTTTGATTTGCTTCAGCGGACTCTAGTAATGATAACGGCAGGAAATAACGGTTAATGCAGCATCGTCAACCGCATAGACCAGCCGGTTGGTGTCATCAATGCGGCGCGACCAGAAGCCGGATAAATTCTCTTTTAACGGCTCGGGTTTACCAATGCAGTCAAAGGGGCTGCGCTTCGCATCGTTAATCAGTTTATTAATGCGTTTCAGCGTCTTTTTATCCTGGCTCTGCCAATACAGGTAGTCGTGCCAGGCTTCATCTGTCCATGACAATAGCCTACTACTCATCCACTAACTCTTGCTGTTTCACTTTGCCCGCTTTGAACTGCGCAATAGAGCGCTGCAAATGCTCAGCATTGGCAGGCGATCGCAGCAAATGCACTGTCTCCATCAGGCTGTTGTAGTAATCTAATGACATAACCACCGCATCTTCAGCGTCACGCCGCGTAATCACGGTGGTATCAGCGTCATTAACCACAGCATCCAGCACGGCTTTTAAGCTATTTCTGGCTTCGGTAAAAGATACAACTTTCATAGCGCCTCAACATGTACTTTAAACAGCACAAGTATAGGCTTAAGCATTGAACTTGTACAGAAGACAGAACATGTACAAAATAGCAGGCAACGTATTACACAGAAGGTGAATAATGTCAGCACTATCGGTAGTTAATGCACAACATATAACAGGGCATATTCTGGACATCAGCTTTGGTAGCTACCAAATGATGTCGCCATTTAGACGAATATCCTTCGGCGCTTTCAAGAAAGCCACATCGTGTAGACCATAAGAATATGATTTCTTTACTTTAACAAGTACTGTGTTTTCAAGCCCCAATAACTCATCAGCTTTGCAGGCGGGAAGCGCGATATTCTTGTTTCCATAGCTGGCAACGCTATGGTAAGCAATTCCATCTAAATCTTTCTGTTTTTCGAAGATTAGCTTGGTCAGTATCCTGGAATGAAGATATTCAGATTGTTTGGCTTCAGGATCTCTCAAAATTTCATCAAAAAATAAATCTGGATATAAGTAGGCGAAAGCTTTTTTTCTGTCTTCTCTCTCCAGTTCATTAACGATATCTAACAGCTTTTTTGTAACTTCTCGAGGTAAGAATCCGCTTGCCCCTCTTGAAGCCCTATACTTCTCACCAATAACGCCAACTTTTATTGGCCTGTCTTTGGGTCTGTATGCACTAATTTGCAGAATATCCCCAGTTTGAGCACCAATTTCTGTTAAAGCAGTATCTAATGTAAGACTCAGATATAAAAAAGGAAAACCCGCCTCATTTAACCTGCCAGGTTTGGTGCGATGCGGAGGTGGATAATAGATTTCTGAGGTGTGTGTATAAGGTTGCCCATTTTCTACATGTCTGGCACGTAAAAATGCCCTTTCATAGCGAAAATCAAAGTTAATGATGTCATAGAAACGCAGAACATACTCAAGTCCATCCGAGATAAAATTTTCCGCTTTGCTGTTTTTTATCTCGTTTGCACGATTGTGGATGTCATCGAGATCAAGAATCCATTTTTTATCAGGCAAGAAACCTCCGTTCCGAGAGCATTATAGAGCATGAATTATCCATCGATGACGTTACACTGCAGAAGAAAACTAAGTCAACTCTAACGGTAGCTGACTTAATGACTTCGTACCTTTAGGTATTTTCAACACCACTACTTAAAAATCGATTCACACATCGCCTGCTCTTAGAAAGCCCTTCGAAGTACGCACTGAAAAGACAGTGCGTATCCTCCCCAGCAGAACTTAACCGCGCTGCGGTATCCGCTCCAGCACCGCTAACAGCAACTCCCAATATTGGCCAACGGTTTTGATATTCACCATTTCATCCGGGCCATGCGGGAAGCGGATAGTAGGGCCTATCGATACCATATCCATCTCCGGATACGGCTTTTTAAACAGGCCGCACTCTAAACCGGCGTGAATAACCATCACCACCGGCTCTTTCTGGTAAATATCGCGGTAAGTCTGGTTTACTATCGCCATTACCGGCGAGTCCGGGTTGGGTTTCCAGCCCGGGTAAGCACCGCTGAACTTTACCTCTGCCCCGGCTAACTGCGCCAGTGAACTCAGCATGCTTTCGATTTGCTCACGGCCGCTGTCGATTAACGAGCGGATTAAGCACAGCACCTGAATGCTGTTAGCGTTGGTACTGATCACGCCCATATTGAGTGAGGTTTCGGTCACACCGGCGATTTCGTCGCTCATCCGCATTACACCGTTGGGGCATACATTTAGCAGGTTAACTAAGGTGCTCTGTGCGTTGGCGCTGAGGACCTGTGCCGGTAACGTGGTTTCGCTCAGGCTTAACTTTAAGGCCGGTTCTACCGCTGCTAATTCCAGCTTTAATAACGCTTCAAACTCAGCAACCTGCTGCTGCAACTGCGCCAATTTTACCGCCGGTACCGTTAAGATTACGCTGGCTTCACGCGGAATAGCATTGCGTAATGAGCCGCCGTTAAACGCCGCTACCGCTAGTTGCAGTGCTGTGGCGTTGTCGGCTAAAAACCGCGCCAGCAGCTTATTGGCATTACCACGGCCCAGGTGAATATTTACCCCGGAATGGCCGCCTTTTAAGCCGGTTAAGCTTAACGTAAATGCTGTTACTCCGTCAGAAGGAGCCTGCCACTGTGCTGCTACGCTAAATTCGGCATCGACACCACCGGCGCAGCCCATATAGATTTCGCCTTCCTGCTCGGAGTCGGTATTGATCAGAATTTCCGCTTCCAGCATACCCGGCTCGACGCCGAAGGCACCGGTCATGCCGGCTTCTTCATCAATGGTCAACAATACTTCCAACGGGCCGTGTTTAATCTCACTGCTGCCTAATATAGCCAGCGCCGACGCCATACCAATGCCGTTGTCAGCGCCCAGGGTAGTGCCATTAGCGGTTACCCAGTCGCCGTCAACATAGGCTTCAATCGGATCTTTAGTGAAATCATGCACTTTGTCGGAATTTTTCTGCGGCACCATATCCAGGTGCGCCTGAATAACCACGGTTTTGCGGTTTTCAAAACCGGCTGTGGCGGGCTTTTTAATGATCAGGTTGCCCACTTTGTCTTCCAGTACACTTAAGCCTTTGTCACGCGCCCAGGCTTGAATATGTTGGCTTAACGCTTGCTCGTGTTTGGATGGGTGGGGAATGGCACAAATTTGCGCGAACCATTGCCATAACGGCTGCGGATATAAACTGGCTAATGCTGACACTAAGTACTCCGGATTACGCAGATAAAGGCGGCCATTTTACCACAGGCCACCAATGGCGTAATACCACCCTACGCTACTTGTCTTGTGCTATGGCCTTGTCAGCTTTTGTTTCCGCTTTTACGCCCTCTTCCGCCATTGTCTGCTTAATGGCATTAACCGGAAAGAACAGGTTTAACGGCTGTTGTTTCGCTTGCTCCCACAGGCTTTTCAGCAGCAACGGCAAACGGCTGATGCTGGTACCGCGGGCACGCAGCGCTACGGTTAGCGCCAGGGTAAAACTCACCCACAGGTTAACAAAGCCGATTAGCAGCACAAACAGCAGATGCAGCAAGAAACTGAGCACGCCAATTTCACCGCTGACCGCGCTGTAGCCAAGGTTAGCGGATGAGAACGCCACATGGCGGATATCCAGCGGCAAGCCGGTTAAGTAGCCGATATAGCCGGTCATACCCAGCAGCACACCAAAGAAGAAATTGCCGGCCAGAGCGCCATAGTTATCGTGCACATAGTCGGCCAGCTTTTGCCGTGGTGCGTCACGCAGCAGCTTTTTCAGCAACGGGTGATGCAACAGGCGCAGGCGTAGTTCAAGGCAGTTAGCGCGGTTGTCAAAAAAACCGGCGATAATACCGGCGCAAAACAGCCAAAGCCCGGCAATAGCCGCATACATCAACGCCAAACCGGCCAATGGTGAGATAGCGTTAAGCTGGTACGCCACTATTTTTGCACTTAACAACGGCTCACCGCGGATAAGTAAGGCCGCCACAGCAATGCAGGCAGCCAGCAAAATTGCACTGCTGACGTTGCCCCACACCGCTGCCCACTGCGAGCGGTTTACGTCAATTAACAACGCGGCCAGTTTGCGGTTTACCGCGCGGCCGTTTTCACCACGCTCAACTTCCTGAGCGAAGCTGGCAGCGGTCATCGCCGGTTGCTTGGTGGCAATAGTAAAGTGCAGCATATGCACCAACACAAAACCCAGGCCGTAATTTAAACTAAACAACACCGCGCGATGAAACGGGCTGAGCGCCAGACTGTCGATATAAATTTTCAGCAGCGCCATTAAGGCAATAATCACTCCGGCACCGGCAGCCGAGCGCATCAGCGCGAAAAACTGGCTTTTGTCGCGGGTAATATAGTGCTCGCCGTGGCCGCTTTTATTCACCGTAATGCTTTTTGACAGCATCTGGGTGCTGCTGCGCCACAGCGCACTGATACTGTTTTGTTCGGTGCTGGCCTGAATAAGGGTGCTGAATAAACTGAATAGCTTTTGCCGCTGCACGGCCGGCTCACTAATTAGCATATCGACCAGCAAGTCTATCCGGTCCAGCGTTTGCTCTAACCGCTCCAGCAAATGTGCCACCGCCACCGAGCTACCCACCCCGGCACCACGACGACGCAAACGCTCTACCTGCTCGCGTGATTGCTGCATCATCACATCTAAATGCGCGGTGTCCAGCAGCGCCAACTCCGGATTTGCCAATTGCTGCTTGCCGCTTTCAACAAACAAGTTCATTTCACGGCTAAGGGCAATAAAGGGCGAGTCCAGGCTGGTTAAACGCCGGTCGAGACGCATCAGATCCGGTTCAATTTCTTCAGCTGCAACCCAAATAGCCAGCATTTCCAGCGCATACAGGCTTTCTTCGCGGAAATGGCCCTGCATTTTACGCAGCGTCGCAGCGTCACAATTGGCGGCCAACGCATCAAAACAACCCAGCATGGCTTCGCTACCGCCATCCTGCAACCATATGGCTTCCGGTTTGCCGTTAAAAATTTGCACCAACACATCTTTAAAATCGTTTTGATCGCGCGGTGCCGGGTTTAACCGCTCATAAACGCGTGACGCCGTTTCACGAAAAAAGCCTCGGCGGGAAAAAATACCCAAATTCACCAACGCGGGGTAAATATTTACCTCGCCCAGCCAGTTAAACAACACCTCGCTGATCGCGGCAGCGTGCTTGGGGTTAGTCTCCAGAGCATCACGTAATTTTGCCGGGCGCTGGGCATGGTCTACACCTAAGCCATTGTAACTGAGCCAATTCACCAGGGTGGTTACCAGGGTTACCGCACAGCGCTGCTCTGACACACTTCTGACTAGTGTGACTGCACCCAGTGTATCCATTTTACTCTCCGGCCCTGTTCATCTGAAAGCGGACTATACCCAAATCCGTGATGTGCCGCAAAATGCATTCAACCGGCCACCGGCAGTTTGTCGCTGTGAACTTGCGCCGATCCATCACTTAACAGTGCCGCCAGCCCGGTATTATCCGGCAATGTTTGTCCTTGCAGCAGCAGTAAATAACCATCACGGCCGTGCTGTTTAACCCAGTACAGTGCCTGATCAGCCCATTGCAGTTGCTGTTGCCAATTGGCAGTAGCACTAAAGCTGACTGCACCGACAGAGCACGTCAGGCTCTGAGTTAACTGCAACTGCTGCCAGTCATATTGCTTAATAGCCTGCAACACACGCTGTAAGGCACGAGGCACATCATCGCTGTGCTCCAGGATCAGCAGAAACTCTTCACCGCCCCAACGAATTAAATGGTCGGCACTGCGGCTGCTTTGTCTGACAATCTCCGCCACCTGCTTTAATATAACGTCGCCGGCCTGATGCCCTAACTTATCATTAATACTTTTAAAGTGGTCCAAATCCAGCAAGGCCAGCGTCAGTAATCCGCCGCTACGGGCGGTACGTGATAAAATCTGTTCAATATTACTGTCGAGATAATGCCGGTTATACAAGCCGGTAAGCGCATCCTGCATACTCATTTGCTGCAGTTTCTCATTCGCCAGATGCAGCTCTGCTGTGCGTTGAGCAACCTGCAGCTCCAGTTCATGGCCGGCATGAGCCAGCGCAGATAAACGCCAGCGATACAGCGCCCGAAGTGACAACAATATCAACACCGCCAACAGCGTTTTGGCTAACCAGGTTTCGTACCAGTGTGGCGGCAAGCGAACCGACATCACTGCCGCCTCACTCCAGCGATAATCTGCCGATTGGCGTGCCTGCACGCGAAACTGATATTTGCCCGGCGGTAAGTTGGTGTAAAACGCCTCACGCCGGTTGCCGCCCTCTACCCAGTCACTCTCATAACCCTGCAACTGATAACGCAACTGTAGTGAGGAAGATTGCACATAATAAGGCGCGGTAAAGCGAAAGTGCCAATCTCGTTGCGCGGCGGCCACTACCACGTCGCTGCCGCTGTATTGCTGTTGTTGCGTGGTCAGGTTTTTTACCACCGCTGCCGGCACCGGTGCGTGATGCAGCAATTGCTGCAACGGCAAGCTAACCACACCATCTAATGTCGGGTACCAGATCCGGCCCTGATGTACAGCACCCTTGTTGCTGCCGGCCCCGTTGCAACAGCGATGCGAGTCGCTGGCGGCTTCCGGCCTTCTGTCGTCCACCAACATATATAACTTGTCTACTTTACCACGCGCTAACGCCGCATAATCGACACGATAAAACCCCTGGAAATTACTGATCAGTAAATGCTGCTCAACCTTCACTGCATGCATAACACCATTGCCCGGTAAACCATTTTTTTGGCTAAACCAGCGCCAGTTGCCGGGCTGCCCCAGCACAAAACCCTGATCAAAGCTGCCTACCAAAATATTGCCGTCGGCAAATTCTGTAACAGCACTGATAAAACTGCCCGACAGTGGCATATTATCCAGCCGGTTAAAGCCGTGTTCTGTGCGTAAATACAAGCCGTTTTCTGTACCTACCCATAAACGACCGGCACTGTCCGGCAACACAATCCGCACCCGGGCTTGTAACAACGCCTGCGGCAGTCCCTGTTGTTGCAGCTCACTTTGTTGTGGCCCGTCCTGCTGTATATAGTACAGGCCACCGTTGGTGCCAACCCAAATACGCTCTCCCTCTTCGGCCAGGGTAGTTACCAGCAAGGATGAAATACTGTCGTAGTTACGCTGCCAAGCCAGGCTGTCCGCATCCAACCGGCTCAAGCCCGCGCGGGTGCCTACCCATAAGTGCTGCCGGCTGTCCGGTAACATACTGTAGACAAAAAGGTCGGGCAACTGCTGATTAGCCTGCAATACCTGATATTGCCCATGCTGCAGCAGCGCCAAACCCTTACTGGTGCCCACCAACATATGCTGGCGCCAGGGTTGCACCGCCCAAGTGTAAGGATCAGGTAAGCCGGCTTCAGTACTGAAGCGCTGGGTTACGGCTTTGCGCAGCCGCTTTAAACCGTGGGTCCGGCTGCCCAACCACAGGTTTTGGTGCTGGTCCTGCAGCATACTTTCAATCCAGACAAAGTCATCAGCGGCTTGGATAACATCAGCTTCCAGCAATTGCCCATGCTCCAACCGGTAGACTTTTCCATAGGTTGCTACCCAAAGTTGCTGCTGCGGGTCCTGGTACAATAATTCAATGCGGCTGTCTGCCGGCTGGCCGGGCAAGCTTAACACTTGCCATACGCCATTTTTCCAGCTGTACAACCCCTGATTAGTGCCCAAATACAAGGTGCTGCCAACACGGGCAATTTCGGTCATTTGCAGCGTCGGCAGCTCCTTCGGCGCCGCCATCCACTGATAGCTCTCACCGGATAACACGGCAAAGCCATGCTGGCCGCCAATCCACACCTGGTCCTGTTGCTGATACAACTGAAATACCGGCCCCTTATGTTCTGCCACCGGCTGCAACTGCTGTTGTTGCCACTGATACAACCTGTCGGCGCCCACCAGCATGCTGCCATCAGCACGCTCAGCAAAGCCTGATACAGCCCCTTGCAGCGGACTGGCCAGATCCAGCCGGTTGAACTGCCCGTCATCGTGCAATATTAGCCCGTTGGCAGTGCCTATCCACAGCCGCTGCTGTGCGTCGAAATGTAAGGCGCTAATAAGATTAGATGACAAAGCCGCGGTATTGGCGGTGTTAAACACCGTAAACTGCACGCCATCAAACCGGGCTAAGCCATTTTGTGTACCCAGCCAGAGAAAACCTTGCTGATCCTGCACTATGGCGGTAACAGATATTTGCGGCAAGCCGGCTTCGACAGACCATATCCGGTATAAATAGTCAGGTTGTGACAGCACCATAGCTTGCAGATGGAAGCCGCAGCCTGCAAATAACAGCGCTAACAACAATAGCAATATTTGTCTGCACACGACCAGGAACAACCCCGCAATATAAACAGTATGTTTACATTACTATAGCCCGCTTTCATCAAAACAGCGTAAACCGGACGCATGGTTGTTTTTCTTGCGTTAACGGTCAGCTTGCTGCCATGGTCCTACCAGTGTAAGCTCAGGCAAAACCTTTAAACCGGAGCCACGTTATGGCCATGTCATTAGGTAAAGCCAACTGGGGCTTAAAATTTTTCGCCTGGCGCTACATTCCGCTGATTGGCTTTTGTAAGCCAAAAATTATCCGCATGGACAGCAATACGCTGGAAGTAACCATGCCGCACAGCTGGCGTACTAAAAACCATTTGGGCAGCATTTACTTTGGCGCTTTGGCAATAGGCGCCGACTTAGCCGGAGCCTTTCTGGTGTTTAGTAAAGCTAAAGCCCGTGGCGTTAATGCCAATTTTGCTTTTAAAGATGTACAGGGCCGGTTTTTAAAACGGCCGGAAGCGACAGTACATTTTACCAGCCACGACGGCGCTGTTATCGACGCTATGATTGACGAATCGCTGGCCAGCGGTGAGCGCATTAACAAGCCGGTATCGGTGGTGGTAACCTGCCCAAACTTGCATGGTGACGAGCCGATGGCCACTTTTACGCTGACGTTATCGGTGAAAGCTAAAGCGAAAAAGTAACGGGATTTGCAGCAACGACCAACAGCGTCTAAAATCCGCATTCTTTTATTTTCGGGCGTTAACCTTATGCAGGAACTTGCCGGCAATCTGTTTATTATCTCGGCGCCAAGCGGCGCCGGTAAATCCAGCCTGATCCAGGCGCTGCTGAAACGCCATACTGATATGCAGGTTAGCGTATCGCACACCACCCGCGCACCAAGGCCGGGTGAACAAGACGGCGTGCATTACCACTTTATCAGTGTGGAGCAGTTTAAAGCGTTGATTGCGCAAGATGAATTTTTAGAATGGGCCGAAGTGTTCGGCAACTACTACGGTACGTCTAAAAGCACAATTCGGGACAGTTTAAGCCGCGGTATCGACGTATTTTTAGATATTGACTGGCAAGGCGCACGTCAAATCCGCCGGCAGGCACCATCGGCCAAAGGCATTTTTATTCTGCCACCCAGCCTGACTGAACTGGAGCAACGCTTAAACAACCGTGGCCAGGACTCAGCTGAAGTAATAGCCAAACGTATGGCGCAAGCTCACAGCGAAATGAGCCATGCCGATGAATACGAATACCTGATTATTAACGATAACTTCGACAGCGCCTTAAACGAGTTTGAGCGTATTGTACTGGCACAGCGAAACGGATATGGCAGCCAGGCCAGCAAACATAATTCGTTGCTGAAGCAACTGTTGGCGACAACAGCAAATTAGCGTAAACTATGCGGTCTTGTGATGGCCCGAACACTGGAGTGGTAAATGGCACGCGTAACTGTTCAAGATGCAGTAGATAAAATTGGTAACCGTTTTGACTTAATTCTGGTGGCCGCACGCCGTGCCCGTCAGTTAGCTGTTGAAGGCAAAGAACCGTTGGTTGATATCGAAAACGATAAGCCTACCGTTGTTGCCCTGCGCGAAATTGAAAAAGGCTTTATCACTAATTCCGTTCTGGACGAGCAGGAACGTCGTGACCAAATCCAGCAAGAAGCGTCAGAAATGGCTGCCGTAGCTGCGATTATCGGCTCAGACCACTAAAAACCCCCGCTCTGCACAGGCCAGCGGCGTTTTAGCCGTTGGCAACTGTAACAAATAGACGTATATTCATAATAAATCCCGCGCTTAACGGCGTGTTTTGTTTGCTGTCGCAGTTTGGGAGCACAGGTGTATTTATTTGAAGGTCTGAAAAATCAAATCAGTGCTTATTTGCCGCCGGAGCAGGTTGCCTTAGTGCAGCAAGCTTATGTAGTGGCAAGGGACGCGCACGCGCCGCAAACCCGTTCCAGCGGCGAGCCCTACATTACCCATCCGGTAGCGGTAAGCAGTATTCTGGCCGATATGCACATGGACCATGAAACCTTAATGGCCGCGCTGCTGCATGATGTAATAGAAGACACCCCGGTTAGCAAAGAAGATTTGACTGCTCTGTTTGGCGCTACCGTAGCCGAGCTGGTGCAGGGTGTCAGTAAACTAGACAAGGTAAAATTCAAAGACTATCAGGAATTTGAAGTTACCAACCTGCAAAAAATGTTTATGGCAATGACGCAGGATATCCGCGTTATTTTAATTAAACTGGCTGATCGCACGCACAATATGCGTACCTTAGGCGCCCTGCGGCCGGAAAAACGCCGCCGCATTGCAAAAGAAACCCTTGAACTGTACGCGCCAATCGCTAACCGCCTCGGTATTCATAATATTAAAAATGAGCTGGAAGACTGGGGTTTTCAGGCGCTGTACCCAATGCGCTATCGCGCCCTATCCACCGCCGTAAAACAAGCCCGCGGTAACCGGCGTGAATTGCTGGAAAAAATTCAGCATGAAATTTTGGGCCGGCTGGAGCAAGCCGGTATTAATGCCGACGTGAGCGGCCGCGAAAAACATCTGTACAGCATCTACCGCAAGATGAAAAACAAAGAGCTGATGTTCAACGATGTGATGGACATTTATGCCTTTCGTGTAGTGGTAGACAGCACTGATCACTGCTACCGCACCCTGGGTGTGGTGCACAACCTGTATAAGCCGATTGAAATCCGCTTTAAAGACTATATCGCCATTCCGAAACAAAACGGTTACCAGTCGCTACACACCTCATTAATTGGCCCGCACGGTATTCCGGTAGAAATACAAATGCGCACCCGGGAAATGGATGAAATGGCCGACAAAGGTATTGCCGCACACTGGATGTACAAAGCCAATGGCCAACACCAGGATACCACGGCGCAAATTCGCGCCAGACGCTGGATGCAAAGCCTGCTTGAGTTACAACAAAATGCCGGTAACAGTGCTGAGTTTGTCGAAAATGTAAAATCCGAGCTGTACCCGGACGAGCTGTATGTGTTCTCACCCAAAGGTAAAATTGTTGAACTGCCGATTGGCGCCACCGCAGTAGATTTTGCTTACGCTGTGCACACCGATATCGGCAACCGCTGTGTCGGTGCACGGGTAGACCGGCGGCCTTATCCGTTAAATAAACCGCTGGAAACCGGCCAAACAGTCGAAATTGTTACCAGCCCGGGCGGTAAGCCCAACGCCAACTGGTTAAACTATGTTGTCACCAGTCGTGCCATTTTGGGTATTCGTAACTACCTGAAAAAACAACAGCAAAATGAATCTATCGGTTTAGGTAAACGCCTGCTGAGCTCTGCACTGGGTGAGGTAAAACTGGAAGATATTGCGCCGGAGAGCATCGAGCAGGTGCTGCAAAATACCAAACAAAAATCGTTGGACGAGCTGTGTAGCGAAATTGGCCTGGGTAATCAGCTGGCTATAGCCGTAGCGCGGCGCTTACTGGGTGAATTTGACTCCGATGAAAGCAGCCATAAAGACGATGCCGGGCCAATGCCGAAAAGCAAAGCCTTTATTATCGGCTCTGAAGGTATGCTGCTGACCTTTGCCAAGTGTTGCCGGCCCATTCCGGGCGATGATATTGTGGCTAACGCCACGCCAGGTAAGGGTTTGAATGTACACCGTGCCGATTGCCGCAATATCAAAGGCTGGGATAAAGAGCCGGGTAAATTTTTCCCTGTACGCTGGGATAAAACCGGTGACAAGCAGTTCTTGTGCGATATCCGCGTGTTTATTGTTAACCGTCAGGGCGTATTGGCAAAGCTCACCACGCTGATAGCCTCGCAGGATTCTAATATTCAGGATTTGGCCACCGACGACCGCGACACCGGTGAATATGTGATTAAAATTACCCTGTCGGTACGCGACAGAATACAGCTGGCCAACGTGATGCGTAAAATCCGCGTGATGCCGGATGTACAAAAAGTCTACAGAAGGAAATAAGTAAGATGTCTAAAGTGATTATCCGTACCAATGATGCCCCCGCCGCTATCGGCACTTACAGCCAGGCAGTGAAAATTGGTACCACAGTGTATTTATCCGGCCAAATTCCGCTGGTGCCGGCTACCATGCAACTGGTGTCAGAAGATTTTGCCGCACAAACCCATCAGGTGTTCAAAAACCTGGCTGCAGTGTGTGATGCAGCCGGTGGCAGTTTAAATGATATGGTAAAAGTAAATATCTTCCTTACCGACCTTGGCCAGTTCGCTGTGGTGAATGAAATTATGAGCCAATACTTTGCCGAACCTTATCCGGCACGTGCTGCAGTACAAGTGTCGGCGCTGCCGCGCGCCAGCCAGATAGAAATTGACGGCGTAATGGAAGTACCGTCAACACACTGAGATTAAAATGAAATTTACCGGGTTGTTGCATCGTTTTCAGTATTTCTTAGCTGCCGCCGTGCTCATGGCCGGTGCGGCGCTGGCAGAAGAGCCGGTAGCAGCCGGGCCGACGCAACAACCTGAATTAGTTTGGTGCCTGGACCATTTTTCGCGTTTTCATCATTATGAAGACGTAAGCGAACCTTACGGCCCCTCTGTTGATCTGATGCGCGAATTGGCCAAACGTGCCGGTTTTGCTTTGCGTTTTACACCGCGCACCCCCACGGCACGCTGCCTGCGGCTGATGGCCGACGGCAAAGTCGACTTAATGTCGAACCTGAAATTCAGCGACGAGCGCAACAACAGCATGTTTATGTTGCCGTACAACAAAGGCGTGCCGGAAAGCCTGTTTTTACGTTACAACGATAACCGTAATATTGATAATGAAGCCCAACTGCGGCATCTAACCCTGGTCAGTATCCGCAGTTATTTATACTCACCCGGCGTAATGACGTTTTTGCAACAAAACCCGCGCCAAACCGTCACGGTGGATTCAATCGAAGCCGGGCTGGAAATGCTGCTGCGCGGCAGGGTTGATGCGCTGGTATCTCCTACTGTCAGTACGTCTGATGCGATAAACTCTACCGGCAGCTACCGTCACCGTTTTCGTATTGCCGAGCTGGATCTCAGCCGCAACAGCAGCGGCTCTATTCATATTGCACTGTCACGCGCCAGCACTAATGCGGCTCTGGAGCCACTGCTACGCAAACATCTGGCCGATATGGTGGCCGACGGCACGGTGTCACGGCTGTATGATCAAGCCATTGCCCAAAGCCTGCTATTACCGCCGTTACGACAGCAGCCCTGATGAGCAATTTCGCGCCACTGGCCACTCAGGCTGTCACCTCAATTAAAGGCGTTGGCGCCAAAGTTACCGAACGCTTGCACAAGTTGGGTATTTTCAGCTTGCAGGATATTTTGTTTCATTTGCCGCTGCGCTACGAAGACCGCACCCGAATTTACGCCATCGCCGATTTAATGCCGCTAATGCACGGCACTGTGCTGGGCGAAGTGGTCAGCAGCGAAATCCAACTGGGTAAAAGGCGCAGTTGGTTGGTTAAAATTAAAGATGGCAGCGGCTATTTAACCCTGCGATTTTTCCATTTTAGCGCCGCCCAAAAAAACGCTGTCACGCCGGGTGTGTTACTGCGCTGCTTTGGTGAAGCCAAACGCGGCCCACGCGGGCTGGAAATGCTGCACCCGGAATACCGCGTGCATAACGACGAGTTGCTGACCGAAGTCAGCGAAACTTTAACCCCAATTTACCCCACTACCGAAGGCCTGCGCCAGGCCACCTGGCGCAATCTTACTGATGCCGCCTTGCAATATTTACAGCGTAGCCCGCCGGATGAATACCTCAGCACCGACCTGCTGCGCCAACCCTGGTCGTTGACCGAAGCCTTAACCTATATCCACCGGCCGCCACCGGATGCCAGCCTGCAATTACTCGAGCTGGGCAAACACCCGGCACAACAGCGGCTGATAATGGAGGAGCTGGTAGCACAGCAGCTGAGCATGTATAAACTGCGCAGCCAAAGTCAGCAGCAACAGGCCGTCGCGCTACAAACCAATAAGGTACTGGAGCAACGCTTTCTGGCCGCGCTGCCATTTTCGCCAACACAAGCCCAGCAGCGGGTAACCGGCGAAATACGTCATGACTTAAGCCAAACGCTACCGATGCTGCGGCTGGTGCAAGGCGATGTCGGCTCGGGTAAAACCCTGGTAGCGGCACTGGCAGCACTGACAGCCATTGGCAGCGGTTATCAGGTGGCGCTAATGGCACCGACAGAATTGCTGGCCGAGCAGCACGCCGCCAACTTTGCCCGCTGGTTTACACCGTTGGATATCAGCGTGGCCTGGCTGGGTGGTAAAACCAAAGGCAAAGCACGGCAAGCCACGCTTAGCGCTATTAGCGACGGCAGTGCACAAATGGTGGTGGGCACTCATGCCTTGTTTCAGCAGCAAGTTGAATTTAATGCCTTAACCTTGATTATTATCGACGAGCAACACCGCTTTGGCGTGCATCAACGCCTTGCCCTGCGCGAAAAAGGTGGCATCGAAGGTAAGTATCCGCACCAACTGGTGATGACTGCCACACCGATACCGCGCACCCTGGCCATGACGGCCTATGCCGATCTGGACACCTCAATTATTGATGAGCTACCACCGGGGCGTACGCCGGTAACTACCGTAGCAATACCGGATACACGACGCGATGACATTATTGAACGGGTACGCAGTGCCGTGCAAAGTGAGCAACGTCAGGCGTATTGGGTTTGTACACTGATTGAAGAGTCAGAAACCCTGCAATGTCAGGCCGCCGAAGACAGCATGTTGAACTTACAACAAGCGTTGCCGGAATTAAAAATCGGCCTGGTGCATGGCAGGTTAAAAGCGGCAGAAAAACAGCAGGTAATGCAACAATTCAGCAGCGGCGAGCTGGACTTACTGGTTGCCACCACAGTAATAGAAGTGGGCGTAGACGTGCCTAATGCCAGTTTAATGATTATTGAAAACCCGGAGCGGTTAGGTTTAGCTCAGCTGCACCAGCTGCGCGGTCGCGTAGGGCGTGGCAGCACCGCCTCGCACTGCGTATTGCTGTACCATGCGCCGCTGTCCCGCACCGCGCAATCGCGGCTTGGCGTGCTGCGCGACAGTAACGACGGCTTTGTTATTGCCCAGCGTGATTTGGAAATACGTGGCCCGGGCGAATTGCTCGGCACCCGGCAGACCGGTGTGCTGCAATTTAAAATTGCCGATTTAAGCCGCGACGCCGACCTGCTGCCACAAGCACAGCAAATTGCCACCACGCTATGGCAGCAAAATAAAATTGCCAGCGAGCAGTTAATTAAACGCTGGCTGGCGAATAAAGAGATTTACGGCAACGCCTGAGTTTGTCACTCAGCTCAGCAGCGCCTGTTGCAGATCGGCAATCAAATCATCCGGGTCTTCTACGCCAATACTCAGCCGGATCAGATCGTCGGTAACACCAGCAGCTAAGCGGCTGGCTGCATCCATCGCAGCATGGGTAGTGCTGGCCGGGTGGCAGGCAAGGCTTTCTAAATCACCTAAACTCACGGCTTGGGTAAACAGCTGTAATTGGTCTAAAAACCGGGCAGCGCGTTCAAAGCCGCCAGCCAACTCAATGCTAACCATACCGCCAAAAGCGCCAACAGTTTCTGCCAGTACCGGGTGACCGGCGTCAGTGACAAGGCCTGGATAAATCACTTTGTTCACCGCCGGGTGCTGCGCTAAAAACGCCGCCACCTTGGCCGCACCGGCCAGGTGTGCATCCATCCTCAGTGCCAGTGTGCGCATACCGCGCTGTAGTAAATAGGCTTCTTGCGGGCCTATAGGTGCACCGATATGTTTTAGCGCTATAGTACGCACCGGCTGCATCAGTTCTGTGCGGCCCGCTACCACGCCGGCAATAATATCGCCGTGGCCGCTTAAATATTTAGTGCCGCTGTGCATCACCAAATCGATGCCATGCTCCAGCGGTTTAAATAAGTACGGCGTTAAAAAGGTGTTGTCGCATACGGTAATGGCGCCGGTTTTCGCCGCTGCCGCCTTGACCTTGCGATAATCGCTGACTTTAAGGTTAGGGTTGGTTATGGGCTCAAACAACACCAACTTAGTGCCCGGGTTAATATTGGCCAGTAAGTCATCATCACTGGCATAACGGCTAACAGTAATACCGGCGCGGCTTAAGGTATTAATTAAAAACGCCGCTGTGCCACCGTATACCGGGTCGATAAAAGCCACTTCGTCGCCGCTGCTCACCAACGCATAAAAAATACTGCTAACCGCCGCCATGCCACTGGCCACCACCAGCGCGTCGTCGGCCCCTTCCAGCTCTGCCAATTGCTGCTCCAACGCTTGTACGGTTGGATTACCCATGCGGCTATAAATAAAGCCGGGTTGCTCGCCGGCAAAGCGGGCTTTGCCCTCTGCTGCCGTGCCATAAGTAAAGGTACTGCTTTGATAAATGGGCGTGGTTAAGGCGCCGGTATGCGCATCAGCACCGGCGCCACTGTGGAGTAATCGGGTTTTAAATTTCATTGCTAAAGTCCGTCGAACCGCTGTGTTGTCTGCATGGTGGCGTATGCTACCTCAGCATACACGCACACGCAGCTGTTTATTCCTGCCGCGCCAGCTTCCACTGTAAAAATGCTTTTACCACCAGAGTGGCAATGGCAATTAACGTCAGCAAGGCCGCGGCGATAAAAGCGCCGGCGGTATTGTAATCTTGCTGCAACAACTCGATATGCAGTGGCAGGGTGTTAGTTTGGCCGCGAATAGTACCGGATACTACCGACACAGCGCCAAATTCACCCACAGCGCGGGCATTGGTTAAAATAACGCCGTACAACAACGCCCAGCGAATGTTAGGTAAGGTAATGTGCCAAAACACCTGCCAGCCACTGGCGCCCAGCAGCACGGCGGCCTCTTCCTGTTCGGTGCCCAGGGTTGACATCAGCGGCACCAACTCCCTTACCACAAAGGGACAAGACACAAATACGGTTACCATCACCAGGCCCGGCCAGGCAAACATCAGCTGCACATCGTGTTGATCCAGCAAACTGGCAAAAGGGCCATTGCTGCCATACAGCAACAGATACAGTAAACCGGCCACTACCGGCGACACGGCAAACGGAATATCAATCAGGGTCAGTAATAAGCGCCGGCCAGGGAAGCTAAACCGCGTAACACACCAGGCGATAAGGGTGCCAAAAATCAGGTTTATCGGCACCGTTAAACCGGCCACCAGCAAGGTCAGGCCAATAGCATGCAGCATGTCCGGCTCGGCGAGGTTACGCCACACGCCGCCAATACCGGCTGAAAACGCCGCCACAAAAATAAAAATCAGCGGCACCACTAACAACAGCAGCGTTAACACCACCCCGCTGCTGATTAACAGCGGCCGCAACCAGCGCTGGCGGCTATTTAATGATGTTTGGCTCATTTGGGCCCACCGGTAATATGTTGATAACGCTGTTGCATGCCGTTAATGACAAACAACAGCACTAAGGACACCAGCAACACCACGCTGGCTATCGCTGCGGCTGCGGCATAGTCAAACTCCTGTAACCGGACAAAAATCATCAGTGACGTCACTTCAGTTTGCCACGGCAAATTACCGGCAATAAAAATCACCGCACCAAATTCGCCCAGACTGCGGGTGAACGCCAAAGCGGTACCGGTAAACAGCGCCGGCTTTATTTCCGGCAGTATCACCTTAAAAAACGTTTGCAGCGGGCTGGCCCCCAGAGTCGCCGAGGCTTCTTCATATTCCGGGCCAAACTCTTCCAGTACCGGTTGTACGGTGCGCACTACAAAAGGCACACTGGTGAAGGTCATCGCCACCACAATACCCAGCCAGGCATAGGACACTTTAATATCCCACAGCGCCAGATACTGACCAAACCAGCCCTGGGTTGAAAACACCGCCGCCAGAGTTAAGCCCGCTACCGCAGTAGGCAGCGCAAAGGGCAAGTCCATTAAGCCATCCAGCAGTACCCTGCCCGGGAAGCGGTAACGGGTTAAAATCCACGCCATTAACAGGCCGAAAAACAAATTAAACATACTGGCCACGGCAGCCGCTGAGGCAGTAACTTTGTATGAGGCTACCACGCGGGGGTCGCTGATAATCGCCCAATACTGCGCCCAGCTTAACTCTGCGGTTTGCACCACTAAACCGGTGATCGGCAGCAAGATCACCAGACTGATAAAAAACAAGCTGCTGCCAAGGCTGATACCGAAGCCCGGCAGCACGCGTTTGCTGTTATTACTGCGATAAAAGGTCACGGTTAACGCTTGCCCTGTGCCAGCAGTTTATCCAGCAGTGCGCCACTGGCAAAGTGCTGTTGCTGCACCTGCTCCCAGCTGCCGAATACCTGCTCTACAGTAAACAAGCTGGTTGGCGGGAACTGCGCTTTGGTGGCTTCAATAACGTCTGGGTTGTGCACCCGGTAGAAATAGCGCGCCAACACCTGCTGTGCTTCTTTGCTGTACAGGTAGGTTAAATAAGCTTTCGCTTGCTGTTCGGTGCCATTACGCTGAATATTTTTGTCAATCCAAGCCACCGGAAACTCGGCCAGCACGTTGGTTGGCGGTACCACACGTTCGAACTGCTGCTCCGGGTACTGCGCAATAATATTGTTTACTTCCGATTCAAAGGTAATGAGCACATCACCCAATTCACGGTCGACAAAAGAGGTGGTAGCACCGCGGCCGCCGGTATCAAACACCACTACGCGGCTTAAGAAGGTTTGCAGCCACTGTTGCGCTTTTTGCTCATCGTTATCAAAACGTGCCAGCGCATCACCGTACGCACCCAAGTATGTATAACGCGCATTGCCGGACGTTTTCGGGTTTGGAAATACCAGACCCACGCCGTCTTTGGTTAAATCTGCCCAGCTACTGATTTGCTTAGGGTTACCTTTACGCACCAAAAATGCCATGGTGGAATAATACGGCGAGCTGTTATTAGCCAGACGGTCGCGCCAGTCAGCCGGCAGTAAGTTACCGCGCTGGTGCAAAATATCAATGTCGGTGCTTTGGTTAAATGTCACCACATCAGCCCGTAAGCCCTGAATAATCGCCTGCGCCTGACGCGATGAACCACCATGCGACTGCTTTATTTCCAGGGTTTCGCCGGTTTGCTGTTTGTAGTGTTCGATAAACAGCGGGTTTATCTCGGCAAACAACTCGCGGGCGATATCATAGCTGCTGTTTAACAACTCTTTTGCCGTTACCGGTGCCGCCAGCACTGCCGCTAACAGCAGCAGGGTAAACTTTTTTGTGTTCTGCATCATGTATATTCCTTTTACTTAAATGCCTTCACCAAGGAAGACTTTGCTGTAACGCGGCTGGATCCAGGCAATGTCGCCCTGTGCCAGTTGTAATTGTTTAAACTGCTCTTTGGGTAATTCAATATGAATAAGTTGTTGGTCGGTATCACTGAGCACCTCTAACCGTGCCACCGGCCCGACTATGGTGACTAAATCCAGCGTCACTTTTAAACTATCACTTAGCGGTGCTTTAAAGACGTCAATTTCATGCGGCCGCACATAAGCAAAACCAGCCTGCTCGTCGCCATTGCTATGCTCCGGCGACGCCAGCTTAACGTTGCCGATAGTACTCTGGCCCTGTTTTACCCGGGCGTGGAACAAGTTTACATTACCCAAAAACTCATACACGAAAGGGTTAGCCGGGTGGTCGTATACCTGCTCCGGTGTGCCATCCTGCTCTATGGCGCCCTTGTTCATTACCACTATGCGGTCGGCTACTTCCAGTGCTTCTTCCTGATCATGGGTCACAAACACACTGGTAACATGAATTTCGTCATGCAAACGGCGCAGCCAGCGGCGCAGCTCGGCACGTACCTTGGCGTCCAGCGCGCCGAAGGGTTCATCCAGCAGCAGTACTTTGGGCTCTACCGCTAAGGCGCGAGCCAGCGCAATACGTTGGCGCTGGCCACCGGATAACTGCGCCGGATAGCGATCTGCCGTCCAGTCCAGCTGCACCAGTTGCAGCAAGTTATGCACTTTTTTCGCTATTTCGGCCTTATTTGGCCGTAGTTTTTTCGGCTTTACCGTTAAACCATAGGCGACATTTTCAAATACTGTCATATGTTTAAACAGCGCATAGTGCTGAAACACAAAGCCCACACCGCGCTCCGACACATGCTGGCCGGTAATATCCTGATTATTAAAATGAATGCGGCCGCTATCGGCCTGTTCCAGCCCGGCAATAATACGCAGCAAGGTGGTTTTGCCTGAACCGGACGGGCCCAGTAATGCCGTCAATTCACCGGTTTTTATCGCCAGGTTGACATTATCTACCGCAACAAAGTCACCAAAACGCTTGCTGACCTGCTCAATGCTAATACTCATAGCCTGTTAATCCTGTTGTGTATCCGCGCTGCATGGCCACCCGGCATGATCTGCACCTTAACGGCACGAGGTTATCGATATAATAAACGCAATTATAAATAACCAATAAATAGCCAATTACGATTGGGTATACCAAAAGGAAATAAGTGTGTAGTTAACTTTTTGCTAAAAGGCGCATTATCGCTTTAGCCTATAGCTGCCCTCTGTTGCATCCGCCGGCACTGCAGTACACTGGCTTAATTAGTTAATCTGCTCGGAGTGATTTATGTCAGTGCTAACCCCTTACCAGATACGCCAACAGTGTCGCAGTGGTGCCTTTAGCGACAATACCTCAGGGTTTGCGCCGGGTTTTGTCCAGGCCAATATGGCGATATTGCCCAAACAATACGCTGCTGATTTTCTGCAATTCTGCCACTTTAATCCCAAGCCCTGCCCGTTGCTGGGTATGGCAGCCACACCGGGCGCTATTGATATGCCGTCTTTGGCAAAAGATCTGGATATCCGCAGCGATTTGCCGAAGTATCGTGTATTTAAAGACGGCAAACTGACAGACGAAGTCACCGACGTGCGGGAGATCTGGCGCGATGATTTAGTCACCTTTTTAATTGGCTGCTCGTTCTCGTTTGAAGAGTCCTTGCTGGCTGATGGTCTGGAAATTCGTAATATCACAGAAAAAGTAAACGTGCCGATGTACCGCACCAACATCGCTTGCACCCCGGCCGGGGTTTTCCATGGCGGTATGGTGGTGAGTATGCGGCCGATGCTACCGGCTGATGCGATACGCGCTATTCAGATCTGCTCACGCTTTCCGCAGGTGCATGGCGCGCCGGTGCATTTTGGCGACCCGGCCGCTATTGGCATTAATGATATTACTAAACCGGATTTTGGTGATGCGGTAAGCATAAAACCGGGCGAAGTGCCGGTATTCTGGGCCTGCGGCGTAACACCGCAGGTGGCAATAGCCAATGCGGGCGTGGATTTTTGCATTGCCCACAGCCCTGGCCATATGTTGGTCACTGACTTAACTAACAGTAAATTGTCGGTGTTATAACTTTGGTTGGCTAACCTGCCATTTTAAAATACCGTGCAGTTATGCTATCCAACGGAATCGGCAGCTAAGCAGGCGAACTTAATAGTCTTACCTGCCGCCCCGCTGACAAAATTTTGATTGGTATAGCACCTGCCATTATTTTGAACACGTTTTTGCATTGTTACGCTGAGGAAGCACGCCGCCACAAGAACAAGGGTATCGGCCTGATTCAAAAGCTGCCACACAGGACTTTTTATGTGCTTGAATCTCAGCTTGTATTTTTTGTTGTTGCTCAGCTGCCAGCTTCTTAATTCTTGCCTCTCTGGACTGATCCAGCTCACGGTTCAGTTTTGCTTTATCTGCTTCCGCTTTTTGCTTTTTTAACATCAAATTTTCGTATTTTCTGTCAATCTTATCTAACTCTGCCTGCAAATTTGCACTTTTGGCAGGATCTAATTCGCCACCCGATGTAACTTTTCTTCTGCACTCTGCATGAAAAGCCTCGGTTCTTTCATCCTGCCTTTTCTTTTGCTCGTAAGATAAACCGTCACGATAGCTGGTTAAACACAAGTTAAAAGCGCAGTGACAGCTACTTCTGGCCTGCCTTAGTTCTTTTAATTGAGCACTCTTTTCCAGTTTGTCATTAATGAGCACCTTTTCTTCGTTTTTAATGGGCGTTAAGAATCGATGCAGCTGAGTTTCATCGGCACTTTTAACAAAAGTTTTTGCTCTTTCAACCGGACTTACTGTCACAACGCGACCATTTTCAAACGTTTCTAAAGATACTTCTCCGGCAGAGTTTTTTATGACCACACCATCCGGTCTATCATCTTTAAATTTACCTGAAATGATGTCAGCATGATCGGCACTGTATGAAATACCCATACCATTAGGTATACCGCTCCTCACTTCTCCATTGTAAGCTAAACGACCGTTGTCATGATAAATCAAGGCAGGACTTAATGGCATGGCATTACTATCATACTGACCTTTGTAGTAGCGACCATTTGGCAGATAAAAGACTCCTTCCGCTGTGGGTCGGCCATCTTTAAAGGCTCCCTCGTAAGCTCTGCCATCAGACCATTGCAAACGCCCTGAGCCTGCCGGTTTGCCATCTTTTACGCGACCGAAGTAATCTGCTCCGAAAAGCTCTTTCAGATCAGAAGTTTCATAAGCGTTAAAAGTAGTACTGTACTTTCTGTTGTCAAAATATTCTGTATTCACCGGCCACTCTGCGAAACTGCGGGTCCAGGCCGTGCTGCCAAGATTTGATGACTCATCTATCCAATAGGTAAATACTTTACCTACATCATCTTCATTTATTACGATTGACGGGTATTTACCAAGATAATATGAACCGCTACCGTAAGTCAGTCCCTGAACCGGATAAACCCCGGGATAAAACTCGTACACATAATAGTATCCATCATAAATGATTTTCTCAAAGCCATTAACATTAAACGCGTAATTATAACTTGCATCTTCACCTTCATCTAAACGGTAGACTACGACTATAGCCTGCCCCTCTTTCGGCGTCACAATCGGCTTAGTTATTCGGCTTCCCACCGGAGCCGATGCGCATCCGGCCAGTATTGAGAATAAAAAAAAGCAAAACACTATTTTTAAGCGATTATCTGACATTGCCCTGCATCCTTTGCTAAATCTTATATTCAACTATATAAGATAAAACCAATTTTTTTCTAATAATATAGTAGCAGGTAGCAAAAGAATATTCGGTTGCACTAGCTTCAACAAGCTACAGCTCTGTCACAAAAGGATGCGCCAGCATTCGCTCACGCTGCTCAAAGGTAAGCCCGGTTGCCGTGGCGGTTAACGGAATGCGGTGCATTAAATTGTGGCTGTTGGTACTGGCTAAATCATCTTCGCTGCCATCCGCTTCTTCCGGATGCGCTAACCCGAGATAATGGCCGATTTCATGGGCGGCCAGGCGCGCGATTTCGTTAACCGTGCCGGGGGCGGCATCGGCAAAACCACAATTAGTGCGGGCAACAAAAACACCGTCGGCAGGCCCTGCGCCGCCGGGAATTCTTGGGGTAAAACCGGCTAACTGTTGCCGGCCAAACGGCGTTTGCTGCAGCAGGCAGGGCCCGATAACCAGATCAATAGTGTCTTGCGCTTTTGTCGGCAACACAGCCAATATTGAGGCTAAAGATGAAAAGTCCGCCTGATGTTGCATAACAACTTCGCTATCAGCAGTGGCTTGCACCGCTGTAATAGCAATGTCCAGCTGCAATTCAACGCCAATTAATTGCGCCAGCAATTCTGTATCCAGCTCTGCGCTTATCGCAGGGCTTAATACCAGCCGTAGTTTAAGGCCCGGGTGAGTTGGCTGTGCGGACAAATGAGATTCGACCATAACACCGGTTGGCAGCGTGCCACCGGCTGATGCATCGCACGCTACAGCATCAAAGCTGATATGGGTTAGCTCTGCGGCTGCACCTTCTAACACCAATAAACCGGCCTGATGCAGTTTAGCAGTACGCCAGATATTGGCGTCAGATACTGCCAGGTTGGCAATAAGCTGCTCTCCGGCAATATTGATAGCAGAAGACACCCGTAAACAGCCTTGCGGCTGCGCGCTTACCTTAAGAGCGCGGCGCAAGTTATCCAGCGGCACTGCTACTGCCGAAGTAGTACCCGAGCCGCTATCTACAGTGACCGATGCCAGCGGCGTCCAAAACTGTTGCTCAACGCCGTGTTCGCTATTGCAGCCGGCAATACCGGCTGCAATAGCTGCGCACAAAAATACTGACGACGTTTTCACCTTAATGCCTTGGCCGGCACATAACGGCCAATCTGCATTTTAATCCGCGCATCGGTTTCGCGTTTGTATTGCGCAATCAACAGCTGTTGTGCCCTTTCAGTTTGTTGCGCGCCCAGCAAATCAATAGTTGCAGCGCGCTGATTGGCATCCGGCGAGCTGACGCGTTTTTCCAGCACATCCAACAGCTCCGGTGAGCTGGCACCGGAATGTTTTAACGCATCTATCAAAGCAGTGCTTACTTGCGGATCGCTTTCCTGCACCAGCGCATCCAGCAACGCAGGCCGCGCCTGCTCTGCCGGTAAACGTGATATGGCATCGGCAGCACGACGCCGGGTAGCTTCCGACTCTGCGCTAAGCTCATGGCTTAATACTTCAACAAAGCTGGCGTCACCGGTATTGCCCATGCTGTCAATTAAGATCAACCGCTCACTTTGGTCGCTTGTGTCGACAAGCTGTTGTTGCAACGATTGCATAATGTACTGGCGTAAAGCCGGGTCATCTGAACGGGCAACCATACTGCCTGCCCCTAACAAACTGGCATTGCCGCCGATATCCTTAATCATTGCGCGTGACAGCAACAGCTCGGCGACATCCTGTCGCGGCGTGCCAAGGTCTGCCAGTGCAGAGGCGGCTCTGGATTGATCACCCTGGCTCATCGTAGTGTCAAACACCATGTCTGACAGTGCTTCGCGGGCGTTGTTCAGGCCGGATAACTGCAAGGCTAAAAAAGCCGTCGGCCTGGCATCATCATCCATCTGCCCGCGCAGCTCTGCCACTAACAAGTCGACATCTTCCGGGTGTTTTTTCAACCAGGCGGCCATTTCCAGCGCGGCATCAAAATACCGTGGCGGCGTGTCAGTGATAGCACTGATAAAGGCAACATAGGTTTCCGTGTAACTTTGCTGCTGCGTTGTAAACTCGTCGAATTCCGGCGCCAAATCATAAGGAACAGATTTTTCAGCCAACGCCCAATCCGTTTGCGCTATGGCAGCAAACAGCTGATCATCGCGTTGCAATGAAAAACGTTGCTGCATAATCACTTCAGGCTGACCAGCGACTTGTAAACTAACGATTTCTTCACCGCTGATAGCTTGCCACCACAGCGGTTGTGACGGGTTAAATATGGCAGTGGCTTGCGATTTCTGCACCGCAATCTTAATACCAAAACTGTCGGCGGCACCGCGTATCAGATGGTCAGCTTTGTGGCGCTGAATTTGCAGCGGCGTCTGGCTAAGCATACTAAAGTGCGCGGTGTAATCGCCCAGGCCATCCAGTGCTGCACTGTGCCATTGCGTTGTGCCGGCCGGCGGCAACAAAAAGGTGAAATTATCCAGTTGGGTAGCCACCAACAAGCGGCTTTTCGGCTGCCATTGTGGTGCAAAGGCGGTACTGCTAATGGCACAGTTGCTGTCCACTTGCAGAAAAAACGGTAAGCCTTGCGGTGATGCCGCGCGCTCTGCCGCCAGTGTCATATCCTGGCTAAGGTTAACCTTGCTAAAGCTTGCCCGCACCCGCGCAACACCAGCGTTAAGCGCTTCAACCTGCCAGCTCATCACACCTTCAAACGTATCGCTTTGCCCTTCTGCCGTAACCGTTGAGCTAAAGCGGAACGCCGCAGTTTGACCCACAGCCAGCTGGCAACGCGCAGCCGGCTGCGCGCTTGCCGAAACCTCTACCTGCACAGAGTCAGAGCGGCTCCATGGATTGAACGCTATCACACCGACAACAGCAGTAGCCGCAGCGGCTAATAACGATAATTTCTTAATGTTCAAACCTGGCATGTGCACGCCTCTCGTATAAAAACCACTATCTTGTACTAAAGTAATTCCAGCGTACCTTCGGTACTGCGTCTTAGCAGATTTTGCGTAACAGGTTTAGAAGAGAAACTCACCAGCGTAACGGATTTGCTGCGGCGAAAGCGGAATACTTTAATGGTGCCAACCAGCTTAACTTTGCCACTGATGGTTTGCAGAGTATGGTCCAGCGTAACATCACCACGTACCAAAATACGGTCATCGTCGGTCAGGCCAAAACTTAATACCCCCGTTAATGGAAACCTATTTTCCAAAAAGTGCAAGTTGGCATCAACACCCGCTTTAACGATGCGTAAATCCAGGCCACCAAAGATACGGCCGGTAAAACTGAAGTTTGGTTCAACCGAACGGGTTAGGTAACCGCAAGTATTAACCACTTCTGCAGATACCAGCAATAGCTGGCACTCAGACAAGTCCGTTAGTAAGTCCATGTCATCGTCAACGTCAATACCTACCCGGCCACCGGCACTGATTTTAAAACCCAGCCGTACAGGGCCAAAACCAAAACCTAAACCGGCTACTTCCTGCGCTTTGTCCTGCTCGAATTCATTCTTCAGCTTCAGGTGCTCTTTGCCTTCTTTGGTATCGCCGGCCACTACGACATTGAAAGCTTTAATTTGATGAAAATAGGACGACTTATCTTTCGTTACTATGGCTTCAGCTATGGCTTCAGCAATTGTAAAATCAAAACTTTTGCCAATATTGCCGCGTAGTGCAACTTCGCCGGTGGCACGGCTTAAAATACCGTTGCGGCTTAAGGTGTTGTCGACATCCATTTCAGATTCAATGGCAATGCGGGCGTTGCCGGCGTTACGCTTTTGGTTCTTTTTAAAAGACGAATTACTTGCCGCTGTAACGGCGGTTGCGCTTTCACGCTCCAGGTTAACGTCTACATCTTTACAGTCGTTAGCAAGATCGCCGTCGTTACCATTCTGAGAGAAACTGGTTACCACACAGCCACGCAAAATAAAATGCGTTTCGTTTGCCAGCTCTCCGTCTTGTACTGCAGCCAGATCCGCGCCTTCCAGATACAGGTCATGGTGTGCCTCATCAGCAATGCCCGGTTGAATTTCATTAAAACTGAATGATGCTACCGTGCTGCCATCTTGCTGACCAATCATTAACGGCAAGATAATACCCGGCGCACTTTCAGGAATTAATACATAAGTCAGTGTAACCGACGCCGGCAATTTACCTAATTGGTTTAATTGCGCTTCGGTCATGCCATAGGTTAGTTCCTGCTGGATACTCAGGCCGGTTTCAGCATCTACCACTTGTAAATCTGCCGGAATTTCAGAAGCATCAATTTTAGAAAAGTAAGGGTCGGCACCGTTAAATACAAAACCGGACTTTACCGACAACACCGGTGTTGGTGATTCTTCTGCTTCGGTGATAGCCAGCAAGGCTACAGACGATTCTGTGGTTAATTCGTACTCTACATCGGTGCCACCTTCGCGTAACGTCAGGGTTGGCAAGGTGGCTGTCACGTTACCTTTTAACTCTGTTTCATCGCGGAAAAAACCAACTTGCAGCTCTACTTCACGTCCGGCTTCAGCCAGAATTTGGCATTCACTGACAGGCCAGATAAACTCGTTTTCTACCACTACCGGCGCACCGTTCGCCGGTAACTCGACATCAATAGCATTAGAGCTACACACTATCGGCGCCGCCGGGTCGGCAGGGTTCTTCTCGACAAAACTAAAACTAACCGGAATGTTGGTTACTTCCGTTATGCTGGTATCAGTACCACGAATGGTAAATGATACCGGGATACGGTGATTAAGTGCAAAGGCCTGGCTGGTATCAAAATCCATTGAAAAATCAGACATTTCGATATCAAAATCAACAACAACCGGCTCTTCAACTGCAGAGTCGCTGCCACCGCAAGCGGTTAAGGTTGCCAGCACTACCAACGCCAACAAAGGTGTTTTTATGGTAAACATTACAAATCTTCCCTAACAAAAATCAAACCAGTTGTCAGGTTAACCAGCTACCGTGGTAATAAGCGTGGTAATAAGCGTGGAATTTGCGGCAAAAATGCATGGCAATGTTGAGGTATTACCAGTTGTGCCGGCTTAACCAGCGGGCCGGCACATCACTGCAAGCGAAGCAGAACATTAATAAACAGAACAGATGTGTGGATTTAAAACAGACAGAATAAGTAAACCTTCGGTGTTGCAGAAATCGATAGCACGGATAATGTCAGGCTGACTTAATTCCAGCGACGCTAAAATGCCGGGATCAATCAGTTGCCTGCTGGAATACATTTCCGGGTGCTGGTTTGCCAGCGCCAGTCTCGCGGCTAAATGCAGCACCAATTGCGCTTTGTTTTTCTGATTTAAATTGTGGCTGTGTTGCAGTGCTACCGGTTCAACGATGCTGTCGGGCAACTGCCATAAATGTAACAGCTCTGCACCACACCGGGCATAAGTAAACCCCAGCACACGTTGCTGCAATTGCCACGGCAGCTCTTCGATAGTGTAATTTTGGCACTGATTTGCTTGCCTGGCGTTGTTGTGTAATACCACCATCTCGCCGATATTATGCAACAAGCCGGCTACAAAAAACCGATCTGACGGTTGTAAGCCACAGCTTTGCGCCAGAAACTGTGCAATTAAGGCCGCATTGACGGTTTGCTCCCAAAACCGCTCTAAATCAATAGCCGAAGTATCTACTGTGCTACAGGCAGAGGCAATACCAAGACTAAGCACCAGGTGATATACCTGAGTTTTACCTAATACTAATAATACTTTTCTGACACTTTCCAGCTGGTACGGCAAACTATAAATGGCACTGTTGGCCAGCTTTAGCAGCTTTGATGTAAGCACAGGATCCAGCAAAATAGCTTGGGCCACCTCATCAAGACTGACGATGTCAGAGTCCAGCAGTTGTTTGACATGTAAACAGCATTCCGGCAAAACGAAAACATCTGCAACATTCTGAGCGTATTGCAAGGCTTGCATAGGATTGCGCCTCCCATGGTGACATTAGACATTGGTGGCATCATCGCTGGCTACCGTAGTAGTTAACATGGTAATAAGCGTGGAATTTGCACATTTGAAGCGTGGTATTTTTTAGTTGTTAATGCAGTTTCAATTTGAATTGTTGATTTTAAAGCATTCCCGTTGCACAATTTGCACATTAAAATGGAAACAAAATAATTATGCTGCATAAATGCATAAGTATTTTATGCAAACCTAATACAAAAAAACTGCCGCCAAATAAGAGCAGCATTTCACAACAACCTGCAGAACATGAGTTAGACCAGTATAGACATCATAAGGTTAGGCAAGATTACGTTAAAACTGTCAGGTGAAGTGTTGTGCAAATTGCGATAAAAATGCTGGGCGAACTACAGGTTTTTCATAACAACCTGCTTACCCCGCTGCCCTCCTCAAAATTAACCCGCGCCTTACTGGTTTATTTGTTGCTGAATAACCGGCCACAACGCCGGGATTATTTATGTACGCTGTTTTGGCCTGAGGCCAAAGATGCCCGAGGGTCGTTGCGTTGGTCATTAAGTAAACTCAGGGCCATTCTGAACAATAATGCCAGCGAAAGCGGTGCTGAACAAAACATTGAACGTGTTGTGGCAGACAAGGACTATGTCAGCATTAATAAAACCGACATTGATATCGATCTGGTTAACCTGTGCAGCCGTGCCGCACAACAACAGCACTACGCCGGTGAATTGACTGAGTTGGCAAAACAACTGGCCATGCCGCTACTGGACGGGCTGGATTTGCATAACCACCCGGACTTTCAACACTGGCTAATTGCACAGCGGCAACAACTGATACAGCTGCGCAGCAAACTGCTGAGCCAAATTGCAGCTTCGGCGAAGTGCAGTGTAACTGACGCAGCAAAAACGGCTCCCTTGCCTGCCAGGCCACGGCAGGCGTTACAACTGCAATATCAAGCAGATATCCGTTATTGTGCCGGCGACGACGGCGTAAAAATTGCCTATGTATCAACAGGCTGGGGATTGCCGCTGCTAAAACCCCCCGCCTTGTTAAACCATCTGCAATACGATTGGCATGCGCCGCTATGGGGGCGAATTTTTCATCAACTCGCCGGCGACTATCAGCTTATCCGCTATGATGACCGCGGCAGTGGTATGTCAGAGCGCAATATTGACGGCGTAAGTGTCGATGATTTAGCGCAGGATTTGGCAACCGTTGTTACTGCCAATAATCTGAGTCAATTCGCGTTACTCGGCATATCAAATAGCGTGGCTCTATGCATAGACTATGCAGCGCGCCACCCTGAGCAGGTATCACATTTGATTCTGTTTAACGGCTACGCTGCCGGCTGGTGTGCAGATGGCGACCCTCAGCTACGGGAAAAAATGCAAGCTATCATTGCCCTGGCAGAAACAGGTTGGGAACAGGACAACACAGCGTTCCGGCAGTTTTTCTCCATGACCTTTGTGCCGGACGCCAGCCAGCACGAGTTGGACTGGTTTAACGAATATTTGCTGCTGGCAGCCAACGCCAAAAACGCGGCAGCGTTAATGTCGGCTTTTGCAGATTGGGATGTTCGCAGCAAACTGACGCAGATAAAGGTACCTACGCTGGTTATTCATTCACTGGGCGATAAAGCGGTGCCGGCGCTATCCGGCCGTGAAATTGCTGCAACTATTCCCGGTGCCGAATTTATTGGCCTGGACAGTACATCGCACTTGCTGCTGGAGTACGAGCCGTCAGCACAGCAATTTATTGATATAATTCATGATTTCATATCACGCCATCAAAAAAGTGTTGTGTAAAGGTGCTTGCCGCTTAAGCGCAGCCAGCTAAAATAACAAACGGATAATCAGGGAGGTGCAAATGACTATAGCGATTAACATGCTGGGTAAACTGGAATTACGTCGCAATGGCATGGTAATAGCAATGCCGGCCTCCAAGCGCAGCCGCGCCCTGCTGGCGTATCTGGCACTTACCGCCAGGCCACACCGCCGCGACAGGTTATGTGAAGTATTCTGGGAAATTCCGGATGACCCTAAGGGCGCATTACGCTGGTCGCTAAGTAAGATCAGGCCACTGGTAAATGATGCCACCGCAGAACGGCTGCAAGCAGACCGCGAGCGGGTGTCGCTGGTCAGCAGCGACATCTGCATTGACCTGCAGCAGCTGATAGCTAAGAGTCAGCAAAGCGATTTATCCATTGCTGAACTTGAAGAGCTGCTGCTGCAAAGCCAACAACCGTTTTTGCAAGGGCTGGATTTACCCGATCAGAGTCTGTTTCAAGATTGGTTGACGGCAGAGCGCAATGCACTGCAGCAACTCACCGGCAAGCTGCAGTCTCGTATAGCCTCACATGCCACGCTCAGCAGCCCGGATAAACTGCATGCCGCAGAGGCCCCCGGCAGCCGCGAGCTGCTCGCACGACAAAAAGTACAGTTTTGCACCGCGCAAGATGGCGTCCGTATTGCTTATGCCTCTGTAGGCAAGGGCCCTACCATTGTTAAAGCCGCGAATTGGCTTAGCCATTTGGAGCATGATTGGAATGCGCCGATCTGGAGCCCGTTGTTCCGCGATTTAGCAGCGGATCATCATTTTGTCCGTTACGACGAGCGCGGCAATGGCTTATCTGACTGGGACGTGGCGGATATTTCATTTGACGCCTTTGTTACCGACCTCGAAACAGTAGTAGCGGCAAATAAGTTAGATAAATTTGCACTGCTGGGTATATCACAAGGCGCAGCGGTATCTATCGAGTATGCTATCCGCTATCCGGAAAAGGTGTCACAGCTTATTTTGTTTGGCGGCTATGCTGCCGGCTGGCGCATCGGCGCTTCAGAAGCCTTAACCAAAGAACGTGAAGCAGTGATGACGCTCACCTCGATAGGCTGGGGTACCGACAACCCGGCGTACCGACAGATCTTCTCTTCCACCTTTATGCCGGATGCTAATGAGGCGGAGTTCAACTGGTTTAATGATTTTCAGCGCTTAACCACCTCAGCCGAAAACGCAGTAAGGTTTTTATCGGTGTTTGCCGATATCGACGTGCGCCACCGGCTGGCACAGGTAAAGGTGCCTACGTTGGTGATTCATGCACTGGGCGACCAACGAATCCCGGTAAGCATTGGCCGCGAACTTGCCGCAACTATTCCCAATGCCGAGTTTGTCGGCTTAGAGAGCAACGGGCACTTACTGTTGGGGCGCGAGCCTGCATCAAAAGCCTTTGTGCAAGCCATACGCGACTTTATGGCCCAGCATCCGTAAGCTACACATATGATTTAAAATGGTATATTTTCACATATAAATGAATACTGTTCATAGATAGCGGCATAGGTAATAGCGTGATTGAAAAAGTCCACCTGAGTATTTTGCGTGAAATAGACCGCCATGGCTCGTTAACGGCGGCCGCAAGCAGCTTAAACCTAACACAATCGGCGCTAAGTCACAGCATTAAAAAACTGGAGCAACAGGCCGGCACCAGCCTGTGGTTAAAAGACGGCCGGCAAATCCGGCTGACGGAAGCCGGCAGCTACTTGTTGGAGCAAGCCAACCGGCTGCTGCCGCAGTTTGAACGCATCGACGACACCTTACGCCAATTTGCCAACAATGAGAAAGGCAGCCTGCGGGTAGGTATGGAATGCCACCCTTGTTATCAGTGGTTGCTAAAAGTGGTGCAACCGTTTTTAGCGCAATCGCCCGGGGTAGATATCGATGTAAAACAACGTTTTCAGTTCGGCGGCATGGCAGCGCTGTTTAATTACGATATTGATTTACTGATCACCCCGGATCCGATCCAAAAAGAGCGCATCGTGTTTGAGCCGGTGTTTCCGTATGAACTGGTACTGGTGGTTAGCCAACACAGCAAACTCAGTGGCCTGTGCGAGGTGACACCGGCGCAGCTAAGCGATCAGGTATTGCTGACCTATCCGGTAGAAACAGCACGGCTGGATATTTTTCAGCAGTTTTTACTGCCGGCGCAGTGCATGCCTAAGCACCATAAAACGCTTGAAGCGACTGACATTATTTTACAAATGGTGGCGGCTAACCGCGGCGTAGCTGCGATGCCGAAATGGCTGGCACTGGAATACGCAGACAGTCTGCCGATTGACGTGCTGCGCTTCGGCGACAGCGGTATTCATAAACATATTTATGTCGGTTACCGTAAGCAAGAGCAGCTGAATCAACATATTCAACGCTTTATTGCGCTGGCCAAAAGCAGCGGTACAACCTTATCTGCAACGGATTAAACGCAGGCTGTTAACTGCCCCTACTGCGGCGGGGCAAAGGCAGCAAACATCTCTTCGCAGGTCATATTATGGGTGTATTCGGCAAAGCTGTAGTATGCCGGCTTACTGTCAATACACACCTGATGATCGAACACCACATCGTCAGCGTTATCGAACAAGCCAACCGGGATAATATACTGGCCGTTCTGGCTTAAACGATAAAACAAATGCGTACCGCATTCAGCACAAAAGCCGCGCGAGGCCCAGTCGGACGAGCGAAAGGCGCGCACATGCTGCTCACCGCTAAACTTTACATCAGTGCCACAGTCGAGCGCCAACAGCGGGCCACCGCCCCAGCGCCGGCACATGTCACAGTGGCAGGCGCCGACCTTATCCGCAGATACTGCCACACTAATCCCCACCTTGCCGCACAGACAACGGCCGTTACGTTGAACTGACATGTTATTCTCCTGTTTAAGCTAATGCTATGTGGTTAACGTTATACCGTTAATGTTAAAGACTGTAGCACAGCACTTGTGTATTCGCCCCCGGCATACTTTAATGCGCCACAGTGCCGGACCTTACGGCAATAATTGCGCACCCTGTTGCGCCGGCTAACCGACGAAGAGAGGCAGCTATTCTGCTTACACACTACCAACAACAGGTAGCTACTGCTGCACTAAGCTACGACGAAAACCAGTATCAGCTGCTGCAACGCCTGACGCAGTTGGCACAGCAGTTAAGCGCCGGACAGCAGTCGCTGCGTGGCTTATATATTCAGGGCCCGGTGGGCCGTGGTAAAACCCTGCTGATGGATTTGTTTTACCAGCAACTGCAAACGCCGCAGAAAATCCGCCTGCATTTCCATCATTTTATGGCGCGTGTTCACCGCGAGTTGCATCAGCTAAGCGGGCAGAAAGACCCGCTACAACTTATCGCCATGCAGTGGGCCGCCCGTTACCGGGTGCTGTGTTTCGATGAGTTTTTTGTCAACGATATCGGCGATGCCATGTTACTCGGTACACTGTGGCGCTACCTGTTTAACGCCGGTGTGGTTTTGGTTACCACCTCGAATGCCTTGCCGGAGCAACTGTACGCCAACGGCTTGCAGCGCCAGCGCTTTTTGCCTGCTATCGACTTACTGCAACAGTACTGTGAGGTCATAACCCTGGACAGCGGCAAAGATTACCGTCTGTGCCAGCAGCAAAACTGGCCGTATTATCTGCAAGGCGCAAGCGAAGCAGCCTTGCAGCAAAAGGCCGAACAGCTAAGCGGCCCTGTAGCAGCGCTGCCTAAGATAAGTATCCTGCAGCGTGATATACCGGCGCTATGGCATAACCGGCTACTCATTGGTTTTAACTTTAACGCCCTGTGCGCCGGGCCGCGCAGCCAACTGGATTATATGGCACTGTGTGATCAATACGCCGCTATCGCCGTGCACGGCGTACCGCAATTCAGCTATCTCGCTGATAAACCAATAGTGCACGGCATTGAAGACAGCTACCAGCGTGAACACAAAGAATACTACGTTAGCAAACTGGATAACGAGGCGCGGCGTTTTATCGCCCTGGTCGACGAATGCTACGACAGAGGCACCTTGTTACTGCTTAGCGCTGACGTAGCAGTGAACGAACTGTACCTGGCCAAACAACTGGCATTCGCTTTTGCCCGCTGCGGCTCGCGGCTGCATGAAATGCAACACCGGCTATTGGGCATTGGTTAGCCCGGACTTATGCCAGGGTACGCAGATTTAACGCGACCAGTTTATAGCTGCGACTGGTCGCATCCGACTAGACTATTACTGAAAACCCACGCAGTATGAATAAATTATTTTTCCGGTATGGAGGAAAGATGAAACTGAATTGCGACTTAGGTGAAAGCTTTGGCAGCTGGCAGATGGGGCTGGACACTAAAGTGATGCCGCATATTGATATGGCCAATATCGCCTGTGGTTTTCACGCCGGTGATGCCGATGTGATGGCGCGCACTTTAGCCCAGGCAAAACAACATGGTGTGGCCGTTGGTGCCCACCCGTCTTACCCCGACTTACAAGGCTTTGGCCGGCGCAGTATGGCGCTGTCGCACAGTGAAATTGTTAACTGTATGCGTTATCAAATCGCCGCGCTGGATGGCATGGCGCTAAGTGCCGGTGCACAGCTGAGCTATGTTAAACCGCATGGCGCCCTGTACAACGATATGATGGCCAAACCGGCGGTGTTTGCTGCCGTGCTTGAGGCCGTCGCCGGTTTTTACAAACCGCTACAGCTGATGATTTTAGCCACGGCACAGCAACAGACGTTTGCAGAGCAAGCCAAGGCACAGAGCGTAGCACTGTTGTTTGAAGCCTTTGCCGACAGGCGCTACACCGACGAAGGCACGCTTACGCCACGCAGCCAGGCCGGCGCTGTGTTACATGGCGATGAGATGCTCTCTCAGGTCAGACAGTTGGTTAAGCACGGCAGTGTCACCACAGTATCCGGCAAACAGCTGGCACTTAACGCTGATACGCTGTGCGTGCATGGTGACAACCAGGCCGCTATTGCTCAGGTGCAACAAATCCGGGCGCTGTTGGCATGAGCTCTGATGGCAACAGCTCTGTTAGCATAAGTAAGCCGCAATATCATCTGACTGTTGCCGGTGAAAACGCGCTGATGCTGTATTTTGACCAGCGCATCGACCCGGCTATTTCTGCCTTAGTGCAACAAGCCTGTGTGCTTATCCGCGCTGAACTGGCCGATGATATTATCGACTTGTTACCCTCTTACGCTTCTGTATTGCTGCTGTTTAATCCGCTTCGCACCGATCTGTATCGTGTAAAGGCACAATTGCAGCATTGTCTGGCGCAACTGCAAAGTGCCAATCAGCACAGCGGTAAGCTGGTTGAGCTGCCGGTGTATTACAGTGCAGAAAGCGGGCCTGATCTGGCGCTTATTGCCCAAACAAAAAACATCAGCATCGATGAAGTGATAAAGCGGCATCAGGCTATCAGTTACCGCGTTTACGCCATTGGCTTTGCACCCGGTTTTGCCTATTTAGGCGAAGTTGACCCCGTGCTGCAAATGCCGCGTTTAGCCACACCACGCGCCAAAGTACCACGCGGCGCGGTGGCTATTGCCGATAGGCAAACCGCGGTGTATCCGGCGCCTTCTCCTGGTGGCTGGAATTTAATTGGCCTGTGTCCGACCAGAATGTTTAACCCCGCGGCAGAGCCGGCCATGCCGGTGGCGGTAGGTGATGAAGTACGCTTTGTCGCCATCGGTAAAGCCGAGTTTTTGCGTTTAGGCGGTGAGCTGCCGGAGCTTGGACTGCCAGATATTGAGCGTGCGGGGCATAAACCATGAGCGGTTTTACTGTAATAGCGCCCGGCGTACTGAGTTTACTGCAGGACAGCGGCCGCTTTGGTCAGGGCGCACTGGGTTTAACCAACGGTGGGCCTATGGACGCCCCATCTGCAGCCTGGGCTAACCGCTTGCTGGGCAACCACAGCAATGCCACGTTAATAGAGTGCAGTGTTGGCGGCCTGCAACTGCGCGCTGATACCCACAGCTATCTCGCGGTAACCGGCGCGACGCTGCCGCTGACCATTAACGGCAAAGCAGCGGAGCAATGGACGGTACTTAAGGTGCAAGCCGGCGATCTGCTTGAGTTGGGTATGGTAACTGCGGGCCTGCGCGCCTATATCGCGGTGGCCGGCGGCTTTACTGTCACGCCGCAGTTTGGCAGCAGCTCTACCGTGCTACGCGAAGCTATTGGCGGCATAAACGGTAATAAACTGCAGACCAGCGACAACTTAGCCGCTGCGGTGGTAAACCAGCTGCCAAGGCTGCAATTACCGGCACGCTACCGGCCACAGTTTAATCGCGTGCTGACCCTGCGCCTGATAGAGGGGTATCAGGCGCAAAGTTTTACCGCTACCGAGCGCCAGCGCTTATACCTCAACAGCTATAAAGTGACGCCACAAGCCGATCGTATGGGTTATAAACTCAGCGGCAGCGCCATTAGCTGCCAGCAAACACAGCTGCTATCTGAAGGCATCTGCTATGGCGCGGTGCAAATTCCACCCGACGGCCAGCCGATAGTGCTGTTAAATGACCGGCAAACCTTAGGTGGCTACCCGAAAATAGGCAGTGTATTGTCGCTCGACTGCGCCTTGCTGGCACAAGCCAGCGCGGGTACCGAGGTATATTTTACGCCCATCAGTCCCGAGCAGGCGCACAATGCGCTATGTTTGGCCAAAGTACGCACTGCTGCAATCAGCAGCCAACTGGTGAGCCTGTAAATGAGCGCACAGCAACAAGATTATCTGGCACTAAGCCAGCAGATAGAGCAGTTATTAGTGCGGCAAAACCTGCGCGGCATGGCAAGCCTTAAGCCGCATTTACGGCCGGGTTATATACTGCGCGCCGCCCGTGTTATTAATCAGTGCCGCGGTACGGTGTTAATCGGTACCGGCTTTCCGGTACTGAATACCTTTGAAACCGACGGCCCGGTTGGTGCCATTGGCTTGTATCAGTTACTTAAATGCCTTGGCGCAGCGCCGGTTATTGTGTGTGGCGATCCGCTGTACAGCGCGTTAAAAGCCGATTATCAATGCTATCAAATCAGCGTAAACCAGTTTGACGCCCTGCCGGCCATTGCCGAAGCGGCGCTGGCACAGCTTAAACCGCAATTGGTTATCTCAATTGAACGGCCTGGCTTTAATGCGCAGCAGCGTTACGCCAATATGCGCGGCGAGGATATTTCTGCGCGCTGCGCCAGCTTTGACTACTTTTTAACGCAAGCCCCCTGCCCGACCATTGGCATTGGCGATGGCGGCAATGAAATTGGTATGGGAAATCTGTTGCAGGCGGTCAGTGCGCTGAATATTACGCCCTGCGTGACAGAGTGCGATGAGCTGATTGTCGCCGATGTTTCAAACTGGGCAGCCTGGGGTATAGCTGCCATGGTGTCGCTATTGCGCGGCGAAAACCTGCTGGCGGGGGCAGAACCGCTGACTATTTTGCAGTATTTATCGGCCAAAGGCAGTGTCGATGGCGTAACCCGGTTAAATACCTTAACCGAAGATGGCCTGGCGCATACTGAAGGCCAGCAACTTATTGATGATTTATCCACCTTAATACAGGGTGCAGACTAATCGCAGAACCGGTATGCCCACACCAACACGCCGTGAATACGTCCCTGTAGGCTCGGTTATGAACTTCATCCATGAAGTTCACCCTGGCGGGCCAGCGGAGCTGTTCAAATTCGTTCCTGACGAATTTGTCAGCATCCATGCCTTCAACGGTTGGTTTAGAGCATATCGATTCCGCTCAACATACATCTGAGTAGCTTTGATGAGAGAAGTGCTATGACAACAGTATATTTAAACGGCGCCTTTGTACCNAGCATATCGATTCCGCTCAACATACATCTGAGTAGCTTTGATGAGAGAAGTGCTATGACAACAGTATATTTAAACGGCGCCTTTGTACCGGCCAGCGAAGCTAAGATATCGCCGATGGACCGCGGCTTTTTATTCGGCGACGGCATTTATGAAGTGATCCCCAGCTACGGCGGTCACTTTGTTGGTTTTGGCCCGCATATTGAGCGGATGCACAGCGGCCTGGCCCAGCTGTCAATTGACCCCAAACTAAACCAGGCTGACTGGCAGCATATTGCTGATAAACTGCTGGCTGATAACCGTGCAGAGCTGGGCGACAACCTCGGCGTGTACTTTCAGGTAAGCCGTGGCACCGACACCAAACGCGGCCATGCTTTTCCGGCCAATATCAGCCCTACCGTATTCGGTTTTGCTTTTGCTATACCGCCTGAGCCGATAGCCGACAAAAGCAAAGCCACCAGCTATGCCGTAGTTACCGGTCAGGACTTACGCTGGCAGCGTTGCCATATTAAATCCACCTCGCTGCTTGGCAACGTGCTGCATTACCAGCAAAGCTACAGCCAGGGCGCCCAGGAAATACTGCTGTTTGATAAAGACAACAACTTAACCGAAGGCGCCGCAGTCAATGTGTTTGTGGTAAAAGACGGCGTTATCGCCACGCCGCCGCTAAGCCATAAGCTGCTACCCGGCATTACCCGGCAACTGCTGCTGGCCATTTTGGCCAAACACAGCAGCATCAAAGTAGAAGAGCGCGATATCAGCGAAGCCGAAGTGTTGGCCGCCGATGAAATTTGGCTTACCAGCTCCAGCAAAGAAATTGCTCCGGTGCTGTATGTTAATGACAAACCGGTTGGCAACGGCGAAGTTGGCGATGTCTGGCTGGCCGTGCAACAGCTGTTTAGTGCGCATAAGTTCGACTATTAACATTACTCACTCCCGGCGCTGTCACCAGCGGCAGCGCCAATTCCCTCCGCTTTTCCACCCTACATTCATAAATAATTAATTTACAAAATTGCATTATTTATATATCTTTTAGCAACGTCATTTCAGCTGAGCCGCAAATGCAATCATCTATGTTCAGGCGAAAGCCGTTGTTGCTACTGACAGCAGCACTGAGTTTTCTGGTATTTATTGTTTTCTCACAACAGGTTATGGCAGATATGTTTAGTTGGTTTAAAAAATACGATGTGCATTTATCACCCGCAGTACAGGGTACTATTACTCTGGATGGTAAGCCTGTTGCAGGTATTGAAGTATCACGCGAACTCACTTACGACGATGACTTTATTGATAAAACAACTACTGCTGCGGATGGTAGTTTTATGTTCTCAGCAAAAAGTATTCGCTCCGGCAAACCCGGTAGCCTGGCGGAGATGCGCACGCGCCAGGTGATCAGCGCACGTTACGACAATAAGCAGTACCTGTTGTGGTATTTAACAACCTCAAGCATTACGCCACAACAAGCCGTAGTGAAAAAGCTTTCTGCACTGCATTGTGACCTTAGTAATGAAGAACTTGAACACGTATTCCCAAATATAGAAAAACCTGACTTTCCACACAGCACATTTAGCATTTGTCGCTGGACTGACTAACCGCTTACTAGCGTATCCGAATAAGGAGATTAATTGTGTCTGCACTAACCCCTCGCGTGGCTGCCGAATTGGCAGATATCGTTTATCAGATCGAACGCCCATCTGCTTCTGGTATTTATCGCTTGAATATGGGCAATTATGAAGCCCGTAACTGCTTTAATTTTGATTTGTCGCAAGGCCCGGTTAAAGGTGTTTCCGGCGGTAGCTTATTTAGCCTGTTTAACAAAACAACCGGCTTTGCACTGGTGGGTAAAGGTATTAACCAGTTTGCTAAAGATTATGTTGTGACTATACGCGGTACTCATATTAATCGGGATTGGCTCACCAACGGCAACATTGGCGTTACCGGCGGCGACAATGGCACTATGGTGCATGCTGGTTTTAACAAGACATTTGGTTCAATGAAGATCGCACTGGAAAAGATCTTAGCACCACTGTTATCCGGCAATGCCGGCGCAACAGTGCATTGTGTCGGCCACAGCTTAGGAGGTGCATTGGCATCTCTCACCGCTGATTGGCTAAAAAATAAGTACAAGTGCAATGTAAATTTATATACGTTCGGCGCCCCCCGGGTAGGTATGTATGCTTTTTCGAAGAAGCATACCGGTACCTTAAATGCGATTTACCGCTGCACTCATGGCGCGGATCCTGTACCAATGATCCCATTGTGGCCTTTTATTCATGCACCCTATGAAGGCACTGAATACCGTTTGGACTCTGGTTCTGGCATCAGTGTTGAAGCGCACGGTATGGCTGAAAATAAATCACCGGGTTATCTGAATACTGCTAATACGCGTAGCTGGCAAGCGCTAAATCAGCGCTCTTCAGCTAATTTGGAGCAGATACGATTAAAGTATGAGAACCGGAATCAAGCATCATTTTCCTCCTACTGGGCGGATAAAATCAGTGGTGCATTAATTACCTTGCTCAAAGATGCCGGTTACTACACGGCTGTTATGGCACAAGCGGCTATTGGCACCGGGCTGACATTTTATGACATGCTTGCGCGATCACTGGAAAGTATTGCCAAAGCATCAGCAAAATTTGCAGAACAAGCAAAAGGCTTGTTAGGCCATATGCTGGCTTTTGCCAGACAAGCAGTAACTACCGTAACCGAATTGACCTTTAAGTTTATCCGCTGGGTATTTGAAAAAACCGTTGGTGCGCTGTATCGCAGTGCACGTGACGCTATTACCAGCGTGATGTAATAAAGATGCCCGGCTTTGCCGGGCTTTTTTCCCGCTTAATTCTGCATCATCTGCCACACTGTGGCGGGCTGTTCGGTTTGCTGCAAATAGTCGATTACCGCTTGCTGCTCTGCCGGCGCTTTATTTTGTGACAGCTTAAAGCGGCCGCTTACATTGCTCAGCCTTATCTCTATGCCCGCAATCGCCTTGACCAGCTGTTGCTGATAGATCTCAGATTGCAGCATAGCGGGTGCGCTGTGTGCCTCCTGTTTTCTCACCAGCGCCAAAGTTTGTTCGTTATCCAGCACACGAGCTATACCTTTAAGTTCAACCATGGCGAAGTTCCAGGTTGATACGGCCGGTTGCTTGCTGTAGCAGCTGGCGGCAACAAAAGCATGCGGCCCCTGAATAATAAGGCTCACCTCTGCCCCATCCAGTTGCTTAAGCTGCGGGTTATTGCGTGCCAGATGGCAGTACGCCTTATCGCCGCTGCTGTGCCAGGCAAATAAAAACGGCAGTGGTGTATAGCTTAAGCTGGCATTATTGCTTAGCAGCAGGCCAAAGTAATGCTGTTGTAAAAACCTCTGTAATTGCGCACGGTTTGTTGTGTGATAATACGGTGGTGGATACACTGCAGCCTCCTTATCAGCACTGACGCTGAATATGAAAAGCATTATCTATCGCGGTAAAACCCACTGCCGGATAATACTGCATAGCAGACGGAGCGCTGCGTAATAGCTGCTGCACCTGCGGTCCGGTAGCCTGTTGCACCGCGGTCAGCAGCGCCTTGCCAATGCCCTGTTGCTGGTAAGCTTTATCGACTAATAAATCACAGATATACACCACATAAGCTTTATCGTTTAAACAGCGCGCCAACCCGACTAGGTTGCCATCCAATCTGGCGCTGATCAGCAAATTGCTGCTGGCCAACATAATTGCCATGCGCGCACTGTCGTCCGTTGGCCGGTTAATGCCGGATGCGCGGTACAGCGCCAGCATTTCGTCCAGCTTAAAACTGCTTTCCTGTTGATACACTATCGTCATTGCCTGGCCTCCTGTTGTGTTGCCGTTAGCATAGCGGCTAAACTGGTATCATAAAAAGTACCGGTTTTAACAAATAAGGAGATCCAGTTGCGCTTAGTGACTGATGGCTTGCAACTTAGTGGCACAGGCAGTTTGCGCCAGCAGCTGTATTTGCTGTTACAACAGCAACTATTAACGGCGGTCTGGCCCAGCGGTGCTTTGTTACCATCCAGCCGGATGCTGGCCAGCGATTTAAACCTTAGCCGCAATACCGTCAATCAGGTACTGCAGCAGTTGGTCGCCGAAGGCTACATTGAAGGCCTGCCCGGCAAGGGTTACCGGGTAGCCGCCTTACCCGAGCAGCATTTTCAACCTGCAGCTGCCAGCGCCAGCCGCTTACCTGAGCTGGCTACGCAACAGTATGGCCTGGCCAATAAAACCGGGGCGGTAAATGGCTTATTGCAACCCGGCGTGTCTGCACTGCAGCAGTTTCCTTATGCGATTTGGCAGCGCATGTTGCAACGCCATTGTCAGCGGGCGGCGCTGGGCGGTTTTGCTGATCCACAGGGTTATTTGCCGCTACGCCAGGCGCTGGTGCAGTACCTGCGCCAGGCACGGCAGGTGGTGTGTGATGAGCAAAGCATTCTGATCACTGCCGGTGCCCAGCAGGCGCTGTTTATTGCAGCTAAGTTAGTCGCCCGCTGCGGTGAACAGGTACTGATGGAGAGTCCGGGCTACCCGCGCTTAAAACAGGCATTGCAGCTGTGCGAACTGCAAGTGCAGCATCTGGATGCCGGCGGTGCTGATGGCCTGGATATCAGCGCACTGCCCGACAACACAGCAGCAAAAGCGCTGTTTTTAACGCCGGGCCATCAATACCCGCTGGGCGGCATTATGCCACTGCCACAGCGAATGGCTGTACTGGACTGGGCACGGCAACAAGGGGTATGGCTGGTAGAAGATGACTATGACAGCGAGTTTCAATACCGTCACCGCCCGGTTGCCAGCTTACAGGGTTTGGCTGGCGGCGAGGGCGTATTATTTGCCGGCTCGTTCAGTAAAACGCTGTTTCCGGCGCTGCGCCTCGGTTATCTGGTGGCGCCGCGGCGGGTAATAGCGCAGGCGGCGGCCATACTACAGGCACTGCATGGCGATGTGGCGTTGTTGCCACAGGCGGCACTGGCCGATTTTATCACTGAGGGCCATTTTGGCCGGCATTTGCGTAAAATGCGCCGCCACTATCAGCAAAATAAGCAGTTTGCCGTAAAGCTGTTGCAAGAGGAACTGCCACAATGTCGTTTGCATGCCTTAGATGCCGGGCTGCATTTAGTGCTGGAATTTTCACATGCAGTGGATGAGGTGGCGCTGCAACAGCTATTGGCGCAGCAGCAGTTTAAAGTTCAGCCGCTAAGCCGTTATTTGTTTGCCGGTGAGCCACGTTATGGCCTGGTGCTGGGTATTGCCAACAGCAGCCAGCCGGAATTAGCTGCTGCGCTGCAACAGTTGGCAGTTTTATGCCGGCAGGCTCTGGCACAGGCGGCTTTACCGGCGTAGCAATGCTGCCGCAGCGTGCAGCTTGCTTTCGCCCTGATGCTGCACAGCAAAGTTAAACCCAGGTTGCAGGCAGTAGCTGCCATGCTCGCCTTGCTTATTAAGCGCAATAAAACCAATTTGGGTGTCGGCTATATTACCTTTGCGCAGTTGCAGTTTGTGATAAATACGCTGCACCGCCTGTTCGCACGCCTGTTGTGGGCTGTAGCCCTGCCGCATCAGCTCTACCACCAGAAAAGATCCCGTTACGCGGATCACTTCTTCGCCATGGCCGGTGGCGGTGGCCGCGCCCACTTCGTTATCGACATAAAGCCCCGCGCCGATAATCGGCGAATCACCGACCCGGCCGTGCAGTTTAAACGCCATGCCACTGGTGGTGCAGGCACCGGCTAAATTGCCGTGGCTGTCCAGCGCCAACATACCTATGGTGTCATGATTTTCGATATTAACGACTGGCCGGTAGTTAGCATCTTTTAACCACTGCCGCCATTCCTGCTGTGATTCTGCGGTGAGTAAGTTTTCGGCGACAAAGCCCTGCGCCAGCGCAAAATCGAGCGCGCCCTGGCCAACCAGCATTACATGCGGTGTCTGCTCCATTACCGCCCGCGCTACTGCCACCGGGTGTTTAATCTGCTGCAGCGCCGCCACCGCGCCGATATTGGCAAATTCATCCATAATGCAGGCGTCCAGCGTGACTTTGCCGTCACGATCCGGCCGGCCGCCATAGCCGACACTGCGCTCGGTCGGGTCGGCTTCAGTCAGCATTACGCCTTGCTGCACCGCATCGACGGCGCGCTTGCCTTGCTGCAGTAAATTAAACGCCACCTTATTCGCCTGTAAGCCAAAATCCCAGGTGCTGATCACCACAGGTTTACGTGCCGGCGCAGCCACAGCCGCACACCCCGGCAACAAGGCTGAAGCTGTTGCTCCGGCGCCAAGCATAGCGCTGAGTTTTAAAAAATACCGGCGCTTAAGCATGTGGCTCTCCTTGTTGCGGGTTTGACCCAGCCTGTTCAGTCAGGCAATGTTGTAGTTGCTCCAGCTTAGCGCTATCGACTTTACCTTCGGTAAGCACCGCCGAATGCACATGCCAGCACAGCTGCGTATTGCCGTGCAGTGTTTGTTGCAGCTGTGGCAAATTAGCCAGCGTAACCCCGCCGCCGGCCACCAGCACCAGGCGCCCGGCAATATACTGCTGTAGCGTCGCTAACTGGCGTACACCCTGCGTTATGCTTTGCTGTTGCTGCCAGGGTGTGCCGTTGCTGAGTAGCCGCTGTACGCCTAATGCCAACAGTTGCTCTACCGTTTCTGCCGGACTGGCGCAGGCGTCAAAAGCGCGGTGAAAAGTGCAAGTCAGGCCCAGTTGGCGGCACTGTCGCAGCAACTGAGTTAAAAATGGCAGATCCGGCTGCGCATCTGTTGTTAATGCACCTACCACTATGCCATCAGCGCCCATTTCTGCTGCTTGCAGTAACTGCACTTGTATTTGCTGCTGCTCTGTAACCGAATAGACAAAATTACCAGCTCTGGGCCTGAGCATAACCCGCAGCTGCGTATGCGAATTACAGGCCGCACGCGCCTGACGCAGAGCGTCCGCACTGACAGATAAGCCCTGCTGCGCCATTTGACTGCACAGCTCAATGCTGTCAATACCGGCGGCGCAAACCGTGCGGATATTCTGCGTCAGGTAACGGCTGTCGCTATCAAGACAAACTTCAATTTGCGCCATACGGCTTAGCCTCCTGCGCTGCAACGGCCAGATGGCGGCGGGCATAATAAATAGCCCCTACCGTTGCTGGGGCCAGCGGCGCACTAAAGCGGCTGCGCTGCACCGGCGGCAAATAAGTTAGCAAGCGCTGGCCGACGCCACCTAGCAGGCAACAACGACCTGGCGGTAGCTGCTGGTTAAGCGTTGTTATAAAATCGAATGCCTGTTGCAGCATATTTAGCGCAACGTTATCGCCGTTGTCTGCCGCCTGAAACACCAGCGGCGCCAGCTCAGCATAGTGCTGCGGTGTAGCTTGCAGCAGTTGCTCTGCTATTTGTGCCGCACCACCATTAAAATGTTGCTGCAGTAAGGCAGTCAGCTTGGTTTTTGGTGCCAGTTCATCCAGTGCCAGCAATACTGCCTGTACCGCCTGTAAACCCAAACCGGAACCACTGCACACCGCATTAATGGGAAAGCCGTAGCCACCAAGCAGCGTCTCGCCCTGCTCCGTCAGCCCGATCGCACTAAAGCCGGTACCAAGGATAATGACACTGCCTGGCTCGCCACTGTGAGCTCCGTAGCAGGCGGCGTGTAAATCGGTGGTAACGTGCCAGCTGGCAAAAGGGTGCTGCCACTGCAGCGCCTTAGCTTTTAAGCCAACCAGATGGGCACCGGCAAAACCGGCCCCCACATGCAAGCGCGTGTATGCACGGTTATCCAGCCCGGCCTGCAGCAAAGCGGCATTTAGCGCCTGCCAAACATTGGCTTCAACCTGTGCCCAGCCCAGTCCCAGGTTTGCGGCGCCGGCGTGGCCTTCGCCGAGCAGATTGCGGCTTTCATCTTCCAGCCGCACCCGGCAATGGCTGCCGCCGGCATCGATACCGGCAAACAGTGCAGAGCTTAGAGTTAACATCGATCAGATTACCTTTATGATAAAGGCGCAGACTTAGCTGCGCCTTTTATATAACAACAATGTTTTAGCTTATAGCACCGGCCCAATCAGCTCAAATTCTGCCACCTGCATTAAATTGGTATCACCTTTGTTTTTTGTGATCTCAATGCGGTAGTGGCTGAAGCTGCGGCCATTTAACAGGCTGAAGCTGCGCCGCTCAGCACGGGCGGCAAAACTTTCACCTGCCCAGCCTCCCAATAGCTGCCAGCTTTCACCATCGTTTGAACCCAGCAGACGGAAGTTCTCCGGATCGCGCTCCGGCGCATCGTTTGCACTGGTCATAGCAAAGGTATTCACGATCACCGGTTCTGGCAGGCTGATTTCCAACCAGGATGGCACTTCAACCGACGGTACACCGCCGTTATCCAGCCATTTGCTTGCCGGGTCATTATCAAACGCCATAGTGCCCGCTTCGCCATCACTGATAGCCGCACGCTCAGTAACCTGTGCTGCACCATTATCACTGTGATCCTGCGCCTGTACCTGCGGGCCTATCAGCTCAATTTCTGCTACCTGCATTAAGGCGCTATCACCTTTGTTTTTAGTGATATTCAGCCGGTAATGGCTGTAACCCAATGCATTGGCGACCGCAAAGCTTTGCCGCCCGGCGCGCTCGCTAAAACTTATACCGGCCCATTGGCCCAGCGTTAGCCAGGATTCGCCATCATTCGAGGCTAACAGGCTGAAATTCTCCGGATCGCGATCCGGTGCATCATTAGCACTAACCAGCGCCAGCATATTCACCGCTTGCGGCTCTGCCAGAACAACACTGACCCAGGCCGGGGCCTCAACAGTTGGCACTGCTGTGTTATCCAGCCACTTAGTCTGGCTGTCACCATCAAAGGCATAGTCGGCCGCTTCGGCTTCACTGATGGCACCGCTGGAGGTTACCGCAGTAGCGGTTAAAGCATGATTAAGCGCTGGCATTGCCGGCCCGACAAGCTCAATTTCAGCAATTTGCATTAAGCTGCTATCACCTTTGTTCTTTGTGATATTCAGCCGGTAGTAGTTATACGCCAGGCTATTACTGGTGCTGAACAAACGGCGTTGGCCGCGACTATCAAAACTCTCACCGGCCCACTCGCCTAATGTCAGCCAACTGACGCCATCGTTAGAGGCCTGCAGGTTAAAGTTTTCCGGGTCACGCTCGGGCGCATCATTAGCGCTGCTGATAGCAATGTTGCTAACCGCTTTTGCTTCGCTAAACTGCACCTGTACCCAGGAAGGTTGCTCAGCCGTTGGCACCGCAGTATTATCCAGCCATTTTGTGTTTAGCAAGCCATCAAATGCCATATCGGCGCTTTCTGCATCGCCAATGGCGCCACTGGCACTGATACTGCCGCCTTGCTGAATTTGGTCGGGATACACCGGGCCAAACAACTGTACTTCGGCCAGTTGCATTAAGTTAGTATCGCCTTTATTTTTAGTGATGTTGAGCCGGTAATAGCTGTACGGCAGGCTGTTGCTAAAAGCAAAATCCTGCGCGGTTAAGCGCTGCTCAAAGCTGATACCAGCCCACTGCCCCAACGTAAACCAGCTTTCACCATCGTTAGAGGCTTGCAGGTTAAAGTTTTCCGGATCGCGATCCGGTGCATCGTTAGCGCTGGTGATAGATAACACACTGATAGCTTGCGGCTGGGCATACCGCAGCGTTAGCCAAGCCGGCGCATCTGCAGTTGGCACCGCAGTATTATCCAGCCATTTAGTATCGGCACTGCCATCAAAGGCCTGGTCACCACTTTCGCCATCGCTGATAGCACCGCGGAAACTGATTTGCGCACCGGTTAAGTAAGCCGCAGTGGTGTATTCACGGATCGGCCCGCTGCTGTTTTTAGCCACTACCAGCGGCAGTTCAACATCAATAATGCTGTCCGGGGTTAAACCCAACTCTGCCAGCACCGGATGGCCCTGCAATGCATCAAGCAACTGTTGGCGCAGTGCTGTGGCTGCTGCCTCATCACCTTCTGCGGCCAGCGCAACCTGTGCTGCTGCGGCGGCGAACGTATCGGCCAGGGTTGCCCCAGCACCAATGTAGGCAAAGGCAGCATTAACAAAGGACAACCGAATTAACTGGTTGCTGCTTTGGGCGAAGTTCTCCGCGTTGTCGGCGCTGAGCAGTGGTTGCTGCATCAGGTTTATTGCCGGCATGTCTACGCCAAGAATGCGTAGCAGCTGCGCGGAATACTCCAGTTGCGCCGGCTCCAGCGTAGCCAGTGCCGACACATTACGCCCTCCGGTAATGGCGGCCTCCAGCAACTGGCTGGCAAAAGTGGTTAGGGCATTAACCTGCACCGTGGCATCTGCGGTGCCATCGGCAGTTGCACCAAGCGGCGTTTTTAACCAAAACAGGTTGCTTAGGGTTACCTCTCCCAGCGCGTCTGCGCCGACTGCAGCACCTAAGGCTGCTTCGCCGCACAGGTTAAGATCACACAGCATGCTGCTACCGGCGGTAGTGGTAACCACCAGCTTGTGCACTGCGCTAAAAGCATAGCCAGGTGCTGATGTCAGGGTGGTAGCGGCCATACCGCTGCTGTCAGTTTGCGTAGCAGTGCTGGTTACCGCTGTGCCGTTTAGGGCGCTCACACTAACAGCGGCGCCGGTTAAAATACCTTTTACTGCACTGGCGCTTAGATCAGCTGAGGTTGATACCGGTGTAGGTGCATTATTCACATCCGGCGTTTCACCACTGTCGCAGCCGGTTAGCACCGCTAATGCCGCTGCCATGGCACACAGCAGCTGACGTTGTTGTATTGTTTTCATTATATGTTCTGCCTCTTGTCTGCCTGGTTCAGAAATTAAACGTAATACCCGCGTAGTAACGCCGGCCAGAGTAGCTATTGCTTAAAAAGCGCGCATCGGTGTCATTACCTAACCTGGAGGTTGACTCAGATTTAGTCAGGTTGATTACCGAAGCACTTAGTAGCCAGCGCTCGGTCAGGGCGTAGGAGGCATTTACATCGACCTGATCGTACGGGTCCTGGTACACGTTTAAACCACTGTTAATACCCAGCACGGTTTCGCCACGCTTGTTGTAAGAGGCTCGGATGCTGTAATCGTCCGTTTCGTAAAACGCCGACAGGTTGTATTGGTACTTAGCGCTACCTACCAGCGGCGATTCGCCAAATTTTTCGCCATCGACATTCACATCAGCCTGGTTGGTTTTGTTGTAGGTATAGTTGGCATTCAGGCCAAATCCGTTGGCAAAAGCGTGCTGAATAAACAGCTCCACGCCCTGCGACTTGGCATTAGAGCCATTACCTACAGTGCTGTACGGGCTAACAGTGATTTGGCCCGGCTCAACCACACCCGGCTCGCCGGCAAAATCGCGCACCGAATCAATGATCAGCGGCACAACAAAGTTGTCAACGTCTTTATAAAACAGCGCCATACCCACTGCTGAGCCGGTGCCGTAGTAGTACTCGATGGACACATCGGCCTGCATCGATTCAAACGGTTTCAGGTTTTTATTACCACCACTGCCGCTAAAACCCGGTTGAGTGTTAAAAGCGGCGCGGTCATCTGCCCATTCATCTGAAACAAAGCTTATACGCTCCTGGCTACCCAAATCACCGTAGCCCGGCGGCGACATCACTTTGGCCAGCGCACTACGTACCACCAGGTTATCACCAGCGTCCCACACCAGGTTCAGGCTGGGCAATACATAGGTTTCCTCGCTGGTTTGCGATATCAGCTGCCAATTTTCGACAAAACGGGCGTCACCGGTAACAGGTAAACCGGTTACATCGTCGGTATGATCAAGAAAGTAGGTATACAAATCAGTCGATTCGCCGGTGGTTTTGGTTTTTACTACCCGCACACCGGTGTTACCGCGAAAATCACCAAAGCTGAAATCGCCCTGCAGGTAAAATGCTTTACCTTGCTCACGGATGTTATAGACAAAATTATCTTCGATCCGGGTATAAGGCTTGTAGTTGCTTAAAATAATGTCGCGATACTTGTCCCAGTCAATAACCGGCATCAGGTTAATATCAAAGCCACCGGCAATATTACCTTCACCTTGCTGTTTTAATACGTCTTTTGCCAGTGGCATACCACCATTCCACTGATAGCTGTCAAACTGGTCAATCCCCCGGCCACTGGCCAGCGCACCTTCAATGTCAAAATCCGGCGCCAGGAAAAAGTTATTGCCGGTTTCGCGGTGTAACTTGGCATCACGGAATTTCAGGCCGGTACGAACCAGGGTAAAAATCCCCCAATCAACATCAAAATCAAGATCAAACTGATAGTAGCGCTCTTCTAACGTGCTGCGTACAAAGCTGGAGTTAGACGAGCCGGGATCCCGACCTCCGCCGACACCACTTAACAAGTTGGTTAGCGTGCTTGGATCCATATACATCGACATACGATCGCCCAGCGCCCAGCCGGCATATTGAGCAGCATTCTCAATAAAGGGTTGGTTTTCGCCCCAGTTTGAACTCTTATACGCCACATCCCAGCTTTCTGTAGGCCCGCCTTTAGCCTCTGTGTTACCGGCAACCAGTTTCAGCCGGTAAGTGTCACCCTCGTAGCTGAGGTTAAAATCGAAAGTATCAGAGGTAGATTCTTCTCTGACATAGCTGCCATTCATCCACGGAAACTGCAAGTCGTTTTCAGCACCACCGGCGCCGACGGTATAGTCCATGCCGGTAATAACGGTACCGGAATCATCCAGCGTTACGCCGGTAAGAAAATTAGGGTTTAATGACCACTCCGGCATCGACACCCCTGAGCGGGTTCTGTCCTGACCCAGGGTAAAGCCAAAATAGTTAAACCCCAGTTCCAGCCGGTCAGTTGGCCGCCATTGTCCGGTTAACTGCAAGCCCTCACGCTCGCGCTCTTCTTTGGTAATGCCAACCCGCGCCACCTGCGGAAACCAGACACCGTTATAAACATTGCCCTGTGCATCCGTCAGCTCTGCCCAGTTGTTATTGTTATCTACCGGGTTGCCGTTAACATCTACAGCGGTATCCGCTACGCCACTCCAGCGCCAGATACTTGAATCTGTGCCGCCAGACAGCACGCGGCTGGTACGGTTTTGCCGGGTATAGCCAACCAGCAGACCAACACTCTCAGCCTCGTTTTTCCACGAATACACCCCGGTAAACTGCGGCTCGTATTTGTCGGTAACATCGGCGTAGGTAGATTCGATATTTAATACGCCGGAATTAGCTTCCATATCAAACGGTTTGCGCGTGTGCAGCAGTACGGTACCACCAACACCACCCGCATCTAACCGGGCTTCAGGTGATTTAAATACCTCTACCTTCTGGATCATGGCCGAGGGCAGCAGGGTGTAATCAAACGAACGCGATGGTTCGCCCGGCGACGATGCAATAAAGTTACCGTTTAATTGAGTAAACGTCAGATCAGACGACAAACCACGGATACTCACCGTTGATCCCTCGCCGCCATCGCGCTGGATCACCACGCCCGGCACGCGCTGCAGCGAGTCAGCGATGTTTTTATCCGGAAACTTACCGATATCTTCTGCGGTAATAGCATCCACCACTGCGCTGGACAGCCGCTTAATAGCCATATTTTCGGCCATGCTGGCGCGAATGCCGCGCACCTGCACCACTTCAATTTCTACTTCTTCTTTGTTGTCTGTTGCCGGCTCAGCTTGTTGCGCCAATGCAGTATTAGCCGCTGATAATAACAAGCTCAGGCTGACTGCCTGCGCCAGCCGGTGTTTTCGCAGCCGCGCAGGCTGCGTGGTGTTCCCCGTTTTACTGTAGCTATTGTTATAGGACATAGTGTGTTGCTCTCATTTTTTTAGTTTTAGCTATTGTTCTGAGCAATGAGTTTCTCTTACCGCCTAAACGCAGTCAGAACCCTGTTGTTATCACTTGTGTCAGATTGAGGTGCCCTCTAGCGCGAGGGCCCTGGTTTAACTTTTCAGTTTCAGCTTGCGCAGTACCTCGTCAGAGGGGCCATCAAAACTGGCTGTTGGTTTGTTGCCGATATAGCCAATGTCTGCCATGCCGGGGTCAGTGGTGTAAAACGCTGTAGCAGTTAAGTCCCGCACTTTGGCAAAGAAACGCGCACCGTGTTTCAGGTTGTCCGCCGCTTTGGGCTCATAACAGATATCGTCACAAATTTGCTGCTGTTGGTCGGCATTCAGCTCGGCAAAGGCTTTGCCGAAGCGTTTTTTTGCTTCACCGTTTAACCAAACCAAACCACCGCGCACCAGGATTAAATCAGCCTTTTGCTGCGGATAAGGCGCGCTGACCCATTCATTAATAAAGTGTTGTGCCCCCAAGCTGGCGGCAGAAGGCGACTGCGCATCTTCCGGAATAATGATGTCAGCCAGCACCGCCAAATCATCCAGCTCAGCCTGAGTCAGTGTCATAGACCACGGCACTATCGGTTTAAGCATATCCGGATCGGTGGGCCGGTAAATCAGTTCAGCGCCTTTGGTTTTCGCCGTTACCGCCGCCGCGTGGCCGGCCATGCTAATTACCGGTATCGCCACGGCAGCCGTTGCCAGCAGCTTTAGCGCATCACGGCGTTTTAAATTGGTGTTATGGTCTTGGTTGTCGTGTGCCATATTAAATATTCCTTTGCTTGAACTGCTCAACAATGTAATCACTGGTGCGCCAGGCAAGCGCCAGAATAGTCAGGGTTGGGTTTTTATCGGCGTTCGACGCAAAAGGCGCGCCGTCGGCGACAAACAAGTTAGGTACATCCCACGCCTGACAATGCTGATTCAGCACGGATTTTTTGCGGTCAGCCCCCATAATGGTGCCGCCCACTTCATGGATAATAGAACCGCCACTGGCGATAGCCTTACGGCCATCGGTTTCAATGCTGCTGGTTACCTTGCCGCCCATGCCGGTAATAATATCGGCAAAGGTTTTATGCATATGCGCGGCCTGATTTATCTCATGCTCTGACCACTGCCAGTGAAACTTCAGCACCGGTATGCCCCATTGATCTACCACCGTCGGATCCAGTTCGGCATAGCTGTTTTCATTCGGGATCATTTCACCGCGGCCGGCAAAATGGACAAAGGTACCGTAGTAGCGTCGGCACGCTTGCTTAAAGTCAGCACCGTAAGCGCCTTCGGTAAAGCTCTGCAAACCGCCAAAGGCACCGGCCCCCGGCATCCCGCGACCACCGCTCATTTCAATATGGTAACCGCGGGCGAAATTCAGCTTGCCGGCCTTTTGCTGCTTGTACAGCCACCAGGGCTGGTACAAATGCATACCGGATGCGCCGTCTTCATTCATCGGCGGCAGGCCTTCCAGCGCCGGAATTTGGCCGCTGACACCAGCGCCGACAGTGTCCATAAGGTATTTACCGACCAAACCTGAGCTGTTAGCAATGCCGTCCGGAAACAACGGGCTGCGTGAATTGAGGAAAATTCGCGCTGTTTCAGCGGCACTGGCCGCCACCACGACTGCGCGGCCTTTAACTTTCACTTCCTGGCGGCTGTTTTTATCGATGTAGATCACGCCATCGGCTTTACCGGCTTTGTTCAGCGTAACTTCGCGCACCATAGCATCGGTAATAATGGTCAGGTTGCCGGTAGCAAGCGCCGGCGGGATCAGCACCGTGGTTGACTGGAAATTGGCTTTAATAGAGCAACCACGGCCACACGGTGTGGCCCAAAAGCAGGCCGCACGGGATTGCATAGAGTCTGCCACCACTTTTTGCCCCAAAGCACTGTGTGGAAACAGTTTCGCCGGTAACCGGGTATGGTCCTGGCGCTGGCTTAAAATGGCCAAATGCGCCGGGATCACCGGGATTTTCAACTCATCACAGGATTTCTTTGCCAATAGCTCGTAAGCACGCGGCTTTGGTGCCGGTTGTAAAATGCCTTCCGGCGAGTCTGGGGTGTTTTCTAACCCGTGGCCGGTTTCACCGTACACACCTATCAGCATTTCGGTTTTATCGTAGTAAGGCGCTAAATCGGCATAGCTTATCGGCCAGTCAAGCCCCAGCCCATCGCGACTATAGGGTTTAAAGTCGTACTCGCCGTTACGCAGTGAAATACGCCCCCAATGGTTGGTACGGCCGCCCAACATACGGGCCCGCCACCAGTCAAAGCGTTGCTGTGGCTCGTGGCTGGCCTGAGTATAGGGTTCACCCGGTACCTGCCAGCCACCGTCGATGGTGGCATCATAAAAGCCAAAGGGTTTGTCCGGTGTACTGGCACCGCGCAGTGGTGCATCTTTTGGCAGGTTAAACATCGGCGTTTCGGTTACCGGGTCATAATGCCGCCCTGCTTCGAGCATCAACACCTTTAAGCCGGCAATACTGAGTATCAGCGCCGACATACCACCGCCGGCACCGGAGCCGACCACTATTACATCATATTCCTGTTGTCCGGATGGTCCTGACATCTTGCACTCTCCTCGTCTGCACACTTTGTACCAGTGCGCCTTGTTATAATATTGTTTGCCGCTATGGCATTAGTCGTGTTCTAACCGCAATTTGTAACCGGTTACACTGCAACCGCAAAAATACCGGACCTCAGGCTTAGCCTTAACGTCCGGCGTGGCTGGCGACGGCCAGCAGTAAATCTCTGGTAGCACGGATGCCGGCGTCTTCGTCAGCATTTGGGCCTTCGTATTCAATGCCGATATAGCCCTGATAGCCGGCGTTTTGGATCAGTTGCCACATGCGTTGATAATCGATACTGCGCTCGGCGCCGCTGTCATCAAAAGCATAACTTTTGGCACTGACCCCTTTGGCATAAGGCAGCAGCAATTGCATGCCCTGATATTTATCACCACTAAAGTTACCAAAATCGGGCAGGCTGCCAACATTACCGGCCTGCTGCAGTACTGTAGCCAACCAGTTGGCATCCATTGAGTGGCCCATGTGATTTTCGACGATAATGTTGATACCAAAGGGCGCAGCAAAAGCTGCCAATTGTTGCAGGCCGGACACTGCTGCTTGTTGCATCTGCAGAGCATCGGTTTTGGCATGGTCTGCGATACTGACGCGGATAGCATGGCAGCCTAAAAAGGCAGCGGCTTCAACCCATTTATAGTGATTTTCCACCGCCTGCAGGCGTTGCTTTGCATCCACTGCGGCCAGATCGCCTTCAGCGTCAACCATGATCAATAAGCTGCGGACACCGCTGTCATCGGCGCGCTGTTTTAACTGACGTAAAAACAGCTGGTCTTGCGCTTTGTCGGCAAAAAACTGATTCACGTATTCGACTGCGTCGAGCTGAAAATCACGCTGGGTTTTCACAGCAAAATCCAGCACTTTAAGCTGACCGGAACGCAGCTGGCGATGCAAGGACCACTGCGCCAGCGAAATTTTCGGTTGTACCGGGCCGGCGGCAAACAACGACCAGCTTAGCGGTAACTGACTGGCCAGCCCGGCAACGGCAGCAGCGGAAAGAAACCGACGGCGGTTAAGGCTCATGGCGTTGCTCCTGCACTGTTGTTGGCTGCGATTGTTGTTCCGGTTCTGCCGTTAAACCACGGCGTAAACCGGACACAGCGGCACCTAAATCGGCGCCCAGATGGCGCAGTTTTTTACTGCCAAACACTAACAATATAATCAGCAGTACTATCGTCAGCTGCCAGATCCCAATACCACTGAATCCCATAACATGCTCCTGTTATAACGCACGGATACGGATCTGACGAAAGGCTACCTTATCACCATGGTCTTGCAGCGCAATATGGCCGCGCTCGGTTTTGGCAAAGGCGTCCATGCTGGCAAACTTGCTGTTGGCAGTGCGCTGTTGCCAGTCGGCTGAACCCAGCTCAAACTGCAGTACCAGCTTGCCGTTGAGCCAGTGCTCTACTTGCGGGTGGCGCACTACTATGCGGGTCGTATTCCAGCTACCTGCTGGCAAATGGGCATCAACTTGCGGCGCGTAAATATCAAATAATGAGGCGCTGAAGTGAATAGGTTTATCGTGGCCCGGGTAGTTGTCATCGTCTAACAGCTGATATTCCAGACCACTGGACCAAACTGCGCCGTCGGCACCGGCAACCTTATAGAAGATACCACTGTTGCCGGACGCGGCAATTTGCCATTCCAGTTCCAGTTCAAAATTGGTAAAGCTTTGTTTGCTGACGATATCACCACCACCGCCGCTGGTAAGTACCAGGGCATTGTCGATAATTTGCCACTGTTCGCCCGGTGCTTTACCGCCGTTGCCGGTCCAGGCGTCGACAGATTCACCATTAAACAGCCACTGCCAGTTATCAGATGATGCTGCAGTAGTTTCAGTGGTAGCAGCAACATTCGCTGCGACTTCGGTGGTGGTTGCTGCAGGTTTACAGCCGGTAATAGTGGCTAACAGCAGCATGGCTGCCGCGGCTGTACGGAAATACGTACCCGAGTTAACTCTGTTCACACTTACTCTCCCCTTGTTGATGCCGGCACTGTTGCCGGCTGGTACCGCTTGTTATATTTATTGCGCTATCTTGAGCGTATTGGCGCAATTCTTTGATCACTGCCAATGAAACCGGTTACATCACTAAACTTAAATCCCGCTCAGAATTTTGTCAAGCCGGATTGGTTATTTTTTGTCTGTTATTGCCGCGGTGCTGTCGCGCACCACCAGCCGGTATGGCAGCATCATATGTTGTTGTGCCAAAGGCGTGCCTTGCATCAGCTGGTACAGCGCACGCATAGCCTGACGTCCCAGCTGCTCTGCCGGTTGATCAATCGTTGTCAGGCCGGGTTCGGTAAAGCCGGCGTATTCAATATTATCAAAACCGGCGATAGCAATATCTTGCGGAATACGTAAGCCGTGCTTACGAATACAGCTCATGGCACCGATGGCCATTTCGTCATTCATACAAAAAATGGCCTGCGGCCGCTCTGGCTGCTGCAATAGCTGCGCCGCCGCATCATGACCGGATTGCATACTGAAATCACCTGCAACCACCGCGGCGGGGTTTAACGTTAAACCGGCACCGAGCAGCGCATCTTGGGTGCCGGCCAGCCGGTCGCGTACTATCGGGCTGCGGGCCGGGCCGGTAATCACAGCCAGCCGCTTCAGGTTTAAATCAAGCAGATGTTGCGTCAACGCCCGCGCAGCGCCCCTGTTATCCAGTTCCACTACCGGATAACCGGCAGGCTCAGTGATGCGTTCACAAGCATTTACAAAGGGCACTGTGCTGGCCAGTTGACTGTCTTCATCTGAAAACGGGTAGCGGCTGTCGAGCTGAATTAAACCATCAGCCTGACTGGTTAAGCCCATGCGGGCGTATTCTTGCTCACGGCTGACACTGCCCTGGGTATCGCCCAGCAGCACGGCATAGCCGCAGGCCTGGGCTTCCTGCTCGATACCGCGAATAACGCGGGAAAAAAACGGGTTAGCCACGTTAGGCACCAGTACCACCACGGCATAGGCCTTGCCCGAGCTGAAATTACGCGCTAACTGGTTTGGCCGGTAGCCGGCAGTTTGTACCGCCTGCATTACCCGCAGTCGCGTATCAGGCGATACCAGCTGAGGATTTTTCAGCGTGCGCGACACGGTCGCTGTAGACACGCCGGCGAGTTTGGAAACAATCCTGATGGTGGTCATGTTACTGTCGTCTTATCCTGTGTTAGTGGTACCTTAATCTGCACTGAGATAAATTGCCAGATCTCAGTCGCTTAAACCAAGAATGCGCCGGTTACGACCGGCATCGCTGCTGCCACCGGCAAAGTCGTCAAAAGGCCGCTCTGCTACGCAGATTAAATGCTTGCTGATAAAAGGCGCACCTTCTGCCGCCCCTTGCTGCGGATGTTTTAAACAACATTCCCACTCCAACACAGCCCAGCCGCTGTAGCCGTACTGCGTGAGCTTACTGAAAATAGCCGTAAAATCGATCTGGCCATCGCCCAAGGAGCGAAACCGGCCCGGCCGCTCCAGCCAACTGCTGTAACCACCATAAACTCCGGCTTTACCCGACGGCCGGAACTCAGCATCTTTAACATGAAAAGCACGGATACGTTGATGATAAAAATCAATAAACTGCAGGTAATCCATCTGCTGCAGCAAAAAGTGGCTCGGGTCATACAAAATGCAGGCGCGCGGATGCTGGTTGGCAGCGTTAAGAAAACGCTCAAACGACAAACCATCGTGTAAATCTTCACCCGGATGCAGCTCAAAGCAAACATCAATGCCCACCGCATCAAAAGCATCCAGCACCGGCAGCCAACGCCGCGCCAGTTCAGCAAAGCCCTGCTCTACCAGCCCGGCCGGACGCTGCGGCCAGGGATATACCGTATGCCACAGCAAAGCGCCGGAGAAGGTAACATGGCTGTTCAGGCCCAGCCGCTTTGATGCCTGAGCCGCCAGTAATAACTGCTCTGTCGCCCACTGCTGTTTCTGTGCTTCAGTTTGCAGCTCAGCCGGGGCAAAGCCCTGATACAGCTCATTATAAGCCGGATGCACCGCCATTAACTGGCCCTGCAAATGGGTAGATAACTCGGTGATTTGTAACTGATAGCGCTGACATAATGCCAGCAACTGGTCGCAGTATTGCTGGCTCTGCGCCGCCTGCTGCAGATCGAAAATGCGTTTATCCCAGGTCGGCAGTTGCACGCCTTTATAGCCCAGCTCTGCCGCCCAGCGTAATAAAGCCTCCACCGAACATGCCTCAGTAGCAGGTGGCAGGTACTGCGCCAGAAATATAGCCGGCCCGTTAATTTTGCTTGTCAGCATCGGTTTATTGTCCTGTAAAAGTGTGTTGCTCTGCTATCGCTACCCAGGCCGCATTTTGCTTGCTGCTTTCTACAGCCGCCTGCAAAAAGGCCATGCCACGCACCGCCTCTGTAATGCCTGCGGCCAGGCTGCCGGCACCGGGTTGGCGTAACGCCAGCGCAAAGTCACGATAAATATTAGCGAAAGCTTCCAGATAACCCTCGGGGTGTCCCGCCGGAGTGCGGCACCAGGTCCGTACCTGTTCAGCCAGATAGGCATTGTCGCTGCCGGCCTGCCAGATTTGCTGCGGCTGGTCGCGTAATTGCAGTGACAGCTGATTCGGCTGCTCCTGTTGCCAACTGAGTGAGCCCAGCTCGCCATAAACACTAATTTGTAAGGCATTTCCCATGCCGGCACAGACCTGGCTGGCCAGCAGCGTACCGCGCGCACCGTTATTAAAACGTAGCAAGGCGCTGCCATCATCATCCAACAGCCGGCCTTCTACCACCGTCGCCAAATCCGCACACAACTCAGTTACCTGTAAATCACTGATAAACTCCGCCAGTTGAAACGCATGGCTGCCAATATCAGCAAAACAGCCACTACTGCCGGCGCGGGCGGGGTCGAGCCGCCACTGTGCCTGAGCACTGCCATCGCTGTCGGCTTTATCCGCCAGCCAGCCCTGCGGATAGCTGACCGCAACCCGACGCACCGTACCTAACCTGCCCTGTTGCACCAATAATCTTGCCTGTTGCACCATAGGGTAAGCCGCATAAGTATGAGTTAAGCCATAACGCAAACCGCTTTGCTGCACCAATGCCTGTAATTGCTGTGCTTCGGCCAGCGATAAGGTAGCAGGCTTGTCTGACAACACATGAAAGCCGGCCTGCAATGCCGCTTTAGCCACCGGGAAATGCAGATGATTTGGTGTAACAATAGCGACAAACTCTATGCGCTGCTGTGGCGGTAGCTGTGCTTCTGCAGCAAACAGCTGTTGATAAGAATCGTAGCAACGCGCGGCACTGATGCCCAACTGTGCCGCCATCGCTTTGCTACGCTCAACCTTACTGCTGAAGCAGCCGGCGACCAGCTCAATCTGATTATCCAACCTGGCGGCTATGCGATGGATGGCGCCGATAAAGGCCCCTTCACCACCGCCTACCATTGCCATTCTGACTTTTGTTTGTGCCATCAGCACCTCTTAACCCTACTTGTGGCTGTAACCGGTTACAACACCGAAAAAAAATATAGCTCTGTCTTACTGTAGCTGCGCTGCTGTTAAACCTGCACCCGGCGCTGCTTTGGAAAGCTTAATACAAATACCACTAAGACCAGCGCCGCTATTCCAGCCGGAATCAACCAGATTTGCCACCATTGATAAGCGCTGTCGCTGTGATGCACATCGGTGATATAACCGGCCAGCCGGAATCCCAGCAACATACCTACGCCATAAGTCGCCAGGGTGATCAGGCCCTGGGCTGCGGCTTTTATTTCACGGCCGGCTTTTTGTTCGGTGTAAATCTGACCGCTGACAAAGAAAAAATCATAACAAATACCGTGCAGCAAAATACCAAAAAACAGCATCCACAACTGTTCGCCGCTGTTGCCGTAAGCAAACAATACATAGCGTAGCACCCAGGCCAGCATACCCACTAACAAGGTAGCTTTAATGCCGTAGCGACGCAGAAACAATGGCAACAGCAGCATAAAGGCAATTTCAGACATCTGCCCCAGCGACATTTTTGCTGCGGCGCCGCTGATGCCCAAATCATTCAGGTACAGGTTGGCGTTCTGATAATAAAATGCCAACGGAATACAAATAAGCACCGAGGCCAGAAAAAACACCAGATAAGCCCGATCTTTCAGCAACGCCAGTGCATCCAGGCCTAATAGTTGCCGCAAAGTTGGCCGCGGCTGTGACGCCTGCGGCGGAGTGTCCGGCAGCGCCAGGCTAAATACACCCAGAGCAAAAGACGCAGCAGCAGCCAGTACAAAGGTAAACTGTAACTGCTGGCTGCCTTCCCAACCAAACCAGCCAATTAACAAGCCAGCCGTGATCCAGCCAACGGTACCTAACACGCGGATATGGGCAAATTGCGCGGTTTTTTCTGCCAACTGACGAAAACTAATCGCATTAACCAGCGCCAGCGTCGGCATATACACCACCATATACAACAAAATATACGGGTAAAAACTGCTGAAGGCGCCGCTGTAAGCTGCGCTGAATAACAAGGCTGCACCCGCCAAATGCAACAACGCCAGAATTTTCTGCGCAGCAAAGTAGCGGTCGGCAATCAGGCCGATAATAAAGGGCGCAATAATGGCACCGATAGACTGCGTTTCATACGCCATGCCCATTTGGGCACCGGAGGCGGAAAAACGCTGCGACAGATAGGTGCCCATAGTGACAAACCAGGCACCCCAGATAAAAAACTGCAGAAACATCATTAGCGACAGCTTAAGCCGGATACTGATAAGCATGGCGGTGTTTTTCCTGTTGATTTTATTGTCATTAGTGGCAGCTAACTCTGATGGTTAGCATACTTTTTATCCACAACAGAAATAACTGTAACCGGTTACACCGGAAATTACAAGCCGACGCAGAACAGAAAATCCTGCGCCGTAAACTCAGACTTTAAAAATATAACCGCGCTTATAGCACCAGTGCATCAGCAGGTAAGACAGCAGTAAAAAGCTTAAGGCAAACGCCAGTGAGCCGTTGTAGTCGCCAAACAGCGGCTGATACAGCGCGCTGAACAACCAGCTGTGCAGCGAAGTATCACCGACCGACAGCATCATCAGCGCGCGGGCGGCCAGCCCGGCAAACATAAAAAATAAAATGGCGTTGGCGCCGAAAACAACAAAGGGCGCACTCCAGCGCCGCCAGCGTTTTACATCGCACAGCCACAAGCAGGCAGCCAGCGCAATGGCGCAGTAACCACTGCTTAGCAGCACAAAAGATGGCGTCCACAGGCTTTTATTAATCGGTAAACTAAAATGCCACAGCTCGGCCAACCACACGGCGATGACGCCGCACAGCAGCAAACCGCGGATTTTCTGCACCAGGCTGCGCTCAGTTTGCAGCCACTGCGCTATTAATACACCACTTAAGCAACTGGCTATCGCCGGCAAGGTAGACCACAGGCCTTCCGGGTCAAAGGCAAACGGCGTAGCACTGCGGTAGTACACATGGCTGGCCCCCAACACGCTATGATCCAGCCAGGCAGCGAAGCTGTTGCCAAACAGCAACAAGCCGCTGAACTGATTAGCCTGCGCATCGGCGTACGGTAAATACCACATAGCCGCCAGATACAGTGCACACAGCCCCACCAGCCAGCCGATACGACCGCGTGTGCCGCAGTACAACACGATAAGCACGCTGAAAAAGTATACTAAACCAATGCGTTGCAACACGCCCAACCAGCGCAGCGTCAGCAATTTTTGCTCAATATAACTGTAGGCCGGGTCACGGAAATTGTAGTAAAACAGCGCTAAAAATACCCCCAGCGCAAACAGTTTAATACTGCGAATTGCGGCCTGCTTTATCACCACCGCGTTGGCGACAGCACTTTGCCGCTGCAGGCTAAGCTGCAATGACATGCCGACAATAACGATAAAAAACGGGAAAATAAGGTCGGTTAGTGTCCAGCCATGCCAGTCAGCATGACGTAACGGGCCATACACATAGCTCCAACTGCCCGGGTTATTCACCAGGATCATCGCTGTGATGGTTAAACCACGCAGTGCATCCAGCGCCAGCAAGCGGTTGCCGGGTAATACCGCTAAGATGGCATCGGCATAGCGCCGGTACAGGCTTAGCATTAGTCGTTATAGCCGGCAACGGTTACCGGCAATTTACCGCTTAAGCGGTACTGCCCCAACAGGGCCTGCGCCAGCGCTTCGTAAACCGCGTTACCGGCCGCCATCGCGGCCGGGTCCTCTGCCGTGTTATAGCCATACGCTGCCAGCACAACATCGGCATCTTGGCCATAACGGCTGATATCGTACGGAGCACGCAAGCTTAAAAATACATGCGGTTTTTGCTGTGCGTTAATTTGCGGCAGTAAGGCTTCGTACTGCAGCATTTGCCGCTGGTAGGCGGCCGCAATATTGGTTACGCCGGTTAAATCATCCATACCGCCGATATCAGCCAGGCTTTGCATCGGTGATATAAAGCCACTGATCACCACATCTGCCGCTGTAATTTGCGCTGCGGCCTGAGTTAAATCGGTTTGTTGCAGGCTTATACTGTCAATAACAAAATGGTTGTTACTATAATGCTGCAAGGCTGCCGCCAGCGCCTGCACTTTCATTTGATCCGGCATAATCAACAGCAGCTTTTTGCTGTCGCGAAGTTTAAACGGCCAGCCCGGCGTAGCGGGTTTTACCTGAGTTATTGCCGCTTTGGCCAATGCCAGTTCAGTTTGACGATGCGCGGCATTGCCCAGTGTCTGCTGCGCCTGCTGTATCTGTTTGGCCATCGACGTCTGTGCCGGCAACAGCGGATATTGCTGTTTCAATGCCACTATGCGTTGATAAGAATCTCTCAGTTCCGCTTTAGCGATCGCGCCGTTGTTTACTACTGTTTCCAGTGCATTGAGTAATGATGCCAGCGCACTCAACTCACCCGGGTGTTGCAGTTTCACCGGCATTAAGGCTATATCAGCCCCGGCGGCAAAGGTTTGCACTACCGCTTCGGTATGCGTAAAAAATTTACTGATACCGGCCATATCCAATGCATCGGTTACTATTACACCGCTGTAGCCCAGCTCTTCACGCAGCACGCCATGCAGAATTTTGCGTGACAGCGTGGCCGGTTTCAGCATGGTTTCCCCCGCTTTAGATACAAAGGTACTGCTGTCCAGCGCCGGATACTGAATATGCGCTGTCATGATCATGCCGGGCTGATGCTGCTTAATGATCTGTGCAAACGGCAGTAAATCGACATTGCGGATTTGCTCAATGCTGTGCTCTACCCGTGGCAAGCCTAAATGGCTGTCGACCTCAGTGTCGCCGTGGCCCGGAAAATGTTTCAGTGCCGCTATCATACCGCGCTGCTGCATTGCGGCGGTCATGGCACCGCCCAGCTCAGCGACCTGCTGTGCTGACTCGCCAAAAGCACGCACATTAATTACCGGGTTTTGCGGGTTTACGTTCACATCAATGGTAGGGGCAAAATTCAAATTTATGCCAAGGCTTAATAATTCATCTGCCAACACTTTGCCCACTTCGCCGGCAAAGGCAGTGCCGTGTTCCGCATAGGTGGCGCCTATGGCCATATTGCCGGCAAAAGAGGTGGCTAAACCACGCGGCAAACGGGCCACACGGCCGCCTTCCTGGTCAATACTGATAAACAACGGTAACTTAAGCGGGGCCGCAGCGGCGGCAGCTTGTAAATCACGGTTCAACTGCACAATTTGCGCAACGCTGTGCAGGTTTTCAGCAAACAGGATCACACCACCGATATCGTAATCGCGGATCAGCGCGGCCAGTTGCGGCGGCAGTTGCGTCATCGGTGTGCGACACTGGCCGTTAACCGGGGCCTGTTCGCAGTAATAGCGCAGGTCCAGCATCAGCTTTTGCCCCAACATCTGCCGTACGTTGGGTTCTTTTACCGCCGGGTTAACTGCCATAGCTACCGCCGGTAACGATAAAGCAAACACCGCCAACAGCACTGAGCAAGCACGGGTTATACATAACATACTGATCCTGAATTTTAGCAAGGCCACAGCGGCATCCTGTTATTTTGAGCTAAGCAGGCCTCAGTACAACAAAAATAATTTATTCGTTCAACATTTTTTTATATGTATAATTTACTCAGAAGGCTAAACTCTGTGTTATGTTAAGTTATTATTTTCTTGCGGGAAGCCAACAATGCAGTTAACCCTTGCCGATTGGAGCGTATTCTGCGGTTACTTTATCGTGCTGACATTTGCCGGTTGGTACTTTAACCAACGCAAAGCCGGCAGCAGCAACGACTATTTTCTTGCTGCTAACAGTATGCCGGTGTGGGTTGTGGCGATATCCGTACTGGCGACATCGCAATCTGCTGCCACCTTTCTCGGCGGGCCGGACATGGGCTTTCGCGGCAATTTAAGCTACCTGGCAACCAATATCGGTGCCTTAATCGCTACCTTTATTGTGATTAAATTTCTGCTGCCACGCTATTACCAGTTAAAAGTTACCACGGTATATGAACTGTTGGAACAGCGCTTTGGTGCCAGCGCCAAAGACCATGCCGGCAAAATGTATTTGTTCGGCCGCGTATTTGCCAGCGGCGCCAGGCTATATATGGCCGCGCTGGCTGTCGCCATGTTGCTGTTTAACAATATTGAGGCCGGCAGTGTGGTAACAGCGGTGATATTGCTGGCCTTAGTCGGGTTAGCCTGTACCGTCATGGGCGGCATCCGTTCGGTAATTTACACCGACGCCCTGCAATGCGCGGTGTACGTATTGGCTGCGTTATTAGTGCTGGGGTACCTGTATAACAGCCTGGGGCTGGATTTTGCCACTATACAACAGGCGCTGAGCAATCCGCTGCAGGGAGAATCAAAGCTGCTGCTGTTCGACTGGCGTTTAGATATCAGCTCCGGCGGCGTGTTTAATATGTGGTCGGCGTTAACCGGTTTTGTGCTGTTAAATATCGCCGCCTTTGGCTTAGACCAGGACATGACACAACGGGTGCTAACCTGCAAAGACAGCAAAGCCGGCGCCCGCGCCTTATTAAGCTCTGCACTGCTGGTTATTCCGGTAATGCTGGTGTTTATTTTAATTGGCTTTTTACTGCATATCTTTTATCAGCGTCCCGATTTGTATCAACCGCTGCAGGGTTTTGCTGACAGTGTCAGCGGGGAAAAAGTTACCGTATTTATGTATTACGTGCTGCAGGAAATGCCCTCCGGCCTGCGTGGTTTAGTGGTGGTAGGCGTGATAGCGGCGGCCTTATCCACTATTACCTCCGGCTTAAATTCTATGTCATCGGTGCTGGTAGCCGATATGTACAAGCCGTGGAAAATGCGCCGCGCCCCTGCCACCTCAGAGCTGCATTTTGTCCGCGCCGGCCAGGCCGGTATGCTGTTGACGGCCGTGGTCCTGTCAGCCATGGCTATTCTGTGTTTTTACTGGCAACAATATTCTGCCATGCCGCTACTGGCCTTTGCGCTTAGTGTAATGGTGTTTTCCTACAGTGGTTTATTAGGGGTATTTTTTACCGCCCTGTTCAGCCGCCGCGGTAACCGCTATTCCGTTACTGCCGCCTTGTTAAGTGGCTTTGCCGTGACACTGTGCATGCAACCCTATATTCTGCAGCAATTCAGCCCGACACTGGCCGCGATAGATTTAGGCTTTACCTGGCAACTTTGCCTGGGTTGCCTCGTCGCTACCCTGGTATGCCTTAGCGGCCGTCCGGCACAACTCAGCCCTGCGACAAGGGAGCAGTAATTATGTGGATCCTCACCGTTGATGGCGGCGGCAGTAAAACCGCAGCACGGCTTACCGATACCAGCACCGGCAAGCAATGGCAACAGCAGGCCGGGCCGGCATCATTAACCAATGATTTTGCCCTGGCATTGCAAAATATTATGCAATTAAGCAGCGCACTGTGCCGCGAGGCCGGTGTCGACAGCAAACAACTGCGGGTCGTCATGGGACTGGCCGGCGCCGGCAACCCGCAACAACAGCAACAGGCGCATGCGCAACTGGCGCCGCTATACCACAGCTTATTTGTTACCACCGACGCCCATACGTCGCTGTATGGCGCTAACCTCGGCCAGCCGGTACTGGTCGTCGCTCTGGGCACCGGCTCAGTTGCAATGCGTCTATTACCGGATGGCACGGAACAACAGATCGGCGGCTGGGGCTTTAATATCGGTGACGAAGCCGGTGGTGCCTGGTTGGGCAAGCTGGCGGTACGGCAATTGCTGTGGCAGGTGGATAGCCTGGACGGGATACAAAGCCCGCTGCTGCAAGCGATTGCCGGTAAAATCGGCAGCACTGCGGCACAGTTATTACCCTGGCTGAAAAGCGCGGAACCCAATGATTTCGCAGCCTTAGCGCCGCTGGTATTTCAATACCGCCGGCAATGCGCTGTGGCCGCTGAGCTGCTGCAACAACAAATCGCTGCTGTAACACAGCTTATTACACAAGGCCTGGCACATTACCGCTTACCGGTGGTATTGCTCGGCGGTCTGGCCGGCGACACTATGCCGCTGTTACCGGACGCCCTGCGGGCACAGCTGCAACCGGCACGCGGCAGTGCGCTGGACGGAGCCTTTATTCTGGCAACACAACACCACTTAACACCACACAACTGCGGAAACACGCTATGACGGATAAACAACGCGACAACCTGCTGCAGCAACTGGATAACATGAGCTCTGAAGCACGCAGCCCGGACAGTATGGACATAGATTTGCTACCCGCACTGGAAATAGTAAAGCGCATTAATGCCGCCGACCAAACCGTAGCGCACAGCGTAGCAAACTGTCTGGAGCAAGTGGCAACTGTAGCAGAACATATTGTTACCGCCTTCGCTGCCGGTGGCCGTTTGGTGTATTTAGGCGCCGGCACCAGTGGCCGGCTGGGGATTCTGGATGCGGTAGAATGCCCGCCCACTTTTAGCGTGCCATCCTCACAGGTTGTGGCACTGATAGCCGGTGGCGACGGTGCTGTGTATAAGGCAGTAGAAGGTGCCGAAGACAACCCGCAACTGGCCGTGGATGATTTACAACGCATCAGTTTAAACGCCAAAGATATTCTGGTAGGTATTGCCGCCAGCGGCCGCACGCCCTACGTATTGGGCGGCCTGGCGTATGCCCGCAGTATCGGCTGCGTAACCGCGGCTATCAGCTGCAACGCTAATGCGCCTATTCTCAGTGCTGCCGATATCGGTATCTGTGCTGAAGTAGGCCCGGAAGTACTTACCGGTTCAACGCGCATGAAAGCCGGCAGCGCACAAAAACTGATTTTAAATATGCTGACCACCACGGCCATGATCAGAAGTGGCAAGGTATACCAGAACCTGATGGTCGATTTACACGCCAGCAATGAAAAACTGGTCGCCCGCGCCGTGCGCATTGTGATGCAAGCCACCGATTGCGATGCCGACAGTGCACAGCAGGCACTGCATGCCGCCGGCATGAATGCCAAACTGGCGATTTTGCATTTACTCAGCGGCCAGAGCATCGCGCACTGCAAGCAGCAGTTGGCGCAGCAGCAGGGCTTTATCCGCAAAGTATTGGAAGCCTGACACTATGCGTTACATATTGTTATGCTGCATTTACCTGGCGTTGCTGTCGGGCTGCCAACAGCCTGCTACTACGCCGGCGCTGCAAACCGGCGCAGAGCAAACTGCCCTGTACCTGCCGCTGTTAGCCGGTAAGCGGGTAGGCTTGCTGGTAAATCAAACGTCGATGGTGGGTGAGCAACATCTGGTAGATCTGTTGCTGGCCAACGGCGTTAATGTGGTGAGTATTTTTGCGCCCGAGCATGGCTTTCGCGGCGATCATGACGCCGGTGCCAGCGTAAAATCAGGCATCGACAGCAAAACCGGCCTGCCGCTCTGGTCATTGTATGGCGCCAATAAGCAGCCTGCCGCAGAGCAAATGCAGCAACTGGATGTGGTTATTTTTGATATTCAGGATGTAGGCGTACGTTACTACACCTACATCAGCTCCATGCACTATATGATGCAGGCTGCTGCAACTCACGGCGTCAGCATGCTGGTACTGGACCGCCCTAACCCGAACGGTGCCTATGTCGACGGCCCGGTACTGGATATGAAATTCCAATCTTTTGTTGGCATGCATCCTATTCCGCTGCTGCACGGCATGACAGTAGGCGAGCTGGCGCAAATGATTAAAGGCGAAGGCTGGATAAACAATGCTGAGCAACTGCAGCTGAGTGTAGTGCCGCTAAGCGGTTATCAGCGCAGCCAGCCGTATTCACTGCCGGTAAAACCCAGCCCTAACTTACCCAATGCTCAGGCGGTGGCACTGTATCCGTCACTGGGCTTTTTTGAAGCCACGCCGCTTAGTGTCGGCCGTGGTACAACTTTTCCGTTTCAGGTTATCGGCTATGACAAGTTCAGCACGGGTAATTTTCAGTTTATGCCGGTATCGACACCGGGCGCCGCCTTAACGCCGCCGTTAATGGATAAAGTGCTGCTGGGTGAAGATTTACGCCAGGTAAAAGCACAGGGGCTGAGCCTGCAATACCTGCTGCGTTGGCAGGTGTTATTTAAGGCGCAGGGCGAGACATTGTTTAGTTCAGCCGGTTTTATGGATAAATTGGCCGGCACCGACCGGTTGCGCCTGCAGATAGAGCAAGGGTTAAGCGAAAGTGAGATCCGTGCCGGCTGGCAGGCAGAACTGAAACAGTTCCGCCGCCAACGTCAACCTTATTTGCTTTATCCCTGATTAGCTGCAGGTACCGATGGTTCCTGCTTGCTCAGGCTATAGCGCGCTGCCAACTCACCTGCTATGCGTTTGCCTTGTTGATCCAACATAAACAGCCGGTTTTCCCCAACAAAGAACTGCACCGGCTGATCCGCCTCCAGCAATACCGTATTACCGGCTTCATTCCAGTTAAACTTACCGCTGCTGTTAAACTGTTGATCTGACTTACCGATATACACCTGGCTCAGCTGATAACTGCCATCGCCACTTAACACCACAGTGGTACTGATACCCTCGCAGTCGGCACAGGGCAACATGCCCTGGTACGTACCGGCCCAATCCAGGCTGATACGCGCATTGTGTTCACTATCGGCCATAGCGCCGCCGGTATTTGCCGGTGCAGCATCAGCAGTCGGGGTGTTAGCCGGCACTTTGCCTGGCGTAGTGTTGTCACAAGCGGCCAACAGCAGTAATGCGGTTACGGCCATAATACTTAAACGGGTGTTCATGTTTTGTCTCCTTAGCGCAATTTACCGCCGGTAAGGCTGCAGTTGCAGCGCCAGCCGGCAGTATCTGATTGCTATACTGGTGTGCAGTGGCTTTATAGCAGCTGAATAACAGCGGCCACGGCTTAGCAGCAAGACAACTGCCGTTATGGCAAATCAAAAATCAACGCTTTGGCCGCCGTGCCGGCTGTTAATGTCAGCGCGGTTTCATTGCTGATTTTTATGCCATCACCCGGCTGCAATTGATTGCCGGCTACGTCCAGCTCACCGCTGATCAAGTGAATATACAGTTTACGACCGGCTGCAATGCTATATGTCTGTTGCTGTGCCTGTGGCAGCAGCAACTGATACAGCAACGCATCCTGGCGCAGCGTTAAACTGCCGTCGCGGCCATCCGGCGACAATATCAAGGTTAAGCCGTCGCGCTGGCCAAAGTCTTTTTGCTGATAACCCGGCTCGCCACCCTGTTGGTTCGGCTGCAGCCAAATTTGCAAAAAGGTCAGCTCATCCTGCTCACTGGCATTAAACTCGCTGTGGTAAATACCGCGACCGGCACTCATTAACTGAAACTCACCCGCAGGTAATATCTCGGTATTGCCGGCTGAGTCTTTATGGGCAATTTTGCCGCTCAGCACCAGGCTTAAAATTTCCATATCTTTATGGCCGTGGGTATCAAAGCCGGCACCCGGCGCGACTCTGTCATCGTTAATCACCCGCAGCGCCGAAAAGCCCATTTGCGCCGGATCATAGTAGCTGGCAAAGGAAAAAGTATGGCGGCTTTGTAACCAACCAAAATCGGCTTTACCGCGATCTGCTGCATATCTGATATCAAACATCTGGTTGCTCCTGAATTAAGTTCACATTACGCAGGCAGCATAGCGCCGGCGTTACAGCAGAAAAAGCGGAATAATTTGCGCTCAATATTCAAATAATTTGAACCAATGATAAATGCCACGACCTCAACTACACTGAACAGTCTTTTCAAGCAAACCACGGAGCAAACAATGAGCATTAATGTACTGGCCATCTGCGGCAGCTTACGCGCTAAATCGACCAACCGCGGCCTGCTGCGCTATGCGCAGGCCCATGCGCCGGATGGCATGAAAATTCACCAGGCTGATCTGTTAGAAGTGCCGTTTTATAATGCCGATTTGGCCGAAAAGCCGGCGGCGGTAAAGCAATTGCTGAAGCAAATGGCAGAAGCCGATGCGCTGATATTCGGCTGTCCGGAATATAACTACTCGCTGGCACCGGCACTGAAAAACGCCCTGGACTGGGCTTCGCGTGAACCCGACAACCACCTGCTTACCGGCAAACCGGTAGCCATTATGGGTGCCGGCGGCGGCATGGGTACCAGCCGTGCCCAGTATCATCTGCGCCAGGTATGTGTATTTTTAAACCTGCACCCGCTAAACCAGCCGGAAGTGTTTGCCAATGCCTTTACCGGCAGCTTTGACACCGACGGCAATTTAATTGACGAGAAAATCCAAGGCATGGTGCGCAAGCAGCTGGATGCACTGGCAAAGTGGCAACAACAACTGAGCCGTTAGCCTGCGACCAAACCGCCAAGGCTGCATGGATATAAAGACGTTCCTGCCAGTTGTCATGCAGCTGAAATCAATGCGCATCAAGCATTGCATAATGCGCAATGCGCATATACACTAACCATCAATAAACCGGATATCCGTTAACCAAGAGCTCCGGTTGACTTAACAGCCAAAGGCGTAGCGCAATGGATCTATTCATTGATGACTCTTTTGAGGGTGTACTGTTTAGCTTACCTACTCCTGCGGTGGAATCAGTTTTACGGATTTTGGAACAGATCGAGAATTATCCGACCATGTCCAGTCTGATGAAATCGTTGGACGGTGACTTGGAAGCAGCAACAGCAGAGGGGTTCACCTTTTTAATCCGTGATAATTTTCAGGCAGTTCTTGGTTGTTTGAAAGTTAGTCTGGATGACGATGGTGACATCCATGCTGAAATAACACTATTCAGCTAAATGTAACGATAGTTTGATGCCTGCAAACGCAACAATAACGGAGGAAAATATGAAACATAAACTCAACCTGACGTCGCTGATGGATAAAGCAGGAATAGAGCCGTTATCAGCAGGCGCTTATCTGGCAAAACATCTGGAGAAGCTCGAATTGTCAGCCAGTAAAGCAGCAGCGAAAATGGATTGTTCACAATCTACTGTTTCAAGATTAATTAAAGGTGATTCTGATTTAACAGTGGATATGGCTGTTCGTATCAGCAGAACTTTTGACATCCCGGTAGATGCGTTATTTAACTATGATGCGCATTATAAAACATGGATTGCTAAGAAACGGTTGCAAGCTGCGTAAAAGCAATAGCCAAAGTCAGATTGTGCGGATTAGCAAAAGATGTCACAGGTAAAGATGATTTTCTGCCCTGCTGTGCGTTTTTGTTTGTTTCTTGCCACCGCACTTGAGCAGCATGCCGGCTTTGCCTACAATGATGCACGTTTTATTTATTACAGAGCTAAGCCATGAACGACACAACAAAAAACGACACTGCCGCACGCCCGGCGTTACCGGATCGCCTTTCTGTTAACCCGCGCAGCCCGCACTATGTGGCAGAAATTTTCGAACACGATATTGGTATTAAACTAAACGGCAAAGAGCGGTTTGATGTGGAAGAATATTGCATCAGCGAAGGTTGGGTGAAAGCGGCCGCGCCTAAAGCGCTGGACCGCCGTGGCCAGCCATTGTTAATGACCGTAAAAGGTACTGTTGAAGCGTTTTACCGTTAAAACGCTTTGATGCAGCCGCCGCGGTAAGCTGACAGCCGCTTAGTTCTGCGGCTGCTCTTCTGCCTCAGGCTGCTCTATCTCATCAGCTTGAGCTTTCCCGGCAGTGGCAACACATTGCCAACCCCAGCCACGCTGTTTTTCGGCAAACTGTGCCGCTTTATCTTCACAGTAACCGGCTTCTGTGCTGGCGCGCCACAATACCCGGGTTTCACCGTCTTTGGTGTACTGTACTTCGCACGGTAGTTCTGTACCTTGCGGATAAGCGACTTCGATTACCCGTACCGCTTCGCCTGATTGGCAATGTATTACCTGGTTGCCCGCTGCCAGCAGCGAAAATGGCAGTACCGTTAGCAACAATGCAGCAAATTTCATGTTGTTCTCCAAAGTGTTAGTGTAAAGCTTGCTCAGTATAGCAAACATTTTTGCTACTGCAGCTTACCGCTGCTGAGCGCCAGCAGTTGGCCGTTTAATACCGCTATTTGCACACCTTTGTCGTTCACCAGTAAAAAGGTGGCGGCGCGGTGTCTGGCCGGTGTTGCTCCGGCTAATCCTTGCGGATTAACCAGCAGCGGCAAATCGCTGTGGTTGGTTAATAAGCTTTTGTCACCACTGAAGTGGCTGTAGCCTTCGCGCAGCAGTGCCAGGTAGCCGGCGTTATCCAGCGTTAACGGCTTGCTTAGCGGGTAGGCTTTGGGTGCGCGGTATTCAAGGCCTGTAGCGTCGAACTGATGGTAACTGCCGTATATAGACAAATCACCGATATCACGGATACGTGCATGGCGGCTGCCGTCGATATCCAGATCCAGCGCCAGGTCAATCAGTGCATTATGGCCATTTACTTTCAGCGTAATGTTGTCGATAAGCACATCTTTAATACCGCCGTCACGGTTAAAGGGTATGGTCTGATAGGCGCTGAGTGGCTGCTGCTGATAAGCGCCACTGCCAATACTTTCAATGCTCATCAGCAGTAACTGCGTATTGAGCTGCCGTGCGACCTGGCGGGTATCATCAACCGGGTAGCCGCCGGATTCAATCAGCACGGTGCTGATCCCCATACCGGCGAAGGTGTCGCCAAAGGAGCGCCAGGAGAAGGTATCATCGTATTTGGCCAGATGGCCCGGCAGTTCGCGGGCCAGCAAATCAGCCATATCACCAATCAACTGCATGGCTTTTTTGCGCGCGGCATCGATATCTTTTGCGTCATTAAATGCCGGCGCCAGCAGTGAAATAGTCGCCGGCTTGTTGCTGTCCCCCACCGCGTAGAACCTGTTTTGGTCGTGCAGGTTTAAGCCAAAATCCGGTTTAAATGCTTTGGCCACCTGCATCAGCACACGGCCTTCCGGCGTCTGCAAGGCTTTGGCGTCGCGGTTAATATCAATACCCATGCTGTTAAAACGTGAGCCGGCCAAGGCGCCATCGGGGTTTACCATTGGCAGCAGCCGCAGCGTTACCTTGCTTAACCACTGTGCGCGCCAGTTGCTGTTTTGCTCTGCGGCAATAAAGTTCAGTAAGTCCATCAGCGCAGCGGTTGCGGTAGACTCATCGCCGTGCATCTGCGACCAGGCCAGTATTTTTACCGGTCCGCTACCAATATCAATTTGCCATATAGGCGTGCCCTGCGCCGACTCACCGGCTTGCGCAAAGCGGAATAGCGGATTTTGCTGATGCTGTGCCAGCAGCGGTGCAATATCGCTATGCACCAGTTGTTGTTTATCCAGCCCCGCTTGTTTGAACTCATTGTACTGCTGTGCTGATAAACTGCTGAATGTCATTGCTTGTACCACCGTGGTTAAACTGAATAACGCGGCCAGAAGCCAGATTACTATGCGCGGCATATTACACCTGTAACGTAACATCTTGTGTGGCTAAGCATGGCGCAGTTTTGTTAACAAAAGCAAGTTATCTGCCAACGGTCAAACCTATTGCAAGCCACATCCGCCGCAAGCACCGTTTTATCGCAAAAGCCACAGCAAGGCTTGCGGGCCAACCGGACAACCGGTATAAATTATTCAGCAGCAACGCAAATCACAATAATAATAACAGGAGGCCATTTTGGCTGATTGGTTAACTTTAGTTCCGGCGCTGGTCGCCATTATCGTTGTACTGTGGCGTAAAGAAGTGATCCTCGCGCTGTTGCTATCATTGTGCAGTGCCGAATTACTGATTTTTATGCAGGCCGGTGGCGCAGGCCCCGGGTTATTGCTCGATGGCAGTATTCAGACGCTGGAACGTATTGTCGCGGTAACCAAAGATGGCGATAACGCCCGCATTTTAATGTTCTCTTTGTTGGTCGGTGGCTTGCTGGCTTATATGCGTGACTCCGGTGGCGTGTCGGCTACAGTGAAAATGCTGGTAGAAAAAGGCATTGCCAAAACGCCGCGTCAGGCCGGCTTACTCACCTTCTTTATCAGTTCGGTGACCTTTATCGAGTCTAACCTCAGCTCACTTACCGCCGGTATCAGCTCGCGTGGCTTGTTCGACAAGTTTAAGATGAGCCGTGCACGGCTGGCTTACATTATCGACAGTACCAGTGCGCCGATTTGTATTATTATTCTGCTAAACGGCTGGGGTGCTTATATCCTCGGCCTGCTCAGCACCTATTCGCTGGGCGATAACGCGGTAAGCGTGTTAATTGGCACTATACCACTGAATTTTTATGCGCTGTTTACCCTGACAGTGGTGCTGTACACCATTATTACCGGCAAGGTGTATGGCCCGATGCGTAAATCCGAGCAAGAGCTGCACACACTGGCAGCGCATAGCGAAATTGATGTTAAACCCAGCCACCCGTCTTTTATGCTGGTACCGCTGCTTACGCTGGTGGCGTCGATGCTGGGCTTTATGCTGATGACCGGTAACGGCCGGCTGGTGTCGGGCTCTGGCTCTCAGTCGGTACTGTACGCCACTACGCTGGCCTGTTTGGTGGCTTATTGCATGATGTTGTTCAGCAAACGCTTTAAGCATCAGCAATTGGTGGATATCGGCTTTAAAGGCATGAGCGAGCTGCTGCCATTGGTTACCATAGTGTTGTTGTCGCTGGCACTGGGCAGCAGTTTAAAACTACTGGGCACCGGTACTTTTATTGCGTCTATTGTTAACGACAGTCTGCCGCTGGTACTGATCCCATGTCTGCTGTTTCTGGCCGGCGGGTTAATTTCGTTTACCACCGGCACCAGTTGGGGCACCTTTGCCATTTTAATCCCCATCGGCATGCCGATGGTAGAGCTGCTCGGCCTGCCGCCATCGCTGGTGCTGGCGGCCATTTTAAGCGGCGGGGTGTTTGGCGATCACTGCTCACCCATCTCCGACAGCACAGCGGTAAGCTCGGTAGCCTCCGGCTGCGACTTACTCGAACACGTGAAAACCCAGCTGCCGTATGCACTGTTTTGCGGTGTACTGGCATTGTTAGCCTTCTTACTGGCCGGAGTGGTTATGATATGAAAACACTCTCGCTCACTGCGTTACTGCTAACCGGCTGCGCCACAATCTTGCCGACACCGGTGACACAACCACAATCTGAAGTACCGGCCGACTTTCTTGATATTGCCACCCTGGTGCCGCAGGCACAGGTACGTATGGCCTACCTTGGCAGCAATAACTTTGTTGGTACTAAGGTAGACGGCTACGAAGCCAATAAATGCTACCTGCAGCAATCGGCCGCGCAGGCACTGGTGCAGGTGCAGCAAGCCGCTGAGGCTAAAGGCTACACACTGTGGATATTTGACTGCTACCGGCCACAACGGGCGGTAAACCACTTTATGCGCTGGGCCGGTGACTTAAACGATACCGCCACTAAAGCGCGGTATTACCCCAATCTGGATAAAGATAAACTGGTGGGTGAATATATTGCTGAAAAATCCGGCCACAGCCGTGGCAGCACCATAGATTTAACCCTGGCAGCGAAAGATAACAGCGGCAACTGGCGGCCAATTGATATGGGCTCAGCCTTTGATATGTTTGACCCGATATCTAATGTGGGGGCAGCGGGCATCAGCGCTGCGCAGCAGGCCAACCGGCAATTGCTGGAAGACCTGATGCAGGCGGCGGGATTTAAAGTATATAGCATGGAGTGGTGGCACTTTACCCACCAGCCGCCGGTATACACCGACCGCTATTTTGATTTTATTGTGCAATAACCGCCGACAGCGGCTAAAGCAAAGCCACCCGCAGGTGGCTTTGCTATGTTAGCGGGTCTGGCTGTTATTACTGGCTGCGAATACGGAACACTATCGCATAAAGCAGCGGTACCGCCACCAGCGTCAGTATGGTGGCAAACGCCAGACCGCCCATAATGGTAACAGCCATACTATTAAAGAACGCATCCCACAGCAGTGGCAGCATACCTAAAATAGTGGTCAGTGCCGCCAGAATTACCGGCCGGATCCGGCTCATGCTGGCCTGCACTATGGCCTGAATTTTATCCGGCACTTGTTGTATTTGCAGGTCAATTTCATCTACCAGCACGATAGCGTTTTTCATCAACATACCCGACAAGCTTAAAAAGCCCAGTAACGACGTAAAACCAAATGGCAAGCCAGACAACATTAAGCCAGCCGTAACACCACAAATAGACATCGGTACAATTAACCAGATCACCAACGGTTGCTTTAACGAGCCAAACAACAAAATACTGATAATTAGCATCACAATAAAGCTGAGCGGTAATTGCCCGGCCAACGAAGCCTGCGCCTCGGCTGAGCTTTCATATTCGCCGCCCCAGCTTAGTTTATATCCTGCGGGCAACGGCAATTGCTCTATACTGGCCCGAACTTGCTTTAACGCTTGATCGGCAGTTACGCCTGTTACCGGTTCAGCTTCGACCGTAAGGGTCCGCACCCGGTTGCGGCGCTGGATCTTTGCTTCTTCGGTTTGCGTAATCAGGCCATCTATCACCTGGGTGATCGGGACATAAGTATTGTCTGCGGCGCTCCAGATCATCCGGTCATTTAAACGGTCTACATCAAAACGCTCGCTGGCAGGTGGCCGCACCACTATCGGGATCTGCCGGTCGTTTTCACGGTACACACCACTTTGCATGCCGCTGCTGGCAAATTGTAACGCTTGCGCCAGATCTGTACGGCTAACCCCGGCAACTCTGGCCCGCTCTTCGTTGAAATCGGGCGCTATCACCACCTCGCGCTGGCGCCAGTTCTGCCTGACATCTGTAATATTGCTGTTTTCACGCATAATGTTAGCAATTTGCCGGCCCAACTGCCGCAGTACTGCTTCGTCGGCACCCGACACTCTGGCTTGCAACTTGGCACCAGAGCCCGGACCAAACATCAATTGCTCAGTATAAATTTCAGCGTCCGGCAGTTGTGCCGGTAAATGTTGTCTTAAGCGTTGCATCAGCAACGGAATATCGTCGCGCTGTTGGGTGCGGATAATCATCTGGCCATAAGCCGCACTTGGCTGCTCCGGCGCGTAAGTCAGCATAAAACGGCTGGCGCCACCGCCGATAAAACTGCTCACCGACACTACTTCAGGCTGCTGCTGCACAAATTGTTCAATTTGCGCGATATCACGCGATGTCGCATTAATATCCGAGCCCTGCGGTAAATGATAATTTAAATAGAAAATGGGCGTATTCGAAGCAGGAAAAAATACCTGCTTAAGCTGACCAAAACCAATAACACTACTGACAGTAAACGCCACCAACAGACTTAATGTTAGTAGCCGGTGTTTTAACACCAACCGGAGCAAGTCGGCATAACGCTGATAAAAGCCGGCGGCATAAGGGTCGGTATCAGCGTTTGTCGCGTTAACTTTAAACAAATAATGGCCAAACAGCGGTGTGACCGTAATGGCCAATACCCAACTTAACAACAGCGATATGCCGATCACCGCAAACAGCGAGAATAAAAACTCACCGGTGGCATCCGGCGACAAACCTATACCGGCAAAGGCCATAATACCAATCACGGTAGCACCTAACAGCGGAATTTGTGTCCGCGCCGCAGCCTCACCGGCTGCCTGGCGTGAACGCATTCCACGCTGCATATTGATCAACATAGTTTCTGCCACAACAATGGCGTTATCGACCAGCATACCCATGGCAATAATTAGCGCACCAAGTGAAATCCGCTCCATTTCAATTTGCCACAGCCGCATAAAGAACACAGTACCCAGTACTGTGAGTAATAAGGTAACACCAACGACAATACCAACCCGCCAACCCATTGCCACACATAGTACGGCAATCACGATAACCACCGATAACAGCAGATTGACAATAAAATCATTAATCGACTGATCAACCACAATATGCTGCTGATACACCGGATGCAGGGTGACACCAAGCGGGATCTGCTGCTGCAAACCGGCAAGATGTTTATCTACCGCATTGCCCACGTCAACAATATTGGCATCGCTCTGGCCTGCCACCGCCAGCGTAAATGCCGGTTCGCCGTTAAAGCGGATCAACATGGATGGCGTTTCTGCTCTTTCACGACTGACAGTAGCAACATCAAAGATACTCAGTTGCTCGGTAGATCCCGGGTTACCAATACGGACATTTTCAATCGCCTTTACGGAATCGAGGCCGGGCCGGCTCACCAGCCGTATTCTTTTGTCATCAACCTGCAGCGAGCCTGCGGCTGTTACAGTATTTTCTGATTGCAGAGTGTCAACGATTGACTGCGGCGATAAGCCAAGGCCAAGCATGCGCTGATGCGAAATTTCAACATAGATAGCTTCTTCCGGCTCACCGGCGGTTTGCACTTTCGCTACGCCAGGTACAGTAAGCATTTCGCGGCGCAAAAACGTCGCTAATTCCAATAGCTCCCGGTCGCTGTATCCCCCGGCCGTGACGGCATAAAAAATACCGAAAACATCGCCAAAATCATCATTCACCACAGATTGTTGTGCACCTGATGGCAAACTTGTCCGGGCATCGTTAACTTTACGGCGCAATTCATCCCAAATTTGCGGCATGGCGCTACCGTCGTATCTGTCTTGTATCTCTACCCGAATTTCCGACATGCCCGGCATCGATTTAGACGTAACACGCTTTAACTGCGGTAACTGCTGGATAGCCGACTCCAGCTTTTCAGTGACTTCAGTTTCCACCTCAGCAGCAGTCGCGCCGGGGTAAGCTGTCATAACGATGGCTTCTTTTAACGTAAAGGATGGGTCTTCCAAACGGCCAATAGTGATTAACGCCCATAAACCACCAAGCAAACACAACATGATCAGCAGCCAGGTATTTACCTGTTTATCAATCGCATAACTGGCAATTCGCATAGCACAGCTCCTGCTTAGTAAGCGCTAAAGGGCCGCACCAGCTGGCCATTTTGCAATTGATAGATACCGGCAGAGACAACCTGCGCGCCCTGATTCAGGCCGCTTAAAATCTCAACCTGTTGCTCGTGCACAGTGCCTACCTGCACCGGTATGCGCTGCACCCTCTGGCTATCTGTATCGTATTGCCAGACAAAAAACTGCTCAGGTGTAGATGTATCCAGTGCAGAAACCGGCACCGACACCTTGCCCGACGCCTGCTGCTTTTGTGTGACGACATTGACTGTCATACCGGGTAATAAATTGACATCAGGCATCCGGGGCAAGGCAAAAGACACTTGGTAAGTTTGCGTAAACGGATCTGCCTCTGTGGCGTGTTCACGATATACCAGCGGATAACGCTCTGTGGCTTTGTCAGATAGCCGCACATACACCTGATAATCGTTGCTGTCGCTCACCAGCCGCATAATTTGCTCCGGCACATTAATATGCACCCGCAGCTCACTGATATTCTGCACCCGGAGTACCGGGGTTCCGCCAGCTACTGTGGCATAACGTTCAATCAACCGTCGGGTAACCAGCGCATCAAAAGGCGCGTTAAGCCGGGTGTAACCGGCATTACGTTTGGCATTTTCCTGCGCCACTTTGGCTATATCGTAACTGGTTTGCAGTTGGTCAAAATCAGACGGCGTTAAAATACCCTGTTCACGCAGTGGCAGGCCTCTTGCCAAATCACGTTTGGCTTGCTCTAACTGCACAGTAGTCTGCTGTAATGCCAGCTGATAGTCGGTCGGGTCCAACGCGACCAATAGCTCTCCGGCAGGCACTATCTGGCCTTGTTGCACGGCTAAGTCGGTTACCCGGCCACCCACCTGAAAAGCCAGGTCAACGGTACTGACTGCATCAACCCGGCCAACAAAATGCCGGCTGTTTAGCTGCTCATCATCAGTAACAGTGTAAAGCTTCACCGTAGCAGGCGTTACCGCTTGCGCTTCAGTGGGCGCTTCGGTACAGGACGTTAACGTCAGCAGTATCGCCAAGCTTGGCAGTAAATATCTGACAGGCGTAAGGTTCATTTCATCAGCTCCTGTGCACGGCCAAGCATATAGTGCTCCAAATTGGCTTTTTGCTCGCTACTGAGCGGGGATATGTGCAGTAACTCTTGAAAAATCATCGCCTCACTGGCTAACAGCAACATTAGCGCTTCAGCGTTGTCGCCACTGGCCTCAGCAATTTCATGCATAACTTTACGGCTAACCTGTTGCACGGGGCCTAATAATGCCGGCTGTTCTGCCGCTGCAGCCAGTATCGCCATGGCGGTATTGCCTTTGACCTGAGAACTGAAATTAGCATGTGCCTTTATCACCGCGGCTAATACATTGTCCCCTTGCAGTATCAGCGCCTGGCGGCTTGTCTCTGTCTCATCTATCAGCTGTTGTACCATGGCGGTGATCAGCGCTTCTTTAGTAGGAAAGTGATACAACAAACCCCCTTTGCTCAGGCCGCTGACTTTAGCTACCGCATCAAGCGTGACCTTACCGGCGCCTTGATCAGCGGCGACATTCAATGCGGCAGAGAGGATCTGCGCTGTGGTGATCTGAGATTTTTTGCTCAATTTAAGTCTCTCCGTTCTGCTTTTATCGCTTTACGCCAACAACAAACCGTCTGGTTGGTACAGTAAAATAAATTGTATACCGTCCAGTTGGTACAGTAAAGTTATAAAACGTACCGTAGTAAAATAAAAGTCGCGGTAAAAATGCTCAATATGGGGAGGGAGGCAAAAATAAGCCGCAATGCGGCTATATAATAGTGGGGGACTAAATTTTATCGTGAAGCAAGCCTTAGCCAGACATCCGCTGGCGCTGGTACATTTGCATCGCCAGTTCATCCTGCTGCTTTTGTTCACGCCGCTGCTGCTGCAGTTGCTGACGCTGCTGCCGTTGTTGCAGCAACTGCTCTATGGCTAAATTGTACGCCGCCTGCTTATTACAGGCTTGCTGCTGCGTGGCGGCTTCCTGCTCGGCCAGCGCGCTGCGCTGCTGCTGCTCTGCTGCCAGGTCATGCATAATGTGCTTTAAGCCGGATAAATTCTGCAGGCTTAAACTGCAGAGCATTTGCTGATTATTTTCCAGGCTGCCGATATGTTGCGCCAGCAAATTACCGCGCTGTTGTTCCTGGCCGGCCAGCTGTTGCAGCCGGCTGTGGCGGCTGCGCATCGCATCGAAGTTATCTTGTTGTGTTTGCAGATATTTTTTAAGCATGCTGCGTCACCAAAGTTGCTAGCTGTTGTTCGGTTTCGGCAAAATCAACTTGTTGATTTAAGCCCTGACAGAGAAATTGTTCAATTTTAGGGTACAGCGCTACCGCCCTGTCCAGCTCGGTATCACGGCCGGCCTGATAAGCGCCCAGCGGGATCAGCTCCTGCACCTGCTGATAGCGGCTGTACAAGCGCTTTAAGCTGTAACAGCTTTTCAGTTGTTGCTCCGACACAATATTCGGCATAACGCGGCTGATAGAAGCACCGATATCAATGGCCGGATAATGGCCACGCTCGGCCAGCTCGCGGCTTAATACCACGTGGCCGTCTAAAATAGCGCGTGCCGCGTCGGCTATTGGATCTTGTTGATCGTCACCTTCGGCCAACACGGTATAAATGGCTGTCATGCTACCGGTGCTGTCACTGCTGTTACCGGCACGCTCTACCAATTGGGTCAGCTTGCTGAACACCGACGGCGGATAACCGCGGGTGGCCGGCGGCTCCCCCACCGACAACGCAATTTCACGTTGTGCCTGGGCATAGCGGGTTAACGAATCGACTAACAACAAGACATGCAGGCCCTGGTCACGAAACCAGGCGGCTAAACGGTGTGCCAGCTCGGCACTGCGCATACGCAGTAACGGCGATTGGTCGGCCGGGGCTGCCACCACTATGGCTTTTTTCATGCCATCGGCACCCAGGCTGTGTTCAATAAAATCTTTTACTTCCCAGCCACGCTCGCCCACCAAACCGACAATCACCACGTCTGCTGCGGTAAAGCGTGTCATCATGCCAAGCAATTTACTTTTACCCACGCCGGAGCCGGCAAACAGCCCCAAGCGCTGGCCCTGGCCTACGGTAAACAAGCCATTAATGGCTTTAATGCCGACATCCAGCGGCGTAGTAACGCCTTTTTTCTGCATCGGGTTTACTGCCGCCAGCTGGCTGCTGATATGCTCGCCTTTGGTTAGCGCGGGGCCACCGTCCAGCGGCTGCATTAAGCCATCTACCACGCGGCCAAGTAAGGCATGGCTCACTGTTAATGCCTGATCATGTGTTAGCGGCCGCACTCTGGCGCCGGTGGTTAACGCGCTGGCGTCGGTTAACGGCATTAAAAATGCCTGATCGCGGTCGAAGCCGACCACTTCGGCTTCAATCCACCGGCCGTGCTGGCCTTCTACCTGATAACGCTGGCCCAGCGTATACTGGCCGCCGGCCACGGTAAGGATCATGCCGTTTACCCGCACCAGGGTACCAAAACTCTGATGCAGCGGGCCGGGCTCCAGCTCTTGCGTGGCGTGTTGCAAACGCTTAAGCAGTGACATCGTCTGCAGCCTGTAATTGTTGTTGCACCTGCGGCAACATGGCGGCTAAACGCTGGCGAAAATCCACCAGATGCAATTGCGCCGTGCCGACAAAGGCGGCGCTGCCGGGTGCCAGACTGTGATCGGCCTGCAGTAATACCGGCCCCAGCGCGCTGACATCCAACTGTTGCCATATGGCTAAATCTTGCGGCGCTAAGCGCACTGCGCTGATGTGCTCATTAACCTGCAGCAATGGTAACAAGCTATGCACCGCTTGCTGCAAATGCGCCGGTTGTAAGCTTAATTCAGCCTCCAGTGTACTTTCAGCCAGTTTGCTTACCAGTTCAAATATGCCAAGGGCTAACTGCTGTTCGTGTTGCTGCTGTTGGCCGGCCAGTTGTTGCTCTAACTGCGCCAGCTGCTGTTCAAACTGCTGACGTAGCGCGCGCACGGCCTGCTTTAACTGTTCGCCGGCTTCAGCCTGCGCTTGCTGCTGTGCCAGTTGTTGTGCCTGTTGTTTGCCCTCTTCTGCACCCAGCCGCTTACCTTCTGTCAGGCCACGTTCATAGGCCAACTGCAGTTGCTGCTCAATGCTCTGTTGCGACATATCACGCTGTACACCGGGAAAACGATACACGTCAGCCATAACTTACCCCAGGGTCGCCTCTTCGTATAAGCGGTAGTCCACTTCACCTTTGGCCATCATCTGACGGATCATCTGCATAATCTCTGCACGTGACGCTTCCACTTTGGTCACTGTTTGTGCTTTGGTGCCTTCAATTTGCTGGCGGTAGACCTGGGCTAAACGTTTTGGTAATGCCGCCATAATATTGTTCAGCAGTTCCGGCTCGCAGCCTTTTAATGCCACTACCCACAGCTCGTCCGGAATTTCGTTCAGCAAGTACGCCAATACATCTTCGCTTTGCCGTGCCAGTGAGCCAAAATCGTACATTTTGTCCTGTACCGCTTCGGCCGTTACCGCATTGTGCTGCTTTAATAAATCCATGATCTCGGCTTTATTGCCGCTGTAACGGTTCATTATTTCCGCCACTTTTTCCACGCCGTTAACCCGCGCGCCTACCTGTTCACCAACAAAGGCAATACAGGCTTCCAACGTGTGGCGTAAATCGTCCATCACGTGTTCGCTAACTTCGCGCAGGCTGGCAATACGGTACAAAATGTCGTCATGCTTTTGCTTCGGGAACAGCGAAATAACCGCTGATGCCTGCTCGGCCGGTAAAAATGCCAGCAGCAGCGCCTGCATTTGCATATGCTCCTGCTCTAAAAAGCGCGCCAACAGTTCAGCCGGCACCCATTCCAGCCGGCGGATATCATCGGCCAGGGCACCGCCGTAGATGTCGTCCAGCATGCCGCGGGCTAACTTGCGGCCTACGGCTCTGTCTAAGGCCCGCTCCAGATACACCCTTGAAGCGCCGCTAACGCCGCTTTCGTTGCGGTAGCAGTCAAAAAAGTCCTGCAGGATCAGCGCAACATCGTCTTGGGTAACATTGGCAATTTTTGCCATCCGCTCAGACAAGGCTTGCACTTCATGCCGGTTCAGTTTTTTGATAATGCCGGCGGCGTTTTCTTCGCCCATGCTCAGCAATAAAATGGCCGCCCGATCCAAGTCGGTAATGGTGCGGCCGGCTTCAGATCTTAGTTGATTCAATGCTGACTCCCCGCTCTACCCAATATTTGATCACAGCCGTTACCCGCTCAGACTCTTTGCTGGCCAACAGCTGCATATGTGTAATTTGTTCAGCAAACTCAGACCCTACCTGCGGCAGACTGATGGCATTAAAGCCCGGTTGCGGCATATCGCTGTTGTCGGCGGCCATGCTGTCATCAGTGTCGCTGTTGCGCTTGGCACTGCTCTGCGCCGATAAGGCCGCTATAGCGTTGTCGTCTGCTTCGCCATACAGGGCATCCGGCTCTGTGGTACGCTGTTTTTTACCGCTGATAAGATGATTAACCAATGGCCGCACGCCAAACAGGATCAGTGCCAATGCAATTAAACTGGCGAACAAATACCGTGCATATTCTTTTATTTCAGGTAGTTGCCACCAGGGTAAGCCAGCCAGCGGCGCACTTACCGGGGCAGCGGCAACAAAGCCAAAACTGGTAATATTAAACTGATCGCCACGCTCGGCCTGAAAGCCGGTAGCGGTTTTTACCATCTCGCCCAATTGTTGCAGTTGTGCTTGTGTCCAGCCGGCATCTGCGGCAGCAGCATCATTAACCAATACCGATACGCTCATAGACTTTAACCTGCCTACTTCAAACCGTGTATGGGTGACGGCGCGGCCGTTATCGAACTGGCGGCTGCTTTCATTGCGCTCTGAAGTACGCTGGTTATTGTCTTCGGCTTGTTGATCTGCCGGTAACGGCGGCTGGTTTGCCAGTGAGCCCGGAATGCCCATCGCCAGTTGGTCCAGCATAGTGTCGGTTTTTACCGATTCAGACCGCACCACAGAAGCCGGGTCTATTGCTTCGCGGGTTTCTTCTACCACACTGAAATCGACATCTGACGATACCTGAATACGGTAGTTACCATCACCCAGAATCGGCAACAACATAATAGAGGCACGCTGTTCAATATTGCGCTCCAGCTTTTGTACAAAAGCCAGTTTTTTATCGGTTTCTTTACCTACCGGGGTTTCGTCGTACAACTCACCGGTCAGTAGCTTACCGCGTTGATCCACCACCGATATTTTGCGCGGATCCAGCCCGGGCACACTACCGGCGATCAGGCTGACAATGGCTTCAACCTGGTTTGACTTTAACTCGTAACCCGGCGCTAAATCGACCATTACCGACGCAGCCGATTTTTCTTCCTGGCGGCCGACGAATAAATTGCGCTTAGGCACAGCTAAATGCACGCGGCTGTTGCGAATGCCGTCCATAGTAATAATGGTACGGGCCAGCTCGCCTTCCAACGCATGCTGATACTGCATCGATTCCATAAACTGGCTGGTACCCATAGTGACTTTTTCACCTATGGTTGACAGCCCTTCCGGCATCGCCGCTTTAATGCCGCGTGCTGCCAGCGTAATACGCGCATCCGCTAAACGGTCTTGCGGCACCATAATATTGCCGCTGTCGGTGTCGATACGAAACGCCACCTTTTCTTTATCGAGGATTTCCAGAATACCGGCTTTATCGTAATGCTCCTGATTACCATACAGCGGTACATAATTTTTTGCCGAGGTCCATAAAATCAGCACTATCGTCGCCGCCACCAGGGTCGCCAGCAGTGCAATAGACGCTATACTGCGGTCACCACCCGGTAACCAACTGAACCGGTTGGACAAATTAATGACTTTCTCACGAAAGTTGCCCTCAATACTGACCGGGGGCATAGTTTTAACAACTTCACCTTTCATTACATTGTCCTTACAGTGACATTCGCATCACGTCATCAATGCCGCTCAGTACTTTATTACGTACCTGTAACAGCATCGAAAAACTTAAATCGGCTTTTTGGCTGGCAACCATAGCGCCAACCACGTCGTCACTACGGCCGGTGTCGACTGCAGTCATCAGATCGGCAGAAATATTCTGCTGTTGGTTTACCGCACGAATAACCTGCGTAAAATCAGTACTGATGCCGCTGTCGTTACTGGCCGGGGCAATGTTTTCGCTGCCGGCAACCTGTTGCATCCGGGTCATCATTTGCAGCATCTGGCTTTGACTGTCTATCGGTGAAATCATCCTGGGTATCCTTAAGAAGCTAATGCGTCTATGTCGACACCATGCTCGCGCATGGCAGCTATTTTGTAGCGCAGGGCACGAGTGCTGACACCCAACGCCTGCGCCGTACGGGTACGGTGGCCGTTAAACTTATTCAGTACATTTAAAATGTAATCAAATTCGGCGTCTTTCTTACTTTGTTTCAGCAAGCTGGCACAGATAGCAGCCGCTTGCGGGTGACATTGCGGTAAATTCAAATCAGCAATTTGCAGCTCGATACCCCGTGCCATTACTAAGGCGCGCTGCATAATGTTTTCCAGCTCGCGCACATTGCCCGGCCAGTTGTATTGCAGCATCACATCGGCCGCGCCACGGCTTAAACGGTATTTACCGTTGCCGTATTTATTAATAAAGAACTCTGCCAAGGGTAAAATATCATCACGCCGTTCGCGCAGTGCCGGCCAGCTCAGTGGCAACACATCCAGCCGGTAAAATAAATCTTCACGAAACAGGCCTTGCTCTACCTGGCTGCGCAGGTTTTTGTTACTGGCGGCAATAACACGAATATCCAGCTTAATGCGGCTGTTACTGCCCAGGCGCTCTACTTCGCGCTCCTGCAATACACGCAGCAACTTGGCCTGCAGCGCCAGTGGCAGCTCTGATATTTCATCCAGCAAAATAGTGCCGCCGTTGGCCGCTTCAAACTTACCAATTTGCTGGTTTACCGCACCGGTAAAGGCACCTTTGTTGTAACCGAATAACATGGCCTCCAGCATATGCTCCGGAATCGCAGCACAGTTCACCGCAATAAACGGTTTGTCGGCACGGTCTGATGCCTGATGAATAAATTGCGCCAGGCGTTCTTTACCGGTACCGGACTCACCCAGTATCAACACACTGGCTTCGGTTTGTGCCGCGCGGTTTGCCAATTGCAAGATCTGCCGGCTGGCATGCGATACCGCCACCAGATCCTTTAAGCCACGGCTCATAGCCGTCGCGTTGCGGATGGATGTTTTTAACTGCGAACAGAAAAAAGGCTTTAGTAAATAATCAATTGCGCCGCTTTGTAAGGTATCGGACGCTAACTCGCTTTGATCGTTACCGACCATACTGATGATTTGCGCTGCCGGCAGCTTGCGACACACCAGGCTTACCAGATCCGGCAAGGCCATTTGTGGCAAGTCACAATCAATAAACGCCAGTGCGGGTTGATAGTCCTGGCACAGGCCAACAATTTCAGTAACCTCAGCCGTATGCAGCAGTTGGTAACCCTCGCTACGGATACATTGCTGTACTTCAGCATCCGGTTGCTGCTGTGCTATCCACAGCACATAATTCGCCTGGCTCATTCTCCGGCCTCCTGTTGTGCAGCCGCCGGGCGTATCAGCCGTACCGTAACACGACGATTAGCCTGCTCTGCCTTGCCGTGGCTGTTCAGCTGCGGATAACGGTTGCCATGCGCCCGAATTTCCAACTTCGATGCCGCTACACCCAACTCAATGAGCTGCGCCGCCACTTCATCAGCCCTTTCTTGTGATAACACGCGGTTAGCCAACACCGAGCCCACATCGTCGGTGTGACCGTCAATCAGAATTTTGTTAACAGAACGGTCCAGCTGCAGGTAGCGGGCCAGCTTTTGCAGTGCCGGCAGTTGTTGCCGGGTCAAAGTACGCTGACCGTCAGCAAACTGAATTTCAGTATCGCGGGCCTGCTGCCAGGATAACGGTGACATTTGCGCTACACAGCCACGAAACTGCTCAACCGCATCAGCACCGCTGACACTGGTTAACAGTATTTGCTGTTTATGCTGTGGGTCGCTCAGTTCAAACTGCAGCCAGTTACCAAACTGAATTTGCTGTAACAATGGTAAGGCGCCGGCGATAAAACTAACCCGCGCATCATGATATAACTCGGCCTGATAGGGTAAAGGTAGGGTCGCTGCTGTGGTGTTCTGCCAATCAGCCGGCCGCGCCACCACACTGGCTTGGGCCAACGCATAGTAAGGTTGAGCTAATGCCAGATCCAGCCGCAGTGAGTGGCCGGGTTCTGCCAGAAAGCTGACATCACCTACGCCGTTAACTACTTGCTGTAACCGACAATGAAAAGCGCTGCTGTGCAACTGCCAGTCTGCCTGTTCTGCCGGTTGCACCAGTAACGCAGCCGCTAATGCACCGCCGGTGGCAGAGGCACTAAGCCAGAGACTCAGAGATAACAATGACACATTAATATCCTTTTAATTAACCACAACCGTTACCGCAAGGCAGCAACACCAAAAGTTGAAGAAAATAAAAGGAAAACCGCATAGAAAGCGCTCTGTTCTGTCACGGGCAGCCGTGCAGCCAGAGGCATACCCGAAGGATGCCGCTAAGCTAATGCAACCCCGCTATCGTAGCGTTTTTTATCAAAACGTCGTAGACCGGAGGCTTTGCGTCCTGCCCTTTCGGTGCAGTTTGCCTTTTAATTGTCTTAACTGGTTCACAAAAAGCTATGCTATTTATGAACTAAAACTGAATAAATTAAAAGATAACTAATTTAGCACTGCAAGGCAAGCATCTTTTTTCACAAGATCTTATTAGATCTTTAGGATCATGTATTTGTGTCAGTATGTTTTTTCGCCAATTGTTACATTAGGCTTACAACTACTCTGACCAGCAGGGTCGGTTTTTGACTAACTATGTGCGAATAACTGCACAACTATCTAAACAGAGCCCCGTATATCAGCGGTATATTAGCTGCCACTTATTACACCAACATGACAGCCGGAACAGGATCCGCTAACACTCAGCCAGGCCGTCAGCTGCCGTTAGCCAAGCGCACCTATCACATTAACCCGCACCGTTTCCGGAATTTCGTTATAAGACAACACCGCCAGCGAGTTCTGGGTAAACGTGCGGGCATAGCGTGCCAGCAGCGGCCGCAGTTGCGGCACTACCACCAATGCCGGAGTTAAACCCTGTTGCTGCATCTGGCTGCTGATCAGCGGCATATTGCGTTGGAATTGGCTTAGCAAGTTCGGCGCCACCGGGAAACTGTCCAGTGCAACTTTACCGGCTTGCATCGCCTGGTTCAGCGCACTTTGTAAGGTTTGCTCCAGCTTCTCATCCAGCGTAAAAGCACTCAACTCGTCTTTATCGCCACTGATTTGCCGTACCAGGGCCCGTTGCAGCGCACAGCGCACATCAGAGGTGAGTAAAATAGGATCCTTGGTAACTTCACTGCTGTCGAGCAAGGTGCTGGCAATGCTGAGAATATCGCCCAGGCTAACCTGTTCACGCAGCAACAAGCGGTACACTTTCAGCTGTATTGTCGCCGTAAGCGCTTTATCCAGGGCTTCAGCCAATACCGGCGCCACTGCTGCCAAGCGCTTGTTCAGCTGTTTTACATCTTCATAAACAAACAGCTCAGATAAATTCTCTTTAATCACTTTACCGGCATGGGTAGCAATCACCGTGGCCAGATCCACCACCGAATAACCTAAATTTAATGCTTTAGCGCGGGTGTTGTTATCTATCCACACCGCCTCCAGGCCGTACGCCGGATCGCGGGTGATCTCACCGTCCAACTGACCATAAATATCGCCGGTATTCAGCGCCAACAATTGCTGCGGGTTTAACCGGCCGGTCGCCAGCGGCACCCCGGCTAACTTAATGCGGTATTCTTGCGGGTTAAGCTGCAAATTATCGCGCACCCGCACTTCCGGTAATAAAAAGCCACTTTGCTCTGACAAGGTTTTACGAATACCGCGCAAGGTTTGCACCAGCTCTTCACCTTTGTCTTTATCAGCCAGATACACCAGCCGGAAACCCAGCTCGATAGAAATACGGTCAACGTGCGGAATGTCTTCCCAGCGCAGCGCCGACGGCGTTTGCACTATGCTTTCCGTCAATAACTCCGCTTCGGCTAAATCGCCTTTGTCTACCCGCTGCTGCAGGCGCCAGGCGACATAAATCAGTGGTAAACCAAAGCCGATAAACGCCAGTGCCGGCATGCCCGGCACCACGCCGAGGATCAGCATAATACCACCGGTAGTCAGCAGCACCCTGGGCGAGGCCAGTAACTGCCGGCCTACTTCATCCGACATCTCGCCTTCGTCGTTCATGCGCGTCACGATAATGGCGGCAGCTACAGCCAGCAGCAGCGACGGAATTTGCGCTACCAGGCCATCACCTATGGTTAGCAACGCAAAACGCTGAAAAGCTTCGCCCATGCTCAGGCCGTGTTGGAACACGCCGATGCTGATACCACCGAGTAAGTTAATTACCAGAATAATTAACCCGGCAATGGCATCACCACGCACAAATTTCGAGGCACCATCCATCGAACCATAAAAGTCGGCTTCCCGCGCCACCTCGTTACGGCGATCTTTTGCCTGTTCCGGGCCAATTAAGCCGGCATTTAAATCGGCATCGATTGCCATCTGTTTGCCGGGCAAAGCATCCAACGTAAACCGGGCAGCTACTTCAGAAATACGTTCGCCACCTTTGGTGATCACCACAAAGTTGATAACCATCAGAATAACAAACACCACCATACCGACCACATAGTTGCCGCCGATGACCACTTCACCGAAGGCCTGGATCACACGTCCGGCTACGTCTGAGCCTTCATGACCGTGCAACAACACCACCCGGGTAGAGGCAATATTCAGTGTTAAGCGCATTAAGGTGGCTACCAGCAACACCGTAGGAAACACCGAGAAGTCCAATGGCTTTTTACTCGATACCGCCACCAGCAGCACAATCACCGACAGTACTATGTTAAAAGTAAACAACGCATCCAGCATCCAGGCCGGCAGCGGCAATACCACCATCGCCAAAATGGCCAGCAGTAATACGGGTATAGCGGTATAAGGTTGGGTAAGAGTACGCCAGTTCACTGTTTAACTACCTCGGACATTAGCTTGGTCTAATAAATTTTTCGGAATTTCCAACGCCGGCAAAGGTGCCGGTTGCTGGCCACGGCCATTTTTGTAAGCTTTCAGCTGCATAACATAAGTCAGCACGTACGCTACCGCCGTATACAACCCTTTGGGTACTTCCTGATCAACACGGGTGGAGTAATAAATAGCCCGCGCCAGTACCGGTACTTCCAGTATTTCTATCTGATGGCGCTGGCCTACGGCTTTAATGCGTAGCGCCATTTCATCGATGCCTTTTGCCACGATATAGGGTGCTCTGGCGTCTTTTTCACTGTAACGAATAGCCACCGCATAGTGCGTCGGGTTCATCACAATGACATCGGCTTTCGGTACCCGCTCTTCAATTTTGCGGTTTGCCATCTGAAACTGAATTTGACGAATGCGGCCTTTGATTTCAGGGCTGCCGTCAGACGATTTACGTTCTTCTTTTACTTCCTGTTTGGTCATCTTTACTTTCGAGGAAATCGTATATTGCTGATACGGCACATCTATCGCCGCCACTAACAACAACAAGGTCACGGTGATCATCAAACTCAGTGCCAGCAGGGCAAAACCTTCCTGCAGTGCAGTGGCTAAATCCAGCCGCTGCAAAAACAGCATCCGCGTCCAGAGCTGGCTGAGAAAGCCGTACAAACAACCACCGAGCAGCAGCACTTTAATAATCGACTTAACCAACTCGACCAGGGCATTGGCACTGAACATCCGCGCCAGTCCGGTTAACGGGTTTAACTTATTAAACTTCGGCGCAGCCAAAGAGGCTGAGAAGGTAAAGCCACCGGGCAAAGTGCCGACAATCCACATCGCTACAAACAACAACAGCAGAAACGGCATCATGGCGCCAAGCATATCGAGAAACGCCTGGCCGATAGCCAGTGGCATCAACTTATTGTTTGCCAGCATTTCTTTATTCAGCTGCATGCTGCTTTGCATCAGTTGCATAAACAAGGTGAACAGCAATTGGGCAAACCACAGCAAACCGCCGACGCCCAACATTAACAACACCGCCGTATTAAGCTCTTTCGAGCGGGCTACCTGGCCATCTTTACGGGCTTTTTTCAGCCGTTTCTCGGTGGGCTGTTCGGTTTTTTCCTGCGAACTGTTCTGCTCTGACATGGTTTACTCCATTACCAGACGCATATTGTCCAGCACATGGCTGGCCAACGAAGCAAACTGCAAGCCGGTTTGGCTTAAGGTTAAAAATACACAGACAAAGCCCAGCAATAACGTCATCGGAAAACCCAATACAAACAGGTTTAACGAGGGTGCCGAGCGTGTGGCCACACCAAACGTCAGGTTAACCAGCAGCATGGCAATCACCGCCGGCAACGCTACTAACAGAGCGGCACCAAACATCCAGCCAAACAATTGCAGCAACACAGTAATATTCAGCTGATACAGGCCACTGCCTACCGGCCACAGCGTAAAGCTGTCGACCAGAATCGCCAGCGTGATCAGATGACCGTTAAGTGAGAAAAACAACAACGCCGACATAATCCAGAACAGATGGCCCAGCAAGGAGGTAGAATCACCGCTGCCGGGGTCCATCATCATCGCCATCGACAAGCCCATCTGCATTGACAAAATAAGCCCCGTCAGTGCCAGCACTTCAAACAAAATACGCACCGCCAGCCCCATCATAATGCCAAAGCCGATTTGTTCGAAGGTGATGACGATGGCATCGAGTGAGAACGGGTCTACCTGTGGCATGGCCGGCAACGTCGGGCCCACCAGAAAGCTTAAAAACATCGCCAGAATAATGCGCGAGCGCGGTGTTACTGCAGGGTTATCAAATACCGGCATCGCCCACAGCAGCGCCGACAGCCGCACGAAAGGCCACCACACGGTGCCTATCCAGCTCATCAGTTCACCACTGCTTAGCGATATCAGCGAATTCACCCGAAAACTCCCGGGATAATCTGCGCCAGGTTGGCAAACCAGGTCAGCAGCGTTTTAATTAACCAATGGCCGGCAAATACCACCATTAACAGTGTCAGCAACATACGCGGTAAAAACGTCAGCGTTTGTTCCTGAATAGACGTCGCCGCCTGAAACACTGCAACCACTATGCCCAGAATTAAGCCCGGCACAATCAGCACCAGCAGCATTTGAATAATGGTATATACCGCCTGAGCGATAAGCTCTGTTGCCTGTTCCGGACTCATGGTGCAGCTCCGAACGTGGCCGCCAGGGTGCCGGCCACCATAGACCAGCCGTCGGCCAGTACAAAAATCATTAACTTAAACGGTAAACTGATGATCAGTGGGGATAGCATCATCATACCCATCGACATCAGCACACTGGCCACCACCAGATCGATAATTAAAAACGGAATAAACAACATAAAGCCAATTTGAAAGGCGGTGGTCAGCTCGCTTAACACAAAAGCCGGCATTAACACTTCCAGCGGCACATCTGCTGCTGCCATAGTGGTCGGCTCTTTGGCAATCAGCAGCACCTGATGCAGTTCGTTTTCGCGCGTTTGCGCTAACATAAACTGCCGTATCGGCTGCTCTGCCCGCGCTAAAGCTTGCTCCAGCGTCATTTCTTCAGCCTGGTAAGGCTTAAACGCATTTTGGTACACGTCCTGCCATACCGGTCGCATAATTAATAAGGTCAACATCAGTGAGATACCAATTAATACGCGGTTTGGCGGGCTTTGTTGCAAACCCAGCGCCTGGCGCAATATCGCCAGTACAATAATGATACGGGTAAAAGAGGTCAGCACCATCAGCATGCCCGGGATCAAACTCAGTGCCGTCATCAGCAGCAAAATTTGCAGCTTAACGCTGTAATCCTGGCCGCCGTCGGCATCGCGCACCGACAGCAAGGTCAGGTCATCGCCAAACGCCAGTGCCGGCATCAGCAGCGCACATAACGGCAACAGCCATTTCAGCCCGCGCAGCAGGGTGTTACTCATGATGCTCCGCCGTCACTTTCCGGTTTACAAACTTCAGGCCGTACTTGCCGTCCATCATTACCACTTCGGCTTTAGCAAACAGTACACCGTTTACTTTCACATCCAGCGGCTCACCGACAGCTTTTTCCAGCGGCAACACATCGCCTACGCTGGCGCGGCTCAACTCACCCAGCGTCACCTCAGCACTGGCCACTTCCAACGTCACGGTAAGCGGCACATCGCGAAACATCGATAAACCATCGGCTTTGGTGGCTGCCGCCTGGCCTTCCTGCTCAAAAATATCGTCCATATCCATCATATCAAGCCCGGCCAGGGCTGCATCCAGGCCATTTGTGTTGTTCAGGTTGTCGCTCATTGTCATTACTCCCGGGTGACGATATCAGTGATTTGGAAAACCAGGCTGTTGGCTTCTTCTGCTACTTTGCCGAAAAACAGCCGTTCTTTATTCAGTTGCAGCGACATGGCGCTGTGTAATTCAATCGGCAGCACGGCACCGTTCAGGCATTCCCGTAACTGACGCAGGCTCACCTTTTTGCGGGCCATTTCAATGCGGCACAGCACCGGTACCTGCGGCCATTGCGCCACATTGGCAGCCGGCACAGCCACACTGCTGTTGCTGTCATCCTGGTCGACAAAAAAGCTCAGCGGCAACCACAGATACCAGCTGATCGCGTCGCTATCGAGTAACATCCGTACCTTTACAGGCAGGTACTGAAACTGTGCGGGTTCCAGCTGTTGCTTCACCGCCGAGGCCGGCAATACCGATTGTTCTTTAAACAACAATTGCTGCATCGCCAGCAACTGCCGCTGTGCCACCCGGCTGCACACCCGCAACTCAGATGCACTGAGCTCGGTTTTATCTTCCAACTGCACTACCTTGCTCAGCTGACCGCCCAGCGCCAGATCAGCCAGGTGATGCACACCGGTGAAGTCCAGCGCGAAAAAGCAGTAACTGTCGGTGGGTACCAGTACCGGGCATTGCAGTAACAAACGACCGGGTTCTGCCAGCCAGCTGTCCAGCCCGGTGCCGTGGCATAAGTTCATGTCAATACTGAACTCGACATCGTGCAGCAGCCGGCCCAGCTCAATTTCTACTGCCTGAGCCAACTCCGGCAACCGCTGCTTTGCCACCAGCAGGGCTTTGCTAAAACGGCGTTGGTCCAGCGTCAGCGCAAACGGCTGACACGCTGAGGCTAACGCCGCAGGGATAATGCTTGAACATGTCGTCATATTATTCATCTGCTGTTGCTTGCTCTGTCGTACCGCTGTCTCTCGACACGCGGTAAGCTTTTTTACTTAAACGGCGAAGTAAATTCAGCCGCAGCTCGCGCTTGGCGTCTAACCAGCTCAGGCCGAGAAACACCAGCTTGTCGCTAACCTGACGCCGGTAAACCACCTCGGCTTTAATCCGCGTTTGACCGTCGTATTGCACCACGATCAGATCCGGCACCGTTTTGCTAACCGGAGCCAGCAGGCCGGCGCCGCCCAAACTCATATCCTTTACCACCGCCAGACAAATCTGGCTGCCAAACAAACCGCTTTGCAGCAGCTTTACCGGCACGCCTTTGGTTTGGCTTTCATGTGGCTCATTGGCGGTACAGAAATACCAACGCAAATACTTGCGCGAAATCTCCGGCTTAGTTAACGGCATCTTGCACCTGTACGCCTGAACGACCGACCGGTTGATTGCGTTGTGCTTCGCGGGCGGCCTGCTGTACGGCGTTATTATTATTGTCGGGAGAAAACAGTTGGTTTAATTCTGCTTCGGCAGCACTGGTTAAAATCAGCAATTCAATGCGGCGATTTTCACTGCTGCCCTGGTCAGCTTCGTTCAGTGGCCGGGTAGCAGAAAACGCTGCCACCTGAGCGACGCGCTGCACCGGCATACCACCTGCCGCCAGCACCTGACGCGCTTGCAGCGCACGGTCACCGGACAACTCCCAGTTACTGTATTGGCTGCCGCTAAAGGCGGTAATATCGGTATGGCCGGAAATAATCAGTTTATTTTGCACTTTAACGAATACCGGCCCCAGGCTTAGCAACAAGTCTTCAAAAAACGGTGTCATGCGGATTTGGCCACGCACAAACATTTGCCGGTCTTTACTGTCACGGATAATAACCCTTAAGCCGGACGGCACTATGTCCAGCTGAATATGGCCCTGCGCCATCTGTTCCGCTGCCAGTTGTTCAAACGCCTGCAGCAACAAACTCAGTTGCTCCGGCGTATCAAACTGGCCATCAACTAACGAATTCAGCTTATCGCCTTTACCGGCCAGCGGCCGCTCATCGCCGGACGGCACCCGCAGATATTCCGACATGCCGGGCAAGGGGTTATCCGGCGGCAACATATTGGCCGAGTTTTTATCCACTACTGACGGCGTACCACCTAAGTTAACCGGAAACGGGCTGTTTTCCGGGTCAAACGGATGCGGGCTGCCATCAAAAATAGAATGGGTGCGCATATAGTTGGCAATTTCGGTGCGCTCTTTTACGTTGGAGACTTCTAAAATCCATAGCACCATAAAAAATGCCATCATCGCCAGAGTAAAATCGGCAAAGGCAACTTTCCAGGCACCACCGGCTTTGGTTTTGCCGGCAGCGCGCCGGCCGCGCTTAACTATTATCGGCATGCTGTTCATCAGGCGGCCCTGTCGTTAATCCACTGTTCCATCGTGGTAAAAGATGGCTTTTGTTCTTCATTGATCACGCGCCGGCCTGAGTCGGTTGCCACTATGGCAACATGACCTTTGGCGTGTGCCACCAAAATAGCGCGTACACATTCCAACAAGGCAACCTGCTTTTTCACATACTGTTCCATCGCCGAACTCAGCGGTGCCATAAAGCAATAACAACCAAAGATACCGATAAAAGTACCTACTAAGGCGGCTGCCACGTGGTAACCGATATTGCTCAGCGGCCCGTCTAAATGCTGCATGGTAATAATAATGCCGCCTACCGCTGCCAAAATACCAAAACCGGGCATAGCTTCGGCGATTACTGCCATGGCAGACGACGGCTTCAGCTTTTGCTGCTCGATAGTGTAAATTTCCTGCTCCAGCAAGCTGTCAAAATCGTGCGCACTGAGCTTGCCCATGCTCATCAAACGCAGGTTATCGCAAACAAATACCACCAGCGCTTCATGCTCCAGCACCAGCGGATAAGCCAGAAACACCGAACTGGTATGCGGGTTTTCCACATGATCGTCCAACTCGCGCAGGCCTTTGCTTTTGGCAAGATCCAGCAAGGTGTGCATTAGCAACAACAACTCGCGGTACAGCTCTGTGCTGTCTTTTTGCTTCACAAACTGTGACCGCACCTGGGCCCACATTTCTTTTAATACATAGCCGGAGTTACCCACTATCAGGGCACCGAAACCGGCGCCGAAAATAATCAAAAACTCAGCCGGTTGCCATAAAGTAGCGGGATTACCGCCGGCAAACATATAACCGCCAACCACTGCGCCCAGCACTATGGCGAAACCTAAAATTCTCTGCATTATTCTGCTTCCTGTACCGTTACCATTGCGCCAGCTTTTTGCTGAGCATTTCCACCGATTGTTTATGCAACTGGCACACTCTGGACTCAGTCAGCTCCAGTACCAGTGCAATTTCCTTCATATTCAGCTCATGGCTGTAATACAACTGCAGCAACAATTTGTTGCGATCCGGCAGTGTCGACATGGCCTTTTTCAGTGACAATTTCAGTTCAAACTGGCTCAGGTTACTGCTGCCCAGTTGCGCCTCGGACTGCTGCTCCATAATCAGATCCAGGCTTTCCATCGCCTCAGCCTGGCCAACATATTGCAGCTCCAGCAGGGTTTTCAGATCGATATCCAGCGCTTCACATAACTCGTCATCAGTAGGAATACGCCCCAGCTGCCGCGTAAGCTCGCGGGTTTTATCACGCAACTGATGCGATTGTTGACGTAATTGACGCGGGCGCCAGTCGGTGCGGCGAAACTCATCCAGCATGGCACCGCGAATCCGTTTAAAGGCATAAGACTCAAACTGCTCATCGGCTTCGCGGCCGTAACGGCGTAGCGCACTTAACAAGCCCATCAGGCCTATTTGCTGCAAATCGTCTTTATCTACCATACTGCCGACCAGGCTGCGTAAATGCGCTGCAGCGCGTTTTACCAAATGGCTGTAGCGATTTAGCGCAGCGGTCTCCTGCGCAGGGGTCAGCTTAAAGCTGCCTGGTTGTTCCGGGTCTGCCCACTGTTTGGTTGCCAGCATCATCAAGGTCCTACTGAATAAACACGTTAGTCACCAGCACCTGCTCAATCTGATGACTGAACTTATGCTGGCGTAAAGTAAGATTAAATTTCTCCAGCAACTGCTCTTGCACCTGCGGAATATCTTTAAAGCCGGTTTTCACATCAACATGGTTGCTGTTGGAAAAATGCTGCACCAGGGTATTACGCAACAAAGGCGCGGCATCCTGCAACATCGCCAACACCATCTGATCATGACTGACCAGGGTCAGCTCTAATACCAGATAGCGTGAATGCTGCGGGCTGTCTACGCTGATAACAAAACGATCTAACGGATAAAACAGTGGCTTGGCTTGCTCCACTACCGGTGGGTTTTTCTGGCCGTACCAATAACTACCCCCAACACCGGCAGCAACTAACAACGCAGCTATTACTATTATTACTATGGCTTTCATCTGTACTGTTTCTCCTATACCAGCCGGTCAAGCCAGCCTGTTGTCTGCTGCATTGCAGCAGCGCTGCTTAATTCAGCTGCATCATCGGCATATTGCGCAGCAATATGCTGCGTAACTGCACCTTGTTGTTTACTTTGTTGCTGTGTCTGGTCGCGTACGTCCAGCTGCAGGCTTTGCTCTGAACCGAGACGCTGGGCCAATTGCTGGCGCAGCTGATCAAGGTTTTGCTGCATTGCTTCACGTACCTGGCTGTTGGCGGCATATAACTGCACAGTAGTGCGATCGCCATCAACGCTGACACTCAGTTCAATAACACCCAGTTGCGGCGGATCAAGGCGGATTTGTGCACGTTGAATTTGTTGCCCCAGCTGTAAGTTGATTTTATCTGACAATAAATGCACCAACTTCTGGCCCCATTGGCTGCTTTGCAGCCCGGCTAAATCAGCTTTAAAACTCAGTGCGGCTTCAGTACCGCTGGCCGTGCCAGCCGGGGTTGCAGCGGCAGTGTTGCTGACGGCTGCGCTGCTATCCTGCTGCTGCACTGCCCCCTGCGCCTGGCGGATAAATTGCTGCAAACTGGTACCTTGCAGCGGTAATGCAGTTTGCTGGCTTAAGCCGGTTTGCTGTGCGGCGCTGTTTTGCTGCGCCTGTTGCGTCAACAACGTTTGTTCTGTTGCCGCCTGACGTTGTGCTTCTGTTGCAGTAGCCGCAGCAGCAGAAGCCGCAAGCGCCGCCATAGCTGCGGTTTGTCCGGTCGCCACTGCACTGTTATTTTGCGCCACGCCATTCAGGTTGGTGGCGGTGTCCGTTTGCATATTGCTGTAAAACACACTGCGCTCTGCCGCAAAGCTATAAGACAGATTCAATGCGGCGACAGTACTGGTTTGGCTGTCACTGCGGCTTTGCTGCGCTGTGGCGCTGTCCGCTAACTGCATTGGCGACGTCACAGTAGCGAGGTCAGCGTCAACGATGCCGTTTAGTACGGTTTCGGTTAGTGCGATTTCAATTGCAGCTGTCTCTGCCGGCAATGTGGTATCTACTGCGGCCGACTGTTCATTTTGTTGCTCACTTTGCTGCGTGACGCCGGCCAGCAAATCGGCATAGCTATCGGCGGCCGCATCCTGATTGGGCGTGGCGGCGTAATTACTTTGTACAGCGGCTGTTTTTGTCTGTGGCTGCGCTTTGTTAAGAGCCGGCAATGCTTGCGTCACAGTGTTTTTCCTTCTGTGGTTTGCCGGTATGCCACTGCACCCTCACGTTTCTGATTAAACTGTTTCATCTGTATTTCAGTCCGGTTTAGCTCACTTTTAGCCAGCTTTAACACGTGCTGATAATTCTGCCGCAACGCATTAAGCTGTGAGGCAAATTGCTCCTTCGCGCCGGCTTGCTCCAGTTGCTGCACCAGAGCCAACAGTTGCCGGTCCAGGCCACGCAGCTGCTGCCAATCCTGAGCCCGCGCCGTCAGCAATAAGTTGTGCTGCAACAGCGATAACTGTTTTGCGATATCTGTTGCCTGTAGATGGTTTAATGCCACATTCAGCCCCGGTTCAATTTTGTTGATTAACGTTGTTCACTAATATGATTTAGCAAATCGCGGGCCACATATTATACTTATGATTTATAAGGATTTTTAATGATGTGGAAGTAAAATGCGGAAGTGTTACTTCCGCAGATCGGAAGCGATAGCCGTGCCGCTTGCCGCTGCCCGCAACGCCGGGCCGGCCAACAGGTACCGGGAGGTTAAATAAAAAAGCCGCTGCAAAAGCAGCGGCAAAAGGTCACATCAGGGTACAAATGCAACATTGCAGGAACATGTTTAACTCAACTGACTCAGGCGGCGTGTTGCGCCAGGCCCTGCCAGCCTTCTTGTAAATTGGTCATAATTACGCGAACGGTGTCCAGTTCGCTTAAATCATTTTTCAGGCTGGCATTAAGTAATGCCTGGCCGCAGTGCTGATACAGCTTTTGCATGTTAGCTGCCACTTCGCCGCCATTTTGCTGGTCCAGCGAGGCATCTAAGCCTCCAAGGATCTTTAGCATACGTTCAATACCGGCGGCTTTCTTATCAAAACGTTTCGCCTGAATATGGCCTTCCACCCGGGCCAATTCATCAAGAAAACCGTCGAACAACATCAGCACCAGTTTATGAATATCGGCACCGGCGGCTTTGCCTTCCACTGACGTATTCTGGTATGCCTGGTAACCGTTGGCAAAATCTAACATAAGCTGTCTCTCACTAATTAAAACTGACCCATAGAACTTTCAAGCTGCGCTATCGTAACCTGCATCTGGGTAAATTGGCCCAGATAACGTTTGTAGGTTAATTCCATGGAATAATCGTGCCGCTTTTGCTTTTCGGTGACTAAATCCAGGCTGGCCTGAATGGTTTTTTGCTTATCGCCCAATAAACCAAAGTTTTTGCTGTAAGGTTCTATAGTCGTTTCCAGCTTAGCCAGCATACCGGCATCGCCTGATAACATCGCTTCGAGTTTGGCAGGGTCTTCCGCTAACGCCTGCTCAAAACGTTTGTCGTTAATGCTCAGTACGCCGTTACGGTCGAATTCTATACCCACGCTATACAGGGTGCTGCCTTCAAAGGTACCCTGAAACACAGCACGGAACTGATTTTGCACACTGCGCGCCATGCTGTCGTTTTTCAGGTTGGCATCTTTACTGATGCTGCCCACCACACTGTTATAGCCATCAATAAATTTCTTCAGGTTGTCTTTTATCGCCTGCTCATCCTGGCCAATTTTAACGCTTACCGGGCTGTCAGTGCCGGTTTGCACTTTCAGCAAGTCGATAGTCACGCCTTCGATAACATCGGTCAGGGTATTGCTGGCGCTGGTCACGCTAATAGCGGTATCGCTACCCAGGCGCACTATGGCGTCCTGAGCAACTTTAAGCTCTTGCTTTGCGGCCAGGGCGGCAGTGATATCAGCACCGGCTGCATCGCCCCCCGGGGTAAAGCCCAGTGTAAGCTGGTTAGCTGCACCACTTTCCTCGCTGGAAATTACCAGGAAGGTTTCGCTGCCACTGCGCATTAAGGTGGCTTTAACACCGTCATTATCAGCGTGGTTATTAATGGCGGCGGCCAAATCGCTTAATTTGGCATTGGCCGGCAGGCTTGCCATGTCAACAGAAAAACTGTTGCCGGCCAAATCAATAGTAAACTCGCCGTCGGTAGCCAACGCAGCATTGGGGTCAAACGACATGGCCAACTGATGGCTTTGTGCCAACTGTTCAACAAAAATCTCATAACTACCGGCTACGGCATTGCCGCCGGCTTTAACGCTGAGCGTCGACTCACTGCTACTACTGGCCGTATTAGCCAAAATGCTGTTGTCGCCGCTACGGAAATCTTTAATCTGAGTAGAAAAGTCTTTCAGTGACGTTTGTAGCTTTTTAATGGCATTAAGCTGGCTGGTAAATTGATTGGCTTTAGTCGATAACAATTTATCTTTCCCCGCACGTTCAATTTGCGTGTATTGGCTGGCCAGATACTGCGGATCAATACTTAAATACGACGACATAATGCTTACCTTCTGCCAGTTAATGACGCTTTGAAAATACCCTGCCGGCCAAGGCCGGCAGGGTTATGACACGATTGCCTTGCTGTTTATTAACGCAGCAGTGAACCAATCATTTGTGTAGTGCTGTTAGATGCGCTCAGTACAGAAATACCTGAGTTCATCAGTAACTGTTGCTTAGTCATGTTTGAGGTTTCTTTAGCGAAATCAGCATCCATTAACTGAGAAGCAGAAGCCTGAGTGTTTTCAGCCATGTTGGTCACGTTGTTGATAGTGTGATCCAAACGGTTCATGCTGGCACCCAGGTTAGCACGGGCGGCACCGATAGAATCGATCAGGGTATCTACGTCACCCATCGCAGTAGACGAACCGGCCTGGTCAGCTAAACCACCGGCAAAAGCAGTAATAGCAGTAGTTACTGCAGTTAAATCAGCAGAGATATTCACGTCTAAGGTTTCAGCAGCTGAAGAACCGATTTGGAACGTCACCGCACCGGCACCGAACTTACCGGCAGCATCTAACAGCGTTGTACCTGAACCGTAAGAAGTGTTATCCATAATGTTGGTTAATTCAGCAGACAGTGCTTCGAATTCGCCGCTTAACGCAGTGTATTCAGAAGTGTTGTTCGTGCCGTTGGCGCCTTGCGTTGCCAGCTCTTTCATGCGGTAAGCAATGTTAGTCATCTCTTCAAACGCGCCTTCAGCGGTTTGCATCATAGACTGAGCATTGTTCGCGTTATAGATAGCCGCTTCCTGACCACGCACCTGGGCGTTCAGACGGTTTGCAATTTGCAGACCGGCAGCATCATCTTTAGCAGAGTTAATTTTGAAGCCAGAACCTAAACGCTCCAGCGCTACAGATAAATCGTTGTTAGTACGACCCAGTTGGTTTTGGATCGACTTTGAAGCTGCATTAGATTGAATTGATAAAGCCATCGTGGAATCTCCTGTGATTGATTGCTCAGGGATATAAAGCGACGACGGCGAAAAAGAACTGAAATTATTTTTTTGAAATTTTTAGCGGCTTTATTGCAACAGCTCTGCCAGCTCATATTCCAGATAATCGGCCAGACCTAACCAATCCCGTTGTTGCTGGCACTGTAATACAGCAGTGAGAATTTGCTGCAACTGGCCATATTGCTGTGGCGTTGCGCGGGAAAATAAGGCAATTAACTGCTCGGCCAAAGACGCTAATTCAAGCGCCGGCGCAGTGGTCGAGCCAAGACGAAATTGCAGCGCCAGTTTCGCGGCGTGCTGCCGGCATTTAGCAATAGTGGGCATCAGGCTGTCAGCTCCGGGTAATATTCCGTACCGGCTATAACCGCGCCGGCTTTCGAGGTGTTAAAAAACTGCACTGCAGGCTGCTTGGCTATATAGCGCTCCAGCCCGGTTAAGTACGTTAGCAGATTACGCAGCGTCGGCACTTTTTCGCCAAAGCCGTTAATCACCTGTTCGGTGGCTTGTTGAAAAGCTGGGCCAATACTGCCATTTTGCCAATTAGCGTGGGTTTTCTGGTGGCTGAAAGCAAAATCGGCACCAAATAAAAAAATACGTTTGGCGCCCATATTTACCGCTAAATCTACTGCCGGATGAATAACGCTGCCATAACTGAATAATGGCGCTGCCGGCAACTGCTTGCGCAACGGTTCAAATACAGCACTGTCGCTCATCGCCACATAGCGCGGGCCGGGGAAATGTTGCAGTACATCGGGGTTAGTCAACGGGAAATACACCAGGCTGCTGGCCGCGGTTAAGGCCTTGCAGGGCAAATGTTCCGCAGTCACTTTGTGATCGCGGCTGACAATAATATCCGGCCGGATTTGTTCTGCCAGTAAGCCGGCTACAGCAGTATCAACACAGATTAGCAGCGGCGCGCCGGCGTTTTGTTGTATCCGGCGCAAATAAGCGTAATGCGTCTCCAGTGAAGGGCCGGTAGCAATAACATAAACGTCTTTGTTGGCAGCAAGCGAATTAAATAAGTTTTGCACGGGACTATCATGCTGCCAAAAGCGTTTATTTTGCTGCAAACGTGGCAAAAACTCACTGATATCCTGCTTTAGGCGGGCAGCGGCATAACCGGCTTCCAACTCGGCGTACAGCCGGTCGCGTATTTTTAAACCGCCGTCACCGGCCAGAACCAGCTCCGACGGCAACACGGCATAGGGCAGCTGCAAATCGGCTTGCGTTGCCGCCAGTTGCAATTCTACCTTAGGGTTATTCAGCCAGTGGCGCTGATCTAACAATTGCAGCACCAGGGCGAAAATATATTCGTTTAAAATGCATACTGTCAGTTGCTGCAGCAGCTCACGGTTCAGCAACTGTTGTTGCAAGTCACCCAGACCGGTGCCATACACGGTAACCTGTTTGCTGTGGCCGGGTATTTTGCTGATTTGCTGCAAGGCTTCACGCTGACGGTCGTGCCGGCTGGTCAGTTGCACACCGTTAATAATAAGGGTGCTGTCGCGACCTTCAGCTAAGCGCACTGCCGGCCGGTGTTGCTCTGCCGCAGCCTGTTGTATTACATCGGCCAGTTGCGGCCAGCGGCGGCGGATAACCGCCATATTTTGCTTAAAACAGTCATTGGTCATCCGCTCAGCCCAAACCAAACTCGACCAAACTGCGGGTGATATTGGCTTGCGACATCACCACTGACACCGCACTTTTGCTACCACCCCGCATGTCCAGCTGCAGTTGTTCACTCAACGCGTTAAGTTCAGTATTGCTGCCCTGGCTTTGCTGAATGGCCGCCAACTGCGCCTGCAGTGCAGTGCGCTGCGCCTGAACCTTTGCCAACGCATCTTTCAACTGTTGCTGGGCTTGCTGAATTTGCTGCTGATACACCTGCACATTAGCTGCCGTTGCTGCCGCTTTACCCAGCTGTGCCAGACTGCTGTCAGCCGGTTGTAATTTTACGCTAACCGGATTACCGGCCGCCACCCGCACGCCCTGGCCGGTGATAAGCCAGGGTTCCTGCAGTTTACGCGCGTCACGTGCTTCGGCAGAAAAATACAAATGCTGTTGCTGGTTAACCTCTACGCTGATTTGCTGGCGGCTGAACGCTTGCTTCATGGTGTGCAGGTTTTGCTCTGCAGTTTGGCCGGCTTCCAGCACCAGGCTCACTGCGCCGCCGCTTCGGCCCAGCAGAATTTGTACCTGCTCGGTTTGGCGCCGCTCGCTTAATAAATCAATGTTATGGTTTAAACCGGCTTTAACCGGTGCCGGGTCCGGCCCGGTAAGCAACAAATCGGCATTGATGCCGGCAGCAGGTTTTTGCAGCTTTTGCTCCAGCTGTTGCAACTGCTGCTGCGCCATTTGCTGCTGTTCGGCGGTTAACTTACTGTACGCCGGCGAGTTAAGCTGACGTTTTAAATTCTCCAGTGCCTGATAAGCCTGGCGGATATTACGTTCGGTCTGGTCGGTTTGGCTAAGTTGCTTGCTGACATCTGCTGCCTGCGCCCATTTGCTTAATACCTGAATTTGCCGTGCCTGGCGCGATACAGGCACGCGCCGGCCGCTGTCATCTGCGCTAACGGCTTTAATTACAGCGGCGCGGTCAGTGGCACTTAACGGACTAAGTGCACTGGTACTGACTTTATCGAGCGTAGCGGATACCTGCATAGCCTTACCTTATTCAGACGTAAGAAAACAGCGTCATCTTAGACACACTGGAATACACTTTCAGCGACGACTCGTACGCCGCCATCGCCTGGTTCATCTGTACATAGGCTTCCGGGTAATCCACCTCTTTAATGTCATCGCGCAGTGTTTCGGTAAACAGCGCGATATCATCATTGCCCAGCTCCATTTCATCCAACGACGCCAGGGTACCGCCAATGCGGGTAATTTCGCCGCTTATGGTGCCAAGAAAAGTACTGATATGATTCAGCATATCCCGTGATTCGTTGCCGACACCGGCTGCCGGTGCTGTACTGATCAGATCCAGGTAGGTTTGCATCTCGTTTAAGAAATTCACCCCGGGATCCAACTCACTGCCGACAATATTCGCCGGTACACTTGAGTTGTCCGACACGGCTACATCACGCACGCGGTCGTCACCGTTGTACTGAAACACCCCGGCACCATCGCGCTCAAAGGGTTTAACATCGGTTAAACTACCGGAGAAGTAATAGTTGTCATTGCCGTCTTTGGCATTAAGCAAGTCGACAATAGCCGGAAACAATACCGACAACTCCTGACTGAATGCCTCCAGTTCGGCCTGGCCCATAGAACCATCAGCCGCGGTCGTAACGATTTCCTGTATCGAACCCAGTGTATTTACAATGCTGCTAAGCTGAGTTTCCTGCTGGCCCAGGTTAAAATGCACCGCATCCATATTTTTTTTGTATTGCTCAAGCTTGGTCAGCTCGCTGTTCAACGTCAGTAGCATTACCGAGCCCAGCGGATCGTCAGACGGCCGCTGAATACGCTGGTTGGTGGCCAGCTGGGTAGATAATTTGCTGTACTCAGCAGTGGACTGCTGAATATTGCGAATAGTGGTTAAATGATACTGATTGCTGCTAACGCGCATGGCCACTACCTCAGAAAATATTAATCAGGGTTTTAAACAATTGATCAGCAGTGCTGATCACCCGGGCATTAGCATCGTACAACTGCTGATAATACATCAGGTTAGCTGCTTCTTCGTCCAGGTTTACACCACTTACACTGTCACGCGCTGCGGTTGCATCGTTGTTCAGTACCTGCGCGGTTTTAATACTGCTTTGTACTTGTTTGCTCTGAATCGCCAGGTCGCCGATCAGGGTATCGTAGCCTGCCGTACCACCGTTTAATGACGCTACCAGGTTGGCGATATTACCGTTGTCACCGCGGCCACCTGCCGGGTTACCGAAGCCGTCGTCACCGATAAAAGCAAGGTCGTCGGTTTCTAAATCCGGGTTAACACTAATGGTGCCCAGCACATCGGCAGGGTTATATTCAAACAGCGGTTCGCCCGGCAGGCCGTTTAAATCAAAGCCCTGAGATAAAGCGGTGTTTACCGAGTCAGCAATGTTAGTCACAATTTGTTCCAGTTTAAGCTTGGAAGGTTGCAGCACATTGACGTCAACATTTAATAAACCACCGATACGGCCACCGACAAACTCATTTAACGGAAAGCCCTGGCCGTTAAAATCTACATTTACCGCAGTGCCGGTCACCGATACTGCCGCGGCTTTCGAACCTACCACCAACGGCGCACCGTTTTTACTGCTGATATTAATATTGCCGTCGCCCGGGTCAACAATGTCGACACCCATATAGGCCGACAATTCCGTTACCAGTACTTCGCGTGCATCGGATAACTCAGACGTGGGTTGGCCCAGCGCCTGTGCCTTGCTTATTTTGCCGTTCAGTTCCGCAATTTGCTCAAACAACGAACTGCTGTTGCCGGCCAGGTTACTTAATTCGTTACTCAGCTTGTCTTGCTGGTCGGATAAGGCGCCGTTGATTTGCGATAAATCCTGCACCAGTGCCTGCGCCGATGACAACACCTGCTGCCGATAGGCATTCGAGTCCGGTGCCGACATGGCCGCGTTAAAGGCGGCACTGATATCGGCTACGGCATCATTCAGGTTTAATGACTCAGTACCGAGGATTTGCTCCAGATAGCCGAGGTAGCTTTGAAAGCCTTCGTAGTAGCCAACATCCGAGCCGGTACGCCAGATATCATCGTTTAAGAAATCATTAACGATACGATCGACCTTGGTGACTTTCACGCCGTTTAAGCTGCCGCCGGCGGTTTCCAGGTATACCGTCTGACGGCTGTAACCTTTTACCGCCGCATTAGCGACGTTTTGGCCAACCACATTCAGCGCACTGTTGGCGGCATTAAGCCCCGACACACCGTTTAAAAGCATACTCATAAGCTGGATTTCCCACCGTTTTCAACCGGCCACAATGGCTGGTTAAACGCGCTGTTGTTGTATTCCGGCGCCGCTGGCGTCAGCGCCCCATTATCGGGTAAAGCGACGGCGTCAGCTAACTGCTTAAATTTATTTTCTGTCTGCACCAGACCATCACCCAATTGACGCACTATGGCTTCTGCCAGGCCCAATTGCTGGTTAGATGCTAACGATTGCGCCAGCTGGGCATCGTGCATATCACGAAAAGTGCCGGCCTCTTTGCTGCTGAACATGCCATTCTCACCGGCCATCGCTTCGGTACCGGCATGCATGTTTTTTAACACCAATTGCAAAAATATCGCCTCAAACTGTTCGGCAGCTTTAGTTAACCGCTCTGCCGGTGCCTGATTCGTGGCAATACTGCCGGCTGTGCGCGGATCGATAGCCAGCGCCTGGTTGGTGGAAAAATGGCCGGATAAAGAGGTAATAGTCATTTAGATCACCAGTAAATCAGCATCCAGTGCGCCGGCGTTATCCAGCGCAATCAGGATTGACATCAGTTCTGCCGGGGTTGCCCCCAGCGCATTAATCGCCTGCACTATGGCATCCAGCGAGCTGCCTTCCGGCCACAACATCATATTGGCGGTGCGTTCCTGTACATCTACACCGCTGTTTTGTATTGGCGTGGTAGTGCCGTTAGAAAACGGCAACGGCTGGCTTACGCCCTGCTGCTCGGTAATAGTAATGGTTAAACTGCCATGGCTTACCGCGGCGCGTTTTACCCGCACTATGTCGTTCATTACTACCGTGCCGGTGCGGCTGTTAAACACTACCCGTGGCCGCTGGCTGCCTTCTGTTACCTCTATGTCCTGCAACAACGACATAAAGGTAATGCGGCTGTTGGCATCTTGCGGTGCGCTCAGCACCAACTTACCCTTGTGTTCGGCGCGGGCCACATCGGGGCCAAATACGGCATTTACCGCGGTAACCACATTGCGCGCGGTTTGATAATTCGGTTGCTTTAAATTCAGTACCACTTCGTGCGGCTGATAAAACTGCGGTACGGCGCGCTCCACAATAGCGCCGGACGGAATAATACCGGCGGTTGGCACGTTAACGGTAACGGAAGAACCATTCTGGCCACTGGCATTTAAGCCGCCCACCACCAGATTACCCTGTGCCAGTGCATACACTTTGCCGTCTACCCCACGCAGCGGCGTCAGCATTAAGCTGCCACCATGTAAGCTTTTGGCATCGCCCAGCGACATAATAGTCACGTCCAGCGCCTGGCCCGGGCTGGCATTGGCCGGCAAGGTAGCAGTAACCGCAACCGCCGCCACGTTTTTTGATTTTGGCAGGCTGTTTTCATCTAACTGCACACCAAACTGTTTCAGCATATTGTTCAGTGACTGGGCGGCAAATTTAATTTGCGCTTTATCACCTGATCCCGGCAAACCCACTACCAGGCCATAACCCACCAGTTGGTTATCGCGCACACCCTGAATATCGACTAAATCCAGCAGCGGTCTGGCCTGCAATGCCAGCGGCAATAGCAACACCAGCGCACTTATAAAAGCTTTCATAACACCTCAGCTGCGTTAAAACGGGTTCAGAAAACGGTTAAACAGCCGCGTAAACCAACCGGGCTGGCTGGCATTGGCTAAGTCGCCTTTGCCGGAGTAACTGATGCGCGCATCGGCAATACGCTGTGATGATACGCGGTTGGTTACATCGATGTCTTCCGGCCGCACTAAACCCTGCAGACGAATATATTCATCGCCCTGGTTTAACTTAATCCACTTTTCACCGCGAATGGCCAAAGCACCGTTTGGCAGCACATCGGTCACCCGCACGGTAATAGAGCCGCGTAAAAAGTTCTGTTGGCTGGCAGCACTTTCGCCGTCAAACTGGGAGCGGGAATTAAGCTCCATTGCCAGCTCTGCCACATTTAAGTTACCTACCAGCGGCACACCAACGTTAATGCCGGTACTTTTGTCGATACTGCTGTCAGCACTTTTACTCGACTGGGTACGCTCGTTCAGCTCAACGGTAAGAATGTCACCGACGCGGTAAGCGCGCTTATCTTCGTATAGCGTGAACATATAGCGGTCGTTGTACAGGCTGCCTTGCTGTTGCGATGGCAAGGGCTCATCTGCGGTGCGTTCGGCCACTACCTGCTCCCAGTCGGCCTGATGCACCGGCTCCGGTTGGCTGGCACAGCCGCTCAGCAAAACAACACTCAAAATACACAACAGTAAGTACAGGCTTTTCATTGGCTTACAGGCTCTGGTTAATAAAGCGCAGCATTTCATCGGCTGCCGATACCACTTTGGCATTCATTTCGTAGGCACGTTGCACCGCTATCATGCTGACCATCTCGTCCACCACACTGACATTGGAGCCTTCAATGGTGTTTTGCTGCAATGCGCCCAGCGCGTCTTCACCAGGAATGCCTTCAATTGCTTCGCCGGACGCTGCTGTAGCACGGAACAGGTTACCGCCCAGCGCTTCCAAACCTGCCGGGTTAACAAAGTTAGCGGTAAGAATTTGGCCCAGCTCAACCGGCTCAGCCTGGCCGGCAACGGTTGCCGTAACAGTACCGTCGCGGCCGATGGTTACGCTCATGGCGTTTTCCGGCACCGCAATATTCTGCAGCAGTGGCAGGCCGTTAGCGTTAACCATTAACGACTCGGCATTTAGCTGAAACTGGCCGTTACGGCTGTACAGAATTTCACCGTCCGGATTTTCTATCTGAAAAAAGCCCTGACCGGTAATTGCCACATCCAGTGCATTACCGCTGGTTTCATAGTTGCCTTCGGTAAAAATTTTCTGTGTACCGTTTACCCGCACCCCGGTGCCCACCTGAATGCCCGACGGCACCTGGTTTAATTCATCGGCCTGGGCGCCCGGTTGGCGTTGCACCTGATAAAACAAATCTTCAAATACCACCCGGTCTTTTTTAAAGCCGGCAGTGCTGACGTTCGCCAGGTTATTAGAGATGGTGGTCATGCGCATATCTTGCGCGGCTAAACCGGTTTTACTGACCCATAAGGCTGAATTCATTGTGCTGCTCCTGTTAGCTGTTGCCGCTAATCAATTTATTACCGGCTGTTGCCAGCTCATCGGCGGTTTTCATCATGCGGATATTCATTTCAAACTGGCGGCTAATGGTCATGGTGCTAACCATTTCTTCTACCGCATTAACGTTAGAGCCTTCCAGTACACCGGTACGCAGCGTGATAGTCAGATCCGCCGCCAATTGTTCTTGTTGCTGTGGCCGCAACAAACCGTCCAGGCCTTTGGTTAAGGTATCATCACCCACACTCACCAGTTTCAGCCGGCCTTCCTGCTCTATTACGCCACCGCCCACCGGCAGCAGGTTAATAGTGCCGTCGGCACCAATGTCGATATCACCAAACTCCGGCAATACGATGTCGCCCTGCTCGCCCTGTACCGCATAGCCATTCAGCATTAAACGGCCGTCGGCATCGACATGCAGGTTACCGGCACGGGTGTAAGCTTCATTACCGTTGGCGTCGGCCACAGCTAAAAAGCCGCCTTCGCTCAGCGCTATGTCAAGGTCGCGGCCGGTTTGCTGCACCGGGCCTTCGCTTAAGCTGGTAAACACCGGCATTAACTGGGCCTGGTAACGGGTGCGGAAGCCGTCACCGGCAATCATCATGGCCTGGGCTTGTTCAATATCGGCTTTAAAACCCGGCGTATTAACGTTAGCCAGATTGTTAGCGCTAACCCGCAGCGCGGTTTGGTTTAACTCAGCGCCGGATACCGCGGTATAAATTAAGCGTTCCATAATGCGTTACCTTAGGTGGCGCTAAACAAAATTTGCATCATTTCATCAGCGCTGCTGATGGTTTTGGCATTGGCCTGGTAGTTTTGCTGAAACGCCATTAAATCTACCAGCTGTTCACTGATATCAACGTTAGAGCCAACATAGGCGCCGGATAACAGTGAGCCAAAGCTGCCGGCATCCGGCGTGCCGTAAAGAGCAGCACCGGATTCGTTGCTGGCATACCATACGGTTTTATTGCCGGTTTCCAGGCCGTTAACGTTGGCAAAGTTAGCCAACACCACCTGGCCCTGCAGCTTGGTTTCACCGTTAGTAAAGGTGGCAAACACTTCGCCGGTTTCGGCTACAGCCACCCCGGCAAATTCACCGGCAGTAAAGCCGTCAGCATCGTTTTTATAGATATTAAAACCGCTACCGAATTGGGTGCTGTTGGTTAGGTTAATATCGAAGTTCATTACAGCAGCACCGGTACCCGGGTTGTGCGTTAACGGCACTGCTGTAGCAGAAGTCAGCAGACCGTTAGCATCAAAGGTCATGGTAGACGGTGTGAGTAAATCTGCACCATCAACAAAATAGTGTGCTTGCCAGGTATTAGGCGCGGTATGGACAAAATACTGGGTTAACGTATGGCTGTTACCCAAAGAGTCGAATATTTCACTCGACTGTGAGTAGTTATAACTGCTGCCAACAGCCGGATCGAATGGGTTAGCCGGCGGGCCTATCGGGTCTATTACATCGCTGGCCGAACTTAAATTCAGCGAAAACGCCACTTCAGTAGAGGCTTCAGCCGGTATATTGGCCGCTTCAATTTTCAGGTCAGTTAAAATACCCGGCACCAGGTTGCCCTGGGCGTCAATACCGTAGCCCTGCAGGTTATTACCGCTGGCATTAATAATATTCTGGTTTTTATCCAAGCCAAACTGGCCGGCCTGGGTGTAAGCAGTACGGCCGTTTTCCGACACCACAAAGAAGCCTTTGCCGGTAATGGCTAAATCCAGTGCTGAACCGGTGTTTACCACACCGCCTTCACGGGTAAAGTTTTCTTTAATATCGCTAACGTCGACACCACCACGCTGGCCACCGTTATACACCGAGGCAAATTCAGCACTGCCGCTTTTAAAACCAGCAGTAGAGGAGTTAGCAATGTTATGGCTGGTAACTTCCAGGGCTTTCTGCGTGGTTTTTAATCCACTTAAACCGATATTAAACATAGACATAGTACAAATTCCTTAACTGTTGCCGCCAAAGGCCAGCTGATTGGTATCTAACAGGGCATGGTTACCCAGGCCGTTGACTTGCAAAATAATGTCGTCTTTGTTGCTGCCTACCGACACCCGTTCTACCTCACCGCTAAGCAAGGTGGTTAAAGGCTGTGGCTTGCCGTTTATATTGGCGTCGGCCTGCACGTAGTAACCGCCTGCCTCTTGTTGCTCAAAGGCAAAGCGCAGAGTGCCGACACCGGTAAACGGCAGCTCTTGCTGCTCCATTAATTGGCCCTGAGCGTTATACAACCGTACGGTTACGCTTTGCGCTTCCACACCCAGGTTAACAGCGCCTTTTACCGGTGCTGCTTGCTCCAGCAAAATGGTGTCGGCGGCCACATCTACCTGCTTGCCAATTAATGCCGTGGCTTGCAGTGCTTGCTGGCTGGCTTGCAGTTCAAGGTTTTTGCCGGAATCAATTTTCAGACTTTGCAGGCTTTCAACATTGGCAAACTCGGCCAGTTGGCTGACATACTGGGTGCCGTCCATCGGATCCAGCGGATTCTGGTGGCTGATTTGTGCCACCAGCAAATCTAAAAACATGGTAGATAAGCCTTCAGCGGAGGTGGCTCCGTTTGGCGCTATGGTATTATTGTTGGCTGTTGTATTGCCGGCCCCCAGGCCGCTGATTGCACTCACGCGATAACTCCTTTACTGGCCAAGCCGCAGCACACTTTGCTGCATGCTCGATACCCGGCCCATAACTTCTACCGACGTTTGGTAGCTGCGCGACGCTGACATCATGTCAGCCATCTCTTCCAGCACATTAACGTTGGAATAAAAAACATAACCGTCTTGATTCGCCAGCGGATTATTTGGCTCAAAACGCTGCTCAACCGGCTTGGCTGAGGTGGTAATTCCCAGCATCTGCACTTCGGCAGATAAACTTTGCTGCTCCGCCGTTTGCTTATATAAGGCGGCAAACACCGGCTTTAGGGCGCGGTAGGCCGTAGCTTCTGTCGGTGCGGCAGTGTTGGCATTGGCCAGGTTCGACGCTATGGTGTCCAACCGCATTACCTGCGCCCGCATGGCACTGCCGCTGACGTCGTAAATACTGTTAAATGACATCCTTACTCTCCTTTAATGGCTTTATGTAAGCCACTGACTTTCATATTCATAAAGGTCAGGCTGGTTTGAAAATCCATGCTGTTGGCAGCAAAGTTAGCCTGCTCAATATTCAACTCGGCGGTGTTGCCATCAGCGGAAGGCTGGTAAGGCGTGCGAAACATTAGCTGGTGGCCGGTTTCAGCCGCCGCATAGGGCCGCGCCTTACCCTGCTCTATGCCGTAAGCCACGTCTTGCATAACTTGCTTGTAGTCGATATCGCGGGCCTTAAAGCCCGGCGTATCGACATTGGCCAGATTGCCTGCAATAATTTCTGCTCTGTCCAGCCGCAGTTGCAATGAAAAAGGGTGTACACCGAGCGCTTTATCAAACATATTCCGGATGACCTCATAACACAGGTTGTCATTAGCTGCGGTTGCTATTACAAGCTCTGTGCCACAATTAAAAAGCGATAATTATTAATGATTTACTTTACAAGCAGCCTGTTTTTCCGCCAGAAAGCGGAAGCAATACTTCCGCAGCGGAAGCGCGCCGCGTTCCCGGCTCTGTGCCGGCTTCCGCTTTGGTTGTGTTGGCTTACCGTTATGCCGGTTGCAGCGGCCGATATTGAGGCGCAGCTACGCAGCCATATTGAGCAAGAGCTGGCGTTATACCTGCAGCAACTGGGCATGCCGGCGCAGCAACAGGATATTCAACTGACGCTGCCGGGCGGCCTGAGCGGTAATCAATGCGATAACTTGCAGGTTTCCAGACGCCAGCAACAGGAGCCGCCGCTGGGTCGGGTAAGCTATACGCTAAGCTGCGACAGCCCGCAGCGCTGGCAAAGCCGCGCTACGGCTAAAGTGGCGCTGTGGTTAAACCTGGTAGTAGCCAGCCGCACGCTGGAGCGTGACGAAATACTGGACGACACTATGCTGACCACGCAGAGCCTGGATATCGCCACCTTGCGCCATGGCCTGGAGTTTGACAGCAGCGCCTTGCTCGGTATGACGGTAAAACGCCGCATTGATGCCGGCAGCCCGGTAAGCCGGCACTTGCTGCAACAAGCCTGGCCGGTGCAAAAAGGCGCGCAGGTTACACTGCAATTCAGCGGTGACGGCTTTGCCGTAAGCACCAAAGGCCTGGCATTAAGCAATGGCCAATTGGGCGAAAAAATCAGTGTGCAAAACCTCAGCTCCGGCAAGGTAATTGACGCTGTTGTGGTAGGTGAAGATTTAGTTGAAACCGGCAATAAATAAATTTAAGTCAGCGGGCATTTCTGCCGCTTTAGATAAACAGAGTAAGTTAGCGGAACTACAGCCATGCAAATAGACCCGAAAAACAACCTGCAGGTAAACCCGGTAAACCGGCTGCAGAATGAGCAGCAACCTGCTGCCAAAGCCACGCCAACCGCGGTTAGCGTTAACAATGATGCCCCGGCAAGCCAGGTCAGCGCTTTTAGCCATGCCGTAGCCGAAAGCTATAAGGCGTTGTCAGAGCATGACAGCGTCGACATGGCCAAAGTGCAGCAGTTAAAGCTGGCCATTGCCAATGGCGAGCTGAAACTGGATGACGATGCCATCGTCAGCGCCATGCTGGACATGCATAAGCGATGAGTGCACAGCTGCTGAAACAATTTATCAGCAGCCTGCAACAGGACGTGCAGCGGCTGGATCAACTCAGTCAGTTGCTGGATCAGCAATACGAACTGATGAGCCGGCGTAACACTGCGCCATTAGAGCAGCTGAATCAACAAACGCTGCAACTTATGGCGGCGGTGGAGTTAAGCCATGCTGAACGTGACCAACTGTTGCAGCAGTTTGGTCTGCAGCATAACCGCAGCGGCATGCACAGCCTTGTTAGCCGTTTGCCGGCAGCTGTGCAACAAGGCACGCGACAATTGTTGCAAGAGCTGACACTAAAAGCGCGTTTATGCCATGCGCAAAACGAAAAAAGCGGTAAATTGCTGGCCTCCCAGCGCCAGTTAATGCAAAAACTTACCGGGATGCACAGCCGTACCAGCTACCCCGCCATGCCGCTGTAAAACCGCGGCCGGTTTACTACAGGAAGCCCATAGCCATGTTCTCTGCCAAAACTGACAGCGTAAAAGCCAGTCCGAAAAATGCGACTTTAATTTCCCAGGGTTGTGAGCTCGAAGGCGAGCTGATACTGGATTGCCATATGCAAATTGACGGCCAGTTACTCGGCCAAATTCGTTGCAGCCATTCGGTTACGGTAAGCCAACCGGGCCGGATAAAAGGCAAAATTTATGCCGACCACATTATTATTAAAGGCCGTGCTGAAGGCGAGTTTTATGCAGACCGTGTCGAGATCCTGCAATCCGGTCTGGTCAGCGGTACCATTTACAGCGATAATCTCAGCATTGAGCAAGGCGGCCGCTTTATCGGCGAAATTCATGCTGCCGACAGCCAAAAAGAACTGCGGCTGAAGGACAAGCCTGCCGCCGTTGGCAACAGCCGTGATGTAAAGGCATTAAATGTCGCTACTACTACAGGCGCTGCCGGCTAAACCCTTTTGCTATTGAGGTTCAGGTGCATCTTTTTGTTTTATTGCCGCTATTGCTGCTGATTGTACTGCAATGGATGTTACCTGAACTGATGCTTACGTTCAGCGCTGCTTTCCCGCTGCTTATCTACGCCATGTTGGGCCTTACCGGGCTGTTGGCAGGCCTGATGCGGCAATGGAACTGGCTGTACACCCTCAGCTTACTGGCCAGCCATTATTGGGTAGTGCAAAGCGCCTTACAACAACCCCTGACTAACGCCGACACCGCTGCTATCGCCATAGTGCTGCCGTTGGCTTTCACTGCAGTAATGCTGTTGCTGCAACTGCAAAATAAACCGCAACTGCCTACCCCACGCGGCATTTCACTGTTGCTGCTTACTGTACTGGTGCCGATTGCCATCTTGCTGTTGCCGTTAGCCGGCGTGTTAGCTAACGCCGGTTTGCCGGCAGCATTTTTACAGCCGGTAAGCACAACCTTGCTGTTTAGCTGGGGCCAACTGTGGTGGATGGCGGTTGTTGCCGCCTGCTGGCTGGGTTTGCTGAACTTTTACGCCGCCGGCAGCCAACGTTGGGGCCAGTTTGGCGCCTGGTTAGCTATCATGGTGTTTTATCTGGCCATTCAACAGCCACATATGTCCGGCTGGATGACACTGGCCGCCTGCTTTGCCCTGCTGTTCAGCTTAGCCAGCCAAATGCTGCAACTGGCCTATATCGACGAGCTGACGCAACTGCCGCAGCGGCGCGCGTTGCTCAGCCACTTAAGCCGGCTGGGCCGGCGCAGTGCTTTAGTAATGCTGGATGTCGATCACTTTAAAAAGTTTAACGACACCTGGGGCCATGATGTCGGCGACCAGGTATTAAAACTGCTGGGTTCTGTGCTGGGCAGTGAGCGCGGCGTCAAAGCTTACCGCTACGGCGGCGAAGAATTTACCCTGGTGTTCAGCCACAACAATAAAGACAACCTGGCAGAAAAACTGGAGCAGGTGCGTGCGGCGGTAGCGGACTACCCGCTGGTGATCCGCCAGCAAACCCGGCCGAAAGACAGCAGCGAAGGCAAACAACAGCGTGGTAAAGACGCCGGCAGCAAAACCGTGCACATAACCATCAGCCTCGGCTGTGCCATCCGCCAAAGCGGCGAAAGCACTACCGCCTTGCTTAAACGCGCCGACGAAGCGCTGTACAGCGCAAAAAAAGCCGGCCGTAATCAGGTAGCATTTGCACGCTAAACCGTCCATTGCCAACGGCCAGATTAGGTTAGGCCGAAACCGTTAAGTTATGTTAAAATTGCTGCCGTATTAAGCAGATAACATGGTTAAGAGACAGCAAAATGGTTAGACGTACCAAGGCCGAAGCAGAGAGCACCCGCGCCGCCATTTTAGATGCGGCAGAAGTGTTGTTTTTTCAGCACGGCGTGTCACGCACTACACTGGAAAAAATTGCCGTTGCCGCCAACGTTACCCGCGGCGCCATTTACTGGCACTTTGAAAATAAAGCCGATTTATTTAACGCCATGATGGAGCGGGTACGCTTGCCGTTTCAAACCATGTTAACCGAATTAGATAACGACACCAACGCTGAACCTTTTGCGCAGTTGCAGCAGTTATTTACCAATGGCCTGCAACTGATTGCCGCCAGCGAGCAAAAGCAGCGCGTACTCACCATCGTATTTCATCGCTGTGAATATATCGACGAGCTTAACCCCGCCGTAACCAAACAAGATGAATTAGACGCGCAAACCGTGGCCGTAATGCAACGCGCCTTTGAACGTGCCGCAGCAGCCGGTACCTTGCGCGAGGGTGTATCGCCGGCGTTGGCCGCCAATGCTATGCATATGTATGTTGGCGGTATCATCAGTAACTTCTTATTACGCCCGCAGCAGTGCGATCTGCAACAACATGCGCCGGCGCTGATTAATACCATGTTGCAAGGCCTGAAAAATCCTTAACCGGTTAGCTCAGCCATAAAAAAACCGGCAAGTCAGCGTGGGACTGAAATGCCGGTAAAGGTACAAACTGTCGGGCAGCTTAGCTGCCCGTAATGTTTCAGCCGCGCCTTATTGCTCTGCCGCTTGCGCTTTTAGCAAAAAAGCGCATTATCACCAGATAAAACACCGGCACTAAAAACACTGCTAATACCGTGGCTGATATCATGCCGCCCAGTACACCGGTACCAATGGCATTGCGGCTGGCCGAACCGGCACCGCTACTTATTACCAACGGCAGTACGCCCAGCGAAAACGCCATTGAGGTCATAATAATCGGCCGCAGGCGTAAGCGTACTGCTTCGAGTACCGCAGCGGTCAGCTCTTTACCCTGCTGTTGCAGCTCGCGGGCAAACTCGACAATTAAAATGGCGTTTTTCGACGCTAAGCCCATGGTGGTTAATAAGCCTACCTGGAAGTACACATCATTACCCAGGCCGCGCATATAGGCAGCAATTAAGGCGCCGATAATACCCAGCGGCACTACTAAAATTACCGCAAACGGTACGCTCCAGCTTTCATACAGCGCCGCCAGACATAAAAATACTACCAGTATTGATAACGCATACAGCGCCGGCGCCTGCGAGCCGGACAGTTTTTCCTGATACGAGGTCGCCGTCCACTCAAAGCCAATACCCGGCGGTAACTGGCTGATCAGCTGCTCCATGGTGGCCATGGCATCGCCCGAGCTGGTGCCCGGTGCCGGCTCACCCTGAATCTCCATCGCCGACACACCGTTGTAGCGCTCCAGCCGCTGCGGGCCATATACCCAGTCGCTGCTGGCAAACGAGGCAAAGCTGACCATCTCACCGCTGTTGTTACGCACATACCAGCGGTTAATATCTTCCGGCGTCATGCGAAACTGTGGCTCGGCCTGCACATACACTTTTTTCACCCGGCCACGGTCGACAAAGTCATTAACATAGGTAGAGCCCCAGCCAATAGACAAGGTTTGGTTAATGTTGCTGAGCGATACGCCCAGTGCCTGCGCTTTAAGCTGGTCTACTGAGATTTTCAGTTGCGGCGCATCTTCCATACCATTGGGGCGTACACCCACCAGGTTGGCTTGCTGCGCGGCCATCCCAAGTAACTGATTACGCGCATTAAGCAAGGCTTCGTGGCCGACACCGCCGCGGTCTTGCAAGAACAACGAGAAACCGGTAGCACGGCCAAGCTCAGCAATCGGCGGCAGGTTAAAGGCAAAAATCTGCGCTTCTTTTACCGTGCCGAAAAAGCCCCAGGCACGGCCGATAACCGCTTGTACGCTATCGGCAGGGCCGCGCTCGCTCCAGTCTTTTAACCGCACAAAGGCCAGGCCCATATTCTGGCCACGGCCGGCAAAACTGAAGCCCGATACGGTAAATACCGATTGCACCGCAGGCTCAGACACATAATGTGCCGACACTTTATCCAATACCGCTTCAGTGCGCTCCTGGCTGGCGCCGGTAGGCAGCTGTACCATGGATAAAAATACGCCCTGATCTTCTTCCGGTAAAAACGAGGTAGGCAAGCGCATAAACATCACTGCCATTACCGCAACGATAGCGCCGTACACCAGCATCGAGCGCTTTGGCCGTGCCAACATACCGGCAACACCGCGCTGATAATTGCGGTTGGTGCTGTCAAAACCACGGTTAAACCAGCCGAAAAAGCCGCCTTTGGCGTGATGATCGCCGTTAACCGGTTTTAACATAGTGGCACACAGTGCCGGGGTAAAAATTAACGCCACCAGCACCGACAACGCCATGGCGGTTACGATGGTAATAGAGAACTGCTGATAAATAGCACCGGTGGCACCACCGAAAAACGCCATTGGCACAAACACTGCCGACAACACCAAACCAATGCCCACCAGAGCGCCGGTAATTTGTCCCATCGATTTGCGCGTAGCTTCTACCGGGCCCAGGCCCTCCTCAGACATTACCCGCTCAACGTTTTCCACTACCACTATGGCGTCATCTACCAGCAAACCAATCGCCAGTACCATACCAAACATGGTCAGGGTATTAATGGTAAAGCCAAACACCGACATAATACCAAAGGTGCCCAGCAGTACTACCGGCACCGCCAGCGTAGGAATAAGCGTGGCGCGAAAGTTCTGTAAAAACAGATACATCACCAGGAACACCAAAATAATGGCTTCAATCAGGGTTTGTACTACCGAACTTATCGACACCTCAACAAAGGGCGTGGTGTCATAAGGAATAACCGTGCTTAAACCTTCAGGAAAATACGGCTCCAGTTCGGCCAGTTTGGCCCGCACCGCATCAGCGGTATCCAGTGCGTTAGCGCCGGTGGCCAGCTCAATGGCCAAACCGGTGGCCATTTTGCCGTTGTAGCGGGCAATAACTGAATAATCTTCACCGCCCAGTTCAATCCGTGCCACATCAGACAGCTTTACCATAGCGCCGTCGGCATTCACTTTCAGTAAAATCTGGCCGAATTCTTCCGCCGTCGTCAGCCGGGTTTGCGCCAGTATCGCCGCATTAAACTGCTGGCCGGGTAGCGCCGGAGCACCGCCTAACTGACCGGCTGTTACCTGATTATTTTGCACCTGAATAGCCGAGGTAACATCAGCCGGCGTCAGCTGATACTGGTTCAGCTTATCGGCATCTAACCACACCCGCATAGCGTACTGGCTACCAAACACCTGCACATTACCCACCCCGGTGGTGCGGCTGAGCGGATCTTTAACATTAGCCACCACAAAGTCGGCAATATCATCGCGTGCCAGGCTGCCATCTTCTGAGATAAAGCCCACCACCATCAAAAAGCCGCCGCTGCTTTTGGCAACGCGAACGCCGTTTTGCTGCACTTCTTGTGGTAACAACGGCAAGGCTTGCTGCAGCTTGTTTTGCACCTGCACCTGGGCAATATCGGCATCGGTGCCGGTTTCAAAGGTCAGGGTTAAGCTGACATTACCGGAAGAATCTGAATTAGCAGACATATACATCAGGTTATCCAGGCCATTCATCGCCTGCTCAATCACCTGAGTTACCGCATCCTCCGCCGTTTGCGCCGAGGCACCACGGTAAGAGGCACTGATACTGATCGCCGGTGGCGCAATACGCGGGTATTGCTCTATCGGTAATTGTTTAATCGATAAAAGACCGGCCAGCATAATCACAATGGCGATTACCCAGGCAAAAATAGGCCGGTTAATAAAAAAGTTAGCCATCTGCTGCTCCCGTTATTCTGTCGCAGTCTGGCTATCTGCAGCCTTTGCGTTTACCGCATTTACCGCAGCGCCGGGGCGTATTTTTTGTAAGCCCGCTACTATGACTTTGTCACCGGCGTTAAGGCCCGACAGTACTTGCCAGCTTTGGTCCACCGTACGGCCAATTTCAATCAACCGGGCTTCTGCCTTGTTGTCGCTGTTTACTATCATTACCGACGCCTGGCCTTTTGGCGTGCGGCTTACCGCAGCCTGCGGCACTAACAGGGCATTGTCATCGCTGCCATGGTGCAAACGGGCGCGCACAAACATGCCTGGTAGTAAATCACCGGTTTTATTCGGAAATACCGCCCGCAGCGTAACCATGCCGGTGCCCGGGTCTACGTTAACTTCAGAAAACTGCAGACTGCCCTGGTGCGCATATTCGCTGCCGTCATCCAGCAGCAAATCAACGCTTACCGCTTCGCTGCTGTCGCCGCGCAGTTGTTTTTTCAGCTTTAACAGCTCAGAGCTGGACTGGGTTAAATCAACATAGATCGGGTCTAACTGGCGAATCGTCGCCATAACCTGGCTTTGGTTGGCAGTAAGCAAGGCGCCCTCTGTTACCAGCGAGCGGCCAATCTGGCCACTGATCGGCGCGCTAATTTCGGTGTAATCCAAATTTATCTGCGCACTTTGTAGGGCGGCTGCACTGCTGGCAACGGCGGCATCAGCCTGCATTAATGTGGCCAGTGCATCGTCATAATCCTGCTGGCTTACCGCTTTGCTGCTTAACAAGCCTTTATAGCGGTCGGCTTTTAGCTTAGCGTTATGCTGCACCGCTTTGCTGCTGGCCAGATTGGCTTTGGCATTGGCTAATGCTGCCTGGTAAGGCGCCGCATCAATTTTGTATAACACCTGGCCGGCTTCTACTAACTGGCCTTCGGTAAATAAGCGTTGCTGTAAAATGCCGTTTACCTGTGGCCGGATCTCAGCCTGGCGGTAATCAGTAGTGCGACCGGGTAGCTCTGAAGTTAGCGCCAGCGCCGTGGTAGCCAGAGTTACCACTTCAACTTCCGGTGCCGGCGCGCTTTGCGCAGCGCCTTGCTGTGGCTCGCTACAGGCCACCAAAGTTAATGCTGCCAACGCAACAGTTAACAGCTTTACATTTAAACGCATACAAACTCCTGTGAGACACTGCCTTAACACGCTGTGCACAGCTTAGGCAGAATAAGATTGGCAATATACATACAAGAGTGTATGTAATCAAGCGCCGTGGCTAACCCCCGCGACCAACAGCCGGAAAAAGCTGACCAATGGTAAACTGTGTCCAGTATAGCCTGTGCCGTAGGCCGGGCCGGCAGCAAACAGTGCAAAAAACTATAGTTAATCGACAGTTTTATTAACTCTTTATTCTGCCCAACTTATCCTATACTGTTGATTTCTTTCAACCTGCTGCGCCATCTGGCGGTTGCAATACAATCGGATACCCATCATGAGCACTGAAACCAAAGTAAACGAGCAGGATTGCGATATCGATAACGGCTGCGGTGCCATCGATTTACTTATCCAACCACGCGATAAAGACCTGGGCGGCTTTTCCGTGCGCCGCAGCCTGCCCACTAAAGAGCGTAAAATGGTCGGGCCGTGGATTTTCTTCGATCATATGGGCCCGGCCGAATTTGCCGCCGGCAAAGGCATCAGCGTAAGGCCCCACCCGCACATTAACCTGGCTACCGTCACTTACCTGTTTGAAGGCGAAATACTGCACCGCGACTCGTTAGGCAGTTACCAAACCATTACCCCTGGCGATATCAACCTGATGGTCGCAGGCCGGGGCATTACCCACTCTGAGCGCGAGCGGCCTGAAGTTACCGCCACAGCGCATCGCCTGCACGGCCTGCAACTGTGGCTGGCCCTGCCTGAAGCCGACGAAGAAATTGCCCCGGCGTTTTACCACTACCCCGGCGCCGGCATCCCTGCCGCCAGCATCGACGGCGTGGCCGTGCGGGTATTAATGGGCAGCGCATACGGCTATACCTCACCGGTAAAAACCTACGCCCAAACCCTGTATGTCGAAGCCGAATTAAAAGCCGGCCAAAGCCTTACCCTGCCCAACTGTGCCGAGCGCGCCATTTACGTTGCCAAAGGTGAATTACAGCTAAAAGATACCACAGTGCCCGAACACGCCATGGTCATACTGCACGCCGCTGAGGGCGTGGTAATAACAGCCAACGCCGACAGCCGCATTGCACTTATCGGCGGTGAAAGCATGAACAAGCGTTATATAGAGTGGAATTTTATCTCCAGCCGCAAAGAGCGTATCGAGCAAGCCAAGCAAGATTGGCAAGCCGGCCGCTTTGCTAAAGTTGTCGGTGATGAAGACGAGTTTATTCCGTACCCTTAATGCCCGACATTAACCCGGGCAAGCCAACCAAAACAGGTGCAGCATGAGCATAGAACTACGTAAAAGCGACAGCGGCATATACCGCCAAACCATTCGTATTAATCAGTACACCGTCTTTGCCGACGTCGCCAAAGACCTCGGCGGTGATAACAGCGCCCCCGATCCGCACGACTACTACGACGCCGCCCTGGCGGCCTGCAAAGCCATCACGGTAATGATGTACGCCAAGCGCAAACAACTACCGCTGGACTATATCGACATCGTAATAGAGCGCGACAACAGCCGCGAAGCCCAGGGTGTCTATGTGTTAAACGTTACCTTAAGCCTGCTGGGGCAATTAACCGACGAGCAAAAAAGCCAACTGGCGGCCATCGCCGATAAATGCCCGATCCATAAGCTGATGACAGCAGCGACCACAGAGGTGAATACGAGTTATAGCTAACCGGCCGGTGCCAGTTCGCTATAGTTCTATTGATAGCGCTGTTTGTATTGAGCGATTAATAATTCAATCTGTGCGGTGACTTCGTCAACAGAGGGGCGCTTACCAGCGACTTCTTGTTCGTCAAACCAATCCAGCACTTCACCGTTAACCAAATACGATAATTCATGGCAGTATTCCGGCTGGCGCACCCATACTTGCGAGGCAAAAGGCGAAGGATTCTCAAGCTTGCTGCAATGCGTAAAACCATTCGCAGCTACATAGCCAGGTAACCAAAAACCCAGCACAATGCGCAGCACAAAAGCCCCGGCCAACAACACCAATGACACTTTTACCCACAATGCAAAATGCTGCTCTGGCAAACGGCCGAAATGCCGCCGCAACATAATGTAAATTGACATCAAGAAAATGGGTGCAGCAATTAAACCAGGTATTACCATCATGGATACTCTGAGGTAAAACGCTTGCGCATCCAAACTGCTAAGCTGGTGTAAAAACTCAGCGGAAAAAAAGGCGTATCCAGCAGTCATAGCTAACATTACTACTGACAAAGAAACTGCCAGCCCTTTTTTACGTTCAAAATTCTCAGTCTGCAGCGGCATTACTCTAAGCTCCACTTCGGGACTGCAAATAACTTATGTAAAAACGCCAGCGTATCTTCGCTCCACTGAGTTTTTAACTTTTTAGATTTCATTTCTGCTCTGAGCATATCAGTTTCAATTTGAGCTTGAGCTTCTGATAGCATCTGAGAAATATGACGGCCAAGTTGTATATGCTCATCAATCAACAGAAACAGAGTTGTTGCGAGTACGCCAACGGCCAATACGATTAAAAGTGGCCCAACAATTAAAGTTGCGGAGCCTCCTGCAATCAAGGACAGAAACCCCAGAGCTATCGCCGAGGCGGCTCCAGCATAAATAACATCTGCCGCTACACCTCCCACAAAGTCATGCCAAGTTTTTTGATCATTTAGCAGCTGATCAACAGCATGAAAACCCACTGATAATACCAATGAAAGCACAAAGCCTGTTCGAATCGATTTAACAGCATCTGTCTTACCTATACCCATTGACAGCACTTTGGGGTGGCTAGCCAGATAGCGGGTGCCGGTTAGATGCTGCCTCAGCGCTGGATAGCCTTTAATAATTACATAAGTACGGCCATGGAAATTTTTAATCTGGTATTTCGTCAGTATATTGCCGCCTTTACTTAAATCTTTTGCCAGCACGGCCAGTGCAGCAGCATCTACGGTTACAGGAATAGCAGACGTAAAAATTTTAACTTGGTCATCATAGCGGCGCCATAGCTGGCCTAACGCCGGACTTTGAAGCACTAATTGCTCCATCCACGCCCGGATCTGTGCTGATTGCATACCTTGCTGGCGTTTAATATTTACCGCCAGTTCAAAAAACTCATTTTCGTTCATCACAAACATAGTGTGTGAATTGGCAGCTAATGCCTTGGCCAGCGCTTCTCTTTGCTGATTTTGCTGCGCTTGCTGGCGAATTTGGTTAGTACGTTGAATATCGTGCAGTGTTTTCATAAGAGGGCTTCATCCTTGAAAACCGGAAATATAACACAGTTTACATTTTAAGAACAATTCGCAACTCTGATGTTTACCCAACCAAGCGCGACTATTCTGCGAACGCAGAACATATACAATGAGCCTGCATCTGCAATACTCAGATGCACTACTTTGAAATAGTAAAGAACACAGGTAGTATCAAGGCGTTTGTAGCGACATCACGGCCAGATAAATGTCATCTGAAACAATAGATTATTACAATCAGCATGCAGCGGAATATGTGCAGGCAACGGTTAACGTCGATATGGCTGCACTGTATGCTGAGTTTCTGCCTATGGTTAAATCCGGTGGCCATATTCTGGATGCCGGTTGCGGCAGTGGCCGTGATGCTTATTATTTTCAGCAGTTGGGCTTTACCGTCAGTGCTTTTGATGCCAGTACAGCAATGGCGAAAATTGCCAGTGAGCGTTTACAACAAACTGTTACAGTGCTTAGCTTTGAGCAACTGGATGAACCGGAAACCTTTGATGGCATTTGGTGTTGCGCCAGCTTACTGCATGTCGCCAGCAAAACCTTACCTGCTGTTTTCTCCCGGTTACAACGGGCGCTTAAACCAACGGCGGTGTTGTATGTGTCGTTTAAATATGGTGACTCAGAGCGTGAAGTAACCAGCCGACGTTTTACCGATATGAACGAGCAACAACTAACAGCACTGCTGGCAGATATACCAGGGCTAACACCTAAAAAAATCTGGTTAACCTGCGACCAGCGGCCAGAGCGTGACAACGAAAACTGGCTTAATGCATTACTGATAAAGGAAGCTGTTTAGCTATGGCTGGTATGCAACAGCAGCTCGACTTTATCGCTTATATCCAGCGCATGTTAAATGAAGGCGACTTTAGCGCTACCTATAAGTTCGCCCTATTGCATGCTATTGCCGATATCTGCGTTGAACACCCATTGCAACAACCAGACAGCGAACTGGTTATTACATTGGATGAACTGGTAGATAAATTTATCCTGCTGTACTGGCATCATGCTGTGCCTTTTACCGCCGGCAGTAACGGCGATGCCGCGCTGCTAAAACAAAACACTGGTAAACAATCCAAAGTGATCAGTGTGTTGTACGAATGTCAGCAAAATAATATTCGAAATATCCGCCAGTTAAAACAAAGCCAATACTGGTCCGAGATTTATCGCGCTACGCTGGCAACATTAAAAGATGGCCCCCTATGGCGCTTGCAGATCTTGTCTAAGCAAGCAGAGTGTTTTTTATATCTGCATACCAATAGCAGCAAGTTTATTACGCTGAATTCAGGTATCGCTTATTCGTTTCGTCGCTTTTATGATCTGGTAGTGTACCTGGCAAAAAATGCCTGGCTGCAGAAAATTCAAAGCATTAAAGACAACCAACAGCTGATAGGCCCGCAAAGCCAGTTGCAGCAGTTTTTATTTGGTGTCGATCGTAATGCATTGAATAAAGCGCGGCCGGTACTGATTGAAATTCAGCGTGGTCAATGTTTTTACTGCAATAAACCGCTAAACAATAACAGCGCCGATGTTGATCACTTTATTCCGTTTGCCCGCTACTCCACCGACCTGGGCCACAACTTTGTTGCTGCCCACAGCGCTTGTAACAACAGCAAACGAGATCATTTAGCAGCGCAGCGACATCGTGACAACTGGCAACAGCAAAATCTGGTAGAGCACACTGCGGTACTAAGTTCTGAGCTGGCAGCGTACTTTTACTGTGATGCCGAAAAATCACGCGCAGTAAGTGACTGGGCTTACAGTGTTGCACAGGCCAACGGCGCTAAATTGTGGCTAAGCAAAGATGAGTTTGTGTATGCTGGTACCACTACCACAGTAGTAGCTAAACCGTTGATACTGCACATTAATGCACTTGCCGCCAATGATCAGGTCGCAACGGAACAGGCCGCCGACAGCCTGTTGCTACCCTATTTTCCTGACATTAAAATTGCCTGCGGCCATTTTAAAACCGGCGATGCCGGTAATGCCGAACACGTTGCAGCCCCAATTGGGTTTGGCACGCTTAACCCGGAAAAACACTTCTTAGCCCACGCCAGCGGCAACTCAATGAACGGAGGCAAGAACCCTATATTAGACGGCCAACTGCTTTTGCTGGAGCTGATTAGCCCGACCAGCGCAGGCTCTTTGCAAAACTGCACTGTTGCCATAGAACGTCAGGATGCAAGTGGCGACAACCAATATCTACTGCGTGATGTTAAAAAGGTCGCTGACGGGCAATACCTGTTAATAGCTAAAAACACGGATTATCCGCCACTTGCAGCCGATGAAACCATGCGAACTTTCGCCAGGCTAAAAGGCATCGTTGAATAACCCCAACACCCTCCCCCCAATTTAGTTATAATCCTCAGCTTTGGACGCTACTATGCCAACTGATACCGATTACAACCTGCTGGTACCCACCCGTAGCAACCACTTTAACACCTGCTATTACTGCGGTTGCATTGCCGCTACGCATGACTATGCGCCGCCGCAACAGTACCTGGAGTTTTACCTGGCCACCCGCGAGGCCAGTGAGTTTTTAAAAATACCCAGCTGCAATGAGTGCCATGAACTGCTGAAAACCTGCAAGGCCGGCACCTTGGATGAGCGGCACAAATTTGCCAAAACCAAACTGGCTAAAAAGTATGCCAAAGCGCTGAGCATTTATGACATGTGGACGGTGGAAGAGTTGGAAGGGCTGGATTTTAGCCTGCGCCACAGTATTGAAGCGGGCTTAAAGCTGGGCGCGGAAACTACCGAGCGGCTTAACTTTTTTGGTTTTGACTATGAAGCCGGTGGTGTTAGCCAACAGGTGCACGATAGCGCCCCGCTGCACTTTGACGTGTTTGGCGAAAGCTTTGATAGCTTTCGTGAGGCGCTGGATTTTGCCAGTAAAGCCTACCGCATACCGAAAAACGCCTTAAAAGAAGCCTTTGCTGATAACGGCAACAGCTTTGAGCAGGCGATTAACACCATACACCAGCAAGCGGCAGAGAAAGAATTTAACCAGCAGCTAAAACAGCAGTGCGCGGCCTTTGCCAAACAGCATAAACAAGCGGTAATTTTTGTGCACAAACAGGTAGAGCGCTACCTGAGTGAAAACATTGATATGACCATAACCGAAGCACTGCAGCATTTATATGACACCCGGGTAAAACCGGCCGCCGCCAGGCGTTAAACTTAAGCCTTAACCGCGCAGGGTTTAGCAAGCCAATTATTTGTCTAATATGTCAGACAAATAATTGTCTTTCTAGCAAAATTGCGCCTTATGTTAGACAAAAAATTGTCCTTTCTGGCTTTTTGTACGCTATATTAGACAGAACCGCAGCAACTGAAAAACATTTATGCAGCTTACTTTGCAAGCTTTTAATGATGGCCACTGGCAGGATGCTTTTGTTATTACCATCGCCTCCCCGGAGGCAGGTAAACATAGCAGGGTATCTTTGCAGGCCCGGACAACATATGCCGCAGCTTATTTTGATGAAACGGGCTCACGTAGTTTTTCGGCAATGTACCCGGTTAACCCTATGGACGTGTACAGCTTTACCAGTTGGCCCGGCGTGTTTGAAGATATTATGCCGATGGGCTACGCCCGCGCGCTGTGGCTGGATATGCTGGGCCTGCAGCAACAGCCGGTTGCCATGCAGGATATCACCTTATTGCAAGCCGGTACCATTGCACCTGTGGGTAACTTGCGCCTGAAAGAGTCTGTTGAAATGGCCGCAGTGCAACAGGTAACTGCACTGCAGCAAATGCGCTTTGAACAACAGCAGGTAGTAGAGCGCAACCATGACTTTCTAAACTATGCCAGGCAGCGCGGCGCAGTGTCGGGCGGCGCAACAGGTGCCGGTGGTGCTGCACCTAAATTGTTGGTCAGGCTAACCCCGCAGCGCGAGGTGTGGATAGACACCCTGCAAAACGATAACAGTGCAGATGAGCACTATCTGGTGAAGTTTCCACGCGGTAACACTGCGATAGACCAGGATATTTTGCGCACGGAATACCACTACTACTGTGAATTGGCAGAGCTGGGGTTCGCCAGCATGGACGTTACCAAACTGCAGCTACACGAAGGTAGCAAGCAGCCCTCGCTTTGGTTACCGCGCTTTGACAGGGCGTTTATTGCCGGTGCTGTACAACGTTATGGTGTTGAGTCTGTGTTCTCGCTGTTAAATAAACCCGCTGGCAGCCACTTGAAACATGAAGAGGTATTAAAAGCGCTTACACAAGTGGTTAATAGCCAAACTACGGCAGAATTAACCGCAGAATACCTGAAGCGTGATTTGTTAAACATCGTATTTGGTAACTCTGATAACCATGGCCGCAATATGGCGGTGCTAAAACATGCGGCGGTGGTATCACTGGCCCCTATTTATGACTTTGCCCCAATGAAGGCAGACCCGGAAGTGGTTATGCGTACAACCCATTGGAGCAACACATTTGAGCGCGGTGGAGATATTGACTGGCTGGAGTTATGTGACAGCCTGGCCTGTTATGGTGAACCTGAATTGTTTAAAACTGAATTACGCCAATTGGCCGCCAAACTACAACACTTAGCCGGGCGCTTAACCAAGCGCGGCGTACCGGCCAGTATCATGCAGATGCCGGTGATGGGCTTTGCTTATCTGGAAACCAGGCTGCAAAAGTGGGGATTATTAGCATGACACAACAAAAACGCCGGACGGACGCGGTGCCGGATCGCTTTGAACTAAAGCAACGTCTGGTGCAGCAAATGTTGTCGGGCAACACAACTCTGGGCCAGATTGGTAAAGCCTTACGCACCGGAGGCTTGCAGATGTCACAAACCGAAGTTTGCAAACTTACCGGTTTGAGCCGCCAGGTTGTCAGCGATATAGAAAACGATAATGGCAACCCGCGGTTAGATAATTTACGCAGCTATTTTAAATTGCTCGGATTAGAACTGGCGGTGCTGCCACGCCAACGCACTGAACTGGATAGCTTGCTTAAGCCCTATACTGAGGTTTAACCACAAAGCCGCGGGCGCCTAAATCCAGCGCCAGCGCGCGCAGTTCGCTTTGCTGTGCTACCGGCGCATAGGCAAAGCAGGTGACCTGTAAGCCCGCATCGCTGGCGCTGTGGATAAACTGGCACACCTCGCTAAAACCCAATTGTGTTGGCTTAACCGCCTGCTGATACGCCGGCGGATTGCTGGCCGGCAGGTAAATTTCCAGTTTTTCTACTTCCAGCGCTATAAGCTGTTGGCATAATGCCGTGGCCTCGCCGGGTGCCACCAGACCATAACTGACTAAGGTTACCGGCACGCCATGGCGTTTGGCTTTGAACGCCGGTAAAAACTCCGCCAGCAAGTCCATGTGTAGCAGCGGATCGCCGATACCGGCGATGGCCAGGCCCTGCAGCTCAAACTCGGTAGAGGCGCCTTGCTCGTAACCGGCCTTATAGGCCTGCTCTGCTGCATCCAGTAATTGCTGTGCTGTCGGTGCCGGCATAAGTTGCGCCGCCAAAGCACTGTTGCCGGCCAGCTGCAGCAAGGATTGCGCCGCCGGTAAATGGCTACCGCAGTGCAGAGTTAAACGCTGCTGATCAAAATAATGGTAAGACGATGACATTGAGCTGCTCCACAAAAAGCCTGAGCAGAAAGTATCACATGCCGGTTTTACTGTCTTGTTGCAACGGCATTGACCTGTTGCACGATATATTGACGCAGCGCAAGTTTTAGCGCGATAACCTTAGCAGCGGCCATCAAAGCCGGACTATCATAAATAAGGTTACGCTAATTTATGGAGTGAGTGATGCAAGCAAACGTAGGTGGTATTGATAAAGGGTTGCGTATTATTGCCGGTATGACATTAATGACGCTGGCCGCAACCGGCACCATAGGTGTATGGGGCTGGCTGGGCATAGTGCCGCTGTTGACCGGATTATTTAACTTTTGCCCGCTGTACAGCTTGCTGGGGATTAAAACCTGTAAGGTGTAACACAACAGCCGCCATAGCGGCATAACCCTAAAAGCTAAACCAACCGACAGCTACGGTTGTGTTTAGCTTTTTAGTTAATGTTAGTGACGGCTACTGCTGCTTTTGGCAGCGGTGGCAATAAAGCGCTCCATTTCGGCCTCAAGAATTTCCAGCGGCAGCGCACCATTGGCTAATAACGCATCATGAAACGCCCTGATGTCGAAGTTGTTGCCCAGCGCCAGCTCCGCTTTGGCGCGCAGCTGGCGAATTTTAATTTCACCCATTTTGTACGACAGCGCCTGGCCGGGCCAGGAGATATAGCGGTCTACCTCGGCGCGCACATTGGCTTGTGATAACGAGGTGTTGCTTGATAAAAAGTCCAGCGCTTGCTGGCGGCTCCAGCCCTGCGAGTGAATGCCGGTGTCGATCACCAGCCGGCAGGCGCGCCACATTTCATAGCTGAGACGGCCAAATTGTTGATAAGCGTTTTCATACACGCCCATTTCCACGCCAAGCCGTTCGGCATACAAGCCCCAGCCTTCGCCATAGGCGCTTAAATATAAATTACGCCGAAACTGTGGCACATTTTCCAGCTCTTGTGACAAAGCGCTTTGTAAGTGGTGGCCAGGTACCGACTCGTGCAGCGTTAAGGCCACCAGTTCATACAAGGGCCGCTGATCCAATGAGTCGGTATTAAGCCAATAGGCACCGCCACGGGTGCCGCCAATCGCGGCTGAATTATAAGAGGCGGTGGTGTAGTTCGGCGCGATTTCGGCCGGTACCGGTACCACACCATAAGGCAGGCGTGGCAGCTTGCCGAAAAACTCCGGCAGGCGGTAGTCAATGCGCTTGGCAATGTAAGAGGCTTCTTTTAGTAACTCACGCGGCGTGCTGGCATAAAACTGCGGATCGGTGCGTAAAAAGTGGGTAAAGTCGGCAAAACTGCCGCTAAAGCCGCTTTGTTTTATCAATTCGTCCATTTCAGCGCGGATACGTTTTACTTCAGCCAGGCCGGTGTTGTGGATCTCAGCCGGGTCCATATCCAGGGTAACGTAAGTGTTTATAGTATGGCGGTAATAGGCTTTGCCGTTGGGTAATTGCTCTGCCGCTAAGCTGACAGTGGCAGCCTGCATGTAATCGCCTTCGAGAAAATCGGCTAACCGTGCAAATGCCGGTAATGCAACCTGCGCAATAGCCTGTTTTGCGGCATATTGCAGCTGCTGTTGTTCGGCTTTGGAAAACGCCGCCGGCAGCTCTTTAAACGGCTGGTACAGGCTGCTTTGCTCCGGGTCGTTGTACACCTGTGCCCGCACCGTGGGGGCTATGCCCTGAATAACAATTTTCGGCAATACAAAGCCGTCTTTTATACCCTGACGCATATTATTGATGTTCTCATCAAAGTAGCGGCCAAAATCCTTGATGCGACTGATATAGTCTTGATAATCAGTTACTTTCGGCATGGCCAAGCCACTGCTGGCATCTAACGCCAGACTCCAGAAACTGTAAAAGGTATTGGCCGGAATGCGATCCAGAAACAGTTGGTTGGCTTGAATCGAATTGCGCAGCACCCAGCTAAGCAACTGATGATTAACCCGGTCGGCATCGCTTAATTGTTCCGGCGCAATCGCCTCCAGCCGCTTCAGCAGCTTTTGCTCGCTGGCCAGACGCCGCGCACGGTCTGCCGCTGTAACACCCGGCAAGCGGTCATTGTAGCCGGCCAACCCCATGCGGCCGGCGGTAACCGGATCTTCCTGCAGGCTGTATTGCCAGTGATCGTCAATCACCTGCTGCAGTTGCTCCGTTGCAGTAGCGGCCAAAATGGCCGGGGCTGCGGCCAATAAAGCCAGACTAAATAAAACATGCGTTAATAACGTTATAAGTTTACGGGACCTGAGCACGGGTGTTCTCCAGACTAATCAAAGGGCTGCGTTTTATCGCTTTACCTTAGCATGACAGCGCTGAAAGCAGGCAATTTTCTAACCCATGCGGTAAACGGTTGAGCGCATTCCTGCCCTCACCCTACGGGCCAGCGGAGCTGTTCCAAATCGTTCCTAACCATTTGACAAAAATGGCAAGTAGCAGTCCGCCGCAAACACCACGGGAGAAGTATCAATCAAGATCGTCGATAAAAGCAGGAAGCTGATTAAACCTTTTCAATAGCGAACGTATACGAGCGTTTAACTTAAGGTATTTGGAATAGACTTTTGGATTGCCATAGTGCTCTTCCAACTTGGATAGCGTGATCCGGCTCATCTTGTGCAGCTTTTCTAAATTCTCTCTTCCTTCACCTCGTTGAAATAGATAAATACTTTCAGTATTTAGTACATCTTCAATGCGATTTGAGCAATCCACACCGAAGAAACCATCACCATAGTTGGTAAAACCGATACTTAATAAACCATTTTCACCCGTAAAATGCTCTACAATACTCCGGTCAAAAATAACTCTTGGCCAATCTGCATATTGGCTTTCAAGTTCATAGGCTTTAATCATAGCCGGGCCAAAGACGCCATCCGCTCGATGGTATAGCTTTCCATAAGCCATGCCGCCTCGTAGAGCGATAGCTTGGTTCAGATACGTATCCTGCAGCATTTTTACAGTAGCAGTAACCAGGATGTTCGATGCTTCTGCAACATCCTCGTTTTTAACTTCGATAGAGAGCACGATGCAATCGCTAAATGTAGTGGCAATAGGGCTGCTACCAATTTTTTCCATGTAATCCTTGCTGGATTTAAGCTCACGCTTAATTTTTCGGATAACTTGATGAACGGCATCACAATTTTCTCCCTTTACCAAGGCCGAAAAGCCCAAAATATCAAGGAAAAGGCAGAGTCTGTTTTGGTAGGTGTGGCTCATTTCTTACTGCCTAAAGTAGCTACGTTTTCGTAACCAGTATCAGTTAAATGGAAATCAAAACCGCCCATGTCATACAGCATCGCTTTAGGTATGTTGTACAGCACGAGCACAGATTTACAAAGAGTGTCAGGCATGTAGTTCAGATGCTCATTCGCCTTTCTTGTGCTTGTGGGGCTTTAAATCAGGGTGACCCTTCTTTTTCTCTGGCGTAACACGCTGGCGTTTATCTGGCGTGCCATCTTCATTTTTTCTTTTTGGGCCTGGCTTAATACTCACATTTAACTCCCTGCACTTGTCGCTCTGTTTGAAAAATGAACAGATAAGATAGTGATGCCGTTGATATAACTCAAGAACAAGTGGCAATAATTCCATTAGACTCAATTAGTGAAATTAGGGCAAAGAAACCTGAAACTGAGTAAACAGGTGGAATCGCCGCCCTAATAATCAAAGGAAATCCACGCAATTAAATCTTGGCAAACGCATGTGAAAAGTGCTTTTGATGTTTGTGAAATCGCTGCCCGCCGGCTGCATTTAAACGTTTTTGATTACAGTTGAAAGGCTTGATTACGTAACCCCAATTACCCTTTTGTGAGAAGTAGATCACGTAGTCGATTTTGGTATCAGTGTTTTTCCACTGGTTCTTCACCAGAACGGTATCATCAGTGGCTTCCAGTGACTTTATCTGAACCCGATAAAACACATGGCCGTCAGAAATGACCAAATCAGTTTTGCGACCATGGTCTAAAGCTGGGTGAAATACTTCCCAGCCATCATTCATAAAGAGGCTGGCGGCATATTGCTCAAAAGAGTGGCTTTGGTAATGACGATGTTGTTCTGAAGCTAAAACAGAGGTTTTAAGTGGCATAGTTAATCCAAAAATTAATGCCGCTGCGTGTTTTGTGGCTACATCGCTAACGACAGAGACAACCTTTTGGTTTGTCCCTAAATAATTTAAGAAGCACTATACAACGTATCGTTTGTATCGAGCAGTAACGGAGGCCAGTCCCGAATTTCTGAGATATCCTCATACTCTTCGTTAATACTGCTATCAGCCCCTCAGGGGCGTGTTTCCAGTTCGGTTGTAAACTTAAACCAGACACTGACGTTCGTCAATACAGCCAAGCTAAAATGCATTTGCTACCTTGGCCAGGCAATAATCACACGCCTGCACCAATGGAGGCTTGAAATCTGTCAAAGCGCTTTTCGCTCTCACTTGGAGTTCTGTAAATAAGTGTACTACTGAAAGCTTTGTAATCGTACATGGAAGAATTTTAATGGCTTTAAGCCTACGATGTGATTAATCTAATCAATTAACTACTCTCAATTCTAAGCAGCCTAACCAAATTTTTAACTTGGCTCGGAGCAAATATTTATGTCTTCGTATTGTTATTACTCTCCCGAAGCTCACGACCTGCTCAAGGATACACCACTCTTTGGCGTCATAAATTCATTTGCAGACCAGCGACAAAAGCAAATTTATATACTCAGACAGCCATTATCTAAAAATGACGCTACATATGACTATGAGAATTCCGTAGTGTTATTTACGTCTGGCATGAAACCTTGCTTCATAAACCTTGGCGGAGACGAAGAGGAGTTTGAAGAGTTCACAGATGAGTTCACTGACGATTTATCTTATCTTTCAGAGAAGTTTAAATATAAAGACAAAATTGGTCGTAGAAAAAAATGGCAGGCTTTATTTGTAAGCAGCGACATTTCTAGCTTTAATTTCAGCTTAATCGAAACCGAAAATAGTTCAGAAAAAATCCTAAGCGACCTTATAACATCACTTGTTATTGGCAGCATAAACGATATATCTACAATAAATATTGATGCTGACAATTTACTAGACAAAGTAAAATCAAAAATAATCCTTTTTGATACCGACCAAACAGAATTTGTATTTAGAACCGGCGGTGATAAAAAATATATCATACAAGGACTTGCGGGTTCTGGGAAAACAGAACTCCTCCTTCATAAAATGAAGGAAATATATTCAAAGCGTGATTCAAAGATCGCATTCACTTGTTACAACAGAATACTTGCTTCATCAATGAAATCTCGAATTCCAGACTTTTTTGATTTTATGAGAGTTGAAAAACAGATAGATTGGAATAACAAGCTTTTCTGTTTTCATGCATGGGGAAGTGGGAGAGATCCTTATTCAGGCATGTACAGATATATATGTCACGCCTACGGAATAACATTCGGTACATTTCAAGCAGGAAGTTTTGACTATTTATGTCAAAAAGCAATTAAAGAAATAAATCAATTAACAACTGAATTTAATCAACTTTTTGACTATGTTTTCATTGATGAAAGCCAAGATTTTCCTGAAAGCTTTATTGAGCTTTGCTGCCTTGTCACATCAAAAAAAGTATATGTCGCGGGTGATGTATTCCAGAATATATTTAGCCCGATAGATGGGATGGTGTTTAAGTCTGACTTAGTACTAAGAAAGTGTTATCGCACAGATCCTAGAAACTTAATGTTTTCTCATGCCCTCGGTATGGGGCTATTCGAAAGGCCGGTTCTAAGATGGTTGACTCAACAAGAGTGGGATGCTTGCGGCTACAGATACTCCGAATCAAACGATAGAGTGCAGTTATCTAGGGCACCATTAAGAAGGTTTGAAGATATCCCTACTGAACATGCCAGTACCGTATTGCACACGATTCCTAGCTATGCAGACACAACAGAGCAAATCTTACAAACAATAGAAGACATAATCAAAAGAAACAAGACTGCAACAATAGATGACTTTGCAGTCATACTTCTAGATAGAGATCAGTATATCTACAACGTTATCAATGAAATAAGCAAAGGTATCTATGACAGGTTTAATTGGAAAGTAAATATCTCACATGAATCAAAGATGCGAGTTCCTGGTAGATTTTTTATATCCAACGTTAACAATGCGAAAGGCCTCGAGTTCCCTTTTGTAATCTGTGTAACATTCAACCTTAATAAAACAAGAACATTTCGAAATGCACTATACACGATGATGGCAAGGTCTTTTTTAGAAAGCCATCTGTTACTTGGCATTAATAGAGACAGCGAAGCATTTAAAAGCATTGAAAACGGTTTGGCATTCATAAATAAAAACAATTTTATGGATGTTAGGCTGCCTGAACCAGTCGAAATTGAAAACCAGAGACAAATGATATTAGTCGATGAGAAACCAACTCTGAAACAGCAAATCACGGATTTTTGTGTGGAGCGAGGGGCAACACCTCGTCATATTGCTAAAATGGTGGCAAAAGTAACAAAGAGTATAGGTGACGATGATTATGATGAAGAATATCTCGAAAGATTGTTGGATCTCGAATTCTCGAGGACAAAACAATTTTGACGGCATATATCTACAATAGGGTTCCTCAACACATAATTGACGGATTTCGTGCATCCAGAACTGTTTTTGACCATCTACACAATGTGTTTCAGGTATGTGAGTGCATTAATTATTACAGCGAGCTCAAAGCATCAAATTTACGTGATGGCTTCGATATAATCGTATTTGGCGCACATAATCCGAGAGTATTGGTTAGAAGAGCTAATGGGTTTAGCTGTATTCAACTTCCCTTTCAAATCATTGATGATGGGGAGACTATTTCACTTGTTCTCGAAGATTTCGGCGAAATAGTTGATGGAAGATTTACATCTCTAATGAGATCTGCTTTAAACACAGCATTGGACAGCAATATTTCTACGGACGAAATAGCACTCACCTTAGCAGAATCCTTTGGTTTAGATGTTCAGACAGCATGCCTTTACTGCGATATTTTCTTTCACTTAGTGTCACAAGATCATGGCTACTTTAGGTTTGATGACGACGAGGAAAATCAGAATGGTGATATTCACCCGAGATTTCACTTAGATTTTTTTCTCAACAATACGTCGTCTTTTAAAATTGGGCTTGACCGCCCCATAGAAATCGAAGCCATCGTTTCGATGTTAGACCCATCTAAACCCAAATGGTATTTACGAAAATGATTACTTGATAAGAGCATAAGTTACTTCAGAACATCTGCAAAAGCGGATTGAGACCCGCATTATCAACACTAAAAATAGAAGTTATTTCAAATTTCTGGCAATCACATAAAGATCAACTTGCTATAAATGTGCTACATACGCGCTACACCAACAAATTTAAGACATAAAAAAGGGCTCGATTTCAGCTAAGACCTTGATTTATATGGCATAACCGATAGGATTATTCGGACTGTCCTGCCCTCACCCTACGGGCCAGCGGAGCTGTTCAAAAACGTTCCTGACGTTTTTGTCGAACCTAACGGTTCGCCTCCTACGGGGCTATAAACGCAAAAACCGCCGAAGTGGCGGTTTTGACGTTTATGGTGCACCCGATAGGATTGACTCGCTACATCCTGTAGCTCGCCCTACGGGCGTTGCTCACGCAACGTCCAAAACGGCGGTCCTGCCGTTTTGTCGAACGCAGGTTCTCATCCACAGGTACACAAAACAAAAAACCGCCTGATTGGCGGTTGTTTGTTTTGGTGCACCCGATAGGATTCGAACCTATGACCTCTGCCTCCGGAGGGCAGCGCTCTATCCAGCTGAGCTACGGGTGCACAATCTGCGAATAAGCAGAAGCTGCGCATTATAGACAGCCTTGCCCTGTGTGTCTATTGCCCGGCAGTGCGTTTTTTCAGCATTCAGTTCCAAATCACGTATTTACAAGCCTTAGCTGTAACAGCTAGAGTGATAACTCATTCAGCGTTGGTGTTACGACTTAATATGGATACTAAGTTAATTCCGCTTTGGCAATGGATATTACTGCTGGCTTTACTGTTGCTGGCGTTGTACGGCACTGAAATCCTGGTGCGACATGAAGCACAGCATGTTCGCAGTCAACAACTGCGCCATGAAATCGCCAGTGCCGGCCAGCTAAGAGCGCTGCTGGAATCGGAGCTGAATATTCCGCTGTACCTCACCATTGGCCTTACCGCTTATGTACAGGCTAACAACGGGGATATTTCACCGGCCGAGCTGCATTTATTACTGCCGGAGTTAGTGCATCAGGCGCGGCATATCCGCAATATTGGTGTCGCGCCCGGCAATACCCTGCGCTATGTCTATCCGCTCAGTGGCAACGAGAAGGCCATTGGCCTGTATTACCCTGATTTAACAGAACAATGGCCGGATATCGCTGCCATTATCGCTCAGCGCGAAGCGCGACTGGTCGGCCCCATTGCTCTGGTGCAGGGCGGTAATGCCTTTATTTACCGCCTGCCGGTGTACCTTAATGCCGACAATTACTGGGGCATCATCAGCACTGTAGTAAATATAGATTCAGTGTGGAGTTTGCTGGAAAAGCAAACCACCGAGCAGGAAGTGCAGGTAGCTATTCGCAGCTTGTCACCCCGGGGCCATGCCGGCGCGGCGTTTTATGGTGATGACCGCTTGTTTTACGATGACAGCCTGTTGCTGGGGATCAGCCTGCGCGGAGCGCTGTGGCAAATGGCGGTGCGCTCGCTGGCACGCCTGCCGGACCGCTCGGGCCAAATACGCACCGCGGCCTATGGCATAACAGCACTGCTACTGGGGCTGCTTGGCTGGTTGTTGATGTCACGCCAGCGTTTACGCGACAGCGTGGCAGAACAACAGCGCAGCAAAGTGTATTTGCGCAGCATGATGGATAATGTCGCCGATGCCATTATTACCACTGACGAAGATGGCATTATCGAGCAGGTTAACCTGTCTTGCTACCCGATGTTTAGTTATGCCACCTCGACTTTACCGGGCTTACATTGGTCGGTGTTATTAGCCGAGCCACAGCGGCTGGACGAGGTATACAGTGCCACGTCTAACGGCAATGCGGAATACGAAACCACCGGCCGGCGGCGTGACAGCAGTACTTTTCCGATGTCGGTGCACCGCAGTCATATTCGTTTGCAGCAACAATCGCGGCAATTACTGGTGCTGAGTGATTTATCTGAGCGCCGGCAAACCGAGCAACTGAAACAACAATTTATCTCTACCGTGAGCCATGAGCTGCGTACCCCGCTAACCTCGGTATCGGCTGCGCTGGGGTTGGCAGTGTCAGGTGCTTTGGGCGATCTGAACGCATCACAACAACGTATGCTGCAACTGGCTCATACCAACTGCCAGCGCCTCAGTGCCCTGGTAACTGACTTACTGGATATAGAGCAAATTACCAGTGGCACCATGACGCTGCAACTCAGCGCTATAGCGCTGCGGCCGCTGCTGCAGCAATGTGTTGACGAAGCACAACTGCTGAACACCGACCGCAGTATCAGCCTGCACTGCGATGCTACACTAACCGGGGTTAATGTCAGTGCCGATGCCCCGCGACTGACGCAGGTGATCATGCACTTATTGTCTAACGCAGTGAAGTTCTCTCCCGCCGGTACGCCGGTGCGGCTAAGTATTAATATGGCCGGAGATAAAGTACGGGTTACCGCGCAGGACTGCGGCCCGGGTGTGGCTGAACAATTTGCCCCCGGCTTATTCAGCCGCTTTAGCCGCGCCGACAACAGCGATACCCGCGAGCATGGCGGCACCGGGCTGGGATTAGCCATCAGCCGCAGCCTGATAACACAAATGCACGGCAGCATCGGCTACAAACCGGCACCGCAACATGGCGCCTGTTTTTACATCGACTTGCCCTTTATTGCCGCCATACAGCAACAAACATTGCCCTGAGCCGGTTTTTGTCTTAATTTGTTGGCGTCTGGCTGCAAACACAATGCTTTAGTATTGCTTTTTGGCATACTCGGGTTAGCCATGCGCCTGTGCGCAACTATTACAATAAGCTTTAACATCTTCCAGGGAGATATTCATGCGTAAAACACTGATAGCCACCACCGTTAGTGCCGTGCTGGCGCTTAGCGCCTGTTCAGATAATACGGCGCCAAATCAAACCACTACTCAACAAGGCTCTGCCGCGGTAACTGAAGTGACTTCTACTAATCCGTTATTTGTTAAAAGCATGCTGCAATACGAAGCGCCAAACTTCAATGAAATAAAAGACGAGCATTTCCTGCCGGCTTTTGAAGAAGGCATGAAGCAGCATATGGTTGAAGTACTGGCCATTGCCAATAACCCGGAGCCGGCCAGCTTTGACAACACCTTAGTTGCACTGGAAAAAAGCGGCGAGCTGCTTACCCGTGCTTCGCGCATTTTCTATAACCTGGCGGGGTCGAATTCTAACCCTGAGCGACGTAAAATTCAGTCTGAACTGGCGCCGAAAATGGCCGCACACTCAGACAATATCAACTTAAACCCACAGCTGTTTGCACGGATTAAAAGCCTGTATAACCAACGCAACGAGCTGCAACTGGACAGCGAGTCAGTACGCTTAATTGAAGTGTATTACGAGCGCTTTGTCCGCGCCGGTGCTCAACTTACTGAAGAGCAAAAAACCGCGATTCGCGCGCTGAACGAAGAGCACTCAAAACTAACCAACCAGTTCTCACAGAACCTGCTGGCTGAAACCAAAAATATCGCCGTAGTGGTTGATACCAAAGAAGAACTGGACGGTTTATCTGACTCACAAATTACCGCGGCCGCCAACGCAGCCAAAGAAGCCGGCCACGAAGGCAAATACCTGTTAAGCATTACCAATACCACGCGCCAGCCGGTGTTGGCACAGCTGAGCAACCGCGAGCTGCGTAAGCGGGTATGGGAAGCCTCTGCCAACCGCGCGCAAAGCGGCGAAACTGACAACCGCCCGCTGGTAGCCCGTTTGGCTCAGCTGCGTGCTGAACGCGCCAAACTGTTAGGCTACGACAACTGGGCCAGCTATGGCCTGGAAGCCCAAATGGCGAAAACGCCACAAGCCGTGTTTGATATGTTAGGCAGCATGGTGCCGGCAGTAGTGGCCAACACTAACAAGGAAGCTGCGGCCATTCAGCAGATGATTAAAGAGAAAGGCGGTGATTTTGAGCTGCAACCGTGGGACTGGGAATACTATGCCGAGTTTGTGCGCCAGGCGAAGTTTGACCTGGACGAAAACGAAGTTAAACAGTACTTTGAGTTTAACCGCGTATTAAAAGACGGTGTGTTTTTTACCTTTAACCGTCTGTACGGCATTACCTTTAAACCACGGCCGGATTTACCGACTTACCATCCGGATGTAGATGCCTATGAGCTGTTTGATGCCGACGGCACCAGCCTGGCGATTTTCTACGCCGACTACTTCGCCCGCGAAGGTAAGCGCGGCGGAGCCTGGATGAGCTCGTTCGTTGGCCAGTCGCACTTAACCGGACAAAAGCCGGTAGTGGTTAACGTGATGAACATTCCTAAAGCACCGGACGGCGAACCTACGCTGGTTAGCTATGACAACGTGACCACTATGTTCCACGAACTGGGCCATGGCTTACACGGCATGTTCTCTGATGTGAAATACCCAACCCTGGCCGGTACCTCAGTATCGCGCGACTTTGTTGAGTTTCCGTCTACCTTTGAGGAAGACTGGGCCGCGCATCCGGAAGTGATCGCTAACTACGCCAAGCACTATCAAACCGGTGAAGCCATCCCGGCTGAACTGCTGCAAAAAGTAATGAACTCACGCAGCTTTAACCAGGGCTTTGATACGCTGGAGTATATGTCGGCAGCCTTGCTGGATATGGAATGGCACTCACTGTCTGCCGATGAACCACTGCAGGACGTTAATGCGTTTGAAGCAGCAGCACTGAAAAAACACGGCGTAGATTTAGCGGCGGTACCACCGCGCTATAAATCAACCTTCTTTTCACACTCTATGGGTGGCGGTTATTCTGCCGGTTACTATGCCTATATGTGGAGTGAAATTTTAGCTGCTGATGCCTTTGCTTATGTGCAACAGCAGGGTGGTTTAAAGCTGGAAAACGGCCAGAACTACCGGAAAAACATTCTGTCTGTGGGTAACTCACGGCCGCCAATGGAGTCTTACAAAGCCTTCCGTGGTCAGGAGCCTACTACAGATGCACTGTTAATCCGCCGCGGCCTGAAAACCAAAGTAGATTAATATTCCGGCGGGTATTGGTTTACCCTAAATCAACCGTTGAAGGCATGGATGCCTGACAAATTCGCCGGGAGCGAATTTGAACAGCTGCGCTGGTCCGAAAGGATAAACTTCATGGATGAAGTTTATAATCGAGCCTACAGGGATGTATTTACGGCGCGTTGATGTGAGCAACCCAGTTAGCCGCCTGCCGCTGATGCATCAAAAAAGCCCCGCTAAGTTAGCGGGGCTTTTTATTGCCGCTTGCTTAATTAACTGCCGGCGACCTGCATTTGGCTGATTAATATTGAGCCGGTTAATACACCGCCACGACGGTCAACGTCGTTGCCTACGGCGCTGATATTCATAAACATATCTTTTAAATTACCGGCGATGGTAACTTCTGACACCGGAAACTGAATTTCACCGTGCTCAACCCAGAAACCGGCTGCACCGCGCGAGTAATCGCCGGTAACGGTATTGACGCCCTGACCCATCAGTTCGGTAACCAGCAAGCCTTTACCCATACTGCGGCACAGCTGCAGCAAGTCTTCATCGCCGTGCTGTATCAGCCAGTTATGAATACCACCGGCATGGCCGGTACTGGCCATACCCAGCTTACGCGCCGAGTAGCTGGTGGTCAGGTAGGTGTTTAATACGCCCTGCTCTATTATGGCTAAATCGCGGGTTTTTACACCCTCACCGTCAAACGGGCTGGAGGCCAGCGCCTGCTTAATATGCGGCTGCTCGAGGATGGTAATACCCGGTGCCATAATTTGTTGGCCTACCTTATCCATTAAAAAGCTGGATTTACGGTAAATGCTGCCGCCGCTGATGGCCGACACCAAATGGCCAAACAGGCTGCTGGCAATGTCGGCACGAAACAGTACCGGCACTTTTTGCGTAGCAATTTTACGCGCATTTAACCTGGCCACGGTTTCCAGTGCGGCTTCGCGGCCAATTTGTTTCGGATCCAGCAGTTGGCTGTAACGCCGTGCGACGGTAAAGCTGTAGTCGCGTTGCATATCATCGCCATCTTCACCTATTACCACACAGCTGAAACTGTGGCGTGAACTCGGGTGGCCGACTAACTGACCATGGCTGTTGCCGTATACCTTTAACCCGGTGTGCGACGAAAACGAGGCGCCTTCGGAGTTGGTAATGCGCTTATCGGTGGCAAAGGCCGCTTCTTCGGCGCCGGCACACAAGCGGATAGCTTCGTCGGTGCCGATACTCTCGGGGTAGTATAAATCCAGATCCGGCGGCGACATTTCTAACCAGCCGGCTTCTGCCAAACCGGTATGCGGGTCTTCTGAGGTGTAGCGGGCAATATCAGCCGCCGCTTCTACCGTGCGGCGCAGGGCGTCGGGGCTTAAATCGGCTGTAGAGGCTGAGCCTTTGCGCTGGCCAAAGTACAAACTGATCCCCAGGCCACCGTCCTGATTAAACTCGACGGTTTCTACCTCACCATGGCGCGTTTCCACGCTTAAACCTTTAGTGCGGCTCATAGAGGCCTCAGCACTGCTGGCGCCCAATTGCTTCGCATGCGCCAGCACTTCAGCTACGGCGTGTTTTACTTCGTCAATTTCCTGCCAAATAGTCGGTTGAGTTACTTGCATAATGTCTGTTCAGCTAAATTATTTGCCACAAGCTTATCATAGTCTGCTTATGCTGGCTGCTGCTGCGCGCTACTATCATGTATACTTAGCGCATTATTGTTAAGAGTGAAGCAAGCATGACCGATTTTATAAACGGCGATACCTGGGATGAAGAAGAAGGTAAGAGTAAATCACAGGTAAAGCGTGAAATGCACGAGTTACAAAAGCTGGGCGAAGAGCTGGTTGCACTGAGTGGCGCTTCACGCGCCAGAGTGCCGCTGGACGATGAATTACGCGATGCATTGCAATTAGCTGACAAGCTGAGCAACAAGCGTGAAGCGCTGCGCCGGCATATCCAGTTTATCGGCCGCTTAATGCGTACCCGCGATTTAGAGCCGATTGAGCAAGCCTTAGCCATACTGCGTAACACCAACCAAGCAGCAACACGGCAATTCCATAAGGTAGAGCAATGGCGCGATAAATTACTGGCCAATGACGACACCTTAACCGACTTTATAGCCGCCTATCCGGAAGCCGATGTACAGCAGCTGCGCCAGCTTATTCGCAATGCGAAGAAAGAGCAGGAAAGGCAGCAGCCGCCCAAAGCCTACCGCGAGCTGTTTCAGCTGATTAAACCGTTGATTATTGAAGAATAATTCACTTTAAAGCCAGCAACAACTTCCGTTATGCTCGCCACAGCGAAATTCGGGGGCAATCCTGCCCCTCATCCGGCGGGCCAGCTACGCTGACGAAATTCGTTCCCGACGAATTTCTTACCCGCCTTCGCTATACGCGAAAATATCTGTGGCTGCGCTAACGGAGTTGTAGCCTGCCTTAGCAGACCTTAGTCAGCCAGCCGTGTTTATCTTCTGCTTTGCCCCACTGAATATCATTTAAGGCCTGACGCAGCGCATTGGTAGTAGCGCCGGCCACACCGGAACCCACCTGATATTCTTTGCCGCCGTGAATTAAGGTACCCACCGGGGTTAATACCGCTGCAGTGCCGGATAACGCGGCTTCAGTGCCAGGCTTAGCGGCGCGCTCCAATAACTCATCTACCGTAAGCTCGCGCTCAGATACTGTCATACCGCGGTCGCGGGCCAGGGTTAAGATAGAATCACGCGTGATGCCGTGCAGGAACGAGCTGTCCAGCGCTTTGGTGATAATTTCATTACCGTCGATCAACAGGAAGTTTGCCGCACCGGTTTCCTGTACATCGCCGTTCGGGCAAAACAGCACCTGGTCGGCTTGTACGCTGGCGCGGGCTTTCATGATCGGCTGCAGCGCACTGGCGTAGTTACCACCGCTTTTTACCATGCCCATATGCGGTGCACAGCGGGCATTGTCTTCCAGCAGTAAGCGCAGCGGTTTGGCACCACCGGCAAAATAGTCGCCTACCGGTGACAGTAACACATACAGCATAGACTCCAGGCTTGGCGCCGCGGCTTTGCCAATTGATGCTTCAGTACCGATATGGGTTGGCCGGATATACATTGAGCCGGGAGGCTGCGGCACATCGGCAGCATAGCGGCTGACAATATCCAGAATCATCTTGCTTAACATGGCTTTATCAAAGCCAGGCAGCGCCAGCAATTGGCTGCTTTGCGCTAAGCGGGCAACGTTTTTCTCCATGCGGAAGGTATAAATACCGCCGTCGGCATGACGAAAGGCTTTTAAGCCTTCAAAGCAGGTGCTGGAATAATGCAGCACATGCGCGCCTGGGTGCAGGCTGATGCTGTCGGTTGCGACAATTTCCGGCGTGCTCCAGCTGTTGTTGTTAAAACGGGAGATGATCATCTCCGGGGTAAATACGGTGCCAAATGCTGCCATTTGCGTTATGTCCCTGTGATTTGTTCTATTTACTGTATTTGTGTGTCAAGCCGGGCACCTTACTTACGCAAACACGCCGTGAATACATCCCTGTAGGCTCGATTCGGCCATCCTGGCCTGCAACGGTTCGCTTAAAGTAAGCTGCCCTCACTAAAATTTATATCTGCAGCTCACCTTACTGCGTGCCGCCTACGGTCATGGCATCCAGCTTCAGTGTCGGCTGGCCTACGCCCACCGGTACGCTCTGGCCCTGCTTACCGCAGACACCGACACCGGCATCCAGCGCTAAATCGTTGCCTACCATCGACACCTGCTGCATGGCTTCAGGGCCGCTGCCAATAAGGGTGGCGCCTTTAATCGGCGTGGTAATTTTACCGTTCTCAATTAAATAGGCTTCAGAGGCAGAAAACACAAATTTACCCGAGGTTATGTCTACCTGACCACCGCCAAAGTTAGGCGCATAAATGCCTTTTTTCACGCTGGCGATAATTTCTTCCGGCTCATGCTGGCCGGCCAACATATAGGTGTTGGTCATGCGCGGCATCGGCAAATGAGCAAAAGACTCGCGCCGGCCGTTGCCGGTAGGGTCGACATTCATCAGCATGGCGTTATGTTTGTCCTGAATGTAACCTTTTAAAATGCCGTTTTCGATTAACACATTGTATTGGCCACGTACGCCTTCGTCATCAATATTCAGCGAACCACGCCGGTGTGCTAAGGTGCCGTCATCAACAATGGTACACAGCTTAGAAGCGACCTGCTCGCCAATACGGTCGGCAAAGGTAGATGAGCCCTTACGGTTAAAATCACCTTCCAGGCCATGGCCTACCGCTTCATGCAGCAACACACCGGGCCAGCCACTGCCCAGCACTACCGGCATGGTACCGGCCGGCGCATCAATAGCGGTTAAATTTACCTGCGCCTGACGCACCGCTTCGCGGGCATAGTGCTGCCAGCGTGGCTCGCCGTTCACGGTTTCAGTGAAATATAAATAATCTGTACGCCCGCCGCCGCCGGCACTGCCGCGCTCGCGCCGGTCGCCCTGTTGCAGCAATACCGAACAGTTTAACCGCACTAACGGCCGGATATCGCTGGCAAAGGTACCGTCGGTAGCGGCGACTAAAATCTCTTCGTATACCCCGGATAAACTCACCATAACCTGCTCGGCACGGTTGTCCAGGGTACGGATATAGGCTTCAATCTGATGCAATAACGCCACTTTGTCGGTATTGCTTAAACTTTGCAGCGGCTCACACGGCAGGTAAATATCACTGTTGCCGCTTTTGCTGAAAGCTTTAACTTTGCCACTGCTGCCCTGCGCCGCAATGCCGCGCGCTGCCGTTGCCGCTTGCTTTAACGCTGCTGCACTAATGGTATCGGCATAGGCAAAGCCGGTTTTTTCACCGCTTATCGCCCGCACGCCTACGCCGCGCTCGATATTAAACGAACCGTCTTTTACCAGGCCATCTTCCAATACCCAGGATTCGTGCACACTGGACTGAAAATACAGATCGGCAAAATTCAGCTGATGATCAAATAAATACCCCAGCGTTTGCTGTAAATCATCAGCGGTCAGCCCGGAGGCGGTGATCAGGTTCTGCTCTGGTGCAGTCATGGTTTGAGCTCACTGTTAAATCGGTTATGGTGCGCCAGCGGCATCTTTTGCTGAAGCTGTACGCAGTCGGTTAAATCTATTACTGCTGATATCCAGCCCGGCGCCGTGCCGGCATCGGCTAATACGCAGCCCCAGGGATCGATGATCAGGCTGTGGCCATATGTTTCGCGGCCGTTAGCATGTACCCCGGTTTGGTTTGGCGCCAGCACAAAGCATTGGTTTTCTATCGCCCGCGCCCTTAACAAGGTATGCCAGTGCGCCGCGCCGGTCACTTTGGTAAAAGCCGACGGTACGCTAAGCACATTCATGCCTTGTGCCGCTAATGCCTGCATCAGGCCCGGAAAGCGCACATCATAGCATATCGACAAGCCAAGCTTTAACCGGTCGATATGGGCTAAGCTGATTTTTTCTCCGGCGTAAGTGCTGGCCGACTCACGGTAGCTGCCGGTGCTGTCGCTGATCTCTACATCAAACAGGTGCATTTTTTGGTAATCGGCCACTATGCTGCCGTCAGGCGCGAACACTATGCTGCTGGCGCTAAAGCGCTGTGGATCCTTGCTGGCGGTGGGCAAAGAGCCGGCCAGCAAATACACACCAAACTGTTTTGCCAACGCGGCGCAGCCCTGCTGAATAACGCCCTGCCCCAATGCAGCCTTATACTGCAGTTGCAAACCGTCACGCCCGCCAAACACAGCAAAGCATTCCGGCAATGCCACCAAATGCGGTAAGGTATTATCGACGCCGGCACAAAGTTGCTGTAAATACTCAGCCACTTGCGCCAGATTTTGCTCCGGCTGCGGTACGCTGCTAAGCTGGATGGCAGACAGCCGCCAGTTAGCCATGCGGTTGTTTCCCTTGCGGTTGATCTGCTGCGGGCAGGTTAATAATGGCTTCCGGCTGCGCTACCCGCACCGGCACCGGCACTTCGGTGCTGTGACGGTTTACTTCGGTTACCACCGGCTTGTCGAAACTGCCGGTAACGGTGAAATTGATTTTCGAGATAACCTCAGCGCTTTGAAACACTTCATCCAGCGCCAGTGCGGCCAACCCGGTTGCCGGGTTAACCATCCAGGCAATGATCACCGGCAAACTGGAGGTCACCTTAGGTGAGAACGCCATTTGGTAATCCAGCTCTTTACCGACTAAATCGGCATAGCCCTGAATTTGTAAGTTGCCGGGCACACCGTCAATGGCGGCATCGCTGGTTTGCGCCACACCTTGTGTAATCGCCAGATTGCCGCTCATGCTGTTGTAGAAAAACCCTTTGGCAAACACATCACGAAAATCCAGCCGCAATTTTCGCAGTAATGAGTCGAGGCTGAAAATAGAGAACAAGCGCGAGCCCTGGTCGCTGACCTCAGTAAGTGAGCCTTCACCTAAAGCAAATTTCACCTTGCCGGCCAATTCGTCCGGCGCGAACTGCTGTGGTGCACCGGGCCAGTTCAGGTCAAAATCAATATCGGCACTGCTGCCGGATATCGCTGATGTAAGCTGAAACTCATCGAGCATGGCGCCCAGATTAGCGGTTTGCAGCCGGCCGCTAAATTGGCTGCGGCCGGCACTGTTGCTGTCGTTTTGCCAACTGCCGCTGGCCGTTAAGCGGCTGCGTTTGTAGTCGGCGCTGAATTCATTTAGCTGCCATTGCTCTGCAGTGCTTTGCGCTTTGGCATTTACTTTACCAAAACGGTAATTACCCACCGAACAATCGCCACAGGTTAACTGCAGTGGTGGCAACTGCAACAACCAGCGCTGTGGATGCTGTATTACTTCTGCCACGGTTTGCGGCAATTCATCGGTATTAAGCACCGCGTTGGTCAGCGGCAAGTGCAGATAATCCAGTGCAGCACTGATCCCCTTGCCCTGCCAGTCTTTGCTGAACGACCAACGGCTGGCAATTTCAGTGCCGTTAAGTTGCAGTTGCCAGCTATCGGGCAGAGTGGTTAATTCAAACACAGTATTGTTCAGTACTATACCCGGCGCCATATCCAGCCTGGCCACTTTGCCCCGCACCAGGCTCAGCTGCGGAAAAAACGGCTGTTCAGTCTCAGCACTGTCGCTCAGTTGCTGTTGTAGCAGCTCAAACCACGGCAAAAACTCTGCCTGCGGCAAATCAATGCTGACGTTAAAGCCGTTGCTGTTCAGCCCGATGTCTGTCTCAGCCAATACCAGATGAGCACGGCTTAAACGCTGCTGTTCATGCGACAGCTCGGCATGAAAATGCAACTGGTCGTTATAATGTAGCGCCAATAGCGAGCGTTGCTCATTACCGTTGGCGGTGACATTGAGCTTGCGCCGGTCAGCACCGGTTTTGCCGTAGGGTGCCGGTAATAACAACGCCGTCTGCTGCAGATCGCTGACTAGCTCAGCCTGGTAAGTAAAACCGCTTTGCGGCAGGTTAAGCGCCAGGTTTAACTGCCAGTCTGTTGCCCCCTCTACCAATGGCTGCAGCGGTTGATGCAGCGCCTGCGCTAACTGCTGCGCCTGATGCCGGCCGGTTAACTGCAGGGCTAACTGATAACCCTGCGCACTGTTTTCGCCCTGCAGCGCCGCATTAAGCGGCAAACCGCGCCAATGCAGCTTCAGGCTGTCGGCTTTGATCTGCTCATTGTCGAATGTCAATTTACCTTGTAGCCGGCTCAGCTGCATCGCCGGCGCCGCCAGGGCCAGTTCAGTGTCGTCAAAGGTCACAGTGCCAATGGCTTGTACAGTCGGCTGCTTCAGGCCCACGGCCAGCAATACATCACCATGCACTTGCCCGGTAGCGCCGAGGTGCTGCAGGGTTTTACCCAGGTTATCCGCCAGCGGTGATTGCAGCATCAGTTGGGTCAAAGCTGACGCTTCCACCGTTTGATTGATGCGGATATCCAGCGTATCGGCAGCAAATAAGTCAGGAATTTCAGCGCTGACCGTCTGATGCAAAGCGATACCGGCCAGCTCGCCTGCGCGGGTATGGATTTGCATATTGGCATTATCAAACAGCAATTCAGCGCTTAAGCCGCTAAGCTGGGGCCACTCCGGTGCAAACTCAAACTGACTGTCCTCCAATTGTGCCTGCACCTGAAACACGCCCTGGTGTTCACGATAAGGAAAGTCGGCCGGCTTGCCGTGCCACAGTACAGTAGCCTCAGCCACGGTGCCGGCGACAATGGCCTGATCTAAATAAGCGCGTACTTTGTCCAGCATATAAGGTGCAGGGAAGAAACGTCCGGCCTGGCTGGCATCAGCCTGCTGCAGTTTGGCTAATATCTGCAAGCTGTCGTCCAGTTGCAGGCTGGCATCCAGTTGCATGGCACCGGCTTTTAACTGTAACTGTGGCGCAGTTAAACGCCAGTGCCGGTCTGCCGTGCCAGCCTGCCAATACAGGGTTGCGGCCAGCTCGTCATACCCGGTCGCCACATTAAACAGTTTATCCCAGCTGAGCTGCGACTTCTCGCTGTGCAATCGCAGCCGCGCCAATTCGGCCCCGATAACAAAGTCACCGTTGACCTGCTGCAAACCCGGCACATCAGCTACCGGCTCACTGCTGAGCGCATTAATATCGCCGCTAAATTGCCATTGCCCGTCATCGCTGTGCCATTGCAACTGCGTTAGCGTCGCATTGGGTTGATATTGCATTAACTGTTGCAACGGCGCGATATCCTCAGCCAGCAGCTGTGCCAACGGCGACAAAGCCGCCAGCGCAAACTGATTCAGCCCTGCCTGCCACTGGTTGTGCTGGCGGTGCAGCTGAAACTGCAAGCCCGGCCAGCTTTGTGTGGCGGTGCTGAGCGTTAAGTCACCTGACTGCATTGACCAGCCCTGCTCAGCCGGCTGCCATAGCAGTTGGCCCTGCCCCAATTGCAGGCTGTGCTGCTGCCCCTGGTGTTGCCAGCTCAGACTGTTGTCCGCTAATTCGACCTGGATGCGTTGCAATAAGCCTTTATCTATCCGGCCCCAGGCGGCGAAGTTAATGCTGGCCTGGTCCAGCTTACGGCTGGGCGGTAATAACTTGCCGAACAATGGCAACACATCCAGCTGTTCGCTTTGTAAATACAACTGGCCGAATGCCTGCGCCAGGCTGTCGCCGTATAAATCCAGCACAAAAGACACGGTATTGGCAGTAACACCGGCCAGCGACAAGTCGCCATAGCCCTGGTGACGGTTACCGCTGTTGGCCCAATCCAGCTGCTTAATCATGATGCTGAAATCAGGGTTGTTGTCGTTTTGCAGGATCAGCTGACTATCGACCACCGAAAAGTACGCCAACTGGCGAAAAAACAACGTTTCCAGCGCATCCAGCACCGGCGCGGCATCCAGCGGGGCATTTTGCCCTGCCTGCAGCAACCTGTCGGCGTCGATATAGTATTTCAGGCCGCTGAGTTCAAAATGCTGTGCAGTAAGTTGACGGTTGAGTAAGCTGCGCCAAAAATCCAGCCGGACGCTGGTTTGGGCAATGCTCAATTGCAGTTGTTGCTGCTCGTCATGCAGCTGTACATCTTTGAGCAGTAAGGCCGGGCCGTATTTCTGCCAGCCGGCACTGAGCTGACCAATGCTGACATCGGCGCCATAGCGGTTATAAATCAGTTGTTCAATGTGCTGTTTGTAGCCATCGGCATACGGCAGGCTGTAACGTAGTACGGAAATAAGCACAGCAAGCAACACCAGCGTCAGCGCTAACGCCAGCCAGAGTTTATGTAAGCAATAAAAACAAACCCGCTTTGTGCCTTGCACTACATCATCACCACGTCAAATTGCTCCTGGGTATACAGAGGTTCGGTATGAATACTGATTTGCTTACCGATAAACACCTGCAATTCAGCCAGATTATGAAACTCATCGTTGGTCAGCGCATCTTTTACCGCCGGCGATACATAAACCACAAACTTATCAGCAGCATAAGCGCGGTTTACCCGTACAATTTCACGCAGCACTTCAAAACACACCGTTTCTACCGTTTTTAAACTACCGCGCCCCTCACATACAGGACACTCAGAACAGAGAATATGTTCCAAACTTTCGCGGGTTCTTTTGCGCGTCATCTCAACCAGCCCCAGTGCCGAGAAGCCATGAATATTGGTTTTTGCCCGGTCGCGGGCCAACGCCAACTCTAAACTGTGAAACACACGCTTTTTATGCTCGCTGCTTTGCATATCGATAAAGTCGATAATAATAATGCCGCCCAGATTACGCAGCCTGAGCTGTCGGGCTATGGCCTGCGTGGCCTCAGCATTGGTATTAAAGATGGTTTCTTCCAAATTGCGGTGGCCGACAAAGGCGCCGGTATTGACGTCTATGGTGGTCATGGCTTCGGTTTGGTCGATGATCAGATAGCCACCGCTTTTCAGCGGCACTTTACGCTCTAACGCGCGCTGAATTTCGTTTTCCACATCAAACATGTCGAAAATCGGCCGTTCGCCCGGGTAATATTCTAACAGCGGCGATAAATGCGGAATAAACTCTTCACAAAATGCCGTCAGTTGCTGATAGGTAAGTTTGGAGTCAACCCGCACCCGCTCTAACTCTGTACCGACAAAATCACGCAGAATACGGTAAGTCAGAGTTAAATCTTCGTATACCACACCCTCTTTGCGGGTTTTTTGTTTGCGCTTTACTATTTTGGCCCAGAGTTTTTTCAGGAATTTCGCGTCTTGCGCCAACTCTTCTTCCTTTGCTCCCTCGGCCGCGGTGCGCACGATAAAGCCACCGCTGTCGTCCAGGTAATGGCTGACAATATCTTTCAGCCGCTGCCGCTCGCTGTCGCTTTCCAGCCGCTGTGACACCCCGACATGCGGTGAACCCGGCATAAACACCAGATAACGCGACGGCAGGGTAATGTCGGTAGTTAAACGCGCGCCCTTGGTGCCCAGGGGATCTTTAACCACCTGCACCAGTAAAAACTGGCCTTCACGCACCAACACGCGGATATCTTTGCTTACTGCCGGCTTACCCTCAAGCTCGGCAGCGCTGTCGGGCTGCACTATGTCTGAGGCATGTAAAAACGCGGCTTTATCCAGGCCAATATCTACAAAAGCAGCTTGCATGCCGGGCAATACACGGCTGACTTTACCGACATACATATTGCCCACCAACCCCAGTTTGGCCTGACGCTCGATATGCAATTCCTGCAATACACCGTTTTCTATCAGTGCCACCCGGGTTTCACTTGGTGTTACATTCAGTAGTAGTTCTGCGCTCATAGCTGCTCCTGCCACTGTAATAATAGTTGTTCGGTTTCACACAGTGGCAAACCCACCACTGCAGTGTAGCTACCGTTAATTCGCCGGACAAACTTTGCCGCCAGCCCCTGAATACCGTAACCGCCGGCTTTGTCCTGTGGCTCACCGCTGTGCCAGTAAGCCGCAATCTCTGCGGCGTTAAGCGGGCGAAAACAGACTTCAGTACTGACCAGTTGTTGCAGTTGGCGTTCAGCATTCACCAGTGCGATAGCCGTCATGACTTGATGGCAACGGCCTGACAACAACTGCATAGTGCGGGCAAACTCAGCAAAATCAGCCGGCTTACCCAGAATTTCACCGTCGGCTACCACCACGGTATCGGCACCCAGCACCGGTAAGGACGTTTGTGACATGGCCTGGCCGGCACGGGCTTTTTGCAGGGCCAACCGCTGCACATAGTCGGCAGCGGCTTCATTGTGCTGCGGGGTTTCATCAATATCGGCGCTGATAAGGCTGAACGACACACCCAGTTGGGCCAGCAGTTCACGCCGGCGTGGCGAAGCAGACGCTAAAACGATATCGGGGTAGCTCATTACAAAGAACTCATTGGATTTTTAACTGTCGCCGGTAACGCCGTAGTAGCCAGAATACCCAGGGCCACACCAGCATACCGGTCAGCACCGGCCACAAATACTGCGGCAAAAAATACACCCCGGTTAAGAAGTGGCTGAGCCAGAATAAAAGCAATTGATACAGCGCCAGCAATAAGCCCAGTAACAACGATTGCTGTACGATAGAAAAGTTACGGATTTTAAGATGATGCAGCGCCACCACAAAAATAACTACAGCAAAGGCCAGCGCATTTACCCCCAAAACGGTGCCAACCAGCACATCGACCACAAAGCCGGTGAAAAAGGCAATGCCGATACTAACGCGCTGCGGCAGCGCCATGGTCCAGTACATCAGCACCAGCAACGCCCAATCCGGTCGGGCTAATTTTACCAGTTGCGGCAACGGCATTACCGTAAGCAGCAAGCCGACAAATATCGACAGGTAAATAAACGCTGTACCTTGAGGTTTGCGCATCAGGGCTGCTCCTCAGTGGTTTGCACCGCCGGAAGCTGCCGGCTATCGGACAGCAGCAGCACATGGCGAATGCGATCGAGTTGGGCATAAGGCTCAGCATAGACCAACATAAACGGTTGGCTGGCATCCTGACTGATTCTGACCACCCGCGCTACCGGATAACCCTCCGGGAAACGGCCATCCAGCCCGGATGTCAGCAAGCGGTCGCCCTCGCGAATGTCGGCGCTGTGCGGTAAGTGCATTACCCGTAACACGTCCCATTGCCCCAAGCCTTCAACAATAGCACGCACCCCGGTGCGCTCGGCCCTTACGGCCAGCGCATGAGTATTATCTGAAATTAACAGTGCCCGGCTGCTGGTAGGGCCGACACTAACAATCTGACCGACCACGCCCTGGTCATCTATAACCGGTTGATGTTCAGTAACACCGTCACTGCTGCCTTTGTTCAACACCACCTGGTGGCTGAACGGATGGCTATACACGGCCAGGACTTCTGCCACCAGCCGCTCACCGGCAATAACAGAAGACGAACCCAGTAGGGCGCGCAGCTTTTCATTTTCCTGCTGTAAAAACCGCAATAGCTGTAACTGGCCGCTTTGCTGCAGCAAGGTTTCTTTTAACCTGGCGTTTTCTTCCAACACAGCTTGTTGCGACATAAATTGTGCTGACGCTCCGGAGAACAGCGTTTCCGGCAAACTGGCAACATAAAACAACGGGCTGACGGCGGCAGTAAGATAACTGCGCAATTGTGTAGAGCTGTCGGTGTAGCGGTCAAGAAACATCAGGCCAGCACTGCACACCACGGCTAAAAACAACCGCAGTGGCAATGACGGGCCCCGACTATAAATCTGATTCATACAGGTGCAGACACAGCAGACAGGTTCAGTTAGTCATAACTGAACACATCACCACCGTGCATATCAATCATCTCCAGTGCTTTACCGCCACCACGGGCGACACAGGTTAACGGATCATCAGCAACGACCACCGGAATACCGGTTTCTTCCATCAGTAACCGGTCAAGGTCACGCAACAGTGCGCCACCGCCGGTTAATACCATACCGCGCTCAGAAATATCTGATGCCAGCTCCGGTGGTGATTGCTCCAGCGCGACCATTACTGCACTGACGATGCCCGCCAGCGGTTCTTGCAGCGCTTCTAAAATTTCATTGCTGGTCATGGTAAAGCTGCGTGGTACGCCTTCCGCCAGGTTGCGGCCACGTACTTCAATTTCCAGTACGTCATCGCTGGGGTAAGCCGAACCAATTTCGGTCTTAATACGCTCTGCGGTCGCTTCACCAATTAAGATGCCGTAGTTGCGGCGAATATAGTTGACGATGGCGTCATCAAATTTGTCACCACCAATACGTACAGAAGAGGAATACACCACACCGTTTAACGAGATAATGGCCACTTCGGTAGTACCACCACCGATATCTACCACCATAGAGCCGGTTGCTTCTGATACCGGCAAGCCGGCGCCGATAGCGGCTGCCATAGGCTCATCAATTAAATACACTTCACGGGCACCGGCACCTTGCGCTGATTCGCGAATAGCACGGCGCTCTACCTGGGTAGAACCGCACGGCACGCATACCAACACGCGCGGGCTGGGACGTAAGAAGCTGTTGCTGTGCGCCTGGCGGATAAAATGCTGCAGCATTTTCTCGGTAACATAAAAGTCGGCAATAACGCCGTCTTTCATGGGCCGGATGGCTTTAATATTGCCCGGGGTACGGCCTAACATGCGTTTTGCTGCATGGCCAACCGCGGCGACACTTTTGGGCCCGCCAGCGCGTTCCTGACGAATAGCCACTACGGAGGGTTCATTCAGCACTATGCCCTGATCTTTTACGTAAATCAGAGTATTTGCTGTACCCAAATCGATAGATAAGTCGTTTGAAAAGAGGCCACGTAATTTATTAAACATGAAAGAACCGGATCCTTATAAACCCGGGTGTCGCACGAGCACCCGGCACTACTTCGCCTTAGCATAGCAGCGTTGATAAACATAGCGAGAGTTATTCTAAGTAACTCCCCGATAAGTGAATAGCTTTATCTTACATTTTTGTGCAATTAAACCAAGCCCCCGCCGCATTTATCTCGCTGTTATGCCAAAGTAACAGGGCACTGCAGTAAGATTAGCGTTTACTGAAACAGTTCACGCCAGGAAATTTGCCGTGGATTACCTCTAAAGCGACCAAACATGACCTCTGCTGAAGGGTTTTGCTGATAGTTTGGTGTGGCCCCGCGCCAGTAATATTGCAACCAGGGCGCCGCGGTATACTCTACCTGCCAAAACCCCGCTGCGCCCGTTGGGCTAAGCCATAATGCCTGCCCCGGCAAACTGCCCGACTGCATCAGGCCGCTGTTACCAATCAGACTAAGCTCAGGCGAGCCGCTGATTGTAGTGAGTAAAGCTGAACTGTTGCTGATTAACGTGCAACTATCCAATGTATTTAGCAAAAAGTCATTGCCGTCCCAATATTCGGCGGCAAATACCAGCGGTAGCGGTTCATCTTCCGGCCCGGCCAGGTTTTGCATGCCCAGGCGGCCATAGCGTAATGTCGTGGGGTCGCTGTTTAAGGCGCTGATATCTGTTGATACACCGTCAGCATCTGTCGGCCTGGCATATACGGTTAAATCCAGTGGCGCTGCCGGCAGCGGTGGCCGGCTGACATAGTGCGATACTGTCATTTGCGCCACACCGTTTTGCCAACTGCCCAGCGGGCTTATTGCGCCCTCGCCCAGCACCGAGCCGGCGGGTAAGTCCGGCGCACTGTAGCGCATGCCCTCTTCTGCGGTATCATCGCGCCATACTGACACGTCCAGCCTGGCAAAAGCATCGCGGTAATTTTGTGTTACCGCGCCGGCCGCATTCAGCGCCTGCAAGGTAAAAGCCGTGCTAAAGCCTTGCTGGCCGAAATAGGTAAAGCTGGCGCATGCTGCAATAGCACTGCCGGCGTTAAGGGCAAAGCGCTGCGGAATAAAACGCCCGGTCGGTGCACTGCCAGCCGCAGGAATAGTATCCGCCATCCCCAGATAGTTCAGCGCCGGCGTGCTAAACCGGAACACACCCACCTCAGATACACTTTGCGTAATGATGTTGGCCGAATTAGCTGCACGTTGGTGCTGGTATTGGCTTACCGCTATACTACCGGCCGTACCATTGACCGGCGCCAGCAACTGGTGCGTAACCGCAATATTATTCAGGCTAAAGTTAGGTGTAACGGGGTTTTGGCAAATATCTGTACTGCCCTGCGCAAAAGCGCGGGCGCTGATAGTTAAATCAAAATTCTCAGCGGCGCGACGAAACACCCCGCAGCTGGCGTCCGCAGCAGCGCATTCACCGCCGGTTTGGATACACAGCCCGGCCGGTCGGCGCTTAAACTGGTCGGCACCGTTCATTACCAGGCCATTGTCTTGCGTTTTTGCCGACCCGGTGTAACGGGCATTTAGTTGCACCTGACCGGCATCAGCATAATTGAGGTCAAAACTGGCCTGGCCCTGTGCATTAAAATTCAGGCTAAGACTTTGTTGCGTCGCCTCGGTAAGGCCCACGTCGGTATTGTTTATCTGCACCGGCCAGGACACCGGCCTGCCGGCCCCCGGGTCAATATAGTCGCTCCAGAACGCCACATCTCTGCTGACATTGGCAAACTGCGGCACACACTGCTGGCTGTTGTCATCTTTACGCACCGCACTCAGTACAATATTCTGCGTTTGTTGGTTGGCGATACCGTCCGGCACGTCAAACACCAGGCCGCTGTCGGCAAAGCTAATGCTACAGGCCGCTGTAGTTAGCGCACCACTGCCGGCGCGACACAGTGTTTGGCTAAGCGGCCGCGTGGTGGGTACAGAGCCGCTAACGCCAATAGTGATGCTGCCGACTACACTGCGACGTAAAGCAACAGTGGTACTGCCGCCGCTGAAATTAATCACATTACCGCCAAGCCAGCCGCCGTTAGCTATTGTGGCCGGGCTTAAATTAGCTGTTACCGCTTCGGTAACCAATTCCGTGCAGGCGGCATTTTTACAGGCGCGTACGGTAAAGGTTTCCGGATTACAGGTCAGCGCGCGGCCGCTGTAGTCAAACTCAAAGTGATCAATTTGCTGGCCGACCGGCGCGGAACGCAAGGCACAGATACTCAGGTTATCCAGCTCGTGATTATTATTGGAGCCTCCGGTTGAGCCGGTAAATGATAAGAAGAAATTCTCAGGTACCGGTGCCTGACCGGCAAATGCCAGCGCATTGAATTCTGGAATAACGTCGGTAAAGTCGCTGCCTGTTTTGCGTTGCACTGACACCAATGCCTGACCAGCAACACGCGAGTCAACCGTAATACGGTAACGATGACGTGGCGCAGCAGTGGTGGTACCTCGCACATCAATACGCGGATCAAGGTTAGCGCCAGTGCCGGTTAAATACTGGTAATTACCAGCAGCCGAACCACGTATCGAAACCGACTGAGGCCGAAACCCGGGACCGCCGACTCGCCCTTCAGTGGCCCTTGAAAAATTACCGTACTCATCAAGGGCAATACCCAGCCAACCACCGGCAAAGCCGGGACAATTAGGACAATCTGTACCAGCGCCTTTCTGGGCATAACCAAGTGAACCGCCAAAAGCACCTGGCTGCGGTGTAATACTGGCATCGGATAAAATCACTGCGACACCGTCAGCGCCGGTACCCCCCTGACTTGACCAGGCGTAGTAATCGAATTCGACCACTACAAGATTATTAGCTGCCGGATAAAGCCGCTGATAAGTCGCCGACGTTGCTTGGTTACCCACCGCTTCCGTCATCCGTAGCCGGCCGCCAACAACCTGCGGCGTAAAGCTGCCGCTGCTACGACTGGTTACCCAGTTATCCGGTGATAAACCAGTATTGAAATCATCGGTCAGACATTGCGCCTCCCCCAAGCATAGTCTGGTGGCATTTTTTTCGGCAAGGATCTGCGCATTACTCAATAAGCCGGAATACACTTTCAGCTCATCAATCAGACCATTAAAGAAGTTTGTTGGCGTACCACCATAACTTACGGCACCAATAATAAGATCACCATCAGTAATTTTGTCAGTTTGATCTATAAAAGGCAGGCTGCTGTTCGACGCTAGCAAAGAATCATTGCCGCTGCGATATAAGCGAAGTGTCAGACGAGCTAAGTTGAAGAGGTTAAACCTCTCTGCAACCGCATTAAAATAATACCATTGTCCGGTGCTCAGACCATAATTCAGCGTTAAGGTTTCAGAGCCTCCATAACGATTCCACACAGTAAGTTTCAGGTTGTTTCGCTCAATAAACACTCGATACTCCTGGCTGCTACCTCCTTGTCCTTTGTGCAACAAAGTACCACCCGACTGATCCATCCTAAACCAACCGCTGATAGTCATTGCGGCTTCAGCACCATCCGTTAATGGTGACAAACTATTATTGTCCGGCACAGCAACATAATACCGTGCTTGATAGTAGGCGTTATTCGGAGCGGCGTTGTAGCCCTCACCGCGAAACCAGCCGGCACGGCATACAAAACCTTCGCTGGTAGATAAACCGTTAATTGCTGTGCCGTTGTTATTAAAACCTGAGCTATCAATAACTTCGCCGCTTCGGCCATTCCACTGCGCCTCATCCATTTGCCAGTGCGCCTGCAACGTTTCAGCAAAGCTGATACTGCTGTAAAACAGTGAGCACTGCATACTCAGCATCAACAAAAACCGAGCCATATACCTCATTGTTTTACCTCTATTTGCACAGTGCGACGGGTAAGAAAACCGCCGGCGACGCAATTTGCTGTGCTGCTAAGCTGATACAGCGGCACCGCAGCGGGTGCAGTTGCGGTATAAGCGCGGCAGCTCACGGTGGCGCTGCAACCCTGCAGACCGGCATCAGTAAACGTATGGCCCGCGCTTACGGCTCCACAACCGGTGGTGCTGCTATTAAGCGGGAACAACTCTGTCAGCGCCAACTCCAGCGCGCTTTGCGCAGCAAATAAACTGCGGTTGCCCTGCACTTCATATACTACGGTTTCGCTGCTGCTACTGAGCAAACGCGCCATACTCAGCGCCAGCGCCAACATCACTACAATGACAAAAACGGCAATCACCAGCGCACTGCCGCGCTGCGCTTGATAATTAAGGTACATTGGGCAGGTGCACCTCGTAGTTAAAAAACATATCTGAACTGCTATCACTGCCAAACTGCAAAAACATATTAACCACCGCATTGCGGGTTAATACCGCTGGCTGCACCTGAAACAACGCACTTTTTACCTGCTGCGCCATTAACACCCCGGCACCGGCCGGCGGATTGCCGGCAGAAAAGTCATAGCCGACCAAACGACGGATCTCACCGTCACGGGCACAATAACTGACACTGGTTTGCAAAATATAAAAGCGCCGTTCCGGCGAGTCGGTAGCAAAGCTATAGGCTGTTGCCAACGCTAACTGCACGCTGGCACCTTGTTCCGGGTTGGTTATCGCCGCCGCATTCGTTACCGAAGCGCCTTGCAGTGACAGTCGCCTGTCGCTGGCGGCATAATAATGTGCCGGCGTAGTGGGATACACAATAAGCTGTTGCGCCAGCAAGCTGTTATTCCAGTTAAATAACTCCAGTTGCAACTCATTGCTGCTTTGCGGCGCTACCGGCAAGCGGCGGTAGACACCGCTGGCGGCTACCGGGATAAATTCAATACAGCTGCTTAGCCCGGCAACGTCATTCACCCGCACACTGTTTGGCGCGGCGTTACGCAGCTCCCGCACCAACCGCTCGGCGACAAAGCGGCTTTGGCCGAGAATTTGCTCGCGCTCTGCCACATCGGCATACATTCTGGCGCCCAGGCCAAGGTAATTGCTTACCGCCACCGCCAGAATAGCCAGTATCACCAGGCTGATAACCAACTCTACCAAAGTAAAACCGCGCGCGCGCATTACCAGTTACCCCGCAGTGCAGCAAACTCGATAACATCGCCGGTTGGCGTAGTAATGCGCAATTGAATACGCTTAGTTTGCGCCGACACGTAACTTACCTGTACCTGCACCCGATAGGCGCGGTATATGTTCTGCAGGCGTGTATCAGCGCTGCCGAAAATACTGTTAATTTCGTCGCCGCTGACATCTAAATTATGAAAGTCGTCTACGTCGTTGTAATGTTCGCGCTGCTCGCGCTGTGCCGGGGCGCAAAGCGGCGCGCCGTTGCGGCATTCCGGGCCAAGCTCAGGGGCCGGCGTACAGGGTTTGGCGCCGGCTTCATCGCAGCGCAATAAACTGCCGCTGCGGCTGGATTGCTGATCAAAAGCCTTGCCGAAAATTTCATTCATCAGACTCTGGCCCAGCTCTGCTGCGCGTACCTGATGCCAGGGATCAGCACTTTTTAACAACACAGGCCCCAGCACCGAGGTAATAATGGCCAGGCTGATGCCCAGCACCACTATGCCGGCAATTAATTCAATTAAGGTTACACCGCGGCTGCGTTTTAGCATGGGTGAATATAGCCTTCGCTTTCAATACACACATTAAGTGTAGTTTGCCCCTGCAACACGATAGTACAACTGCCGGCACTGCAAGCCGGACGGCCCAGGTTATCAAAGCTGATACTGCCGGCCGGTGCCAGGGTTACCGCATCGCGCGCTGCAACACATAACAGCGCGGTGCTATCGGCATCATTACAAGCGGCAGAGCCGATAACGGCAGAAGAAGCAGAGATATTAACCACGGGCGTGATGCAATCGGTGCACTGCATAGCCTGAATTTGCACACGGCGCAGCAAGTTCAGCAATTGATCCTGATATAGATATTCGGAGGTGCCGCCGGCAGTAAAAAAACGCGGCGCTATGCTGACGCTGATTACCGCCAGTATTACGATGACAACGATCAGCTCAATTAGCGTGTATCCGCGAAAGTTAAGCCTGTTACGCATAAACGGCCCCTTTAACAGCAACCCCGCCAACAGCATAATACCGCCAGCGGGGCTAACACCCGGCGCTGCACAACATGCAGCGCAAACTAATTAGCTGGCAAACTTAGTTATCACAACCAGAGGTAACCACATTAATGACAGGTGGTGTATTTGCATTAGTAGCGTTGGTGTACTGCAGAAAGCAGTTTTTACCGGTAATGTCAGTTAACGCCGGCGCAGCTGAGCCGGTGATAAAAGAGCCTTGGGCAATATGAATGGTGCCGGTGCCCGGAAAAAACACCCAATCTTTACTCTGCGCGCCTGCAGCCAATGCTTCCGCATCTAAAGTTACTGCTTTTAGAATACCGTTTGCCGTAGCGGCCGGATAGCCATAAACCACATCAACCGCACCTGCATTTGCTGATGTTGTGCCTGAGTCACCTAATATGCCTTCAATAGCTGCTTTAGCATAAATAGTTTGTGCGCCACCCTGCACTGCGCCTTTTAAACCGTTTACCACACTAACGCGGGCATCACCGGCAAAGTTAAAAAAGCGTGGTGCTGCTGTTACCGCCAAAATGCCCAGAATAACGATAACAATAATTAATTCAATTAATGTAAAACCTTGGTTACGTTTCATATTACTGCCTTTGGATTACGGTTTATTTAAGAAAATAGCTACCTGACCGGTTTGCGGGTTATAGGTAAAACCATTGGTCGATAATATTCCCGCTGCCGGTGCTGCCGTTAAACCAGCCGTTTGGTGGAATTCACACACGGGGGCGGCATAACGCACAAAAATACTGTCGTTTACGTTGAACGTTGTATTAGCTGTTGGTGGGCTTTGAAAAATACTCTGAAATGCCGCTATGCATTCAGCTGCAGTTACGCTACCGACCACAGATGCTACGGTACCGCTTCCTGTAGGGTAGCCAAAATTACTGTCCACACCAACATTAACACCATCATAGTTAACGGTGGCAACCCCGGCTGTACCTGCCGGACGGCCTGCAACTTCCCATTGCGCCCGCACTAAACCTACCGCTGAAGCAAAGCCGCCGGCAATCCCCTGCAGCGAGGCATCTTCAGCCTGGGCAGTAACATTTAAAAAGCGTGGTAAAGCAGTAGCAGCTAATAAACCGAGAATAATCACTACGATAATCAGCTCTATTAAGGTGAAACCTGATTGTCTTTTCATCTTTGTATCTCCCATCCGTTTGTTATCATTAGTATATCGTTAAAATCTGTAATTACACTTACTTTGTCAACAGCTTTACACAGCTGCTGCCTGTCAGGTGCCTTTGTAGGCGTTAAGCATATCCCACATTGGCGTAAAGATACCCAGGGCTAAAATCAGCACCATCACGGCGACTACGGCGATAAGAATGGGTTCTATTTTCGCGGTCAGGCTTTTTAAATCAAACGCCACTTCGCGCTCATAAAAGCCGGCTACTTCGGCCAGCATTTCGTCCATCGCGCCGGTTTCTTCGCCTACCGCCAGCATTTGCAATACCAGCGGGGTAAACATGCCGCTTTGCTGGCTTACCCTCAGTAAGCTTTCACCGCGCTCTATGCTGCGACGCATTTCACGGATTTTGCTACCCAGGTGTTCATTGTCTACCGCGTCGGCTACCAGGGTTAATGCGCTGGTCATCGGCACACCGGCCTTTAACATCATGCCGAAACTACGGGCAAACCGCCCCAACGTTGCGCGGTAAATTAGATCCCCCACCAACGGCACCGCCAGCTTCCATCTCCCCCATGTTAAGCGACCCTTATCGGTCTTAACATAAGCCCGCAGTGCCAAAGCGCCGCCTACCGCCACAATTAACATTAGCGGCCAAAAGCGGACAAAAAAGTCCGAACTGGCTAACAGAGCTTTGGTTGACCAGGGCAGTTCGGCATTAAAACGGGCAAACATGGTGGCAAACTGCGGAATAACTGCCAGATTAAGAATAAACATCGCCACCACTAAGGTAAGCAAGACAAAAATAGGGTAACGCGTGGCTTGCTTAATTTGCTTGCGGGTTTCCAGTTCCTGCTCAAAATAATAGGTCAGCTGCAAAAACGCTTCGTCCAGCCGGCCGGTATTTTCACCTACGTGCACTATGCTAACCATTAAACGGCTGAAGACATCCGGATGCAGCGCCAGCGCCTGTGACAGGTTACGGCCGCTTTCCAGTTGTTCGACCAATTGTGGTAGCAACAGTTGCAGCCGTTTTGATGCCGTGCTTTGGGCCAGACCTTCAATGGCACGGATAATGGGAATACCGGCTTTCATTAACGAGTACATCTGGCGCGAAAACATAATTAAGTCGGTTAACGACACCTTACTTTGCCACAGTACTATGCCGTTAACGCCGCTACTGCTTTGTTCTTGCTGCCGTTGAATACTCAGCGGGATATAGCTGCGCCGGCGCAGTAAATCGGCCGCAGCGCCTTCACTGCCGGCTTCCACTTCACCGCTAACCGCCAGCCCGGCAGCATCGCGCGCTTTGTAAGCAAATAGCGCCATGGCTTTAGTTTTCCTCTGCTAACGGCAATGGATCAGTGTCGAGATATTCAGATACGCGGATCACCTCATCCAGGCTGGTAATGCCCTGCTGCGCATACTGCAGCGCCATAGTACCCAGGCTGGTAAAGTCGGCACTGTGATGCGCCAGATTGGCGAACGCCTCAGTATCACTGCGCCTTAGGGCATCAGCCAGCGGTTTGTTGATCAGCAACAGTTCAAACACCCCGAGCCGGCCTTTGTAGCCACTGTGGTTACAGGATTGGCACCCCGGGCCATGCCAGTATTGTGCTGCAGCGTTGGTTTTATGATGACGCAGCCAGCTGCTTTCCAGCTCGTCCGGCTGATACGGTTGTTTGCAGTAATCGCACAGCCGCCGCACCAGGCGCTGAGCAATAATGGCGCGTAGCGCAGACGCGACCAGATAAGGTGCCGCGCCCATATCAATTAAGCGCAAAGTACTGGTTACCGCATCGTTAGTGTGTAACGTCGATAATACCAGATGGCCGGTTAACGCGCCGCGCAGGCCCATTTCCGCTGTTTCCTGGTCGCGCATTTCACCCACCATGATAATGTCGGGGTCCTGGCGTAGTGTGGTGCGCAGTACATTGCTGAAACTCAGCCCAATTTTATGATTTACCTGTACCTGGTTGATCCGCGGCAGCCGGTATTCTACCGGGTCTTCTACGGTGATAATTTTACTGCCGGCCTGGTTCAGTTCGCTGAGCAAGCCATACAGAGTAGTGGTTTTACCGGAGCCGGTGGGGCCGGTAACCAGAATCATGCCGTGCGGGCTTTGGATAATACGGCGTAATTTGGCCAGCATAGGGGCAGGAATACCGGTTTCTTCCAGTTTCAGTAAACCGGCTGATTGATCCAGCAACCGCATCACCACTGACTCGCCGTACTGCACCGGCATGGTAGACATACGCACATCAATCTGGTGCTTTTTCACATTAATTTGAAAGCGGCCATCCTGTGGCAGACGTTTTTCGGAAATATCGAGATTCGCCATCAGTTTTAACCGCAGCACTAAAGCAGAAGCAATACTGACCTGGTTAAGGATGTTTTCCTGTAACACACCGTCTACCCGCTGACGAATACGCAGCACTTTGTCGTCCGGCTCGATATGAATGTCTGACGCCTTTACCTGTACCGCATCTTCAAAAATCGATTGCAGCAGCTTCACAATGGTATTGTCGGCGTCAATCTGCTCGTCCAGCACACTGACATCGGGGCCGTTGTCATCGCCGTGCTCCGCTTTAAGTTGGGTAGCAAAGCTTTCAATCTGCTGCGTACGGCGGTACATGGTATCAAAGGCGGCAATTAACTGACTTTCACGCACTACGGCCAGCTCTATTTGCCGCGGCGCCAGCAGCTCTGCCAGTTGATCCATGGCGGCAAGGTCGGCCGGGTCGCTCATACCGAGCAGTACCGTATCCTCACGGTCTTCCAGCACCAGAGCACGGAACCGCCGCGCTTGTACTTCCGGTAATAACTTCACCGCTTTGGGATCTATCGGCTGCTGGGCAATATCCAGAAACGGTACATTTAGCTGCTGCGCCAAAAACTGCAGCAGCTGGGCTTCAGACAGAAAATTAAGCTCCGTCAGGGTAGCGCCCAGTTTACGGCCGCTTTGTTGCTGTTGTGCTAATGCTTGTTGTAACTGCGGCTCTGAGATAATGCCCTCATGCACCAGCAAATCACCCAAACGCATTTTTAAACGAGGTCTTTGCATCAGGTTACTCTGTAGCAGCTAAACGCTGTTGAATGTAATTCCGGCTGGCAACGGACAGTATCTCACTGCGCTGCAATGCCTGACGATAATGATGCTGTGCCTGAGCGCGCTCTGCCAATGCATCATATGAAATAGCGGCGCCCAACCACCAGCGCCCTTGCTGCGGCTGTAGCAGCAGCAGCTGCGAAAACCAATGCAACGCCGCCTGATGCTGGCCCAACTGCTGCAGGGCCGTGGCTTTCATGCCGTAATAATCCGGCTGCTGTGCCAGCGCAAACTGCGGCGGCAATAATGCATCCACCGCCTGCCATTGTTGTGCCGCAGCGGCATGTTGTGCCAGCATTAACTGAATATCAGCATGCACTATGCCTTGCGCCACCGCCAGTTGTAACACGGCATGGGCCTGCGCCGGCTGCCCCAGTTGCAGCCATAAGCCGGCTTGTACCAAATAAAGCTCTGCGTCTTGTGGTGCCAACTGTTGCAGTTGCTGCCAATACTGCAGCGCTTGCTGCAATTGACCATCCTGCGCGGCGGTTAAAGCTTGCTGGCGCAGTGCGGCCTTGCGCTGCGCTACCGGCTCTACCGGACGTTCAATAGTCATCTTACCGGCTGCCGGCGCAGACTTAGCTGTTGTTGCTACCGGCTTATCTTCCACCGGAGGCGCAGGCATTGCAGCAACAGCGGCTGTCGGGGGTTCAGCGACGATATCGGCGTTATTTACCCGACTATCGCTGCCTTCACTCAGCAACGGCACAGTATCAGCAACAATTACGGCCACGGTATCCGGGGTTAATGTTTGCGCTATTGCCGGCGCATTTATGCTGTCATCCGTTGCGGCGGCAATAACCGCATTATTACCGGCGACTGTCAAAATTGCACCCGGTGGTGTTACCTCTAAGGCAGCACTACCATGCGAAGTGTTTACCGCTATATCACGCGTTAAAATGCCGTACACCGCAAAACAGAGTAAGCCCAGACTCAACAGCAATAACAGCGTAAGCCATAACGGCCGCTCCGGACGATAAGCCAGCTGCGCGCTGTGCGTCGCTGACGCTGACTGAGGCTGGCGCTGCTCTAAATCGCGCAGCATTTTATTTAACACACTCATAGTGCCGCCAACCGCTGTAACCAACTGCTGTTGGCAGCTACCGCATAACCGGCCAGCACCGGCAGCAACAAGCCGACACCGTACCACCACCAGCTGCGCGGTTTAGGCTGCACGTCTTCGGTATCCAGCGCGGCAAGGCGCACGTGCTGATAACCGGCTGCAGCTTTGCCCTCGCCAAAGGCTAACAACAGCGCTTTATGCGCCAGAATATTTACCAGTCTTGGAATACCGCGGCTGTAACGGCTTAATAACCCCAGGGCGGCACGGCTGAACAGCGCTTGTCTCGCGCCGGCCTGTGCCAGCCGCTGTTGCAAATAGGCCGCGACCTGAGAGCGGCTAAGCAATGCCAGCCGGCTGGAGAAAGTTATGCGCTGACGTAGTTGACGAAAACGGTATGTCGCCAGCTTTTTATCCAGCTCCGGTTGAGCAAACAACACTACCTGCAGCAGTTTACGCTGTTGGGTTTCCAGGTTAGTCAGCAGCCGCAGCGCTTCTAAGGTGTCATCCGGCAAGGCTTGGGCTTCATCGATCAGAACAATGGTTTTCTTGCCCTGAGCTGCCAGCAGCAATAACTGCCGCTGTAGTAACTGCAACAATTGCGGCGCATCGATATTGGCAGAGTGCTTTAAGCCTAATTCCATTGCCAGCGCCCAGCGCAATTCCAGCGGTGTTAAGTATGGATCCGGCAGATAGGCCAGTTGCCAGTCGGCATCGGCCTGTTGTAACAGTTTACGGCACAGTAAGGTTTTACCACTGCCGACCTCACCGGTAATTTTAATAAAACCTTCGCCGGCGGCCAGCGCAGTTTTCAACACGGCCAATACTTCCTGATGCTGTTGCAGCGGCACAAAGAACGCCGTATCCGGTGTTAAACCAAATGGCATCTGGTTCAGTTGAAAATGCCGCTGGTACATCACTAATTCGCCGACCAGTCTGACAGTTGTACCGACGACTGTTGGATCTGCTGCTGCCATACGCCTTCGCCAACTACGGTAGGTTTAAGCAGGATCACCAGCTCTTTCTTCTTTTCTACTTTATTGATACTGGTAAACAACTTACCCAGTATGGGTATAGCGCTAAGCACCGGCGTACGTGACTCGCTGTCGCTGGTTACCGTTTGCATTAAGCCACCGATGACTACAATTTCACCGCTGCGGGCACGGATAATGGTATCGGATTCGCGGATATTACTCTGCGCCAGTGGCAGGATCACTTCTTCATTACTGAAACGGATAGTTTTACTTTGCTCTGCGGTTTCCGTTACGGATGGATGTACATGCAGAATAACACTGCCGTTCTGATCTATTTGCGGTGTAACATCCAGCGCTATACCGGAAAAAAACGGCTGTAAAGAGATGTTCGGCGTACTGATAGTGCCGCCGACGCCGGATATAGTGTCACTGCTGATATTGGTGACAAAGTACTCATCCTGGCCAACTTTAATAACCGCCTTTTGGTTATTCATCGCCGTTACGCGCGGACTGGACAATACCTGCGCATTGCCCTGTGTTTCCAGCAGACTAATAACGCCGTTAAAATCGGCATTATTAAATGAAATGGTGGTAATGCCACCCAGGGAGTTGCTGATAGCATTACCGGCGCTCCCGGGTGTGGTGTTGAAATTAAAGCCGGTGCTGCGCAGGTTCATAATAGCGTTTTGCCAGTTAATGCCCTGCTGATACTCATCATTAAGCGTTACTTCAATGATTTTCGCTTCCAGTACAACCTGACGCTGTAAGTGTTGTTCAGACTGGCCCAAATAAGCTTTAACCGCAGCAATTTCTTCCGGCATACCGCGCACAGTAACCAGACCGGCTTGTGGTGTGACTACCACCATGCGTTGCGGCCCACCACCCAGCACCGTACTAACCGCTTTTTCCAGATCTTTCCAAAAGTCGGTTTGGCTCTCGCTTTTAATAGTACTGCCGTTAAATTGCTGTTGGCCGGATTGATTCTGACCATTCTGATTGTTTTGGTTGTTCGCCTGATTGTTGTTTTGGTTATTGTTGTTGCTGTTATTCTGATTATTTTGGTTATTTTGATTATCTTGCGATACGCCTCCGGAATTGACCGCGATAGAAGAGAACCCCTGGCGCTGTAGCATCAGATAATTTACTGCGATACTTTCGGTACGCAGCCCCGCCGGATATACCTTATACACCAAGCCTTGCAGACGAATATCAAAGCCATAAAGCTGCTGTACAATAGCCATGGTTTCGGCCAACGTTACCTGCTTTAACTGCAGGCTTATAGTACCGCTGACATCCGGATGTAACACCACGCTGTGCGGGGTATCGGCAACCAATGATTGAAAAAAATCGACCAGATCTGCCTGTACCGCAGCGACATTAAAACGTGGCAACTGCGGCTGCAGCGGAGTATAACCGCCACTGAGCAGATCTTGCGTAACCGCCGCCGGCACCGTTGCTGCCGCTTGCACCGCGGCAGGCTTATGTTGCGCAGCTTGCTGTAAATCTTTTGCCGCTTGTTGCGGAACTTGCGACGGCGCAAAGGCCTGACAGCCCCCCAGCAGTGCGCCACTGCATAGCCACAGTATTTTTTGTGCTGACTTATTCTTCATAGTGTTTTATCGCTGTGTTAAGTAACGGTAATACCCGCTGTTCACCATTTGATTGCAAAACGACCTGTGCGTCCTGAATATCCGCTACCAGGTACTGTGCAAACCGGTCACCTTTTCGCAGCAGTTGGCCATTGATCAGTGCCACCGGGCCTTGCTCTGTATTTTTAATCAGTTGCAACCTTAAGCTGGCAGGCGCTGCTGTGCTTTGTGCTGCTGTAGCGTCTGTTTGCCAACCATCGGCCGGTCTGGTGGGATCTGCCAGCGCTTGTCCACTTAGCAACAAGGCTAAACTACAAACGAATAAAATCTTCATATTCACTCACTGTGCTCAGCTTTAACGACAATTCTGCCTGCGGATATTCCAATACGCGGTACTCCAACCCAGCCTGGTTTATCAAACCGGGCAAGCGTTCAATGCGCTGCAATACTGCATGCAACTTAGCGTAGCTGCCGCTCATTACCAGAGTAATAGTATGCTGATACAGCAATGCCGCCTCGTCATCTGCCTGGCCTGCCAACCTGACCGGCTGCGCCGGCGGTGTAGATAAGCTGGTTACCTGCACACCACTGCTGCTTTGCAGTATGTTCTGTAGCAAACTGATCATTTGCTCAGAACCAACAAAATGGGCGGCACTTTGTTTTATTTCGGCGTTTAGCTGCTGTTCTTGCTGCTGCAACACAGCTATTTGCTCCAGATACTTCTGGTCCATATTGACACTGAGTTGACGCCTGAGGGTGTCGGCTTGAGCTTTTGCATCAGATTGCTGCTGTTGCAGCGTACTCAGCTGCTTTTGAGCTTGCTGCCCCGCCAGCCAGGCCGGCTCTAACAGGTAAATCAGCAACAGCCACAATGTCAGGAAGATTACGCCCACTGACAACCACAGCTTTTCCCGCTGCTGCAACTGACTGAATTTTTCCGATAATAACTGCCACTGTGTCACAGACTGCCTCCTTGTTGCGCCACCAGCTGAAAACTGACAGCACTCTGTTGCGGCACCTGCAACATATTGACCTCGCTGAAACGCTGGCCTTTGAAATAGTCTAACCGGCGTAAATCATCCAACCACAACGGCACCTTGTCCGGTTGCAATGAAATACCGCTGAAGCTGCTGTGCTGTTGCTGCAAGCTAAAAGCAGTTAACCACAGCTCGCGCCGGTCTATTTGCAGTAAATGTGCTAACACCGGACTATACAATTGGCCGGCCTGTTGCTGTTGTTGCGCCAGGTAACCTAACAGTTGCTGCTTTTGCCGCACCCGGTGTTGCAACAATTCATATTGTTTTGTCAGCTCCACTGCCGGCTGGCGCTGTTGCAGTGCTTGTTGATACAACTGTACTTCCTGCTGCTGCACATCCAGTTGTTGCTGCTGTACTGCCAGCTGTTCAGTTAATTGTTGCTGCTGATATTGCAACCAAAACCAGCCGGATAATAAGGTGCCAACCAACAACAGCCAGCCCGACACCAGCCGCTGTAAACTCAACCGCTCAGTAACCGGATACAGCAGTGGCTGGTATAGATTAACCCGTTGCTTCATACAGTTGGCTCCTTCAACTGCCCACAGACAGCCGCCACAGCGGGCCAACAGCTTAATAATTCCGCATTACTCAGTGCCGCAGCCAAAGGCAAAGGTTGTAGTGGCTCTACGCGGTTAAAGCCACTTTCCGTTAATAACTCACACATTAACTGCGGTGCCGTCATCAGCAACCGGATTTCCCGTACCGGAGGTTGTTTAAGCTGGCTTTCAAAATAGTCCATCGAGCGCTGCAGCTCTAACTGCAACCTGTCCAGGGTGCCGCTGCGCAAGTCCGCCTCGGTACTTAAATGTAATTTACCGAAGCCTCGCGTGCGTCTGGAAAAATACAATAAGCCATCGCGCACGATTTGGATGAGTAATTCCTGCTCCGGCTGATGCACCAGCAGCATACTGGCGTGACTGGCTACCGGCAGTAATTCGCCGGCCAGCCATTCTTCCGGCTGTATCGACGCTATAACACCACCGGCATTGCTGATAATACTGACCAGCTGTTTCAGCCAGCTAAGGCTGGCAACCACTACGTTAATCTTTGCCTGTGTGCCGCCGTGGCCGGGTAAATCGATATAATCAGCGACGATATCTTCCGGCGCTATGCTAACAAGGTCTTTTACTTGCCATGGCAAAGCCTGCAGCATTTCTTCTGCTGCCAGGGCAGGTTTATCCAGCTGCACCAACTGATAAAAATCTGCCGCCAGCACAACGTGCAGCTGGCAACCGGCCGGCACTGCTGTCATAGCATCATGCAGCGCAGTTTGCCAGCTACCGACATTAAAATTGATGGTGTTACAGCGTTGAACACGTGCTGCTTTTAACTGCACCAGCGAAAGACTGTCACTGCGCAGATGTACAGCGAACAATGCAGAATCACCGGGGGATATTCGCTTAAGGCGTTTTATTATTTTTCTCAGCATAGCCTGCCATTCGCTCCGTTTATAACGCTATACTAGCGGCTATTACGTTGACTGTCATGCTTCTTCCTATGTTGTATTCACCTAAGGTTCAGCTGCCTGTTGCCCGACAGCGCTGGCAAGCGTTAAGCCATACTATATTGTTACGCCATCAGGTACAGCTTTGGATTTGTCATCTCGAAACCGGGCTGGCAAGCGTGTCCGGCAATAAATGGCTGAAGCTGAAGTACCATCTTACTAACGCGCAAGCTGGCGGCATGAAGGGCGTTTTCACCTTCGGCGGTGCATTTTCTAACCACCTTTGTGCCGTTGCCGCTGCTTGCCGGCAATCGGGCCTGGCCAGTGTGGCCTATGTCAGAGCAGATAAACCCGACTTAGCCAATCCGACTTTACAGTTTTGTCAGCAGCAAGGGATGCAATTGCACTTTCTTGACCGCAGCAGCTACCGCCTGCGCCATCAAGCCGACTTTATCAGCCGGTTGCAACAGCAACATCCGCAGCTGCTAATGGTGCCGGAGGGCGGCTCATCTGCTGACGGTGCCAGGGGTGTGGCAGAATTGGATTTGGTGACAACACCGGACGGACTGGCAGATACGGTTATTTGTGCCACAGCCAGCGGCGGCACCCTGGCCGGAATGATCAGCCGGAATGATGCCGCAGTACTGGGTATTGCAGTGGTAAAAGATGCCTCGCTGCCTGCCAAAGTACTGCAGTTGCTGCCGCCGGGACGGCCTGTCGGCCAGTGGACAATTAATACTGACTTTACCGGTGCCGGTTATGCGCGCTTTAGTCCAGAACTGCTGCAATTTTGCCGCGACATGGCGCAGCAACGTTTATACGTTGAGCCGGTTTATACCGGTAAAGCACTACACGGGGTATTGTCGCTAATTGCAGCAGGGCGGTTTCCTGCCGGCAGCCGGTTGAGTTTCTTCCATACCGGCGGCTTACAGGGCTTGCAAGGCCTGCACTATCGCAACTTAATTACTGCGTCTGACCTTGCGCTATTATCTGGTTTAATGGCTGGCTGAAATAAAAGCCCTGGCCGCCGGCTATACCCAGCTTTTGCAATGTCAGCCACTCCTCCTCCAGCTCTACTCCGGTGGCAATAACTTTTACCCCTTTACCGGCATAACCGGATACCAGACCACGCACAAACAGCTGTTGCTCCAGGTGTTGGTTAATATTACGCACTACCGAAGGATGCAACTTAACTGACTCTAACGGTAACTCATCAACATAAATTGCATTGTCGATCACCAGACCAATCTGGTCGACAATAAGGCTGAAACCGGCTTTATGGAGTTTTATTAAGCGGCTTTTCAGTTGCTTATAATGCTTAAGTAAGTGGTGCTCTGAGATTTCCAGCGCTAGCTGCTGTGGCTCTAACTGTCCGCTTAGCAACATTTGATCAAGCCAGTCGCACCATTGTGGCTCCAGTAACGACTGAATACTGATATTCACACTGCAGCGGCTGTAAGTACGTGAGTCCACCGCGCAAAGCTTTGCAGTTTTTAACAGCACATGTTGGTCCAGCTGTCCCGTCAGGCCGCAGTTGTGCGCCATTGGCAGAAAAATAGCAGCCGGAATATTCTGGCCGTCGCTGCTTTGCAAGCGAACTAACACTTCATGCTGCAGCACATCACTGTCTTGCCAGGAGAATACCGGCTGAAAGCTCAACGTAAAGCGATGCTCTTGCAGTGCTTTGTTCAGCTCAGAGCGCCACCATACCGAACCTTTAGCCGGGGGTTTACTGTCTTGTTGCACAAAACCGTAGGCTGCATTAGGGCCATGTAACTGTGCGGTTTTTAGTGCCATGTCCGCCTCTGACAAGATCTGATAGGAGGTTTGATCGCGCTGGTAACCGGCATAGCCAATATGCAAAACATCCTGACCTGTGCAATCTGCAAAGCAGCTGGCGCGGCTAAGCAAGGTGGCCATTCTGTCTCCCAACTTTTCCATTTCTCTACCGGTAAGCCCTGCAACCAATAACACCAAATCATTATCAGATAAACGCGCCATTACCGTATCAGGGTAAGCTGCCGCCATACCATGCAGGATATCAACACAACCTTTTAACCGTGTCAGTTGCTTAATACCAGCCGGCCCAGGCTCCGGATGGCTCAGTTGGATGATATACAAAGCACCATAAGCTACCTCAGACACATCGCCAAGATAATGCTGCAACTTACTTTCAAAGAACACGCGGTTACCAATCGCTAATTCGTGATCGATTAAGCCTTGTACCCGCACCAGATGCCTGACTTCCTGATCCCGTTTCAGTAAATGATTGATCCGCTCAGATACTTTGCCAAGCGCTATACTCGGCGCTGTACCGGAACGGCTATTCAGCTCAACCTTATCCTGCAGTATGCGGATAGCCTTATCCAGCTCGATTACTTCGCTGGTAAGCGCACTGCGCCGGCGGCGAAACAACAATGCCAATGGCAAAAATACCAGTATAAATACACTGTTCAGAACCACATAAAACCACACATCAGTTCCCGGCAGCAGGCGTTTATCAACAAAAGCCAGGCTATCACCAAGATTTAACGCCAGGTAGTCAGTAGCGCCGGGCTGCAGTTGCATAGCTAAAGCATTTTCAGCCGTTAGGGTAAGCCAAACCGGCTGATCTTCAGATAAGGGCCTTGGTGAAGGAATCTGCTGCATCAGCTGCGTTGCCTGCTGCTGTATCGTATGCTGCCGTGCCGCATAGTGCGACACATTAAGCAGCAATAGAAACAGCAACAGTGCTAACAACTGCAAACGGCGCGTCCGGTGCTCAAATAAATGCAATAATGACAAGGTCAACTCCTTTTGAAACAGCTCTCAGTGTTAATCTTTGACAGTCATTTGTCGAGTTTTTCAGCAATTATTTGTGTAATTAGGTGATTAGTGAAGCGCAAAGCAAAAAGCCCGCCTCTTTCGAGAC
>NZ_JABSOD010000009.1 GCF_013283795.1 Rheinheimera lutimaris
CAAAAGGCCTACCCTAACCGGTAGGCCTTTTTGCGTTGAAGCGCCTCGGGGCAGGCCATCCTGGCGGCGCACTATAGTCACATAACAGCTACAGCGCTACGCGTGTAGCATTGCGAAACACCTCCTGTGTTTCGTCCTGCGGACCGTTGCGTTGCAACGTCCAAAGGTGTTCCCGACACCTTTGTCGCTATGCGAAGTTAACTTGGCTGTAGTTCACCGCTGGACGGCCAGCCCCGCAGTCTCCCAATTAGTAAACAAGCCCGTCTCGAAAGAGGCGGGCTTGTTTGCGTTTTACCGGCCTAAAAAGCTGTCCCAATCTTTCCATACCGGCTGCAGGCCTTGTTGTATTAAGGCACTGGCAACCTGCTGTGGCGTGCGATTATCGTCTATGCTGAATTGCTCAAGGTTTTGTGGTTCAACACTGTAACCGCCAGGTTGGGTTTTTGAGCCGGCGCTGACACTGGTTATGGCCAGCGGCACCACATGCTGGCGAAATGTTGCAGATTCACGGGTTGAAAGGCTAATCTCCAGCTCTGGCGCGAATAAGCGAAAGGCACAAATTAACTGGATAAGTTCTTTATCGCTGATGGGGTTTGCTACCGTGCCGCCACCACTGCATGGCCTGATCCGCGGCACGGATAAACTAAAACGGCATTGCCAGTAGTGTTGTTGTAAGTAACGCAGATGCTGTGCCAGCAAGATGGCGTCGGTGCGCCAGTCACTAAGACCAAGCAAAATACCGAGGCCTATTTTATCAATCCCCGCTTGACCCACTCTGTCAGGTGCATCCAGCCGCCAGTGAATATCACTCTTTTTACCCTTTAGATGATACTGTTGATACGCAGCTGCATTATAGGTTTCCTGATACAGCATTACCGCATCGACGCCGAGAGCCTTTAGCTTGTCATATTCTATGCAGCTTAGCGGCTGTACTTCTAATTGCACACTACTGAAGTATCTGCGAACTAATGGCAGTACATCACAAAAATAGTCTATACCTACTTTACGCTCGTGCTCACCGGTTACAATCAGCACCTGATCTATACCCAGTGCTTTAATAGCGCGGCATTCTTGTGCTATTTCGCCGTGGTTTAACGTGCGGCGTTTTACTTTTTGACTCAGTGAAAAGCCGCAGTATGTGCATTCATTGGCGCAGAGATTGGATAAATACAGCGGCGCATAAAATTGTACTGTATGGCCAAACCGTTGCCGGGTGAGTTGCTGTGCTTTGGCTGCCAAGGCAGGCAGTAGTGGTAACGCTGCCGGTGAGAGCAGTGCTTGCAAATCTGTTATACCTGGCTGCGGTTTGTTAATAGCAGCTTGCACATCACTAAGGCTGAAATTACGGCTTTGCAGTTGTAATTCCTGCCAGTTTTGCTGTTGCCAGTGTTGTGTAAAACTCATAGTGCCGCCAGAAAATCAGTCAACGGGCTTGAAGCTGCATACGCCTGTGTAGCGGCTAAACCGGCTTTATACGCTATGCGCCCGGCGCTGACAGCTTGTGCGAAGGCGCCTGCCATTGCTACCGGATCCTGACTTGCTGCAATAGCGGTATTGACTAACACCGCCGCAGCGCCAAGCTCCATAGCGGCCGCCGCGTGTGACGGCGCGCCAAGGCCGGCGTCGATAATAACCGGCACTGTTGCCTGCTCGATAATAATCTCCAGCATGGCGCGGGTTTGTATGCCCTGGTTGGAACCGATGGCAGCTCCCAGCGGCATTACAGCGGCGCAGCCGACTTGCTCCAGCCGTTTACACAACACCGGATCAGCACTGCAATACGGCAGTACCACAAAGCCCAGTTTAACCAGCTGTTCGGCAGCCGCCAGGGTTTCTATAGGATCCGGCATTAAATAGCGCGGATCGGGGTGAATTTCCAGTTTCAGCCAGTTGGTTTGTAATGCGTCGCGCGCCAGTTCAGCGGCAAAAATGGCTTCTTTCGCTGTTTTTGCACCGGAGGTGTTTGGCAACAGCTGAATTGTCATCGCCCGTAGCGGTGTCAGTAAATCATTCCGGGGTTTATCTAACTCCAGTCGTTTTATGGCAAGTGTAACCAGCTGGCTGCCACTGGCCTTTATAGCTTGTTGCATCAGCTGTGGAGTGGAAAATTTTCCGCTGCCCAGTAGCAGGCGACTGTGAAAGCTTTGATCTGCGATAGTCAGCATGCTCAGCCTCCGGTAACTATCTGAAATAGTTGTATCTGATCATGGTTTTGCAGTTGATACTCATGCCACAGGCGTTTAGCGATAACGCTGTCATTCACCGCTATTGCCAGGCCCTCAGTGTTTAACTGTTGTTGCTGTAACAGCTGCGCTAAGGTGCTGACAGCAGCAAGTTGTAGTGGGGTGTCGTTAAGCATAATGTGCATAATGTTGCTCCACTTGATGTTTAAAACGCGAAAATGCCTGTTCAGGCTCAGCCTGCGCCGTAACCGCAGACACCACGGCTACGCCGGATACACCGCATTGCAGCACCGCAACCAAGCGCTCTGCAGTAATACCGCCTATGGCGACAGTCGGCGTATCGCTGCAGAGGGCGGCGTAGCGCTTAAGCCTGGCTAAGCCTTGTGGCTGTGACGGCATTTGCTTGGTTTGCGTGGCAAAAATATGCCCCAATGCGATGTAAGACGGCTGTAACTGACGCGCCCGTAATAGTTCAGCGTAACTATGGGTTGAAATGCCCAGACGTAAACCGGCTGCTGCTATCGCAGGTAAATTTGCCGTGGTTAAATCTTGCTGGCCCAGATGCACACCATAGGCCGCGTGCTTAAGCGCCAGTTGCCAGTGATCATTAATAAATAACCGCAATTTGTAATCGCGGCTTAACGCCACGGCTTCGGCTATCTGCTGTTCAATTTCCAAAGCGGTGCCATGCTTTAGGCGTAGCTGGATAACATCCGGTTCAAACGGCAGCAAACGTTTTAGCCATTGCACACTGTCTACTACCGGATAGAAGCCAATAGGGGCGGCGATAGCGGCAAAGCTTAGCGTATCGTAATGAGTATCTTGCGGCTGCGTTAGCTTGGGAAAATAGTGCGGCTCTGTTGGCCAGCCGTGATGTTGCAAGCTACCGGCGCCTTTGCCTGTAGCGTAGCTATGGCACAGTGCTTGTTGCAGATAAGCACGTCCAATAATAGTGCTGTCGGCAAGATCATAGCCATGAGCGCAGGCTGCAGCTATTGCACTGGACAATACACATCCGGTGCCATGGTTATGCACTGTGCTGAGCCTGGGTTGTGTAAGCTGAAGGCTACTGTTTGGGCTGATAAAATGATCAGTGATATCGGCTGTGCCGTTACAGTGCCCGCCTTTTATCAATAACGCTTTTGCCCCCCATTGCAATAATTGCTCAGCTTGCGATGCAACCTCAGCCTGCAGCAACTGGCTCAGCAGGGCTAACTCCGGCAGGTTGGGGGTAATAAGGTCCAGCAGCGGTAACAGCTGATGTCGCCAGATGCTTAAAGTACTTTGCCGGACGAAGTTATAGCCAGTGCTGCTACTTAACACCGGATCGGCAATGACAATAAATTGATACTGATTTTTGTGCTGCGCCAGCCAGCTGGCTAATTGCTCCAGCAATCCGGCATCGGGGATCAGGCCGATTTTAATCACCCGGGGCGGCATATCGTTTAGCAGGCAGTTCAGTTGGGTGACAAACAAAGCCTGGCTGATGGCTTCATAGCCCACTACCTCAGTACTGTTTTGCGCTGTTACGGCCGCAATCACGCTGCAGCCGTGACAATCCAGTGCCGCAAAGGTATGCAAGTCGGCCTGAATGCCGGCGCCACCACCACTGTCTGAGCTGGCAATAGCCCAGACGATGGGCTTAGTTGCTAAGTCCGGCTTATGCATCAGCTGCTGCCTCTTGTTGCTGAATTTGCTGATTAAGCCGCATCGAGCAAAATTTAGGTCCGCACATTGAGCAAAATTGCTCGCTGTCGGCACCTTCATGGCTTAGGGTTTCATCGTGGTAGGCTTTGGCCGTAAACGGGTCCAGCGCCAGATTGTACTGATCCTGCCAGCGAAATTCATAACGGGCTTTAGACAGGGCATTGTCTCTTAGCTGTGCGGCCGGATGGCCCTTAGCCAGGTCTGCGGCATGCGCAGCAATTTTGTAGGCAATAAGACCTTGTTTTACATCTTCTTTATTTGGCAGGCCTAAGTGCTCTTTCGGGGTGACATAACACAGCATGGCACAGCCAAACCAGCCAATCATCGCCGCACCTATGCCTGAGGTAATATGATCGTAACCCGGTGCAATATCGGTTGTCAGCGGGCCCAAAGTGTAAAACGGTGCTTCGTGGCAATGCTTTAGCTGCTCAGTCATATTTTGCTGAATAAGCTGCATCGGCACATGACCCGGACCTTCAATCATAACCTGTACATCATAGCGCCAGGCAATTTTGGTTAGTTCGCCTAAGGTGCGCAGTTCGGCAAATTGCGCTTCATCGTTGGCATCAGCAATGCTACCCGGGCGTAGGCCGTCACCGAGTGACAGCGAAATGTCGTAGGCAGCACAGAGTTGGCAAATTTGTTCAAAATGCTGATATAGAAAACTTTCCTCGTTATACAGCCTGGTCCACTGCGCCATAATAGCGCCGCCACGTGAGACGATACCGGTAACGCGGTTGGCGGTTAGTGCGACATAGTCTTTTAGTACCCCGGCATGAATAGTAAAGTAATCGACACCTTGTTCGGCTTGCTCTACCAAGGTGTCGTAGAACACCCGCCAGTTCAGTTGGCTAACGTCACCTTTCACTTTTTCCAGCGCTTGATAAATCGGTACTGTACCAATCGGCACCGGGCTGTTGCGTAAGATCCAATCCCGCGTTTGATGAATACGCCGGCCGGTGGATAAATCCATTACCGTATCGGCGCCCCAGCGCGTGGCCCACACCAGCTTTTCCACTTCTTCTTCAATACTGGAACTGACTGACGAGTTACCGATATTGGCATTTACTTTAACTTTAAAGTTGCGGCCAATAATCATCGGCTCGGCTTCCGGGTGATTAATATTGGCCGGAATAATGGCACGGCCGGCGGCTACTTCCTGCCGCACGAATTCTGCCGTAATTTGCTTTGGTATTGCTGCGCCAAAGCTTTCGCCCTGATGGTTTCTGACGCCGTCATCAGTTACCGCCATGTTTTCCCTCAGCGCGATAAAATGCATTTCCGGCGTGATAATGCCGGCGCGGGCATAGTGCAGTTGGGTCACCGTTTTACCGGCTTTAGCGCGCAGTGGCTGATGCTCAAACTCGGTGATTTGTTCATCCAGCGCAATATCAGCAAAGGGCGGTAACGGCGAGGGCGCAACATCGGCGCGTGCGTTAATCCACTCAAGGCGTAATTTGGGTAGACCTTTTAGCACGTCTAATGTTTGCGCCGGGTCGCCGTAAGGGCCGGAGGTGTCGTACACCGGTAAAGCCGGGTTGGGTTGGCTGCTGCCATCGCTTAAGCGGGTAGCGGTTAAATGAATATCCCGCACCGGCACTTTAACGCCGCTGTGTTCACAGTGCAGATAACGACGGCTGGAACCGGGAAAGGTTTCGCCCTGTAACGCCTGAATATAAGCTCTGGCATGGGCACGTAAATCGCGTTTAGATAAAGTTGGTTCAGACATAGCAAGCTCCGGTTAACAAGTTGAGGTTGCTTGTCCGGAGTGGGGGCAGGTGATAACCGGCAATTAAACCGCAAGGCGGTTTTGTGCCGTGCTATGTACTGTATTTCCCCTTGTTTCCCTTCGCAGGTATTAGCCTGATCAGGTTCAACGGATCCCGTTTTCACGGTCTCAGCCCGCTGTAAACAGCTGGGCACTCCGACAAGTAGTGGCCGAGTATAAAGACAAGCGGTTCAAAATGGAAGACCGCCTGTACTTGGTTATTCGCTTGCTAGTCGGAGTTGTTGGCCAGCATGAAGTATCTTATTGTGACGCAGATTGTTATCGCTAATGGTTAAAAAATAATAAAAAAGGACATAGTTATGAGAGATGTACTGTTTTTTGATTCAATGTTAACGCCGAAAATTATTACCTTTGTTTATTGGTTACTGTTGTTTGCGGTGTTAGTCAGCGGATTGGGCGCGATGTTTACCGCTTACGGCAGTTTCTGGTCGGGACTGGGTATTTTGGTGTTTGGTAGTATTGGTGTGCGGATTTGGTGCGAGTTATTGATCGTGCTGTTTAAAATTCATGAGAACTTAAAAAAGCTGGCAGAAAAAGAGTAAAGCAGACACCGGCTCACGCCGGTGTTTTTTCTTAGTTATAAGCTCTGTACATACAAATACAGTGATTTTAATATCTTCATTTTTTGCTCATCACTGGCGTGTTCATGCGCCAGATTTTCCAGCGCTAAGCTGAAATCTTCCATGGTTAAATTGGGGTTATCCAGGCCGTGCATCAATTTATCGGTACGGTAGCGTTGCCACTTTTGCTGTTCGCTGTCGGTCAGGCTGTAGGGGTAATTACGGGCACGGTATAAAAACAGCAGGCTGTTTAAGCGCTCGTCGCTAAATACCGGGGCGTCGATTGCCAGTTGCTCCGGCGACAGCTGATGCAATTGCTGCATTTTTTGTTTATCGCCGTCATTGATAAAGCCATTATACAGCTGATAATCCGGATTGGTCTCGGCCGGAAATTCATTCAACTGCTGATACAGCGCTATGGCTTTAGTTTGCGTATCACGGTGATGGCGTAAAAACTCGAGGTGCTTAAGGCATTGTGTGCGATCGATGCCAAATTCTGCTGCCCGCTGTTCGCTCAGCGTTTTTGCCGGGGCCAATACCGGGCATTTATTTAAATGGATCAGCTTTAAACCCAAGCGCTGTTCGCCATCTGCCAGATCGGCGGTTTTGGTGTACAGCTTTTGCTGCAAGGTGGCGATATCATCTTCCAGCAGTGGTATCGGATCAGCTTGTAAGTTATAGCAAATTACCGCGTTTTTATTGGTTGGGTGAAATGCCAGCGGTACTATCCAGCTAACGCAGCCCTGTGTGGCAGGAAACTTTGACGACACATGCACCAGCGGTGTCATACCGGCAACGTCAATCAGCTCAGCCACTTTGGCTTTTTTGCGCAGCTCAAACAAATAACCAAACAGCTTTGGTTGCTTTTGTTTAATGAGTTTGGCCATGGCAATAGTGGCATAGACATCAGATAAGGCATCGTGAGCGTTTTCGTGAGCTAAGCCATTAGCCTTGGTGAGCTCTTCGAGTTTAAATATCGGGCTGCCATCTTCACGCAATGGCCAGTTGATGCCTTCGGGGCGCAGCGCATAGCAGGCGCGTACCATGTCAATTAAGTCCCAGCGGCTGTTACCGTTTTGCCATTCACGGCCATAAGGCTCATAAAAATTGCGGTACAGGCTGTAGCGGGTAACTTCATCGTCAAAGCGCAGGTTGTTATAGCCCAGCACACAGCTATTGGGCATACTGAATTGCTGCAAAATGCGCTGCATAAAGTCAGTTTCGCTCAGGCCTTTTTTATTGCACAGCTGTGGCGTTAAGCCGGTGATCAGGGCGGCTTGCGGGTGCGGCAGATAATCATTGGCTAGCTGGCAATACCATACATCGGGCTCGCCGATAATATTAAGATCTAAGTCGGTGCGAATACCGGCAAATTGTGCCGGGCGGTCACGTTTGGGATCCGCGCCCCAGGTTTCATAGTCGTGAAAGTAAAAACTGCTTTGTGCTGTTGTCACAATAGCTTATCCAAGTCTGGCGTATAGAAACATATCGCCAGTTTAGCAGCTGAAGCGCTTGGGATACATGGTTTTACCGCGGTAAAATTATCGACTAGCGGCTTGCAGGCATTGTTGTAGCAACATAGTAAGCGGTTCTGTATTACTGTTTTTCGGATAAGCCAGACCTATAGTGCGTTCTAATTTAAGTTCATTCACCGGGCGCAGAATAACGTCATTGCGCTGTTGCATATTGTCAAAATCGGGCACCAGTGCACAACCAACACCGGCAGACACCAGCCCTAATGCATATTCTATAGTTTGAATATCAGCACGTAAGTCGGGTTTAATGCCGCGGCGCACCAGTTCAGGGTATAACGCATTCCACGCATCACAGGGGGTGCGTTTAATCAGTGGTAAATTTTCAAAGTCGCTTAGGGCAATCTTTTCCTGCAGCATTAATGCTGAGCCCGGTGGTATCGCGAGTAAATAATTATCCTGCCATATTGGCTGAAATGCTTCGCCGGCTTTTAACAGCTGAGGCGTGATAATACGGGCATCGCATAGCTCATCCGGTTCCACCAAATGCAGTTCCAGCCCGGGCAGGCTGTTACTAAACTCGCGCAGTAACTGGCTCATGCGTTCAACGCCTAAAGCACGAATTAATCCCAGGCGGAATTTTACCCGCGCCACCGGTTGGCTAAACGAGGCTTTAAGTGACTGCAGTTGCGCTAACAGACGGCCGGCATGGCCATAGAGTTTTTCGCCATCCTCCGTTGGGGTTACGCCTTTTGGCAGACGGGTAAATAAACTGACGCCCAGCTCTTGCTCTAATTGACGCAGCGCAGATGATAGCGATGGCTGCGCCACACAGCACTGGCGCGCCGCTGCGCTGACACTGCCTTGCTCGTACACGGCGACAAAGTAATTTAATTGGCGAATATCCATAGCTATAAACTATACCTGATACAGGATTATTATATTTTAACTGTATATCAAAGCAGGCTAATCTGGCGATAACTAAAAATATTTCGCTGGTTTTATTGAGGAATTTGCTATGGCACGTGCACATTTTGATTGGCAGGACCCGTTTGCATTCAGCAACATGTTAACCGAAGAAGAGCGGATGATCCGCGACACCGCCCAGCAGTATTGTCAGGAAAAACTGTTGCCGCGGGTGTTAATGGCCAATCGCGAAGAGCATTTTCACCGTGAAATAATGACAGAACTTGGCGGGTTGGGCCTGCTGGGCGCCACCTTACCGGAAAAGTATGGCTGCTCTGCGGTTAACTATGTGTGTTACGGCTTGGTAGCGCGCGAGGTAGAGCGGGTAGACAGCGGTTATCGCAGTGCGATGAGCGTGCAATCCTCCCTGGTGATGCATCCTATTCATGAATACGGCAGCGAAGCGCAGCGGCTGAAGTATTTGCCCAAACTGGCAACCGGTGAGTGGGTAGGCTGTTTTGGTTTAACCGAGCCTGATGCCGGCTCAGACCCCGCCGGCATGCGCACCACGGCGAAGAAAACCGCCGATGGTTATCTGTTAAACGGCAGCAAAATGTGGATCACCAACTCGCCGATTGCCGATGTATTTGTGGTGTGGGCCAAGTTAGACGGTGACATCCGCGGCTTTGTGCTGGAAAAGGGCATGAAAGGTTTGTCAGCTCCTAAAATTGAAGGCAAGTTTTCCTTGCGGGCTTCTGTTACCGGCGAAATTGTGATGGATAACGTCGAAGTGGGCGAGGATGCGTTGCTGCCCAATGTCAGCGGCTTAAAAGGCCCGTTTGGCTGCTTAAACAAAGCCCGTTACGGCATCGCCTGGGGCGCGCTGGGTGCAGCCGAGTTTTGCTGGCATGCCGCCCGGCAGTACACCCTTGACCGCCACCAGTTTGGCCGGCCTTTGGCGGCCAATCAATTGATCCAGAAAAAACTGGCTGATATGCAAACTGAGATCAGCATAGGCTTACTGTCTTGCTTACAAGCAGGCCGTTTGATGGATCAGAATTTGCTGGCGCCGGAAACTATTTCGTTAATTAAACGCAACTCCTGTGGCAAAGCGCTGGATATCGCCCGGGTTGCCCGCGATATGCACGGTGGCAACGGTATTGCTGACGAATACCATGTTATCCGCCATGTGATGAACCTGGAAGCGGTAAACACCTACGAGGGTACGCACGATGTGCATGCGCTGATTTTAGGCCGGGCACAAACCGGTTTACAGGCGTTTAGCGGCGTTTAAGCCAGGCAGTTACTGCGGAGTAAGCCTTATGTCAGAAGCCGTACACCCCTGGGTTAATGAATACCGTGAGCGCTTAAAAAGCGGTAAACTTCCGCCGCACAGCAGTAGTCACAGTATTGAATTCAGTACTTTATATCAGTTGTGGCACAGCCAGTTATGCAGCCGCTTGCTGGATTTACAATCGCGTTTGCTGCAAGCCAAAGGCCAGAGTTTTTATACCATCGGCAGTGCCGGCCATGAGGGTAATGCCGCTGTGGCGGCAGCCTTAAGGCTAACCGATCCGGCATTTTTGCATTACCGCAGCGGCGCGTTTTTTATCGAACGCAGCAAGCAGTTGCCCGGCAGCACGCCGCTATACGATATGCTGCTGTCGTTTTGTGCCAGCAGTGATGACCCCATCTCCGGCGGCCGGCATAAGGTGCTTGGCAGCTTAGCGCTGAATATACCGCCGCAAACCAGCACCATAGCGTCACAGTTGCCTAAAGCTGTGGGGGCCGCTTTTGCTGTCGACTTAAGCAAACGTCTTGGTGTCGGTGGCCAGTGGCCACAAGATGCTATAGTGCTGTGCAGCTTTGGCGATGCGTCGGCTAACCACTCTACTGCCCAGGGCGCCATTAACTCGACCTGCTGGGCAGCATACCAGCAGGTGCCGCTGCCGGTGCTGTTTGTCTGCGAAGATAATGGCCTGGGTATTTCTACGCCGACCCCCAGCGGTTGGATAGAGCAGGACTTAGCTGACCGGCCGGCACTAAAGTATTTTGCCGCCGACAGTCGCGATCTGGCGCAAACCTATCATGTTGCCCGCCGTGCCGCTGATTATGTGCGCAGCAAACGTAAACCTGCAGTGCTGCATTTGTCTACCGTACGCTTGTTTGGCCATGCCGGCGCCGATGCCGAAGCGGCGTATCGTACCAAAGCACAAATTGAAGCTGAGCTGGAGCTCGATCCGCTACTTAGCAGCACCGCCGCATTGCTTGCCAGTGGCGACATTACAGCAGAGCAGTTATTGGCGCAGTTAAATGCGCTGGTCGCACAAGTTGGCCGCGTAGCTGCCATTGCCAGTAATCAGCCTAAGCTAACTACGGCAGCTCAGGTTATGGCGTCTATTGCGCCGCAGCGTGTAGCCTTGCCGGCGCCAGCGCTGCCTGATGTCGAAGCGCGGCAACAGCTGTTTGCCTTTGACCAGCATAATACGGGCAAGAAGCAGCATTTGGCAAAACTGCTGAACTGGGCGCTGCACGATGTGCTGGCGCAGTATAATAACACTGTGGTGTTTGGCGAAGATGTCGGCAAAAAGGGCGGCGTTTACGGTGTTACCCAACATTTGGTGCATGCCTTTGGCAGTAACCGGGTGATTAATACCTTGCTGGATGAGCAAAGCATACTGGGTATGGCAATTGGCTTGGCGCAGCAGGGCTTTATTTCGATACCGGAAATTCAGTTTCTGGCCTATGTGCACAATGCCGAAGATCAAATTCGCGGTGAAGCGGCCACCTTGCCGTTTTTCTCCAACGGCCAGTACCACAACGCGATGGTGATCCGCATCGCAGGCTTGGCCTACCAGCGCGGCTTTGGTGGCCATTTTCATAATGACAACTCCTTTGCAGTGTTTCGCGATATTCCGGGCGTAATTTTATTTTGCCCGTCAAACGGCTATGACGCTGCCTTGTTGCTACGTCAGGCAGTGCAGCTGGCGCATCAGCAAAAGCGTTTGGTTATCTTCCTTGAGCCGATTGCGCTGTATATGACACGCGACCTGGCCACCGCAGGCGACGGCTTATGGTTAAGCGATTATCCGTTACCGGACACGCCGTTACCGGAACCAGGTGCGCCGGCGGTATACGGCGATGGTGATGAACTGGCGATTATCAGTTACGCCAATGGTTATTATTTAAGCCGTCAGGCCGAACAAGAGCTGGCCGCACAAGGTTACCGTATTCGCGTACTGGATTTACGCACTCTGGTACCACTACATACCAAAGAAATTATCAAAGCGCTGCAAGGTTGTAGCAAGGTACTGATTGTCGATGAATGCCGTCGGCGTGGTTCACTTAGTGAAGAGCTGTTTACTGCTTTGCATGAGGCTAAGCCCGGCCATTTTAACGTGCAGCGTTTATGTGCTGAAGATAGCTTTATCCCGCTGGGGGCTGCCGCTTACGCAGTACTACCGTCGAAGCAGCAAATTGTACAACAGGCGCTCAGCCTGCTTACCGTTGATACTGAACAGGTGATGTTATGAAAAAAACCGCATTGGTGATTTGTCCGGGTCGCGGTACTTACAACAAAGCAGAGCTGGGCTATATCAGTAGCAGCTGTGCTGATAAGGCGTTGCTGGAGCAGTTTGATGCGGTGCGCTCCGCTGCCGGGTTAGCTACCGTAAGTGAACTGGACAGTCAGGCCGTATTTAGTCGTGCGACACATTTAAAAGCCGAAAACGCCGCTGCGCTGATTTTTGCCGCAGGAGTGACGGATTATCGCAGTATTAACTCAGAGCAGTTTGAGGTGGTGGCTGTTACCGGCAATTCGATGGGCTGGTATACCGCGCTGGGTTGTGCCGGTGTGCTGGCGCCGGATAACGGTATGCAGCTGGTATCCGATATGGCGCAGTTAACTGCAGATGGTGCAGGTGCGCAGTTTATTTACCCGGTTATTGATGATCACTGGCAAACAGATACGCAGCGCTACGCTTTGGTGCAACAACAATTAGCGCTGCATAAAGACCAGCTGTTTATGTCTATCGTGTATGGTGGCTATGCCGTGCTGGCGGGCAGCGAAGCGGCAGTAAAAGCAGCGATGGCAGCTTTGCCGCCCTGTGATGATCGGTTTCCGCTGTTACTGCCTGGCCATGCTGCATTTCATACCGGTTTTATGCAGGCGGCGTCAGATAAAGCATTGTCGCTTTGGCCGGCAGCGCGGTTTAACCAGCCGCAGTTGCCGTTAATTGACGGACGCGGCCAGATTTGGCCGAATTTTGGCAGTGATTTAGCGGCGTTGCAGCGTTATACACTGCAGCATCAGGTATGTCAGAGCTATGATTTTAGTAAAGCGCTGCAGGTAGCGGTAAAAGAATTTGCGCCTGAGCATATTATTTTATCTGGCCCCGGGGCTGGTTTAGGCGGCGCGGTGGCGCAAAGCCTTATTCAGATTGGCTGGCATGGGCTTAAGTCAAAACAAGACTTTACAGCAGCGCAGCAAAGCGCTGAGCCGTTTGTACTGAGTATGGGGCTGCCGGAGCAGCGGCGTTTGCTGGTTTAATGTCGTTAACCGGCGCTGGCCAAGCGGTTAAGCGCACTGATTTTGTGTTGGTAGCGTTGTTTATCTTCTGTTGATTTGGCAGCGCGGCGGGCTTTTTCGAGATAATGCGAGGCTTTTAGCGTATTGTTCAGCGCAAAATAGCTTCTTGCCAAGCCGAACAGCGCTTCATGAGTGTCGTTATTTAGTGCCAGCGCTTGTTGAAACAGGGCAATCGCTTCATTCAGCTCATTACGCTTAACTGCCTCGTTGCCCAGCATCACATAATACCAGGGGTTGCTTTTGCGTTTTTCATGTACCTGCTGCTCTAACTGCCTGGCCGCGTTAATGTTGCCGTTATAACGGTACAGCACAGCCAGATTAGCCAACGCATTAGTGGATGTTGGGTCTAATGCCAGACTATGGTGGTAAACCTGCTCTGCCAGTGTATACAAATTCTGTTGCCGGTATAGTACTGCAAGATTGGACCAAGTAACCGCATAATCCGGATCCACCGCGATAGCCGCGCGGTAGTAACGGTAGGTTTGCGCAAGGTTATACCGGTCAAAGTTTTCTGCCGCTTTGTTATTGTAAAACATGGCCACAACACGTTTGGGTTTGATAGTTTCGGTGGCGAAACGTTGCTTTATGGTGTTGCGGTCAAAATCAATAACAATATCGCTGCCAAGTAATACTAAACCGGAGTGGTAATTTAACTGCCGGTTTTGCAGTAATTTTAAATTGATATGACCATTTAGCCAGGTTTGATTGGTATCGCTGCTCCAATATTCCGGAATTTTTACATCTTGAAACGCAGCATCTATTCCTACCTCTCTTGCAATGCTGTAGGTCAAAATAGATAAACTTAAACAATTCGCCTGACGTGTGGCCAGAGTCTCACCAACGGTTCTGGTTACGGTATGATTGTACGTTAAGCTATCGCCGGTGTGAGCCAGAATATACTTTAAGATAGCAGTGCTGCGCTCAGTCATACCCAGCTGCGCTGACTTGAGCTGGCTTAGCTCGTCTTTATGTGCCTGAGGCAGATTGAATATCTCTTCAACTGTCTCAATCGGGTGCAACTCGCCTTGAAACCGTGCTTCATCAACCAACAGTTTTTCTGCCTCCATTCGGCTCCACTGCGCAGGTGTATGCTGACATGACGTCAAAGCTAACAGTGTCACGGCAAAACTAACGGAAATTACAGTGTTCATAATACTGCTCCGGTATTCAACATTATTAACTATAGACCAGCCAGGGGGGCAATCATTGCTTCGAATTGTAACAAAGCACGTCACGGCAGCGGCCACTTAGCGTTACAGCCGGTTGTGATTTTGTGATGAATCAAGTACAAAGAATTATTGTTACTGCAGGAATCAATCATGAAAACACTACTATTAGCAGTTGCGCTTAGCACTTGTTCCGTTCTCGTGCATGCCAAAGCACCTATCGGCATTGTTATTCACGGCGGTGCCGGCACCATCAGCCGTAACAGCATGAGTCCGGCACAAGAGCAGGCGTATCACGCTATGCTGACGCATGCAGTAAATCAGGGCTACAGTGTGCTTGAGCGCGGTGGCAGCAGTTTAGATGCTGTCACGGCCGCAGTGACAGTGCTGGAGGACTCTCCTCTGTTTAATGCCGGTAAAGGAGCGGTTTACACCTTTGATGAAACACATGAGTTGGATGCCTCTATTATGGATGGCCGTGACCGGCGAGCCGGTGCAGTCGCCGGCGTAACCAACGTTAAGAACCCGATACTGCTGGCACGGGCGGTGATGGATAAATCGGTACATGTGATGCTGTCCGGTAAGGGCGCAGAACAGTTTGCCAAAGAGCAGCAGCTTGAACTGGTGGAAAACAGTTATTTTAATACAGAGTTTCGCTATGAGTCATTAAAGCGGGCAAAGCAGGCCATAGCGCCGCAGCCACATCAGGCGGCTGTGCCGTACGACCCGGCCTGGAAAATGGGTACCGTCGGCGCGGTAGCAATAGATAAAAAAGGCAATCTGGCTGCAGCAACCTCTACCGGCGGTATGACCGCCAAGCGTTACGGTCGGATTGGCGATGCGCCTATTATTGGCGCCGGTAATTTTGCCGATAATAGCAGCTGTGCGGTATCGGCCACCGGCCATGGTGAGTTTTTTATCCGTTATCAGGTTGCCAGCGATATCTGTGCCAGAGCTAAATATCAAAAAATATCGGCAGCTGCGGCCGCCAAACAAGTACTGGCTGAGTTAAAGCAAGTGGGCGGTGATGGTGGCGTTATTGTGGTTGATAACAAAGGCCAGCTTAGCTGGACCTTTAATACTGAAGGCATGTACCGTGCCTTAAAAGCCGAAGGCGGTGAAGTACTGAGCGAAATCTTTGCCGCTAGCGAGTGATTTTGCAGCAAAGCGGTTAAATTCGGCTAATCTTAACGGGAGCCTGAAGCTCCGTAATACAGTGCAGGGGGAAGCATGGATTTACTCAAAGTGGCAGATTATATGAACCGGCATCCGGTAACCTTTACTGCGGATATGCCGGTTGAAATGGCAGTTGCCCGGCTGATAAAAGGCCGCCAAACCGGAGGCCCGGTGATAGATGAACATAATAAAATAATTGGTTTTATATCTGAACAAGACTGTTTGCAGCGTATGTTGATGTCGACTTATCATGATCAGCAAGCGTCACGCGTCGCCGATGTGATGAATCCGGCTGTGCTAACAGTAAAAGACTATGACGGTGTTATCGATCTGGCGCAAATAATGTTAAAAGCCAAGCCGAAGTTATATCCGGTGGTAGATGATGATGGCTATTTGCTGGGTATTATTACCCGTTCAGACGTGCTGGGCGCTATCGATAAAGAACTACATTCACATTACGGTAAAGTAGGTTAGCGTTAGCGCTGGATTTTTACCTGCCGCTCTTGGTAGCATGGCGCCCTCTGTTAACGAGGGCGTTGTTTTGTCTGAAGCTGTTATCTCTGTACCCGATTTACTTTCCCGTGTTGCGCACTGTCTGTTAAAAGACCAGTTTCGCCTGCGCCGGCGCTTACATAACTGCAAAAATATGGCAGAAGAAGCTAAAACCACGCAGTTACAGCGCATCGCCGCCGATATTGCCCGTTCAGAGGCGTTACGCAATGCCCGGGAGCAAGCGCTGCCCAAGGTAAGCTATCCGCCACAACTGCCGGTAGCAGAAAAAAAGGACGATATTAAAGCCGCTATTGCCGCAAATCAGGTGGTGATTATCGCCGGTGAAACCGGTTCGGGAAAAACCACGCAAATTCCGAAAATCTGTCTTGAGCTGGGCCGCGGTGTGGCCGGCATGATAGGCCACACCCAGCCACGGCGTTTGGCTGCGCGCAGTGTCTGTGACCGTATCGCCGAAGAGCTGCAATGTCAGGTGGGTAACCAGGTCGGCTATAAAATCCGCTTTGGCGACCACACCAGCGACAATACCTTTGTTAAGCTGATGACCGACGGTATTTTGTTGGCAGAAATTCAACAAGACCGCTTTTTAAACCAGTACGACACACTGATCATTGACGAAGCGCACGAGCGCAGTCTGAATATCGATTTTTTGCTCGGTTATTTAAAACAGCTGCTGCCCAAACGGCCGGATCTCAAGCTGATTATCACCTCAGCGACGATTGACCCGCAGCGTTTCTCGAAGCACTTTTTTAATGCACCGGTAATTGAAGTCTCCGGCCGCACGTTCCCGGTTGAAACCCGGTACCGGCCGGTAAGCGAGCAAGACGATAAAGATGCTGACCAGCTACAGGGCATTTTTGATGCGGTAGATGAGCTGTACCGTGAGCCGCCGGGCGATATTTTAATTTTTTTAAACGGTGAGCGTGAAATTCGCGATACCGCTGATGCCCTGGAAAAGCTCAAGCTGCCGCATACCGAGGTATTGCCGCTGTATGCCCGCTTAAGTGCGGCTGAACAAAATCGTATTTTCCAAAGCCATGCCGGCCGGCGTATTGTACTGGCCACCAACGTGGCCGAAACCTCGTTAACGGTGCCCGGTATCCGCTATGTTATCGACCCCGGCACGGCACGCTTATCGCGCTACAGTTACCGTTCAAAGGTGCAGCAACTGCCTATAGAGGCTATCAGCCAGGCCAGTGCTAATCAGCGTAAAGGCCGTTGTGGCCGTGTTGCCGCCGGTATTTGTATCCGCCTGTACAGCGAAGATGACTTTAACGGCCGGGCTGAATTTACTGATCCGGAAATACTGCGCACCAATTTGGCCTCGGTGATTATGCAAATGCTGGCGCTGGGCTTGGGCGACATCGAAGCTTTTCCATTTTTACAAAAACCGGACAGCCGCTTTGTTAATGACGGTATTAAACTGCTGGAAGAACTCGGCGCTATCCCGTTAAAGCGTGATAAAGCAGGCATTAAACTAACCGAGCTGGGCAAAAAGCTGGCGCGTTTACCCATCGACCCGCGTTTAGCGCGGATGGTGCTGTTTGCCGCTGATAACGGTGGCTTAAACGAGCTGCTGGTGCTCTCTGCGGCGCTGTCGATTCAGGACCCGCGTGAGCGGCCGTTAGATAAACAGCAAAAAGCAGATCAGTGTCATGCTCGTTTTGCTGATCCGGATTCCGACTTTGCCAGTTGGTTGAAGCTGTGGCAGTACTTACAAGAGCAACAAGAGCAACAAGAGCAGTTAAGTAATAACCAGTTTCGCCGTCTGTGCCGCCAGGAATTTTTAAACTACCTGCGTGTACGCGAGTGGCAGGACCTTACCGGTCAGCTTACCCAGCTGATGCAAGAGCAAGGGTATTCGCTAAACCCGCAACCGGCCGGTTATCAGCCCATTCACCAGGCGGTGTTAAGCGGTTTGCTGGGCCAGGTTGGTTTTAAAGACACAGAAGCGGATTATCTGGGCCCGCGCCAAACACGCTTTTACGTGTTTCCCGGCAGCCATTTATTTAAACGCAAACCCAAATGGGTAGCCGCCGCCGAGTGGGTAGAAACCAGTAAACTTTACGCCCGCACCTTAGCCAAAATAGAGCCGGAATGGATAGAGCCGCTGGCAGAGCATTTGGTTACCCGCAGCTACAGCGAGCCGCATTGGGAGAAAAAGCGCGGCGCCGTTATCGCCTATGAGCAAGTCAGTTTGTACGGCTTGGTTATCGTGCCCAAACGCGCTGTGCTGTACAGCAAAATAGACCCGGCAGTGTGTCATACGCTGTTTGTCCGCGACGCGCTGGTTAATCAGGAGTTGGGCACTAACGACAGCTTTTTGCAGTATAACCAGCGTTTAATTGACGACGTTACTGCGCTGGAAGAAAAGTCACGCCGGCGCGATATTCTGGTGGATGAAGATACGCTGGCGGCATTTTATAGCGAGCGGGTGCCACAATGGGCTAACAACCGCATTGATTTTGCTAAATGGTGGAAGAAAAAGCGCAGCGAAGATGCGGCCTTTCTGAATTTTGACCCCGACAGCTTGTTAAATCGTGATGCCAGCGATATTACCGCCGACAAATTCCCTGAAACCTGGCGCCAGGGCAATTTAACCCTGCCGTTGGAATACCATTTTGCGCCCGGCGAGCCGGACGATGGTGTCAGCGTTATTATTCCGCTGGCGCTGTTAAACCAGTTGGACGATACTGGCTTTGACTGGTTGATCCCGGCGCTGCGCCATGAGCTGCTGGTTGCGCTGATAAAATCCCTGCCCAAGCAATACCGGCGGAATTTTGTCCCTGCGCCAAATTATGCTGATGCGTTAATGCAAACGCTGAACCCGGATGACGGCAAGTTACTTGATGTTATCACGCAGCGGTTAAAGCGCATGTCCGGCGTCACTATTCCGGACGATGCGTGGGATTTAACCGGCTTGCCGCTGCATTTAAAAATGAATTTTAAAGTGGTGGATGACAAAGGCAACACCTTGCGCCAGGGCCGCTCGCTCAGCGTGCTTAAGCAAGGGCTGCAGGGTGAAGTGCAGCAAAGTTTAAGTGAGGTTGCAGAGCAGGGCATAGAGCAGGACAGTTTAACGCTGTGGAGCTTTGGCACCTTACCGCGCGAATACGTAAAATTGCAGGCCGGCTATGAAATTAAAGCCTTTCCGGCCCTGGTTGATGAGCGTGACTCGGTAGCGATAAAGTTACTGGATAACCCGCAGCAGGCATTAGATAGCACCCGGCGCGGCTTACGTCGGCTATTACTACTGAATATTCCGTCGCCGGTTAAATACCTGCAGGAGTCATTGCCGAATAAAGCCAAGCTGGGGCTGTATTTTAATCCGTTTGGGCGGGTGTTAGAGCTGATAGATGACTGTATCGCCGCCGGTGTTGATGCGTTTATTGATAATGACGCCCTGCCGCAAAACGAGTCACAATTTAATGCACTGAAAGAAAAAGTGCGTGCAGAGCTTGGCGATACGGTATTGGCCATAGCGCTTAAAGCAGAACAAATTTTAACGCTGTGTCATGACATACAAAAGCGTTTAAAAGGTAAAGTCGATTTAGCCCATGTGCAATCGCAGGGTGACATTAAACAACAGCTGAATGAGCTGATATTTAAAGGCTTTGTCAGCAGTCATGGCGCCGCGCGGCTGGATAATTTGCTACGCTACTTGCAGGCGATGCAAAAGCGGCTGGAAAAGCTGCCGGTGGACCCGCAGCGTGATCGCTTATTGATGCACGAGTATCAAAAAGCCTTTGATGCTTATAACAACCTGTTGGGTAAGTTTGCTGGGGCTAAAGTGCTGCCACAGCCGGTACAGGCTATTTATTGGATGTTACAGGAGCTGAAAGTATCCTTGCATGCGCAGCAATTGGGCACGCCGTATCCGGTTTCTGTGAAACGGGTATTACACGCCGTGCAGGACATTAAGGTATAAATTTACGATAGTGCAATAGTAAACAGCTGAGTTGGTCGCTATCCCTTTGGTGTAAGTAAACCGGGAGTACCGGCAGATTGGGCCAGTGCTCAGCGAGCTTTACATGGACAGGGGAAAGTTCTATAACTAGCAGCTGACGTTGCGAAGGGGGCGCTATGCTAACAAAAGGTGATAACCGGCATTATTTCAGGATGATGGTCAATGCCGATGTAAAGTTAATGATTAATGATCCGGAAGCAGGACGGGTACTCGATGGTATTTGTCGCGATCTCAGTGCGTCCGGTATGTCGGTCGATGTGGACGAGCCATTGGAGATGGGGACTTTGATCCGTGTCCGGTTGGAATCGGCCAATGCCAGTATTCCGCCGTTGGATGCCAGCGCTAAAGTGATGCGCTGTAGCCAGGAAAGTGAAGACAGTTATCAGCTGGGGCTGGCTTTTATGGATCTTAACTAAGATACCATCCGGTTGCCGGCAGCTCATGTAGCCCGGACAATAAAAAAGCAGCTTTCGCTGCTTTTTTATTGTCCGGCTGTCTGCACTTTACTGTTGCTTAAAGCGCACGTTAAAGCTAACCGGTACTAATGGCTCTATGCTGCTGAGTCCGGCCAGTTCCTGCAGTTTAGCGACACCGGCGGTTAACTTAAAGCTGTTGGTATTCAGCATTAGTGGTGCTTCGGTTACCGCCTGCAAGGTATTGGCGTTAAGTTTGGTAATACGTAGTTTGGCGGTAAGCGTTACGGTTTCGCTGGCGATAGTTACAGCCAGCGGTACATCAGCCACCACACTGTCACCTGTTGCCAGTTTGGCAAGCGTTTCCTGTTGCAGCGGCGCTGATACCGTTATGGCGGCATATTTCTCTGCATGTAATACATATTGCCAGATGCGCTCGTTACGGATAGGGATCAATGTGTCCATACTGTTTACAGCAATGTCTACCGTTACGTTGCTACCATCCCAATTGCCGCTGAGTTGATTAAAGCTGTGTGTCTCTGCTATCAGTTCATTCTTTACCGAGACAAAGTTTAGTGCTGATTGGCTGTTGTCTAATGTCCAGTTGGCTGCGGTGGCTACAGTGCTGCTCAGTGCCAGCGCCAGTGCGAATAGTTTCATAAATTGCTCCAATAGTAGTAACAGTGTCAGCATACCTTAAGCGGCTGCTGACACCAAATCTTTGACTTTAATAGATTTTACACACTAAACCTTTTAAGTAGCTGCCTTCCGGATAAAAACTGGCTATAGGGTGGTCGCTGTCCTGGCTCAGTTTTTCGATAAACAGACAATCGCGTTTAGCGTCGATGGCGGCGTCGGCGACAATTTTCTGAAACAGGCTGTCTTCCATCAAGCCGGAGCAGGAAAAAGTCAGCAGCAAGCCGCCGGGTTTTACAATCTGCATTGCGACCATATTAATATCTTTGTAGCCGCGGCAGGCACCCATCAACTGGGCTTTGCTTTCGGCAAACTTTGGCGGGTCGAGGATCACCATATCAAATTGCTTACCTTGCTCGCGGTACTGGCGTAGCAGTTTAAATACGTCAAATTTGACGTTGTCGATCTTAGTCAGATCGAGTTGGTTTAATTCGGCATTTTTCAGTGCCGTACTTAGCGCCAGTTCGGATAAATCGGCGTTGGTTACCGCGAGGGCACCACCTTGTAGTGCCGCGACACCAAAGGTGCCGGTATAGCTAAAGCAGTTAAGCACGGTTTTAGCTTTGGCATACCGTTTGGCAGCAGCGCGGCTGGCGCGTTGGTCCAGATAAAAGCCGGTTTTATGGCCTTGCATCACATCAACCAGCAGCGTCATGCCGTGCTCTTTAATGGTGACTTCACCGTGCTCACGCGGCAGATGCAGCCAGCCGGTTACCGGCTTTAAGCCTTCTTTTTTGCGCACATCGACATCTGAGCGCTCGTAAATACTGTGCTCAGGGAACAAGGCTATCAATGCACTGACGATTTCATTGCGCCAGCTATCGGCACCGGCAGACAGTAATTGGCACACCAGAATAGTGTCGTACTTATCAATAGTTACCCCCGGCAAGCCATCAGACTCTGCCGCAACTACCCGCAGACCGTTAGTTTGGTTTAAATCAAACAATTCAGTACGTAGCTGCCAGGCCCGCGCAATACGGCGTTGAAAAAAGGCCGCATCGATTTGCTCTTGCGGATTAAAGCTCCATACCCTGGCGCGAATTTGCGACTCTGCTGAGTAGGCGGCATACCCTAACCATTCGCCTTTGCTGCTAACTACTTCAACCGTTTGGCCGTTGGCCGGATTGCCACTGACATGCTTTACTGCTTTGGAGAAAATCCACGGGTGTAGCCGTTTTAACGATTTTTCCCGGGTTTCCTGTAAGGTTAAGCGTGGTAAAGCGGATAATGTAGATGAAGTTGACGGCTGGTTCATGGGCGTATTCACACTGTGCTAGACTAAAGGCCGCATTGTAGAGAAGCGTTGCACAAAGCTAAAGCAGAATTAGAGCTAAAGCAGAATTTATGCCGCGCAACCCATTCAGTAAGGAGCCGCCTTTGGCAACTATTCCATCCACCATGCAGGCGGTTACTGTGCTTAACCCCGGTAAAGACAGTAGCTTGCAACTGCAATCGTACCCGGTGCCGGAGCCGTCAGCTGAACAGTTACTGATTAAAGTCGCCGCTGCCGGTATTAACCGCGCTGATTTAATGCAGCGTCGCGGCATGTACCCGCCGCCGCCCGGCGACAGTGAAATTTTGGGCCTGGAAGTGGCGGGTATTGTGGTAGCAGCCGGGCCGCAGCATAAAAGCTGGTTGGGTAAAGCGGTATTTGGCCTGGTGCCGGGCGGCGGTTATGCTGAGTACGCATTGCTGCATGCCGGCCATGCTATGGCGGTTCCGGCCGGTTACAGCATGGCAGAAGCTGCAGCATGTGCCGAAGTGTTTCTTACCGCTTATCAATTGCTGTTTACTATCGGTGGCTTGCAAAGTGGCCAACGGGTGCTGATTCACGCCGGTGCCAGCGGTGTCGGCACGGCGGCAATTCAGCTGGCGAGGGCAGCCGGTGCTATGGTAGCGGTGACGGCAAGTAGTGAAGATAAGTTGGCTGCGTGCAAAGCGCTGGGGGCAGAGCTATTGTTGAATTACACCGAGCTCAGGTTTGAACAGCAGCTGGCAGCACAGTGGCCGGATGGTATTAATTTAATACTGGACCCGGTGGCAGGTGACTATATTGGCCGCGAAATTCCGCTGTTGGCGATGGACGGTAAAATAGTTATTTATGCCATGATGGGCGGGCGTGATATTCCGCAACTGGATTTAGCAGCATTGTTTAAACGCCGGGGTCAACTTATTTGCAGTACGCTGCGTAACCGCAGTAACCGCTATAAAACTGCACTGACACAGGCCTTTAGCAATGCATTTGGCAGAGCCCTGGCCCAGCGGCAGATTGCGCCGGTGTTGCAGCAGCAATTTACCCTGCAGCAGGCAGAGCAGGCGCATCAGTTAATGGCGTCAAACCAAACCGTGGGTAAATTAGTACTAACACTCTGATAAACTGGCGAAGTTTTAATGCTCAGATAGACTGAATATAAAACTGATACCACACCGTAGCAGCCACAAGGACGCGTTATTCAGATGTCTACAGGTACCATTGGCAAATCAACTTACAGTAAGCAGGTGGCGTCGCTGATCAACCGCATCAGTGACAATACCGCTGTTGCTGATTCTTTGTATGAACAGGCCAGTGCTTGTTTTTTGCAAATGGCGGCGCAGCAGGGCGAAAAAACCGAACTGGCACAACAGGTGTATTTGTTTGAAAACCGCCAGCAGCAGGTGGATAAACGCGACCTTGCCCTGGTTGAACGCAATTTACAGCAGGCAAAAGGCGAGCAGCAAAGTTTTGTGCAGGCGCGTGCTGAAGAAGCCTTTGTGCGCTTTAGCGCCCTTAAAAAACTGTGTCAGGATACATTGGCGCTGTGCCAGGGCGAGTCTGAAGACGAAACCAGAGTTAACAGTGCCAAAATGCTGGGTACTATTCAGCTACTGTCACCAACAGAGGGCAAGCTGGTGGCTGCCAGTAACCAAAAGAGCAAACATCTGTATAAGGCGTTGTTAAGCCTGCGTTTACTGGATAAGCTGCTGGCCGACGGTGAATTGAATAACCCTTATGTCCGGCAAAGTTTAGCGGCACAGGCTAAAGCAGACAGTAAAGATGAATATCAGCCGTTTCGTGATGACGTACAAATTCCGTTAATTATGGCGGCATTACTGCAGGATATCGGTACCTGCCATCCGGATGCGCAGCGTATTTTAAAAGGTGCTCAAGGCGACAAAGATGAGTTTCGTGTGCTGGACAATGATGAACGTATTGCTTTACTGCAAATCAGCTACCGTGAAAGTTTAAAGTACCTGAACGAAGGCTTGGGGGCTGATCGCTACAATGGTAATTCAAAGGAAGAGCGCGACAACCTGGTTAAGCGCGATACACAGCGCCGCGCGTTTATTTTAATGCTGCTGAAAAATGCTATTAAGCCGGAGCATGGTATCGGTAATATATTGAAAATCCCGCAAATTTATACCTCGGTAGTGTTGTCCACCAAAAGCAGCTTTGCTTATGATACTTTGCCCAAGGTGGCCTTAGTCCTTGAAAAAGGGGTGGAGAAGGGCATATACAGTAAGGTAGCGGTGGATGCTTTAATCAGTATTACCGGCGTATTTCCGCAGGGCTTTGGCGTGACTTACATTCCGAAAGACTCAGATCGGCAAGACCTGGACCGCTACGAATATGCCATTGTTACCGGCTTGTATCCGGCTGATATCCGCCAACCGGTGTGTCGCATGGTTACCCGTAACTTAACTTACAACGTGTCGGCGATGGGCTGCACTGTTAGTGTCGAAAATAACCTGTATTACCCGCCGGCGCGCAAAAAGCTGGAGCGCATCAGCGAAGACCGGCTGTTGGAAATTTTAAGCAAGCTGGTGTCTAATTTCGAAGAGCGCAAAAACATGTCGCTATTGCCCAAATGCTGGCATCCGGACGAATATTTCTCTTTTGTTAAAAACCAGAACCTGTGGAATAAAGTGGTGATGCACGCCAACTAAACCGGCTTAACCGGTTTTGTCGCTTTCTGTATCAGCATCTTTATCGGCATCGTTATCCGGGGCGCTGGCTTTATTTTGCCCGGTTGTAATGTCGGTTTCTCCGGCATTGTCTGGTTCAAGCGGTACGGCAACGTCAAAACTGTCGTCTGCTCTGTCAAAATCAATATCTTCATCGTAGCCGGCCGGAACTTGTTGTCTTGCCGCCTGAAACTCTTCATCGCGCATCTGCGTCAGTACTGTTTCTTCATCTACGCGGGGGTCCAGTGCGGCCGCAAGAGGTGAGGATACCAAATCGCCGGAGCCCATTTTAAACTGGGCATTTTGTTGCTCGTCCAACATGCGTTTTACTTGTTTCTGGGTGTAATTTACCCGCAACAAGCGTAAAAACAGCGTAAAAGCACAACAACTGATAAAGGCGTACAACATAGACGGGCCAATCAGTTGCATTAGCGCTGACGCCAGTAAGGGGCCGAAGCAGGCGCCCAAACCAAAGGTTAACAGCACAGTAGCCGATAATGCCACCCGATCGTTTTGCTCTACGTTTTGATTAGCAAATGCAGAGGCGATGGGATACAGCGTAAACGCCAGCACGCCATAACAAAAAGTCGCAGCTAACAGCAGAGCGCCGGTTAATGGCAACAGCGCAATTAGCAAAGTAAGAATGGTCAGCACAGCAGCGTTAAAGCGCAGGATACGACTGCGTGGAATACGGTCAGAAATTTTACCCATTGGCCACTGTGCCAATAAGCCGGCCAATATAGTCACTGACATAAACAAGGTAACCTGTTCAGTACTCATGCCTTTTGCGGCGGCATACGCCGGCGCCAGGCCGTAAAATGAGCCCGCCATCATACCGGCGACACTGACGGCGGTAAGCGATTGCGGCACCAGCTTCCAAAACGCCATAATTTGCAATGGCGCCGGTTGCAGCGGAGCCGGGTGAATACGTTTAGTCAGTGCAATCGGTACTATACACAAGGAGTAACACATGCTGATGATCAGCAGCGGCGCTGTGCCAAGTTCGGGGAATTGGCTCAGCATCGCCTGGCCGCCAATCATGCCAAGGTAAGAGGTGATCATATAAAAAGCAAACACCGTGCCGCGCTGCGAGCTTTCGGTTTGCTCGTTCAGCCAGCTCTCCAGCACCATATACTGGCACATCATGCCCATACCGACGATAACCCGCATCACCAGCCACACTTCTAACTGCGACGTTAATACATGTGTCATGGCGCAGGCACTGACAATAGCCGCGCTGGCGACAAAGGCGCGGATATGACCCACCCTGGCAATCACTTTATGGCCCAGCTTAGAGCCCAGCACCAGCCCGAGGTAGTAACAGGACATCAGGGCGCCAATCCAGATTGAATCGACATTCTGTTGCGCCAGTGATAAACCAAGGTAAGTTGATAACGAACCCTGGGCCACCAGCATCAGCAAGGTGGTAAGAAATAGTGCACTAAAGCTGCGATAAGGGTGTTTACTGGTCATCCTCGGCCTTAAAAAAATACAGGCAGCAAAACGCTGCCTGAAAGCGTTACTTCACCCGCATACCTGGCTGGGCACCCTCATCCGGCGACAAAATAAACAAGTCGCTGCCGCCCGGGCCAGCCGCTAACACCATGCCTTCGGATAAGCCAAAGCGCATTTTGCGCGGCGCCAGGTTGGCCACCATTACGGTTAAACGGCCTTCGAGTTGCTCAGGGCTGTAGGCTGATTTAATACCGGCAAACACCTGGCGTACTTCACCGCCACCAATGTCCAGTTGCAGTTGCACCAGTTTATCGGCGCCTTCTACCGAGCTGGCTTTAATAATTTTGGCGACGCGCAAATCAATCTTGGCAAAATCATCAATGCTGATGGTGTCGCTGATTGGCTCGCGCTCTGTGCTGACGGCTTTATCTGCTTTATCAGCTTTGACCGCAGCCTTAACCGGCGTTGCGGCTTGTACTTGCAGGTTGTCTTTTGAAGCATCCAGCATTGCAGCCACTTTTACCGGGTCAACCCGCTGCATCAGCGCTTTAAACGGGTTAATGGCATGGCTGGTTAAAGGCTGCTGATAATTTTGCCAGTTCAGTTCGCTGTTTAAAAACGCTTCGGTTTCTGCTGCCATCAGTGGCAACACCGGTTTTAAATAATGCATTAATACCCGGAACAGGTTAATACCCATTGAGCAGACATCATGTGCTTCTTGCTGTTTGGCATCATCTTTTACCAGTACCCAGGGCGCTTTGGCATCAATGTACTGGTTGGCTTTATCGGCCAGCGCCATAATGTCGCGGATAGCACGGGCAAACTCGCGTTTTTCAAAGCTGTCGGCAATGGTTTCGCCCATGGCGGTAAATTCTGCCAACAGTGCAGGTTCAGCCACTGTAGCCGATAATTTGCCGTCATAGCGCTTGGTTATAAAGCCGGCACAGCGGCTGGCAATATTCACCACTTTACCAACTAAGTCGGCATTAACCTTCTGGCTGAAATCGTCCAGGTTTAAGTCCAGATCAATAATGCTACTGCTTAGCTTAGAAGCGAAGTAATAACGCAGGTACTCCGGGTTTAAATGATCCAGGTACGTACGGGCTTTAATAAAGGTGCCGCGTGATTTGGACATCTTGGCACCGTTTACGGTAACAAAACCGTGGGCAAAAATGGCGTTTGGCTTGCGCATACCGGCACCGTGCAACATGGCCGGCCAAAACAGGCTGTGAAAATAAATAATATCTTTACCAATAAAATGATACACCTCGGCATCGGAGTCCAGCTTCCAGAAGCTGTCAAAGTCGATACCGGTTTTATCACACAGGTTTTTAAAGCTGGCCAGATAGCCGATGGGTGCATCTAACCAGACGTAGAAGAATTTACCCGGCGCGCCCGGTATTTCAAAACCGAAGTAGGGCGCGTCACGGCTGATATCCCACATTTGCAGGCCGTCTTTAAACCATTCCTGCAGTTTATTCGCCATCTCTTCCTGCAAGCTGCCGCTACGCGTCCAGTCTTGCAACATCTGGCTAAAGGCAGGTAAGTCAAAGAAATAATGCTCAGAGTCTTTTAATATCGGCGTAGCACCGGATACCACAGAGCGGGCATTTTTTACTTCAGTCGGGCTGTAAGTAGCACCGCAGACATCGCAGCTGTCGCCGTTTTGATCCAGGGCGCCACATTTAGGGCAGTCGCCTTTAACAAAACGGTCGGGCAAAAACATCTGCTTTTCCGGATCGAACAGCTGGCTGATGGTTTTGCGCTTGATGTAGCCGCTATCATGCAGTTTGGTGTAAATCTGGCTGGCAAACTCGCGGTTTTCATCGCTGTGGGTCGAATAGTAATTGTCAAAGCCAATGCCGAAACCTGCAAAGTCGGCCTGGTGTTCAATGTTGGTTTTGGCAATCATTTGCTCCGGCGTAATGCCTTGCTCTTGTGCTTTAAGCATAATAGGCGTGCCATGCGCATCGTCGGCACAAACGTAATAGCATTCATGGCCGCGGGCTTTTTGAAACCGGGCCCAGATATCAGTTTGAATGTATTCCAGTAAGTGGCCTAAATGGATAGGGCCGTTGGCGTAGGGTAAAGCGCTGGTAACAAGTATTTTGCGTGTCGACATTAAGCGGTGCTCTTTTGCATAAATAACTGAAAAAATTTCACTAAATGATACACTAGCCGCCATCGATCCGCACCCGCCAAGGTGCGGTTCTGCTAAAAAAACGTGTTAAAGCCTTAATTTGGAACTCGCTGATGTTTAACTGGTTTAAATCCGCTAAAACCGACGCTTTACCCGGGGCTGCGCAGCAGCTGTTACAGCACTGGCAACTGCCGGACAACGGCGCGCCTTTAGCCTTGCTGCTCGATAGCGTCAGCCTGAACAAAAACACCCTGAGCATTCGCTTAAAACTGCCGCTGTTGTCTATAGCAGAGCCGTTGCAGCAAGCATTGGCCGATGCCGGTTTTAGCTATAAGCTGGCGTTGGATTATCAGCTGACAACGGCGCCGGTATTTAAACAAATTAAGCAGATTATCCTTGTTGCGTCCGGTAAGGGCGGGGTGGGTAAATCCACCACGGCCGTTAATCTGGCGGCAGCACTGGCAATGGAAGGCGCTAAAGTCGGCTTGTTAGACGCTGATATTTATGGTCCGTCAATTCCCACCATGCTCGGGCTTAACGGCGAGAAAATCAGCTCGCCGGATAATAAACTGATGCAGCCCAAATTTGCCCATGGTGTGTATCTGCAATCTATCGGCTTTCTGGTCGACCCACAGCAAGCCTCCGTGTGGCGCGGCCCGATGGCCAGCCAGGCGTTGCTGCAACTGCTGAACGAAACACAATGGCCAGAGCTGGATTATCTGATTGTTGATATGCCGCCTGGCACCGGTGATATTCAGTTGACCATGGCGCAAAAGCTGCCGGTAACCGGTGCTGTGGTGGTGACTACGCCGCAGGATGTGGCGCTGTCGGATGCAGAAAAAGCCATCAGTATGTTTCGTCAGGTGAATATTCCGCTACTGGGTCTGATTGAAAATATGAGTTTTTACCAGTGCAGCCACTGTGGTACGCGGGATGATATTTTCGGCACTGAAGGCGGCGTGCTGCTGGCAGAGCGTTATCAGGTGCCGGTGCTGGGGCAATTACCGCTGCAAAAGCATATCCGCGAGCAGGCCGATGCCGGCGTACCGGCGGTGCTAAAACAGCAGCCAGTGGCACAAATTTACCGTACAATCAGCCGGCAATTAATGCTGGCATTGCATTGGCAAGCCGCTTCGCAGCAACTAAGCCAACCTGAAATTATAATAACGGACGATTAAGATGAGACTGTGTGACCGCGATATAGAGCGCTATTTAGCCGAAGGTAAAATTAGCATTACACCGCTGCCCGACGCCGACATGATAAGCGGTGTCAGTGTTGATATTCGTTTGGGTAATAAGTTTCGCGTCTTTGTGGCGCACACCGCTGCTTACATTGACTTAAGCGGCCCGCGCGGCGAAGTAGACAAAGCGCTGAACAGTGTAATGAGTGACGAGATTTACATTGCTGACGGGGATAAGTTTATTTTGCACCCGGGCGAACTGGCACTGGCGATGACGCTGGAATCGGTAACCTTGCCGGATGATATCGTCGGTTGGCTGGATGGTCGCTCATCATTAGCGCGTTTAGGCCTGATGGTACATGTTACCGCGCACCGCATTGATCCCGGTTGGTCGGGTAATATTGTACTGGAGTTTTATAACAGCGGTAAGTTGCCGCTGGCGCTTCGGCCGCAGATGAAAATTGGTGCGCTGAACTTTGAACTGATGACAGGCCCGGCCGGGCGGCCTTATAACAAACGGTTGGATGCAAAATACCAGCAGCAAACCGGTGCCGTTGCCAGTCGCATTAGCCATGATGATAAAGGCTGAATTGGCTTAAGTGGTGTAAAAATTAAAAAGCCCACGCAAAGCGTGGGCCAAAAGCTATAAAGCAAAAATGAAGCGGGATGATTATGCAATAAAGCTGCATAGCTTGGCAATATCAGTCTGTTAAAAAGTTGCTGCTTTTCACGGTATTTTATTCAACATCGATTTTAATCTGGGGGGAGCGCCGTGACGGCTGGCAGCATTATCCGGTTATTTAGTCTGGCGGCTATCTGGGGGGCGTCTTTCCTGTTTATGCGTATTGCCGTGCCCGAGCTTGGCCCGGCCTGGCTGATGTTTGGCCGCGTGTTGTTGGCCGCGCTGTTTCTGGCATTGGTTGCCATAGCGTTTAAACGTAGTTTGCCCATTCGCGGCTATGCCTTGCATTTTATGCTGCTAAGCTTTTTTAATACTGCTTTGCCATTTTTATTATTCGCTTATGCGGCACAAACTCTTACGGCGTCATTGCTGGCAGTGCTCAATGCCACGGCACCTTTATGGGGTGCCTTGATAGGCTGGCTGTTTTTTCGTCAGACCATGTCGCTGAAGATAACCGGCGGCTTATTGTTGGGGATCTGTGGTGTGGCGATTTTGGTTGGTTTTGACACTGCCGTCGATAGCAGTGCCTTGCCTGCAATAGCTGCGGCAGCGGGGGCAGCCTGTTGTTATGGTATTGCCACCTGGTATACCCGGCTGGCCAAGCCGGTGCCGGCCTTTATTAATGCCCATGGCAATATGTGGGGCGCTACCTTATGGTTGTTACCGCTGCTGTGGTTTATTCCGTTGCCGGTGGCGCAGCCGGCAACGCAAAGTTTACTGGCAGTAGTGGCGTTGGGCGTGGTATGCACCGGTGTGGCTTATATGTTGTATTTTCGTCTGGTGCAGGATTTAGGCGCTACGCCGACATTAACAGTTACTTTTTTAATTCCGGTGTTCGGCGTGTTGTGGGGCCACCTGTTTTTAAATGAAACTATTGGCTGGCATACTCTGGCCGGGGCCGCCATTGTTATCAGCGGCACCATGCTGGTGACCGGTTTTAATCTGAGTTCATTACGCGCTGCTAAAGCGCCCGTTAAGGAGTAAATATGAAACTGTATGGTTCACAAACGTCACCTTATGTAAGACGCATCCGCTTGTTATTGGCGGCAACAGCACATGAATTTATTAACCTGAATATTTTTGCCGGCCCTGACAGGGAAACCCTGGCGGCGCTTAATCCAACGCTGCGTATTCCTATGCTGGACGATAATGGCCGGGTTATCTTCGACTCCGGCGTGATATATCGTTATTTGGCACCGCAGTTGGGTATAGCACCACTTAGCTGGTATCAGGAGAATCAGCTGACATTGATTAATGCAGTAAGTGACTCTTTGGTAATGTTGCTGCAATGCAGCCGCAGCGGCTTTGATACCAATGACGATAAGCTGTTTTTTAATTTGCAGCGCGAGCGGGTAGCCACATCGTTGTATGTGTTAGAGCAACAAGCCGCAAATGCTGAGTTTGCCAACTGGGACTATGTTGCCATGGCGCTGTATAGCCTGGTCGACTGGACGTTGTTCCGTGAACTGATGCAGTTGGATGATTACCCGGCGCTATTGGCATTTTGCGCAGAAAATAAAACCCGGCCGATGATAGCTGACAGCGATCCGCGGCTGGGTTAATCGTGTTATTGCGCCGTTTTTAATATTACCGGCTCGATTAAGACACTTTGCTCAGCGTCGGACAGCCAAATCTGGCCTTCGCTGATATTGCATTGCAAGTTCATATTGCGGCTTACCAGTTTGGCCATTTGCGCTACGGCTGTTTCGTCTATTTCCAGCACGCTGAGGTTTTGGTAGCGCTGCAGCGCCTGCTGGTTATTCTTCCACCATACCGGCACGCTGCGCCCGCCATAGCAAAACAGTTGCACCTGTTTGGCGCGGCCGGCGGCTTTGCGTAGCCACTTTTCATCGCTTTGGCCAAATTCCACCCACAAATTTATTTCGCCGCTCAGGGTTTTGTCCCACAGCTCCGGCTCATCGTCTTCAGCACTTAAGCCTTTGGTAAAGGCCAGGGTATCGCTGGCATTAATGGCAAAGGCTAACAAACGTACCATCATGCGCTCGTCGTTTTCGGACGGATGCTGGGCCAGCGTCAGGCTGTGGTCCTGGTAATAATGCCGGTCCATGTCGGCAATTTGTAGCTGTACTTTAAATACGGTGGCTTTAAGTGCCATTACTCAACTCACTTGCAATATAAAGGCGGCGAGTGTAACGCGAAGTGCTGTTGCACTCAATTTTACCGTTTAAGGCGTTAGCGGCTGCCGTACTGGCCCAAACTGCGCTATGCTGTGAAAATCAAAGATAACTAACTGAGTTAACGTAAAAAATGTCTGAGTTTGATATTGATATGGTACAAAGCTTTTTAATTGCCTTGTTACTCGGCGCATTAGTTGGCATTGAACGCGAAAAGCACCGCCGTGATGAGCACCCGAACAGTTTTGGCGGGCTGCGCACCTATATTTTGTTTGCTCAGGCCGGCGCGGTATCGGCCTGGTTGTCTATTCATCTGCAATCGCCGTGGCTGTTCGTTATTACGGTGTTAGTGGTAGCGTTGGCTGTGCTGACAGCCTATATCCTGGAAAACCGGCATAACCCGACGGCGCTGGGCTTAACCAGTGAAATCAGCGCCATTACTGTATGTTTGCTCGGCGGCGCCATTATGTTTGGTTATGCTGAACTGGCGGTTATGCTGGGCATTTTAACCTCAGCCATTTTAACCTTTAAACAACCGCTGCACGGTTTGGTCAGCAAGATTGATACCGACGATTTATACGCCGGGCTTAAGTTGCTTATTGCCAGTTTTATTATATTGCCGCTGCTGCCAAACGAAACTATCGATCCCTGGCAAGCACTTAACCCCTATAAACTCTGGCTACTGGTGATCTTAATTTCGACTATGTCGTTGCTCGGTTATGTTGCGGTACGTTGGCTGGGGGCCGCACACGGCGCTGTGGTTACCGGTATCAGCGGCGGCCTGGCATCTTCTACAGCGGTTACCTTAAGCTTTGCCCGTAGCAGCAAAATAGAGCGTGATCCGCTGGCGGCCGATAACCTGGCTTGTGGTGTGCTGCTGGCCTGGCTGGTAATGTTTATCCGTGTGCTGGTCACCGTCAGTATTGTCTATCAGCCTTTACTGGCGCAGCTATGGTTACCGTTTAGCGTCATGGCCGGTGCTACGGCAATAATGGCGGCACTGTATTACTGGCATGGCAGCCGGCGTTATCAGGCACCACAGCAAAGTGCGGTAAAAGTAACTAACCCCTTTAGTCTGGTTGCGGCTATTAAATTCGGCGCTTTGTTTGCTGTAATACTGTTACTGGTAAAGTTAACTGAGCAATATGCTGCAGCAGAAGGTTTATATTTGCTGGCGGCAGTGGCGGGCATGACAGATGTAGACGCCATTACCTTATCGATGGCGCAATATGCCGGCCAGTCAGAAGCGGCGTTAACTGTTGCCGCCAGTGCTGTTACCGTGGCGGCGCTGAGTAATACCCTGGTAAAATGTGGCTTGGTGTATGCAGTGGGAGGCCGTGCACTGGCGCACAAGTTGGCAATTGCCAGCCTGGTTATTCTGGTACTGGGTATAGCGATATTATTGCTTGGCTGAATCACTTCAGACAATACCGGCTGATCGTGATACATTCAGGTACAGTCATTAAACTGTCAGCATAGCATGCTGTTATGTATGGTAATTGTCAGAGTAAGATTAACTAAATAAGGTTTTCAGATGCGCGTTCGTCGTTATTTTTCTGCTGTGGTGTTATCTGCAGCTGTATTATGCAGTGCTACGGTAGCCGCACAACAAGCTGGTCCGCAAGGTTTTTTATACGGTGTGGGTATAGGGGTAAATCAGGAGATTTATCGTGGTTACAGTAACCGCACCATACCGTTGCCGATAGTTGGCTATCGCGGCGACAGATTATCCGTTTACGGCCCTTTTATCAGTTATAAGTTGCTGGAGTTGGGCAATATCAGTTTCAGCGCTAAGCTGGCGCCACGTTTTGCCGGCTTTGACGAGTCTGACAGCAGTGTGTTTACCGGTATGGCTAAACGTAAAGATTCACTGGATGGTGGCATTGGTGTGCAATTGCGCCAGCAAGACTGGCTGCTGGAAGCGGATACTGTATTTGATTTGTTAGGTAACTCAAATGGCCGGGAATCGAAACTGGCGGTAGGTTACAGTTATCGCACCGGACCTGTAGTAATAGAGCCTAAATTTGGCATCAGCTATTCTGACAGCAAACTGGTGAACTATTACTATGGCGTGCGCGCGGACGAAGCCACTGCACAGCGCGCGGCTTATAAAGCCGGCGGCACGGTTAACTACAACGCCGGTTTCTCACTTAGTACACCAGTGTTTTTCGGTGGTATGACCCGCTTAGGTTTAGAACATCAATGGTATGGCAGCAGCATCAGTGACAGCCCGCTGACGGACCGTGACAGCGGCTTGTCGGCTTTTCTGTCCTGGTCAACATTCTTCTGAGTTAGCGACCTAAGGCCTGCACTAACTGGTGCACGGCCTGCAGTTGCATACCGTCTTTGGTCGCGTAATTCGCGCCGGTATACCCCCACCAGTCCCAGCAGGCGTTGGGGTTAAACGGGTTTAAACTGCTGGCGGTTGTTTGTGGATATAAAATGACCAGGTTATTACTGTCGGCATAGTTATTTAGCCCGGTGCCGCTGACATAAGCCTCACCGACACTTTGCGCATTTTGTTTGCAACCGTGAAAACTCACATGCAAGCGACAGGGTTGGCCGTCAGCACAGCTTTGCGGTACATACAGGTAGCCGGTTTCAGCCAGGGTGGTTTTTGCTGCTGCAGATAACTGATGCTGATTAATTTGCAGCAAGCTGCCAGTTGCTGTTGTGCCGGCGCTCTGCAGCTTGCCCAGCAGATGTGTTAACAGCTGACCGGCCGCATCATAGTCACAACCGGCTAAAAACGGGGTTTCTGACAGGCTGCAGCTGTCTGAATATGGCGCTGAGGTTGGAAAGGTATGGCCGAACGCCCGGTCATTTATCAGCGCTATATTTTCCGGCTTCACCCAGAGTTGATATTGCTTGTGCAGCGCCAGAGCCAGTTTAGGGTGTACGGTAGCATCTTTGCTACCGTGAAAAATCCATACTTTGTCATCTGCAATCGCGGATAACGGTGCCAGCTTCGCCGCGTCACGTTGTGTCTGCAGATATTGGTTTATGCTGCTAAGGTCGGGCTGGCTGCTGTCTTTATTAAAACAATGCTCCAGCGCCAGGCCTAAGCTGTTTTGCGCACAGTACACCGGGCCGCCTGCCAGCATAGCCACACCATCAACTTGCTCTGCAAAAGCCAGGTGATACTGGCCGGCGAAATAAGCGCCACTGGATAATCCCGACAGGGTGATATTGTCAGCTAAGGCTAGTTCAGGCACAGTGGTGTCGTTAGCAACCAGTGGCAGGCTAAGCGCAGATAACAGGGCAAGATTTAACAGTTTTATGGCAGACATTATTACTCCATCGCAGACAATTTATGCGGTTAAATTTTGCATAAAAGTAGTATTTCAGCAATAAGGCTTTAGTACAGTTTCAGCTAAAGGAATCTTTATGAGCAATGAGTCAGACAAGCAGCACAAAGAATTACCGGAAGAGCACATTGACCCTTTAATTAAACATTTACACAGCATAATACGCGTATGTGTGCGGGTACTGGCTGTACTAATGGTCGCCGTGATTATGTGGGGTATTGGCGATGTGGTGTATGTATTGTATCAACGCTTAATTACACCGCCGGTTTTTCTGCTTAACATCAATGATATTTTTTATACCTTCGGCGCTTTTATGGCGGTGCTGATTGCGATAGAAATTTTTATTAATATCCGTTTATATTTAGAGTCTAACGATTTTCCGGTAAAGCTGGTTATTGCAACAGCATTAATGGCCATAGCGCGCAAAGTTATCGTACTGGATATAGAGAAGCTGACACCGGATTATATATTTGCAATAGCTGCGACAGTATTGGCACTGGGGCTTACGTATTGGTTGTTGCATAAAGAGCACAAAAAGCCTGACCGGAATTAACACTGTAAAGGTGTTCAATAGCTGAACACCTTTGCGACGCCGCGCGAGCGTGGATCGGCAATAGCCGTTACCTTACCCCCTGTAGATTGTATCGCCTGAATGTCGCCCAGGCTCCAGCCCTGCGTTACCAGGTTATAGCCGCGGGCCTTAAGCTCTGTCTGCACCTCAGCAGCCAATGGCGCATAGGGTTCCATGCTGATCTGATCTTTGGGCAACAACTGATGATGGAAGCGTGGCGCAGCAACGGCCTCTGACAACGGCAGACCAAAATCATATAAATTGGTTATGACCTGAAAAATGGAGGTAAAGATGGTTGAGCCACCCGGTGTGCCGATAACCAGCTCTACCTTGCCATCTTTAACTAACAGGCTGGGCGTCATAGACGACAGCATACGTTTGCCAGGCGCTATCGCATTGGCATCGCTGCCCACCACACCAAAAGCGTTTGGCACGCCGGCCTTGGCAGAAAAATCATCCATTTCGTTATTCAGTAAGAAACCCGCGCCTTCAACTATCACGCCGCTGCCATAATCCAGATTCAGTGTATAGGTGTTTGACACCGCGTTGCCGTGTTTATCCAGTACAGAGAAATGCGTAGTGTGATAACCCTCCAGCCCGGCTTGAATGGCGTTGGTAACCGAGATTTTTTTCGGGTTTATTTCTGCTGCACGTTTATCTAAATAAGCGCTGTCCAGCAGTTGCTGTTGCGGCACTGTGGTGAAATCCGGATCGCCGAGATAATCGGCGCGATCGGCATAAACCCGCTTGGCAATTTCAGCCATTAAATGCACATACTGAGCGCTGTTTAGCGTAACACCGTTAAAATCTGCTGCGCGCCGTTGTTTCAAGCCCAGCAATTGGCTAAGGGCAATACCACCGGAGCTTGGCGGGGCAGTGGTTACCAGTTGAAAATCATGCCAGGACGTTACGACCGGTTCACGCCAACCGGCTTTATAGCCGGCTAAATCGGCCATACTGATCAGGCCTCCACCGCGCTGCATCTGTCCCACCAACAGTTTAGCGGTTTCACCCAGATAAAAATCGGCCGGCCCATGTTCGGCAATTCGGCTAAGCGTGGCGGCCAGTTCCGGTTGACGAAAGTTTTTACCGGCTTGCATAGTGCCAAAGTAGTCAGCAAAGTTTGTTTTACCTTCCAGTTGGTTGAGTAAGTCTGCACGATACTGGTATTGGTTTTCGGCGACGGTAAAACCACTTTGCGCATAGTGTACCGCCGGTTTTACCAACTCGGCCCACGGCAGACTGCCAAAACGCTGATGCGCCTGCCATAGCCCCATCACAGTGCCCGGTACACCGCTGGCTTTATGACCAATTAAGCTGAGATTTTCAATAACTTGTTTTTCTGAGTCCAGATACATATCGCGGTGTGCCGCAGCGGGCGCAGTTTCACGATAATCCAAAAAGTAGGCTTTACCATCAAACCACAGGGTCATAAAGCCGCCACCGCCGATATTACCGGCTTCAGGATAGGTGACTGCCAGCGTAAACGCGGTTGCTATCGCCGCATCTACTGCATTACCACCACGGCGCAAAATTTGCTCTGCTACTGCGGCGCCATATTGATCCGGTGACGCCACAGCGCCACTGCCGGACTGTTTTTCCGCTGTGTCAGCGATGCTGTGGCAGCTTAACAGCAAAGTAAACAAAGTACTGATCAGGCGAAATAGCATAGCAGGCTCCGATAGTGGTGATAGTTCAGTTCTACCCCGGCCGTGTCGCAATTACAAGTTATGGCAACTTTTATCAATCTTGCTATGCTCAATACATAATAAAATGGCTAAACAAATGAAATATCAGCTGAAACTGGTATGTATGATATAGCCGTAAGGAGTCAACATGGGTTTTTGGCACACGGTGGGCGGGCGGTTACTCAGCATTCCTTTATTGGCTTTGCTTGGTTTTATTGTACTGGGCGCCGTGGCGCTGAATGCACTTAATCACAGTTTGGTTGAGGGCAGGGAGAATCGCGTTGTGGCCGTTATCGACAGCGGCCTGAGTATCGTAAAGCATTACCAGGCGCTGGAGCAAAGCGGTGCCTTAAGCACCGAGCAAGCGCAGCAACAGGCGATGGCGGCCGTTAAGGCGATCCGTTACGACGGCACTGAATATATCTGGATAAACGATACCGGCCGGCCCATTCCTAAAATGATTATGCATCCAACGGTACCCACCTTAGATGGCACTGTGCTGGACCGGCCGAACTTTAATCATGCTACTTTGATGCGTAACCGCGACGGTAGCCAACAGCAAGCGCTGGACAATGCCAATTTATTTGTCAGCTTTGTTGATGTAATAGGCCGTTACGGTAATGGTTTTGTTGAGTACCAATGGCCCAAACCTTTAAAAGGCGGTGGCGTAACAGAAGAGCGTTACACCAAGTTGTCTTATGTGGCAAAAGACGATAAATGGGGCTGGGTATTAGGCTCCGGTATTTATATTGACGACGTAAAAGCGGCTTTTTGGGCCGTAGCTATGCAAGTTGGCCTGGTGGTTGTAATTATTATCGCGCTGACAGTGGGGGTGTCTTTGTTTATCCGCCGCTGGTTATTACAGGCATTAGGTGGTGAAGTTGCTACAACCAAAGCACTGGTGCAACAGGTGGCCGGTGGGGATTTTTCAGTAAATTTTGCGCTAAAGCCGGGTGATAACGACAGTTTGCTGGCAGCACTAAGCGGCCTTATCAGCCAACTGCGCAGTATTATCGGCCAGCAATCAGCTATGGCCGAGCAACTGGCCGGGCAGTCTGAAGCGTTGGATGAAACCAGCCAGCAAACTCAGCGTATTTTGCAAAGTGTGATGGACCAAACGGCCCAGGTCGCGACAGCAGTAAATGAAATGACCGCTACCTGTGAAGATATGGCCCGCAGTGCTACCACTGCAGCCAAAGCCGCCCGCGATGCCGATACCGAAGCACAAAATGGCGTAACCTCGGTGCAGCAAACCATTACCGCGATTGACGCACTGAAGCTAAAACTGGAGCAAGTGTCGGACGTTATAGCCCAGCTATCTAAACGTGGCGAAGAAGTCGGCGCGGTAACCGACGTTATCGGCGCCATTGCCGAGCAAACCAACTTGCTGGCGCTTAACGCTGCAATAGAAGCGGCGCGTGCCGGCGAAATGGGCCGGGGCTTTGCTGTGGTAGCAGATGAAGTGCGCACCCTGGCCAGCCGCTCGCAGGCATCTACTCAAGATATCAACAAGCGTATTCAGGGTATTCAGCAAGACTCTGCTAACGCGGTAGAATCGATGGCGCAAAGTAAAGTCGAAACCGAGCAAACCATTGCCTGCTCGCAGCAGGCGAATGAAGCGCTAAAACGCATCAATACGGCGGTATCCAGTATTACAGATGTTAACGACCAATTGGCCAGTGCCACCGAAGAGTTGGCGGTGGTGTCCGGCACCATAAACGAGAATATGGAGAATATTGCCAACGCCGTGGAAAGCACTACGGTGAAATCGACCGAGCTATCAGTCTCCAGCCAGCAATTGCGGCAAATGGCCAGTGAGATGAAAAAATCACTCAGTGGTTTTAAACTCTGAACCAATAAAGCTAAGCGCAAAAAAACAACAAAGCCCCGCACAAACGGGGCTTTGTTTTAGGGCAATTAAAGAATGGTGGCACTACCCTATGTTTTTTTATGGTAATGAACTTAATAAAGCAGTGCTCTCTGACATCACCGATACGTTTACTTGTTCCATTATTTTTCGTTGTACATTTTCCGCATCTTTCTGCCAGGATTTCTCGCTGGCGTTATCAACCCGGTGCTTAAAGCCTATCACCAGGTAAAACGTGCAGCTCAGCGGCAGGCAGTAAAAGTCTGTCCGGGTTGGGTGCCTATCGTATTTTTCCTGATAGAACACCCATTCAAAACCTTGCAGGTTAATCAGCTTTGCCGGCTGAAGTGGCGGGAAGCCATAATTGTTGATCCGGCCCTGCAGCTCGTCGCGGTAGCGCTCTTCCGTGAATGGCGAACCTCTGGATGCGCGAAGCTCTGCATATTCTTTTAGTTCTGACTCAATTTCGGTATTGCGGCCAAGGCCATATTCGCCTTCTGCACCAATTGCTGCAGAGTTGTAATGCTGATCATGCTCGTTAATCACGTGCTTAGCCAACGCTTGGCGGTCAAGCGCATCAACACCTTCTGGTACTGTCTTTAACCAGACGTTTAACCACAACCAGCCGTACTCGCCGCCATCAAAACGTAGCAGGGGTGCTAAGTAGCACCAACCCTCAGTATGTATCGGGACATATTTGTGCTGATCTTTCTGTTGCTGGTGCTGCTCAAACCAGCTATGAGAACGAAACGGGTAATTGACCTGCTTTGGTGGCTCAGCAGAGGCAATATTGGAGTAGGGCAGCGTAAGCTGGACAGAATACTCTTCCAGCAAAAAGCTCAGCTTTTGCTGACGGTTGAAATCGGGCCCACCAGCGAACCCCTGCCACCAGTTCTTCAGAGGCTGCATTAGCTTACCTTTCCTGCATATTTATTAATGTACTTTTGCACTTGATCCGCCTTTTTATGCTGACCAAACATTAACAGCTGTTGTTTATATGTCTCTATGCCCAAGTATGGCAAGGTATGTGGGCTTACGCCGGGTTCGGAATCTTTACCAAACACCAGACCACAGAATTTAATGCTACGGCATAAGCTGCTGGCTGACAAATCGTTGCCCCCTGCTAAGTTTGGCACTACATCAAACGGGTTATTTCTTACTGCGACGATCTTAATACCCAGCCCGTTGGCAATTTGCGTTAATTTACTGACGTTTGCGCCACTGCCATGAATAGTTAATTGCTGGCGGTGTAATTGGCCCCCGTAATGCCGACGGTAATGCAGCAAGGCTGCATTAAACACTATTGCCCCCTGGCTGTGTACTACCCATTTTACGCTCTTACCCTGCTGTTGTACCTGCGCAAGCACCGCGGCTAAATGCCGTGTATTGGTAGTGGTAACAACGAAACGGATAACGGGTGCGGTAGATACGCCGGAACGGGTTTAAGCTGTGTTTGGTAGAGTAGGTAGTGCTTGGGTAGCGGGTAACATACTCAATTTCTTTCATTACCTGCTGCTGGTCATAGTCATTCAGGCTTGCCAGCATTAACAGTGCCTGATGAGTGAGTTGCCATTTATTAACCAGATACTGAGCCGGCAGCCGAATGCCGTGTTCCTGCGCCATGTTTTTATCCAGGCCTGTGTAATTAAAAGCCTGCGTTTTACCGGTGTGTATCCAGCTCATCTCTAACTTCCTTGTGTCTATGCAATTTTTGCAGGATACATAAACTCGTTTTATAACTCAATATTTACAAATTAATTTCATTTAAAGTGTGCCGGCTTGAAGTCGATAAACGAAGAGCTGGCGGTGGTGGTGTCCGGCACCATAAATGAGAATATGGACAATATCGCCAACGCAGTGGAAAGCACTACGGTGAAATCGACTGAACTGTCGGTCTCCAGCCAGCAGCTACGGCAAATGGCCAGTGAGATGAAAAAATCACTCAGTGGTTTTAAACTCTAAGCCAATATAGGTAAGTGCAGAAACAACAAAGCCCCGCAACAGCGGGGCTTTGTTTTAGGGACTTTTTATTAAAGCCAGTTCAGGATAATCTGTAGAAAAATCTAAATAAAGAACTGGTAAATGAATAACGCAAAAAAAACTCAGATACCGTTAAAACATATAGTCTCGGCTGTTTCCTTCTTTATTGCCTTAACAGTCGCCGTGTACATCGCAAAATGGGGAGTTGGTTTTTACGATAGTGTTGAGAAGTGGGGCCAGCTCGGAGATTTCTTTGGGGGGTTATTAAACCCTGTGATCGGTTTTGCTGGTGTTCTGTTGTTGGCTCTGACACTCAAACAAAACCAAGATGCTATGAGGGACACCGGAGAAATTCTCAAACATGATCAGCTAAGGCAATCCATGATAGCGGTATTACAAGCTTTCAAATCAGACTTGACTCTGAAAACAAGTTATAGCTTCAATATTGGTGACAGCGTTTTCAATGGTTCTTCAGCCGCTCAATTGTGCTGTATTTACTACAAACTCCTAGCAGATAAAAAAGAACAGAATTGTGACAGGGTTTACCCATATTTACAGGATGCTTTAAGTACAACGGCGTTTACTTCTCTTTACGCTTTGAATAAATTGTTAGATGAAGAGCTTGATGAACGTCGTAAATTATTGTTAATTACTCTGATTGTTAGTTATGTGCCGGTCCAGGTCATCGCTATCCTATATATGTTGATTCGTAAAAATGAAATAAACTCCGATGCAGATCATCCTATTAACAAAGACGGCGTTGTTCTCACTCGGGAGTTTATTAAACATTGTGAAATGGATTCTGTCCTTCTGAAGTGTGAGGCTGAAGCTCATCGGATTGCTCTAAAAGAGTTGAAAGAGCATTCCGTCGCTCAACCGAGTTAATTTTTTGGCCTTTTTAGCAATGGAATCGCAAATGTAGAGGAAAGCGCATGTTCTACCAGTTTTTTATAGATGCTAATGAAAAGGATAATAAGGTATCAGCAAGAGGCCTAATGGTCATTTTTGTGCTGGGAGTCGTTCCCATTATATTAGGGATAGATCTGAATGAAATTCAGTTTGAGTTGTCTTGGCTTAAGCAATTTGAGATAACACATAAAGAACGTTTTTCTTTAATCTACGCCGCTTTGATTTTTTACTCACTCTATAGGTTTCAACTCGTTAATAAAGAAACTAAAAAAACCAGCCAACTTAAGTCGCTAGGTTGGTTCATAACAAATAAGTATGTAGGCCATTTGTTTGTAAAGAGATTTATTTTTAGAGCCGACCAGTTTAATGGCGTGTACGTTGATAAACGCTCTGAGGATTTAAAAGTAGTGGTCAATGCTAACTATGATTCCTATGAACCCCACATGAAAGCCGATACTTTTTCACTTCTGCATAATAATTATGGGGAATTATGTGCCCAAGTGAGGCGAAGTGAAGATGTGAGTCTTAAAAGTTTGGGAATATCTGAGTTATGGGACATTCAATTGGATCCTGACTGCTACCCATTTGACGGGCAGCAGGTTGTGTCAGATCTGGCTGTAATTAAGAGCTTTAAATTGCGAGTGCTTCTTGGATTAGCGGAGTTTGTATTCTCGTTTAAGTCTATGACCAAAGATGTTTCTAGTCTGGATTATTACTTGCCCATATACTGTAATACAGGGTTGGCGCTGTATCTTATTATTCATTACCTAGCTATATAGCCAGTGCTGCGGCTGGCACTTCCACCCACTGTACATGCCTTTCTGATATATCTTCGTTGACTTGGCATCAGTGTGCGCTGTCTGGCCCTGCTTGTCTATGCTCGTGTCGCGGGACAGGTAAATGGATAAGATGCGTATTTCATGGAACATCGACCTTCTTTCTGATGCCAAGTGGTTGAGTACATTTAAACGTTAGCCTAGGCTAAATGCAGTTCCCATTAACACTTATTTTGTAAATGAGCTATCGTTAATTGATTGCTTTTTATACAAAAAGGTTTATTGCATGACAGCACCTCTAAATTTGATAATCAAAGACCGCCAGCGGCTACAAAATCCTTGCGCACATCTCGATGATGAAGGGGAGTTTAGTGCCGATATGCCAAGTCAGTTCGCTATCAATGACATAAATAAAGATCAAGCAGATATTGCTGGCAATAGAGGTTATCGACACCCGTATGAAGTTTTAGCTGACCAGACTGATGATGATGAAATTAAAATGCCACCATCTTCAAATGCTTATCCGGACATTCCGGCAGCACAGTACGAAAGCAAAGAGCTGCACGAAGGGTACAAAGGTAACCTGAATCGCTACGCCGTTGCAGCAAATCGGGATGAAGATGAGTTTTTATCCGCCGGCGGTAGTGACAAACAGAACGCATCTTTGCCGCTTCTGCAATTCACTCAGCTTGTGACTGACAGCAAAGGCAAAATTAGTTATAAGCATATTGAGAAGGCTGCGCGGCAGCTGACACATGTAATATGGCGTCATAGAGAAGCGCTGTGGCCGGACGGTGTACCTGATGATCCGGCAGAGTTGCTGAACCCTGAAAAGGCATTTGAGCTGTTGGGGTATAAGGTATCTAAAAGAAGTTCATTAGGTGTTATCGAAGGCGATATAGATGTCGCAGGAATTATAGACAAAGACAATCGAACAGCAGAACTCTCGATGTTAATGTCACCTGAAATTATGAATTTTACAGCTGCTCATGAGGTAGGGCATGCCATTATGCATCAGCAGTCTGGTTTACATCGTGACAAACCACTGGATGGCAGTGGCACTGGCCCCAAGGATCATATCGAGCTTGAGGCTGAGAAGTTCGCAGTATACTTTTTAATGCCCGCTAAATTGGTAAGCCGCAGGTTCAACGAACGTTTCCCATCGGAATTATTGCAGCGTGACAATTTACAACATATTTTAAATCGCAATAAAAATAAGCGGATAGAAAAAGAGTTATCAACCAAACGCGGGTTAGCAAGGGCGTTGGCAGGTTTAGACAGTATTAATGGCGAAGCAGTATTTTCGCTTTCTGAACAGTTTAAGGTTTCCAGAGAGGCGATGGCCATTCGATTGGAAGAGCTGGACTTGATACCGGAATACTAAGTTTGGGTGTAAGGCTGATGAACTCGCCTTAAATGCTACTTACAGAAACAACAAAGCCCCGCAACAGCGGGGCTTTGTTTTAGGGAATTTAATGGTCGGTACGAGAGGATTCGAACCTCCGACCCCTTCACCCCCAGCGAAGTGCGCTACCAAGCTGCGCTACGTACCGACGTAGGGCGTATCATAATGATTCCCCGCCAGAAAGCAATGCTGTATTGGTTGACTGTTGCAAATTTCGCCAACCAGCAAGCTTTATATATCAGCAAGTTGAATAAGCACTATAGCTGCGTCTTGCTATCTTAATTTCTTACCCGCTGCTAAAATAGCCGTCTTTACGTCTTTTGGTGTATAGCTGTGCTGTGGATCCCCTTTACCTTGCTGGCTGCGTTTATGCAGGCCTGGCGCAATGCGTTTCAAAAGCAATTAAGCAAAGATGTTGGCGTGGCCGGCGTTACGCTGGCGCGTTTTATCTGGGCGTCGCCGTTAGCGGCAGTGTATTTGTGGGCTTTGTATCAGTGGCAACCTGTTGCTATGCCTTCGTTCAGTGCGGGCTTTGCCGGCTTTGTCGTGGCGGCAGCGCTGGCACAAATTCTGGCCACTGCGCTGATGGTAAAGCTGTTTAAGCTGCGGAACTATGCTATCGGAGCCGGGCTGGCTAAAAGCGAGGCGGTGTTGGCTGCGGTGCTGGGCGTGGTGTTTTTCAGCGAATCTTTAACCGCGCTGGGTTGGTTAGGTGTGGCCTTAGGTGGCTGTGCGGTATTTTTACTCAGTGGTGCCAGCTTACGCCAGTTGTCGCTGCCGGTAATGTTACTGGGGCTGGGGAGCGGTTTGGCTTTTGCACTGACATCCTTGTGGGTGCGTCAGGCCAGCCTGGTGCTGGGCTTGCCGTTTCCGCACGGTGCGGCTTGGGTATTGCTGTTGGTGATCTTATTGCAAACTGCCGTATTATTGCTGTGGTTAAGTATGAAACACCGGCCGACATTAACGGCGTTATGGCAGCGGCCTAAACTAACCTTGTTGATCAGTGCATGCAGTTGTGTGGGCTCGGTAGGCTGGTTTACCGCTATGAGCCTGGAGTCGGTGGCGTTGGTAAAAACGCTGGGCCAGGTGGAAGTGCTGTTTATGTTGCTGATTTCGGCCTTTGTATTTAAAGAGAAACTACAAAAAGCCGATCATTGGGGCCTGGCGCTGATAGTGTTGGCGGCCATAGCAGTAATGTGGGCTTAATTAGCAATGAGACTGGTGAATTTTCACTAACTCAGTAAAATGGAGCGCTCTTAAGAGCCAACCGTAGTGATTTTTGTGTCAGAACAAGATATATATGCCGATATCCGGCCTTACAACGATAGCGAAGTGGTACCTGCTATAGCGCGTTTAATTGCCGATAAAGACTTTATTCAGGCAATTTTACATTACCGTTTTCCGCATTTGTCCGGCCCGTTTGGCTGGTTATTATCGCCGTTAGTAAAATATGCGCTAAAGCGGCGTTGGGCCAAACTTACTAATGTATTGGCGGTACAAAAGCAGGTCGCGGCTTTTATGGACCGGATGATAGACAGCACCACTAACAAGGTAACGGTGTCGGGACTGGATCAGCTTACGCCCGGCAAGGCTTATCTTTTTGTATCCAATCATCGCGATATTGCCATGGACCCTGCATTGGTAAACTGGTGTTTGCACCATCATGGTTTTGATACTGTGCGCATTGCCATTGGTGATAATTTGCTGCGCAAAGCCTGTGCTACCGAACTGATGAAGCTGAATAAAAGTTTTATTGTGAAACGCGGCGCCAAAGGCCCGCGTGAAATGCTGAAAAATTTCTCGCAGTTGTCGTCTTACATTAAGCATTCACTGGAACAACAACAATCGGTATGGATCGCGCAAAAAGAAGGCCGCGCTAAAGACGGTAATGATGAAACCGACCCGGCTATTTTGAAAATGTTTTATATGGAAGGCAAAAAGCGCGGTGAAGATTTTGCTACCTATATGGCCGGGTTAAATATCGTGCCGGTGTGCTTATCTTATGAGTACGACCCATGTGATATCGACAAAATTAACGAGTTGTGGCAAAAGCAAACCGCCGGTAGTTATCAAAAAGGCGAGTTTGAAGATATCGACAGCATTATTAAGGGCATAGTCGGCTTCAAAGGTCGTGTGCATGTGGCGTTCGGCACACCGCTTACCGATGTACCGGCAGAGCCTGAGCAACTGGCTGCATTGATTGATCAGCAAATTTGGCAGCGCTACCGCTTATTTCCGGTAAATTATTTAGCCGCCGGACAACAGCATAGCGCTGTTGATGAAGCGGTGGCCGAACAGTGGCAGCAACGCTTACAAGCCGTGCCGGTTGCCGCGCAGCCAATGTTAAACCGGCTGTATGCCGCGCCGTTACTCAAGCAACACACAGTGGAACACAGTACTTGAGTTACCTTATTGCGGTAACACTGTTATGGGCGTTTTCGTTTAGCTTGATTGGGGTGTATTTAGCCGGTCAGGTAGATGCTTATTTTGCGGTACTGCTGCGGGTGCTGCTGGCTTTGCTGGTGTTTTTACCTTTTATGCGCCGGATACAACTGTCGTTGGCACTAAAGTTACTGGTGTTGGGAGCGGTGCAACTGGGGCTGATGTATTTGTTTTATTATCAGTCGTTTTTGTTGCTTAGCGTGGCGGAAGTGCTGGTTTTCACCATCTTTACACCAGTGTATATCACCTTGCTGTACGACGCATTGCAGCGCCGCTTCCGCTATCGCTTTTTACTGGCTGCGTTGTTGGCGGTAGTCGCTGCGGCCATTATGCGTTATCAGGGCCTGACACAAGACTACTGGTTGGGCTTTGCGGTAGTGCAGGGGGCAAATTTATGTTTTGCCTTTGGCCAGGTGGGCTATAAGTTACTATTGGCACAACGGCCTTCAGCCCTGGCGCAACATCAGTTGTTTGGCTGGTTCTACCTTGGCGCAGCTATGGTAGTGTTGCCGGCGTGGTGGTTGCTTGGCAGCGCACAATACCCGCAAAGTGCAACACAATGGAGCATATTGCTGTGGTTGGGTTTGGTGGCCTCCGGTGGCGGTTATTATTACTGGAACAAAGGCGCAACCCTGGTCAGCAGTGGCATCTTGGCTGTGATGAATAATATGCTGATCCCTGCCGGCTTATTGGTAAATATTGTGCTGTGGAACCGCAATGAAAATCTGTTGAGCTTAGGCATAGGCTCAATACTGTTAATCTTATCCTGTATGTTGTGTAAGCCGGTGCGCAACTCAGTTAAACCCGGAGTGGCAGATGGCCAGACAAGTTAGCTATACCTTTAATAACCAGCGTAAAGTAATTAACTTTAGCTATGACAAACACCGTGATATGTATGAAGCGGTGGCGGCTGCCGAAGGCATAGACTTAACCCGCTTTCTGGCGATGGAGCAGCAAGTGGCGATGACAGCTAAACGTGGCGCGGCAGTAAAGAATTACCGCCAGCAAGAATTTGCCCGCATGGGCTTTGCCGATATTGCTTTTGTCAGGGAAGAACAGTAGCTGAAGATGGCGCCTGTAACAGGGCGCTTATTTTTATTCAGCCGGGGCGGTAAATTACAGGCAATAAAAAAGGACACCGCAGTGTCCTTTTTTTAGCAAGTGCTTAAATTACAGAACTGTAACGTTAGCAGCTTGTGGGCCTTTTTGGCCTTGTTCGATTTCGAAAGCTACGCGTTGGCCTTCGTTTAAGGTTTTGTAACCTTCAGTTTGGATAGCACGGAAGTGAACGAATGCGTCAGCGCCGCCGTTATCCTGAGTAATGAAACCGAAACCTTTATCAGCGTTGAACCACTTAACTACACCAGTTACTTTAGCCATGAATGACTCCTAAAAATTTTAATAGAACTAATTGACGCTTAATTGCGCTTTTAGCCTGACTGTTACCTTACTTATGCGGCCAAACGTGCGTGAATCTTCAGGACATGACTTACAATGAAGCTGTGTAGCGAAGTTTTCATAAACATTTTGTTACATAGGTCTGCTTTACAGGCCGGAAAGAACTATAACAGGTTTGAGCCGAATGTATATAGTAAATTGCAAATAAACCTTTGTCAGACAATAAAAAAGCCGGAAAAATAAAAAAGGCCGCTAAAGCGGCCTTTAAATACAGTTGTTTATTTATTGAACATTAAGCGTTTAATGCCACTTTAGGCTCAACAAAGGCAAAACCCAGGGCTTCGGCAACACTTTGGTTGGTTACCTGGCCGTTCATCACGTTCAGACCATTCATTAAGTGTGCGTCATCCAGCAATGCCTGCTTATAACCTTTATTGGCTAAGCGCAGAATAAACGGCAGGGTGGCGTTGTTTAATGCGAAAGTAGAGGTGCGTGGCACAGCACCCGGCATGTTCGCTACGCAATAGTGCACTACGTCATCAACAATATAGGTAGGATCGGCGTGCGTAGTTGCTTTAGACGTTTCGACACAACCGCCCTGGTCAATGGCTACGTCAACGATAGCTGAGCCAGGTTTCATGCGTTTGATATGTTCTTTGGTTACCAGCTTGGGTGCGGCTGCACCCGGCACCAATACGCCACCGATAACCAGATCGGCTGCCAGCACTTCCTGCTCTAATGCATCTGCAGTAGAGTAAATGGCTTTAACCGCGCCGTTGAACTGAGCATTAATACGACGCAGTACATCTACGCTGCGATCCAGTACTGTTACATCAGCACCTAAACCCAGCGCCATTTGTGCTGCGTTGGTACCCACCATACCGCCACCAATAACTACTACTTTGGCCGGTGCTACGCCCGGTACACCGCCTAACAGCATGCCTCGACCGCCGCAGGATTTTTCCAGCGCACGGGCACCGGCCTGAATTGACATACGCCCGGCAACTTCTGACATCGGTGCCAACAGCGGTAAACCACCACGGTTGTCGGTAACGGTTTCATAGGCGATACAGATAGCTTTAGATTTAATTAAATCTTCGGTTTGCGGTAAATCCGGTGCCAGGTGCAGGTAAGTAAACAGGATTTGGCCTTCGCGCAGCATGGCACGCTCAACCGCTTGCGGCTCTTTTACTTTAACAATCATCTCTGCTTTGGCGAAAACCTCTGCAGCTGTTGACAGTACTGTTGCGCCGGCAGCGGTGTAATCTTCGTCAGTAAAACCGATACCCATGCCGGCGTTGGTTTCTACCAGTACACTGTGTTTATGGTTTACCAGCTCACGTACGCTGGCCGGGGTCATACCTACACGGTATTCGTGGTTTTTAATCTCTTTTGGTACGCCAATGATCATCGTTTTATGCCCTTTTCTGAGGTTATAGTTGGCCGAGGTAAAATATGTGCGCAGTATACTGCTAACTTTGTAGAATTAATGCTTGTTTTGTGGCCTTGGGGTAGTGCAAAATTCTGTTTAAATTTAAAAAGCGAATTTTTTAGCTGCTATGTACTCTTTAAGTAAAAGTATCAAGAAGTTAGATAGAATAGACCGCAAAATACTGCTGGAATTGCAGCGTGATGGTCGCTTAGCCAATGTTGAACTGGCACGCAGGGTAGGGCTTAGCCCAACGCCTTGCCTGGAACGGGTGCGAAAGTTGGAAGCCGAAGGCGTGATCTTAGGCTATACCGCTCAGGTAGACCCGCAAAAAGTTGGCGCGGCCTTGTTAGTGTTTGTTGAGATAACCTTAAGCAAAACCTCGCCGGAAGATTTCGATGAGTTCAGCAAGGCGGTGCAGAAGCTGGAGGAAATTCAGGAGTGCCATCTGGTATCCGGCAGTTTCGACTTTTTGCTGAAAACCCGGGTAGCCAATATGGCGGCCTACCGTGAACTGTTGGGCGAAACCCTGCTCAGACTGCCCAGTGTGCGGGAAAGCCGCACCTATGTGGTGATGGAAGAGGTGAAACAAACTACCTTTGTTGCCATCAGCAGTTAAAAAGCGGTTCAGTTGCGCTTCACGGATGCACTTTTACAGTGTCTCTGGTATCTTAGCCGGTAGTATTCCGCCCCGGTGCGCTTGAATAAAAACGATGATAAAAAGGTAGGGCCTGTCATTTGCAGAACAGAGTTTATTTTCCGTTAAACGGTGTGCAGCGTTTGCTCGAAGTCGGTTTAATCATATTTTCCGGCTTTGCCTTATTTCTGTTGCTGGCATTGTTATCTTTTGATCCGGCCGATCCGAGCTGGTCACAAACCGGCTATCAGAGCAGCGTGCATAATTATGCCGGCCCCATTGGTGCTTGGCTGGCTGATCTGTTGTTATTCAGTTTTGGCTGGATTGCGTATTTAATGCCGTTTTTGTTCGCGCTGGCCGGTTATCTGTTGTTTAAGCGTTTTCATGATTTGATGAGCCTGGATTACCTGATCCTCGGCTTGCGTATTATTGGCCTGGTGTTAACTTTGCTTACGGCCACAGCAATCAGCAGCCTGAACTTTAATGATATTTTCTATTTTTCATCCGGTGGCGTGATAGGTGATGTCGTCAGCGGCGCCTTGTTACCGTACTTCAACTTTATCGGCACCATCTTATTACTGTTATGTGGTTTTGCTACCGGTTTAACCCTGATGACCGGAATTTCCTGGTTAACGGTTGCTGATGCGCTGGGCGCGGCCTGCTATGCCGGTGCACAATTTGTGATGTCAGTACCGCAGCGCTTACGTGAGCGCGGCAAAGATGACTACGACCCTTTTGCTGCTGAACCGGCAGAAGATGAATTTGACGACGAGCCGGCTGTGACATTGGAAAAGCCCCGCAGAACGCCGCAACTGAGTAAACCTGTGGCTGACAGCCTGCCGATAACACCATTAAATGCCAAAACCGAAGCCAAAGCGTTTTACAGCGTGGATACGCTGGCTGATGAGCAATTGTCGTTCAGCGCCATTGATGAGTCTGAATCTGAGCTGCGTCGGGGTGAAACGTTGCAGCAGTTAGATTTGCCGCCAGCGCCTGAAATAGAAACTATCTTACACGAACTGACCGATGACGAAGATGACAGCGAAGAGGTGTCACACTTGCTGGAAGAGCTGCCGTCACTGGCGTTGCTTGACCGGCCCGATAAAGCGGTTAACCCGATAGACCCGGCGGATTTAGAGCGGGTATCGCGGCTGGTAGAAACCAAGCTGCTGGATTTTAACGTAGAAGCCAATGTGGTAGGGGTGCACCCGGGCCCGGTGGTTACACGGTTTGAACTTGATTTAGCCCCGGGTGTAAAAGTCAGTAAAATTACCGGACTGGCCAAAGATTTGGCCCGCTCGTTATCGGCTATAAGTGTTCGGGTAGTAGAAGTTATCCCGGGTAAATCTTTTATTGGTCTCGAGCTGCCGAATAAGCATCGCGAAATTGTGCGGTTGTCTGAAGTGATCGGTGATGAGGTGTTCGACAACTCTAAATCGCCGCTTACCATGGTGCTGGGCAAAGATATTGCCGGTAAATCGGTAGTGGCAGATTTGGCCAAAATGCCGCACTTATTGGTAGCCGGTACCACCGGCTCCGGTAAATCGGTCGGCGTTAACGTAATGATTTGTAGTTTGCTGTATAAATCGACGCCGGATGATGTGCGCTTTTTAATGATTGACCCGAAAATGCTGGAGCTGTCAATTTATGAGGGCATTCCGCATTTATTAACCGAAGTAGTTACCGATATGAAAGACGCTGCCAATGGCCTGCGTTGGTGTGTTGGTGAAATGGAGCGGCGCTATAAATTAATGTCGGCGCTGGGTGTGCGTAACCTGAAGGGTTATAACGTCAAAGTTAAAGAAGCGATAGCAGAGGGTGCACCACTGAAAGATCCGCTGTGGCGGGCGTCAGACGATATGCGCACGGAAGCACCGCTGTTAGAAAAACTGCCGTCTATCGTGGTGGTGATAGATGAATTTGCTGACATGATGATGATTGTCGGCAAGAAGGTGGAAGAGCTGATTGCCCGTATTGCGCAAAAAGCCCGTGCTGCCGGCATTCATTTGATTTTAGCAACTCAGCGGCCTTCGGTTGATGTCATTACCGGTTTGATTAAAGCCAATATCCCAACGCGGATTGCCTTTCAGGTGTCATCAAAAATTGACTCCCGTACCATTTTAGATCAGCAAGGCGCCGAAAGCTTATTGGGCCAGGGCGACATGTTGTATTTGCCGCCGGGCTCCGGGGTGCCGACACGGGTGCATGGCGCCTTTGTTGACGACCACGAAGTGCATGCCGTAGTGGCCGATTGGAAAAAACGCGGCCGGCCAAACTACATTGCTGAAATTTTAAGCGGTGAAACTACCGAAGAAAACTTATTACCCGGTGAAACACTCGAAGGTGACGACGGTGAAGCTGATCCTCTGTACGACCAGGCGGTAGCTTTTGTTACTGAATCGCGCCGCGCCTCGGTGTCGGGCGTACAGCGTAAGTTCCGTATTGGCTACAACCGTGCCGCCCGTTTGGTAGAACAAATGGAGCACAGTGGTATTGTCAGTGGCCCGGGCCACAATGGTAACCGTGAAGTGATGGCGCCTCCGCCACCTAAAGGATATTAAATGCTGCGTAGTATGTTAGCTGTTGTATTGTGTTGTGTTTCTGCCACTGCGTTGGCGCAAAATGCTGAGCAAACGCTGCAGCGTAAGCTGGCGACAATCAAAAGTTTCTCCGCTGGCTTTGAGCAGCAAGTGTTTGACGAGCAACAGCAACTGCTGCAACAAGGTAAGGGCGAATTGATGCTGAAGCAACCGGCGTTGTTTCGTTTTGAAACCACAGAGCCGGAGCCGAATTTATTTATCGGCGATGGCAGCAGCTTATGGTTTTACAATGAACCGCTGGAACAGTTAACTATTTATGATGCCGCCAACGAAGTTAACCGTACGCCTTTTGTGCTGCTGACCTCAACTAAAGCTGAACTGTGGGCGCAATATGACGTTGAGCAGCAGGGCGAGCAATTTGTTATTCGCTCGAAAGCTGCAGACAGCCCGGTCGTGCAGCTAACGCTGAGTTTTTCCGGCGCGGCATTATCAAAAATGCAGGTGTTGGATATGAACCGGCAAACCAGCGAATTTAACTTTACCCTGGTGCAGTTAAATATTGCGCTGGACGATGAGCTGTTTCGCTTTGAACCGCCGGCCGGCACCGATATCGACGATCAACGGCAGCGATAAGCAGCGTGAACTCATTACCGTTAGATTTTGCTGATGATTTTCGCCCGCTGGCCGCGCGGATGCGTCCGCGTAACCTGGCGGAATATGCCGGCCAGCAGCACTTAATTGGTGACGGCAGTGCGCTGAAAAAAGCCATTGAGGCCGGCCGGGTATTTTCGCTGATTTTATGGGGGCCGCCGGGAACCGGTAAAACCACCCTGGCGGAAGTGATTGCCAGCCATGCCGATGCCGCAATTATCAAATTATCTGCTGTTACCTGTGGCATTAAAGAAATTCGCGAGGCTATTGCGCAGGCTCAGCAACGCCAACAACAGTATCAGCAACGTACTTTGCTGTTTGTCGATGAAGTGCACCGCTTTAATAAAAGCCAGCAAGATGCTTTTTTACCCTTTATTGAAGATGGCACCATTATTTTTATCGGTGCCACCACCGAAAACCCGTCTTTTGCGCTTAATAACGCTATTTTATCCCGTGCCCGCGTCTGTGTATTAAAAGCGCTCAGTGATACCGATTTACACCAGGTATTGCAGCAAGCCTTAACAGACAAAGAGCGGGGCTTGGGTAATGAGGCCATCAGTTTAGCCGCAGATGCAGAGCAGCTGTTATTGCAACTGGCCGCCGGCGATGCGCGTAAATTGCTTAACTTGTTGGAGCAGGCGGCAGAGCTGACTGATGCTCAGGCAGACGGCAAAGTGATCCATTTTGACACCTTAAAACATCTGGTACCAAAGCAATTACCCGGTTTTGATAATCAGGGCGATATGTTTTATGACCTGATCTCAGCCTTTCATAAATCAGTGCGTGGCTCAGACCCCGATGCAGCGCTGTACTGGTACTGCCGGATACTGGCCGGTGGCGGTGACCCGTTGTATGTGGCCAGGCGCCTGCTGGCTATTGCCAGCGAGGATATCGGTAATGCCGATCCGCGAGCGCTTACGCTGGCATTAAATGCCTGGGATACTTTTGAACGGGTAGGCCCGGCAGAAGGCGAGCGGGCTATTGCCCAGGCTGCAGTCTATATGGCATTAGCGCCGAAAAGTAATGCGGTGTACAGTGCGTTTAAGCAATTGCGGCAGCTGGTGGCTGAGCAGCCGGCGTATGAGGTGCCGCTGCATTTACGTAATGCGCCGACAAAATTAATGCAGCAATTGGGGTTTGGCGAAGGCTATCGCTATGCACATGACGAGCAGGGCGCTTATGCGGCCGGCGAACGTTATTTGCCGGCTGAATTGGCCGGGCAGCAGTTTTATCGACCGGTTGACCGCGGTATGGAAAAACAGCTGGCGGAAAAGTTGCGCTATCTTAAACAGTTAGATGCAGACAGCCCGCGTAAAAGGGATAAATAATGCTGACGACCTATCTGGCGGTTGCTATCGGCGGTGCTACCGGCGCCTGTTTACGTTATGGCTGCAATGAGTTAGCACTGAATGTTTTCGGTAAGTCATTCCCTTTTGGCACTTTGCTGGTTAATATTCTGGGTTCTTTTGTGCTGGGGCTATTATATGCGCTGTTTAGCAGTGGTGCGCTGACGGCATCCCCCTGGCGTGCGCTGATCGCTATTGGTTTAATCGGCGCTTTTACTACCTTTTCCACCTTTTCGCTGGATACGGTCTTGCTGCTGCAGCAAGGCGACTGGCTAAAAGCAATCGCCAACGTATTATTAAATGTGTTGTTATGTTTAACGCTTGCCTGGTTAGGGCTGAAACTGGGTTCAATGAAGTAATTACTATGCTAGATGCGAAATTTTTACGTAATGAATTAACTGAAACCGCCGCGCGCCTGGCGCAACGTGGCTTTGTACTGGATGTGGCGCGCTTAACGGCGTTGGAAGAGCAACGTCGTAAGCTACAGGTGGATACGCAAGAGCTGCAAAACCTGCGTAACACCAAATCCAAAGCTATTGGCCAGGCCAAAGGCCGCGGTGAAGATATTGCGCCACTGTTGGCAGAAGTAGACGGCTTGGGGGCGCAGTTGGATGCCGCCAAGCAGCAACTTGATGCTGTGTTGGCAGACGTTGAGCAAATCGCGCTGAGTGTTCCTAATTTGCCGGATTTGTCGGTGCCGGCCGGTAAAGATGAAACAGACAACGTGGAATTGCGCCGTGTTGGTCAGCCGCGCACGTTTGAGTTTGATGTTAAAGATCATGTTGCTCTTGGCGAAGCGCTGGATAAAGGCCTCGATTTTGAAAGTGCGGTAAAAGTGGCCGGTTCACGTTTTGTTGTGATGCGTGGCCAGGTCGCCAGGCTGCACCGTGCACTAGCGCAGTTTATGCTTAACCTGCACACGGAGCAGCATGGCTATACAGAATTATATGTACCTTACCTGGTGAATCATGCCAGCTTGTACGGCACCGGTCAGTTGCCGAAGTTCGGCGGCGATTTGTTCCACACCCAACCGGCCACTGAAGAAGGTCAGGGTATGGCGCTTATTCCAACCGCGGAAGTGCCGGTAACTAATTTAGCGCGTGATACTATTTTTGATGCCAGTGAGCTGCCGGTAAAATACACTGCACATACGCCTTGTTTTCGTAGTGAGGCCGGCTCATATGGCCGTGATACCCGTGGCTTAATTCGCCAGCATCAATTTGATAAAGTTGAACTGGTACAACTGGTACAGCCGGAACACTCGATGCAAGCGTTGGAAGAACTCACCGGCCATGCAGAGAAAGTGCTGCAGCTACTGGGGTTGCCTTATCGCGTTATGCTGCTTTGCACCGGCGATATGGGCTTTGGCGCTGCTAAAACGTATGATTTGGAAGTGTGGTTGCCGGCGCAGAATACTTACCGTGAAATTTCGTCCTGCAGCAATATGGGCGATTTTCAGGCGCGACGGATGCAAGCACGGTACCGTGGCGGCGATATGAAGAAGCCGGAGTTAATTCACACACTGAACGGTTCAGCACTGGCGGTTGGCCGTACTTTGGTAGCAATTTTAGAAAACTATCAGCAAGCTGACGGCAGTATTGTGGTACCTGACGTGCTGCAACCTTATATGGGTGGTGTAACAACACTGCGCTGAGGTTGAATGACAGTACCCGCCTTGTAAAGCCTTAGCTATACTTAGCTGGTGCAATACAAGGACGGGTAAATGACAAATAAACCACGAAAAAGTTTAAAGCAAAGTAATCCGGCGCTGATGCGGGCGATTTATTGGGCCATTATTATTGGTATTGCCGCGGTATTTGCTATTGTCACTTTAGAGGCGATGTTAGGGATTTTTCGCGATAGTCTGTAAAGAAAATGCCGGTAATGACTTACAGGCATTTTGCCGGTTTAGGCAGACCGGCAATGCGGGTAGCTTGTTTGGCGGGGCCCTGTGGAAATAACTTAAACAGGTATTTGCTGTTGCCTTTGTCCGGCCCTAACTGCTGCGCCATAGCTTTAACCAAAATGCGCATCGCCGGTGAGGTATTAAACTCCAGATAAAACTGCCGGACAAAATGTACCACCTCCCAATGTGCAGCAGTTAAACTTATACTTTCCAACTGAGCAAATTCCTCTGCAACCTGCTCACTCCAATCCTGTACATTGGCCAGATAACCGTGTTTATCCAGCGCGAGGCCGTTGCCGTTTAACATCAGTTCTGCCATAGCAGCACCTGTTGCGCATCAATAGTCAGTTGTAGCCAACGCTCTGCACTTAGCGCTGTAATACCGGGTTGTGCGGTTAGTTGCCGCAGGCTGATATCGCTGTCCAGGGCATAAACTTGTGCTGTTGGCCAGGTAATATCGCTGCGCGCACACAGATAAACCGCATCTTGTCTGAGCAGGATGGCATCGTCAGGCAAACATATCACCGCTAAGTCGCTGATGTTTACTGCAGGATTAATAATATTAATGAGTTTCATCTTAACCGGTGATCACATGATGTTGTTTATGCAGCAGTTCGGCTATGGCATCTTTATCTAATAGCGTTGCGCCGATGCTGAGTGCGCTTGCATCTATGCCTCGCTCTGTCAGTGCCTGGTGGCAAACATAGACCTGGTCGACATCGTACAAGCCAAATAATTTAAAGCTGCGCGGGTAGGCTTTAAGTCTAAAGTCCGGTTGATCCAGTGTCGGCAACAGCTGATATACCGCATCGCCGCTAAACAGCACACTGACATTATGCTCTACCGCTGCCAGGGCCAGTATCAAATCCAGCGCTTCGCGGCCTTTACTGTTATTAAACGGACTGTGACGTTGCAAGACTAAAATATTACGCATTAAAACTGCACCAGTTTGTCAATGTCGGCCTGGCGCATGGCAAATTCAGCCAGCCCGGCGGCAGTGTAACCTTGGCGCGCAGACAGTGTATTGCTGACAACGCCGCGCTTTTCGGCTGCGGTAACACAAAACAATAACGGGATATTGTGCCGGCGGCAAAATGCGGCCAATTCAGCACTGAAGTCCGGTTCGTCGGCCGGTAAGTCAATATTGGCAGCGGCACAATTTACCGCGTCCTGATACAGAAAAATGTGATCGATACGGTGGCCATGATTAAGCGCTGTTTTGGCAAACAGCAGCATAGCCGGCACACTCTGGCTGGCAAAGCCGTCTGATGTAAGCAATAAGCCAAAACGTGTCATAACGTAATCCACAATAAAAAATGCCCCGACGAGCGGGGCATTTTAACCAATAACCTTAGCCACGCAAAGCGCTGTGGTTAGTCATCACCACCGAAAACACCCAGCAGCTGCAGTAAGTTAACAAAAATGTTAAATACATTCAGGTACAAGCTTACAGTAGCACGGATATAGTTGGTTTCGCCGCCGTTGATAATACGGCTGGTATCAAACAGGATCAGTGCTGACATAATCAGAATAATGGCGGCGCTGATGGTTAGGCTCAGGGCCGGAATAGCAAGGAAGATATTTGCCAGCGCGGCAACTAACACCACAATCAGACCAACCATTAAAAAACCGCCCATAAAAGAGAAATCTTTACGGGTGGTTAAAACATAAGCGGACAAACTGAAGAATATCAGTGCTGTACCACCTAAGGCTTGCATAATAAGTGCAGGGCCGTTAGCTAAACCGGCATAATAGTTCAGCATTGGGCCTAAAGAGGCACCCAGTGCGCCGGTAAAGGCGAACACCCAAAAAATGCCGCTGGCTGAGTCCGCTTTCTTATTTACCACAAACAGCATAATAAAGCCGGCAACAAAAAAGACCAGAGACATCATCGGTGACATGTTCATCGCCATAGCAATACCGGCTGTCACCGCACTGAACGTCAGCGTCATTGCTAACAGAAAATAAGTGTTACGCAGTACTTTATTAATCTCGATACTGCGTCCGGCAGTACCCAGAGTAGTGGTTTCTCTGTATGACATAGTTATGTTCTCCTGATACAAAGGTTTATCAACGCATTTGACGACATCATAGCCGGTTAGTTCCGCACAGACCAGTACCCGACGAGACAATTTCGGCTTGGCGTTAATATTTTGCATTTAATGCTTTCTTTTAATGTGTTAACTGATTAATATACGCGTCGCCGGAGGGATGGCAGAGCGGTTTAATGCACCGGTCTTGAAAACCGGCGTGGGTTAATAGCCCACCGAGAGTTCGAATCTCTCTCCCTCCGCCACTAAAACCACCTCAGGGTGGTTTTTTTGTTGGTCTATATCAATGTTAGCCGGGAAGCTGTTTTTTCAGCGATAAACTGTACGATAAATGGCTTTGTTGTTGTTTTACTAAGCAAACGGCTGAAAATAACAAAAAAGCCCTTTACAAAGTCCGGTGCAGTTTTTAATATGCGCCCTGTAACGCGGAGGGATGGCAGAGCGGTTTAATGCACCGGTCTTGAAAACCGGCGTGGGTTAATAGCCCACCGAGAGTTCGAATCTCTCTCCCTCCGCCACTTAAACCACCTCAGGGTGGTTTTTTTGTTGGTCTATATCAATGTTAGCCGGGAAGCTGTTTTTTCAGCGATAAACTGTACGATAAATGGCTTTGTTGTTGTTTTACTAAGCAAACGGCTGAAAATAACAAAAAAGCCCTTTACAAAGTCCGGTGCAGTTTTTAATATGCGCCCTGTAACGCGGAGGGATGGCAGAGCGGTTTAATGCACCGGTCTTGAAAACCGGCGTGGGTTAATAGCCCACCGAGAGTTCGAATCTCTCTCCCTCCGCCACTTAAACCACCTCAGGGTGGTTTTTTTGTTGGTCTATATCAATGTTAGCCGGGAAGCTGTTTTTTCAGCGATAAACTGTACGATAAATGGCTTTGTTGTTGTTTTACTAAGCAAACGGCTGAAAATAACAAAAAAGCCCTTTACAAAGTCCGGTGCAGTTTTTAATATGCGCCCTGTAACGCGGAGGGATGGCAGAGCGGTTTAATGCACCGGTCTTGAAAACCGGCGTGGGTTAATAGCCCACCGAGAGTTCGAATCTCTCTCCCTCCGCCACTTTCCCGCAATAAGCTTTTTTAACTCATCACTTAGAAAATTACCGTTAATACAATTCAATTGTTTCATAATATTAACCTTTCTGGCACACTTAATGCCAACTTGCCAAAACCGGCGATCCAAGTCTAATTTGTTTAGCAAAACGCGGCATGCCCGGCTATGCTAGACAACAATAATAATTCTAATAACCAGTGAAGCGGAGAAGCGAAATTGATTAACGTCTTGTTAGTTGATGACCACGAGCTTGTGCGCACTGGGATCAGTCGCATACTAATGGATGAGCGCGGTATCAAGGTGATAGGCGAGGCTGGCTCCGGTGAGGAAGCTCTGCAATTTTGTCGTCAACATGAGCCCGATGTGGTGCTGATGGATATGAATATGCCCGGTATGGGCGGCATGACTGCGACAAAGCGCATTTTGCATTATTGCCCCGACATTAAGGTGTTGGCATTGTCGGTGTCTTGTGAAGAGCCGGTGCCTACCAAGGTTATGCAGCTGGGTGCTGCCGGTTTTATCTCAAAAAACTCGCCACCGCGGGAAATGGTGGCCGCCATTCGTAAAGTGTATTCCGGAGCCAGGCATATTTCTGATGAAGTCGCGCAAAAAATGGCACTGAGCAAAGTAAATAATCATAGCCAGAACCCGTTTGACGATTTATCAGACCGCGAGCTGCAGATTATGATGATGATTACTCAGGGGCAAAAAGTAAACGACATAGCCGGACAACTAAATGTTAGTGCCAAAACGGTAAACTCTTATCGTTACCGCATGTTTGAGAAGTTGGCTATCAGCGGTGATGTTGAGTTAACCCATCTTGCGTTGCGTCATGGCATGATCGATATCGCTAAAGCCTGATGTTCGACGCCAAAACCTTTTTAAAGACAGTACCGCATCAGCCGGGTGTTTATCGTATGGTAAACGCGGCTGAGCAGGTTATTTATGTTGGCAAAGCCAAAGATTTGCGTGCCAGATTAAGCAGCTACTTCCGCACTAACGTCGACAGCGTTAAAACCCGCTCATTGGTGAGTCAGATAGTACAGGTAGAGTACACGCTGACGCACAGCGAAACTGAAGCGCTGATCCTTGAAAATAATCTGATTAAACAGTTTTTACCGCGTTACAACGTGCTGTTACGCGATGATAAGTCTTATCCTTATATCTTGCTGAGCGACCATAAACATCCGCGCATCAGTTCGCATCGTGGCCCGCGTAAAACCGCCGGACAGTATTTTGGCCCTTATCCGAATGCGGGCGCTGTATGGCAAAGCTTAAAAACGCTGCAAAAAATCTTTCCTATCCGCCAATGTGAAGACGGTTTTTACCGTGCCAGAACACGGCCGTGTTTGCAGTACCAGTTAAAGTTATGTTCGGCACCTTGTGTCGGTAAAATTTCTGATGCGGACTATCAACAACAGGTGCGCCTGGCCAGTTTATTTCTGCAAGGCAAAGATCAGCAGGTTATCGATGATCTGGTGCAGCAAATGGCAAAGGCCAGTGAGCAGCTGCAGTTTGAACAGGCGGCTCAGTATCGCGATAAAATTATTGCTCTGCGTAAAGTGCAGGAGCAACAAAGCGTGAGCGGCGAGCATGATGAAATGGATGTTATCGGTTTTGTGTACTCTCATGGTGTAGCCGCTGTGCACGTGCTGTTTGTACGTGAACAAAAAGTGCTGGGTAGCAAAGCTTACTTTCCTAAAGTGCCGGCTGACACGGCAGAAAGTGAGATTCTCAGTGCGTTTTTGTTGCAGTTTTATCTGGATGGTTACGGTAGCCACCAGATGCCACGCGAAATTGTCATTGCGCAGCCATTAGCGGAGATGGACGTTGTGGCTGCGGCTATCAGCGAAATTGCCGGACGAAAAGTGAAAATTACTCATGCACAGCGCGGTGAAAAAGCACAGTACTTAAGTCTGGCACAGAAGAATGCGCAGTTATCCTGTGATAACAAACAATCGTTGGCGCAGAAAATGGCATTACGATACCAACAATTACAGCAGTTGCTGCAGCTGCAGCAGCCAATAAACCGTATGGAGTGCTTTGACATCAGCCATACGATGGGGCAGGCCACTATTGCCTCTTGCGTAGTGTTTGATGGCCAGGGGCCCTACAAAGCTGAATACCGGCGTTATAACGTCACCGGTATTACCGGTGGTGACGACTATGCAGCGATGCAATTTGCTCTGAACAAACGTTACGGCAAGGTGCAGGACACGGAAAAAATTCCGGATATTATCTTTATTGACGGTGGGCAGGGCCAGTTGAATACCGCTATCGCGCAGTTTGCTGAGTGGCCGCACGCTAAAATGCCATTATTGGTTGGTGTGGCTAAAGGCACCAGCCGCAAACCCGGACTGGAAACACTGATTTTAGCGCAAAGTGGCCGCAGTATTAATTTACCGTCTGATGCGCCGGCACTGCATTTAATTCAGCAAATTCGCGACGAAGCGCACCGTTTTGCTATTACCGGACATCGAAATAAGCGTGGTAAGGCGTTGATTAAAAGCCCGTTAGAGCAAGTGAAAGGCATAGGTGAGAAGCGCCGCCAGGCGTTGTTGCAATATTTGGGCGGCTTACAGGGTGTGATGCGGGCATCAGTTACTGAGCTGAGTTCCGTGCCCGGCATATCGAAGGCGCAGGCAGAAAACATTTACCAAGCCTGTCATAACAAGTAGCATAGCGGCATAACTGCTGTAGAGAGTCTTAAGATGTGGAATATTCCCAATCTGTTAACCCTGTTTCGTCTGTTTTTAATTCCGGTTTTTATTCTGTGCTTTTATTCCGGCATTGAGAATGCCCGGTTTTGGGCCGCATTTGTGTTTTGGCTGGCAGCTATAACCGATGCGTTAGATGGTTATCTGGCGCGTAAGCTGGAGCAGTCGACGCCTTTCGGCGCTTTTTTGGATCCGGTAGCCGATAAAGTGATGGTTGCTGTGGCGTTAGTGTTAATTGCTGTAGACAGTGTTTCGCTGTGGGTGACCATTCCGGCCATTATTATGATTAGCCGTGAAATTGTCATTTCGGCATTGCGGGAATGGATGGCTGAACTGGGTAAACGTGCTAATGTGGCAGTGTCTAACCTGGGTAAGTACAAAACTATTGCGCAGATGTTGGCGTTAATCGGCTTAATTTGGCGGCCGGAGTTGTGGCTGGTAAGCTGGTTTACCCCGGCGGGGATGATTTTGTTATATGTCGCAACGGTACTTACGCTGTGGTCTATGTACAGTTATTTAAAAGCCGCTTGGCGTGACCTGGTGCATTAATAGCTGTTTTTGTTGTTAATTAGCGCAACTCAGTCAAATTTTAATCAGTCAGTCATAAAAGCAAAAATTTATTATTGACTGGCTGAATTAAAACAGTAGAATGCGTCACGTGTTAAGGCACATGGCCATAACAACGCGAGTATAGCTCAGCTGGTAGAGCGCGACCTTGCCAAGGTCGAGGTCACGAGTTCGAACCTCGTTACTCGCTCCAACTCTTTCAAAGAGTGTAAATTGTTTGATTGGCGGGTTGGCAGAGTGGCCATGCAGCGGATTGCAAATCCGTCCACCTCGGTTCGACTCCGGGACCCGCCTCCATAACATGTTATGCTGTTTTGAGTCGGAAAATGATACAGTAAAGTTGTCTGCCCGGGTGGTGAAATCGGTAGACACAAGGGATTTAAAATCCCTCGCTCGAAAGGGCGTGCCGGTTCAAGTCCGGCCCCGGGCACCATTACTCATTAAGAGTAAATACCAGATTTATGCGAGTATAGCTCAGCTGGTAGAGCGCGACCTTGCCAAGGTCGAGGTCACGAGTTCGAACCTCGTTACTCGCTCCAAATACGAAAAAACGCAGCCTGTTGGCTGCGTTTTTCGTTTCTGCTACAACTTAAAAGTCAAAGATATGTGGTGCTATGGTTATTACTGCCAGAGTAATAAATAAAATAGCCACGATATTAAGCACTAAACCGGCTTTTACCATATCGATAATTTTCAGCTTGCCGGAAGCGAATACAATCGCATTGGGCGGGGTGGCTACCGGCATCATAAAAGCACAACTTGCAGCAACGGCTGCCGGTATTACCAACATAGCCGCAGACGTATCTAATGATATCGCTACCGGCCCCAGCAGCGGCAAAAATGCTGCTGCAGTGGCTGTGTTGCTGGTGATCTCAGTGAGAAAAATAATCACCGTGGTTACCAGCATAATCAGTAACAGCAAATTAATACTGCCAAGTTGACCAATTTGGCCGGCAATATAGCCGGATAAGCCGGAGTTATCTATTTGTGTTGCCAGGGTTAAGCCACCGCCAAACAGCAATAACACGCCCCAGGGTAGCTTTTGACAATCTTCCCACTGTAAAATGCGTTGTCCGCTGCTAAGCGATACCGGTAGTACAAACAGCAAGGTTGCAGCAAATACAGCAATAAGGGTGTCATCCAGCTTAATGCCGCTAAGCTGGCTTAACGGGCCGCGAAAAATCCAGCAAAATGCTGCCAATATAAAAACGGCCAACACCAGTTTTTCAGCATTATGCATAGCACCAAGTGCGCTGAGCTTTTTACGGTACATGGTGCGGCTGTCTATTGTGGCTATGTTGTCCAGTCGGAAATGAACCTGTGTCAGCCAAAACCAGCACACCAACAGTAAGCTTATGGACAGAGGCACGCCAAACAGCATCCAATCGCTGAAGCTGAGCTGCAACTGATAACTGCGCTCCAGATAAGCGGCTAACAAGGCATTGGGTGGTGTGCCGATTAACGTAGCAATACCGCCGATACTGGCGGCATAAGCAATAGACAATAAAATGGCTTTGGCAAAGTTATCGTTACTGACACCTTGTTCTTGTTGCATAGCAATAATGGATAAACCAATCGGCAACATCATCACGGCAGTGGCGGTGTTAGACATCCACATCGACAAAAAAGCGGTTACCAGCATAATGCCGGCAATCTGCTGGCTGGGTTTACTGCCCACTAACAACATGGTCATTAGCGCAATACGCTTGTGCAGGTTCCAGCGCTCCATCGCAATTGACAGCACAAAGCCGCCCAGAAACAGGAAAATCAGCGGGTGAGCATAAGGCGCGGTAACATTGCCAATGCTATCCAGACTAAGCAAGGGCACTATTGCAATCGGCAGCAGAGCGGTAACCGGAATAGGCACCGGCTCAGTGATCCACCACAGCGCCATCCAGCCGGTAAGCCCGGTAATTAACCAGGCATTGGCTGACATGCCGGTAAACCAGGGCGGACTTAGCAGGGTGAGTAAAAATAACAACGGGCCGGCCAGCAGGGTAATGTAATACGGCAATTTAAACTGAAAAGACATAACCGGTCCTTATGGCGTTAATCATCAAAGCTATTATTATCTGCTGCGGTGTCTGCTGTTTTGCTTGAGGTCAATAATTGCGCTTCGAGCATGCGTATTTCCATATCGTCTAACAGCCGCCATTGGCCGGGCTTTAATCCGGCGACACGGATATGCATGATGCGGGTGCGTTTCAGTGTCTTTACATCATAGCCCAGGTGCTCGCACATGCGGCGTATTTGCCGGTTCAGGCCTTGGGTAAGGATAATGGAAAAACTCTGTTTGGAGCGCTGCTGTGCAGTACAGGGCAGGGTTACTGTGTCGAGTATTGGTACGCCACGGCTCATTTGCTGAATAAAGCGCTCAGTGATCGGCTTATTAACCGTCACCACATACTCTTTATCATGAGCATTGCCGGCACGCAGAATTTTATTCACGATGTCACCGTCGTTGGTTAAAAATATCAGCCCTTCAGAGGGCTTGTCCAGGCGGCCGATGGGAAAGATCCGCTCCGGGTAACGAATGGCGTCGATAATATTACCGTGAATATGGCGCTCGGTTGTGCAGGTAATGCCCACCGGTTTGTGATACGCCAAATAAACCCGCTTTGGCTTGGCTTTTAACGGCTTGCCGTCAATCAGCACCTGATCACTGTCACTGACTTTTAAACCTACCGGCGCCACAGCACCATTTACAGTAACCAGGCCATTTTCGATAAATTTGTCGGCCTCACGGCGTGAACAAAAGCCGGTATCACTGATAAATTTATTTAAGCGGTAAAGGGTGACATCAGACATAAAAGCACTAGATTCCGATAGGATTTTACAATGGCGATAGTGTAGGGGCTTAAACTGTTTTGCGCTACCGTCGAAACGCAAAAGGCCTGGCAATACCAGGCCTTTTTAGCGTGATACTACAGCTACTCTTTCGGCTCGGCTTTTTTGCTTTGTTGTGAGTTAAGTGAAATAACCTTCGTTTTGCTGATTTTGTGCCGGTAAATTTCCCGCAGGTATTTAATGGCTTTTTTGACACTGTCGCGACTTAAGCGAATATCGTTAATTGAGACAAATTTATCTTTATTATGAATAAGCTCACGGTATTTCTTCTCATACATCGGTTTGATGGCATACCAGTTGGTATCGAGAATTTTGGCCGGGTTTTCAAACTCGTGCAGCATATTGTCCAGTGCTGTCTCATCAAACTCATTTGAACGGATAAATTCTAACATTGCTTTATCTAACTGCTCGTCAAAGCGATAATTGTCTTTGGCAAAACAACGTTTAATAAAGGCGACGATTAAGGTGAGGAAATCGTCACTTAAACACGGGCTTTTTACGATAAGCGTGGTAAGCGAAATGTTGGCTGAAGCACCAATAACCAGTGCATAACGTTTTAATGTGGTGTTTGGAAACAGCGAATTTAAGTGCGATTTTAGCCGGTTTAAATCCATGTAGGACAATTTGTAGTCTTTAGGCAATGAAACGATAGACACCACAGACGAGCAGTTTTTAAAGAAATGCAGATCTTTAAGCTCGGCGGCGTTATAACCGTTTTTCACATAGCTGTTAAGTGTCTCGCGATAGCGGCCGGATTCAATCGGCAGCAAGCTGATACCTTCAATGGCCTGGGTTACTTTGTTAAAGTGCGGCAAATCTATCGAGCGGAAAAACAGATCATCAATATTCAGGCCGCCACCGGCTTTATCAAACAACTTCAGCTTTTCTGCATTACTGTCACCCGGGATCACGGATTCGGCATAAGCTACTGCCACCGGGCCTGCCAGGCTCATAAACAAGTCATTGGCGTCTAAGCGAATTGTTTCACCGATATCGATACCGGCACGACGGAAGTAGTTCTCGTCATAGTCAGTGGTTACCGCCTGGGCGGTTAAAATATTGAAAATCTGCTGAGAAATATACTGGTTAGCGTATTTTTCCATAGCATTTACATCGATATGCTGAATACCGCCGTCATCTGTTTCTTCGGCATAACGCATAATATCATTTGAAATCAGCATCATGGCATTCCACGGACGGATCCGGTGCATTACACTGGACTCGCTGCTGTCTTCGTTGTCAAAGTTGTAAGAGAAATCCCACTCTTCTGCCAGATACTTACACAGCAACCGGCCGGCATTAATGTGTAATGCTTCGGACATTTCTACGCCATGATCAGAAATGTTCGGCAAAATACAAATACCACTGGTAAAAATAGGCTCAAACACAAAAGAATGGCCACGGTTTTCTTCGTCTTCGCCCATAGTGCGGGTATCGAAGGTTTTACTCATATAAGCATATTGCTGTGCCAGGCCAAATTCCGATGCCATGCCGGAGCCGGTACCACCGCCTGCACTGAAAATATAAAAATACAGCCGCGATTGGTTGGCTTTAATGCCGCAGGAATCGATAAGATAGGAGTGAATATGTTTCCAGTCGGTATTAGCAAAACGCTGGGTGTCTTTATTCAGAATAATTTTTGCTAAATACTGACCCAAAATAGGCGCATTACCGGCGCCGCCGGCGTGTACTTCAGACAAGTCCATGATTTTCATCTTGGTGTAATCATGTAAAAAGCCGCTTTTTTCGCCTTTATGCGAAAAGCGGATACGGCCTTCGATATCTTTGTCCAGATCGCCGAGCATGACTAACGGCTCGATCAAAAATACCGGTTTTACCGCTTGCGAGTTGGATAAATGCAAGCTGCGTTTAATCCAGCGCATCGGCCGGTATTCCTGCTCACGGGTTTGTTTTTCTTCGTTATTAAATTCACTTAAATAAAAGTTTCGCGCGTTATAAACCAACGACGCCACGTCCAGGGCAATATTAGAGCCACAGCGGCCCAAACCAATTAAGCACACCGACGGAAAATGTTGCTGCTTACGGCTTTGGATTTCATTGTCCGGGTTTGACACCGGAAACACGCTGCTGCGCAAGGCATCCAGATTGGTCAGAATTTTGTTGATATCGCGTTCGGTAAAATACATATAACGGTCACTGGCAAAGGACGGTGCCAGAGGTGGCTGCGGCGTTTTCTTTGCCGCTGTTTTAACAATTACCACATCATCTTGTGCGCTTTGGTCTGTTTTTGTTTTGATATTCATCATGCTACTTCCTGTCTCTGGCGAGGCGTTACTGCTGATAATAAAATTACGGTCAGTATTAAAAGTAGTAGTTGTTTAAAATTAAGCCAACGAAACGGTTAAAAATGATGTGATTTGCGCTGAAAACATGCAAGGCGGAAGATTTGTTAAAACAATAGCTTAATAAAGCAGCGTACTATAAAAGCCTGATACTGATACAGTACGCTGTTGCCGGATTTACATATTGGGATAATTGGGGCCGCCGGCGCCTTCCGGCGTTACCCAGGTGATATTTTGTGCGGGGTCTTTAATATCACAGGTTTTACAATGAATACAGTTTTGAGCATTGATTTGAAATTTCGGCTGGTTGCTGTCGTCCTGAATAATTTCATATACGCCGGCGGGGCAGTAGCGCTGCGCCGGTTCATTGTATTTCACCAGGTTTACGGCCACAGGAATAGTGCTGTCGGTCAGCTTTAAGTGACAGGGTTGCTCTTCTTCATGGTTGGTATTGGATAAATACACTGACGATAAGCGGTCAAAGCTCAACACATTATCCGGTTTGGCGTACTGAATTACCTCAGCTTCGGCGGCCGGTTTAAGTTGGGCGTAATCATGTGTGTCATCTTTGAGGGTAAAGGGCAGTTTGCCGCCAAACCAGTTTTGCTCCAGCGTATTAAAAGCGCCGCCCCAGAAGGTGCCGAACTTATGCATGGCCGGACCAAAGTTACGTGAACAGTATAACTCTTCGTGCAACCAGCTGCCTTTGACTGCATCAGCAAAGGCTGTTAAGTCTTTACCGCCGTTATCATCTTGCGTAAGCGCGTTAAACAAGGTTTCGGCGGCCAGCATGCCGGATTTCATCGCGGTATGGTTACCTTTGATTTTGGCAAAGTTTAACGTGCCGGCATCGCAACCCACCAGTAAGCCGCCGTTAAAACTCATTTTGGGTAAGCTGTTCAGGCCGCCTTTAGCAATGGCACGGGCGCCGTAACTGACGCGCTTGCCGCCGCTCAGGTATTGGCTTATTACCGGGTGCTGCTTGTAGCGTTGAAACTCTTCAAACGGGTTTAAATGCGGGTTGCTATAATTCAGGTCGACAATTAATCCCACCACGATTTGTTGGCTTTCGGCGTGATATAAGTAACCACCGCCGGTAGTATCAGCACTTAACGGCCAACCAGCTGAGTGAACCACCAAACCGGCATGATGCTTTGCTGCCGACACATCCCAGATCTCTTTAAAACCCAGTGCATAATGTTGCGGTGATTTGCCGGCATCAAGTTTAAAGTGCTGAATAAGTTGTTTACCCAGATGGCCGCGGCAACCTTCGGCAAACACGGTGTATTTAGCGCGCAGTTCCATCCCTGGGACAAAGCTGTCTTTAGGCTGGCCGTGCTTATCCAGCCCCATATCGCCAATCAGAATGCCCGTGACGACATCCTCTTCTATTAATACTTCGCTGGCGGCAAAACCCGGAAAGATTTCCACGCCCAGTTGCTCGGCCTGCTGCGCTAACCAGCGACACAGGTTAGCAATGGACACCACATAGTTACCGCTGTTATGCATGGTTTTCGGCACCAAAAAGCCGGGCAACTTAGTGGCTTTTGCTGCGTCTTTAAACAGGTAAATATCGTCGTGAGTAACCGGGGTCGTCACCGGTGCGCCAAGCTGCTGCCAATCGGGCAGTAGTTCGTTTAATGCACGAGGCTCAAATACGGCGCCGGATAAAATATGTGCGCCCACTTCTGAGCCTTTTTCCACCACACATACAGTCAGTTCTTTTGCCGCCGTTTTGGCCTGTTGCATCAATCTGATGGCAGTAGACAACCCGGCCGGACCGGCACCTACTATTACGACATCGAATTCCATTGATTCTCTTTGCACAGTGCTGACCTCTTGGAGTTTATTATTTACAGCTTAAGCTGCTTTTATCATGCTGTTAAGGGTATTGCAGGTTGACGTTAACGTCAACAGTAAGTAGATTGTGGCAAACTAAACCATTGTAGCTTTACCTTAACGTAAACCTGTAACGAAATCTGCCGATTTGTTGCGGGCGAAAGAACGAGGAATTTATGAAAATACTGGTGCCGGTAAAACGGGTTATTGATTACAACGTAAAAGTGCGGGTAAAAGCTGATCTGTCGGGTGTTGACCTGGCAAACGTCAAAATGGCGCTGAATCCGTTTTGTGAGATAGCGATAGAAGAAGCGGTACGGTTAAAAGAAGCCGGCAGTGCGACAGAGGTGGTAGTGGTGTCTATCGGTACTGCAGCAGTACAAGAGCAATTGCGTACTGCTTTGGCTCTGGGAGCCGACCGTGCTTTGCATATCGAAACGGATTTAAATCCGGATTCACTGCAAGTGGCTAAACTGTTGGCAAAAGTAGTAGCTGATGAACAACCTGGTTTGGTCATCTTGGGTAAGCAAGCGATTGACTCTGATAACAACCAAACCGGCCAGATGCTGGCAGCGTTAACCGGCATGGGGCAGGGTACTTTTGCGTCTAAAGTGGTACTGGCAGATGGCAAAGTACAGGTAACGCGGGAAATTGACGGCGGTTTGCAAACCGTTGAGCTGACATTACCGGCGGTGGTGTCTACCGATCTACGCTTAAACGAGCCTCGTTATGCTTCACTGCCCAACATTATGAAAGCCAAGAAAAAGCCGTTAGATGTTAAAGCGGCAGACAGCTTCGGCGTAAACCTGCAATCAAATGTGAAACTGTTGAAAGTTGCCGCTCCGGCTACGCGCCAGGGCGGTATTAAAGTTGAATCAGTGGCACAACTGGTAGATAAGTTAAAGCATGAAGCGAAGGTGATCTAATGGCCATTTTAATTATCGCAGAACACAACAATCAGAGCTTAAAAGGTGAAACCCGTAAAGTCGTGCAGGCCGCTACCGCCATTGGTGGCGACATAACGGTACTGGTTGCCGGTTTTAACTGTGCAGGTGTCGCAGCAGAAGCTGCCGCCATTGCCGGGGTAAGCAAAGTATTATCCGCAGATAATGCAGCGTACGAGCACCAGCTGGCGGAAAATGTAGCGGCTTTGGTAACCGAATTAGGTAAAGATTACAGCCATATTTTGGCGGCGGCGACTACCACCGGCAAAAACTTTTTACCACGCGTAGCCGCTTTGCTGGATGTAGCGCAAATTTCAGATGTGATTGCTATTGAAAGCGCGGATACCTTTGTGCGGCCGATTTATGCCGGCAATGCCATCGCAACGGTGCAATCGACAGACAGTATTAAAGTACTGACAGTGCGTCCGGCGGCATTTCGGGCGGCAGAAACCGGCAACAACGCTGCGGTGGAAACCATCGCTGTAGTGCAGGATGCCGGTGTATCGCGGTTTATCAGTGCTGAGCTGACCAAATCTGAGCGGCCGGAATTAACGGCGGCGCGGGTAGTTATTTCCGGTGGCCGCGGTATGCAAAATGGTGAAAATTTCGCGCTGTTAAACGGTATTGCCGACAAGTTAGGCGCAGCTATCGGTGCATCACGCGCGGCGGTAGACGCCGGTTTTGTACCAAACGATATGCAGGTTGGTCAAACCGGTAAAATAGTGGCACCGGAGTTGTATATTGCTGTGGGTATTTCCGGCGCTATTCAGCATCTTGCCGGTATGAAAGACTCTAAAGTGATAGTGGCGATTAATAAAGATGCCGAAGCGCCGATCTTTCAGATCGCTGACTACGGCCTGGTTGCGGATTTATTTACCGTACTACCGGAGCTCGAACAGCAACTTTAAGCTGCCGCAATGACAAAAAAGCCGGCGTTGTGCCGGCTTTTTGCGTTTACGCTCTTGTTGAGCTGAGCGAAACCACATTAAGATAACCCTTCCATACCTTTAAGGACGCCATTATGCCTGCTGTGATCCGTCATGCTGAACCCGCTGACATTGATGCTATTAAAGCCATTTATGATCAACCTACTGTGTATGCTAATACGCTGCAGCTACCGTATCAGCCGGTGGCAAACTGGCAGCGGCTGTATAACGCCGGCGCCGGCTTTTACAATCTGGTGGCAGAGACTGAAGGCAAAGTAGTGGGGCAGCTTGGCTTGCAGGTGTGCCAAAACCCGCGCCGGCGCCATGTGGCAGAACTTGGCATGGGAGTATCGGAAGAGTTTCAGGGCCGCGGCATAGGCTCTGCTTTATTGCGCGCCGCGCTGGAAATGGCCGATAACTGGCTGAATATCCGTCGGATGGAGCTTACGGTATACAGTAGCAATGAAACGGCTATTGCCTTGTATGAACGTTTTGGTTTTGAAGTAGAGGCCGAGCTGAGTGACTTTGCCTTTCAATACGGCAACTACGTTAGTGCGCTGAGTATGGCGCGGATTAATACCGGTATTGCCGGAGGCTAGCTAACGTAAGCACAAACAAAAACGGCACCCACGGGTGCCGTTTTACGTTAATTACTGTTAATTCATTTCGCTGTTTTTCTTACACTGTACGGTGTCGGTACACTCACCATACAGATATAAACTGTGATGCGTTAACTTAATGCCGTTTTGCCCGGCAATTTCCAGTTGTTTGGCTTCTATCACGTCGTCTTCGAACTCGATCACCTTACCGCACTTTAAACACACCAGATGGTCATGGTGGCTACCACCGGTCAGTTCAAATACCGATTTGCCGCCTTCAAAGTGGTGGCGGGTTAAAATGCCGGCGTCATCGAACTGGTTTAATACGCGGTAAACCGTGGCTAAACCAATATCTTCGCCTATTTCCAGCAGCAGCTTGTATACGTCTTCTGCACTGATGTGCTGATTATTCGGATCTTGCAGGATCTCTAAAATTTTTACCCGCGGCAGGGTAACTTTCAGGCCGGCTTTACGTAACTCGCTGTTGTGATCTGACATAAAAACTCTAACTCTGGCTTATCTATACAAAAGATTATAAAGACATTATGCCAGGAATGAAATGGTAAAAACGGCTTCTTATTGCCAGGTTCACTCTTGTGCTGTGCAACGAGCAAAGTACAATAGCCGCCAATCAGGTCATACCAGAGTGAATTTATGAAATGGGCATTTAATCCGGCAGTAATGCGGCACTTACTTAATTTTTGGCCGCCGTTTCTGTTTCCGGGCATCAAGGTGGCAGAGTTAAGTATCGACTATCGCTATTGTCGTGTTGAACTGAAATCACGACCCTGGACACGGAATATTAATAATACCCAGTTTGGCGGCAGCATGTTTGCCATGACTGATCCGATATATCCGCTGATGTTAATGGGCGCCTTGGGGAAAGAGTATCTGGTGTGGGATAAGCAAGCCGATATCGATTTTATTAAGCCAGGCAAAGGCAAACTAATGGCCGAATTTTGGCTGTCAGATGATACGGTGGAGCAAATAAAAGCCGCTACTGACAGCGGCGATAAACATTTTCCGCAGTTTTTGATACATATTAAAGATAGCCAAAACCAGATAGTGGCAGAGGTAAACCGTACTGTGTATGTACGGAAAAAAGCTAAATACCGGCCGGACTAACCGGCCTGCTCAGGCCATAAAAAACCGGCGGTTAAGCCGGTTTTTTCGGTTTATAAAGCTTCGAATTCTTTTAAGCTCATTTCTTCGTAAATCTGTTTACACCACTGCTTTACCCGTGCTTCAGTCAGCTCCGGCTGGCGGTCTTCATCAATACCTAAACCGATAAAGTGCTTATCATCTGCCAGTGCTTTGGAGGCAACAAAGTTGTAGCCGCTGGTTGGCCAGTGCCCGACGATAATAGCGCCTTTGGGTTCGATGATATCGCGTAAGGTGCCCATAGCATCAAGGAAATACTCTGCATAATCTTCCTGATCGCCACAGCCGAAAATAGCCACCAACTTGTTGCTGAAATCGATATTATCCAGCTCAGGGAAGAAGTCATCCCAGTCGCACTGTGCTTCGCCGTAATACCAGGTTGGGATACCCAGTAACAGTAAATCAAAGGCTGCAATGTCTTCTTTGCTGCTTTTGGCGATGTCACGCACGTCGAACAAGTGTTTGCCCAGTTCTTTCTGGATCATCTTGGCGATATGTTCAGTGTTGCCGGTATCGCTACCGAAAAAAATGCCTACAGTTGCCATTAATCTAACCTTCTTACCTGGTTAACGCTTGTGTCAAAATATGTTCGATATACGCACTGCGTGTGATCCCGGCCTGGTCGGCCTGCTGACTCAGCGCAGCGTACAGCTGGTCAGACACTTTAAACTCAATGCGCTTTAAACCTTTACTGCGATCACGTTTGATTTGATTACGTTTGTTTAGTTTAAGCTGTTCTTCCCGCGGCAATGGGTTGGTTTTCGGCCGGCCCGGGCGCTTTTCCTGAGCAAATAAATCAATCGTGGTGCGATCAGTGGCTATCTTCGCCATTAATCCTAACCTTACTACTCGATAAAATAGGGCACTACGCTTTTGATAATAAATACTGCCGGCGACAGAAACAGCACCAGCCAGACAAAAAACTGTCCCAGCTTCGGCGCGTTACTCTTCTTCAGTACATCACGTATTGCCAACACAATAAACAGGTACAAAATACCTAAACCAAGCCATAAACCGATAGCCTCATACTGCTCTAAAGACATCTTGTTTTACCTGACCTGTAAAAAAGTGCGCGCACTATAGCATAACTTCGGCAAAAAATTAGTGCGTTAGCTCAATAAAAAGTCCTGCACCAGCTTGGTAAACGCTGCTGGTTTTTCTGCATGCAGCCAATGGCCGGTACCCTGAATAATTTTCGCCTGTGCCTGTGGAAATAATTGCATAATGCGTGCTTTATGTTCCGGCAATATGTAGTCGGAATCGCCACCTTTAATAAACAGTGTCGGGCCGTCGTAGCGGCCTTCTGTAAGGTGGGCGTCTATCAACGCAGCGTAATTCGCTTGCAATGCAGTCAGGTTAAAGCGCCAGTAAAAAGTGTCGTTATCTTTTGCCAGGCTTTTTAGCAAAAACTGCCGGACTCCGGGTTCACTGATATGTTGTGCCAGTTGTTTGTCAGCATCACTACGGCTGGTGATCCCCGCCAAATCCACAGCCGTTAAGCCGGCAAAAATGCTGTTATGCCTGGGCGGATAAGCGACCGGGGCAATATCCGCCAGAATAAGTTTGCTAACCCGCTGCGGGTATTGCAATGCAAAGGCCATCGCCAGCTTACCGCCCATCGAATGCCCCAACAACACCGCTGTTGTAATGCCAAGCTCATCCAGCGTTTGGGCTAAATCTTCCGCCATCAGCGCGTAGCTCATTTGCTCACTGTGGCCGGAGCGGCCATGATTGCGCACATCGACATTTACCACCTGATACTGTGCGCTTAAGCTGCGCTCAATAACTCCCAAATTTTCATAACTGCCAAACAGGCCGTGTATCAGCACCACCGGTACCGTGTTACTGTCTTGCTGACCACTTTTGTGGGTATGTAAAAGCATAAAAATGCATCCGGTTAACAGTGATTGCAGCCAGCTAAATTATGTCGCTGGCGTCAGTCGACAAGGCTTTATATAATGATGCCACTTTTAGTCTGCGGAATAAATATATGAAAACCATCGAAATAGATGACGAGCTGTATCAGTACATTGCCGGTCAGACCCAAAAAATCGGCGAAAGTGCGTCTGAAATATTACGTCGCCTGTTGCTGGGAGATGCAGATGCTGAGGTGGTTGTGCCGACAGAGCCGGTTGTCGCAGCAGCTGAGGTGACATTAAACAGTAATATTTTTGACTTAATAAACAAGCAAGATTTACAGGCGGAGTCGAGTGTTGTCGGTCGTTTTTTGTTTATTTTATCGACTCTGGCCAGAGCGCATAAAAAGCAATTTGATAAAGTGCTGGATATTAAAGGCCGTAACCGCTTGTATTTTGGCCGCACGGCAGAAGAGTTGTCTGAAGCGGGCAGCAGTACCAACCCTAAGCCGATACCCAATACCGGCTTTTGGGTGATAACCAATTCAAACACGACACGTAAGAAAATGATGCTAACCGAGACAGCAATTAAACTCGGCTATAGTGAACAGGACGCCGAGCGTATTCGCGATTTGTTATAAAAGGAAAAGTTATGTCTTTACACCCGCTGGCCGGGCAACAGGTGCCCACATCGTTAATTCCGAATATCAGCCGTTTGATGGCCGCTTATTATGTATTGGAACCCGATGTGCATACGCATGCTGAACATAAAGTCAGCTTTGGTACCTCTGGGCACAGGGGCAGTGCACTGACCTGCTCGTTTAATGAACCGCATGTGTTAGCCATTTGCCAGGCCGTTGCCGACTACCGTAAGAAGAACGGCATTACCGGGCCGCTGTTTTTGGGCAAAGACACGCATGCGTTATCAGAGGCCGCCTTTGCCAGCGCATTGGAAGTGCTGATTGCGAATAAAATACAGGTTTGTATACAAAAAGACCTGGGTTACACGCCGACGCCGGTGATTTCTCATGCGATTTTGACGCAAAATAAAGGTGCGACCGGCCAACTGGCTGATGGCATTGTTATTACGCCGTCGCATAATCCGCCGCAGGACGGTGGTATAAAGTATAACCCGCCACACGGCGGTCCGGCTGATACCGATGTGACGAACTGGATAGAGCAACGCGCCAATGCGTTATTAGCCAACGAGCTTGATGGCGTAAAAATGATGCCTTATGCGCTGGCGTTGCAATCGGGCTATTGCCAGCATATCGATTATATTCAGCACTATGTTGATGACCTGGAAAATGTTATCGACATGGCCGCTATTGCAAAAGCCGGTATTCGTATCGGTGTTGACCCGCTGGGCGGCTCCGGTATTGCATTCTGGCCGCGTATAGCAGAGCGTTACGGCCTTAACATTACCGTAGTTAACGATAAAGTAGACCCGGCCTTTGCCTTTATGCCGCTGGATAAAGACGGCCAGATCCGCATGGATTGCTCGTCTGCTTATGCCATGGCCAACCTTATTCAGTTAAAAGATCAATTTGATATTGCCATTGGCAATGACCCCGATTTTGACCGCCACGGTATAGTTACCCGCAGTGGCGGCCTGATGAACCCGAATCACTATCTGGCGGTTGTGATCAACTACTTGCTGGCTAACCGGCCGGATTGGTCGGAAAAATTAGCCATTGGTAAAACCCTGGTCTCCAGCGCTCTTATTGACCGTGTGGTAGCTGCACGTGGCCGTAATTTACTGGAAGTGCCGGTAGGCTTTAAGTGGTTTGTTGACGGCCTGCACAACGGTACTGTGGCTTTTGGCGGCGAAGAAAGCGCCGGCGCCAGTTTCCTGCGCTTTGACGGCAGTGCCTGGTCGACTGATAAAGACGGCTTTATCCTGGGTTTACTGGCAGCGGAAATGCTGGCAAAAACCGGGGTTGATCCTTACCAGCAGTATCAGGCGTTAACCAAAGAATTGGGCTCGCCACTGTATCGCCGGCTGGATGCACCGGCAAATGCTGAGCAAAAAGCGGCGTTGAAAAAGCTGGATATCAGTAGTGTGCATCAAACCAGCCTGGCCGGTGATGACATTACTGCCGTGATGACCAAAGCGCCCGGCAACAGTGCCGAAATTGGTGGGGTAAAAGTGGTAACCCGCAACGGTTGGTTTGCGGCCAGGCCCTCAGGTACAGAGAATACGTATAAAATTTATCTGGAAAGTTTTGTTGATCAGGCGCATCTGCTGCAGTTGGAGCATGATGCCAAAGCGTTCGTTGAATACGTATTCAGTCAGATTTAACACGCGCAAAGGCTATGATTAGTTGTGTAATTAAATTACATTCATGGCCTTAAATTTTGCCTGAAACGCTGTATTAAGGTATTTTTTTGTAACAATTGTACACTTAGCAGTATTATGTGACTATCACAGGCAGCAAACTATCAGGATTTGTAATGAAAACACATACCTCAACTGCCGGCAGCGGTATTACACAAATTAATACCGAACAGCTGAAAGAACAGATCATCCGCCACCTGCATTCAACCCTCGGTACGGACGTCAATAAAGCCAGCCCTCAGGCGTGGTGGAGCGCCACATGCGCAGCAGTAAACGAGCAGGTGTTTGATGGCTTGCGCAACACCCAGCGCACGCACTACGAGCAAAACACCCGCGCTTTGCATTACTTTAGCCTTGAATATCTGATGGGCCGTCTGTTTAGCAACAACCTGCATAATTTGGGCTTATACAGCCAGGCTAAACAAGCGCTGAGCGAACTGGGCATGAATATCGCTGACCTGGAAGACCAGGAGGAAGATATGGCGCTGGGCAACGGCGGTTTAGGCCGTTTAGCCGCTTGCTTTATCGACTCGTTAGCCACGTTGAATTATCCGGCAATTGGTTACGGTATTCATTATGAACATGGTTTGTTCCGTCAAAGTTTTCAGGATGGCCGGCAAATTGAGCGGCCGGACAGTTGGCGCGAATACGGTAACCCGTGGGAAATTTGCCGGCCGGAGTCGGTACAGGAAATCTCGGTGTATGGTTATGTCGAAACTGTATACGACCTGCAAGGCAAGATGAAAAAGGTTTGGCACCCGGGCCGTATTATTAAAGGCGTGCCGTGGGATATTCCGGTAGTAGGTTATAACGGCAGTTCAGTAAACGTGCTGCGGTTATGGGAAAGCCGCGCCAGTGATTTTTTCAACTGGGACGTATTTAACTCCGGTGGTTATATCGACTCGGCGCGTGAAAATATCGAAGCGGAAACCATTTCCAAAGTACTGTATCCGAACGATGAAACCGATGCCGGTAAAGAGCTGCGCTTAATTCAGCAGTACTTCTTTGTGTCCTGTTCACTAAAAGACATCATCCGCCGTTACAAACGCAGCCATGGTGATGACTGGAGCGAATTTGCCAAACAGGTGGTGATCCAACTGAACGACACGCACCCGGCGGTTGCTATTCCTGAGCTGATGCGTATTTTGGTTGACCGCGCTGAAATGCAATGGGATCAGGCGTGGAATTTATGCCAGCAGGTGTTTGCCTACACCAACCATACCTTATTGCCGGAAGCGTTAGAGAAATGGGCCGTGCGCTTATTTGAAAAGGTACTGCCGCGCCATTTGGAAATTATTTACGAAATTAACCGTCGCTTTTTGGTGGAGCAGGTGGATGTGCTGTGGCCGGGCGATAACGACAAAAAGCGTAAATTGTCGATTATTGAAGATGGCCATGACCCTATGGTGCGTATGGGCCACTTGTCCGTGGTGGGCTCGTTCCGCGTTAACGGCGTAGCAGAAATTCACTCACAATTGGTTAAATCAGACTTGTTCCCTGAAATGGTTGCGCTGTGGCCGGACAAATTTACCAATGTGACCAATGGTGTGACACCGCGGCGCTGGCTAAAAGCCTGTAACCCGAAATTGGCTAAGTTGCTGGATGAAAAAATCGGCACGGCATGGCCAACCGATTTAAAGCAGTTATCTAAGTTTGCCGCTTTTGCCGATGACGCCGCTGTGCAAGACGCCTTTATGGCGATTAAGCAGCAGAATAAAGCTGAGCTGGCCACCGTAGTGAAAAAGCTGACCAATATCGATATAGACCCGCATGCTATTTTTGATATTCAGATTAAACGCCTGCACGAATATAAGCGTCAGCACCTTAACCTGTTACATATTTTGGCGCTGTACCGTCGTATTTTGCAGGAGCCGGATTATGACATGACACCACGGGTGTTCCTGTTTGGCGCCAAGGCTGCGCCGGGTTATAAGTTGGCAAAGGAAATTATCTATGCTATCAATAAGATAGCGGATAAAATTAACCACGATAAACGGATAAAAAACCGCATTAAAGTGGTGTTTATGCCAAACTACCGCGTCACGTTAGCCGAGAAAATGATCCCGGCGGCGGACGTGTCAGAGCAAATTTCTACTGCCGGTAAGGAAGCGTCCGGTACCGGCAATATGAAGCTGGCATTAAACGGCGCCATTACAGTAGGTACTTTAGACGGTGCCAATATCGAAATTGCTGAAGAGGTAGGTGAAGACAATATCGCCATCTTCGGTTTAACGGTAGATGAAGTAAAAGCACTACATGCCAACGGCTATAACAGTATGGATTACTACTATGCTAACCCGGAAATTAAAGCCATTCTGGATTGGCTGGAAACTGACTACTTTACCCCGGGTAAACCCGGTGAGTTAGCAGCAATTAAGCGCAGCTTACTGGAAGGTGGCGATCCGTATCTGGTGCTGGCAGATTTTGAAACCTATGTTAAAGCACAGGAAAAAGTTGACCAGTGGTACCGTGATAAAGCCTGCTGGGCGAAAAAAGCCATGCTCAATACGGCTCTGGTTGGTAAGTTTACCTCAGACCGCTCTATTGAAGACTATGTCAGCCGTGTATGGCAACTGGAGAAATGTGCGGTAAAACGCAGCTAACACCCTAAAAAGCCTGTCAATGACAGGCTTTTTACTTTTACCGGAGATGCAACCAGCACTTGTCAGAGCAGTAGAAAACACCTTATAGTACAAAGAAAAATAACAAGGACGTATTTTGCAGTCAGGTAGTTTAGTTTGTGTCGGCACCGGCATGACATTAGGGGCTCATATCAGCCCGCTTTCCCGCAGCTATATCGAACAGGCCGACGTGGTATTTGTGCTGGTGGCCGATGGTATTACCGAGAAATGGATAGAGCAGATGAACGCCGATGTGCGCTCATTGCAGCCGTACTATCTGGAAGGTAAATCGCGGATGATTACCTACCGGGAAATGGTGGCAGCCATGCTGGCTGAAGTTAAAGCCGGTAAAAAAGTAGTAGGGGCCTTTTACGGCCACCCGGGTGTGTTTGCCTGGGTGCCGCACAATGCCATTAAACAAGCGCGCGAGCTGGGTTATAACGCCCATATGGAACCTGGTATTTCTGCTGAAGACTGTTTGTATGCCGATTTGGGCATAGACCCGGGTAGCTCGGGGTGTCAGCACTATGAAACCAGCCAGTTTATGTTTTACAAGCGTAATATCGATACCGCAGCCTATTTAGTGCTGTGGCAAGTTGGTATCGCTGGCGATCGGTCATTAGCTAAGTTTACTACTGACAGTGAATACCGCAAAGTGCTGATAAAGCTGCTGGCCGAATATTACCCTCTTGACCATGAAGTAATTTTATACGAAGTGGCAACGTTACCTATCCAGCCCAAGCGCATTGATTATTTACCTATTAACGCCTTGCCCGATGCCAGTATGGATTTAAAAACCACACTGATAATCCCTCCGAGCAGTAAAGCCGAGTTAAACCAGGCTCTGATTGCAGAGTTGGAGTTGCTGGTTAAAAGCCGCGAGGCAGAGCCAAGCTAATGCCGGTACAGAAGTTTGAAGTGATAAACGGCGGACGCTTGCGGCTTAGACCATTAACCGGTGCCGATTATCCGCTCTACGCAAGTTTGTATGGTGATGCCAGTATCTTGCGCTTTATAGGTCCGGCACTTGATAAGCTGTCGTTACAGAAGAGTTTTGAAATTGCGCTAAAGCTTAGCCATAGCGCAAAATGTAAACGTAGCTTTTTGGTGGCAGAGCTAATCAACGAGACAGATTGCGCAGGTATCTTGGGGATTACGGTAACCGAAGCGGAAAAAATCATTGAAGTCGGGGTAATATTTCGCGAAGCTTTTCAAAAGCAACATATGGCATTTGAATCTCTGCAGATCCTGATTACTTTTTTATGTAACAAATATGCAGAATATGACATTATCGCCAAGGTGGTTGAGGATAACCGGGCAGCCATTTGGTTAGCCAGGCGGCTCGGCTTTAATTTTAACAGCAGCACCAGCCGCTTCGAGCTGGACAAACAAAATAGACCTTAATGGGGATACATCATGGGAAATATCATAAATTTTATGGAAAAACTGGGTGCTTCTGCTGAGTTTCAGGAATTAAGTGAAGCAGAAGTTCTGGAAATGTTACAGCAACAACAGTTGGTGAAGGATAAACCGACTAAATTTTATTCTGCAGTCGAAATGTTATTAGACCCGAGGAGAAATTTGGTGTGTGGTGTTGCTCCTGCAGAAGAGCCAGCAGAAGAGCCCGAAGAAGACACACCAGATGACGAATTAACTGAATAATTAAAAAGCAGCCAGTGTTTTTTTTTAAAAACAGACTAAATTTTTTTAATACAGCATGCCTGCTTTTTGTTGGCATGCTGTCTTTCATTCCAGTGTCCGCAATAGAGAGCCAGAAACTTGATGAAATCTTTATTTTGGCAGAAGAGATAAAGTCGACAGATTTTAAAAAGTTCTCAGAATTAGTGACTTTTTTAAGTGGGCAGAGCGACAAATTGTCTCCTGCACAAGTTGAAGAGCTCGAATACTTACAAAGCTATAGTTTGGTCTATTCCGGAGAACGGGATGAATCGTTGGTTAGATTGCGTCATCTGGCGGAGAGTTCAATTTCTGAAAACTTAAAGTTTAAGTCGTACGGATTAATGATAAACAGTCTGGTACTGTCAAGAAAATACAGCGACGTATTTCAGTATTTTGATGATTTTCATAATTTACTCGGAAAAGTCTCAGATGAAAGCATAAGAAGTTATGGTTTTGTTATTATTTCACTGGTCTTTAATAGTATAAATCAGTTTGATTTGGGGCTGTACTATGCTGAAAAGTTGATAGAAACGACTAAGGTTGATAGATATCGCTGCATAGGAATGCAGTACAAAGTAGAAGCTCTTCACAGAGCTAAAAGATATCAAGAGTTTTACAATTTTTATGAAGATGCGATAAATAATTGCATCGTCGCTAAACAGCCAGTTTACGTAGGAATTATACGTAGTTTTAGGATAGAGCAGTTAGTTGAAGAAAGTCCGCAACAAGCACTGGAGACTTTGAATGCATATTTCAACGAGGTTGAAGCCACATCCTACAAAATATTAATCACTTTGTATCGAGCGTTGTATAGCTCAATCTATCTTAAACTAGGTCAGACTGACTTAGCTTTAAGTTACGCTTTAGCTGCCCGTGATAACCTTGAAGTGAGCGAAATCAATTATGCGGTATTGCGTCTTTACTCTGCTCTGCATGAAGCCGCAAAAATTTCTGGTGATTACCAGCAAGCGTTAAATTTTCACGAAATTTTAGTAGCAAAACAAAAAGCTTTTGAAGATGAAAAGACCTCTGGTTTGTTGGCGTACAATATTGCCAAGGCGAATATTGAAGTAAAAAATCAGCGTATTGCGTTGTTGGATAAAGACAACGAGTTGTTGTCTTTACAAAAAGATCTTTATGAAAAAGAAGTTAAACAAAACCGCTTGATTATGATGGTGCTGGCTTCAGTGTTGGTGTTGGCGTCGTTCCTTGCCTATCGCGGCATGTCCGGGCGCAAGCGCTTTAAGAAAATTGCGGAGTACGACCAGCTAACGGGGATCAGTAACCGTTATCACTTTAACAACCAGGCTAAAGTGGCGCTGGAGTATTGCGAGAAAAACGCCAAACCGGTGGCGGTGATACTGTTTGACCTGGATTACTTTAAAAACATTAACGACATGCATGGCCATGCGGCGGGCGATTGGGCCTTGCAGGTGGTGGTAAAAACCTGCCGTAACTTTATGCGTAATAACGACGTGTTTGGCCGTATCGGCGGGGAAGAGTTTGCTGTGGTGCTGCCGGGCTGTCAAACCGACAAAGCGGTGCTGCTGGCTGAAATTTGTCGTGACGCTATTGCCGGTATTGACAGCACCGACTGCGGGAAGCAGTTTCCGCTAAGCGCCAGCTTTGGTGTGTGCGGCTCTGATACCTCCGGCTACCAACTTAAGCAACTGTTGGCAGATGCTGACAATGCCATGTACCGCGCGAAAGAAGCCGGCCGTGATCAAGTGATGGCTTTTGCCCCTTAGCGCGGATTTAACCAGGCTGCCGGTTTTGCCGCAGGGCTGAACCGGGGTAGAATCAGCGCCAGTCCGACAACAGGGAGCTGGCGCATGGCGCAATCATTATTACAAGAGCAACTGCAACAACACGGTGATTTTCTTAATCTTACTCTGACAAACCCTGACGGGTTAGCGCCGGCACAGTTTAATCTGGCCGATGGCACCGTAGTAGACATATGGGACACCGGAGTAATTTGCTTTACCCCGGTCGGGCCAAGTCAAAAAGATATCGTGTTATCCTGTGGTGTACATGGCAATGAAACCGCGCCGATAGAAATTTGTGCTGAGCTGGTAACACAGCTGCTAACCGGTCAGCTTCCGGTGAAACATCGCTTATTAGTGTTGTTTGGTAACCCGGCCGCCATTAATGCCGGCAGCCGTGAGATTACAGAAAACTTAAACCGGTTATTTTCCGGCCATCACAGTATAGGCGCCGGCTTGATTAATGCCGAGCGTCAACGAGCTAAGGCGTTAGAGGACTATGTCAGCCGGTTCTACAATGAGGTACGCGTAACTGATTCGGTGCCGCGTAACCGTTATTTATATGATTTGCACACCGCTATTCGTGGCTCACGCTTTGAAAAATTTGCCGTGTATCCGTTCTTGCATGATAAGCCATGGCAAAAGGCTGAGTTTGAGTTTTTACAGGCCTGCGATGTCACTACTGTGCTATTGATGCAAACGCCGGCATCGACCTTTAGCTACTATGCCTCCAATAGCCACGGCGCCGATGCCTTTACCATTGAACTGGGTAAAGTACAGCCGTTTGGCCAAAATGATATGCGCCGTTTTAGCAAAGCCCGCGCGGCATTGCGTCAACTGATCAGCGAAGACAAGGTAAGCACGCAGCCGTTTGACGAGTCGCAGTTTCAGCTGTATCAGGTGTATCGGGCTATTAATAAACAAACGCAGGAATTTAAACTGCACTTTGCCGATGATGTGCAAAACTTTACTGCTTACCCGGTGGGTACGTTGTTAGCAACTGACGGCGATACCGAATATCGGGTAGAGCGGGATGGCGAAGCCATTATTTTCCCCAATGCTAAAGTTGCCATAGGCCAACGCGCCATGTTGATGGTGGTACCCACCACAGTGCAGCACAACCTGGTGTAACAACAGTTAGCCGATTAACCTGCTGTAAAGAGTAAATTTAAGCTGACAGTCTCCGGCAGCGCCTGCCTGGCTAAACCGCGGGGGCGGTTGCAATGCAGTTTACGTAAAGGTAAAGTTGCCGCCGATAATAATCAGAACAAACCGGTGTCCGTTTAAGCGGGCACAAAACGGGGAGAGCGGTAAATACCGCTATAATGAGTCAGTAGTGCCGGCCCGACACCAAGGCCGGGCCGGCACTGCTAACCGCATGTCCAACACGTATAACAAACAAGAGACACCCTATGACTAACCCAAATAACGCCACCATTACCACGGTGCACACTGCGGAGTTTACCGCCGGTGATGCGTTAAAAATTCCTACGCTGCGCATGTTACGCGACGATGGCAGCCTGTACGAAGGTGCAACAGCACCGGAGCTGGACAAGGCCACCGCGCTTAAAATGTACGACACCATGGTGTTTACCCGGGTGCTGGACGAGCGCATGCTGGCAGCACAACGTCAGGGCCGCATCAGCTTTTATATGCAGTGTCTGGGCGAAGAAGCCGCTACCGTTGGCAGTGCCGCCGCGCTGGACGATAAAGACATGATTATGGCGCAATACCGTGAACAGGGGGCATTGCGTTATCGTGGCTTTACGCTGGAGCAGTTTATGAACCAGCTGTTCTCCAACGAAAAAGATTTGGGTAAAGGCCGGCAGATGCCGGTGCATTACGGCAGTAAAGATATTTACTACATGACAATATCCTCACCGCTGGGTACGCAAATTCCGCAGGCCAGTGGTTATGCCTATGCGCAAAAGCTGCGCGGTTTGGCCAACACCACTATTTGTTATTTCGGTGAAGGCGCCGCCTCTGAAGGCGATTTTCACGCTGGCTTAAATATGGCTGCAGTGCATAAAGCACCGGTGATCTTCTTCTGTCGTAATAATGGTTATGCTATCTCTACGCCGGCTAACGAGCAGTTTGTCGGCGACGGTATTGCCTGTCGTGCAGTAGGTTATGGCATGAAAGCACTACGGGTAGACGGCGCGGATATTTTAGCTGTGTACCATGCTACCAAAATGGCGCGTGAGCATGCCCTTAAACATAACGAGCCGGTGTTGATCGAATCTATCGCTTATCGTTTAGGTGCGCACTCGTCCTCTGATGACCCAAGTGGCTATCGCTCAAAAGAAGAAGAAGAGAAGTGGCGCCAGAATGACCCGATCGCCCGTTACCGCTTATGGTTGATTGAAAAAGGCTGGCTAAAAGATGCTGATGATAAAGCGACCATCGAAGCGCTGCGCAGCGAAATTCTGGATGCGTTAAAAGTGGCAGAAAAAGTGGCTAAGCCCGGCATTGAACACCTTATTTCTGATGTGTATGCTCAGCCGATCCCGGCACTACAACAACAACTGGACGAATTAAAAGCGCATATCCGTAAATACCCGGATGCGTATCCGGTAACGGCGGGGAGATTAGACTAATGGCAAAGATGAATATGTTGCAGGCCATTAATAATGCGCTTGATTTAGCAATGGCCAAAGACGACAGCGTAGTGTGTTTTGGCGAAGACGTCGGCCATTTTGGTGGTGTATTTCGCGCTACCAGTAAATTGCAGGAAAAATACGGCAAAGCGCGCTGCTTTAATACGCCGTTAACCGAGCAGGGTATCGCCGGTTTTGCCAATGGTATGGCGGCGCAAGGCATGAAGCCGGTAGCGGAAATTCAGTTTGCCGACTATATCTTCCCGGCGTTTGACCAAATCGTAAACGAAACTGCCAAGTTCCGTTACCGCTCAGGTAACGAGTTTAATGTTGGCGGCATTGTATTTCGCAGCCCTTATGGCGGCGGTATTGCCGGTGGCCATTATCACAGCCAGTCACCGGAGGCCTATTTTGCCCATACGCCGGGCTTAAAAGTGGTGATCCCGCGTGATCCCTATCAGGCCAAGGGCTTGTTGCTGGCGTCTATCGCCAGCCCGGATCCGGTTATTTTCTTTGAGCCGAAAAAGCTGTACCGCGCCTCCACCGGCGAAGTGCCGGAAGACTATTACGAAATAGAGCTGGGTAAAGCCGAAGTGACCCAACAGGGTAAAGACATTACCGTGCTGGCTTGGGGCGCGCAAATGGAAATCGTGCAAAAAGCGGTTGAGATGGCCGAAAAAGACGGCATTTCCTGCGAAGTGATTGACCTGCGCAGCATCTTACCGTGGGACGCTGATACGGTAGCAGCCTCGGTGAAGAAAACCGGCCGCCTGCTGATAAACCATGAAGCGCCGTTAACCGGTGGTTTTGCCGGTGAAATTGCGGCCACCATCCAGCAAATGTGCTTTTTACATCTGGAAAGCCCGATTGAACGCGTATGCGGTATGGACACACCGTACCCGCTGGCGCTGGAAAAAGAGTATGTGGCGGATCACTTAAAAACCTATGAAGCGATCAAACGCTCAATCAACTTTTAACGGAGGCGGCAATGAAAACAGATTTTATTCTGCCGGATATCGGTGAAGGTATTGTTGAGTGTGAAATTGTTGACTGGCTGGTGGCCGAGGGCGACACCATCACTGAAGATCAACCGGTATGTGATGTGATGACCGACAAAGCGCTGGTACAAATTCCGGCGGTACATAACGGTGTGGTAAGCAAGTTGTATTATGCCAAGGGCGAGATTGCTAAAGTGCATGCACCGTTGTTTGAAATGCAGGTTGCAGGCACAGCAAACAGCAGCGATGCTCAACCAGCACCAGCACCAGCACCAGCACCAGCACCAGCACCAGCGGTAACGGCGGCGAACGGCAGCGAAGATTTTATTCTGCCGGATATCGGTGAAGGTATTGTTGAGTGTGAAATTGTCGATTGGCTGGTGGCAGAAGGTGATGATATCGTTGAAGATCAGCCGGTATGCGATGTGATGACCGATAAAGCGCTGGTGCAAATTCCGGCCAAGTACTCGGGTAAAATTACTAAGCTGTACTACGGCAAAGGTGAAGTTGCCAGGGTGCACTCGCCACTGTTTGCCATGACACATGCCGGTACGGCAGCTGCACAGACCGCGCAGCCAACAGCGGCATGCCCAACTGCTGCAGCAACACAGCAAGCCACTGCTGCCAGTGCGCCGGTAGCGGCTGTCACACCGGCGGTGCAGGGTAAAGCTCTGGCCAGCCCGGCAGTGCGCCGTTTAGCCCGTGAGCTGAATATCGATTTGGCCAAAGTAGCCGGCAGTGGTGATAAAGGCCGGGTATATAAAGAGGATGTGCGCGCTTTTGCTGATGGTAAGCAAGCCTCACCTGTGGCAGCTCCGCAGCAAGTCAAAGCGGTAACACCCGCGCCAGCTGCCGTATCCGGCGGTAGTCGCACTGAGCCCATCAAAGGCATTAAAGCGGCGATGGCGCGGCAAATGGTGGAATCGGTGTCGACTATTCCGCACTTTACTTACTGTGAAGAGATTGATTTAACCGATCTGATTGCCTTGCGCTTAAGTTTGAAAGATCAGTACGCTAAGCAGGGTGTAAAGCTGACCATGATGCCGTTTTTTATCAAGGCGCTGTCGTTGGCCATTAATCAGTTCCCGATTATGAACGCCAAAGTTAATGCTGATTGTACTGAGCTTACCTACTTTGATGATCACAATATCGGCATAGCAGTGGACTCAAAAATTGGCTTGCTGGTGCCGAATATCAAAGGTTGTCAGCATAAGTCTATTATTGATATCGCCAATGATTTAACCCGCTTAACCGAGCAGGCGCGGGAAGGGCGGGTAAGCCCGGCCGATTTAAAAGGCGGTACTATCAGTATCTCCAATATCGGAGCGTTGGGCGGTACTGTCGCCACGCCAATTATCAACAAGCCGGAGCTGGCGATAGTGGCGCTGGGTAAAGTGCAAACGCTGCCACGCTTTAACAGTAAAGGCGAGGTGGAAGCGCGCCAACTGATGCAGATCAGCTGGTCGGGCGATCACCGCGTTATTGACGGCGGCACCATAGCGCGCTTTACCAATCTGTGGAAACAGTATCTGGAGCAGCCATCAGCCATGTTAGTGGCTATGCGCTGACAGTAGATATTTGAGCTTGGCAGCTAAGCGGCTTTCTGCTAAAACCCACTCATTGTAGTGGGTTTTTTTATCAGTGTTTGGCTCAGGGATTGTTATGCACGAATTTGATGACTTACGGGTATTGGTGCAGGCGCACAGCCCGCTGATTGTAATTGAAAGCTATGAAGAGCCGCGCGCGCTATTACTGATCAAGCGCTTGGCAGTAAACTTAATGCGTCCGGTGTTTAAGTGGACCATTACTGACGGTTTACAGCGGCTGGATAGTGAGCAGGGTAGCCAGGCGTTTAATGCAGATCCAACAAATTTACTGGCACAAATCAAAGGCACGCGTAACAGCAGTATTTATGTGTTGTGTGACTTTCATCCGTTTTTGTCTGATCCCAAGCATGTGCGTTATATCAAAGAGATTGCCCAGGCACATGAGCAGCTTGGTCACACTATTATGCTGTTAAGCCACGCCATAGAAGTGCCGCCGGAACTTGCCCGCTTGTGCTACCGCTTTGAGCTGAGTTTGCCATCTGATCAGCAAATACGCCAGTTAGTGCATGATATGGCCGACAGCTATGCGGCTAAGCACGGCATGCTGGCTGACCTAAGTGCTGAGAATGTGGCCTTGCTGGTGCAGAATTTACGCGGTTTAACTTTTGATGAGGTAAAACGGTTGGCTTATAAAGCCATTGCAGATGACGGTGCCATTACAAAAGAGGATATCCCGCGTATTAACCGCGCCAAGTTCAGCTTGTTGCAAACCGATGGCGTGTTGTCCCAGGTATTCGACAGCGGCAGCTTTGCTAATGTAATAGGCTTACATAATCTTAAGCAGTGGATAGCGCAGCGCCAACAGGCTTTTGTCGATAACGGGAAAGACACGCCAAAAGGTTTATTGTTAACCGGTGTGCAGGGTACCGGCAAAAGTCTGGCGGCTAAAGCCATTGCCGGTAGCTGGGGCTTGCCGTTACTGCGGCTGGATATGGCGGCACTGTACAATAAGTACATTGGTGAAACTGAAAAAAATCTCGCCCAAGCATTGGCGCTGGCCGATGCCATGTCACCTTGCGTGTTATGGATAGATGAAATAGAAAAAGGCTTGTCCGGTGGTGACAGCGACAACGGTGTTACGCGACGTTTGCTCGGCAGTTTTCTGACCTGGTTGTCAGAGCGTAAATCACAGGTGTTTCTGGTCGCCACCGCTAACAATATCCACGAATTAGCACCGGAGCTGCTGCGTAAAGGCCGCTTTGATGAAATCTTCTTTGTCGACTTACCCGGCGACGACGAGTGTTTACAGCTGCTCAGATTGCATTTGGCCAGGCGGCAACTGAGCCTGCCGGATGAGGCACTGCAACAGGCCATGGCATTATGCCGTGGTTTTTCCGGTGCAGAGCTGGAGCAAGCGGTGGTCGGTGCCGGTTTTCGCGCCCGCGCCGCCGGCACTGAGTTCAGCCTACCGCATTTAATGGACGAGTTGTCAGCAACACAGCCGCTGTCGGTGGTGATGGCAGAGCAAATTAATGCGCTGCGCCAATGGGCGCTTGAGCGCTGTGTGAAAGCCTGAGGCCCTATGCAGTATAAAAACCAGTTGCGTAACTTTTATATTCCGGAAGAGCAGTCGATTTACCTGCTAAATGCCAATGATGCGAAAAAGCTGAAAGATTGGGTGGCATTGTGTATTTCTGAACTGGAAAAACTCGGTTACAGCCAGATTGAACTGATTGGCAAAGGCGCCTATGGTTTTGCTTTTGCCGGGCTGGATACCAGTGAGCAAGCCTGCGTATTTAAATTCTCACGCATCAATTTGCCGCAGCATATTCAGGACAGGCTGGCAGACGAAGCCTATATGTTATCGCAGGCGCAGCATCCGAACGTACCGCGCTATATCACGTACCAGGTGGTTAAAAAGCAAGGCATTCTGATGATGCAGCGCGGCGCCGGTATCGATTTAGAGCATTACAGCTTAAAGCATGGCCGCTTAAGTGCCCGACTGTTAGTCGACATTGCCTGTCAGCTGGCGGATGTACTGTTGGCCCTGCGCAGCAATATCAAGGACGGCGAGCTGCAACCTATTGTACATGGTGATGTTAAGCCGTCGAATCTGGTGTTTGACGAGCTAAACGGCCATGTCAGTCTGATTGACTGGGGCTCGTCGGTATTTGCTCAGTTGGATGCCAACGGCCAGTATTTGGCCAATAACGTCATGCAGTTGATGTCGGCAGATTTACAAAACTCCAATGCGCGGATGGGCGATGTGTATTTTATCGGCCCCGAGCAACGTGCCGGCGCTTTGTCCAGCCCGCGCTTTGACGAGCAGGGCGTTGCCGGCACCTTGTATGCGCTGGCATCCGGTCAGTCATGTCGTTTTGGCTGTAAAGCGATACCGGCGCGCAGCCTGGGGTTACCGGTAGAGTTTGCCACTATGCTCGACAGTATGCTGTCAGACGATGCCACGTTACGGGCGCAGGCCGGTGACTATTTTTTACAGCAGATGCCCGCACTAAAACGCTTAGTCTTGCCGCAGCTGGCTTTGTTTGATGATACACCGTTGTTGCCGGTGTGGGTAAGCCCACAGGTGCGTGAGCTGGATACGGTAGTGTATTCATCACGTAAGTCATTTTTACGTGAGCACAGCGAAGAAGAGGGCATTGCCTATGTCGATGATGTGCAACTGGAGCGTTACTACAAAAACTATTTACAAGGTATGGGCGAAACCGAAAAAGCCTTTGTCGCGGCAGTAAGCCGGCTGGCGCGTTTTCCTGTGGTCGGTGGCCTGGCTATTCATTGGCAGGCCGGCGGTGTTTATATTGATTCAAGCCTGAATTTATATGACGACAGCCTGGCGTCGTCTTTTGCCTTGTCAGTCAATAATGTGGTAACGCTGGCGCGCGCCATTGCCAAGGTGGGTATTTTTAAAGCCTGCTTATTTAATGCCCGCAATACGCTGCATATCAGCCGAAACAGCGTTAGCGAGCCGTTTGCTGCGCCGGTGGACGCAGTTATTCCGTATCAGTTAGCCCCGGTTCTGAGCAACGAAGACGCCAGTAAGCAGCATTCTTATTTTGAAGATGGTAAAGACCCGGATGAGCAATTGATTTTGCCCGATGCCATTATGGACGATATTGCTAAACTGAACTTAATCCGGCACACCGGCTGTATTATTTTCGAAGTAACCGCCTTATATATGAAGATCCACAGTTACTACCGCTTACTGGACCCGGCCGCAGAGCCACAGTTTAAGTATTTACTGCAAAGTATTTTGCACAAAGTGGCACTGATAAGCGGCGAGGGGGTTGGTGGCTTTATGAAGCTGCCCTACAAAGATACACGGTTTTTCAGCCACCAGGCGCAGCAGCCGGTACGCTATTATCCGGCCAATCCGCATAAAGCAGATATGCCTTAAGCCAAATGCTTGTATAAATATCAGCCAAATACCGCTTAAGCTGCATGAAAACAGCCGATGGCAGCAAATCTTTGCCCTGAAGTGGTTTAAATTGTCAGGTAAAACGGGTAATGTACAGGTTTTGAGCTTTAGTCAGAATCCCATATTTCATGTCCAATGAGAAAACCGCGTTATACCGGCTGCTGAATCAGCAGGCGCAGGCTTTAATCGAGCACGAACCCGATCTTATTGCCAATATGGCAAACTTAAGTGCGCTGTTATTTAATCAGCTGCCTGATTTAAACTGGGCAGGGTTTTACATTATGCGTAATGGTGAATTGGTACTTGGACCCTTTCAGGGCCAGGTAGCATGCGTGCGCATTGCTGTAGGTAAGGGCGTCTGTGGTACAGCTGTTGCCAGCGGCGAGGTGCAACTGGTTAAAGATGTGCACGAATTTCCGGGCCACATTGCTTGTGATGCCGCCAGTAATTCCGAAATAGTGTTACCACTGCGTCACAATGGTGAGATTATTGCCGTACTGGATATCGACAGCCCGCAATTAGCACGGTTTGATACCGACGACCAGGCAGGGCTTGAGCAGCTTATTCAGCTTTTTGAAAAGCACCTGGCTGTTACGCTATGAAAGATGCAATCTCAATTCACGACTACCTGTTTGATGTAGCCGATATCGGTGACTGGGAAGGTGATGAAGAGCTGGTAACAGATAAAGTAAACGCGGTTTATCATAGTGTCTGGCAGGCATTGCCGGATGATATTACTGCCGATCAGGTAGAGCATTTGCTGCCTGGCATATGGGATCAATTGCGTGGCGGTACTGTGCTGCTTGAAGCCGATGAAGATGAATTAATAGATTGGGCGTTGGCTTATGTTCGCCAACAGCTGGAAGAAGGTATACCGCAAACGGATACCGCAGATGAAGAAGAGTGAAGCGTTAATGACCACCCCAACCGAACAACATGTTAAAGCCACTTCAGTTAAAGATGTTTTGGCTTACCTTTCCAGCCAATTTCCGGCTTGCTTTAGTCTGACCGGTGAAGCGAAACCTCTGAAAATTGGTATTTTTCAGGATTTAGCTCAACGTCTGGAACAAGACACTACGGTAAGTAAAACCCAGTTGCGTCAGGCACTGCGTGTTTACACGTCCAGTTGGCGCTATCTTGAGGCCACTAAAGTGGGCGTTGCCCGCGTTGATCTGGATGGTGTTACCGGCGTAGTAATAGATGAGGCTCAGGCCGAACACGCACTGAAAACATTGGAAGAAAGTAAAGCCAGAGCGGCGGAAAAGCGCAAAGCTAAGATAGCTGAAGCAAAAGCGAAAAATCCACAGCCAACGGCTGTAGACAAACCTGGTTACAAAAAAACAGCGAACAAAAAGCCCGCTGGCTCATCTAAAGGTACTAAGGTTAATCAAAAACCGGTTAAGCCAGAGGCAGAGCAACAAGCCAAACCCGCAGTGCAGTTACAACCGGTAGCAGCAGAGCATGTGGTAGTAGGCGGCAAAGTATTGCTGAAGCTCGGCCAAAGCCCGATGTTAGCGACAGTACTGGAAGTCAGCAAAGACGATGTGACTGTCCAACTCGGGTCTGGTATGGTGATAAAAACACGTCAGGACAGTTTGTATTTGGCGTGAACAACTCAGAGTAGCTTATGAAAAAATTATCAGTACTTGCGACAGCCCTAATCGTTGCTTTAAGTATAAATGCGTCTGCGGATCCGAAACCCGATGAACTAATTTTACCTGCTATTACGCAAGGCGCGCAGCATGCGACGGCGAGTAAAAGAATCACCGCATTATTTACCCGCGGCCATTATTCTGAAGTGCAGCTTGATGATGAACTGTCGTCCAGAATGTTTGATACCTATCTGAAAAATCTGGATTATTACCGCAACGTACTGACTAAAGCCGATATTGATTTGTTTGAGCAATATCGCGACAAGTTCGACGATGGCATTAACAAAGGCAATTTAGGTTTTGCTTTTGATATGTTTAATCTGACGCTGGAGCGACGCTCACAGCGGTTTGATTACGCATTAAAGCTGTTAGAGAAAGACTTCGATTTTAGCGTTGATGATGCTTATGTTTATGACCGTGAAGATGTCGCCTGGCCTGCAGACCAGGCTGAGCTGAATGAAATATGGCGTCAGCGTGTCAAGTTTGATGTGCTTAATCTGAAGTTAGCCGGTAAAACCGATGAAGAAGCGAAAACCGTTTTAACCAAACGTTACCGTACTACGCAAAAGCGTTTGACACAAACTGAAAGTGAAGATGTGTTTCAGTTGGTAATGAACTCTTTCGCCCGCAGTATTGAAGCACATACCTCGTATTTATCACCACGTAATGCTGATCGGTTCCAGCAGGAGATGAATTTGTCTCTGGAAGGTATCGGTGCAGTGTTGCGTGCAGATGAAGACTACACCGTGATCCAAAGTCTTGTGCCGGGCGGTCCGGCAGATACTACGCAAAAACTTAAGCCAAAAGATAAAATTATTGGTGTTGCCCAGGATAAAGCCGAGTTTGTTGATGTTATCGGTTGGCGGTTGGATGATGTGGTCGATTTAATAAAGGGCCCGAAAGGCAGCACTGTGCGGCTGCAGGTGGTGGGTGCTAATGATATTGGCACCAGCCAGGCTAAAGTGATTAGCATAGTGCGTGACAAAATCCGGCTGGAAGATCGGGCAGCAAAAGCCGAAGTCTTTCAGCCGCAATTGTCCGAACTTGATCAGAAAATTGGCGTAATCAGTATTCCCGGGTTCTACAATAACCTGGCGGAAGATGTCAAAAAGCTGCTGGCTGAACTAAATGAAAGTAAAGTTGATGGCATTATCGTTGATTTGCGCGGCAACGGTGGTGGTTCACTGCAGGAAGCGACATTACTGACCGGCTTGTTTATCGACCGTGGTCCGGTAGTGCAAATTCGCGAAGGTGACGGCAAGGTGTCGGTATCACAGGACAACGACGGCGTAAGCTACTACGACGGCCCGTTGACAGTAATGGTTGATCGCTACAGTGCATCAGCGTCTGAGATCTTCGCCGCAGCGATGCAAGACTACGGTCGTGCATTAGTAGTCGGCGAACAAACTTTTGGTAAGGGTACTGTACAGCAGCACCGCGGTTTAGGCCGCATTTATGATATGTTTGACAGTCCGTTAGGTAGCGTGCAATACACCATTGCCAAGTTTTACCGTATTAATGGCGGCAGTACGCAACATAAAGGGGTTATTCCTGATATTCCGTTTCCAAGTGCGGTAGACCCTGCTGAGTGGGGCGAAAGCAAAGAAGAGTATGCATTGCCATGGGATTCCATTAACGCAGCTAAATACGACGCACTGAATGACCTGGCGTTGTTAGTACCGGCACTGCAGGAGAAGCATCAGGCCCGTATCAACACTGAGGTAGAGTTTCAGTACTTGCTGCAGGATATTGCGGAGTATCAACAACGCTTAGACGAAAAAACTGTATCATTGAAACAAACTGAGCGGGTTGCCGAGCGTGACAAAACCAAAGCAGAGCAACTGGTAAGGGTGAATGAGCGACTGAAACGCTTTGGTTTGCCGGCAGTCACCTCACTTGATGACGTGCCGGAAAAACTGGAAGAAATAGACCCGTTTTTAGAAGAAGCAGCCAATATTACTGCTGATTTAAAAATGATCAGCCGTCTGGCAAAAAAATAACAGCTGCACATGTCCCACATGTCTACAAGGCGGTATTTAATACCGCCTTTTGCTAATTAGTACAAAAGTATAATAATTATAAAGGTTTAGTTATGTCATCACGCCAATCCATGCATGGCCAATGGTCCAGTCGTCTCGCCTTTATCCTCGCTGCAACCGGCGCCGCCGTTGGTTTGGGTAATATTTGGAAATTCCCTTACATTATGGGGCAAAACGGCGGCGGTGCTTTTGTACTGGTGTATCTGTTATGTATTTTGCTTATCGGTATTCCGATAATGATGGCAGAAGTGATGATAGGGCGGCGCGGACGGCAAAGCCCCGGCCACTCGGTAAAAACCCTGGCACTGGAAGCGCATGCGCATACCCGCTGGCAAATCGCTGGTTGGAGCGGGTTGATTGCAAGCTACCTTATTTTATCGTTTTATGCTGTTATTGCCGGCTGGGCGTTATCTTATGTGTTCAAAACCGCCAGTGGTAGTTTAACTGGAGTTACCGCAGCGGCTGCAGGGGAAACATTTAACCAGTTTATCAGTGACCCGGTTACATTAATGACGTGGTCCGGCGTTATATTGTTGGCCACCGTGCTGGTGGTAGGTAAGGGAGTGCACCGTGGGTTAGAGAAAACGGTTAACTACCTGATGCCGTCTTTATTGGTGCTGTTAGTTATTATGGCGGTGTACTCCGGTATCAACGGTGCTTTTTCTCAGGCGGTTGATTTTATTTTTAAACCGGATTTTTCCAAGCTCACCGTAAACGGCGTATTGCTGGCACTGGGGCACGCGTTTTTCAGTCTCAGTCTGGCGTCAGGTGCCATGATGATTTACGGTGCTTACCTACCGGCTAACGTATCTATTGTTAAAACTTCAATTTGGATTGCGCTGGCTGATACTTCTGTTGCTTTACTGGCTGGTATGGCCATTTATCCGTTGGTATTTCAATACGGTTTATCACCTGACGGTGGTCCCGGATTAATTTTTGTCACCTTACCGATAGCTTTTGGCAGCATGCCAATGGGCACATTATTTGGTACGGTATTTTTTGTTATGTTGGTGTTTGCCGCCTTTACCTCTGCTATTGCCATGATTGAGTCTACTGTTGCCTGGTTGGTTGAGTCTAAAGGTTTAAGCCGTTGGCAGGCGACTATCGGCACCGGGTTGTCACTATGGGTTATCGGACTGCTAACCGTGTTCTCATTCTCCGGCGCTTCGTGGGCCAGCTTTGAGCTGAATATTATGGGCAAGCCCATCAACAACTTCTTTGAGGCCGTTGATTATCTGACGTCCGCTATTATGCTGCCGCTGGGCGGTTTGATTGTTGCCGTTTTCGCCGGCTGGATTATGAAGCAGCACGTCAGTAAAGAGGAACTTAATACTCATATAATCGCATATAGCATGTGGCGTTTTGCGATCCGTTGGTTTACGCCGCTGGCAATCTTTATCGTCTTTTTAAACTTAATTGGTGTGCTATAAGCGCTGTGATGTGACTAAAACAGAGAACAAAACATGAAAAACACAGTTAAAGATCCAAATTTTACCGATGCAGCAATACCGCTGATTGTATTGGTTATTTTATTATCAGCGTCGGTGTATTTATTTGGCGACAATTCCTCTTATGGCCCCAATCAAATAGCGTTGTTTATGGCGACGGCCGTAGCTGTGGTTATTGGTCTGAAAAATGGCTATCGCTGGTCAGTAATTGAAAAAGCTATGGTGAAGGGCATTTCACTGTCATTGGGTGCGGTACTTATTTTGTTGTCAGTAGGTGCATTGATAGGTACATGGATGCTGTCGGGTACGGTGCCGACGTTAATTTATTATGGTTTGCAGTTACTTAGCCCAAGTTGGTTTTATGCTGCCAGTTGCTTGCTGTGTGGCATAGTGGCGATGAGCATCGGCAGCTCGTGGACTACAGCAGCGACAATCGGTGTTGCTTTGATTGGCGTGGCAACAGGGCTTGGTTTATCACCTGCTATTACTGCCGGTGCTATCGTATCAGGCGCATATTTCGGTGATAAAATTTCGCCGCTGAGCGAAACCACTAACCTGGCACCGGCCGTTGCCGGTGCTGATTTGTTTGACCATATCCGGCATATGCTGTGGACTACGGTGCCCAGCTTTGCTTTGGCGTTGTTGCTGTTTACTGTCATTGGTTTCAGCTCAGATGTCAGCGCTGATTTTGCCCGCATTGAACAAATCAGCGTGGTATTGCAGCAGAATTTCTCTATCAGTTTTTTATCATTAATCCCGTTGTTTGTGCTGTTGGCAATGGCCGTTAAGAAAGTGCCGGCGTTTCCTACGGTATTTATCGGCGCACTTCTCGGTGCCATATGGGCGCTGTTTTTTCAACAGGACCTGATAGCAAAAATGGTCGGAACCGAGCAAAGTTATGCGATAGGTGCAGTTAAACTAATTTGGCATACTTTTCATGCCGGCTTTAGTATTGAAACCGGTAATGCCAGCTTAAATGACTTACTCAGCGGTGGCGGCATGGCCAGTATGTTAAATACGGTGTGGCTGGTATTCTGCGCCATGATGTTTGGTGCCACCATTGAAAAAATCGGTCTGTTACGCAAATTTGTACAATCTATCCTGCATTTTGCCAAAAGTACCGGTTCACTCATCACCAGCACTATTGCTACCTGTTTTGCCACTAACGTGCTGACAGCTGATCAATATATGTCGATTGTAATGCCCGGAAGGATGTTTAAAGAAGAGTATGAACGCCGCGGCCTGGCACCGGTGAATTTGTCGCGCACGCTGGAAGACGGCGGTACCATTACCAGCCCGTTGATCCCGTGGAATACCTGTGGTGCCTATATGCACAGTGTGTTGCAGGTTAGCCCGCTGGACTATGCGATGTATGCCTTTTTTAATCTTATTAACCCGGTGCTGGCGATTATCTATGCCTATTGCGGTATTAAGATCCTTAAGCTGACGCCACCTGATTCTGTGGTGCAGCAAGCTGCTAAAGCCTGAAGCCAAAAAGCCTGATCTGATCAGGCTTTTTCGTCATTATACTCAACGTAAGCTAACTCCAATTTATTAAGGCGTTTGTATGACCGCTAATACCAACACCCGAAACGTAAAATCCCGTCATGATTATCAGCCTCCGGCTTTTATTATCAGCACGGTAAAGCTGTGTTTTGAACTGGACAATACCGCTACCAAAGTTACGTCGGTAATGCAGTTACAGCGCCGGCAAGCCGGCGCGCCGCTAAAACTTGATGGCCAACATTTACAGTTACTCAGTGTAGCGGTAAATGGTAAGCAATTATCTGAACACGAATACCGGCTGGATGATGAAAGCCTGACCTTGGATACACTGCCGGACAGCTTTGAATTAACCGTAGTAACGCAATTGTCACCGCAAACCAATACTGCGTTAGAAGGCTTATACCTTGCCGGTCAGACGTTTTGCACTCAATGTGAAGCTGAAGGTTTTCGCCGTATCAGTTATTTTTTAGATCGGCCTGACGTATTAGCGGAGTATTTTGTCACCATTATAGCTCCGGCTGAGCAGTATCCGTTTTTATTGTCGAACGGCAATAAGCTGTCTGAACATATTGATAGCGCCGGCAACCGGGTAGTGCAGTGGCACGATCCTTTTGCCAAACCCTGCTATTTGTTCGCCCTGGTAGCAGGTGACTTTGACCGCTTAACCGAGCGCTTTGTTACGCAAAGTGGCCGTGACGTCAGTTTAGAGTTATATGTCGACAAAGGTGCGGCGGCCAAAGGCGAGTTTGCGCTGCAGGCATTAAAGCGTGCTATGCGCTGGGATGAACAGCGCTTTAATTTGGAATATGACCTGGACATATACATGGTGGTGGCAGTCGATTTCTTTAATATGGGGGCCATGGAGAATAAAGGTTTAAACATATTTAACAGCAAATATGTATTAGCGGATGCTGGTACTGCGACGGACAAAGATTACTTTAATATTGAATCTATTATCGGTCATGAATATTTCCATAACTGGACCGGCAATCGTGTTACCTGCCGTGACTGGTTTCAGTTGAGTTTAAAAGAAGGCTTAACGGTATTTCGTGATCAAGAGTTCAGTGCCGATATGGGCTCACCAACTTTGTGTCGCATAGATGCGGTAAAATTGATCCGCACCGCCCAGTTTGCCGAAGATGCCGGGCCAATGGCACATCCGATCCGGCCGGAGCAAGTGCTGGAGATGAACAACTTTTATACCGTGACGGTATACGACAAAGGCGCGGAAGTGATCCGCATGCTGCAAACGTTGCTTGGCCGTAACGGCTTTGCTGCCGGGCTGGCACTTTACTTACAGCGTCATGATGGACAAGCGGTAACCTGCGATGATTTTTTGCAGGCGATGCAAGATGCAACCGCTAAGGACTTAAGTCGCTTTGCACTGTGGTATAGCCAATCAGGCACGCCAGAGCTTGCGGTAAGCCAGCATTATGATGCGCCATCGGCGCAGTTAACGTTGAACCTGAGCCAGCATACACCGGCTACAACCGATCAGCCTATAAAACAGGCGCTGATGCTGCCGGTACAAATTGAGCTGTTATTCGCTGACGGCACGAAACAGCAACATTTGTTGGTGATGCAAGAAGCGTCACAGCAATTTTTACTGCCGGAAATTCACACTGAACCTGTGGTGGTATGGTTGGAGCATTTTTCTGCCCCGGTGAAGCTCAAAGCAGATATAGACGACCGGCATTTGCTGTTTATTGCCGGCAACGCCAGTGATGGTGTTGCCCGTTGGGATGCCATGCAGCAATTTTGGAGCCGTAAGGTTGCGCAGGCTATTGCCGGTAACGCAGTTGAGGATGTGTTGCCGGAGGCACTAGTGAGCATGATGGCATCCTGGTTGCAGCAGCCGGAGCCCGATCTGGCGTTAACGGCAGAATTACTGTCGTTGCCGGATTTTGACACTCTGGCAGAGCAATACCAGCAAGTTCCGGTGGACGGCATTTTAGCCGCACTTGCCGGCTTTAAACAGCTGTTGGCAATGCGCTTGCGCGAGCCTTTGCTGCAATGTTATCAGCGTTTGCCGCTGTCAGCATATCATTATGATCAAGCCGCTGCTGCACAGCGACGGCTGCGCAGCTTATGCTTACACTATTTGGCGCTATCTGCTGTTGATGCAACCGAATTGCTTCAACAACATTATCAAAGCGCCGATAATATGACCGATACTATGGCTGCATTGGCTGCCAGTCAGCAGGCACAACCGGCGACATTTAACCTGCTAATCGACGATTTCGCACAGCGTTGGCAACATGATGCCCTGGTGATGGATAAATGTTTTGCCCTGGTGGCATCCGACCCGGCAGAGCAGGTGTTCGATGGCATAGAAACCATGCTGCGTCATCCGTTGTTCAGTTGGCATAACCCTAATCGCGTAAGAGCACTGTACTCCGCCTTTAGTATGCGCAACCCACAGCAATTTCACCGGCTTGACGGCAAGGGCTACGCAGCATTAGAGCAGGTAGTCGGTAAACTCGATGGCATTAATGCCCAGGTTGCTGCACGTTTAATTACGCCTTTATTAAGTTGGCGCCGGTTTGACCCTGTACGGCAGCAATTAATGCAGGCCGCATTACAACGCTTGGCCAACATACCCGGACTGAGCAATGATGTGTATGAAAAGGTCAACAGAAGCCTGACATGATGCGGCACTACTTTTTTAACGCTATGCTCAGTGCAGAGCAGTGCTACAGCTACTATCGTGGTGATGTAAAGTATGTTGTGGTAACAGCGGATAGTGGCGAGCGGATCCAGCTACAATTCCGGCATTTTCAACCTTTTGTCGGGGTTAGTGGTATACGGGGGCGTTTCAGGCTGACATTGGATAATAATGCGGCTTTTATCAGCCTGGAAAAAATTAATTAGAGTATATACTTTAAACAGTGAATTAAAACAATAGCTTGCAGTTAGAGCTGGTTTGACCTTTAATTTCATTAGCTTATCGCAACTTATTTTGCCACGTTGTTGTATGGTTAAACCTGTATAGCGTAAAAAAGGTTAAAACTTAGACGCTTTTAAAAAAAACTGAATAAAAATCAACAGATTTACGTGACAGCAAGCCTTGCTTGCAACTTGAAATGATGTAATTATTTTAATGAAGTAAGCTGAGCTCGGATCAGTTAGCTTGGTCATATAATTAAAAAGACACTACTAAAAAACCTGCGGGACAGGGGGGGAGATAACAAGATGAATAAAAGGTCAATAACCTTTGCTAAGAAACCCTTAGCCATAGGTGTTGCTTCAGCGCTGTTTGCCTTGTCAATGGCACCGGCACAAGCAGCATCGTGGAACCTGGGTGATGTTGACATCACTTTTGATTCTACATTTTCATACGGCGGTAGCTGGAGGATGGAAGATCGTAATTTTGATACGATCAGTAAAGTTAACCACCCGCGGTTTGATTGGGAAGGTTATAACGCCGGTACCAACGAAGTGCTGTATTCAAACTCGCAAATTTGGATGGAGCCGGGGGCCTACTCAAGCAATGGTGATGCCGGTAATTTGAATTACGATAGAGGTGATATGTTCAGCAGCCTGTTTAAAGGCTTGCATGAATTATCTATCAAAAAAGATAATATCGGTTTATTTACCCGTTTTATGTACTTCTACGATTTTGCCTTAATGGACAATGACGGTGCCTATACCAACCCTGTATCAGGACAGCGCGTTGATCCTTGTGCCGACAGCGATGCACGAGATTTGACGTGCCGAGATATTCGTTTGCTGGACGCTTATGTCTACGGTAATTTCAGCTTTAACGACGGTATGAATCCGGTGACGGTTAAACTAGGCCAGCAGGTGTTAAGCTGGGGTGAGAGCACCCTTATACAGCACGGTATTAATATTACACCTATCGATGTTGGTGTAGCCCGTGCGCCCGGAGCTGAGCTCAAAGAAGCTTATATTCCTGTTGGTATGGCCACGTTAAATATTGGTTTAACAGAGAATCTGTCAACAGAGCTGTTTTATCAGTACGAGTGGGTAAACAGTTACCTGCCTGTACCCGGTACTTATTTTTCTACCAATGACTTTGCAGGCGAAGGCGGTTATGCCCAGAATGTACAGTTAGGCTTTGCCGGTAATCCTGATATCGATCTTTTCCATCTGTTACAACGGCTGAATGAAATTGGTGCCGATTTACGTAGTGGTGATCTTACCCAAGAGCAGGCCATAGCCCGGTATCTGCAATATCCAACTAAAGTTACCTTACGACCTTATGGCAGTGAAGGTGATATTAAGCCAAAAGATGGTGGTCAGTACGGCATTAAATTTGAGTATTTTGCCCCTGATTTAAATGATACCGAGTTTGCTGTTTATTATATGAATTATCACAGCCGTACACCCGTGATATCAGGCGTAGCAGCTGATTTCGGGCTTGCTTCTGTCGGCCGCGATCTTGCTTATCTGGCCGGTAATAATATTACTAAAGAGAATATTGCTCAATTAAGCACATTCTCCAAAGCCAAAATCGAGTATCCGGAAGATATTAAGTTATACGGTTTTAGCTTTAACACTACATTAGGTGAAACCTCGGTTGCCGGTGAAATTGCGTATCGTCAGGATGAGCCTCTGCAAATTGATGACGTGGAAATCCTATATGCCGGTATGCCTGAACAATTAGGTAATGCCTGTGCAGCACCTGCTGCACAAAGAGTTATTTGCCGCGAAGATTTAATTGGTATATCACAAATTGGTCGTGATATTGGCGCGAAAGTACAACCGGGTGCTGCTGCTCAGGGTTATATTTTGAGCGACACCATTCAGGCGCAAATGACCTTCACGCATTTGGTAGGGCCTGCGCTGGGTTCAGATAACATCAGCCTGTTAGCAGAAGTTGGTGGTATCCGTATTCAGGATATGCCGGATCAAAGCGTGCTGCGTTTAAATGGCCCTAATACTGACCGTAGTGGTGCACCGTTGTTAAATGGCAATGGCGATCCTATACCCGGCTTACATACCGGTTTATCTAACGGCGCAGAAACTAACCCGTTTCCTACAGCATCTGCCTGGGGCTACCGGTTGCTGGCTAAAGCAGATTACAATAACGTCTTCGCCGGTGTTAACCTGTCACAGCGCATGGTGTTTTCGCATGACGTGAATGGTATTACTCCGGACCCGTTGTTTATGTTTGTGGAAGATCGTAAATCATTGGCTTACGCAGTGAGCTTTGATTATCTGAGCAAATGGTCAGGCGAGTTGTCATACAACGTATTTTGGGGCGGTCAGGGCACAACAAACAACGTAGAAGACCGTGACTTTATCTCTTTTAACATCAAGTACTCTATTTAAGGGACGAGCACTAATTATGAAAAAACTCACCCTAATTTCATCGGCTGTTGCCCTGATATTAAGCTGCTCTGTAGCGGCTAAAATAACGCCGGAGCAGGCAGCGAGACTGGGCAACGATTTAACTCCGCTGGGCGCGGAAAAAGCCGGCAATGCTGACGGTTCTATTCCTGCCTGGACCGGCGGTATTACTGCAGCACCAGCTGGTTACACTGCGGGTATGCATCACCCTGATCCGTTTGCAGCGGATAAAGTGTTAATGACCATCGACAGCAGCAATGTTAATGAATACAAAAGCTTGTTAAGTCCCGGGCAAATTAAGTTATTTGAAATTTACCCCGACACTTACAAGATGAATATTTATCAATCGCGTCGTACCGCTTCTTATCCGCAGTATGTCTATGATGCAACTAAAAGTATTGCAACAAAGGCCGAGCTGATTGAAGGTGGCAACGGTATCGTTAATGCTGCTATCGGTATTCCGTTCCCAATTCCGCAGAACGGTTTGGAAGCAGTGTGGAACCATTTGCTGCGTTTTCGTGGTGTAGCAGCCAGTCGTAATGGTGGCCAGGCCGCACCTACTGCTGCTGGTGCTTACACTATCATAGGTTTTGACGAGCAGATTATGTTCAAGTATTCAGAGCCTAATGCCACAGCAGAAGCGTTAACCGCTGAAAATATTCTGTTCCGTTTTAAGCAAGGTGTAACGTCTCCGGCGCGTTTAGCCGGTACCGCCTTGCTGGTGCATGAAACGATGGACCAGGTTAAAACACCACGTCAGGCATGGACTTACAATACCGGCCAACGCCGTGTGCGTCGTGCACCAAACGTAGCTTATGATGCACCTGGTACAGCATCTGACGGCTTGCGCACCACAGACGATTTTGACATGTTTAACGGCTCACCGGATCGCTACAACTGGAATCTGGTAGGTAAGCAGGAACTCTATATTCCTTACAACAGCTATAAATTACACGGTAACGACGTGAAATATGCTGACTTACTGATGGCCGGTCATATTAACCCTGAGCATGTACGCTGGGAAAAGCACCGCGTTTGGGTGGTTGAAGCCACGTTGAAAGATGGCACCCGCCATGTATACGGCAAACGGGTATTCTATATTGACGAAGATAGCTGGCAAATCCATGTTGCCGACTTGTATGACAACAGAAATGAGTTATATCGGGTCGCTGTAGCGCATGGCTTGAACTATTATGAAGTACCAACGCACTGGAGTACTCTGGAGGTATATCATGATCTTAATTCACGCCGCTACATCGCTATCGGCTTGGATAACGAAGATAAGATGTATGACTTCGGTGTTAGTCTGACCGATGCTGATTTCACGCCGGCAGCACTGCGTCGTGAAGGTACGCGGTAACTTCATTGTGATGTAACGACGGTTGGCCTGGTGCCAACCGTTTTTATTTTTAACTTTTCATAGAGTAAAAACTCAGCATATGTATAAAAAAATTATTTGGTTAGCGGCGCTGTACACGGCTGTATCCGCAACCTCATTTCTAGCCAGAGCCGCTGATAGTGTACAGCCTGACGCCGCTTACCAGATGCCGCTGGCTACTGAAGCATTGTTAACTGATATTGTTAGTGTACAGCAGCAACGTTTAGTTGTAGTGGGCGAGCGCGGTCATATCTTGTTTAGTGATGATGCAACAAGTTGGACCCAGGCGCAGGTTCCGGTGCAATCTAATTTGACCAGTGTATTTTTTATCGATAAAAATCGCGGTTGGGCAGTGGGGCACGATGCCACCATTTTGATGACAGAAGATGCCGGTGCAACCTGGCATATTCAGTATTTTGCACCTGAAAAAGATAAACCGCTGTTTGATATTTACTTTAGTGACGCGCAACATGGTGTTGCGGTCGGCGCCTATGGCATGTTTTTGCGCACTAATGATGGCGGCAAAAACTGGCAACCACATTTTCATGCCGAATTATTGTCAGATGAAGATCGCGAGTATTTAGATGAATTGAAAGATACTGATCCGGACAGTTATCAGTCAGAGTCTGAGGCGCTGTTGCCACATTTTAACCGGTTATTTGCTGACGGTAATGTGTTGTATATAGTAGGTGAGGCCGGTTTTGTTGCTAAAAGCAGCGATAAAGGTGCCAGTTGGCAACGATTGGACGCATTTTATAATGGCTCGTTATTTGATTTGATCCGTACACCACAAATGTCTCTGCTGGCCGCAGGTTTACGTGGCCATGCTTTTCTCAGTAACGATCAAGGCGACAGTTGGCAGCAAATTGCGCTGAGTGAAACTGCGACATTAAACAGTGCTTTTGCTGACCCAAGCGGCGCTGTTTATCTGGTCGGTAACGCCGGCAGTTTATTGATCAGCCGTGACGGTGCTGCAGATTTTACTGATTATTCCCGCGCTGACGGCAAAGCGATAGTTAATGGCCTGGTGTGGCGTGAACAACTGATTCTGGTGACTGAAGCGGGCATTAAAAGCATCAACCTGAGTGAATTAAAATAACATGAGTATTAATCGACTGGTTAACAAGTTTGAGTACGCGCTGTTCCGGCACAGGGCGCTGGTTATCACGGGCTTTATTCTGGCCACGCTGTTTTTACTGTTTAAAGCTACCACTATTAAACTGGATGCGGCCTTTACCAAAAACATTCCGCTAAAGCATGAATATATGCAGACCTATCTGCGCCATGCGCAGGATTTCGGCGGTGCCAACAATATTCTGGTGTCGTTATGTGACAGCAATGGCGATATTTTTAACGCCGGTTTTTTTGACAGCTTGCGCCGCGCCCATGATGAGCTGCTTTATACCTCAGGCGTAGACAGGGTGCAGGTCAAATCATTATTTAGCCCAAGCACGCGTTTTGTTGAGGTAGTAGAAGATGGTTTTGCCGGTGGTCCGGTGATCCCTGCTGATTTTGTGGCTGATGCGACAGGGCTGGCTAAAGTTAAAGAGAACACCGAAAAAGCCGGCATTGTTGGTCGTATGGTCGCCGATGACTACAGTTGCGCCATGATTTCAGCTCAGTTGCTGGAAGTTGACCCGGATACCGGCGAGAAGCTGGATACCATAGCTTTTGCGGCAACATTAGAGCAAAACATCCGCGCTAAATATCAAAGTGACACGGTCAGCGTGCATATCATTGGTTTTGCCAAGATGGTGGGCGACGTTGCTGACGGTGCCAAAGGCGTACTGATGTTTTTTGCTATTGCTATTGCAGTAACCTCGGTGATGGTGTTCTTTTTCTGTCGCTCGCTGATGTTGACCATCCTGCCGATAGCCTGTTCTTTAATTGCCGTAGTCTGGCAGATGGGCTTATTGTCTGCGCTGGGTTTTGGCATTGATCCTATGTCTATTTTGGTACCGTTTCTGGTATTCGCGATTGGTGTAAGCCATGGTGTGCAGATGATTAACTCTACCGGTAAACGGGTTGCTGCCGGGATGGATGCGAAAACTGCGGCTCAAGCCAGCTTTCGCAAGCTATTGGTACCGGGTGGCGTGGCGCTGCTGTCTGACACTGTAGGTTTTTTAACCTTGTTAATTATTGAAATTGGTGTCATTCGTGAGCTCGCCATTACCGCCAGCTTGGGTGTTGCGGTCATTATCCTGACAAATCTTATTTTGTTGCCGGTACTGATGTCATTTGTGCGCTTTAGCAAAAGCTACAAAGCCCGTGCTGCAGCACCTTCACCCAAGACCGACAAGGTATGGTTTGCTTTGTCTGCTTTTGCTACCCGTAAATATGCTGCAGTGATTTTACTACTTACTGCCGTCTTATTTACACTGGGCTATATGCAAAGCCAACAACTGAAAATAGGCGATTTACATGCCGGTGCGCCGGCATTGCATGAAGACTCCCGTTATAACCAGGACACTTTCCTGATCACAGACCGTTATGCAATCTCAGTTGATTACCTCAACGTGATGGTTGAAACCATTCCAAGTGCCTGTACTGAACACAGCATTATGGCCAAAGTCGACCGCTTCCAATGGTTAATGGAGAACGTGGAAGGCGTGCAATCGGCCGTGTCGCTGGCATCCGTTTCCAAGACGATTAATGCGGCTTTTAACGAGGGTAATGTAAAATGGCGGGTATTGCCGCGTAATACGCAAAGTCTGGTTCAGGCATCATCCAGGGTAGAAACCAGTACCGGCTTATTAAATGCCGACTGCTCGGTCATGCCGGTGATCTTGTTCCTGCAAGACCACAAAGCCGAGACCATGGAGCGGGTAGTGGCTGCGGCAAAACGTTACGGCGCCGAGCTGGGCGATGAGCAAACCCGCTTTATGTTAGCGTCCGGCCCCGCCGGTGTTATGGCTGCCACTAACGAAGCTGTAGCAGAAGCACAGCAACCGATGATGTGGTATGTGTATGGTGCGGTAATTATTCTGTGCTTGCTGAGCTTCCGCTCATTGCGGGCCACCATCTCCGTTATTCTGCCTTTGTATGTCGTATCTGTACTGGCTACTGCACTGATGACCCATCTGCAAATTGGCCTGACGGTATCAACGTTGCCGGTAATCGCGCTGGGTGTAGGTATCGGGGTAGATTACGGTATTTATATTTTGTCGAATATGACACAGATGCTGCGTGATGGTGCGCCACTGCGCCAGGCGTATTTTGAAGCGTTAAAAGAGCGTGGCAGCGCGGTATTGTTTACCGGTATTACGCTGGCGATAGGCGTAAGTACCTGGGTATTCTCGGCACTGAAGTTCCAGGTAGATATGGGCATACTGTTAACCTTTATGTTTATTGTCAATATGCTTGGCGCCATAGTGGTGTTGCCGGCATTGGCCGCGTTTTTATGGCGAAAGCAATAAATTATTTTCTGCATGAATAAACACGAAAATGGCCGAAAGGCCATTTTCTATTTACATGGGATGAATAAGTTGTCAGAAGCCTTAAAAATCACTGGTTTAACCAGCATAAAAGCGGAAAATAGTACTCGAAAAGCGCTACAATTGGCACTACACTGCGCAGCTGACACGATCTGGTTTGTTCGGTAGCGCCTGCTGTTAAAAGCAGTGACTGCAAAAAGGATACAAAAATGGCACTGATAGACGGTCAACCCTCTGTACTACTACAAAACGTAAGCAAACTCATTAAACAAAAAGTTAAGGACCAGGTGACCCTGGTGGAAAAGTTCGCCTTCACTTTATATGGCAACATGTCTAACGAAGACCTTGTTGGTCGCAATGACAGCGACCTATACGGCGCAGCACTCAGTTTGTGGCAGACTTTTAATGCTCACGCTGAAAAAGACGCAAAAATCCGCGTTTATAATCCGGAAATAGCCCGTCACGGCTGGGAGTCCAAACACACTATCGTAGAAATAGTGGTTCAGGATATGCCGTTTCTGGTGGATTCAGTACGCATGGCATTAAGCCGGCAGAGTATTGCTGCGCATCTGTTATTACATTACCCGTTGCAAACCGAGCGTGATGCTAAAGGTCAAATCAGCGATTTCTTTAAGCTGGGCAGTAAGGCCAAAGCCAGCACTGAGCAAACTGTCTTTCATATTGAGATCGATCGCTTGACCGATACCGCGGCCATTGATGCTCTAAAGCAGGAGCTGCATTCGGTAATGGAAGATGTCTCTTTGGCTGTACAAGACTGGCAGCCGGCACGGGAAAAACTGCAACAGGTAATTAAAGCGTTACCCAAGCAAAGCGGTAAAGCCAGTAGCGAAGAAATACAGCAAGCCGGTGAGTTTTTAAATTGGTTGGCTAAAGATAACTTTACCTTGTTGGGTTACCGTGAATATACCATCGGCCCGGTAAAAGGCGATTATAAAATCAGCGGTATCGACGACAGCTCATTGGGCCTGATGCGCCGCTCTGCTGCGCGCGACCTGATGCTTTCTGAATTACCGGAAAGCGGCCGCAAGCAAGCGATTAATAATGCTTTGCTGATCCTGACCAAAACCAATAATAAGTCACGCGTACACCGGCCGGCTTACATCGATTATATCGGTGTGAAAAAGTTTGATAAAGACGGCAAAGTTATCGGTGAAGATCGCTTTATCGGTTTGTATTCGTCATCGCTGTATAACAACAGTGCCGCCGACATTCCGCTGTTAAAAAGCAAGCTGGCCACCGTGATGCAAAAATCTGAATTTGCTGTCGGTACCCATGCTTACAAAGCTTTGCTGAATATTTTGGAAACCTACCCGCGTGATGAACTGATCCAGGCAACGGCAGACGAGTTGCTGCATGTTGCGATGGGCGTACTGCAAATGCAGGAACGCGATATGACGCGTTTATTTATGCGTAAAGACAGTTTTGGTCGCTTTGTCACTGCTATGGTGTATGTACCGCGCGAGCGTTACAACACCCAGTTGCGTAAAGAAACCCAGGCAATCTTGCAAAGTGCGCTGGGCTCGGACGAGCCGGTGGAGTTTACCACTTATTTTTCTGAATCTGTGTTGGCGCGTACCCATTATCTGGTGCGGATCAACGATAGCCATGTCGAGTATAAAGTGAAAGATATTGAACGCAATTTAGTTGAAGCGGCCCGCACCTGGGAAGACAAATTAGAAAGTGCCATCATCGGAGTTTATGGTGAGGCTAAAGGTCGCGAACTGATCCGTAAGTACGTTAATGCGTTTCCGCGCAGCTACAAAGAAGAGATGCTGCCAAGTGATGCATTAGTGGATATTGGCAAGCTTGAAGCGCTGAATGACGACCACAAGCTGGAGATGTTGTTTTACCGGCCACAGGAAGAAAAACCGGACAGCAAGGCGGTGCGGTTAAACCTGTTCCATAAAGACCATCCTATTCATTTGTCTGATGTGTTGCCGATGCTGGAAAACTTCGGCATGCGCGTTATCGGTGAAACCCCTTATGCGGTTAAATGTGCCGATGGCTCTGTTAGCTGGGTATTAAACTTTGCCATGGAACTGAACTGTGCGGTACCGGCTGATTTCGCCGCTGCGCAGCAATCTTTCCAGGAGTCTTTTGCCAAAGTATGGAATGGCCAACTGGAAGATGACGGTTTTAACCGCTTAATTCTGGGTGCCGGTTTAACCGGCCGTGAAGCGTCTTTGCTGAGGGCTTTTGCGAAATACAAACGGCAGATCGGTGGTACTTTCAGCCAGTCTTATGTCGAGAGCACTTTTGCCCGTTATGCCGGCTTGGCCGGATTACTGGTGCAATTGTTTAACAGCAAATTTGATCCTAAAGCTAAAACTAACGCCAAAGCGATTGAAAAGCTGGAAGAGCAAATTACATCTCAACTGGAAAACGTTGCCAATCTGGATGATGACCGCATTATCCGCCGCTTTGTCGACATGATTAACGCAACCTTGCGTACCAACTATTTCCAGAAAAGCGCGCAGGGCGATGATAAGCCTTATATCTCGTTCAAAATTAATTCTGCCGCTATTCCGGATATGCCACTGCCGACACCAATGTTTGAGATTTTTGTTTACTCACCCAGAGTGGAAGGTGTGCATTTACGCTTTGGCAAAGTAGCACGGGGTGGTTTGCGCTGGTCAGATCGGCGTGAAGATTTCCGCACTGAAGTACTTGGTCTGGTAAAAGCACAACAGGTGAAAAACACCGTTATCGTGCCTACCGGTTCTAAAGGCGGTTTTGTTTGTAAAAAGTTACCTGAAACCGGCGGCCGTGAAGCCTTCCTTAATGAAGGTAAAGACTGTTACCGCACCTTTATCCGTGGCTTGTTGGATATCACCGATAATATCGTGCAGGGCGCCGTAGTGCCGCCCAAAGATGTGGTTCGCCTTGATGAAGATGACCCTTATCTGGTGGTTGCAGCCGACAAAGGCACCGCAACCTTCTCGGATATTTCTAACGGCATTTCTGAAGAATATAACTTCTGGCTGGGCGATGCCTTTGCTTCCGGTGGTTCAAACGGTTACGACCACAAAAAAATGGGTATTACTGCCCGTGGTGGTTGGGAGTCGGTAAAACGTCACTTCCGTGAAATTGGCATAGATTGCCAAACTACCGATTTTACCTGTGTCGGTATCGGTGATATGGCCGGTGACGTTTTTGGTAACGGCATGTTGCTGTCAAAACATATTCGCCTGCAGGTAGCGTTTAACCATATGCATATTTTTGTTGACCCGAATCCGGATGCAGCAAAGAGCTGGGAAGAGCGTAACCGCATGTTTAACCTGCCAACCTCAACCTGGGATGACTACGATAAGTCGTTAATCTCCGAAGGTGGCGGTATTTTCCTGCGCAGTGCTAAGGCCATTAAATTATCACCGCAGATGAAAGAGATGCTGGGCACCACTAAAGCCAGTATGACGCCAAACGAATTGATCCGCGAAGCCATGATGATGCCGGTGGACTTAATTTGGAACGGTGGTATAGGTACTTATGTTAAAGGCAGCGGCGAGAGCCATGCCGAAGTAGGCGATCGCGGCTCTGAAGCATTACGTGTAAACGGCAAAGAGTTAAAAGCAAAGATCTTTGGTGAAGGTGGTAACCTGGGCGCAACCCAGCGCGGCCGTATCGAATTTGCTATGCACGGTGGTTTAATTAATACCGACTTCGTTGATAACGTGGGTGGTGTTACCTGCTCTGATAACGAAGTGAATATCAAAATTTTGCTCAACACTCTGGTCGCCGGTGGTGATTTAACGCTGAAACAGCGCAATAAGTTACTGCTGGATATGACCGAAGATGTAGCCGCTATTGTCATTAAAGACTGTTACCGGCAAACCCAGAGCATCAGTATTTCATCGCTGTTAGGGGGTGAACAGTTAAAAGAGTACACCCGCTTTATCCATACGTTGGAAAAAGAAGGTAAGTTAAACCGCGAGCTGGAGTTCCTGCCATCAGATGATGAATTGGCAGAGCGTATGGCCAAAGGCCAGGGTTTGACCCGACCAGAGCTATCTATTCTGACTGCCTACGGCAAAATGGTGTTAAAAGAGCGGCTGGTACTGCCGGAAATTTACGAAAATGCCTACTTTAAGCGGCAATTATTCGCTAACTTCCCGCAGATGCTGCAGGATAAATACGCTGCAGAGATGGAAAACCATCCGCTGAAGGCGGAAATTATCGCCACCAAACTGGCCAATATGCTGGTCAATGAAATGGGGCCGAATTTTGCCCAGCGTATGCTGGAAGAAACCGGCGCGGGCGTTGGTGAAGTAACCTTGTGTTACTCCATTGCACGTGATTTATTCGATATGTCTGCGGTATGGCGCAAGCTGGAGCAGTTAGATAACGTGATCCCGGCGGCACTGCAAAGCAAACTGCTGCATCAGCTGCGCCGCACTATGCGCCGCGCTACCCGCTGGTTTGTGCGTCATCGCAATAAAGCGCTGGATATCGAACAAACGCTGGCATTCTTTAAACCGGCATACCAGCAGTTAAGCAAAGAGCTGAGCACTTATCTGGCGGCAAGCGAAGTAGAGCAGTTGCAGGAAAAGCAAAGTGGCTTAACGGAGCAGGGCGTACCGCAGGAAGTTGCACAGTATCTGGCGCAATTGAGCACAGTGTTCTCGGCGATGGACATAGCTCAGGTGGCTGATGCTGAGAAAGTACCGCTGGCGATGGTAGCTGAGATTTACTTTAAGCTGGGCGACAAGATGGACTTGCACTGGTTCCTGGAGCAAATTACCAATCAACCGGTGGCAAACCATTGGCAGGCGCTTGCCCGTGCCTCTTACCGCGAAGAGCTGGATTGGCAACAACGTGCCTTATCGGCTGTCGTTGTGCGCAGTTGCGGTAAAGTGTGTGCAGCAGATGAGGTGATCAATAGCTGGTTAACTGAGCATGAGGCGCTGTTAGAGCGTTGGCGCTTGATGCTGGCTGAGTTTAAAACCACTAAGAGCCACGAATTTGCCAAGTTCTCGGTGGCATTGCGTGAATTAATGCTGTTGAGTCACCATTGTGACCCTGTAAAATAAGCAGCGTAGTAGCTACAATACCCCGGCTGGTCCGGGGTATTTTTTTGTTTTGTAATAAGGCGGCCTATGTTCTATCCGATTGCACAAAAATTAATGTTTGCTTGTGACGCTGAATGGTCACATAACTTCGCGCTTGGCAGCTTAAAACGGCTGGCACATACGCCCTTTGCCGGGTTGTGGCGGCAGCAACTGCCGTTAAAGCCGGTTACTGTTGCCGGGATCCGTTTTGACAACCCGTTGGGTTTAGCCGCCGGGCTGGATAAAAATGCCGAATGCATTGATGCCTTTGGTGAAATGGGTTTTGGCTTTATTGAAGTCGGTACGGTAACACCACGGCCGCAAGTGGGGAATGACAAGCCGCGAATTTTCCGGCTGCCGCAGTCTCAAGCCATTATTAACCGTATGGGCTTTAATAACAAAGGCGTTGATTATCTGGTAGAAAATGTAAAAAACGCCAGCTATAAAGGTGTGCTTGGTATTAATATCGGTAAAAACAAAGATACACCGAATGAGCAGGGTAAAGACGACTACATTCACTGTATGCGTAAAGTGTATGCACATGCCGGTTACATCACGGTGAATATTTCCTCTCCCAATACGCCGGGTTTGCGCGATCTGCAATTTGGTGATGCGCTGCTGGATTTGCTGCAAAGCGTGAAAAATGAACAATTGGATTTACAGGCATTACACGATAAATACGTGCCGGTGTTTGTAAAAATTGCCCCCGATATGGATCCGGTAGCGGTTAATCAGGTAGCCGAAACCTTGCTGAAAAGCAAAATGGACGGCGTGGTTGCAACCAACACCACCCTGGACAGAAGCCTGGTGCAGGGGCAACGTTATGCTGACGAAGCCGGTGGTTTAAGCGGCTTGCCGGTGCGGGAAAAAAGCACCGAAGTGCTGCGACTGCTGCGGGCGGCTGTTGGCCCGAAGCTGCCGATTATTGGTGTTGGCGGCATCAGCGATACTGAGTCAGCACAGGAAAAACTGGCCGCCGGCGCGAATTTGTTGCAGGTGTATACCGGCTTTATTTACCGTGGACCGGAGTTGATTAAACAGATCGTTACCAGCTTATAAGGATCTTCAGCTGATCTTGCATAGTTAGAACAAAATAGTCTTTAACATCTTGATCAGCTTAGTGTATTTCTTTAAATGTTTAATAAATAACCGTGTGGTACAGGGCAGGGAGTTGCATGCTTAAGCCGTCAGAGCGTTGGTACTGGACCTATTGTCCGCAAAAAGACCGCTTGTTGCTGGATATCAGTGACCAGGCGCAATTTTGCGCGCCTTTTGGTGCCTCGCAGTTAATACAGCTGCCGCAGCGCCAGGCGTTGACTATGGCTGAAGCTGAAGCTTTCCAGTTAATCGAAGACAGTCTGCAACAACTAGACATGCCCGCGGCAGTGCGGCTGGAGCTTTGCCTTACGGCATTGTGCGCGCCTTTTTTACAACAACAGGCGCATAAAAGCTGGTATTTTCAGCAAGGCAGTGACGCTGCCACAGCACAGTATGACATTGTGATGCTGCGCGGTTTAAGCAGCCAGTATGCCATAGTGTTGTCGGCTGACAGCGATTGCGCCAATTGTCTGCTGTTGGGTGACATCAGCACCCTGGCCGGTAAAAATGTGGCGCGGTTACAGGTAGTTCGCGTATTGCACAACCGTGTCAGTGCGCTTAATGTCAGCATTCCGTATCGCCACAGCGCCTGATTTTTAACGGCGTTATTTCCCTCAGCAGCAGATCCGACTACACTAGCGGCAATTTTTACCGTTGCGGAACCACCTATGTCTGCCTTAGCCGCTGTAGCAACTGAACTTGAACCTTTTTTACAACAATTGAGCAGCGCCATAATCGACCGGCAATTGCATAAACTGGTATTGAGTAAATATCATGGCTCTGAGCCGTTAAAACAGCTGCAGGTTCGTCCTGTCATGCTGAAACAACAATGGCAACTCAGCTTTACCTATAAATACCAAACTAACGATGTGACGCGTAATTTCAGTGCCGATGCTGCGCTTGGCGAAATAACAACCTTGCTGGGCCAGAGTTTCAGCGCGGCCAATTTGTTTACCGCAGAAACTGAAGTGCAACTGACGATCAGTAAAAAAGGTAAGGTGTTGTATCAACAAAAACGCCTGAGTCAGCCGTTGCACACGGCGCAAACTGAGCATAACCGTGATAAACAGCGTTATTTAACGCTGCAGCGACCGTTTTTGCGCGAGTTAGGGGTAACCGATGCCCAGCAGCAGTTGATCCCCGCCATGTCGCGAAAATGGAAGCAGATTAATAAGTTTATTGAAATTTTCTCCGGCGCTGTGCAAGACACCGGACTGAGCGCTAAAAAGCAATTACACATCGCCGATTTTGGCTCCGGCAAGGCTTACTTAACCTTTGCCGTGCATGATTACTTAACCAACACCCTGGCTCTGGATGCTAAAGTGACCGGAGTGGAGCTGCGGCAAAACCTGGTCGATTTATGTAACGGCACCGCGACCAAGCTTGGCTTAAGCGGTATTCAGTTTGAACAGGGCGACGTAAAGCATTTTAAAGCCCGTGGTATCAACGTAATGATAGCGCTGCATGCCTGTGACACCGCTACCGACTATGCCATTCATATGGGCATTGCTACCGGTGCTGAGATTATTATGTGCTCACCGTGCTGTCACAAGCAAATCCGGCCGCAAATACAACTGCCACAAGTATTGGCACCAATGTTAGTGCACGGTATTCACCTGGGCCAGGAAGCCGAAATGGTTACCGATAGCCTGCGGGCGTTACTGTTGGAAGCGCACGGCTATGATACCAAGGTGTTTGAGTTTATTTCGCTGGAGCATACCAGCAAAAATAAGATGATCCTCGCGACTAAACGTAAGCAGCCGCGGGATAACACTAAAATATTGCAGCAAATCGCCGCTATTAAGCAGTTTTACGGCATCACTGAACATTGCCTGGAAAGCTTGTTGCTGCAAGAACAGCATTAATTCTCATGCTGCCGGTTTTGCGCTTTGTAGCGTAAACCTTGCCCAAGCAGGTAAAAATACTCCAGCCAAACTTGGCTAAGCGCATCGCACAGCGGATCAGCCGGATAAATGCCGGCTGCCGCTGCTTTGCCTTTTTGTGTTCCTGATACCAGAAAGTTATTTTTCAGCGGCTGGCGTTGCAGCACTTTTTCAAAGGCTCTGGCGGCCATTTCTTCCGGCATGGCCAAATACAGCCGGTTGCGATTGGCATCCAGTTGCCGACAATGGCGAAAAAATTCGCTTTCATGTTCACCGTCCGCCGACAAGTACAATAATTTGTAGGCAGAACCGAGTAACTCATTGAGATAATGCGGAATAATCGGCAGGCTCTGCAGCCATGCTGAGCTGGAAAACTGGTTACGCGTAGCGTTTTTGCCAAACATTTTGCCGGCAATATAATGGTCAAAGGCATGAAACCACTCATGTACCAGGCTGCCGCCGCCGGCATTTTTTGCCAGTGCCAAAATACGCCCCTGTGGCTGATAGTGCGCACAAACCCCTGGTTGGCCGCCAATGCCAAAGGTAATCGCTAAACTGCCGTTAAGTGAGATCACTTGTGGTGGTACCTGCAGTAACTGCTGTAAATCACAAAAGGCATCAAAGAATAAATTGGCTGCCAGTTGCAACTCTTCAGCGGTTACCCAGCGCCCGATATGAATGCTGTTAAAACCAAAAATCTTAACCAGGTCGGCAAAGCTGACGTCGGCGCCACCACGATGCGGCGGGCCGTTGCGATAATACTTACGCTGAATGCGCGGAACGGAAATTGTCATCTGCTGATGATAGCGATAATTGGTATTTGGCGAAATACTCCGGGTTGTTCAAACCAGCGATAAAAACCGGGGTTTAGTCGCAGTACTTTTATCAGCCGATTGCCAAGCGGGCAGCAGCAAGGTAGTTTGCTGTTATAACAATACCGAAAATCATGGGAGCAACATGCGCAGTAACATCCGGCGGACCTTTATTCTCAGTGCTATTTTTGCAGCTTTAGGCAGCAGCTTTACAGTGTCGGCGTTGCCGGAATTTCCCGGTAGCCAATACAACAACAGCGTACCTGATACACAGCAAGTGCTGGGTTATAAATTGGGTAGCCGTATCTCAGAGCCTGCGGCCATCCGGCAGTATTTTATGACGTTGGCGGCGCAGTATCCGCAGCAACTTAAGCTGGTACCTTATGGCGAAAGCTGGCAGGGGCGACAGCTGTTTTATGTGGTGATAGGCTCAGCGCAAAATATCGCCCGTTTGGATCAACTTGAACAGAATATGCGCCGCCTGGCAGATCCGGTTAACACCAGCGAGGCAGACGCTAAAGCCCTGATTGCACAGCAACCGGCGTCAGTATGGATTGCCAATACTTTGCACGGCAATGAACTTAGCCCGGCGGAGTCCTCTATGGCACTGGCCTGGCACTTGTTAGCCGACCAAAGTGAGTTTACCGCTAATATTTTGGCCAATACGCTGGTGTATATTGATCCATTGCAAAACCCGGATGGCCACCATCGTTTTGTCAGCCGCTACTACGCTACCGCCGGTATGGAGCATTCAGACGATCGCTTGTCTGCCGAGCAAAACGAGCCCTGGCCCAATGGCCGCAGCAACCATTATTTGTTTGATATGAACCGCGACTGGATCAGCTTAACCCAGCCGGAAAACCGTGGCCGGGTAAAAGCGTTACAACGTGTCTATCCGCTGCTGTTTGTCGACTCGCATGAAATGGGCGGCGATATGACATACTACTTCAGCCCGGAGGCTGAGCCTTATAACCCGCATATTCAGCAGGCACAGCGGGAAGTATTAAACTGGGTGGGGCAAAACAATGCCAAATGGTTTGACCGCTTTGGTTATCACTATTTTACCCGCGAAATTTTTGATGCGTTTTACCCGGGTTATGGCGCCAGTTGGCCGCTGTATCAGGGCAGTATTGCCATGACCTATGAAATGGCGTCGGCCCGCGGCCATCATTACCGCCGCAGCGACGGTACTGTAGTCACTTTTGCCGACGGTATTCAGCGCAACTTTGTGGCTTTTATGGCTACGTTAGAAACCGCCAGCCAGCGCGCCAAACCCTTGCTGCAACGGTTTTATCAGTACCGTAAAGACGCTGTGGCACAGGGCCGTAAAGCCAAAACCCGCAGTTATATTTTTCCGGCCAGCCGCGATAAAGCCGGGCATCAGCGTTTAACCGCATTACTAACAGAGCAGGGCATCAAGGTTACTCAGGCAACGAAAGCCTTCAGCGCCTGTGGTACCGATTACCAGCTCGGTGCCTATGTAATAGACAGTGCCCAGAGCACCTATCATTTGCTGCGCACCTTACTCGATAGTGACGTACCTATGGACCAGCCGTTTATTAAGCAGCAGGAAGCGCTGCGGGCGAATAACTTACCGGATCAAATATACGATGTAACGGCATGGTCATTGCCGCTGATGTTTAATCTGGAAATGAATGAATGCAGCCGCAGTGTTAACGTCGAAGGTGTCACCGTAACTGAGCAGCGTATTTTACCCGGCAGCCTGACGCGACCCGATGCAAGCTACGGTTTTATTCTGCCATGGGATGGTATGGACGCCGCCCGCTTTGCTGCCGAAGCGTTAAAAGCCGGAGTGGTGATGCGTAGCAGCGACTTGCCTTTTACCCATCAGAACGGTACGCGTTACCCTTCCGGCAGCTTAATTATTGCCAGAGCAGATAACAATGCTGAGCTTAATCAAACTCTTGAAAAGCTCGCGGCACTAAGCGGTGCGGTATTGCAAGGTGTAGACAGCAGCTGGCATACCGACGGCCCTAATGCCGGTTCAGCTAATATGGTGCGGCTGCAACCGGTTAAGGTGGCCATGTTATGGGACGAGCCGGCCAGCAGTTTAAGTGCCGGTAGCGCCCGGTTTGTGTTGGAGCGGGAACTGGGGCAACCGGTAACCGCTATCCGGCCGGCGCAGTTAAAACAGGCTGATTTAAGCCGCTATCAGGTACTGGTGCTGCCCGCGAGTGCCGGTGGCAGTTATCAACAGGCACTGGGTGAAGCCGGTTATAACAATATCCGCCACTGGACAGAGCGCGGCGGTGTGCTTATTACGCTGGGTAACGCCACCAACTTTGCGTTAAGCGGTGAAACACCGCTACTGGCCAGTAAGCGTGAATACAAAGCAACAGATGCACCGGCAGCTGACACTAAAGACAGCAAGGATAAGCAGAAAGATCAGGTTGCCGGCACGGTACTGAATACTGAGCAGTATCAGCAAATGCTCAAAGCCAAACAGGCCCGGCCGGATTGGGTACCGGGTTTTCTGGCAAAAGCAGAGGTAGATCAGTCGCACTGGTTAACTGCGGGTTTGCCGGCCAGCGCAACAACAGTGTATGTGGGTAACGAGATTTACCAGCCGCTGGCAATAAACCACGGCCGTAACCTGCTGAAATTTGCCGGCGCCGATGAGGTTAAAGCCAGTGGTTTTGTCTGGCAGGATAACCAGCAGCAAATTGCGCATAAACCGTTGTTAATGTGGGCACCACAAGGGGACGGTATGGTTATCAGCTTTACGCAGGAACCTAACTACCGTGCTTATGTAAATGGCTTACATATCGCGCTGGCCAATGCGGTGTTGCTGGCACCGGCACACAGTGGTGCAGTGCGTTAAAACAGGCGTTAATGCTCAGCCGCAGGTAAACTTTGCCTGCGGCTTCTGATATAGCCCACCAGATTACTGCTTAAAAACGCCAGTTCCATCAGTACCGCAACCGGTGAACCCACCAGCAAGTTATGGATAATCCAGGACGTTGCGCCAATGGCCATCAGCAGCCGAACCCAAAGTACATTTTTTTGAAAACTGCCGACAGTACCTACTACTGCTGCCAGATAAGGCAACAAATTAACCGGGTTGCTGTAGCTAAGCACAATCAGCAAGGTGGAGAGTGCCAGAAAACAATACATCCAGCGTTGACGCGGGCTTATCGCCGCCACCAAAAAACGTATTGCGGTTAAGCCGACAAAAAACGCTGCTTCGTACTGGCCCAGTACAGCGAAATGGCTGGCATTAAGCAAGGCAGAGACAAACCAGAATTTCAGCATGCTGGCTCTGTCATAGCGCTGAAAAGCCACGATACCACTGATAAAGGCTACTACGGCTAAGCACTGCGACAAAGCAAAACTAATGGTTATGTCCGGCAAGGAGTTGACTCTGTGTGGCTGATCAAGACGGCTAGTTTACCGAATTTAGTCGCCATCTGCCTGCAGCAGATGGCATAAGTTATAATCAGGTGCCGCAAAACGTGTTCTTAACAAGCTGCTGTGGCTCAGGCGGCAGGGCAAAATCAGCATTGGCGTCTGCCAGGCTATAAGGCGTCGCCAGTGCTTGCTGCAGGCGGTTAAACAGGGTTAAATCGGCGTGCTCAGTGGCTTGTTTAATTGCTTGTGCAACCAGATGGTTACGCGCAATAAGTGCCGGGTTAGTGCTGTCCATTTGCCGGCTTACCAGCGCCGGGTCAATGCCTTGTGCAGTAAGGCGTTGTTGCCATCTTGCTGCCCAGTCAGCCCAACCTTGCTTGTCGGCAAATAATACTGCCGCACCGGCGTTACTATCGCTTACCGAGCGGCTAAGTAAACGAAAGCTCTGGCTGAAGTCGGCTTTATTAGCGCTCATCAGATTAAGCAAGTCGCGGATCAACACTTCGTCGCTATCGGTTGCACTGGCAATACCAATTTTCGCCGCCATCAGGCGTAAAAATTCAGCTTCATTTAGCCCGTTAAAACCTTGCAGTGCTTCAGTGGCCAGCTCTACGGCCTGTTCCGGTTGCTCAGTCAGCAGCGGCAGCAGAGTTTCAGCAAAGCGCGCCAGGTTCCAGGCGGCAATACGTGGCTGGTTGCCCCATGCATAGCGGCCCTGGCTATCAATAAAGCTGTATACCTGCGCCGGATTAAAGGTATCCATAAAGGCGCAGGGGCCGTAGTCAATGGTTTCACCGGCGATACTCATATTGTCGGTGTTCATTACGCCATGAATAAAGCCCAGACTCATCCATTTGGCAATCAGCCCGGCTTGTCTGCTAACGACGGCATTTAGCAGTGCCAGATAAGGATTTTCGTCGTCAGCACAATCAGGGTAGTGACGCTTGATAACATAATCAGCAAAGATCTTCAGCTGCGCTGTATCGCCATGGGCAGCAATATACTGAAAGCTGCCGATACGAATATGGCTGGCCGCTACCCGTGTCAGCACTGCACCGGGTTCTGCGGTTTCACGCTGTACCCAGTCACCGGTTAATACTGCGGCCAGAGCGCGGGTAGTGGGTACGCCCAGCGCATGCATAGCTTCGCTGACTAAATACTCGCGCAGTACCGGCCCTAATGGCGCGCGGCCATCTCCGCGGCGGGAAAACGGTGTTTGGCCGGCACCTTTAAGCTGAATATCAAAACGGTTGTTGTCTGCGCTGATAACCTCTGCCAGCAATAAAGCACGGCCATCACCCAATTGCGGCACAAAGTGACCAAACTGATGGCCGGCATAAGCATGCGCCCGCGGTGTCGCCCAGTTTGGTAAAGCATTACCGCTAAATACCGCCAGGCCGTCGTCAGAATGCCAATACTGCTGTGGTAAGCGCAGCTCTGCTGCCAGTTCAGTATTAAATGCCAGCCACTGCGGCGCCGGCACCGGGGTTGGATTGCAAGGCACAGAAAAGGGCGCGCCCAAATCGGCCAGACTGTGTTGTACGGTAAAATTGCTCATATCAGCTGTTCGCATTGAAGGGTTATAGCGCTAGTGTACAGAGGGGCTGTTGCAGATACAAAAAAACGCGTACTTAGGTTCAGGAAAAGTTGTCAGCCGTTGCTACTAATGATACAAACATACTTAAATATTTTAATTGTAAAACATACATTTGCGTTGGAAAGTTTTGCAAAAGGCAGTCCAAAAGTTATTACTCGCGCTTTTGAGTAAACTCTACAATGGGTGATGAACTTATACCGATGTTTAGTAAAATGTTGAGCTTGTTAGCGGCGATAACAGCCCCACGGCTTGTTGGACAGGAAAACAGTCGGTAAAGAATACCAAATGTACCTAATTCGACCTTGATATTTGGGGCTTGTAAATGGATTTAAAAACACTTTTGAACAAGGCAGGGCTAAAGCCCGCTTTAGTAATTGGTAATGGCATCAATAGGTATAATTCAGACGATAAAAATAATTCTTGGGAGAAATTACTGATTCGACTTTGGAGTAAGCGGGTGGGTACCAAAGCTTTAGATATTCCAATAGGTATTTCACTGACCGAGTTTTACGATGCATTGGATTTAACTAGCGAAAAGCAAAGTAAGAGCTTGCAAGTCGAATTTTGTGAATTGATGGCTAAATGGCAAGTGAAGCCCCAACATAAGCTAATTGTAGAGTGGGCCTCTAAAAATAACGCTCCCATTTTGACTACCAACTTTGAAAGTACTCTTTCTGATGTATTCGATGCAAAAATCAAACATCTTGAACCTAAAAAGTTTACCGATTATTACCCTTGGGGAAGTTACTATTCGCCAAATATTGTAAAGAATATTTCTGATGACTTTGGTATTTGGCATATTAATGGCCTTCAGAAATATAGCCGAAGTATCAGGCTAGGTTTATCTCATTACATGGGGGCGGTCGAAAGAGCTCGCCCTTATTTGCACAGAGGCAATGACCGTTTATTCAAAACTGCAGACGTAAATAATTGGCTAGGTAAAAATACATGGTTAAATATTTTTTTTAAAAACGACCTAATTTTCTTTGGTCTGGCTTTAGATTCAGCCGAGATTTTTTTGCGTTGGTTATTGATCGAAAGAGCCAAGTTTTTCAAAAAACACCCACAGTGCAAGCGTGAAGGCTATTACTTTCATGTTGATAAACTACCACTTGGTCAGAAACTGTTTCTGGAAAGCATAGGCTTTAAAATTATTCAAGTAACTGACTATATTGAAATTTATGAGAATCCATGGCAGTAACGGTCGTATCGGCTGTCTTGTTTTTCATTCGTGATTTCCAGAAGTTTTATTTTTATAACGGATTAAATAATGACAATTCCCACTTACGACCAATTTATTGAACCCGTGCTTCGTTTTTTAGCTACTCGGCCTGAGGGTGCGCTTGCCCGTGAGGTATACGAAGCTGCGGCTGAGATAATGCAGTTAACAGACGATGAGCGTGCTGAGTTATTACCAAGCCAGGCACAGCAGGTTTATAAGAATCGCATAGGCTGGGCGCATGACCGTTTAAAGCGGGCTGGCTTGTCTAGCTCCGCCAGACGCGGAGTTTGGTGCTTAACGGATGAAGGTAAAATATTTGCCGCCAGTAACGTAGGTCCGTTATCGCAAGGGCAAGTTGCCGATCTTGCTTTTGGTTATATGGATGTGCGGTTAAAAGAAGCAACTTCAACCACTGAACCCGTGATTACTCCAACTAAAAACGATAGTTCAACGAAAACTTCAAGCCCAGAAGAACGCTTAGGTGCGGCCGTTAAAGAGATGCGCGAAAGCGTAGCCGCTGATTTATTGGAAACGCTTGCTAAGGTAAGCCCGACTTACTTTGAAACCATCGTTTTAGACTTGTTACATAAGATGGGATATGGCGCAAACCGTAATGACCTGCAGCGGGTAGGTGGCTCGGGTGATGGTGGTATTGATGGTGTGATCTCGTTAGATAAATTAGGCCTGGAGAAAGTATATGTGCAGGCAAAACGCTGGCAAAGCAGTGTTGGCAGGCCAGAAATCCAGGGCTTTTACGGTGCTTTAGCGGGGCAACGTGCGACTAAGGGCGTGTTTATTACCACTTCTGCTTACACCGCCCAAGCCATTGATTTTGCCAAATCAGTAGAGCGTATTGTGCTGGTAGACGGTATCAAACTGGCAGAGCTGATGATTGATCACGAAGTTGGTGTATCGACCCGCATTGTCAAAATCCCCAAGTTCGACAGCGACTATTTTGAAGATTAAGTGTTTGTTCTGAATGAAGGCAGTTTAGTCAATTGTATTAATTAAAACCAAAGTTAGCAAAGGAGTTGCTTTGTCAGTTCTCGGTATCAGCGACAAAACAAAAAATGTTTATATTGGCGATAGTGCTATTTACGGCAGGCCCATTGTCACAAATCAACTTGTCATTCCGATTAGCTTTCCTAGATTGGTTTCCAGTGTCTATAGATCGCTAGGGGAGTATCCGGGCCTAATTTTCCTTGAAGACATTTATGAGCCAGCGGCTGGGATAAAACGTGGCAGGGTGTTTTGTCTTCCAATTTCAAATAAAGATTGGATGCAGAGTGTTTTTGTTCGGCAAGTGGAATGGGCTGGAGTTGCTCCCGCAAAAGTCCAAGAGCAATATTTTTACCATTACCAGATCTACAACATGCATCACTACATTTCTGATACTAAAAGTAACCAAGCGATTCTTGGTAATGGTGAATATGCATCATTCTGGAAAGTGATTGCGGTCGAGCAGGTATTTGGCAGTGACGTTGTTGTAACACTTAAAAGCACTCGCTCGAACGGCGTTTTGCCAGTGCTATTATCTAATGATATTTCCGCAGAAGACTATCAGCGCCTTAGCATTACTCTCGATGAGGTGCAGACAGCGAACCGCAAAATAAGCCCATTTCATTTGGTGGAAAGCTGCCGCAGTGCCGCGGCCTGTGCGGTGGGTATTGCCATTAGCGACCCTGTGCCAGATTTAGGCAAAGCACTCAGTAAACTAGCAGCTTTGGCGCCGCAAAATACAATAAGTCAATACACCGGTAATATAATCGCTCGCTTACATTCACGCGCTAAACCCAATGCCCAGGCGCAACACGGCACTCGCGATTTAACGGAAGAAGATGCGCAAACAGCGCTGCATTCCTTGTCATTATTGCTCGTCGAACTTGGCCTTGCCAAATATTGATAGACAAACATTATGATCTTAAAAGACAAAACACAAACCAGTTCGTCCTCACTCAAACTCGATGCTGGCATTAAGCAAGAGCATGACGTGGCGTTTTACTTGCGCCGTGCTTACAAGAACAGTGACAACGTAATGGTGCTGAATGATCTGCGAATTGAGCATGACGGCGAAAGCGCCCAGATAGACCACCTTATTGTGTATACCTACGGCTTTATTGTAGTGGAGTCGAAAAGCATACGCGGCGAAGTGAAGGTAAACGAATACGGTGAGTGGAGCCGCAGTTATAAAGGGCTGTGGAGTGGTGTGCCATCGCCGATTAAACAGGCTGAGCTGCAACTTAAACTACTGAAACAGTACCTGTGTGCCAATACTGAAAAAGTCATCGGTAAATTCTTAGGTATTCAGCAAGGGCTTGGTGCACGTTGCTACGATGTGTTTTGCGCTATCTCCAGCGATGCAATTATCGATCGCTCCAAAGCACCAAAAGACATAGCCACAAAACTGGTGAAATCGGAGTTTGTCACAGATGCGCTGGATAAGAAGATGAACTTTATTAAGTTCTATAATCTGGCTGCCAAAATAGCGGACACGCGTCCAACCTTTAATCAGGATGAGCTGCTATGTATCTGCAATTTTCTACTGGGAGACATTCAGCAACAGAATGTTGTAAATGAAGCTCAGGCAGTATGGGCAGCCCCAGCCACACTGATGACTAACACAGCCGCTGGCTCCGTTCAACCAACACCACAAGCCGCCGTAATTACAAAGCCGCCGACAAAAGCTGTTGCAGTGGATGCCGTTGCTGCGCAGTGCAAACACTGCGGCCAATGCTCAGGCTTAACAGCGCAGTCCGGCCGTTATGGCTATTATGTGCAATGCGGCAGTTGTGGGGGTAATACGCCATTGAAGAGACCATGCCCGGCGTGTAACAGCCTGAATACCAAAGTGAGCAGAGCAAAAGCAGTTTATCGTCTTAACTGCGCAGATTGTTCGACAATAGCTACAGTTGAGTTCAATAGCAATTAGACTGTTGTGTTGACAATAGCTATACGCAGGCCTAGGATCTGTGTAGCTATTGTATTTACATAAAGGGTTTTGTCATGCGTGATGCCGCCATTAATTTACGTGCCTTGCCGGAGCAGCGTGATCTTATTGATCAGGCCGCTAAAGTGCTGGGCAAAAACCGTTCTGACTTTATGTTAGAAGCCGCTTGTGAACGGGCACAAAGCATAATGCTGGATCAACTGCATTTTGCCCTGGATCAGACCAGGTTTAACCAGTTTGTCGCTTTGCTTGATGAACAACCGCAACACAATGCCGGGTTGGAACGTTTGCAGGCAGTGCAGGCTCCCTGGCATAAAGCATGAGTTTTGACCTTGTTGCACCACAGCCGTTAACTGTAAACCACCTGCTTGATAGCTTTAGCTGTGGCGAGACTGAATTAGACAACTGGCTGAAAAAACGGGCAATGGCTAATCAGCTACGCGGTGCCAGCCGCACCTTTGTGGTTACCGACAGGCAAAATACCGTGTTGGGTTATTATGCGTTGGCAGCAGGTGCAGTGGCTTTACAAGCTGCCACTGCTAACGTGCGCAGAAATATGCCTGACCCGGTGCCGGTGTTAGTGCTGGCGCGCTTAGCGGTCGACCGCCGTGCTCAGGGCATTAAGCTGGGGGCAGGGTTGTTGCAAGATGCCGTACAAAGGGCGGTAAATGTGTCGCAAAACACCGGTGTAAGGGCTTTGTTGGTGCATGCGCTGAATGCTCGGGCAAAACAGTTTTATCAGTACTATGGTTTTGCAGAGTCACCACTAAACCCGTTAGTACTTATGCTGCGTTTAACCAGCACAAAACCTTGATCTATTGTTAAAAACGAACCGACGACTTTCAGGTTGTTGAATGTCAGACACAAAAAAACCAGCTAAATGCTTGCTTAAATATTGGTTGCTGGAGCTCTGATCTTTGTGAAGAGCGAACCGACGACTTTCGGGTTGTTGAATTTCAGACACAAAAAAACTTACGTAAAGTAGGTTTAAATGTTGATTGCTGGAGCCCTGATCTTTGTGAAGAGCGAACCGACGAATTTCGGGTGTTGAATAACAGGCACAAAAAAACCGACTATTAAGTCGGCCTTAGTGTTGGTTGCGGGAGCCCTGATCTTTATGAAGAGTGAACCGACGACCTTCGGGTTGTTGAATTTCAGACACAAAAAAACCAGCTAAATGCTGGTTAAGATGTTGGTTGCGGGAGCCGGATTTGAACCGACGACCTTCGGGTTATGAGCCCGACGAGCTACCAGGCTGCTCCATCCCGCGTCCGTGAATTATCCCCGAGCAGTAGAGATAATTTATTGATTTGCAATGCGTTAACTAAGTGCTTCAATTATAAGAAGTGCTAAGTTGGTTGCGGGAGCCGGATTTGAACCGACGACCTTCGGGTTATGAGCCCGACGAGCTACCAGGCTGCTCCATCCCGCGTCCGTGAATTATCCCCGAGCAGTAGAGATAATTTATTGATTTGCAATGCGTTAACTAAGTGCTTCAATTATAAGAAGTGCTAAGTTGGTTGCGGGAGCCGGATTTGAACCGACGACCTTCGGGTGATGAGCCCGACGAGCTACCAGGCTGCTCCATCCCGCGTCCGTGACTTATCCCCGAGCAGTAGAGATAATTGATTGATTTGCAATGCGTTAACTAAGTGCTTCAATTATACGAAGTGCTAAGTTGGTTGCGGGAGCCGGATTTGAACCGACGACCTTCGGGTGATGAGCCCGACGAGCTACCAGGCTGCTCCATCCCGCGTCCGTCATTGCGGGGCGCATCTTAGTGTTTTTAACAAAGCCATGCAAGCCCTTATCTGCTTTTATTTTTAAGATGCTGCTTAACTGCTGCTTTGTTAAGCAAAGCGCTGTTTTAAGCGGCAATTTGGCGCTATTGCAAAAACTCAAACGGTTAAATGCGACATTCTGCTATACTAAGCGCCATTTTTGACAGGGGTTTGGGTAGCATGCTGGAATTCTGGGCGTTAACGTCTAAAGGGGTAGAGGAACTGCTGGCGGAGGAAATTCGCGGGCAGGGTGGCGAGATAGTAAAAGTTACTATGGGCGTAGTGCGCTTTAAAGCCGAATTACGCACCGGCTACCAATTATGTTTGTGGTCGCGTTTGGCTACCCGTATCTTGCGTTTAATACAATCTGAGCCGGTTACCGCCGAAAGCGATATTTATCAGGTGGCGCAAAAGATTGATTGGCCGCAGCAAATGTCACTGCGCAATACACTGGCGGTAGATTGTGTTGGCAAACACCCGAAAATCGACAACACCCAGTTTGGTGCTATCCGTTTAAAAGACGCCATTGTTGATCAATTCCGTGAAGAAACCGGTAACAGGCCCGACGTTGACCGTATGGATCCGGATGTACGCTTCCAGGTGCGGTTGGATAAAAACCATTTCCACTTTTTACAAGACTTTTCCGGTCCGTCTTTGCACCAACGCGGCTATCGTGCCGGCCAGGGCGAAGCACCGTTAAAGGAACACTTAGCGGCAGCGCTGTTAAAGCGCTCCGGCTGGCAGGCAGAGCAGCCACTGTTTGACCCGTTTTGCGGTAGCGGCACTATAGTGCTGGAAGCAGCATTGATCGCGCTGAATAAAGCGCCTGGCTTAAGCCGCGAAAAGTTCGCCTTTGAGGGCTGGCCAGGCCATCGTGACGCTGTTTGGCAGCAATTAAAGCAAGAGGCTAAAGCAGCTGAGCGCACTATACCGGCTACTGTGCAGTTTTGGGGCTCTGATTTTGATGAGCGTAATTTAGCCAAAGCCAGGCAAAATGCTGCCCGTGCCGGTGTTGCCGCTTATGTGCACTTCGAATATGCCGATGCAACAGCTTTAAAAGCGCCGGTAAGCTCTACTGCAGGCGTTATTGTTACCAACCCGCCGTATGGCGAGCGCTTGGGCGATTTACCCTCATTAATACCGCTGTACAGTAAGTTTTCCTTAGCGTTAAAGCAGCACTATCAGGGTTGGCGTTTGGCTATTATTACCTCAAACACCGATTTACTGCGTGCACTGCGTTTATCAAAAAGCAAAAGCTATAAATTTACCAACGGCCCGCTGGATTGTGATTTCACCTTGTTTGATTTAACTGAAAAACAGGTGGCGGTAAGCTCTGATGCGCCGGCGCTGTTTTTCAGTGAAAGCAGCTCTTTTGGCAACCGCTTGGCGAAGAATGTAAAACAGCTGCAAAAATGGGCAAAAAAAGAAGGCATAAGCTGCTACCGCTTATATGATGCCGATATTCCGGAATATAACGTGGCGGTAGATTGGTATGACGGTGAAGTGGTGGTGCATGAATATGCAGCGCCAGCCACGGTTGATGAGCAGGTATCACAAAAACGCTTGTTTGATGTGGTAAACCAGGTGCCGCAGGTATTGGGCATCAGCTCTGATAAAATGATTTTAAAAGTGCGTGAAAAGCAAAAAGGCACGTCGCAGTATCAGGCGCTGAACAAAGCAGGCCAATATAAAGAAGTAAGCGAATACGGCGCGAAGTTTTTAGTTAACCTGCGCGATTACCTTGATACCGGTTTGTTTTTAGACCATCGCATTACACGCAGAATGATCCAGCAACAAGCCAAAGCTAAAACCGTATTAAACCTGTTTGCTTATACCGGCAGTGCCTCGGTGCATGCTGCTATTGGCGGTGCCGCCAGTGTTACTACGGTAGATATGTCTAACACCTATTTAGACTGGGCTAAACGCAACTTCACTGTTAATGGCTTAACCGGCAAGCAATATCAGTTTGAACAAGCAGACTGCCTGCAGTGGCTTAGCCGCTGTCGTGCGCAGTTTGATTTGATTTTTGTTGACCCGCCAACCTTTTCCAACTCGAAACGGATGCAGGACAGCTGGGATGTGCAGCGCGACCACGTAAACTTGTTAAATATGCTCACGCCGCGGCTGGTGCCGGGTGGCAAAGTGATTTTCTCTAACAACAAACGTCGCTTTAAAATTGATACTCAGGCGCTTAACGATGCCGGCTGGCAGGTAAAAGATATCTCGGCGGCTACTTTGCCGGAAGATTATAAGCGTAACCCGAATATTCACGTCTGTTTTGAGTTAACACGTTAACAGTATGCAGCAGACGTTAACGTTATACAGTACCTGGGGCTGTCATCTGTGTGAGCAGGCTGAGCAGTTGCTGCAGCAAGCCGGGCTGGAAGGGCAGTTTCAGGTTACCGATATTGTCGATGACGAGCAGGCATTTGCGCGCTACCGCTTAATGATCCCGGTGTTACGCCGGGGAGATAACGAATTGTGCTGGCCCTTTGATGCGGACCGGCTTGCAACATGGCTTAAGGATGTAAAGTAGTGGAATTATTACGTTTTCAGCAGGCGTGTTTAGCCTTTGGTACGCACCCGATTTTGGATCACGTCGATTTTAGCTTGTTTAGCGGTGAGCGCGTGTGTCTGGTAGGGCGCAACGGCGCCGGCAAATCGTCGTTTTTGAAATTGCTGACCGGTCAGCAAAACTTGGATGATGGCCAGATAGTGGTGAATACCGGCGTGGTGCTGAGCCGACTGGAACAAGATCCACCGGCCAAAATGGATGTGAAAATTGCCGACTTTATCCGTGAAGGCGCCGGTGATTTAGCGCAAATTGCACAGCAGTTTTATACCTTGTCAGAAAATTTAGACGGCGCCTCAGATGCCGATTATCGCTTGTTTGAGCAGTTACAAAGTGAAATGGATACCCGCGATGGTTGGGGGCTGGATTCCCGCGTAGCTGATTTGTGCCAGCAGTTTGACATGAACCCCGATGCCAGTTTAGCCACCTTATCCGGCGGCTGGTTACGTAAAGCCGCCCTGGCGCGGGCTTTAGCCGCCAGACCGGATATTTTATTACTCGATGAGCCAACCAACCATTTGGATGTGGCAGCTATCCAGTGGCTGGAGCAATTTTTACTGAATTTCTCCGGTGCCATTATCTTTATCTCACACGACCGTGCCTTTATCCGTGCTTTGGCTACCCGCATTATTGATCTCGACCGCGGCCAGTTAACCTCGCACCCGGGCAATTATCAGGAATACCTGGATCGTAAACAAAAAATGCTCGAAGACGAACAGCAGCACAATGCACTGTTTGACAAAAAACTGGCCGAAGAGGAAGTGTGGATCCGTCAGGGCATTAAAGCCAGGCGTACCCGTAACGAAGGTCGTGTAAGAGCACTGAAAGCGCTGCGCCGCGAACGCGCTGAGCGGGTCGAAACTTTAGGCAAAGTAGACTTTAATATTGAGCAAGCGGACCGCTCCGGTAAGCTGGTATTTGAAACCAAAGCCATCAGCTGCAGTTTTAATGGTAAAACTGTAATAGACAAGCTTGATTTGCTGGTAATGCGTGGTGATCGTATTGCTCTGGTTGGCCCTAACGGGGTGGGTAAATCAACGCTGATTAAGCTGTTATTGGGTGACTATAAACACGATAGCGGCGAGATAAAGCGCGGTACTAATATTGAGGTGGCTTATTTTGACCAGCACCGTATCTCCCTCGATTTAGAGGCTACAGTGCAGGACAACGTCTCTGAAGGTAAGCAGGAGATCATGCAAAACGGTAAAAGCCGGCATGTGCTCAGCTACCTGCAAGATTTTTTATTTCCACCGGCACGGGCCCGTACTCCGGTAAAAGCTTTATCCGGTGGTGAAAAAAACCGTTTATTGCTGGCCAAATTATTTGCCAGACCAAGTAACTTGTTGATCCTCGATGAGCCAACCAACGACTTAGATGTTGAAACACTGGAGTTGCTGGAAGATATTTTACAGCAATATCAAGGCACAGTGTTATTGGTTAGCCATGACCGCGAGTTTGTTAATAACACCGTTACCAGTTCGCTACTGTTTGCCGGAGCCGGCCGTATTATTGATATAGCCGGTGGCTATGACGACGTTATTGCTTACCAGCAACGCATGCAAGCACCTGCTACCACAGCACAAAAAGTGACAAAAGCATCACAGGCTGTAACAGAAGAAATACCACCACAGGCTTCTGTTGCCGGTACTAAGAAGTTATCATACAAAGAACAACGTGAACTGGAACAACTGCCCGCTTTGCTGGAACAGCTTGAAACTGAACTGGAAGCCTTGCAGAGCAAAGTGAATGATGCCGAGTTCTTTAAGCAGAGTGCTGAGCAAACGCAAGCCACGTTGAACCAATTACAACAGACCGAGTCGAAGCTGGCGCAAGCGTATGCACGCTGGGAAGAATTAGACGCATAAGAATCGTAGTAAATTTTAGGGGCCCCGAATGAAGTTATCACGCATCAGCCTGGCGATATTGCCGCTGTTAAGTCTGTGTTCTGTACAAGCGGCAGTGTACAGCGTTGTTGAGATTGGTGAAGTCAGCGAAGTAAAGTCCACGTATGCTGCGGCAATAAATGATGCCGGCAGTGTGGTTGTTAATGGTGCTTTAAGTACTAATACATCGGGCAATGGTAATGGTTTAGGGGCATTTAATTTCCCGTTAGATCTTGATGCGATAGATTTTGAAAGCGCCGCTGTGACTGCATTACTATCGGATCAGCAGTTGGCTGATGCGATAAACGGCAATATTGATGCTACTGTGCTGAATATTTTGTTGCGTTTGAACCCTGCTGGTCAGCCCATCGGCTCTGCGCTGAGTTATATTGGTGGCACGGACGGTATATTACAAAATATGCCGCTACGCGATGTTGCACTGCAGCGGCGTAACAGCGAATACCTGTACGATATTAATAATGCCGGCATTGCGGTGGGTACAGCCAGTACAACGTTTAATTTACAAAGTTTTACGCCAGAACCAACAGACACGACGCCAGAACCTGAAGAGCGAAATGTGTGGGTGCCTGAGCTGTCTTATCAATTGGGCGTGGTGCTACAAGATAATCAGGTAACCACTATTCCTGCACCTTACCAACAACTGGGTGGTGGTTTTACTGTAGTTAGAGCTATTAGCGATAGCGGCTGGATTGCCGGTTATGGCAGTATTGATTTGGTCGATGAAGCTGTTGCCTCCCTAGAAGGAAATTGCGATGGTGATAGTCAGCCGGAGAGTCTCTGTTATTACAGCTATCACACCAACAGTACGACAATACCTGGTGCCTACAACCAGCTGCTAAATTCATTTGGTTATACGCAAAGGGGCTTATTATGGCAACTGAATGGCAGTGAAGTTTCTACGCCAAAAATTTTAAGCTTTTTAGGTGATAAAAGTAGTCAGGCAGTTCATAACAGAGAAGGTTTTAAAGCAATTAACTATTATAGCCGCGCTTTGGACGTAAATAACTCAGGTGTTGCGGTGGGCGTGTCATTATACAGCGACTCAGACAGGGTTGCAGTTACCAGAGATCAGATATATCGCACTGAGCATGCAACGTTATTTGTTGACGACGAAGCGCTGCCAATTATTGATGTTGCTGAATGGATTAGCAGTAGAGCTATTGCAATTAACAACAATGATATTGTGGTTGGCTACGCGAGTAAAACAATTAATTCGCAAACCCGCAGCAAGTTTTTTTACCACGATTACAGTTCTGCGCAAACCGTATTTCCGCAAGACCTGTTTACCAGCTCAACTTCTATGCCGAACGCCATAAATGATCTTGATCAAGTAGTGGGTAGCGCAGAGGTAATGTTGGCCGGTACCACTACCCGGCGTTTGCATGGCTTTATTTATGATATCGCGGCTGATAGCTTCCGTGACTTGAATAGCTTAATTGGGTGCGACCTGCCTTACACCATCGTGGATGCAAAGGATATTAACAACAACGGTGAGATTTTGGCTACTGCTCTGGTGAAACGTGAGCTGCGTGATGCGTTTGGTGATGTTGTGTTAGATGACGCTGGCAACGCTATCGAAGAAGATGTAGCAACAGGGGTGAAATTATTGCCCATAGCTAATGGCGAAGCCGAAAATTGCAGCACAGAGGAAACGTCATACGAACGTAAGGGGGGCACTTTACCCTGGAGTTTATTACTAGTGCTAAGCACTCTTTGTTTCTTTCGTTTACGGAGCTAATATTATTCAGATTGAAAGTAAGCGGCGGTTTATCCGCCGCTTACTTTTTTCAAAGTAAATGAAAACTATTTAACAAGCTCATGATTTAAAATAACCTTTCTTTGCTTAGGTGTTGAGGTATTCCAAGTGTTTGCTAGTTCAATAATTTCGTAGTAGTCACTTGACTCTATATTTTTGGCAAGGTCATTAACAATGTCATCTTTATTAAGTATTTTTGCATAAAATAGTTTTTGCATTTCGTCGAAAGCTACATTGTCAAAATTCATGTCTATATCATTCATCGCCTCTTGTGACCATGTCGAGGCTTGCATCAACCAATATCTACCGTGAGAGAACCCAGGAGGGTTAATCTTTGCTAACATAAGTTCAGCATATTGATTTCCAAGTTTCAATTCTTCTTCATATCTTAGACTAAGTTGGCCCCAATCTTTGACAGTTACTCCTTCGCACTTTGAGATATCATTATCAACCTCAGCATAATCATCACCTGTAGTTAGCCTTTCCTGAATATATTCATCGACATTTGAATTGCTTTGTACTGACCTGCAAAATTCAGTAAAAAAATATTCGGATAATTCTTTAAGATACCATTCTTTTAACGGTTCAATTGGCTCGTCAATTGTTTCCGCATCCGCAATGTTAAATGTGTCGGACTGTTCTTCTGACGGAGTTGCATTGCTGCTGCTAACTCCAGTATCTCGTTCACCTGTTTTTGCATGATAAATGGATTTACTCTCTTCTTGCCTATCGTTATTATCAGTTAAAATATATATAACTGACAATGTGATTGGAAAGAAGAGGGTGATTAACACTCTCTTCTTCATATTCATAATTCTAACTATATTTATGGGATTTGACAGGTTGGGCAAGGTCTTACATCAATAGGTCTCGGTGGGGCTGTTTCAAATATTTTTTTCAATGAGCTTGACATGTTGCCATCACTGACGGTTACAATTGCACTGTAATAGTTACCAGAAATCCCGCTCAAGCTAATTGTTTTGCCTGTTTTGTAATGCTTTCTATTATTGATATCTGTGACTTCCCATGTGTAAGATAAATAACTGTCGGCTGTGTGTTTGTCCGTAGCTGATGCAGTCAGGTTGCTTGCGTTCTTAACTATAGAATGAATTGTAGGTTTTGCATTTCTTTCTACTTTTATTTTATATAATGTTGTTGCATAACACTTTTCACCATTTATTTTAGCTGATGGCCAATCCATATTAATATTTCCGGTAAAATCGCTGCCAATGCTGCCACCAATGCTAAAAGAGTACTCTCTTGTACCACGTGACATATTGCTTAACACTTGGTAAGTTTTCGGATTATTGTCTATGGAAAAGGTCATTGGGCCAGTATTGCTATGTCCGTTTTTTCTTCCGTTAATTACATTTGGTGCCTTCTCATTTCCAAAGCTTGGGTCTGACGGGCTGATTATCCATTGCGAATACCATTTATCCAGTCTGTTTGTGCCTCTTTTACTCTGATCTTTTTGATGTAATTCATAAGGTGTGTTTGCAGATATCGTATAGGTATCTGCCTTAAAATTAATTTGTGTGGGTATAAACCAATTTTCGCTAGTCGGCATATGAGAACCTACAACACTCATAGGAACTTCACTTCGGCTTTGGCATCCTATAGGTCCGGGTAAAATGGACAGGTCTAACGATCCACGTATGACCTCAACATCATCAATATAGGAACCTCTAATTTGTCTTTGAGCGTACTTACAGCCTCGCTTGAAAATAGTATTAGTAATTGCAGCGAGACTAAACCAACTACTTGTATCATTCCACTTAACCGTCTGCCCATTGGGTTTGCATGAGTACTCAGTCAGCGGTATTTGCTCGAATGTACTCGAATGGACAGATGGTGATACCATAACGAGAATGGCTAAGTATTTAATAGTGTTATAGTTTTTCATTTATTTTTCCATTGTTAAAAAACGGTGGCATTATAGCCATAAATAATTTTATGTAAATAATTTATTTTGTTTTTTACTGTGCATGCTCATTTTTTGCTTTTAAGTTTTAGAAAGTTAATTTTTCTGAGTGATATATGCGGGGTCATTTTTATAATAATTAGGTATAAATAAATCTGTCATCAAATCTTAAACAAGTTCAGTTTGTTAGCCGTTGTCAAGTAATTAATCTGCTGTATTCAAATTGAACCTTTGAGCAGTCCGGGCTATCTATTAACAGGTAGCCGCAGGATATGTTGTGGTTATTTTTATCACATAAAAGTTGAGGAAGACCGCCGTATGAAAAGACAAAAACGTGATCGTCTGGAACGTGCTCATGCTCAAGGTTATCGTGCCGGTGTTACCGGACGGTCAAAAGAAATTTGCCCTTATCAAGGTTTAGATACGCGCTCACAATGGTTAGGAGGCTGGCGCGAGGCCATCGAAGATCGCAATGTTGGATTATTTAACAAAGGCCAATAGTTTTCTGTACATCTTTTAACGCATTAAAAAAGCCCCGGCAAGAGTATTCTGCGGGGCTTTTGTCATTGTAGTGCAATTACATCAGAAGCTGGATGTATCCTGAAATAAACCAACTTTTAAATCTTCTGCTGCATAAATGTCGCGGCCATCCACACTGACAACACCATCAGCAATACCCATAAACAGTTTACGTTTAATCACGCGCTTCATATTGATGGTATAAGTAACTTTTTTTGCCGTTGGCAGAATTTGACCGGTAAACTTAACCTCGCCCACGCCCAGGGCGCGGCCTTTACCCGGGCCTTCACACCAACCTAAAAAGAAGCCGACTAATTGCCACATCGCGTCCAGGCCTAAACAGCCGGGCATTACCGGGTCGCCTTTAAAATGACAGGCGAAAAACCAGAGATCCGGCGTAATATCCAGCTCAGCGATAATTTGGCCTTTACCGTATAAGCCGCCTTCTTCTGAAATGTGGATTATGCGGTCCATCATTAACATATTGTCAGATGGTAGTTGGCTGTTGCCTTCACCAAATAATTCGCCGTTAGCACAAGCGATTAAATCTTCTTTTGTAAAGCTATTCTTAGTCATGTATGTTTAATCCAGTGAAAATACCGGGCCACTTTAGCGAACACTTGTACGCCAGACAAGTCCGATTTGTATAAAGCCTGATATTTACCTGCAAACCGGCCTTCCGGTTAAGTGTATGACAGTATGATTGCCAAAGAGTGACATCATGACCAATTCCAGTGGAAAAGCGCTGACCAACGCTGAAAAACAACAACGCTATCGCGAGCGGCAAAAACAATCCGGTAAAAAAGAGCTGCGCGGCTATCTGACGCCCGAGGCGTTAAGCTGTTATGAAGAGATCCAGAAAAAAACCGAATGGAGCGACAGTATCTTACTCAGTAATGCTATCCGTTTAATGTATGCCGCGCATAAATGTGGCCAGGTGGGGATTTTAAACAGTTGGTTAACCGAGCATAAGCGCTGAACACCTGCGCTGCAGGTGTTGTCGTCGCGGGTAAAGCGTTATAATGCCGTTAGTATATGCCTGAGTAACCAGAGAGCTGTAAATGATTTTGTTCGTCCGGGATTTAACCGTTATTGATTTTTCCTACCTGTGCGCCAAGCGCGGTATGTTAGGTGAAAGCTATATTGTTGACGTAGAGCTGCTCGGCGGCCTGGATCAAACGTCAATGGTGTTGGATTTTTCAAAAGTTAAAAAGGTAATTAAGCAGGCTATTGATCAGCTGGTGGATCACAAATTGGCTATACCGGCTTTATCTGCAGCATTAACATCAGATACCAGCGGTGATCTGCAGCGTTTAAGCTTCCAATCGGCGCGGGGGCACATCAAGATGGCCGCACCGCAACAAGCCATTGTGGCTATTGCGGCAGAGCAAATAAATGAACACAGTGTAACGGAATTTTTGCAGCAGCAAATTACCCCCTTACTGCCGGATAATGTGCAACAGCTGGTGTTGACGCTACGCCCCGAAACCAGCAACGGCTTTTACTATCATTACAGCCATGGTTTAAAGAAACATGACGGTAATTGCCAACGTATTGCGCATGGTCACCGCTCCACTATTCAGATCTACAGCGACGGTATGTTATCGCCGCGATTAAACAAATATTGGTGCGAACGCTGGCAGGATATTTATCTGGGTACGGCAGAGGATCTATGCACCCCAGCAGATTTACAGCATCTGAGCGCTAATGACGGCGACTACTGCTTTCGCTATCAGGCGGCGCAGGGCTGGTTTGAATTGACGATGCCTGCGGCACACTGCGAAATTGTCGACTGTGATACCACAGTTGAATGTTTGGCTGATTATATTGCAATACAGCTTAAGCAAACAGACAGCACTAAACAGTATAAGGTTGTGGCATATGAAGGTGTGGGTAAAGGCGCTATCGCTGTTAGCTAGTGTCAGTTTTACGCTGCTGGCTGAGCCGGCGCTGCAGTTGGAAGGGCAGTTGACTCAGGGCAGTTTATTGCGCGGCAAAGCGCCTGTTGGTAGTCAGGTATTTTTTAACGATATTGAATTGCCGGTAAGCAGCGACGGGCGTTTTGTGTTTGGTATTGGCCGCGATGCGCCGCTTGAGCATCAGCTGACATGGCAACTTGACGGCAAACAGCATATAACGCCGCTGAGTTTTACTGTGCGACAATACGACATTCAGCATGTTAACGGCGTAGCGCAAAAATATGTCACACCGCCGGCAGAAGTAACAGAACGTATCCATCGCGATAATCAGCAAGTACGGGCAGTGCGGCAAACGGTATCCGGCCTCAACTATATTTTTGATACCCCGGTAATGCCGGCGAAAGGGCGCATATCCGGTGTTTATGGCAGCCAACGGGTATTTAACGGCGAGCCACGCAATCCGCACTATGGCCTTGATGTTGCCGCGCCCGTTGGGGCTGCGGTAATAGCGCCACTTGGTGGCACAGTGCTGCTGGCGGAAGACTTATACTATTCCGGCCTGACCCTGATAGTGGACCACGGCTTTGGTATCAGCTCTACCTTTATGCATCTGAGTAAATTTGATGTCGCTGTGGGGGATGCCATAACGCAGGGCCGGAAGATTGCCGAAATAGGCGCTACCGGTCGCGTTACCGGCCCGCATTTAGATTGGCGTATTAACTGGCAGCAGGAACGGCTGGATCCGGCCCTGCTGCCGGGTTTGCTGATGCCTGAATAAAAGCGTTAATCCTGCTCAGTGCGCCACAACCAGTTGTCACACTTAGCTTGCCCGGCCACAGTAAGTACAGCAACCTGTTGCAGCGCGCTATTTAACGTTAAATTGCTTTGCAGTAAGCGATCTTTACGATAAAAATGCAGAGTTAAGCTGCTGCCGTGACGGTAGCGTTTTAACAGCTGTGGCAGGCTGCTTTGGGTGATTTTACGCCCATCCAGCGCCAGCAGCTGATCGCCGGTCATTAAACCGGCCTGATGAGCGTTGCCATCACAATAAACCTGTGTCAGTTGCAGCAGACCATTCACCAGCTTGGTTTGGGCGCCGATAAACGGCAAGGTGTCGGTTGAAACGCCACCGAAATCATCAGCATGTTGCATTGGCCGCAGCGTAAGCTCCAGCCCCAATGCCGGTATCCATTGTGCTAAAGGTAAACTTGCCGCCTGGTTTAGCCAGCTGTCGGTTAAGGTGGCAAGTTCTGTAAACCCCATCTGGTTCAGCACTGTTTGCAGCGCATTATCCGGCGTACCGCTTGGCAGGTACTGCTGCCATAACCGGCGCACCACGTCGTCCAGTGAGCTGTTGTGGTCGCGCAGCCAGGCATCGAGGCACAGTGCCAGTAAAGCCCCTTTGGCGTAGTAACTTACTACTGCATTAACGGCGTTTTCATCCTGCTTATAAAACTTGGTCCAAGCAGTAAAACTGCTGTCTGTCAGGCTTTGCTGCGTATCGCTTGGGTTACGCGTGACTCTGGATATGGTTTTTTCCAGTGTTTTAACATAGCTTTGGCTGTCAATTAAGCCGGCGCGAACCAATGCCAGGTCATCATAATAGGAAGTAAAGCCTTCATATAACCACAGCTGCGGAGTGTATTGCTCTGCTGTCAGCTGATACTGCGTGAAGCAAGCCGGTTTTAACCGCTTAACCCACCAGGTGTGAAAATATTCATGGCTGCAAAGTGCCAGCAGGTTTTGATAGTTATCATCAATTTCTGCAGCGTAGGGCGCAGGTAAGTCAAAACGGCTGCACAATAACAGCGTGGAGTTAAGATGCTCCAGGCCGCCGTAACCGTCTTCTGTTACCCAGAGTAAAAACCAGTAACTGGTTAAATCGGCCGGCAAACTGCCAAAAGTTTTTATTTGTTGCCGGCAGATTTTCTCTACATCGCGGCTAAAACGTGGCAAGTCGGTTAAATTATCACCTGTGACCAGCAGGTAGTGCTCAATACCATCAATGCTGAACTGTGCCAGCTGAAAATGGCCCGCCAATACCGGGCTGTCTATCAGCAGCTGATAGTTTGCCGCCTGATATTCACCAAAGCCAAGAAAATCAGTACCTTCTGCTCTTGCTAGCGCGCTGGCCAGTCGCCAGTTCTTGGTTACGCGTGACTTGGGTTTGCTGATATGCAGCCGATGCGGCAGTTGCTCTAACGCACTGACACTCAGGCACAGGCTGGCAGGGTTCAGCACAGCAACTTCATCGTCAATATAGGCTGCCCGCACCGAAATATCATAGGCATACACCTGGTAGGTTACCGTTACGGTGCGCCCTGTGCAGTGCAATTGCCAGCGCTGTTTGTCCAGCTGTTGCAGCCTTAGCGGGCCGCTTGTGTCGGCGGCACTGATACTGACAATATTGCGGGCGAAGTCGCGGATCATATAACTGCCCGGGATCCATGCCGGCAGCAACAATTCATGGATGTTACTTACCGGCTTAAAACTTAACTTCACCGTCAGTAAATGTGCGGCTATATCGCTTATCTCAAGCTGGTACTTCACAAATTTCATAGTTTTACTCTTTGCCTGTCGTGCTGTGGCGTATTAAGCTGGCTATTATGCCGCTAAAACCAATGAAGGAAAACGATATGGCAGTAGAAACGGTATTCAGTAAAATTATCCGCCGCGAAGCCAATGCCGATATTTTATATCAGGATGAGTTGGTAACGGCATTTCGCGATATCCGTCCCAGGGCGCCGGTGCATATTTTATTGGTGCCAAATCAGTTGATCCCGACAGTAAATGACGTAGAGCCGCATCACGAAGCGGCACTGGGGCGCTTGTTCAGTGTGGCGCGTAAGCTGGCAGCAGAGCACGGTATTGCTGATAAAGGTTATCGCTTGATTATGAATTGTAACGCCCACGGCGGTCAGGAGGTGTACCATATCCATCTGCATTTGGTCGGTGGCAGGGCACTGGGCCCTATGTTAAGCCGTTAAGCAAACAAAGAACTAAACTGCAGCGTCCGGCGCTGAACAGCTATTTCTGTGCGATACTGTTGCAATTGCAGACAAGTCTTATAGAATCCGCGTCCTGATGCCTTCCCAGCAGAGTACAACTATGAACAATGACGCCCTTATTGCCAAACGGATGGAACATGCGGTTACCCGGGTAACCAAAACGGTATTTCCCGGCCGGACCAATCATCACAATACGTTATTCGGTGGCGAAGCACTGGCGTGGATGGATGAAGCGGCTTTTATTGCTGCCACCCGTTTTTGTCGCAAACCGCTGGTAACTGTCAGCTCAGACCGGGTCGATTTTAAAGAGTCTATTCCGGCCGGCACTATTATTGAACTGGTCGCCAAAGTAGAGCATGTCGGTCGCACCAGTATACGTGTGCATGTCGACATTTTTGTTGAACATATGTACAACGATGATCAGCACAAAGCCATCTCCGGCAGTTTTACTTTTGTCGCTCTGGGTCCGGATCGTAAGCCGACACCGGTACTGGGTTAAGCGCGGGTGCCGCCAACTGTGGCTGACTGCTTTTACACAGCGAATGTAATGCGATCAATACGGGGCCAAACACGCTCAGTGAGCAGGGCAGTTGTGTCTTATTTGGTTATAATCGGGCCATTGTCCGGCCATAGCGCAGGTTTTATTGGTGTATAAGTTACTTGAAGATCGTACCAGGCAGTTTTGGATACTGCATACTCTGGGCTGGTTAGGTTTTGCCATTGTTAATTATCTCGGGTCTTTAGTGCAGGAAACCCGTGATGCCTATTTAATAGTGATTGCACTGGACTCCTACATCGGTTGGTTAATCACCATACCGCTGCGTTATGCCTATCAGAAAGTGTGGCATTGGATCCCGTGGAAAATGGTGCTGACGATCTTATTACTGGCATTCGCGGTAGCGGCAATTTGGACCGCCGTGCGTAACTTTAACTACTGGGAAATATATCGTCATGGCGCAAGGCCGGATGATTGGTTAAAGTATGTGCGCGATACGCCGGTTGCCTTTTATGTCATCTTAAGCTGGAGCGGGTTATATTTTGGCATTAAGTACTATCAAACCCTGCAACTGGAAAAACAAAAATCTTTAACCGCCACCAACAAAGCCCACGAGGCCCAGCTGAAAATGCTGCGGTATCAGCTTAATCCGCACTTTTTATTTAATACCTTAAACGCTATTTCTACCCTGGTATTAATCAACGAAGCTGACACCGCCAATAAAATGGTAACAAGGCTTAGTGACTTTTTGCGCTATTCGTTGTACAAAGATCCTATTAACAAAGTTGCGCTGGAGCAGGAGATATACGCCGCCCGGTTATACCTTGAAATTGAGCGGGTACGGTTTTCTGAACGATTGTCGATAGTATTTGATATTGAGCCAGGTACAGAACACGCGCTGGTGCCCAGCCTGATACTGCAACCGCTGATAGAAAATGCCATAAAGTATGCGGTGGCCAGCCAGATAAACGGTGGTGAAATAGCCATTACGGCGAAAAAATTTGGTCACGATTTGTTGCTGGAAGTGGCAGACAATGGCCCGGGCATGACTATCGATGATGGCTTGCCGAAAAGTAATGATAGTGGCGTAGGTCTGGTGAATACCAAAGAGCGGTTGGCGGCGCTGTATGATAATGATTTCGCGTTGGTATTGACGCACAACCAACCGCGTGGTGTAAAAGTAAATATAAGAATTCCATTACAACTAGAAAAAACGGAACAGGAACATGCTTAAGGTAATAGTAGTTGACGACGAGCCTCTGGCCCGTAAGGGTATGTTGGTAAGATTAAAAGAATTTTCTGAGCTCGATGTTGTCGCTGAATGCAGCAATGGCCAGCAAGCGATAGAGAGCATCAGCCAGCATAAACCTGACCTGGTGTTTTTGGATGTGGAAATGCCGGGCATGGACGGCTTTAGCGTATTAAAACAATTGCAGGCGCAGCAGCAAACGCTGCCGTATATTGTGTTTGTTACCGCCTATGATCACTATGCATTTAATGCTTTTGAAGTCAGTGCGCTGGACTACGTACTGAAGCCGGTAGAACCCGAACGCTTACGACAAGCAGTCGAAAAAGTGCTGAAATTGTATCAGGCGCAGGATACGCAAAAACACAAAGGTCAGTTAGCAGAAGCTGTCGCTAAGCTTACCGGTGATGAAGCCGGTAATATTTTGCAACGGCTGGACAATGCCGAACCGGTGGTAAACGATCGCTTTCCGGATGCAATCAGCATTAAAGACAGCGGCGAGATTACCCGGGTTCCGGTATCGGCTATCGAGTGGGTTGATGCCGCCGGCGACTACATGTGTATTCATACCCGCGACGGCCAAACCCATATACTGCGCCGTACCATGAAAGAGCTGGAGCAGGAGTTAGATCCGCGGCTGTTTGTCCGGGTACACCGTTCGGCCATCGTTAACGTGCATACCATTGCCAAGCTGCAAATGCTGGCGAACGGCGAGCACCAGCTAATGTTAACCAACGGTCAGTCGGTAAAAGTCAGCCGCAGTTACAAAGACCGTGTAAAGCAGGTGTTCAGTAACTGATACTGCGTTTAGTCGCTGGCAATCTGTTGTTGCCAGCGCACTAAATAGGGATCAATCTGCTTTTTGCGCTCACCGGTTTGGGCCAGCGGATATAACGCCGCTTGTTGATTTACTTCTCCTGCCATCATCAGATGGGCACCGTTAACCAATTGCTCTACTGCATAGGCCGCCAATTTTGTAGCCAGAATGCGGTCGGCACCTACCGGCGAGCCGCCGCGTTGAATATGGCCCAATATACAGGCGCGGCACTCTATACCCAAAGCTGTGCTTAGCGCTTCTGCCAGCGCCGTGGTGCCGCCCGGGTAACTGTTTTCGGCCACCACTATAATGTAACTGCTTTTACCGCGCAGCAGCTGCGCATGCTGAATGGGTTTGATCAACGCTTTTAACTCATTGGCTTGCAAAGTGCCGAACTCAGGGCAGATAATTTGCTCGGCGCCGGCGGCTATGCCGGCAGAAAGTGCAATATAGCCGGAATGGCGGCCCATTAACTCCACCAGAAAAATACGTTCAAACGCATCAGCGGTATCACGTATTTTATCTATCGCATCCAGCGCGGTATCAATAGCAGTAGCAAAACCGATAGTAAAATCGGTGCCGTCAACATCATTATCGATGGTACCCGGCACACCGATGATTTGGCCGCGGTAATGCTGGGCAATGGCCAGAGCGCCACGAAAACTGCCGTCGCCGCCAATAATCAGCAGTGCATCCAATTGCAACCGATGCAGCGCTTCTGCCGCCTGGCGTGCGCCGGCATCGGTATGCAGTGCTTTGCAGCGGGCACTTTTTAACACAGTACCGCCATGCTGAATGATATGCTGCACATGCTGTGGTAACAGCGTTTGCTGATCATCCTCCAGCAGGCCGTTAAAGCCGTGGCGAAAGCCGATAACATCGATATTGTGCGCCGCAGCTGTTAATACCGCGGCGCGGATAGCGGCGTTCATACCGGGGGCGTCACCACCGGAGGTTAATATCCCCATGCGCTTTATCATACTGCTGCTGTCTCATCTGTTCAGTTCAAAACTGTGTTCAGTATAGAAGCTGATAGCCCTGCCGGTATTTGATGTAGCGCAAGCAGGAGTAAATTAGTCGCAACGCGAACAATATAAGGCGACAAGCCTGTGGTAAATAAGCGAAAATGCCGTTTTGTGCCACAGCTGTGTTATATCGGGATCCTGCCATGCATCAAATTACGGGTAAAAGCTTGTCGGGCTTACTGTTAGCCTTAACCACAGCAGTGCTGTGGGGCATGCTGCCGATAGCACTGAAACTACTGCTGGATGTGATAACGGCCAATACAATCACCGCTATTCGCTTTGTGGCCGCTGCCGTTATGGTAGGCATATGGCTGGGGATGCGCGGTAAGCTGCCGGCGCTTGCCGTACTGCTAAATCGTAAAGCTGGCTGGCTGATGCTGATTGCTGTGGCGGGCTTGCTGTCAAACTACATTATGTACCTCAGCGGTTTAAACTATCTGACCGCAGAAACCGGCCAGGTTGTGATACAACTGGCGCCGTTTTTAATGATGCTCGGCGGTGTGATCATTTTTAAAGAGCGCTTACTGCTGTGGCAAAAAGCCGGCGCGATTATGCTGGTGGCAGGGTTGCTGTTATTCTTTAATGAACGTTTGCTGGTATTAGTACTGCAAGCCGGCAGTGAAACCCTCGGCGTGTTGTTAGTCATTGCCGCCGGCGTTACGTGGGCTGCCTATGCACTGGCACAAAAGCAGTTGTTGGTGCACTACAGTTCAAAGCAAATTATGTACTTACTCTACTTTGCCGGTAGCATCGCTTTTCTGCCGTTAGCAGATTTCTCCCCGCTGCAGAGCATGAGTCAGCTTCATTGGGCTTTGCTGGTATTTTGCTGCTTAAATACCGTGGTAGCTTATGGTGCTTTCGCCGAAGCGCTGCATCACTGGGAAGCGTCAAAGGTCAGTGCGGTACTGGCAGTAACACCATTGTTTACCATCTTATTTGCTAATGTGATTGGTTGGCTGTTACCGGATTTTTTAGTGCCGCAGCAACTTAATCTGTGGTCATGGCTGGGGGCGGTTTTTGTTGTGTTAGGATCAGCACTTACCGCGCTGGCACCGCAATTTGTTGAGTATCGCGCAGCACGAAAAGTACGCAAGCTGCAGCGCGACGTGTTCTGAGCCAAAAGTACATCAGGTAAAGAGTACAACAAGTAAAAAGGGCCCTTAACCGGGCCCTTTATCTATGCGTTGTTATGCGTTGTGTATCTGCTGCTTATTTAACCTGCACGATTCTGCAGGTGTTAGACGCACCGATAGTTTCCATTACATCGCCGTGCGTCATAATGACCAGGTCGCCGCTTTTCAGCCCGGCTTTAACCTTAATAGCGTCAATTGCCGCATCAGCCAGTGATTGACCAACAAGGGCAGTACTGTCAAAAAATGCCGGGTACACGCCGCGATACAGCGCCATTTTGTTAAGCGTTTTGCTGTGGCGTGACAGCGCATAAATAGGCTGCGGTGAGGTAATACGTGACATCAACTTGGCAGTATAGCCTGACTCTGTCAGCGTAATAATGGCTTTAATGCCTTCCAGGTGGTTGGCTGCGTACATCGCCGATAACGCGATGGTTTCGCTTATTTCGGTAAAGGTAACATCCATCCGGTGTTTGGAAATTTGTACGCTGGGATGTTTTTCGGCGCCATCACATACACGGGCCATAGCCCGCACGGTTTCGGTCGGGTATTTACCCGCTGCCGTTTCCGCCGACAGCATAACGGCATCGGTGCCATCCAGTACCGCGTTAGCCACATCCATCACTTCTGCGCGGGTTGGCATCGGGCTTTCAATCATGCTTTCCATCATCTGGGTCGCCGTGATCACTACACGGTTTAACTGACGCGAGCGGGCAATTATGCGCTTTTGCTGGCCAACCAATTCAGCATCGCCAATTTCTACGCCTAAATCGCCACGGGCAACCATTACCGCATCTGAAGCGCGAATAATATCATCCAGTGTCGCGTCATCGGCCACAGCTTCAGCACGTTCAATCTTGGCCATAATGCGGGCTTCAGAGCCGGCAGCCTGCGCCAGTTCACGGGCTAAACGTAAATCATCGCCACAGCGCGGGAATGATACGGCTAAAAAGTCGACATCAATTTCAGCGGCAGTAATAATGTCACGCTTGTCTTTTTCGGTCAGGGCAGGGGCTGTTAAACCACCACCCTGGCGATTAATGCCTTTATTGTTGCTCAGCTTGCCGCCGACAGTAACAGTAGTATAAACACGGGCACCTTCTACGCGATCAACACTCAGCTGAATACGGCCATCGTCCAGCAGCAATAAATCGCCGGGCTCTACGTCCTGCGGCAGTTGCTTATAATCAATACCAACCTGGTGCTCATCACCTTCGCCTTTGGCTAATTCGGCATCCAGTACATAAGGTTGGCCTTCTTCTAATTGTACCGCGCCGTTTTTAAAGGTAGACACACGGATTTTCGGGCCCTGTAAATCGCCGAGTATTGCAACATGAGCCCCCAGTTTATCTGCGGCAGCTCGCACCATAGCGGCACGCTCGCGGTGATCATCAGCACTGCCATGCGAGAAATTTAACCGAAATACCGACGCGCCGGCCTGGATCAACTTTTCAATTGAAACTTGCGTACTGGTAGCCGGGCCGAGGGTGGCGACAATTTTAGTTCTTCTGTGCATGGTCTTTTCCTGCTGATAACAAAGAGGGAGTCTTACATGCATTTAAGTGTAATGTAATTTTATTACAGAATACAGCAAGGCGGCGAAGAAAAATTACAGGTTGGTGCAGTTGCTGCTACAACTGCCACCGTGATCAGTTGTTGAAGTCTTTCTTGTCGAAGCGTGAACCGCGCAAGCTGTCTTTGACTTTTTTCAGGTTTTCGCGAAATTTAGTGCCGCGGCGTAACGTAAAACCGGTGGCCAGTATATCAATCAGCACCAATTGCGCCACGCGGGAGGCCATTGGCATATACATATCGGTATCTTCCGGTACATCCAGTGACAATACCAGGGTACATTCTTTGGCCAACGGGCTGTCATAAGCCGTAACGCCGATAACTGTCGCATCGTTTTCCCGTGCAATGGCGGCGATATCACACAAATTCTTGGTGCGGCCGGTGTGGCTGATACATACCACCACATCGCCTTCAGCACTGTTAATAGCGCTCATGCGCTGCATAACAATGTCATCAAAACACACCACAGGTACATTAAAACGGAAAAACTTATTTTGCGCATCATGTGCCACTGAGGCTGAAGCACCAAGGCCAAAAAAAGAAATTTTCTTTGCTTGAGTCAATACATCGACAGCGCGATTAATAGTATTAATATCAACGCGTTGTCTGGCGGTATCCAACGCTGCCATCGTTGACTCAAAAATCTTTGCCGTATACGCTTCCGGGCCGTCTTCTTCTTCCACATGCCGGTTTACATAAGGCGTACCGTTTGCCAGGCTTTGTGCTAAATGCAGCTTAAAGTCAGGAAAGCCTTTGGTATCCAGTCTGCGGCAGAAGCGGTTAACGGTGGGTTCGCTGACATCGGCCATTTTTGCCAGTGCCGCTATACTACTGTGGATAGTGGTCTGCGGATTGGCCAGGATCACATCGGCAACTTTACGTTCCGACTTGCTAAAGCTATTGACGCTATTGACGATTTTTTCCAGCACATTCATCCGGCAATTCCTGACTTATAATTAGGCCTGATACAGCCTGTAACGCTTAGTGTTATACAACGGTTTATGCAACGCTGCTGCCATCAAAATAGTATTAAATTTACCACAAAACGACAGATCCGTTGCTAAGGCTGCCTTATTATATAAGAATAGTCAAAACATTACGCGTTATGTAATTTAATTACAAGATATCTGGTTTACAACCCCGTTATGCTGCGCTAGTATGGCCAAAGTGTTGTAAAATTACATCTAAATCAAGGGTCAGTTATGACGACAACAGCACAAAATTCCGCCTGCGACTTAATTCTGTTTGGTACCAAAGGCGACCTGGCAAGGCGTAAGCTTTTGCCCGCCATGTACCAGCTGGAAAAAGCAGATTTACTCTGTCCGCAGTCACGTATTATTGGTGTTGCCCGCGATGAAATGAGCACTGAAGCCTATGTTGAGCTGGTGCTGACCAATTTAAATAAGTTTTTAAAAGAACCGCTGGATAACGCGGTATGGCAACGCCTGCAAAGCAAGCTGGTGTATGTGCAGCTGGACTTAGCTAACGAGCAGGATTATCACAAGTTAACCGCCGTTACTGATATCAGCCAACGCGTACCGGTAAGCTATTTTGCCACGCCGCCATCGCTGTTTGGCGCTATTTGTAAAGGCCTGGCCGCGGCCGGGCTGGCGCAGGACCCTGCAAGGGTGGTGCTGGAAAAGCCTATTGGCCACGATTTAGCGTCGTCTAAAGTTATTAATGATCAGGTGGCGGAGTTTTTTAAAGAAAGCCAGATCTACCGGATTGACCATTACCTGGGTAAAGAAACCGTGCTTAACCTGTTGGCGCTGCGCTTTGCTAACGCCATTTTCGCCGGTAACTGGGATCATAACTCAATTGATCATGTGCAAATTACCGTAGCCGAGGAAGTCGGTGTAGAAGGCCGCTGGAGTTATTACGACGATGCCGGCCAAATGCGCGATATGGTGCAAAACCATTTGCTGCAGGTGTTAACCTTAATTGCCATGGAGCCGCCGGCCAGACTGGATGCCGACAGTATTCGGGATGAAAAGTTAAAAGTGCTTAAAGCACTGCGCCGTATTGATATCAGTAATATTCAGGAAAAAACCGTACGTGGCCAATACGCCAGTGGTTTTGTTGCCGGTAAGGCAGCACCGGGCTATCTGGAAGAAGAGGGTGCCCGGCCTAACAGCAAAACCGAAACCTTTGTGGCTATTAAAGTTGATATCGACAACTGGCGCTGGGCCGGGGTACCGTTTTACCTGCGTACCGGTAAGCGGATGGCGGGTAAGCTCAGCGAAGTGGTTATTTGCTTTAAACCGCAGCCGCACAATATCTTCCACGCTACTTATAACCAATTGCCGGCGAACAAACTGATTATTCGCCTGCAACCGGATGAAGGCGTGGAAATTCAGGTATTGAATAAAATTCCGGGCCTGGGCGAGCATATGCGCCTGCAGGAAAGCAAACTGGATTTAAGCTTCGATGAAACCTTTAAATCACAACGCATTGCCGATGCTTACGAGCGTTTGTTGTTGGAAGCTATGCTGGGGAACCAATACTTGTTTGTACGACGTGATGAAGTTGAGCACGCGTGGAGCTGGGTAGACGGCATTCTGAACGCATGGAAAACCAGCAATGAGCCACCGAAAACCTATCAGGCCGGCAGTTGGGGCCCCGTAGCCGCGATTTCGATGCTGGCACGTGACGAGCGCAACTGGGAAGAATAAGCCATGATGCAACTGAATCAATTCGCCGACACAGCGGCATTAAACACCGATTTTGCTAAACGGCTGGTCGCCATTTTGCAGCAGGCCATCAACGAGCGTGGCGCCGCTTATTTGGTGGTGTCCGGTGGTAAAACGCCGCAAGCCTTGTTTACCGCATTAAGTCAGGTCGATTTAGCCTGGGATAAAGTGACCGTGTTGCTGGCAGATGATCGCTGGCTGGACGATACGCAAAGCGATTCCAATGAACGGCTGGTAAAAGCTGTGTTATTGCAAAATAACGCTAAAGCAGCAAAGTTTATCAGCTTGTACGCCGATACGGCATCTGCCTTTGATGGCGTAGCACAAGTATTGCAGCGTATTGCCGCTTTGCCGACCTTTGATGCAGTGATCCTCGGCATGGGTGAAGACGGCCACACCGCGTCGTTATTTCCCTGCAGCGAACAAATTCAAGCCGGGTTGGCAGCCGATGCCCCGGCTGTGCTGGCGGTAAAGCCAACAACCGCGCCTTACGAGCGTATGTCATTAAGCCTGCCCAGGTTACTCGACAGCCGGCATCTGTTTTTGCATCTGGTGGGCGCCAATAAACTCGCGGTACTGAACAAGGCCATGGCTGAGCAAGATGTGCCTGCCATGCCAATCCGTGCCTTTTTACACCATCCTGTGGCGCAAGTTGCAGTGATGTATACCGAACATCAGGGGTAAATCATGGATCCTGTGATTCAGAAAGTAACCGACAGAATTATCGCCCGCAGCCAACGCAGCCGCGATATCTATTTGCAGCGTTTAGAACAGGCCCGGTTAAAAGGGCCACATCGCGGCGTATTAAGCTGCGGCAATCTGGCGCATGGTTTTGCCGCCTGTAATCAACAGGACAAAGGCGATTTACGCAGCCTGACCAAAGCCAATATCGGCATAGTGTCATCTTACAATGACATGTTGTCGGCGCATCAGCCCTATGAGCATTACCCGGCCATTATTAAGCAAGCGGTACAAGAGGTAGGTAGCGTAGCGCAATTTGCCGGTGGTGTACCGGCGATGTGTGATGGCGTTACACAAGGCCAGCCGGGTATGGAGCTGAGCTTGCTCAGCCGCGATATTATTGCCATGTCGGCAGCCGTTGGTTTGTCGCACAATATGTTTGACGGCGGGTTAATGCTGGGCATTTGCGACAAAATTGTGCCCGGTTTATTTATGGCCGCGTTAAGTTTTGGCCACTTACCCTTTGTATTTGTACCGGCCGGGCCTATGCCATCCGGTATTCCGAACAAAGAAAAAGCCCGGGTACGCCAGCTGTATGCCGAAGGTAAAGTAGGCAAGGAAGAGCTGTTGGCAGCAGAGTCAGCATCTTATCACTCTGCCGGTACCTGTACGTTTTACGGCACGGCCAACTCTAACCAGTTAGTGGTCGAAATTATGGGCCTGCATTTACCCGGCTCATCTTTTGTTAACCCGGGCACAGAGCTGCGTGATGAGCTGACTAAAGCCGCTGCGCGTCAGGTTACGCGTTTAACGGATTTAGGTACTGATTATCTGCCGGTAGGTAAGTTAGTCGATGCTAAAGCTATCGTTAACGGTATTGTTGGCCTGCTTGCTACCGGCGGCTCTACTAACCACACCATGCACTTAATTGCCATGGCGCGCTCAGCCGGCTTTATTGTTAACTGGGACGACTTTGCTGAATTATCTGCTGCCACACCGCTGTTGACGCGGATTTACCCGAACGGTCAGGCTGATATTAACCACTTCCAACATGCCGGCGGTATGGCTCTGCTTATTCGTGAGCTGCTGGATGCCGGTTTATTGCATGAAGATGTACAAACTGTAGCAGGGCCGGGTTTACGCCGCTATACGCAGCAGCCGGTAATGCAGGATGGCAAACTGGTGTGGGTTGATGCACCGCAAAGCTCATTGGACCTTGATGTACTGGCTACAGTGAAAAAGCCGTTTAAAGATCACGGTGGTTTGGAAGTGCTGTCCGGCAATGTCGGCCGCGGTGTAATTAAAACCTCTGCGCTGCGTGAAGGCACTGAAGTGGTAAAAGCCCCGGCCGTGGTGTTTTCCAGCCAGCATGAGCTGGATGCCGCCTTTAAAGCCGGCGAACTGAATAAAGATTGTATTGTAGTAGTACGCTTCCAGGGGCCCAAAGCCTGTGGTATGCCGGAGCTGCATAAGTTAACACCACCGCTGGGTGTGCTGCAGGACCGCGGTTTTAAAGTAGCATTGGTAACCGACGGACGTATGTCCGGCGCTTCGGGCAAAGTGCCTGCAGCCATCCATGTTACGCCCGAAGCTATTGATGGCGGTAATATCGCTAAGATAAAAACCGGCGATATGATGTTGGTCGATGGCAACACCGGCCGGTTGGAAGTGCTGGTATCTGATGCCGAAATGGCCGCCCGTGAGGTTGCTACACAGGATATGGCCGGTAGCTATTACGGCATGGGCCGCGAAATGTTTGGTGCGCTGCGCAGCCAGTTAACCGGTGCAGAGCAGGGCGCCTGTAGCCTATTTACTACTGAGGAGCATTTGCATGGCTAAGTTGCCTACCCATGCCATAGTTGCCGATATTGGTGGTACCAACGCCCGTTTCAGCCGTGTTGATTTAGCCAGTTTAGCGCTGGATCAGGTTGCGGTTTATCCTTGTGCAGAATTTGCCACCCTGGCCGATGCGCTTACGCATTACCGGCAACAGCATCAACTTAACGCTGTTAAACACGTTGCTATTGCTATTGCCTGTCCGGTAAATGGCGATGAAGTCAGCATGACTAATTTTCACTGGCAATTCTCGGTGCGTGCTATGCAGCAGCAACTGGTGTTAGATGCGCTGCAGGTGATTAATGATTTTACTGCTGTGGCTATGTGCTTACCGGCACTAACTGCGACAGAAAAGGTGCAGCTTGGCGGCGGCGACGTACAGCCTGGCAAGCCGATGGCTGTATTAGGTGCCGGCACCGGTTTGGGTGTGGCGCACTTGTTGCCGGTAAATGACAGTTATATTCCGTTACCCGGTGAAGGTGGCCATATTGATTGGGCCGCACAAAACGAACAGGAATGGTTTATTCAGCAGATGCTGGCTAAAGAATACGGCCATGTTTCACCGGAGCGCCTGTTGTCCGGCCCCGGGCTTGAAGCCATTTATAAGGCATTGGCGTTATATCGTCGCCAGGTGGCAGAGCCGTTATCAGCAGCAGATATCGCGCAACAAGCCTTAAGTGGCGAATCGGCACTGGCTACGGCGACCGTGCAACAGTTTTTTGCTGCGTTGGGCAGTGTGGCAGGCAACTTAGCGCTGACATTAAGCACCTTTGGTGGTGTTTATGTTGCCGGCGGTATAGCACCGAAATTATTACCTCTGGCTGGCCAAAGCGAGTTCAGAGCGCGTTTTGAAGCAAAAGGCCGGTTTAGCGCATTTAATCGCCGGATCGCCACCTATGTCGTTACTGCAGAGCAGCCGGGTTTAGTGGGTGCGGCAGTTTACCTGAAACAATTTTTGGCGAGTAATTAATATGGCATTTGAAAATTGGCAGTTGCAACCAGACACCCTGTTTGCGCAAGGTCCGGTCGTTCCGGTGATTGTTATCAAAGACTTAGCTGACGCCGTGCCTATGGCGAAGGCGTTACTGGCCGGCGGCATTAAGGTGCTGGAAGTTACTCTGCGTACTCCGGTAGCGCTGGATGCCATCCGCTTACTGGCGCAGGAAGTGCCCGACGCCATTGTTGGTGCTGGCACCGTCACCACGGCAGCGCAGTTACAACAGGTTGTCAATGCCGGTGCTAAGTTTGCTATCAGCCCGGGCTTAACCCGTGAGCTGTTGCAAGCCGGTAAAGATGCCGCTATTCCGCTGATCCCCGGTATTGCCAGCATTTCCGAGCTGATGGAAGGTACCGGGCTGGGCTATACACACTTTAAATTCTTCCCGGCAGAAGCTGCCGGTGGCGTGAAGACATTAAAGTCGATCCACGGCCCTTTTGCTGATATCCGCTTTTGCCCCACCGGCGGCATAAACGAGAGCAACTTTCGCGACTACCTGGCGTTACCCAACGTAAAATGTGTCGGCGGCTCCTGGATAGTACCGGACGATGCGGTTGCCGCAAAAGACTGGGCCAGAATCACCCAATTGTGTCAAACCGCAGTGGCACAAGCCAAAGGCTAAACACCACTTTGAAAACTGATTTGCTTAACGCCCGGTATTTACCGGGCGTTTGTTTTGAAATTGCGGCTGAAAACGCGTATAGTAGCGCACTTTTTGCCCTTGGCTGTTTGTCTTAATTTATCTGTCATAACCTGGTCTGGAACACACTGTGATATCAACTGCTAACATTACAATGCAATTTGGCGCTAAGCCGCTGTTTGAAAATATTTCGATTAAATTCGGCGAAGGTAATCGCTACGGTTTAATCGGCGCCAACGGCTGCGGTAAGTCTACATTTATGAAGATTTTAAGCCGTGAACTGGAGCCAAGCGCCGGTAATGTGTTTGTTGAGCCGAATCATCGTGTGGCGAAGTTAAACCAGGATCAATTTGCTTTTGAGCAGTATTCGGTTATCGATACCGTGATTATGGGCCATGGTGAGCTGTGGGCAGTTAAAGAAGAGCGTGATCGCATCTATTCCAGCGCTGAAATGAGCGAAGAAGACGGTATGAAGGTTGCCGATCTTGAAGTTGCTTTTGGCGAAATGGACGGTTATACCGCAGAATCACGCGCCGGTGAGCTGTTAATTGGTGTTGGTATTCCGGTAGAACAGCACTTTGGCCTGATGTCAGCCATTGCACCGGGCTTTAAGCTGCGGGTATTGTTAGCACAGGTGTTGTTTGCTGATCCGGAAATAATGCTGCTGGACGAACCGACCAACAACCTGGATATCAATACCATCCGCTGGTTGGAAAACGTGTTGGCTGAGCGCAACAGCACCATGGTAATTATTTCGCACGACCGTCACTTCTTAAACAGCGTTTGTACCCATATGGCCGATTTGGATTACGGCGAGCTGCGCTTATATCCGGGTAACTATGACGAATATATGTTTGCCGCTACCCAGGCCCGCGAGCGCTTATTATCTGACAATGCCAAGAAAAAAGCCCAGATAGCCGAGCTGCAAACCTTCGTCAGCCGCTTTTCTGCCAACGCCTCTAAAGCCAAACAGGCCACTTCGCGCGCCAAGCAAATTGATAAAATTCAGCTGGAAGAAGTAAAAGCCTCCAGCCGTGTAAACCCGTTTATTCGCTTTGAACAGCAAAAACAGCTGTACCGTTTAGCACTGGAAGTAGAAGGTCTGAGCAAAAGCTTTGGCGAGCTTAAGCTGTTGAAAAATCTCGGCCTTACCATTGAAGTAGGCGAAAAAGTGGCTATTTTGGGTGCCAACGGTATTGGTAAAACCACCTTACTGAAATGTTTGGTCGGTGATTTAACACCGGAGTCGGGCACGGTTAAGTGGTCGGAAAATTCCAAAATAGGTTATTACGCTCAGGATCATGCGCACGAATTCAGTGAAGCCATGACATTATTCGACTGGATGACACAGTGGAAACAACCGTCGGACGATGAGCAGGCGATTCGTGGCATATTAGGCCGGTTATTGTTCTCACAGGACGATATTAAAAAGTCAGTAAAAGTGTTATCCGGTGGTGAGAAAGGCCGGATGATGTTTGGTAAATTAATGCTGCAACGACCGAATATTCTGGTAATGGATGAACCGACTAACCACCTGGATATGGAGTCTATCGAGTCACTAAACCTGGCACTGGAACACTACAAAGGCACCTTGCTGTTTGTAAGTCATGACCGCGAATTTGTCTCGTCGCTGGCCAGCCGTATCATTGAGATTACCGATAAAGATATGCGTAATTTCGTTGGCAGCTACGAAGAATACCTCGCTGCTCAGTTGGCCGGTTAAGTTGGCCAATTAATTCCATGCGCCGGTCACTATTGACCGGCGTTTTTGTTTAAACGCTTGATTTTTCCCACTTTGCCCCCATAACTATTACAGCTGTTTCATTCACGTAGGGTTAGGCCGGCATGCTTTTGAGCCGTAGTCATTTTATACCGCCGGTTTTATGCTATGTTGCTGCTAACACCTTACTCAATCAGAGGATCTGTTATGAAAATCAATATTGGTATTAACGAAGAACAGCGTAAAGCCATTGCTGACGGTTTGTCTGTGCTATTGGCCGACAGCTACACGCTGTATTTAAAAACACACAACTATCATTGGAACGTTACCGGGCCGATGTTTCAAACCCTGCATACCTTGTTTGAAACCCAATACACCGAATTAGCGGTTGCGGTGGATGATATTGCTGAGCGTATCCGTGCTTTGGGTGAGTTTGCCCCGGGCTCTTACAAAGAGTACGCCAAACTGACCAGCATCAAAGAAGCTGATGGTATCCCCTCAGCAGAAGAGATGATTAAAGACCTGGTAAAAGGCCAGGAAGCCATTGCGAAAACCGCCCGCTCTATTGTGCCGGTAGCAGACCAGGCTTCCGATGAAGTAACGCTGGATTTACTTACCCAGCGTATGACAGTGCATGAAAAAACCGCCTGGATGTTGCGCAGCCTGGTGGCATAATCTGATCCTCTATGTAGCCCGGTTCGCCGGGCCGCATGTTCACTGCATTCAGCAAACCTGTAAAATTGTCATTCTGACAAAAAACACTAAGTTTTTCCTGCCAAAGCTTGTAAAATCGCGCCAAGCAGTAACACTTAGAGCAGACATGCTTTGTCAGCAGCGTTCTGCTGCGGGAGACTTAAGTCAATGCAAGCCTTGCAATATGCACAGAATGTTGCAGACCTTTTCGCTTTGCCGGAAGGCTACTTACGCGTTAAACAGTTAATGGACTCTGACACGGCCAGTCTGGACGAAGTCGCGGAAGTGATTTTGCTGGACCCGGTGCTAACCTCAAAGCTGTTAAAACTGGCGAACAGTGCTATTTATAATTTGCCATATCAGGTTGAAAGCGTCAGCAAAGCGTTATTAGTATTGGGTAAAACCCAGGTGTATAACCTTGTATTGAGTATTGGTATAGCCTCGGCGTGCAGCAAGGTCGATACTGCAGCCATTGATTTGGAACGGTTTTGGGAGCAAAGCGTTAACGCGGCACTGATTGCGCAATTTTTGGCGCAGTGCTGTGGTTTAAAGCCGTCAGACCGGTTTTATGTCGCCGGCTTATTACACAATATCGGTGAAATGGTGGTGTTGCACCACAACTCGCAGCAAGCAAATCAGTGTCAAAATTACACTGCAGATGAATTGCCCTGGCAGATACAACAACAGGTGCTGGGCTTTACCTACGCCCGTTGCGGTGCCGAATTGCTGCATTTATGGCAATTACCTGACAGCATCGTTGAACCGATAGCATTACAACACAGCACTAGTTTCAGCCAACAGAACAAAGCGCAGTTAATTGTCTATTTAGCCGCGCGGTTGGCATTAACCAATCAACATCCCGAGTTGTACACCAGTAAGCAACTGGTCGATCCATTTGTTTTAGAGTTGCTGGAACTGAGCCAGCCTGACATTATCCGTGCTATCGATTTTTGTAACACTGAAGGTCTGTTTATCCTGTCTGTTTTAAACCCACGGATCAGCACTATCTATTAATCTTCTGTCAGTTAGTTGTCGCTATAGCACAGCTAACTGATTATCGGGAATATCCATCCATGAGTAGTCTTGTGAAAAAAACACCTTTATATACCGCCTATGCCGGCTCAGCCTTACTGGAAACACCGTTATTAAATAAAGGCAGTGCCTTTACTGCTGAAGAGCGGCTGGCGTTTAATTTAGCCGGGTTATTACCACCGCGCTACGAAACCATTGAAGAGCAGGTAAGTCGTGCTTATATGCAATACAAGAGTTTCGATACTGCCATTAATAAACACATTTATCTGCGTGTTATTCAGGACAACAACGAAACCTTGTTTTACCGCTTGTTGCAGCAACATCTGGAAGAGATGATCCCGATTATCTACACGCCAACGGTTGGTGATGCCTGTGAGCAGTTTTCCGATATTTACCGCAGTGCCCGCGGTTTATTTATCAGTTATCAGGACAGGCATCAGTTGGATGACGTGTTGCGTAACGCGACCAAGCGCAAAGTGAAGGTAATTGTGGTTACCGACGGTGAGCGGGTGCTGGGCCTGGGCGACCAGGGTATCGGCGGCATGGGAATTTCTATCGGCAAGCTGTCACTTTATACCGCCTGTGGCGGCATCAGTCCGGCTTATACCTTACCGGTAATGCTGGATGTGGGAACCAACAACGAAAAACTGCTGAATGACCCTATGTACATGGGACTGCGGCAAAAGCGGGTAAACCAGGCTGAATACGACGAGTTTGTCGACTTGTTTATCAAGGCTGTCAAACGCCGCTGGCCGGAAGCGATTATTCAGTTTGAAGATTTTGCCCAGCCCAATGCTATGCCATTATTACAGCGTTATCGTGACCAGGTATGTTGTTTTAACGATGATATTCAGGGTACTGCAGCGGTAACGGTAGGCACCTTGCTGGCAGCGTGTCGCAGTAAAAACACGCGGTTATCAGAGCAAAAAGTGGTCTTTGTCGGCGCCGGCTCAGCCGGTTGTGGTATTGCTGAGCAAGTGATCAGCCAAATGGTGGCCGAGGGGCTCAGTGAAACACAGGCCCGTGCGCAGGTATATATGGTCGACCGCTTTGGTCTGCTTACCGACACTACCCCGGGGTTGCGGGACTTTCAGCAAGCATTAACACAATCGTCAGCTACGATTGCGCAGTGGAGTTACAGCAGTGAGTTTCCAAGTCTGCTGGATGTGATGAATTGCGCCCAACCGGGTATTTTAATCGGGGTATCCGGCCAGGCCGGTTTGTTTACTGAAGCGGTTGTTCGGGCGATGAAAAAGGGTTGTACCACACCGGTTATTTTCCCGCTGAGTAACCCGTCACGTCAGGTTGAAGCCACACCGGAGCAGGTAATTAACTGGACTGACGGCGATGTGATTATTGCCACCGGCAGTCCTTTTGCGCCGGTAGAGTTTAACGGTAAGCGTTATGCCATTGCGCAGTGTAACAACAGCTATATTTTCCCGGGCGTTGGGTTAGGCGTTATCGCCAGCAAAGCGCGGCTTATCAGCGACGAAATGTTACGTGAGGCCAGTAAAACCCTGGCGGCAGCCTCGCCGAAAGCCAATAACGGCAGCGGTGGGTTATTACCGGCCTTTACTGAACTGGCAGCATTAAGCAAAGTGATTGCGTTTAATGTTGCTAAAGTGGCCATGCAACAAGGCCTGGCATTAGAGTTGGATGATGCGCAGCTGCAACAGAAAATAGACGATAATTTCTGGGTGCCGCAATACCGGCAATATAAACGCGTCAGTGCCTGAAATTAAATCTGCTTACAATTTGTTTTAGACTAATACACTGTGGGGCGGTAGGCTGTATTTTGGTAATAACCAAAAACAACAAGGACCTTGCACTATGTATAAGTCTCTAATCGCTCTGGCTGTTGCCGGCATTGTTGCCGGCTGCAACCCGGCACCGGATACCGCTACTGTCACCCCGGTTAATGCTGCGGCAGAGCAAACACAACAATCTGAAACTGCACGGCTTAACCAGTGGTTTGAAGTTAAATACGAAGAACAATTACAACAAAGCCCGCTTCAAATGACCTTTCTGGGCCGCAAAGATAAGTACGACCAGGTTGATGACACCTCAATAGCAGCAGAAGATGAACAGATAGCCTGGCTGGCCGCCACCGTTGCTGAACTGAAAAGCAGTTTTGACTACAATAAGCTGGATCTTGAGGCACAAACCTCATATGACGTTTGGGTATACCAATACGAGCAGGCTAAAGAGGGCGTAGCCTTTCGCAAAAACGGCTATGTGTTTACCCAAATGCAGGGTATTCATGCCATGCTGCCGCAGATCATGATTAACTTTCATAAAGTAGACACTGCTGAAGACATGCAGGCCTATGTTAAGCGTATTGAAGGTATCAGCCGTGCAATAACGCAGTTGTTAGAGCGGGCACAAGCCAATGCTGAGCACGACGTGCGGCCTCCGCGGTTTGCTTATGACGGCGTATTGCAGCAAATTACTAATTTAATTAATGGCGCACCTTTTACTGAGTCAGAGCAGGATATCCCGCTGTGGAGTGATGCCAAAGGCAAAATTGACGCCCTGGTCAAAGCCGACAAACTCACCGACGAGCAGGCCAAACAGTTAGCAGCGGACACTCAAACGGCATTGCAAAACCACTTTTTACCGGCTTATACCGCATTAAAGCAATGGTTAGAGCAGGACATCGGTAACACTGATGAAATTGCTACCGGGGTAGGCAAGCAAAAAGATGGTACCGATTATTACAACTACCGGTTAAAAGTATCCACCACTACAGATCTGACCGCAGAGCAAATTCACCAAATTGGTTTAGACGAAGTTGAGCGTTTAACCAAAGAGATGATCGCCATTAAAGATCAGGTGGGCTTTAAAGGCGACTTAGCCGCGTTTTTTAAATTTATTAAAGATGATGATCAGTTCTATTATCCGGAAACCGACGAAGGCCGTGAAGGCTACCTGGAAGACTCACGCCAATATCTGGCCTTTATCAATGAGCAACTGCCGAAGTATTTCGGCATTTTGCCCAAGGCCGACTTAATCGTAAAACGGGTAGAACCGTTTCGTGAACAACCCGGCGCCGCCCAGCATTATTTCCCGGGCACACCGGATGGCGCGCGGCCCGGCATTTACTATGCGCATTTATCTGATATGCGCTCTATGCCGAAAAATGAAATGGAAGCCATTGCTTATCATGAAGGCAACCCCGGCCACCATATGCAAATTTCGATTGCGCAGGAGCTAACCACAGTACCGACTTTCCGCACTCAGGCCGGCTTTACCGCTTACTCTGAGGGCTGGGCGCTGTATTCCGAGCTGCTGGCCAAAGAAATGGGCGCCTATCAAAACCCGTATTCTGATTTTGGCCGCTTAATCACCGAGATGTGGCGTGCGGTGCGGTTGGTGGTAGATACCGGCTTACACAGCAAAGGCTGGAATGAGCAACAGGCGATAGACTACTTTATGGAAAAAACACCGATTGCTCAGGGTGCGGTTATTTCTGAAGTGCGTCGTTATATTGTTTGGCCGGGCCAGGCAACGGCATACAAAATCGGCATGATTAAAATTCAGCAATTACGCAGCAAAGCTGAAACTGAACTGGGCGATAAATTTGATATCCGCGCCTTTCATGACACCGTGCTCGGCGGCGGTGCCTTGCCGCTAAGCGTGCTGGAAAAACGGGTAAATAATTGGATAAACAGTGTAAAAGCAGCGTAATTCATAGCGTTTGCCATAAGCAGGCACCCTAAACGGTAGCCTGACCTTTTATAAAGGCTGTTCATCGTGTATGAGCAGCCTTTTTTGATCGTGCCGGCGCTAAAGCCGTATATTAGCTACATGCTAAAGCTCTGCGCCGGGTAAACGTATGGTAAATATCGTTGATAGGCCAAAGCGAACATCCGTATAGTAAGCCGCGAAAACATAACCAGCTAAGTTAAAGGACTTTAAATGACGTTGATACGCCAAACCGCCTGGCTTTGTGCCCTGTTAACACTAACGCCGTTGCAGGCGCAAGTTGCCGGCTCCGGCCGTGCCGCGCAGGTAATTACCACACCGGTTAGTTTTGAGCAGCAAATCAGCCGGGTAGAGGCGGTAGGTACCGCAGAAGCGGTGCAGTCAGTGGTGGTGTATCCGGCGGTAGGCGATAAAGTTACCGCGGTAAATTTTGTGCCGGGCCAATATGTAGAACGTGGTGATATTTTGCTGCAACTGGACTCCAGGCGCCAGCAAGTTGCGCTGGACCGGGCCAGTATTCAATTGGCTGATGCGCAGCGCACTCTTACCAGGCTGCAGGAAAGTCGCAAGCGCGGCGCTATTGCCCAGAGCGAGCTGGACGACGCTATAACAGCCAGAGACCTGATACAAGTGCAACTGGCTGAAGCAAAAACAGAGCTGGAAGACAGAACAGTGCGGGCGCCGTTTGCCGGCGTTGTCGGCCTGACTGACATTGAACAGGGCGATCGGATTAATCAGCAAAGCGCCATTACCACTATCGATAACCGTAAACAGCTGTTTATTAACTTTAGTGCGCCTGAAGCGGCTTTAGCTATTTTGCAAGGTAATGCCAGTGTTGAGCTGGAACCCTGGCAAGCAGCTGGGCAACGTATTCGCGCTGATATTCAGCAAGTTGACTCGCGCATCGACAGCCTTAACCGCAGCATCCGCGTGCGGGCGTTACTGCATAACGAAGAGGATTTATACCGGCCCGGCATGAGCTTTCGGGTAATACTGCAATTGGCCGGACAAGAATATGCAGTGATACCTGAAGCCGCTTTACTGTGGGGCGCTACCAGTGCTTATGTATGGCTGGCCGATAATGGCACAGCAAAACGGGTCGATGTACAAATTCGCCAGCGTTTAAGCGGCCGCTTACTGGTATCCGGTGCGCTGAGCGCGGGAGATGAGTTGATTATCGAGGGGGTACAAACGCTGCGTGAGGGCCAGGCAGTAAATGCGGTGTTGTCAGCAGAGTCGCTTACTGCAGCCAGGGAACGCAGCTTATGAGCCGGCCGTTACCACAAAACGATTTACCTTCGCTGTCTATCCGCCGCCCGGTACTGATTGTTGTACTTAATTTACTGATTATTATTGCCGGTTTTGCCGCGCTTAATGCCATTGAAGTACGTGAACTACCCGATGTTGACCGGCCTATAGTGTCAGTTACGGCATCGTTTCCCGGCGGCTCACCGGAAACCGTTGATACCGAAGTCACCAGCAAACTGGAAGGCGCGGTAGCCCGCGTTAGCGGCGTTAAATCGATTAATGCCTCCAGTGAAGAAGGCAGCTCACGGGTACGGGTTGAGTTTCGTCCGGGCATAAACCTCGATGATGCCGCCAACGAAACCCGTGAGGCTGTCAGCCGCGTGCAACGCGAACTTCCTGAAGCTGTTGAAAGGCTGGCCATTATCAAAGCAGACAATGATGCTGAAGCGGTGGTGAGCCTGGCAGTATCAAGCGAAACGCTGGATTTGGAAACCCTGACCGAACGGGTAGAAACCGATTTGGCCCCGTTGTTTTTAAGCATTCCCGGCGTAGCCGATGTGCGGCTGAACGGCGATCGTGAACGGGTACTGCGGGTCGTGCTTGATCCACTGCGCCTGACCAGTTTTAATCTGGCGGTAACGGATGTTGCGGCCGCACTGCGTCAAGCGCCGTTTGACGTGCCGGCCGGCAGCATGAAATCTACCGATCAGCAGTTGATTGTGCGTGCTGATGCAACGTCTGTCAGCGCTGAGCAGGTTAGCGATATTATTATCAGTGGTAATACCCGTGTCGGTGATGTGGCCACGGTGTATTTTAGCCCGGCTGACGCGCAAAGCCTGGTGCGATTGGATGGCAAGCCGGTAATAGGTTTGGGCGTGATCCGCCAGGCACGGTCTAATACTATTGAAATATCCGATGAAGTTTTAGCAATGGTAAAGCACCTGGAAAGCCGCTTTCCCGAGCTGCAAATCCAGGTAACTTCGGATGATGCCGAATTTATCCGTGGTTCGGTAAAAGAGGTTATCACCTCATTATTGCTGACCATTGCGCTGGTTGTTGCCACGCTGTGGCTGTTTATCGGCTCCGGCCGCGCCACTATAGTACCGGCCTTATCGATACCGGTGTCCCTGATAGGTGCGCTGGCAGCCATTTGGTTAATGGGCTTCTCGATTAATATTCTGACCTTACTGGCGCTGGTGTTGGCCACCGGTTTAATTGTAGATGACGCCATTGTGGTTACGGAAAATATTCAGCGCCGGCGCAGTATGGGCCTGGGCGCGCGGGCTGCCGCAGTTATCGGTACCCGCGAAGTATTTTTTGCCGTGGTGGCCACCACGGCGGTGTTGGTGGCGGTATTTGTGCCGATTGCCTTTTTGCCATCAACGGCGGGGCGCTTATTCCGTGAGTTCGGTGGTGTGCTGGCCATAGCAGTGATTATTTCTTCTTTTGTGGCCTTATCGCTGGTGCCGGCTTTAACTGCCCGGCTGCCGCTGAAACAACACAGCCGCAATAAGTTTGCCGGCATTGGTAACAGCGTATTGGCCGGTTACCGGCGCAGCTTGCATGTTGCGCTGGATAAAGCCTGGTGGGTGTTTATCGCCAGCCTGGTGGCGGCTGTCGCAGCGATAAGCCTGTATACCGTGTTGGATAATGAACTGATGCCGGCGGAAGATCGCGGCAGTATCCGTATTTTTGCCCGCGGTCCGGATGGGGTCGGCTTAAACTTTATGGACCGCCAGGCTGACAAAATGGAAGATATTTTATTGCCTTACGTTAACGGCGGTAATATCGACTCCATCTACACCGTGGTGGGCCAATGGGACCCCAATTTAGTGTTTATTACCGTGCCGTTAAAAAACTGGAGCGAGCGCGACGCCTCACAACAAGAGATTATCAACCAAATCAGTGGTCCGCTGGCGGCTATCCCCGGGGCGCCGGCACGGGCTTTTGGCTCAAACAGCCTGAATTTGCGCGGTCAGGGCGGTGGTCTTGAGCTGGCTCTTACCGGTGAAAGTTATGCCGGTATTTTTGCTGCAGCCCAGGCGTTTTCTAAGGTGATACAACAGCAATTGCCGGAACTTGGCATGCCGCGAATTTCATATCAGCCAACTCAACCACAGTTACGGGTGAATATAGACCGGCGTCGCGCAGAAGAGTTGGGGGTGCCTTTATCCGATATAGCTGCGACCTTACGGGTTGCCATTAATGGTGATGATTTAGCGGATCTTAACGTAGGCGATCAGGCCATCCCCGTTATTCTTCAGGCTAACACGACACAGGTTAAAGATCCGACCGACCTGGCGAATTTGTATGTCGGCTCAAACAACGGCAGTTTAGTGCCGTTATCCAGCCTGGCCTACATTTCAGAAGAGGGCGTAGCCGCTGAGCTTGAGCGTCAGGCACAGCGCCGTGCTATCGAGATGGAAATGCAATTGCCGGCCGGGCTGTCTATTCAGCAGGTGGTAGAACAATTGCGTGCCCTGGCAGAGCAACATTTACCGGCCAATATTGGTTTGGTGTTTTTAGGCGAAGCGCAAACCTTTGAAGAGACCGCCCGCGAAGTCACGCTAACCTACGTGCTGGCGTTTATTATTGTACTGCTGGTGTTAGCGGCGCAGTTTGAAAGCCTGAACAGTGCAGTAGTAGTAATGGCTACCGTACCCTTTGGTATTGCTGCAGCCTTGTTTGCCCTGTTTTTAACCGGCACCTCTATCAATATTTACTCGCAAATCGGCCTGGTGATGCTGATAGGTTTGTTGGCAAAAAATGCTATTCTGCTGGTCGAATTTGCCGACCAACTGCGCGACCAGGGTTATAAAGTACGCGAAGCAGTAGAACAAGCCGCTGCCATCCGCTTAAGGCCGATTATTATGACGTTGTTATCTACCTTGCTTGGCGGTCTGCCGTTAATTTTATCCAGCGGCGCCGGCGCCGAAGCCCGCAATGCTATTGGCTGGGTGGTTTTTGGCGGCCTGGGCATTGCGGTGGTGTTTACGCTGTATTTAACCCCGGTGCTGTATCTGGCGCTGGCCCGGTTTGCTAAGCCGCGGGCAGATGAAACCACACGCTTGCAAACCGAGTTAGACCAGGCGGAGCAATTAGAGCAAGCTTAAGGAGAATATTATTAACAGCATAAGTGCAGCGGCAACGCCGGGTGAGGCAGACTTATGGTTTCTGCCGCTTGGCGGTACCGGCGAAATAGGCATGAACCTGAATTTGTATGGTCATGCCGGCCGCTGGCTGATGGTGGATTGCGGTGTAACCTTTAACAGCCCGCTGGCACCGCAGCGCGATGGCACAGAAAATGTTATGCAAGCTGAAGTATTGGCGGCTGATCCGGGCTTTATCAGTGCGCAAAAAGAAAACTTATGCGGCATTGTTATTACCCATGCGCATGAAGATCATATCGGTGCCTTGCCACAATTGTGGCCACGCTTTAACTGCCCGGTGTATACCACGCCCTTTACCGCGGAAATATTGCGCCGCAAACTGGCCGGCACCGGCTTGCTGGATAAAATGCCGCTGATAGAGATAGCAAGCGGGGCCACGCTGAATGTCGGCCCGTTTTGTTTGCATTGGCTGGCAATTACCCACTCTATTCCTGAGCCGCATGCGCTGCTGATTAAAACGGCTGCCGGCAACGTATTTCATACCGCAGACTGGAAAATGGATGCCGGCCCCATTGTTGGCCGTGCCTTTAAAGATGCAGTATTTAAACGACTGGTACAGCACAATATTACCGCTATGGTGTGCGATTCCACCAATGCGCTGCGCGACGGGTTTTCTGTCTCAGAAACAGACTGCGCGGCGGCATTGCATCAGGTGATCAAGGCGGCAAGCGGCAGAGTGGTGGTTAGCGGCTTTAGCTCCAATGTTGGCCGGCTTATTTCACTGGCGCGCATTGCGGCAAAAACCGGTCGTTACCTGGCACTGCTTGGCCGTTCGCTGAATAATATGGTAGGCGCCGCCCGTGCTACCGGTTACTGGCCGGATGAACTTACCGTGGTAGACGCGGCGCATATTGGTTATCTGCCCAAAGAAGAAGTACTGGTTATTGCCACCGGCTCCCAGGGCGAACCGCGGGCTGCCCTTAGCCGGCTGGCAGATGATAACCATCCGCTGTTGTTACTGGAGCAGGGAGATTTGGTCATTTTCAGTTCTATCATCATTCCCGGCAATGAAATGCTGATCAGCCGGTTGGTAGAGAAGTTTCATGCCCGCAAAATTCAAACCTTACAAAGCCACGATACTGAGCTGCCGGTGCATGTATCAGGACACCCGAACCGCGGTGAGCTGGATTTACTGTATCGTTGGGTACAGCCACAAATCGCGGTACCGGTGCATGGCGAGGCAGCGCACTTAGCGGCTAATGCGGCAGTCGCCAAAGCTGCCGGCGTGCCGCAGCAGCTTACCGGTTTAAACGGCGATTTATTTGTGCTGGCACCGACACCGCGCCTATGGCCGGGGTTTACCAAGGCAGGGCGCATTGCTATACAACAACACTGAGCTTAACAGCGAAAACTTACGTAATCACAGGTAGTTTTGTTAAATAAACCTATGTTGAGTAGTGGTCATATTATTGCAGGTGGTTATGTCTTCAGATTCTAAAGTGCCGGTAAACCGGTTGTCGCGATTGGGTAATTTGGCGTCGTTAGCAAGTCGGGTTGCCGGCGGTATGGTGGCCGAGGGCGCGCGTCAGCTGGCTCAGGGTAACAGACCCACTAAAGCCGGTATGTTACTTACTACCGCTAATGTGCGCCGTGTCGCCGACAAACTAGCGCATTTACGTGGCGCAGCGATGAAAGTGGGGCAGCTGCTGTCAATGGACGCCGGGGACATGTTACCGCCGGAGCTGAGCGATATTTTGGCCCGCTTACGCGCCGGCGCCAACCCGATGTTGCCAAAGCAACTAACGCAGGTATTACGCACTGAACTGGGCGAAAACTGGCTGTCACATTTCAGTGATTTCAGCTATCAGCCGCTGGCAGCAGCTTCTATCGGTCAGGTACACCTGGCCTATCATGATAACGGCACCCGGCTGGCAGTAAAGGTGCAATACCCGGGTATAAAAGACAGCATCGACAGCGATGTGGACAATGTCGCCAGCTTGCTGCGCATCAGTGGTTTGTTGCCTGAAGCCGTAGATTACCAAAGCCTGTTACAGCAGGCCAAACTGCAACTTAAAAACGAAGCCGATTATTTATCGGAAGCGGCATACTTGCAGCGCTATCGTGATTTTTTGCAGCACGATAATGCCTATTTATTGCCCGAGCCGTTTATGGCGATCAGTACCGCCAATATTCTGTGCATGAGTTATGTCGACGGGGTGGCAATAGAGTCTTTACAACAGGATAGCCAGGCAGAACGTGACAGGGTAATGCAGTTGCTGTTCAGTCTGTTTTTTCGAGAGCTGTTTGAGTTTAAATTGGTGCAAACGGATCCGAATTTCGCCAATTACCTGTATAACCGCGCAACGGGGCAACTGGTGTTACTGGATTTTGGAGCCTGTCGCGATTATCCGCCGGCTTTTAGTAACGCGTATCGTAATTTATTTGCGGCTGCTATTATTGATGACCAGCACGCAATAGATAAGGCCCTGACAGATATCGGCTTTTTTAGTCAGCATATTCAGCCCGGGCAAAAGCAGGCTGTCATTAATTTAGTGCAGTTGGCCTGTGAGCCGTTAAAACAACAGCGGTTTGATTTTGGCCAGAGCGATCTGGCCCGCCGGCTGCGCGATGCCGGCACTGCATTAAGCCTGAAACAAGACTACTGGCATACGCCACCGGTTGATGCGCTGTTTTTGCACCGCAAAATTGCCGGTTTATATTTGTTAGCGGCCAAACTTAATGCCGGCGTTAATGTGCGCGGGCTGCTGCAACCTTATTTAGCACCGGAGGCTGAATGACGCTTTTTTACCGTTCTGCTGTCGCGGCAGCCACGTTAATCTGCCTGCCGCTGTCGGCAGAACAGCCGGCATTACCGTTGTGGGAAGCTGGTGTAGTGGGCATTAATGTTAATCAGTTGGCGTATCCGGGCTCCGATCAACTGGTGCGGCGCAATTTTGTTTTGCCCTACCTGGTGTATCGCGGTGATATTTTGCGCGCCGATCGCGATAATGTCGGCTTAAGAGCGTTTAAAACCGATAGTTTAGAGCTGGATGTGGGTTTTGCCGGCTCTTTGGGCTCGTCAGACACCGATATTGCCGTGCGTGACGGTATGAAAAACTTAGGTACCTTAATAGAAGCCGGCCCGCGCTTACGCTGGACCTTAAGTGAAGATGTATTTGGCGCCAGAGTGCGGGCTGATTTTCCGCTGCGTGCCGTATTTGATTTAAGCAACAGCCTTAATTATAACGGTGTCAGTTTTGAACCCGGCCTGTATGCCGATATCACCACAGCAAAGGGTACCTTTTATGCATTGGGTGCCAGCGCAGTGTTTGGCAGTGAAAAGCTCAGTGATTACTTTTATCAGGTATCCGCCGCCGATGTAACGCCAAACCGGCCATTGTTTAATGCACAAGGCGGTTTAATTGCGCTGCGCGGCTCTGTAAGTGTTGGCAAACGATTTACGCCCAAATGGCGTGGCTTTGGTTTTGGCCGTTATGAGTCGACACAGGGCGCTAAAAATGCCGACAGCCCGCTGTTAGTAGAGCGCAGCGGCTGGTCATTTGGTGTTGGGGTAACCTATATCTGGGCAGAGTCGGCGCAAAAAGTAGCCTATTAAACCGGCGGCGCTGCATTGCGGCGCCGGTGATAAACCGCTACTGATGCATTACAGTTTAAAGGCCGCAAAATCGTCGTTGCTGTGACGTTCAGGCAGTTGCGGCCCGTCGCCAAAGTTACGGTTAACAATGTAACCGCGTTTAACCGCAGGGCGCGCATCAAGCTGTTTTGCCCAGCGCATTAAATGCGTGTAGCTTTGGGTATCTAAAAACTCTGCTGCATTGTAAGCACGGTTTAACGCTATACCGCCATACCACGGCCAAATGGCCATATCGGCAATGCTGTATTCATCGCCGGCGACAAACTCATACTTAGCCAGTTGTTTATCTAACACGTCTAACTGGCGTTTGGTTTCCATGGCATAACGGTTTATCGGGTATTCAAACTTTTCCGGGGCGTACGCATAAAAGTGGCCAAAGCCACCCCCAACAAAGGGGGCACTGCCCATTTGCCAAAACAGCCAGTTCAGCACTTCGGTGCGTTTGGCGTGGTCTTTGGGTAAAAAGGCACCGAACTTTTCCGCCAGGTACAACAATATAGAGCCGGACTCGAACACCCTGGTACCGGTGGTAGTATCCAGCAGCGCCGGAATTTTAGAATTAGGGTTTAGCTCAACAAAGCCACTGCCAAACTGCTCGCCGTCTTTAATACTGATCAGCCAGGCGTCGTATTCAGCGTTTTTATGTCCTGCGGCCAGTAATTCTTCCAGCATAATGTTGACTTTAACGCCGTTAGGCGTTGCCAGAGAGTATAACTGCAACGGCTGTTTACCAACCGGCAGGGTTTTGTCATGCGTCGCACCGGCTACCGGGCGGTTAATGGCTGCAAACTGGCCGCCATTTTCGGCGTCCCACTGCCAGACTTTGGGCGGGGTATACTGTTGGCTCATAATGGCTCCTTAAACCGGGCGTTGAAAATATATATACGATGAACAGACTTACACAGGATATAGTTACGCAGGCAAAATATCTCAAGAGGCTGACAAGTAACATGCATACCACTTTGTTCTACCAGATAACCAAACCAACTAACCGCTATGCAGCTTAAATGGCTTAATTCGCTGACACAGGTATCGCCGCAGCAGTGGGATGCTTTGTTTACCAACGATAACAACGACAAAAATCCGTTTTGCCGGCATGCGTTTTTATTGGCGCTGGAGCAGGGCGGCAGTGTTGGTGCCGGCGCTGCTTTGCATCATAGCGGCTGGCAGAGCCAACATCTTACGTTGTGGCAGGACGACGTTTTACTGGCTGCGGTACCCGGCTATATTAAAAGCCACTCATACGGCGAATACCTGTTCGACTGGCAAATTGCCGATGCGTACCGCCAGTATCAGCTGCCGTATTACCCGAAATGGATAGCGGCCATCCCGTTTACGCCGGTTACCGGGCCCAGGTTTGGCGTGCTCAGCCGCGACCTTACCGACAGCCTGTTGCCGCATATCTGTGCTGCACTAAAGCAGCGCCTTGCAGCACAGGATTTTTGCAGCGTGCAGTGGCTGTACAGCAGCGCGCAATTACAGCAAAGCCTGACAGAGCAGGGCTTTTTAGCCCGGCATGATGTGCAGTTTTTATGGCACAACGCCGGTTATCATCAGTTTGACGATTTTTTACAGCAACTTGACGGTCGCAAGCGCAAACAACTTCGTAAAGAACGTAGCAAAACAGCCGGTTTTACCCTTAAAACCCTGCATGGCGACGAACTTAGCGCTGCGGATTGGCAAGCGGTGATCCGCTGTTACCAGGCGACCTATTTAAAGCGCTCCGGTCATCGGGGTTATATCAGCGAACAAAGCTTTATGGCATTGGCGCAAATGATGCCCGGCAACATAGTGGTATTTGCCGCTTTTGCCGGCCCATCTGAAGAGCACAATACTGAGAGTATGGCAGAGAGCACAGCAGAGAGCATGATTGCCGCCGCGCTGTGTTTTAAAAGCGGCGATACCTTATTCGGCCGTTACTGGGGCGCGCTTATCGATGCAGAGCACCTGCATTTTGAGCTGTGCTATTACCAGGGTATTGAATACTGTATTCAGCATGGTTTGCGCTACTTTGATGCCGGTGCCCAGGGCGAGCATAAACTTAAACGCGGTTTTGCGCCGGTAATGCGTTATGGCAGCTATTTGTTTGCAGAAACGCCGCTAAGCGGGGCTATTGCAGGCTATTTTGAAAAAGAAACTTGCCAGCTACGGCACTATCAAACTGAGGCTGTTTTGAAGCTTCCTTATATCAAAAAGCAATGTAACATGCCGGATCGGTAAAATATGCAAGAAATTTTTAACAGGCCTTATCAAGTGAGCCATCTATAACGTTAATTAGGTATTAACAGATATTAAGTGGCGTAATCGTTTTTTACTTCTATCATTTAATCTGACTCAAGTGAAACGGGCTAATATTTGATGGCTGCATCTAAAATCCAGGTTGAAAACTTACCTGTAAAACACAGTAAAGAGGTTTTTTTACTGCAATTAGTCAGTCAGCTCAGTAAAACTCTTGAAGATGTTGTTGGTTTAGAGGATGCCGAAGGTTTTATCAGTTTGGTTGGTACCCGAATAGGAAAGCTTTTGAATGCTGACTACCATACAGCGTCTTGTGTAAATGAAAGTTTCGATTTGGAAACCGTTGCCCGTGTTTTGGTAGATTTAAAACATCGTATTGATGGTAATTTTAAAATTGATTCATTGAGTCCGGATAAGATTGTTCTTTTAAATTCTCGCTGTCCTTTTGGTGATAAAGTTATTGGCAAACCCTCTTTATGTATGATGACTTCGAATGTTTTTGGCCGAATTACTGCAGATAATCTTGGTTATGCTAAAGTCGAGCTGGATGAGACAATTGCAAAATCTGATGGGCGTTGCCGAATAGTTATTCACTTGGTTTATGAGCAAGCGGAAGATAATTCTGCACGCGAATATTTTCAGGATACTACCTCAGACCGTCAGTAGGAAAGGAGGCTGACTTGCCTATTATCAATTCTGCTGATGGTATAATCGAATGCTTTAAGGAGGCTATTTTTATATGTACAACTGCTGGTGAAGTAGTACAAAGTAACTCTTCCGCTAATTCTCTCTTTAATACTTTTCAGTACGACTTTAGCCATAATGTTGTTAATTGGCTAACTACGCATCATCAACAATTTGTTGAGTGGTTTCACATAAGTACCATTCAAACGGGGATTGTAAAAGGCAATATTAATCTGCCGGTTAATAATGAGTTTCGTCGTTATACAACACATCTCTGCGGTATACGTGAGAACGCCGTCACAAAACCTTACGCTGTTTTGATCAGGCTTGAGCCCAAAATGCGCAATATGGATTTCCAATTTCAAGATCTAAAACAACATATGCAACAAGTTAATCAGCATTTAAAAGTGGAATATCGTCATGCACACCAAGACGAGCTAACGGGGCTTTACAATCGACGTCACTTTTATAGCGTAGCGTCGCGAGGCTACAACAACCTGGTTAACTCTACAAGCGCAGGTTGCCTGGTTATGCTTGATATTGATAATTTCAAAAAAATTAATGATGTTCACGGCCACGAGGCTGGCGATACCGTTTTAGCGCAGGTTGCTGCTATTCTAACAAACAACAGCCGCAATGAAGATATTCCTACCCGCTGGGGCGGCGAAGAGTTTATGTTGTTTTTGCGTAATATAAACGTGACGGACGCTCTGATCATAATCGACCGGATAAGAACATCAATTGCGTCTAACACTTTTATATACGGCTCTACTGATATTTATGTCACGGTAAGTATAGGCGTATGTTCATTGCAGCAGTCTCTTGATGAGACAATAAGATGTTGTGATGCAGCTTTATACACAGCGAAACGAAGCGGAAAAAACATGGTAATAGTTCATCAAGATTGACATGTTAACTACGTATGAACTGCAGCAGGCGGTTATTTGCCGGCATGCTGTGATCCTGCTGTAAGCTGAAGCCTGAGGCGCCGGCCAAAGCAACCACCGCGGCTATATCACGAATACCCATCGCCGGGTCACGGCTTTTTAAGCTGGCATCAAAGGCGCGGTTACTGTCGCTGGTAAAACGGCCGTTATAGTTAAACGGGCCATAGATACACAACGTTGCCTCTGCTGTACAAAAGTCGTTTAAGCGCGCAAATAACTGCTGCACTACCGGCCACGGCATAATATGCAGGGTATTGGCGCTAAACACGGCGTCATAACCTTTAACCGTTGGCGCCGCCGCGTCGCGAATATCCAACAGCAATGGCAAGGGCAGGTTAGGCAACGCTGCGCGGCGCAGCCTCTCGGTTAAATCAGGCAAATACAGCGCTTGATCCGATGCCTGCCAGTTAAGATGCGGCATGCCGGCAGCAAAATGCACAGCATGTTGGCCGGTACCGCTACCCACTTCCAGTACATTGCGGCAATTGGCAAATGCCTGTTGCAACAGCGCTAAAATCGGCGCTTTGTTGTTTTCACAGGCTTGCGAGAAGGGCAGATCGCTTTGCATAGTTTGTACAACCTTTGTCGTTTTTAAGGAGATTAAACGTGCACAAGAGTAACATCTTTGCAGTAAACAAGTGAATGAGTTCAACGCCGGAAGGTTCTGATTTTAAAAGTAACTAAAGTTAAAAGATAGCTTGCCGACAACAAGTTAATAACCAAAGCTGCAAGGTAAGTGATGTGAAAGTTAACTCCTCCTATACAGATCCGGCATCGAAAATTATATCGAACGGTGCTGCCATTGAAGTCAACAAACCGCTAAACAGTAAAGAGCAGTTAAACAGCGAGCTTGGGCGCCTGGCCGCGGACATTTATCACAAAGGTGAACACCAGGAAGCTGAGCCGGTTTACAACAGGGCGATGACGATAACAATAACAATGGTTGGTGCCGGGTTGACCAAAGAAGCCGAAGAACAAGAAGTAACTACTATTTCCAGGGCAAGCGCCAACCTTTATATGCCAAGTGGTGAGGTATCCAAGTCTGTTGAAAAAATGTTCTCTCAATATGGCAAGATCATGGCAGAGATAGCCAGCGAACTGCCTTCTTTAGCCGGTAAAAATTGGGGCCTGTCAATTAATCAATCAGGCGAACCGGAAGTTACCGGCTCACTCAGCGATGCTGAAAAAGCATTAATAGCTGAGAAGTTTACCAGCAATAAAGATTTTGTTGCCGCCGCTAAAGACTTTAAGTCAGGCTACCTGAAATACACTGAGCTCAGTGTAAGAGGCTGGTCAAACTATGACGTAAATGAAGAGAATTTTTCTAAGGTATTTGATTTAAAGGAGATATTGGACAACGTGCAAGGTAATGAAGCCTTTAAAAAAGCCTGGGGTAAAGACTTTAGCTGGCTTGAGCTTAACGATAATATTTCAGCTCAACTAAGCCGAAATGCGGAAAAACTTTAATCTATAGCGTCAGGCTATACTTGGCGGTAGCATTTAATAAGACTTAACATAATGGACGTTTGAATTACGGGGCTTAAGCCCCGTTTTTATTTTTAGTTAAGGGAATGGTAATACCCCCTAAAAATAACTGACGTCAAAAGT